>JAKFGP010000001.1 GCA_021502835.1 Streptomyces thinghirensis
CCGGAGGCGAAGTACTTCAACGCCCGCTGAGGCGCCGTGGGACGCCTCCGTGCCGCTTCGGCGGCCACACCAGGCGTTCCTGTCCCGCACGACGTACACTGGTCGGTCCACCGCAGGCCGGTTCCCTTCGTGGGAACCGGCCCGATCGTCCCTTCAAGGAGGTACGTGGATGACCAGTACGGTCCCCGCGCTCGGAACCCGTACGGCCGAAGCGCTCAGCCCTCCAGGCGGTGCTCCTCGACATGGACGGCACCCTGGTGGACACCGAGGGCTTCTGGTGGGACGTCGAGGCCGAGGTCTTCGCCTCCTCGGCCACACCCTCGACGACTCCTGGCGCCACGTGGTCGTCGGCGGCCCCCATGAGCCGCAGCGCGGGATTCCTGATCGAGGCCACCGGGGCCGACATCACCCTCGCCGAACTCAGCGTGCTGCTCAACGACGGCTTCGAGAAGCGCATCGGCCGTACCCTGCCGCTCATGCCGGGGGCCGCCCGGCTGCTCGCGGAACTCTCCGCGCACGAGATCCCCACGGCCCTGGTCTCCGCCTCGCACCGGCGCATCATCGACCGCGTGCTGACCTCGCTGGGGCCCCAGCACTTCGGCCTCACCGTCGCGGGCGACGAGGTGCCGCGCACCAAGCCCCACCCGGACCCGTACCTGGCCGCCGCGGCCGGCCTCGGGTGGACCCGGCCCGGTGCGCCGTCGTCGAGGACACCGCGACCGGGGTCGCCGCCGCGAGGCCGCCGGCTGCCACGTCGTGGCCGTTCCTCGGTCGCCCCCATCACCCCGGCCGTACGCCGCACGGTGGTCGACTCGCTGGAAGAGGTCGACCTGACATTTCTGCGCGGCCTGATGACACAAATGCGCTAGGCGTTCACCCAGCGTGCGGCGGCGTTAACGCGGCAATTCCGGGAACATCCGCGCGAGACAACGCGGGGCGCGCGGCGGGGAATTCCGCCGCTCCGGATGGCCGAATTCAGGTACTCGCCGACAGAAGCTGCTGTGTGACGTTCGCCACGTTGTCAGGGGTCGACAGGGTGGCATAGGTGTGCTGGCTCGAGCCTGGCGAACGTTGTCGAGGCGCCCTTGTGTCCTGATTGGTGAAACCCTGCACTAATCCTTCCACTGTCGGGTTTTCGGTGTGTCCACGACCGGTTTCGCTCCGTGATGAGTCCTCAACTCGGTGGCTGCGAGCCCCCGTGCGGGCGCGGACTAATCTCGTCGCGAGAACATCGGCCACTACCCCCGTGATCCGCCGCGACACCCTGCATGCCGGATACACGGACCGACAGCTCTGGAGAAACTCGAGCATGAACCGCAAGACTTTGGTGCTGCCGGCCGTCGTCGGCCTGCTCGCGCCGGTGCTCACCGCCTGCGGCGGGTCCGACAGCGGCAGTGGCGGGGACGCGATCGTCGTCGGCACCACGGACCGGTTCACCGCCTCGGAGGAGGCACCCGCGCCCTTCGACCCGGCGTACGCCTACGATGTCGGCTCCTGGAACATCCTGCGTCAGACCACGCAGACCCTGATGATCCAGCCCCGCGGCGACGGTGAACCCGTACCCGAGGCGGCCGAGAAGTGCGGATTCACCGATACCGGCAACGAGCGCTATGCCTGCACCCTGCGCGACGGCCTGAAGTTCGCCAACGGAGACGCCGTCACCGCGGAGGACGTGAAGTTCTCCATCGAGCGTGCCCTGTCCATCAAGGCCGACAGCCAGGTGTACGGCCTGCTGTCGACCGTCGACACCGTCGAGACGCAGGGCGACCGCGAGGTCATCTTCCACCTCAACACCGCCGACGCCACCTTCCCGTTCAAGCTGTCGACCCCGGTCGCGGGCATCGTCAACCCGGACGACTACGAGAAGGGCAAGCTGCGCGAGGGCTTCGAGCTGACCGGCTCCGGCCCGTACACCATGAAGGCCGAGGTCAAGAACGACGAGATGACCAAGGCCGTGTTCACCAAGAACCCCGAATACAAGGGGAGCCTGAAGGTGAACAACGACAAGGTCGAGATGGTGTCGTTCGACGACGCCGAGGCCATGGGCGCCGCGCTCGACAAGGGTGACATCGACGTGATGACGCGTGCGATGACGCCGGACCAGATCCGGAAGCTCTCCAACGCCACGGACGGCGACGTCGACCTGATCGAGGTGGCCGGCCTCGAGATCCGCTACCTGGGCTTCAACACGGACGCGCCGACGGTGAAGGACAAGGCCGTCCGCCAGGCGATGGCCCAGCTCATCAACCGCAGCGAACTCGTCCCCGAGGTCTACGGCTCCCAGGCCGAGCCGCTGTACTCGATGGTCCCGGCCAGCATCACCGGTCACTCCAACTCGTTCTTCAACAAGTACGGCGACCCGAGCGTGGACAAGGCCAAGGGGATGCTGGAGGACGCCGGCATCAAGACGCCGGTGAAGCTGACCATGCACTACACGACGGACCACTACGGTGCCGCGACCAAGCAGGAGTTCGAGCAGCTCCAGAAGCAGCTGAACGACAGCGGTCTCTTCGACATCGACATCAAGGGCACGCCCTGGGACAAGTTCCGCCCGGCGGAGCTGAAGGGCGAGTACGACGTCTTCGGCATGGGCTGGTTCCCGACTTCCCGGACGCGGACAGCTTCATCGCGCCGTTCCTCGACAAGGACAACACCCTCAACTCGCCGTACGCGAACCCGGAGATCAGGAACACCCTGATCCCCGAGTCCCGTCGCCGCGAGGCCGACCGGCTCTCCGCCGTGGACAGCCTCACCGAGATCCAGGACATCACCGCCACCGACGTCCCGGTGATCCCGCTGTGGCAGGGCAAGCAGTACGTCGCCGCCGGGGACGACGTCACGGGCACGGCCTACGTGCTCAACTCCTCCTCGACGCTCCAGCTGTGGGAGCTGGGCCGGGGTGTGAGCGGCTGACGTCCCGCCGGATAGAACCGAAGGGCGCCCTCTTCTCGCGGGAAGAGGGCGCCCTTCGGGTTTCGTACGCTTTCGTACGCGCCGGTGTCGCGCGTCGGGACGGGTGTCGAGCGGTCTACTGCGCGCCGGGGCGGACCAGGCCGCTCTCGTACGCGTACACCGCGGCCTGCACCCGGTCACGCAGACCCAGCTTGGTCAGCACATGACCCACGTGTGTCTTCACGGTGGTCTCACTGACGAAGAGGTCAGCGGCGATCTCCGCGTTGGACAGGCCGCGAGCCACCAGCTTCAGCACCTCCACCTCACGCTCGGTCAGCGTGTGCAGCGCGTCCGGCACCGGCTCGTCGCCGGACGGCAGGTGGGTGGCGTACTTGTCGAGCAGCCGCCTGGTGATGCTCGGCGCGAGCATCGCCTCGCCGCTCGCCACCACGCGGATCGCCTGCACCAGTTCGTTGGCCGGGGCGTCCTTCAGCAGGAAACCGCTGGCGCCCGCCTTCAACGCCTCCACGACGTACTCGTCGAGGTCGAAGGTGGTCAGCACCAGCACCTTCGCCGGGCCGTCCCGCTCGGGCCCGGTGATCTGCCGGGTCGCTTTCCACACCGTCCATCCGCGGCATGCGGATGTCCATCAGCACCACATCGGGCTGCAGGGCCCGCACCTGGTCGAGTGCTTGGAGGCCGTCTCCGGCCTCGCCGACGACCGCGATGTCCTGCTCGGCCTCGAGAATCATCCGGAAGCCGGTGCGCAGCAGCGGCTGGTCGTCGACCAGTAGGACGCGGATGGCCACGTAAGTCTCCTTCGCTAGTCCGGTCCCATTCTGCCCTGCTCGGTGCCGCCGGAGTCGGCCGCCCTCACCGGCAGCGGATAGGGCGGGGGAGTGCCGCCGAATCCGGGGCAGTGCGCCTGGTGATCGCACCAGCCGCACAGCTGTGGGACGCGGCCGCCAGTCGCCCGTCTCGGTCGCCAGCCGGATGGCCTCACAGCGCCAGCAGCTCGCGCTCGACCCGCTCCAGATCGGCGACGACCGGGTCGTACGTGAGCAGTCGCCGCTGCCGAGATAGACGAGTTGCAGGCGGCGCGGGACGACCTTCCTCAGCCGCCACACCACCAGCGCGTAGAACTTCATCTGGAACAGCGCGCCCTCCGCGTACTGCGGGCGGGGCGCCTTGCCCGTCTTGTAGTCGACGATCCGCACCTCGCCGGTGGGCGCCACGTCGACCCGGTCGATGATGCCGCGCAGGCGCAGCCCGGACTCCAGCTCGGCCTCGACGAACAGCTCGCGCTCGGCGGGCTCCAGCCGGCTCGGGTCCTCCAGGGTGAACCAGCGCTCCACGAGCTGTTCCGCCTCACCGAGCCACCGAGCCAGCCGCTCGCCCTCCGGGTCGTCCGCGAACAGCTCGTCCACCTCCGGCCTGCTCTCCCGCAGCCGGTCCGCACTCGCCGGGACCAGCGCCTTCGCCTGCGGTGCCGTGCGCTCGGCCGCCGGGGCGTCGAAGAGCCGCTCGAGCACCGCGTGCACCAGGGTGCCCCTCGTCGCCGCCTCGCTCGGCTTCTCCGGCAGGCGGTCGATGACCCGGAACCGGTACAGCAATGGGCACTGCATGAAGTCGCCGGCCCGGGAGGGCGAGAGCGAGGCCGGCGCTATGGCCACGGGCACGGGTGCGGGGACGGCGGCCGCCGCCGGGTCCACCGTCGCGTCTCCGTGGTCCGCCACCGTCGCCGCCGGTCGGGCGGGTCCGCCGGCGTCCTCCGCGACATCCTCGATGCTCGTCTCCATGCCCACAGACCTTACGGCCCGCCACTGACAGTGACCCGGCCGGCGGCCGTGACCCGTGCGACGGAAGGGAAGGACAGGGGTGCCGGGGCGGGACGGGCCACGACGGACGCATACCATCGACACGAGACCCCTCGCCCGGCAGGCGCGGGAAACGCTTCGAACGAGGGGACACCGTGGACGTGAGCGGCGGGAGCGGGCAGCCGCGGTCCGGCAACGACGAGTCGGCCGAGCCCCAGGCAGGACCCACGGGCCCGGCCGCCGAGCCCGCGCAGCCGGACCCGCGGACTCCAGCCCGCCCGAGCAGACGCCGGGCCGCCCGTCGCAGGGTCCCGAGACGCCGGATCCCGAGACGCCGGGCCGCCCGTCGCAGGGTCCCGAGACGCCGAGCCGTCCGTCGCCGGATCCTGAGACGCCGGGCCGCCCGTGGCCGGATCCCGAGACGCTACGGAAGAACACCGCGGGAGCCACCGTACGGAACGAGCCCGCACGGAACACCCCGCAGGACCCCGCCCCGGGCCCCGCCTCCGAACTCGCCGTCCCCGTCCCGCGAGGCCGACCCCGTCGGCTCCCGCGACGCCCGGTGCCCGAGCACGCCGGCGCGGGCGACGCGCAGGGCGGGCAGGCCCCCGGGCGGGGACGGCACCGGCCGACCGTCCACCGAGCCGTCCGTGAGCGGCACGGGCAGTCCCCGACGGTCGCGAGGCCCACACCAAGGTCGGCCCCGGCCCCGGCCGGCCCCGCAGCGGAAGCCGGAGCCCGGGGGCGGGCTGCTGATGGGCAGGCCCTTCGGCGTGCCCGTGTACGTCGCGCCGAGCTGGTTCCTGGTCGCCGCCCTGATCACCCTGGGTGTTCGGCGGTCAGCTCGACCGCGTGCTGCCCGAGCTGGGCGGCGCCCGCTACCTGGTCGCCCTCTTCTTCGCGGTCGCCTTCTACGCCTCCGTCCTCGTCCACGAGCTGGCCCACACCGTCGCCGCCCTCCGCTTCAAGCTTCCGGTCCGCCGCATCCAGCTCCAGTTCTTCGGCGGCGTCTCCGAGATCGAGAAGGAGGCCGAGACCCCCGGCCGCGAGTTCGTGCTGGCCTTCGTCGGCCCCCTGCTCTCCCTCGTCCTCGCCGGCGTCTTCTACGCCGCCCTGCTGCCGTCGAGCCCGACAGCGTCCCCGGCGTCCTGCTGGCCGGCCTGATGGTCTCCCAACCTCCTCGTGGCCGCCTTCAACCTGCTGCCCGGCCTCCCCCTGGACGGCGGCCGGATGCTCCGCGCCGTCGTCTGGAAGATCACCGGCAAGCCGATGCACGGCACGATCGCCGCCGCCTGGGTCGGCCGCGCCCTCGCCATCGCCGTGCTGGTCGGCCTGCCGCTGCTCACCCAGTCCCTCGGTTCCGGCGCCGCGGACGACGTCGGCATGGACACCGTCCTCGACGCCCTGCTCGCCGCGATCCTCGCCGCGATCATCTGGACCGGCGCCGGGAACAGCCTGCGCATGGCCCGCCTGCGCGAACACCTCCCGGAGCTGCGCGCCCGCGCCTCTCACCAGGCGCGCCGTCCCCGTCCCGGCCGACACCCCGCTCTCCGAGGCGCTGCGCCGTGCCAACGCCTCCGGGGCCCGCGCCCTGGTCGTCGTCGACGGCGACGGCGCCCCCGTCTCGCTGGTCCGCGAGGCCGCCATCGTCGGCGTACCCGAGCACCGGCGCCCCTGGGTGGCGGTCAGCACCCTCGCCCAGGACCTCACCGACGGCATGCGCCTGTCGGCCGAACTGTCCGGCGAGGAACTCCTGGACGCCCTGCGCGCCAACCCGGCCACCGAGTACCTGGTGGTCGAGGAAACCGGCGAGATCTACGGCGTGCTGTCCGCGGCCGACGTCGAGCGGGCCTTCGTCAAGGCCATGGCAAGGCCCAGCTGAACGCGTCCCGAAGGGGCGCGGGGCTGCGACAACAGCGGCTCCGCCGCGGGGCGCGAGCAACCCCATACGGCCCGCGCCGTTCGCACGCACCGCGGCCACCACCTCCTACGCTGGTCAAGCCCCCGGCGGGGAACCGGTAGGCTGGTCACATGTCCGAACCGACCGGTGCCGCCCGCAGGCGCGGGCCCTTCAAGGTCGGGGACCAGGTTCAGCTGACCGACCCCAAGGGCCGCCACTACACGTTCACGCTCGAGGCCGGGAAGAACTTCCACACCCACAAGGGTTCCTTCCCCCACGACGAACTGATCGGTGCTCCCGAGGGCAGCGTTGTCCGCACCACCGGGAACGTCGCCTACCTCGCGCTGCGCCCCCTGCTCCCCGACTACGTCCTGTCCATGCCCCGCGGGGCAGCCGTCGTCTACCCGAAGGACGCGGGGCAGATCCTGGCCCTCGCCGACATCTTCCCCGGCGCACGCGTCGTGGAGGCCGGTGTGGGCTCCGGCTCCCTCAGCAGCTTCCTGCTGCGCGCCATCGGCGACCAGGGCATGCTGCACTCCTACGAGCGCCGCGAGGACTTCGCCGAGATCGCCCAGCAGAACGTGGAGCGCTACTTCGGCGGCCCGCACCCCGCCTGGCAGCTCACCGTCGGCGACCTCCAGGACAATCTGTCCGACACCGACGTCGACCGCGTCATCCTCGACATGCTCGCCCCTGGGAGTGCCTGGACGTCGTCAAGAAGGCGCTCGTGCCCGGCGGCATCCTGTGCTGCTACGTCGCGACGACGACCCAGCTCGCCCGGACCGTCGAGTCCATCCGCGAGATCGGCTGCTTCAACGAGCCGACCTCCTGGGAAACGATGATCCGCAACTGGCACGTCGAGGGCCTGGCCGTCCGCCCGGACCACCGGATGATCGGCCACACCGGCTTCCTGCTGACCGCCCGCCGCCTCGCGGACGGCGTCGAGTCGCCCATGCGCCGCCGCCGCCCCGCCCAGGGCGCCTACGGCGAGGACTACGAGGGCCCCAACGCCGGCGGAGGCTCCGGCCGCTGAGGCGGCCCGTGCCGCGATCAACGTACAGGCGCCGTGATGGAGTTCCCGAGATCCTTCGGGAAGTCCACCACGGCGCTTTCGTGTTGACCGGGGCCCGCGGCTCGACCGGGCCCCGCGGCCTCGACCGGGTCCCGCGGCCGAACCCGGAGACGCGGTGCGGAACGGCGCAGCCCGGCCGAGTACCCACCCCGCCGTTCCCCCGCACTGTGACGTGTGGCACGATGCTGGCCACCCCCCGCCGGCACAGCCCTCACAGGAGACACTCCTCGTGCAGCACCCCGCCGTTCCGGATCTGTCACACACCCACGCCCGCCCGATCCACTGGGTCGCCACCGCCACGGCCCTCGCCGGCGTGGTGGCCCTCTCCTCGGTCCTTCAGCCCGACGCCGCGACGGCGGCGCAGACCGCCGCGCCCGAGACGAAGAACGCCCCGGCGCACGGGACCCCGCCAGATCCGGCGGCCGTCGCCTTTCCCTGGAGTGCGGTCCGGTCAAGGCAGTCGTGCAGAAGAAAGCCTCCGGCGACCTCGACGGCGACGGCCGCCCCGAGACGGTGGCCGTCGTGCACTGCGACGCACCCATGGGAACCCCGCCCGACGGGGTGTACGTCATCACGCGGGACTCCGACGGCGGCAAGCCCCGCGTCGTGGCCACCCTCGTGAACCCCCGGGACCGCCGGACGGTCACCGACTTCGCGGTGCGCGGCGGCGCCGTCCACGCCACGCTTCTCGGCTACTCGACGGCCGACGTGCCCAGTTGCTGCCCCGACGTCACGGACGACGTGAAGTGGCAGTGGGAGAAGGGTGCGTTCGTCCGCGACACGCCGTCCCAGGCGCGGACCGTTTGACGCGGCCCTGCGACGGATGGTGTGACACATCAGACAGCGGTCACGGAGCGTGCGGATTGAGTCACGTTTTAATCACTCTGCGTCCGGGCCGTAGACCTCGGCCCTGTCCGAAACGCGACGTACGTGGATGCACTCGCCCGGACACTCCTTCGCGGAGTCGACCACGTCCGTGAGAAGCGGCAACGGCACGGGCGTTGTCGCTCCAGCGGCCTGCAGAAGCTCGTCGTCCGCGCCCTTGACGTAGGCCAGACCGTCGATGTCCAGCTCGAACACCTCGGGCGCGTACTGGGCGCAGATGCCGTCGCCGGTACACAGGTCCTGATCGATCCAGACCTCCAGTGCCTCGCCGTCGACTCCGGCCTCCTGCTGCACGGTCATCTCTCCTGCCGTTTCCTGCGCCGAGCCGTTCGGGAATCCGGCCAGCTCTGACGGGTGTTGAACGCTTCGACCCTACCTCCGGCTGGGTTCCACTCACGTTCCGTGGGTATTCCCCTGGCGTGAGGGAGAGCGCAAGGGTGAAGATCGGACACACCCCGACAGTCTTTGTGATCTAGGGGTTTCAATCGACACCCACCCAGGTAGGGTCTGGAAGCGTCCAGCTCCCCTTGGAGGAGGTGAGGACCGTGGCAGCCCACGACGACGACATGAACCGCGGCATCCGCCCGGGACGCGGGTCCGAGGACCCGGCCGGGCAGGTGGCCTACCTTGAGCAGGAGATCGCCGTCCTGCGACGCAAGCTCGCCGAATCTCCGCGGCACACGAGAATTCTCGAAGAGCGGATTGTCGAGCTGCAGACCAACCTGGCCGGCGTGTCCGCCCAGAACGAACGACTCGCCGGAACACTCCGCGAGGCCCGCGACCAGATCGTGGCCCTCAAGAAGAGGTCGACCGGCTGGCCCAGCCACCGGCGGGCTTCGGTGTCTTCCTTCAGGCGAACGAGGACGGCACCGCAGACATCTTCACCGGCGGCCGCAAGCTACGGGTGAACGTCAGCCCGAGCGTCGAGCTCGACGAGCTCAGGCGCGGCCAGGAAGTGATGCTCAACGAAGCTCTCAACGTGGTCGAGGCCATGGAGTACGAGAGCGTCGGTGACATCGTCACCCTCAAGGAGATCCTCGAGGACGGCGAGCGAGCCCTGGTGCTCGGGCACACCGACGAGGAGCGGGTGGTGCGCCTCGCGGAGCCGTTGCGCAGGATCAACATCCGCCCCGGCGACGCACTCCTGCTCGAACCCCGCTCCGGCTATGTCTACGAGGTCGTTCCCAAGAGCGAGGTCGAGGAACTCGTCCTCGAAGAGGTCCCCGACATCGGCTACGAGCAGATCGGTGGCCTCGGCGGACAGATCGAGGCCATCCGCGGCGCGGTCGAGCTCCCCTATCTCTACCCCGACCTGTTCCGGGAGCACGAGCTGCGTCCGCCCAAGGGCGTCCTGCTCTACGGGCCTCCCGGATGCGGCAAGACGCTCATCGCCAAGGCGGTCGCGAATTCGCTGGCCAAGAAGGTCGCCGAGGTGACCGGGCCAGGCCGCCGGCAAGAGCTTCTTCCTCAACATCAAGGGTCCCGAGCTGCTCAACAAGTACGTGGGTGAGACCGAGCGGCAGATCCGCCTGGTCTTCCAGCGGGCCCGGGAAAAGGCCAGCGAGGGCACTCCCCGTCATCGTCTTCTTCGACGAGATGGAGTCCCTCTTCCGCACCCGTGGCTCCGGTGTCAGCTCGGACGTGGAGAACACCATCGTCCCGCAGCTGCTCGCCGAGATCGACGGTGTGGAGGGCCTGCAGAACGTGGTCGTGATCGGTGCCTCCAACCGTGAGGACATGATCGACCCCGCCATCCTGCGGCCCGGCCGGCTCGACGTGAAGATCAAGATCGAGCGTCCGGACGCCGAGGCGGCCAAGGACATCTTCGGCAAGTACCACCGAGCGCCTCCCGCTCCACGTGGACGACCTCACGGAGCACGAGAAGGACAGGGCGGCCACCGTCCAGAGCATGATCCAGACCGCGGTGGAACAGATGTACGCGGAATCCGGAGGAGAACCGCTTCCTGGAGGTCACCTACGCCAATGGCGACAAGGAAGTCCTCTACTTCAAGGACTTCAATTCCGGCGCCATGATCGAGAACATCGTGGGCCGCGCCAAGAAAATGGCGATCAAGGACTTCCTGGAAGCGAACCAGAAGGGCCTTCGCGTCTCCCACCTCCTCCAGGCCTGCGTGGACGAGTTCAAGGAGAACGAGGACCTGCCCAACACCACCAACCCGGACGACTGGGCCCGGATCTCCGGAAAGAAGGGGCGAGCGGATCGTTTACATCCGTACGCTCGTCACCGGAAAGCAGGGCGCGGACACCGGACGCTCCATCGACACGGTGGCGAACACCGGTCAGTACCTGTAAAAGGCGGGGCGGCTGCGGGTGCCCTCAGCGGGTACCCGCAGCCGACTGTTTTCCGGAGCCCCGACTGGAGCAAGGCAATGCCGCAAATGATCTCCCCACCAGCGCAAAGGCGTTCTAGGCTCTTCCGTACCGCCGAGTCGCGCAGTGCGGGGACGGGCACCGCACACGCATCGGAGCGCCAGCGGTACTTGAGCGGCGCCCACGACGGGCGCCGCCGGGCAAGGAGGGCCGCATGACCGTACGGCGAGTAATGGGCATCGAGACGGAGTACGGGATCTCCGTCCCCGGCCACCCGAACGCCAATGCCATGCTCACCTCGTCCCAGATCGTCAACGCCTACGCGGCGGCGATGCACCGGCCCGCCGGGCCCGCTGGGACTTCGAGGAGGAGAATCCGCTGCGGGACGCGCGGGGCTTCGACCTCGCCCGCGAGTCCGCCGACTCCAGCCAGCTCACCGACGAGGACATCGGCCTGGCCAACGTGATCCTCACCAACGGGGCACGGGCTCTACGTCGACCACGCCCACCCCGAGTACAGCGCTCCGGAGGTCACCAATCCGAGGGACGCCGTGCTGGGGACAAGGCCGGCGAGCGGATCATGGCCGAGGCCGCCGAGCGGGCCGCCCAGCTGCCCGGTGCCCAGCCGATCCACCTCTACAAGAACAACACCGACAACAAGGGTGCCTCCTACGGCACGCACGAGAACTACCTGATGAAGCGGGAGACCGCCTTCTCGGACATCGTGCGCCACCTGACGCCCTTCTTCGTCTCCCGCCAGGTCTTCACCGGCGCCGGCCGCGTCGGCATCGGCCAGGACGGGCACGAGCACGGCTTCCAGCTCAGTCAGCGCGCGGACTACTTCGAAGTCGAGGTGGGCCTGGAGACGACGCTGAAGCTGGCCCATCATCAACACGCGCGACGAACCGCACGCGGACGCCGAGAAGTACCGGCGACTGCACGTGATCATCGGCGACGCGAACCTGTCGGAGATCTCGACCTATCTGAAGCTGGGTACGACGGCCCTGGTGCTGTCGATGATCGAGGACGGGTTCATCGCCGTCGACCTGGCCGTGGACCAGCCGGTGCGCACCCTCCACCAGGTCTCGCACGACCCGTCGCTGAAGCGCCTGGTCACGCTGCGCAGCGGCCGGACACTGACCGCGGTGCAGCTCCAGATGGAGTACTACGAGCTGGCCCTGCAAGTACGTCGAGGAACGGTACGGCGCGGACGTCGACGACCAGACCAAGGACGTCCTGGGCCGCTGGGAGGACACCCTCAACCGGCTCGAGAACGACCCGATGAGCCTGGCCGGCGAGCTGGACTGGGTGGCCAAGCGGGAGCTCATGGAGGGCTGGCCGCCGCCGCGACGACCTGGACTGGGACGCGGCCCGGCTGCACCTCGTGGACCTCCAGTACGCCGATGTACGGCTCGACAAGGGCCTGTACAACCGCCTGGTGGACCGCGGCCGCATCAAGCGGCTGCTGGACGAGACGGAGGTCGAGCGGGGCCCGGTACGAAGCCGCCGGAGGACACTCGCGCGTACTTCCGCGAGGCGCTGTCTGGAGCAGTACGCGGACGACGTCGCGGCGGCCTCCTGGGACTCGGTGATCTTCGATCTGCCGGGCCGGGACTCGCTCCAGCGGGTGCCAACCCTTGAACCGCTTCGCGGAACGCGTAATCACGTCAAGGAGCTCCTGGACCGCTGCCGCACCGGCGGAAGACCTGGTCAAGGTGTCGTCGGGCGGGTGACCGGGCCGAGCGGGTACACGGGAGGAATCGGCCGGACAGGGTGGAAACACCCGGGTCCGGGAACCATCGAGGTGGCACCCGTACGTTGAGGAAACTGCGGGGCCGATGTCGGACCCGGCTTGTAGGGTCTGATCTTGACCGAGCAACTGTGTCGGGCGAACCGAGCGGGGTGAGGGTTATGGCGACCAAGGACACCGGCGGCGGGCAGCAGAAGGCCACGCGTTCCACCGAGGAGGTCGAGGAGCAGGCGCAGGACGCGCAGGCTTCCGAGGACCTCAAGGAGCGCCAGGAGAAGCTGAACGACGACGTGGACTCCGTCCTGGACGAGATCGACGACGTCCTCGAGGAGAACGCGGAGGGACTTCGTGCGGTCCTTCGTGCAGAAGGGTGGCCAGTAGGCCTGCTGAAGGCCTGCTTCTCCTTCGCTTCACAGGCCGCGGGCCGCACGAGAAGCGGACGAGCAGAACGTTGAGAGTCGCGCGCGGTGCGGTGGGAACCGTGCCGCGCGCGGCCCGAGACGGGGCCGGGGTGTTCGTTCCATGGTTCCCGCCGAGTATGTGGATCACTGCCCGCAGCCGGGTAGGGTCCGTGGCATAGCTGTCGCATACGTGGAAGGAATCGCGTGGAAGCCAACACTCGTAGCACCGGGCGTCTACCAGCTGCCTTCCTGACGCCTGGGTCCTCTTCGTTCATGGATTTCCTCGGTGAGCACCAGCCGGAGATGCTCCCGGGCAACCGGCAGCTGCCGCCGGTGCAGGGTGTGATCGAGGCGCCGCACGGCACCACGATCGTGGCGGTGACGTTCCCCGGCGGTGTCGTCCTCGCCGGTGACCGGCGGGCCACCATGGGCAACATGATCGCTCAGCGGGACATCGAGAAGGTCTTCCCGGCCGACGAGTACTCGGCGGTGGGCATCGCCGGCACGGCGGGACTGGCCGTGGAGATGGTGAAGCTGTTCCAGCTGGAGCTGGAGCACTTCGAGAAGGTCGAGGGGGCCCAGCTGTCCCTGGAGGGCAAGGCCAACCGCCTGTCCACGATGATCCGGTCCAACCTGGGCATGGCGATGCAGGGGCTGGCCGTGGTGCCGCTGTTCGCCGGGTACGACGTGGACCGGGGCAGGGACCGCATCTTCTCGTACGACGTGACGGGCGGGCGCTCCGAGGAGCAGAACTACGCGACCACCGGGTCGGGCTCGATCTTCGCCCGGGGCGCGATGAAGAAGCTCTTCCGCGAGGACCTGACCGAGGAGCAGGCCACGACGCTCGTGGTCCAGGCGCTGTACGACGCGGCAGACGACGACTCGGCGACCGGTGGTCCCGATGTCGCCCGCCGGATCTACCCGATCATCACTGTGATCACCGAGGACGGCTTCCGCCGGCTGAGCGAGGACGAGGCTCGGCGCTCGCCCGCGCGGTGCTGGAGCGGCGGCTCGAACACCCCGACGGCCCGCGGGCCGCGCTGCTGTAGCGGGTGCTGCCGTGTTGTCAGGTGGTCCAGTGACGTCTCCAGAAAGGGATGGATAACCGGTGTCGACGCCGTTCTATGTCTCACCCCAGCAGGCCATGGCCGACCGGGCGGAGTACGCCCGCAAGGGCATCGCCCGTGGCCGCAGCCTGGTCGTGCTGCAGTACGCCGACGGCATCGTGTTCGTCGGCGAGAACCCGGTCCCGCGCGCTGCACAAGTTCAGCGAGATCTACGACCGGATCGGCTTCGCGGCCGCCGGCAAGTACAACGAGTACGAGAACCCGGGGATCGGTGGCGTGCGCTACGCCGACCTGCGCGGCTACACGTACGACCGTGACGATGTGACGGCTCGCGGCCTGGCCAACGTGTACGCCCAGACACTGGGCACGATCTTCTCCAGCCAGGCCGAGAAGCCGTACGAGGTGGAGTTGGTCGTCGCCGAGGTCGGCGACAGCGCCGACGGTGACCAGATCTACCGGCTGCCGCACGACGGCTCGATCGTGGACGAGCACGGCTCGGTCGCGGTCGGGGCAACGCCGAGCAGATCAGCGGATACCTGGACCAGCGGCACCGGGACGGCATGACGCTGGCCGAGGCGCTAAGCTGGCGGTGCAGTCGCTGTCCCGCGACACGAACGGCAGCGAGCGGGAGATCCCGGCGGAGCGGCTGGAAGTGGCGGTGCTGGACCGCACGCGTCCCCAGAAGCGGAAGTTCAGGCGGATCGTGGGCGCGCAGCTGTCGCGACTGCTGGATTCGGGAGCGGCGGCGGGAGCCGCCGGCACCGACGACCTGCCCCTGCCGGACGAGGACGAGGGCGGGGACAAGGGCGAGGAGTAGCGGACAGCCGCTGCACGGATGCCTTCGCGCGGCGCCGGGTGCCATGTGCCCCGGCGCCGCCCAGTCCTGCGGTGGCGGTGCCGTGGAGCCCCGTACGACCAGGTGCACCGGGATGTCGCCTTCCTGGGGTGCCTGTCCCTCGCATGACCGCCAGCAGGGCGCGCATCCCGCGCTCACCGAAGAGTTCCGCGTCCAGGCGTACGGTCGTCAGCTCCGGGTCGATGGCCGTGGCCAGGCCGAGGTCGTCCAGACCGGTGACCGAGAGGTCGTCGGGGACGCGGAGCCCGGCCCGCCGGGCGGCGCTTGTAGGCGCCGGCCGCGAGTTTGTCGTCGTCGCAGACCAGCGCCGTGGGCCGGGGCCCCGGAGCGGCGAGCGCGGCCTCCGTGGCCCGCTGGGCGCCCTCGATGGAGATGGGGGGCGTGGACGGTGCGGAGGCCGGTGCGGGGAGGCGGCGGCCAGCCGTGTGGCCAGTTCCCGCGCGCGCACCTCGAAGGTCCAGGACGGGACGTCCGCCGCGAGGTGGAGGAAGCGGCGGTGGCCGAGGGACAGAAGGTGCTCCGCGACCTGGCGGATGCCGTCGGCGATGTCCAGGTTGACCGTCGCGGCGCCCAGGCTGCCCTCCGGGTCGCTGTCCAGCATGACCAGGGGGAGCTGGTCGCCCCGGATCGCGCTGAGCGCGTCGGCCGCCATCGAGGACGCGATGACACCGTCCAGGGCGGCCCGGGCCGAGGCGAAAGGGTCCCCGGGCCGGGCCGACGCCCTCGGGTGAGGGATAGAGGACCACCCCGAAGCCGTGCTCGGCGGCGACCCGCGCGGCGCCCGTGTACACCTCCGCGAAGAACTCCGTGGTCAGCGCGGGGACGACCAGCAGCACCGTGCGCGTGCGGCCGAGGCGCAGGTTCCGGGCGGCCAGGTTCGGGCGGTAGCCCAGTTCGTGCGCGGCCTCCCGGACCCGCTGGGCAGTGGGCTCCGACACGCGGCCGCGCCACTCGTCGCCGAGGACCAGGGACACCGCCGCCTGGGAGACGCCGGCGGCCTGGGCGACGTCCCGGCTCGTGGGGCGGGTGCTGCCTCAGTGCCACCGTTCGCCTGCGCTTTCGTCTGGACTCCTGAACAGGCGACATGGTGTACGTATGGCCACGGACGTTATACGTAAAACCTCAGTGGTTGGTTCGGAGAAGGGGTGGGTCGTGGTCGCCGGGTACCTGGACATTCTTCGGGCGCGGCATGCCGTCAGGCTGCTCGTCGGCACGCTCGTGGGGCGGCTGCCCAACGCCACCGCGGCCATCGCGATCGTGCTGTTCGTGCGGGCCGAGGGCGGCTCCTACAGCCTCGCGGGAGCATTGGCCGCCGTGTACGGGGTCGCCAACGCCGTGGGACAGCCCGTGCTCGGGCGGCTCGTGGACCTGCACGGTCAGCCGCGGGTGCAGCTGCCGGCCGCCGTGCTGTCGGGCCTGGCCATGGCCGTGTTCGCCTTCGCGGGGCACCGGGACGGTCGCGCTCGCGTACCTGGCCGTGGCAGCGCGGGGCTGTTCACGCCCCCGCTGGAGGGCGGCTGCGGGCGCTGTGGCCGAGCGTGCTGCGCAAGGAGGACCAGGTGCACACGGCGTACGCCATGGACGCCATCGCGCAGGAGGTCATGTTCACCGTCGGGCCACTGCTCGTGACGGTGTGCGTGTCGCTGTGGTCGCCGATGGTCGCCCTGCTCGCGCTGAACGCGGTGGGTGTGCTGGCGCGCTCTCCGTGGTGGTGTCGCCCCCCTCGCGCGCGTGGCGGTCGGCGCCGCGCGAGGCGCACTGGCTGGGCGCGCTGCGCTCGTCCGGGCTGCTCGCGCTGCTGGGCGCCTTCCTGTTCATCGGTATGGCGCTCGGGTCCATCACCGTCGCCTCCGTGCCCGTACGCGGACGAGCACGGCGGCGACGCCGTCTACGGCTGGCTGATGGCCGCCCTGGGGCTCGGAGCGCTCGTCGGCGGGGCCGTCTACGGGGCCCGGCAGTGGACCGGCGACCCCGCCCGCCGACTGCGCGTGCTGGTGGCCCTGCTGGCGGTGTGTTACCTGCCCCTGCTGCTGATGCCGGGTGCCGTCGCCGATGGTGCTGCTCACGGTGCTCGCGGGCGTCTTCCTCGCACCGTGCATCGCCTGTGCGTTCGTCCTCGTCGACCGGCACGCGCCGCGCGGCACGGTGACGGAGGCGTTCTCGTGGCTGGTGACGACGTTCACCGTGGGCGCCTCGGTGGGTACGGGCCTCGCGGGGCCCGTCGTGGAGCACGGCGGGGTGCTGTGGGGCTGCGCTGCCCGGGGTGGCGGGGACCGTGTCCCTGCTCGTGCTGGCGTGCACGGGCCGGGTCCTCGCAGCTCCCGCCAGGGGAGCGGTGGTTGCGGCTTCATCGGAAAATGATCCAAACCGTGCCGTCGAACCCCGTTTCAGTTCGGGTCATCAGGCGTAATGTTCAGTCATGGACCGCCGCATTTTTCGGGCTGGAGAACGAGTACGGCGTCACGTGCACGTTCAGGGACAGCGCCGCCTGTCGCCTGACGAGGTGGCGCGGTACCTCTTCCGCCGTGTCGTGGCACGGGCCGCAGCAGCAATGTCTTTCTGCGCAACGGGGCCCGCCTCTATCTCGACGTGGGATCACATCCGGAATACGCCACACCCGAATGTGACAACGTGACCGAACTCGTCACCCACGACAAAGCGGGCGAGCGCATTCTCGAAGGACTCCTGGTGGACGCCGAACGACGCCTGCACGAGGAGGGAATCGTGGGCGACGTCTACCTCTTCAAGAACAACACCGACTCCGCCGGCAACTCCTACGGCTGCCACGAGAATTACCTCGTGGCCCGGCACGGGGAGTTCTCGCGGCTCGCGGACATCCTCATTCCGTTCCTGGTGACCAGGCAGCTGCTGTGCGGCGCCGGCAAGGTGCTGCAGACGCCGCGCGGTGCCGTGTACTGCGTCAGCCAGCGGGCCGAGCACATCTGGGAGGGCGTCTCCTCGGCGACCACCCGCTCCCGGCCCATCATCAACACCCGCGACGAGCCGCACGCCGACGCCGAGCGCTACCGGCGCCTGCACGTCATCGTGGGCGACTCGAACATGTCCGAGACGACCATGCTGCTCAAGGTCGGCGCCACCGACCTGGTGCTGCGCATGATCGAGGCGGGCACGGTGATGCGCGACCTCACCCTGGAGAACCCGATCCGGGCGATCCGCGAGGTGAGCCACGACATCACCGGGCGCCGCAAGGTGCGCCTGGCCAGTGGCCGCGAGGCGTCCGCGCTGGAGGTGCAGCGGGAGTACTACGAGAAGGCGGTGGACTTCTGCGAGCGCCGCGGCATCCGGACCGGCACCGTCGAGCGGGTGCTGGAGCTGTGGGGCCGCACACTGGACGCGATCGAGGCCGAGGACCTCGACCGCATCGACACCGAGATCGACTGGGTCGCGAAGTACAAGCTCCTGGAGCGGTACCGGGCCAAGCACAACATGACCATGTCGCACCCGCGCGGTCGCGCAGATGGACCTCGCCTACCACGACATCCACCGCCGCCGCGGCCTGTACTACCTGCTCGAGAAGAAGGGCCAGGCCGCCCGGGTCGCCAACGACCTGAAGATCTTCGAGGGCAAGTCCGTTCCGCCACAGACCACCAGGGCCCGGCTGCGCGGCGACTTCATCCGACGGGCCCAGGAGCAGCGCCGGGACTTCACCGTCGACTGGGTCCATCTCAAGCTCAACGACCAGGCGCAGCGCACCGTGTTGTGCAAGGGACCCGTTCCGTTCGGTGGACGACCGGGTGGAGAAGCTGATCGCCGGAATGTGAGCCGGCCGAGGTGAGACACGCGTTTCCGCACGAAAGGGCGGAACGCCACACGGGCACCGTACGTTAGCCGTACGGTGCCCTTCCGCACGCCGTAGAGTTGCGCGCACTTCAACAGGACCGACCGACACCGATACGAGGCCCCCACCGTGCGCCGACGCTCACTCCTCATCGCCGTCCCCGCCGGACTGGTCACGCCCGCCGCATGCGGTGACGAAGACACCGGCTCGAGCAGCACCGGCGACAGCGCGACGCCCGAGGCGTCGGGTACCTCGGCACCGCCGCCGCCGAAGATCGTCGACGGTCCGTTGCCGGCGATCACCGCGGGGACGAAGTTCGGCGAGAAGCCGACCGTCGCCGGCGGCAGCGGCGAGCCGTCCAAGGACCTCGCGGTCAAGACGGTCGTCGCAGGCGGTGGCAAGGCCATCGCGGAGAACGACTTCGTGTCGGCGAACTACCTGGGCCAGATCTGGGAGAGCGCGAAGGTCTTCGACAACTCCTACGACCGCAAGACCCCGCTGGTCATCCAGCTCGCCCAGGGCAGCATCATCGACGGCTGGCGGTACGCGCTCGCCGGCAAGAAGACCGGCAGCCGCGTCCAGTTCTCCCGTGCCGCCCACCTGGGGATACGGCGAGCAGGGCAACGAGCAGGCGGGCATCAAGGGCACCGACACGCTGGTCTTCGTGGTCGACGTGCAGGACACCTTCAACGCCAAGAGCTCCGCCAAGGGCGAGGAAGTCCCCAGGACGACGCCGCCCTGCCCAAGGTCGGCACCAACACCGACGGCAAGGCGCCCTCCATCGAGTTGCCGAAGGCTGACGCGCCGAAGCAGCTCGTGGCGGAGTACGTCCTCGAGGGCGACGGCGCGGAGGTCGGCGCCGAGAACAGCGTGCTGGTGCAGTACAAGGGCGTGGTCTGGGACGGCGGCAAGGAGTTCGACTCGACGTACGGCAGGAAGCAGCTGACGTCGTTCTCGCTCCAGCAGGTCGTCAAGGGCTGGTCGCAGGGCCTGACCGGCAAGAAGGTCGGCAGCCGCGTCCTCATCGTCATCCCGCCGGACCTGGGGTACGGCGACAGCCCGCCGGAGGGCAGCGGCATCGAGAAGGACTCCACGCTGGTCTTCTCCGTCGACATCCTGGCGAAGATGTGACGCCTTCGAGATGTAAGACTTGGGCCGTTGCCTTTCCGCAGACAAGCAGGAGCTGAACACGTGAGCATCGACAAGCCCGAGGTCGACTTCCCGGGCGGCGAGCCCCCGGCGGACCTCGAGATCAAGGACATCTGGGAGGGCGACGGCCCGGTTGCGCAGGCCGGTCAGACCGTGACCGTCCACTACGTGGGCGTGACCTTCAGCACGGGCGAGGAGTTCGACGCCAGCTGGAACCGCGGTACGCGCCGTTCCGCTTCCCGCTCGGTGGCGGCCGCGTCATCGCGGGCTGGGACCAGGGCGTGCAGGGCGTGAAGGTCGGCGGCCGCCGCCAGCTGACCATCCCCGCGCACCTCGCCTACGGCGACCAGAGCCCGACCCCGGCGATCCCGCCCGGCTCGACGCCGATCTTCGTGGTCGATCTGCTCGGAGTCTGATCGAAGTCCGAGCGGACAGCGATCAGAGCCGGTCACCTGGGGTCCATGCCCGTCCGGGCATGTGGCCCTCGGCTGCGCGCCACCGCGGGCGGTACGGTCATCCGTCGTAAGCACCATAGGAGAAGGGCGTCGATGGCCATTGCCAAGGCCGAGC
Organism: Streptomyces thinghirensis; assembly: GCA_021502835.1. Next base: position 20,489 of record JAKFGP010000001.1, read on the forward strand.
GGCTGATGAACCTGGCGCTGTGTCTGCTCGGGACGCGGCGGCCACTCAGCAAGCGTGAGCTGCGTGACTCCATCCAGGCTTACGTCGAGGCCTCCAGGCCGGGCCAGGGCGCGGCGGGCTCCGACGACTCCTTCAACCGCATGTTCGAGCGGGACAAGGACGACCTGCGGGAACTCGGGCTGGTCATCGAGACCGTCGAGAGCCTCGACGGCGAGGTCGGCTACCTGGCCCGCCGCGACAGGCAACCGCCTGCCGCCCATCACCCTGGACGCCGAGGAGGCCGCCGCGCTGGGCCTCGCCGCCAAGGTGTGGCAGCAGGCCCGGCTGGCCGGTGCCGCGAGCGGCGCGCTGCAGAAACTGCGCGCGGCGGGGCTCCCCGAGGACGTCGACCCGTACGAGGCGCACAGTGCGCTGGAGCCGCGCATTCCCGTCCACGAGGCCGCGTTCGAGCCGCTGATGCTGGCCTGCCGGGACCGCCGGCCGGTCCTCTTCGACTACCGCAAGGCCAACGCCGCCCAGCCCGAGCCCAGGCACGTGGAGCCCTGGGCGCTGGAGTGCTGGCGCGGCCACTGGTACCTGGCCGGCTTCGACCGTGACCGCGGTGCCGAGCGGGTCTTCCGGCTGTCCCGGATCACGGGCCGGGTGCGCTCGCGCGGCGCGCCGGTTCACCGCCGCCGTGCCCGACGTCGTCACGGTCCGTGAGACCGTCGCGAGCTGGGCGGGGAGACCGCCGACCGTTCCGCGCTGATCCGGCTGCGTACGGGCGCGGGATACCCCCTTCGTGCGAGGCCACCGGGGCCGGAACTCGGTGGCGGCTGGGACGAGTTGGAGATTCCGTACGGGCACGGCCTGGACGCCTGGCTGGTCGAGTTCGGACCGGACGTGGTGGTGCTGGAGCCTGCGGAGTTGCGTGCGGACGTGGTGGACCGGCTGCGTGCCGTCGCCAAGGGCTGAGGGGAGCGGACAACACAGTGGCAGGCAAACCGGTCAGGCCAGTGAACGCCATCGACCAGACCCGACGGATGCTGTCCCTGGTGACGTATCTGCGGGAGCGCCCCGGAGCCCGGGTCGAGGACGTCGCGCGCGCCTTCGGCATCACCGAGGACGAGCTGGTCTCCGACCTCGACGTGCTGCCCATGTGCGGCACCAGCTTCGGCGGCGGCGACCTGCTCGACATCGACACCGACGGCGAGCGCATCTGGTGGCACAACCCGGCCGCCCTCGGCGCGGACGCCGCCGAGCCGCTGCGGCTGGCCGCCGACGAGGCCACCGCGCTGCTCGTCGCCGCCCGGGCCGTGGCGACCCTGCCCGGCCTGCGCGAGAGCGACCGGCAGGCGCTGCTGCGGGCGACCGCCAAGGTGGAGACCTCGGCCGGCGAGGCCGCGGGCGCCAGCTCGCGCCTGTCCGTCACCTTCGAGTCCGAGGGGGGCGTCTTCGCCGACGTCGACCGGGCGATCTCGAGCGCCGCCGGCTGTGGATCCGCTACTACTCACCGGCCCGCGACGAGGTCACCGAGCGCGAGATCGAGCCCCATCCGCCTGGTCAGCGTCGGGCACACGTACGTGGAGGCCTGGTGCCGCCGCTCCGAGGCCCGGCGCACCTTCCGGCTCGACCGGGTCGCCGAGATCCGCATCCTGGACGAGCCGTCCGCGCCGCCCGAGGTGGAGCTGCGGGACCCTCTCCGAAGGCCTGGTGCAGCCCGCCGCCGAGGACGGAGGTCGTCGTGGAGGTCGGCCCGGGTGGGCGCTGGGTCGCCGGGTACCACCCCCACGACAGCGCGGAGGGCTCGCCGACGGCGGGGCTGCGCATCACCCTGCGCACCCCCGACCCCGCGTCCCCTGCGGCGGCTGGCGCTGCGGCTCGGGAGGGACGGCCGCATCGTCTCCCCGCCCAGAGCTCGCCGACAGCGCGCCCGGCGGGTAGCGGCCCGCGAGGCACTGGCGGCGTACGACGGCATCGAGGCGGTCGGGGCGCACGGCGGAGCCCGGACGACGGGCCCGGAACGGGCACGACGGGCGGGAGCGAGGACTGTAGGCGAGTCCGTGGGGCCAGGTGCGCCGGGCATGACGGCGGCGTCCGCGTTCGCCGGCATGCGACGCGTGTCCCCGGTCGTGTTCAAGGCGGGCTGCCCGGACTGCCGGGGCCGCTTCTGAACTCGCCGCGAGCGCCCTGCGCCTCGCCATCGGCGCCACGAGCCGCACCACGTTCTCGTTCACCTGCCCCGAGTGCGGGTCCGCCGTGCGCAAGCCGGCGGGAGCGGGTCGTGGAGCTGCTCACCGGCGGCGGGGTCAGGACCCTGCGTCTGCACTCCACCGTCTAGGCTCGGCGTCATGTTCTGGCCGATGTTCGCGGTTGCCGTGGGTTTTCTGGGTCTCGCCGTCCTCGCGGTGTTCGCCGTGAAGGTGTTCGTGGAGGCGGAGCGCCTGGGCAGGCAGGTGACGGACTCCGCCGACCGGATCAGCCGGGCGGCGGAGGACCTGGAGCGGGCGACCGGGAGGCGCGGCCCGCGCGGTGGACGCCCCTGAAGGCCTGAACGCCCGGTTCGAACGCCCGGCCGGGACCCGATGGACCCATGCGAGTTGCGTATTGGGGCACTTTGCCCTGTCACCCCACAGGTCCCTGAAGGTACGCTGCTGGTCGCGGCCCGGAAAACGAGGCCCGGTCGCGGACGGGGAGTACGCACGGGGATTGCCTCACGTTTACCCCTGAGCGTTACGATCGCTGCACAAGACGATCGATCGGACACATGTCCGACCGGTCGGACAGCACCCCACCCAGCCGCCTCGGTGAGAAGGTAAAGACTTATGTTCGGAAGGCTCGGCGCCCCGAGATCATTCTCATCCTCGTCGTCATCATCCTGCTGTTCGGCGCGAAGAAGCTTCCGGACATGGCGCGCTCGCTCGGCAAGTCGGCGCGCATCCTCAAGAGGCGAGGCCAAGGCGATGAAGAGCGAGCAAGTCCGACGATTCCGCTCCCGCCGATCCCCCCAACCCCGAGCGGGCGCGGCAGAAGCGCCACCATCCAGGCCGCCCCCGGCGGCGGCGCCAGTTCCCGTCCGGTCCACCGAGCCGACGGACACGACCGGCGCTGACGCAGGGCCGGTGACCTCCGGCCCGCCGCACGAGATGGGAATGTGGGTTGCTGAAGCCTGCCCGCGACAAGGAGAGGGATCCCGAGGGACGGCGGATGCCCCTCGCCGAGCATTTTCGTGAGCTCCGCAACCGGCTCCTGAAGCGCGCTGTCGGCCATCGTCGCGCCGTCACTGTGGTCGCCGCTTTCTTCTACCAGGAGATCATCAACGTCCTCACCGAGCCGATCCTCGATTCGATCGGCTGCGCGAAATCGTTCGCGGAGCTGGCCCAGGCGGAGGCCGGCGCGGAGCCGTGCGCGCAGATCACCATCAACGGTCTGCTCGGTCCCTTCACCCTGGCTCCTGAAGGTGTCCCTGACGGCCGGCATCGTGCTGGCCTCCCCGGTCTGGCTCTACCAGCTGTGGGCGTTCGTCGCCCCGGGCCTGCACAAGAGCGGGAAGAGTACGCCTCACGCGTTCGTCGCCACCGGTGCGCCGCTCTCACTCGTCGGCGCCTACTTCGCCTACGCGGTGCTGCCGACCTCGGCGAAGGTGCTGATCGAGTTCACGCCGAGCGACGTCGACAACCTGCTGCCGCTGGACGAGCTGCTCGACCTCGTCACACGCATGGTGATCGTCTTCGGTCTCTCCTTCGAGCTGCCCCTGCTGCTGGTCATGCTCCAACCTCACCGGAGTGCTGACCGGCAAGCGGATGCTCGGCTGGTGGCGCGCCATGATCATGGGCATGCACGCTGTTCGCGGCCATCGCCACGCCGAGCACCGACCCCTGACGATGATCATGCTGGCCCGGACCGATCTGGGTGCTGTACTTCGCCGCGGTCACCATCTCCCTGCTGAACGACCGTCGCAGAGCCCGCCGCGAGGCCCTGGAACCCGACGACGACGAGGCGTCCGAGCTGGACCTCACCCTGAGAGGACATCGGCGGGATCGAGCCCGTCACCACCGCCCGCGCCCTGCCCGAGCAGGCCACGAAGGACCGGGTCAACGGCTACGACGACGTGACCTGAGGCACGCCGGGGGCGGTGACGGCGCGTCGCCGCCCGCGGAAGCCCTCACGGAGTCCCCACGGGACGATCCCGATAATGATCGTCCTGTTGTCAGTGCGGCCCGGTACGCTCCAAGCACGATGACAGAGGATCTCACCGGCCGAGCGGTATGCGGCAGCCCGCCAGCGCGCTGCCGAGCGGGCCCCGCGCTCGCCACCTTCCGCGAGATGTACGACTTCGGCCTCGACCCCTTCCAGATCGAGGCCTGCCAGGCACTCGAGGCGGGCAAGGGCGTGCTGGTGGCCGCGCCCACCGGCTCCGGCAAGACGATCGTCGGCGAGTTCGCCGTCCACCTCGCCCCTCCAGCAGGGCAAGAAGTGCTTCTACGACGCCCATCAAGGCACTGTCGAACCAGAAGTACGCCGACCTGTGCCGCCGCTACGGCGCGGACAGAGTGGGCCTGCTCACCGGCGACAACAGCGTGAACCTCCGACGCCCCGGTGGTCGTGATGACCACCGAGGTCCTGCGGAACATGCTCTACGCCGGCTCCCAGACCCTCCTCGGCCTCGGCCACGTGGTCATGGACGAGTGCACTACCTCTCCGACCGCTTCCGCGGGGCCGTGTGGGAGGAGGGTGATCATCCACCTCCCCGAATCCGTGACCCTGGTGTCACTGTCGGCCACCGTGTCGAACGCGGAGGAGTTCGGCGACTGGCTCGACACCGTGCGCGGCCACACCGAGGTGATCGTCTCCGAGCACCGGCCGGTGCCGCTGTTCCAGCACGTGCTGGCCGGGCGCCGGATGTACGACCTGTTCGAGGAGGGGCGAGGGCCACAAGAAGGCCGTCAACCCCGACCTCACGCGCATGGCGCGCCTGGAGGCGAGCCGCCCGTCCTACCAGGACCGCAGGCGCGGCCGTGCCATGAAGGAGGCCGACCGGGAGCGCGAGCGCCGGCAGCGCTCCCGTGTCTGGACGCCGGAGCCGGCCCGAGGTCATCGAGCGCCTGGACGCCGAGGGCCTGCTGCCCGCGATCACCTTCATCTTCAGCCGCGCCGCCTGTGAGGCCGCCGTCCAGCAGTGCATGTACGCGGGGCCTGCGGCTCAGCGACGAGGACGCGCGGGAACGGGTCCGCTCCCTGGTCGAGGAGCGCACGTCCTCCATCCCGACCGAGGACCTGCACGTCCTGGGCTACTACGAGTGGCTGGAGGGCCTGGGCAGGGCATCGCCGCCCACCACGCGGGCATGCTGCCGACCTTCAAGGAGGTCGTCGAGGAGCTGTTCGTCCGCGGACTGGTCAAGGCCGTCTTCGCGACCGAGACCCTCGCCCTCGGCATCAACAATGCCCGCCCGCTCGGTGGTGCTGGAGAAGCTCGTCAAGTGGAACGGCGGGCAGCACGCCGACATCACCCCGGCGAGTACACCCAGCTCACCGGCCGGGCCGGGCGGCGCGGCATCGACGTCGAGGCCATGCCGTCGTGCTGTGGCAGCGCGGCATGGGCCCCGAGCACCTAGCGGGACTGGCCGGTACGCGTACGTACCCGCTGCGCTCCAGCTTCAAGCCGTCGTACAACATGGCGGTCAACCTGGTCGAGCAGTTCGGCCGGCACCGTTCGCGGGAGCTGCTGGAGACCTCCTTCGCGCAGTTCCAGGCGGACAAGTCGGTCGTCGGCATCTCCCGCCAGGTACGCAGCGCAACGAGGAAGGGCTGGAGGGCTACAAGGCCTCCATGACCTGCCACCTCGGCGACTTCGAGGGTACCGCGCGGCTGCGCCGCGAGCTGAAGGACCGGGAGACCGAGCTGGCCCGGCAGGGCGCCAACCAGCGCCGCGCCGAGGCCGCCGTGGCGCTGGAGAAGCTGAAGCCGGGCGACGTCATCCACGTGCCGACGGGCAAGTAACGCGGGCCTGGCCCTGGTGCTGGACCCGGGCCTGCCCGCCGGCCGGTCCAACGGCCACCGCGGCTTCGAGCACCGCGACGGACCCCGCCCGCTGGTGCTGACCGCCAGCGGCAGGTCAAGCGGCTGGCGTCGATGGACTTCCCGGTGCCGGTCGAGGGCGCTGGAGCGGATGCGGATCCCGAAGTCCTTCAACCCGCGCTCGCCCCAGTCCCGCCGGGACCTCGCCTCCGCGCTGCGCACCAAGGCCGGGCACATCCCGCCGGAGCGGGCCCGCAAGGAAGCGCTCGCAGGCCGCCGACGACCGGGAGATCGCCCGGCTGCGCAAGGACATCCGCGCCCACCCGTGCCACGGCTGTGACGACCGCGAGGACCACGCCCGCTGGGCCGAGGCGCTACCACCGGCTGCTGCGCGAACACCTCCCAGCTGGAACGCCGGATCGAGGGCCGGACAGAACACCATCGCCCCGCACCTTCGACCGGATCGTCGCGCTGCTGACGAGATGGACTACCTGCGCGGCGACGAGGTCACCCAGCACGGCAAGCGCCTCGCCCGGCTCTACGGCGAACTGCGACCTGCTCGCCAGCGAGTGTCTGCGCGAGGGCGTCTGGGAGGGCCTCTCCCCGGCCGAGCTGGCCGCCTGCGTCTCGCGCTGGTCTTCGGCGTCCCGCCGCCGACGACGCGATGGCGCTGAAGCTGCCCCTCGGGCAAGGCCAAGGCCGCGCTCGGTGAGACGGTCCGTATCTGGGGCGCCTGGACGCCCTGGAGGAGGACTTCCGGATCAGCCAGCACCGAGGGGCGTCCGGCCGGCTGGCGCGAGCCCGACCTCGGCTTCGCCTGGGCCGCTACATGTGGGGCGTCCGGCAAGGGGCCTCGACGAGGTGCTGCGCGAGGTGGAGATGCCCGCCGGCGACTTCTGTGCGCTGGTGCAAGCAGGTCATCGACGTCCTCGGCCAGATCTCCTGCCGCCGCGCCCCCGAGGGCTCGACGGTCCCGAAGAACGCGCGAGGCGGTCGACGAACTGCTGCGCGGGGTGAAGTCGCCTACTCGTCCGTGGGCTAGCTCCCGCATCTCGGAGGCCTGGCGGTGTTCCGCCGGGCGCCTCGAGGCGTTTCGAGGGCCTTCGGCGCCTCTTTCCCTCATCACGGTGAGTGACTCCTCGCACGCCCATTCGCAACTACACAGTGTGGTGGCGTCCGGCTCCCTGGCGTGCAAATGGGGCCTCCCGAGACTACTCTCCAACCCGGTGCCCGTTTCCAGGTGCTTGCTGAATATGACACGGCGATGATCCCCTCGGCGGACTAAGCTCGCCCGCAGCACCTGCGAGTTGGGGTGAAATCGCGCCGCTTGTTCCCAATGTGCCGGAGCAACCCGATAACTCCCAGAGATACCCCGCCGCAAGCTCCCCATCCCCGCCGATTCGTTTCCGGCAGGGCCTACATGGTGAGTGTTGATTCCCCTCCGAGGTCGCCGTGAACTCTCTTACGCGCGAACGCTGTTGCTGCCGGCCATACCAGATGGCCGCGGCCACCAGGGCCGCCGTCGCCCTGGTGACGGAACCGGCCCGGCTCGCCGTCGGCCTGTGCGGTGCCGTCGCCACCCTGCTGGTGATCACGCGGCGGCACGAAGCGGTACGCCGCGGCCGTACTACGGGTCCTGCGCGCCGAGCACGCCCGTCACAGCGCGTATCTGGAACGCCGGGCCGCGAGCCACACGGCGAGGATGGTCCGCCTCGGCGACGAAGTCCTGCCTAACGTCCTGGACTTCATGCGCCGGGGAGTACACCCGAGGAGGGTGATGCGCCGTCTCGGCGAGGTCGACCCCTCTACACCGAACTCGGCGAGCCCCAGCGCCTAAGATGATCCGCATGGTGTGCGACATCGTCGACCGCAGGACTCCATGCGCGAATCCGCCGAGGCGTTCCTTCGTCGACATGCGCCGCCGCGTTCCCGGGCGATCGTCCACCAGCAGAACAAGGAACTCCGCGAGATGGAGGAGGACCACAGGCGCAACCCCGAGGTCTTCGACGACCTCCTGCGCATCGACCACGGCACCGCCCTGATCGGCCGCCTCGCCGACTCGATCTCCGTCATCAGCCCGGCCCGGACGCCAGTGGCCCAAGCCGGTGGCACTCCTGGCGTGCTGCGCGGCGCCATGTCCCGGATCTGGAGTACCCCCGCATCAACCTGGCCTCCATCGCCAAGGGTCAACATCAAGGAGCACCCCGGTCAGAGCAGGTCATCCACACCGCGGCGGAGCCTCCTCGACCGGCGCACCCCGCTACTCGCCGCCGGGGGTCCAAGGTGCATGTCACCGCGACCAGGGTGCAGAGCGGTGTCTGCATCGAAGATCGAGGACGCCGGCATCAGCCTCAGCGAGGAGTCCCGCGCCCGCATCGAGGGGCTGCTGGGCACGCCAGAAGCGCGGCACCGACGTGGGACCTCGCCCACCGCCGCGGCCGGGCCTGTCGGTCGTCGGCCGCCTGTGCCCGGTACGGCATGGACGTGTCCCTGCGGGCCTCCGCGTACGGCGAGGTCCGGGCCATCCTCGTGCCGAGCAAGATGATGACCGCCGAGCCCAGGTCGGCCTCGCCCACGGCATCGGCGCGGCGTCCATCCCCCAAGCCGGGCCCCGGACGCCCTCCCCCGACCCAGCCGTCCGCCCAGTAAGCGCCGTCCCACCGGCCCCGTATCCCCGACACACGGTCTCCCTGGAGGACGACGTTCCCGAGGTGACCGAGTGGACGGCGGGCGGCCTCCCGCAGCGCCGCAGCCGGGTCAAGATGCCGCTCAGCCAGCGCCTCGCCGAACGGGCGAAGTGGGAGCGGGAGGACGCGAAGCGCGAGGCCCGCCAGGCCGCCGAGCGTGCCCAGGCTTACGGCTTCCCGGTGGAGCCAGGCCCAGGCCGGTGAAGGACGAGGAGGCTCCCCGCCGGGGCACTTCATCGGGGCCTTCTGGGAGGGCCTCAAGCGGCACACGGGCAGCACCCAGGCCCACCAGCAGTCCAGCAGCAACGAGCCGGCCCCACGCCCGCGGCGGACGACGAGGGAACCTCAAGTGATCGAGCGGCGAAACCAGTTCGACTGGATGCTCCAGGATCTCCACGACGCGGCGTCCCGGGCATCAGAGCTGATCGTGGTGCTCTCCGCCGACAGCCTGCGCATCGCCCGCTTCTCCGGGGACCCGGACGCCGCAGACCGGGTCGCGCGCGGCCTACGCGAGGCCTGCAGAGCCCTGGCCCAGCGCCGTCAACCAGGGATCCCGACCAGCGA
>JAKFGP010000010.1:0-40000 GCA_021502835.1 Streptomyces thinghirensis
CCCGTTCGCGGTGATGGCCGGAGTGGTCATGATGGGTGCTCCTCGGAGGCTGCGGGCGACGATGTCGCCGTAGGAGGTGGTCGCGTGGATGGTCAGGTCCGCGGCGGCGCCGTCGGTGTTCCTGAGCGAGTTGTGAATCTGGCCGTAGCCGGTGCCGGCGTCCAGGGAGGTGGAGACCCGTGGGCGGCGCCGACCGACACCTCAGCGTCCTCGGTGCGCAGCACGACCGTGCCGCGCGCGGCCTCGGCGATCCGGATGTCGCCCTTGGCGGTCCTGATCTCCGCGGGCCGTCCAGGCGGCCGACCGAGACGTCACCGGCGAGGGTGGTGAGCCGGGCACTCGCGGCCTCGTCGAGCTTGACCGAGCCGTGCGAGCTCTCGAAGGCGACGTCGCCGAGCCGTCCGACGCCCCGGAATTCGGCGCTGGCCGCCTTCGCCTCGACCCGGGAGTCGGCGGGCAGCCGGATGGTCACCTCGATGGAGCCGGAGCTGCCGAGGATCCGGTTGTCCGCCGAAGCCTCGACCCGCAGGACGCCGTCGCCGTATTCGACCCTGGTCTGCTCCGCCGCCTTCACGTCGCGGCCGTTCGAGGCGTTCGCGGGCAGTACCTCGACGGTGGTGTCGGCCCGGTCGGCGGCGATGAACCGGATGCGTCCGGCGGGGATGTCCAGGACGGTGGCGATCGGGGTGGGAGTGTCGAACGTCTGCATCGTGCTCTCCTTCGTCGCGCTGCTTTCTGACGTTCGAAACGCTACGTTGCATTCACGTATCTATCAACAACTCCGTTGCATCGAATCTCTATCACCGCAGGTAGCATCTAGTTATTTGTTGCAATGGCTTTCCCTGTTAACGCAACGACGGGCTCGTTCTCGTTGCAATGGATTGAAAGCGAACGCTATAGTGGTGACACCACGGCAGTACGAAGGAGGCAGCGGTGCCCGGAGGCAGGCTCACTCAGCAGGAACGTCAGCGGATCGCACTCGGGCTGGCCGACGGCCTCGCCTACGCGGAGATCGCCAGACGCCTCGACCGCCCGACCTCGACGATCACGCGCGAGGTGATGCGCACCGGCGGCCCCACCGCCTACCGTGCCGACCTCGCCCACCGCGCCACCGAACACCGAGCCCACCGGCGCCGGCAGGCCGCCCCCAGGGCCCGAAGGCGCCGCCGCAGGCCCACGGGCGGGACGCCGACGCCGTGCGGGAGTACGAGGAGGTGTTCACCACCGTCCTCATGGCCTCGGGCATGCCCAAGATGATGGCCCGGGTCATGGCCTGTCTCACCCTCACCGACTCCGGCAGCCTCACCGCGTCCGAACTCGTCCAGCGCCTCCAGGTGAGCCCGGCGTCCGTCTCCAAGGCGATCGCGTTCCTCGACGAGCAGGCCTTCGTCCGCCGGGAACGCGACGAACGCCGCCGCGAGCGCCTACGTCGTCGACGACGACATCTGGTACCAGTCGACGGTGGCCAGCGCCCGGTCCATCGCCCAGGTCGTCGAGACCGCACGGCAGGGCGTAGGCGTCCTCGGCTCCGGCACCCCGGCCGGTGCCCGCCTGGAGAACGTCGCCCGCTTCCTCGACTTCGTCAGCGAGAGCACCGCCCGCGCCGCCGAGCAGGCCCGCGAGGTCCTCCACACGAAAGCCAGGACGACCGGGCCCGCGGCGCCGGACGCGGAACGACGCGACAGGGAGCCAGGACAGCGTGATCAGGCGCCGCGTCGACTCCCCGCCGCGCCCTCCGGCGTCCTACAGCCAGCTCGCGAACTCCAGCAGCAGTTCCGCGTCCTGCTCCTGGCCCACCCGGCGGGCCCGTACGCCCGACTCGACAGCGCGGAACAGCGTCCAGCCGCGCAGCCGTTCCTGGTCGACCTCCAGCGACTCCGCGAGCCGCTTGACCCGCCGCCGGGTCGTCGAGGCGCCCGAAGGCTGGGCGATGAGGTCCTCCACCCGGTCCTGCACCAACCGTGCGAGGTCGAAGGCGCTCTCGCCGACCACCGGGTCCGGGCCCACGGCGAGCCAGGGCATCCGGTCCCCGGCGAGCACCTTGCTCTGCCGGAACGTGCCGTGCAGAAGCCGCGCCCTCGGGCGGCGCGGCCAGCAGTTCCTCGCGGGCCGCGAGCGCCGCGTCGACCAGCGGCGCCACCTCGGGGCCGGCCACCCGCGCCCGCCCGCATGGCCTCGGCCTGCCGCCCGGTCCGCTCGGCCACGGTCTCGAAAGGGTGACCGGCGGGCGGCTCGACCCACAGCCGCCGCAGCGTCCCCGGCGGCCTCCAGCAACGCCTCTGCCTCCGGCAGCGACCGCACCGAAACGTCCGGATGCAGCCGCTCCAGCAGCAGTACGCCCTCCGCGTCTCCGCTTCGAGCAGCTGTACGGCGCCCAGCCCGCCCCAGTGGGCGAGCGCGGCCCGCCTGCTCTCCGGGCGCGCCCGGCGCGGGGCCAGCTCAGCACCGCCGGCGTCCCGCCGGCCGTCCGCACCAGGACCACCAGATCGCTGCGCCCGCCGGGCACCTGCACCCGCTCGGCGGTCAATTCCTGCGCAGCGCCACGGTCTGCTCCGCCGTTTCGGGCAGCTTCAACCAGTCGTCACCGTCCGGTGCCGTCTCACCGAGCGCTCCTGACCAGGAGCGCCGCGCGGTTCGAAAGCCATGCGCGAGCTGTTCCTTCCCGTACGGGCAGCCGTACGTGTTACGCGGTCGGTGTCCCCGAAGCCGAAGCCGAAGCCGTAGCCGTAGCCGAAGCCGTAGCCGGGTCCGAGGCCGCATCCGGGGCCGACGGGCCGCCGGCCCGCTCGGCGAGCCCAGGGAAGGCTACGCTCCCGCCGCGCCAGCGCACCGCCTGACTGACGCCTCCCGCAGCGCCTCCCTGCCGCCGCTGCCCGGCGTGTTCGCCCTCCGCCGCCCGCACCAGGTCCGAATAGACACCGGCCACGCGTTCCTCCAGCCTCGGCCGCCAGTCGCACCGCCGCCGCCGAGTCCGGCACCTCGAAGGGCAGCGCGTACCCGGCCGCAGCGGCGACCGGCTTGCCGCCGAGGTCGCGCACCCTGCGGGCCAGCGCGTCCCGCCGCGCCCGGTGGGCGTCGTAGGCCGTCCGCGCCTCGGTACGCCGTTCCTCGCCGACCCGGCCGCCGACGATCCCGTAGCCGTACACGGCCGCTGCTCCGCCGCCAGCGCCGCCTGGACGGCGTCCAGTTCCCGGTTCTCCGCCCCGCTCACCCGTCACCCTCCGTCAGCAGATACACGTGCGCGGATCCGGCCGCCGCCACCGAGGCTGAGCAGCCGGGCGAGCCGCCCGGCACCTCCAGCAGCGCCCCGGCCCGCCGGTCGGCCAGCTCCCGCTCGGCGGCGGCGAGCAGGGCCAGGGCGTCCTTCTCGGCCGCCGGTACGGCGGCGGAGGCGTCCTCCGGCCCGGCGGCCCGCGCGGAGACCGAGGGCGACGCCTTCGGGGAGGCCGCACGCACGGCACCGAACGCCTCCGCGTGCCGCACCACCTCCGCGCGCAGCGGTCCTAGCCGCTCCGCCAGCCCCGGATGTGCGGTGATCACCGCTGCGTACCGCCCGGCCAGTTCCTCGCTGTCCCGGGCCGCACGCGCGCGTGCCCGGTCGGCGGCCGACGGACTGCGCCTCCGTGCCGCCGTCGCCCGGCCCGCCGGAACAGCCGACGAACAGGCGGCCCCGGCGCCGAGGCGAGCAGGGTCCTTCTGCGCGGCCCCGAGGGCAGGCGTGGCGATGCGGGCGGGCGCGGCGATGAGGAAAACGACACGGCAGACGTCCTCGACAGGCTCGTACGGAAGCGACGGCAAAGCGACGGGCGAGCGGCGGGAACCCGCGGTGCGGCCTGCCCGTGATCACGGTACCCGGGCCCTGGCCGGGCACCACCATTGGCGCCGCCGGTCCCGGGTGGACGGCAACACCCCCGGGACCGGATACTCTCTGACCAGACACGCGATCCATCTCACAACAGCACACGCGGCCGAGGAGTCACCCGGATGAGCACCACCGCAGAGCGAGAGGCTGCGAGAGCTGCTGGAGCCGCTCGTCGCCTCCCAGGGCCTGGACCTCGAAGAGATCGCGGTGGACTCGGTCGGCCGCAAGCGTGTGCTGCGTGTCGTCGTCGACTCCGACACCGGTGCGGACCTGGACCGGATCGCCGATGTGAGCCGCGCTCTCGGCGAAGCTCGACGAGAGCGACGCGATGGGCGAGGCCGAGTACACCCTCGAGGTCGGCACTCCGGGCGCGGAGCGTTCCTCACCGAGCACCGCCACTATGTGTGCGCCACGGACCGCCTGGTGCGGTTCCAGCTCCACGAGGGCGGCGAACTGGTCGCACGCATTCCTCGGCGTGGACGACGACGGACTCGACCTCGAGTGCCCGGAGTGAAGGGCCGCAAGGCCACCACCCGCGAGACTCGCCTTCGCCGACATCGACAAGGCCCGCGTCCAGGTGGAGTTCAACCGCAAGGACGACAGCGGCGACAAGAACGACAAGAACACGACGGAAGAGGAGGAGGCGTAGCCGTGGACATCGACATGAGCGCCCTGCGGGGCTTGGTACGGGAGAAGGAGATCTCCTTCGACCTGCTGGTCCAAGCGATCGAGTCGGCCCTCCCCATCGCCTACCACCGCACCGAGGGAAGCCGCCGACACGCGCGCGTGGAGCTCAACCGGGACACCGGGCATGTGACCGTGTGGGCGAAGGAGGACCCTGACGACCTCGAAGAGGGCCAGGCGGCCCGGGAGTTCGACGACACCCCGTCCGACTTCGGCCGTATCGCCGCCAGCACCGCGAAGCAGGTCATCTGCAGCGGCTGCGCGACGCCGAGGACGACGCGACGCTCGGTGAGTACGCCGGCCGTGAGGGCGACATCGTCCACCGGCGTGGTCCAGCAGGGCCGCGACCCGAAGAACGTGCTCGTCGACATCGGCAAGCTGGAGGCCATCCTGCCGGTGCAGGAGCAGGTGCCGGGCGAGACCTACCCGCACGGCATGCGGCTGCGCTCGTACGTCGTCCGGGTGGCCAAGGGCGTGCGCGGCCCCTCCGTGACGCTGTCCCGCACGCACCCCAACCTGGTGAAGAAGCTCTTCGCCCTGGAGGTGCCGGAGATCGCCGACGGGTCCGTCGAGATCTCGGCGATCGCCCGCGAGGCCGGCCACCGCACCAAGATCGCCGTACGCTCCACCCGCTCGGGCCTGAACGCCAAGGGCGCCTGCATCGGCCCCATGGGCGGCCGGGTGCGCAACGTCATGGGCGAGCTGAACGGCGAGAAGATCGACATCGTCGACTGGTCGGACGACCCGGCCGGAGATGGTGGCGAAACGCGCTCTCCCCGGCCCGTGTTCCAAGGTTGAGGTCGTGGACCTGGCGGCCCGCTCCGCACGCGTGATCGTGCCCGACTACCAGCTGTCGCTGGCGATCGGCAAGGAGGGCCAGGAACGCCCGCCTCGCGGCCCGGCTGACCGGCTGGCGGATCGACATCAGGCCGGACACCGAGCAGCCGTCCGAGCATTCGTCCGAGCAGTCGTCCGACCGTCCGTCGACGGGGCGCGGGGAATAGATCCAAGCCGCACGGCGCTGAGATCACGACAGTCTTGCGTGCGGTATGTGTTCGATTCTTGCCCCAAAGGGGTGAGGTCGGTCCGGGGAGGTAGACTTAGCTGTGTCCGGCCGGACACGTACCCGAGCATGCCCCGAGGCACCCGCGTGGGGTGCCGGAGCGAGCGGTCAAGAGCGAGCTGCTGCGCACCGTGGCGGTCGAGGGTGATTGCACCCCGATCCACGCGGTACGCTGCCCGGCCGGGGTGCCTATGTGCACCCCGCACCGGTCTGTGTCGACCAGGCAGTGCGCCGCAAGGCGTTCCGCGGCGCTCCGCGTTCCCGGGGCCGCTCGACGTAAAGGCGTTGCGCCGCTACGTCGAGCAGGCACAGGGTTGCCGACAGCAGCTGTAGGCAACGTGCCAAGGAAGACGAGCCGTACGGAACCCCGTGCGGCCTGGTACCTCGCGAAGTGAAAGCAGGTCGAGATTGCGATGAGCACTCGATGAGTACGCGATGAGTACGCCCATGAACTAGCGACGGTCCGGACGCAACCCGGACCTCAGAGGAGCGAAGTGGCTAAGGTCCGGGTCTACGAACTCGCCAAGGAGTTCGGTGTCGAGAGCAAGGTCGTCGTGGCCAAGCTCCAGGAGCTCGGTGAATTCGTCCGTTCGGCGTCTTCGACGATCGAGGCGCCCGTAGTACGCAAGCTGACAGACGCGTTCCAGCAGGGCAGTGGCAACGGCCGGTCCGCCGGTCGCCCCGCGGCCCCGAAGAAGGCGGCCCCCAGGCCCGCCGCGCCGTCCCCGGCGCAGGCGGCCCGCCCTGCTGCCCCGCGGCCGCCGGCTGCGCCCAAGCCTGCGGCTGCCCAGCAGCCCGAGGCTCCGTCGGCCCCCGCGCCGGCGCCCTCAGGGCCAGTCCCAGGGCCAGCGTCCGACGCCGGGCCCGAAGCCCGCGCCGCGTCCGGCCCCCGCCGCCCCGGAGTTCACCGCTCCGCCGGCTGCTCCGGCCGCTCCGGCCGCCTCGACTCGGCTCCGGCCGGACCGAAGCCCGGTGGCGCGCGTCCCGGTGCTCCCGAGCCCGGCGGCAGCCGTCCGTCCGGTCCGGGTCAGGACCGCGGTCAGCAGGGCGGCCAGGGCCGTCCCGGTGGCCAGCGCCCCGGCGCCCCGGCGCAGCGTCCCGGAGGCCGCCCCGGCGGTCCGCGTCCGGGTAACAACCCCTTCACCTCCGGCGGCAACGCCGGCATGGCGCGCCCGCAGGCGCCCCGTCCGCAGGGGGGCCCGCGCCCGGGGTGGTCCCGGTGCCCCCGGCGCCGGTCCCCCGTCCGCAGGCTCCCGGCGGCCAGGGCGGCGGTCCTCGTCCCCAGGCTCCGGGCGGCAACCGTCCGAGCCCGGGCCCGATGCCGCGTCCGCAGGGCGGCGGCGCAGGTCCCCGTCCCGGCGGCGGCCCGCGCGTCCGAACCCCGGCATGATGCCGCAGCGTCCCGCTGCCGGTCCGCGTCCCGGCCCCGGTGGCGGCGGTCGCGGTCCCGGCGGTGCCGGTCGTCCCGGCGGCGGCGGGCCGCCCCGGTGGCGGCGGCGGCGCCGCCGGTCGTCCCGGTGGCGGTGGCGGCGGCGGTCGTCCTGGTGGTGGCGGCGGCTTCGCCGGTCGTCCCGGTGGTGGCGGCGGCGCGGTGGCGGCGGCGGCCGTCCCGGCTTCGGTGGTCGTCCCGGTGGTCCGGGTGGCCGTGGTGGCACGCAGGGCGCCTTCGGTCGTCCCGGCGGTCCTGCGCGTCGCGGTCGCAAGTCGAAGCGGCAGAGGCGCCAGGAGTACGAGGCCATGCAGGCCCCTCGGTCGGCGGCGTGATGCTGCCTCGCGGCAACGGCGAAGCCATTCGCCTGTCGCGCGGTGCCTCGCTCACCGACTTCGCGGAGAAGATCAACGCCAACCCGGCGTCGCTCGTCGCGGTCATGATGAACCTCGGCGAGATGGTTACCGCGACCCAGTCCGTCTCCGACGAGACGCTCCAGCTCCTCGCCGGCGAGATGAACTACGGTTCAGATCGTCAGCCCGGAGGAGGAGGACCGCGAGCTGCTCGAGTCCTTCGACCTGGAGTTCGGCGAGGACGAGGGGCTCCGAGGAGGACCTGGTCGTCCGTCCGCCGGTCGCGACCGTCATGGGTCACGTCGACCACTGTAGACCCGGCTGCTCGACGCCATCCGCAAGACGAACGTCATCGCGGGCGAGGCCGGCGGCATCACCCAGCACATCGTGCCTACCAGGTCGCGACCTGAGGTCAACGAAGAGAGCGCAAGATCACCTTTATCGACACCCCGGGTCACGAGGCGTTCACCGCCATGTGCCCGTGGTGCGCGGTCGACCGACATCGCGATCTCGGTCGTCGCGGCCAACGACGGCGTCATGCCGCAGACGGTCGAGGCGCTCAACCACGCCCAGGCGGCCGACGTCCCGATCGTCGTCGCGGTCAACAAGATCGACGTCGAGGGCGCCGACCCGATCAAGGTGCGCGGTCAGCTGATCGAGTACGGCCTGGTGGCCGAGGAGTTCGGCGGCGACACCATGTTCGTCGACATCTCCGCCAAGCAGGGTCTGCACATCGACTCCCTGCTGGAGGCCGTGGTCCTCACCGCGACGCCTCGCTCGACCTGCGGGCCAACCCGGTCCAGGACGCGCAGGGCATCTCGATCGAGTCCCGTCTCGACCGCGCCGCGGTGCCGTGGCGACGGTCCTCGTCCAGCGAGGCACCCTGCGGGTCGGCGACACGATGGTGGTGGGCGACGCCTACGGCCGCGTCCGCGCCATGCTCGACGACAACGGCAACAACGTCGCCGAGGCCGGTCCGTCGACGCCGGTCCAGGTCCTGGGCCTGACCAACGTCCCGGGCGCCGGTGACAACTTCATCGTGGTCGAGGAAGACCGTACGGCCCGCCAGATCGCGGAGAAGCGCGCCGCCCGCGAGCGGAACGCTGCGTTCGCCAAGCGCACGCGCCGCGTGTCGCTGGAGGACCTGGACAAGGTGCTCAAGGCCGGCGAGGTCCAGCAGCTGAACCTGATCATCAAGGGTGACGCTTCCGGATCCGTCGAGGGCCTCGAGTCCTCGCTGCTCCAGCTGGACGTCGGCGAAGAGGTCGACATCCGCGTCCTGCACCGCGGCGCGTCGGTGCGGTCACGGAGTCCGACATCGACCTGGCGATGGGCTCCGACGCCATCGTGATCGGCTTCAACGTGCGCGCCGTTGGGCGTGCCGCGCAGATGGCCGAGCGCGAAGGTGGACGTCCGGTACTACTCGGTCATCTACCAGGCGATCGAGGAGATCGAAGCGGCCCTCAAGGGCATGCTCAAGCCGGAGTTCGAAGAGGTCGAGCTCGGTACGGCGGAGATCCGCGAGGTCTTCCGCTCGTCCAAGCTGGGGCAACATCGCGGGTGTTCTCATCCGCTCCGGCGAGGTCAAGCGCCACACCAAGGCGCGCCTGCTGCGCGATGGCAAGGTCATCGCGGAAGCCTCAACATCGTGGGCCCGTCGCTTCAAGGACGACGTCACCGAGAATCCGCGAAGGCTTCGAGGGCGGTATCAACCTCGGAAAACTTCAACGACATCAAGGTCGACGACGTCATCGCGACGTACGAGATGCGCGAGAAGCCGCGCGTAACAGCCCCGACTTCCGAGACGGTGCGGTCCGGGGCCGGTCGGCGGAGCACAATATCCGTCGATCGGCCCCGGGCGTTCGTTGTACGGTTCCGATGTCCCCGCCACATGGATGGCGGGGCCATCGATCCCGAGCCGGCGGGTGAACCGGTTGCACACATGTATACGGGGACGCTGTCCTTCGACCTCCTCCTCGGCGACGCACATTCGCTGAAGGAGAAGCGCTCCGTCGTCCGCCCGATCGTTGCTGAGCTCCAGCGGAGTACGCGGTGAGCGCGGCCGAGGTGGAGCACATGGATTTGCACCGGCGGGCGGTCGTCGGCCTCGCCCTGGTGTCCGGTGACGCGGGGCACCTGTCCGACGTACTCCTCGACCGGTGCGAGCGACTGTGGCAGGCCGCCCCAGGTGGAGCTGCTGTCCGTCAGACGGCGCTTCCACGGCGACGACGACTGACCAGAGAACGCGCAGAAGCATGCGCAGACGAAGCGCAGACGAAGAAAGAGAACGGGAGACGGACCAGTGGCCCGACCAACGCGCGGGCGAAAGGCTGGCGGACCTCATCCGAGGTGGTGGTGGCCCAGAAGCTGCAGCGCGGGATTCAAGGACCCGCGGCTCGGCTCGCACGTACTATCACGGACACCCGGGTCATGGGTGACCTGCGGGAGGCGACCGTCTTCTACACGGTGTACGGGGACGAGGAGCGCGCGGCCGCGAGCGCCGGCCTGAGAGCGCCGCGGCATCCTGCGCTCCGAGGTCGGCTAGGCGGCGGGCGTGAAGTTCACGCCACCCTGACCTTCGTCTGGACGCCCTCCCGGAACACCGCCCGGAACATCGAGGACCTCCTCGACAAGGCGCGGCAGTCCGACGAGAAGGTGCGCAGGCGATCGGAGCGCCGCGCGTACGCCGGTGAGGCGGATGGCCGTACCGTAAGCCGGACGAGGCCGAGGACGACGCCGGGCCGACGAGACGGACGACACCAAGCAATGACCGGATGCCACCCCACGCCCGACGGCCTTGTCATCGTCGACAAGCCGTCGGGCTTCACTTCGCACGACGTCGTCGCCAAGATGCGGCATCGCCCGCACCCGGCGCGTCGGGCACGCCGGCACGCTCGACCCGATGGCGACGGGCGTCCTGGTCCTCGGTGTGGAGCGGGCGACCAAGCCTCGGGCACCTCGCCCTCACCGAGAAGGAGGTCGAGCACGATCAGGCCTGGGCAGACGCACACCTGACCGACGACGCCGAGGGCAGATCACGGGGTCGCAGGACGCTCGAAGGTCACCCGGGACGCCGTCGACGCCGCCGTCGCCAAGCTGGCCCGGCCGTACCATGCAGGTGCCGTCCAAGGTCAGCGCCATCAAGATCAAGGGCGTGCGGCCTCGGCTGTGGGCGCCGAGGGCGAGGAGTTCGAGATCCCCGCCCGCCCCGTCACCGTCTCCTCCTTCGCGGTGGATGACGTCCGGGACGCCGTCGCCGAGGACGGCACCCCGGTACTGACTCCGGTGGTCTCGGTGGTTTGCTCCTCCGGCACCTATATCCGCGCCCTCGCCCGCGACTCTGGGCGCCGACCTGGGCCGCGGGGGGCCACCTCACGGCCCTGCGCCGCACCCGTGTCGGCCCGTACAAGCTGGGGGGGGGGGGTGGCCAAGACGCTGGACCAGCCCAGCAGGGGACCTCACCGTCATGCCGATCGCGGACGCGGCCACCGCCGCCTCCCCGCGCTGGACGTGGACGCCAAGCGCGCAGGCGCGGTTGCTCACCAACGGTGTGTACGCCTTGGAGATGCCCGACTTCTACCGGGCGCCGGTGCCGTCGCCGTCTTCGATCCCGAGGGCTGCCGCCTTCGCGCTCGTGGAGGAGCACAAGGGCAAGGCGAAGAGCCTGGCCATATTTCCGGCTGAGCCGACCCTGCGTCGGGGCTCCGCCCGTGGAGCGGCGATCACGGGGACTTCATCGTCGCCGCTCCACGGCCCCCTCGGTTCCCCCACCACATAGGGTGTGTATCCAACCCTCCCTTCCTGTTCACCCGTCCGGGCAGGCGCTCGGAGTGAACCGGGGAGGAAGGGGGCGCGTTCGCCACGGGATCTGTCCCATTGATCACGCGCCTACCGTCGAACACAGCACGGGTGTACGGCGTAGAGGTTCGACGATGGCGTCGCGGAACCGGTCCCGGGAGGCGGCGGGCGGCGGGCAGGACTGCGGTCCCCGGACGGCTCCCGGAGGCGCGCGGCGGCCGCCTGCCCTGCCGACCGAAGCGCCACGGATCGCGCCCGATGACGCGCTGATCCGGGTCCATGACCTCGCCGGCCGCCCCCGAGGCACCGGTTTCCTCGCCGACCACCACGGCACGCTGATCACCAGCCACGAAGCGGTCGACGGTTCGTCCTGACTGGAAGGAGCGGCGCCGGGGACCGCCGCCGCCGTGGCCGCCGCCGACGTGATCTCGCCGCCTGCCCTCGGCCTGGCCTCGTACGCACCGAGGGCCTCGGCGCCGAGCCGCTGCCCGTCGCGGCGCGCGGCAGGTCGAGGCCGCACGTACGTCCGGACGGCCGCCGGCGGCTGGCGCGCGAGGCCTGGTCCTCGGCGCCACCGACGTCACCTACGCGGCCACCGACCGCTTCCACCTCCTCGGCGACGCCCTTAGCTGGCGCTCGGCACATCGGGGCGGGACGCGCTGCGGCTGGGCGGCGGCGCGGCCGGCGGACCGGTCCTCGACATCGCGACCGGCGCGGTCGTCGGCGTCCCCGGCACCGCCCTGGAGTTCCGGACACAGCGACGTCCGGCTTCGCCGTGCCGTTGCTCCCCGTCCCCGGCCCCCTCGCCGACCTGCTCGCCGAGAATCGCGGGCGACGGTCCCGGCCTACGGCGCCGACCTCAATCTGGCGGGCGTACTCCGCACTCACGGCGACCTCGGTGGGGCAGGACGGCCCGCCGGGGGCGGCGGGAGGAGGTGGGCGCGGGGTGAGGGTGGGCGTCGGTGAGGGTGGGTCGCGGATCCGGCTCCGTGTCCGGGTCCAGCTCCGGGTCCGTCCCGGCTTCGGGTCCGGGTCCGGGTCCGGTCCGGGTCTAGCTTCGGGTCCAGCTCCGGCTCCGGCTTCGTGTCCGGGTCCGGGTCCGGGTCCAGCTCCGGCCCAGCTTCGTGTCCGTGTCCGTGTCCGTGTCCGGGGTCCGTCCAGCTCCGGGTTCCGGGTTTCGGGTCCGGGTCCGGGTCCAGCTCCGGCTCAGGTTTCCCGGGTCCGGCTCCCGGTTCCGGCGCCGGCTGATCCGGGTGTCGTGGGGCGGGGTGGGGCCGTGGCACAGGCTGCCCCGCGGATCCGGTCGAACGCGCGGCTGTGGCACGGGAGTTCGCCGACTTTGCCGTGAGTCGCGCCAGCGTGCTCGGCCTGGTCGGCGCACCCGGCAGCGGCCGTACGACGGAGCTGGCGGCCCCCGCCCTGCCGCGCCCTGCGCGGAACCGGCGCCCACCTGTGGCTGCGCGGCGCCGATCTTGCGGGACGACGACATGTCGCTGGCGAGACGCAGGACGCTGGCCTGGGCCGCCCGCATCATCGCCGCCCGGACTCGCTCCTCGCTCCGCCGGCCTCGGCGACATCACCCCGACCGCCTCGCCCACCTCGCCTGCGCGCCGCCGGCGCCCCTTTGCTGCTCGACGGCCCCGAGGAGATGCCGCCGGTCCTGGCCCACCGCTCCCCGAGTGGACGGAGGGCACGGTGACGTGGCTGCGGGACACGGGGTCGCGGCTCGTGGTGCATGCCGGGCGGAGTACTGGGAGCGGGGCGGAGTTCCCGCGACGCTGTTGTACGGGGCGGTGGCGGGGGCGCCGGCGTCCGGATCGGTTGCCGGCGTGTGCCGCGGCCGCCCGGCTCGGCTGCGGGGAGTGGCCGTCCGGGCAGGTCGTGGGCGTGCCGTCGCCTCGGGTGATCGCTGCCCGAGAGCCGTGGCCCGGGTCGGCGGGCGGTGGCGGGCGCCTCGGGGCGGGCGGTGGAGTGCCGCTGTCCGAGCGGCCTGTGGAGAGTCGTCTGCCGTGCCGGTCAGCGGTGCGTCGTTGCCGGCGTCGGGCGGTGAGGCGCCTCGCTCGGGACGCCCTCGAAGCGGCGCTGGAGGAGTCGACGGCAGGGCTGGCGGCAGAGCGCCCACGTCGAAGGCCGTTTATCGCGAACTGAACCGCCGTTCGGAGCGGTTGTCGGCACAGCGCCGAGGCAGACGGCGCCGACTGCCGACAGGACGACCGCGGGCAGGACGAACTCAGGCAGGACGCCTCCCGATGGCACAGCGGCTCGCCCGGTTCGGTCCTAGTACGCCGAGCCCCGGTCCGAAGCCCCGGCGCAGGGATCCCGCTCCTGCGTCCGTCTCGGCGATCTGGGCGACACGAGGCCTGGGAGGCGCGCACGCTACCGCCTACCGGAGGGCGCTCTCGCGGACCCGGACGGCCGGCACCCTCACCCCTCCGCCTGCTCGCGGAGGTGTACGACGCCTCCTGCTCCCCGCCACCCGCCCGCGTCGAGCGGCACGCGGCCTTCGCGGCTCACCGCACCTGACGTGCCTGCGCGTCGCCAACGCCTGGCCGCGGCGAACGGCCTGCACGGTACCGCCGTACGACGACCTGCGCAAAGGTCTCCGGACAGGTCCACGAGGCCGCCCGGCGTAGTCTCGGCCTGGCCAGGGCGAGCTGGACCGGAGTCGTTCGAGGCGCTGTTCTCAGTTCGCCCGCTCCGGCTCGGCGGCGGCACCGGCTGGGCAACGGCCGTACTCGGCGAGGGCCTTCGTACCCGCGGGCAGCGGCTACCGGGCTTTCGCCCACGAGGAGGTCGCCGCATCGATCCAGGGCACGCACCTCGACCTGGACGAGGCTCCCTGCGCGCCTCGTCCACCACCGCGGCACCCCGCACGCCCCCCACACCCACACCCTCCCGTGCCGCGCCACCGCATCGCCCGTGGTCGAGGCCCTGCTGGGTTCCCTCGCCCGCCAGTACGGCATCCCCCAACCTGCGCTGACTCGAAGAGCTGGTGCACGTGCACTGGACGCCGACCCGCACCCTGGTGGGCCGCCCGGCTGCTCGCCGAGGTGCTGACGCGGCGTGCCCGACGCCACGCCGTACACGGAGGTGCTGCGGCTGCTCGCCGACGGCATCGTGGAGCGGAGCGGCGAAGGGCGCGGCCGCGCCGGGGAGTTCGGCCCCCTTCTGGACGGCCGCGCGATCGCCGGAGGCCACGCGCCTGGACCTGCTGCGCCGCCTGTCTCGCCGGATTGCCCCGGCACGAGCCGGGCCCCCGCTGTTCGACACCGTCGCCGGACGGCTCGCCGCCGATCCGACGGCCGTGCAACCGCTCCTCGTCCGCTGGTTCGACGACGAACGGCCGCTGCCCGCGACCCCGCACGCCACCGTCGCGACGGCCGCACAGGCGCTGCTGCACACTCACCGCACCGCGCCCGGGCGGCCTGGACGGCTCACCGAGGACTCGTCGAGGCGCACCCTGGCGGGGTCGACGAACTGCTCGCTGTCCTGGCCGAGGAGGGCTGTCCCCTCGCCTGCCGCGCCGTCGACAGGGCGCGCGACGAGCGGCCCGCCCGGCGGACGGCGGCGGTGACCCATGGCCTGCGCACCGCAACCGCACCCACGCACCGGTGCCGACCGCACCCTGCTCCGCCACGCCGCCTGGTCCTGCTCGCCTACCCCGCCGACAGCGCCTGCGCGGCGGCGCGCTCGCCTGCTCGCTGTCCAGGACCCGCAGCCGGGACCGTCACCGCGGGCGCTGAGCCACCCCGCGGCGGGCGACCCGTACCTCCCGCCGAGCGCGGTGGCCGCCGCCCTGCCGACCCATCCGGTACCTGTCCTCGACGCCTTCCGGGCCAGGCTGCGCGGGCCGCACGCCGGAGAGGCGCTGCGGCGGCTCGCCGACGCCACCACCCCCGCGCTCGCCCGCCGGGTGGCCGCACTACCTGGGGAGGCTGTGGTGGAACGCCCGAGACCGCCGGGCACGTGGCCGCGTACGTCGACCGGCGCCTCGACCGGGACCCCGCGGCCGCGCCGTACTCCACCCCTGGTCACCGGCCTGCTCGACGACGGTCCCTAACCGTGCGCGCCGCGCTCGCCGGTGTCCTCGCCGGCGACGGCCCTCCAGGCGACGGCGCCCCCGGCCGCGCCCGCCCCGCCGCGAGTTGCGCGAGCACCTCCTGGCCCACGAGCAGGACCCCGCCGTCCTTGACGCGCTGCTGCACGCGGTCGCCTTCGGTGCGGTGGCGACACCTCGCCCGCCCTCGTCCACCGCACCGGTCCTCCTTTCCTCGTCCGGCACCCCGGACGGCGCCACCCGCTTCGGGATCAAGGCCTGGTCGACCTGGCCCGCCACCTCCCGGGTTCGCCACCCGGGTCACCGGCTGGCTGGCCGACGAGCTCCCAGGATCTGGGCGGCGCTGGTGGGCCCCAGCGCACGCCCACGATCGAGCAACCTGGCGGGCGCCCGTCCCGGCGTGAGCCGGATCCGGCGCACCGGGGGCGTGCACCCTGGTCACAAAGGATGCCGATGCGGGCGGAGCGGACGGCACGGCACCCTTAGACCCGCGGTAAGAGGCACCACGGAAACCACCAAGGAGCAGACAATAGTGCAGCGCTGGCGTGGCTTGGAGGACATCCCCCGAGGACTGGGGACGCAGCGTCGTCACCATCGGCTCCTACGCCGGACGCGTCCACCGTGGCACCAGCTGATCATCAAGCACGCGGTGGACCGCGCCCGTGAACTGGGCGTCCCTGCCGTCGTCGTCACCCTTCGACCTGCACCCCAGCGAGGTCGTCCGCCCCGCAGCCACCTGCCGCTGCTCGCCCCGCACCACCGCCGCGCCGAACTGATGGCGGAACTGGGCGGACGCAGTTGATCCTCCCCTTCACCAAGGAGTTCTCAGCGTCCGCTGCCGACTTCGTGGTCAAGGTCCTGGTCGACCGGTTGCGCGCCAAGGCGGTCGTCGTAGGCCCCACCCTCCGCTTCGGCCACAAGGCCGGCGTGGGAACGTCGAGTTCCTCATCGAGCAGGGCACGGTCTACGACTTCGGTGAGCAGTCGAGGTCGTCGACCGTATGTGACCGGTGACGCGGGCGCGGCGAACCCCTTCCCGACCCTGACCTGCCGCCTGGTCGCCGAGGGCGACGTCGCCGGCGCCGCGGAGATCCTGGGCCGCCCGCACCGCGTCGAGGAGTCGTCGTCCGGGGCGCCCAGCGCGGCCGTGATGGGCTTCCACGGCAACGTCGAGATCTCCCTGCTGTTCGCCATCCCGGCCGACGGCGTCTACGCCGGCTGGCTGCACGCCCAGGGCGAGGCGATGCCGGCCGCGATCTCCGTCGGCACCAACCTGCAGTTCGAGGGCACCGAGCGCACGGCGGAGGCGGCCATCGACCGCGTCGGCCTCGACCTGTACGGCCTGCACGTCGTTGTGGACTCGGCCTTCGCACGGGGCCAGGCGAAGTTCGAGACGCTGGAGGCGCTGCTCGTCCAGATGGGCGACGACGTCGACAAGCGCCGAGATCATCGCGGCGGACGACACCCGGCAACCGGACGGCCACGCCGACACCGTCGGCGGGTATACCGTCGCCGCCACCCCGCGGTAGTGTTACTGCCCTGCCCGGATGGGTCGTTTCTGCTGCGTGCAGCGCGCCCCGCCGGACGCCGTTCGCCCGGCCGTCCAGTGGGTAGCGCGTCCCCCGACGGACAGGCCGCCCGGGTCAGCCCGGCCGTACCGCGGCCGTGTTCCCTGCCCCGGCCGCCGACCGCCTGTCAGGCCCAGTGGTAGGCGACCTGCGCCGTGTCGCCGCCGGTCAGGATCTCCAGGTCCCGATGGCGGCACGCGTCGGCGACCCCGGCGCGTTCCGGCTCGCCACCGGCCAGGATCTGGCGACGTGGAGTGGCAGCCGCGGACATGCGACGGGTCGGAGGTTCACCGGAGAGCACGACCGCGCCGGGCGCCTCCGCAGGACGGACAGCAGGGCCTTGG
The DNA here is from genome assembly GCA_021502835.1 of Streptomyces thinghirensis. The sequence continues at coordinate 17,158 of JAKFGP010000010.1, forward strand.
CGTACGGATGCCGGGGCGCCGCTCAGCACCTTGCTCCACCGCACCTGTCTCGACGATCCGGCCCAGGTACATCACCGCGACCCGTCCGCGATGTTCCAGGCCAGCCCCAGGATCGTGGGTCACCACCAGCGCGGACAGGCCCAGCTCGGCATGCGCAGCCGGCAGCAGCAGGGCGAGGATCTCGCGCACCGGACGCAGCCGAGAGGAGGCCACCGGTTCGTCGGCGACGAGGAGTTCCGGTTCCAGGACCAGGGCGCCCGCGATGACGATCTTCCCGCTGGCGCTGGCCGCCGGACAGCTCGTGCGGGTAACGGCGGAAGAAGCGTCCCGGCGCTTGTGCCCGGCACGGGACAGCGCCTCGGCGACCGCCGTCCGCTCCTCGTTCCCCGCGTGACTGTGGATGTGCAGGGCCCTCGGCGACGATGTCGTACACCGTGTGCCGCGGGTTCAGTGAGCCGCTCGGGTCCTGGAGGACCAGTTGGGCCCCCTGCGGTACGCCTTCAGCGCGCGGCCGGAGCGGGCGAGGCGCCGTCGAAGGTGACGCGGCCGGCGGTCGGCGGGACCAGCCGAGCAGGCAGCGGGCGAGTGTGGTCTTCCCGCAGCCCGACTCGCCGACCAGCGCGACGATCTCGCCCCGCCCGATGTCGAGATCGACCCCGTCCACGGCCGGGCGGCGGGCGCCGCCGCCGACCGGGGAAGGCGACCTCCAATCCCCTGAACGCTCAACAGCGAAGGTGCGGTGCCCGTCGTCGGGGTGCTCGTCGTCGGAGTGCTCGTCATGGGGTGCTGCTCCTCACTCCTCGTCCCGCGCCGGCGGTGTGCCGCCGGACGCCGCGCCGTCGGCGGGCGGTGTGCTGGTGCCGTCGGTCCCCACGTGCACGCACGCCGCCCGCCGGTCCTCTCCCGCCGTCCGCAGTGCCTGGTCCTGCGTGGCGCAGACGTCCAGCGCGACCGGGCACCTCGGATGGAACGCGCACCCGGACGGCACCGCCGCCGGGTCCGGTGGGTCACCGGCAGCCCGCGCGGCGCGAACCGCGATGCCGGGTCGCCGATCCGTGGGAACGCCCCCGACAGCGCCCGGCCGTACGGATGCCGGGCGTCCTCGTAGATCTGCCGTGCCGGGCCCTCCTCGACCACCCGCCCCGCGTACATCACCGCCAGCCGGTCGCAGGTATCAGCCGGTACGGCGAGGTCGTGGCTGATCATGATCAGGCCCAGTCCTGCTCACCCACCAGGGTCTCGATCAGCCGCAGGATCTGGGCCTGGATCATCACGTCGAGCCGTGGTGGGCTCGTCGGCGACGATCAGACGCGGGTCGCAGGCCAGGGCCATCGCGATCAGCACCCGCTGCCGCTGGCCGCCGGACAGCTCGTACGGGTAGGCGCTCGCGCGGGCCGCCGGCAGGCCACCTGCTCCGAGCAGCTCACCGGTCCTCTTCCGGGCGCCGGCCGGCGTGTGCCCCTGCGGTGCAGCAGGATGGGCTCGGCGATCTGGTCGCCGACGCGGTGCACGGCGTTCAGGGAGCGGCATCGCGCCCTGGAAGACGATCGACGCCCCCGCCCACCGGACCGCCCGCACGGCCCCACTTCATCGTCAGCACGTCCTCGCCGTCCAGCAGGACCTCCCCGTCGGTCCGGGCACCGGGCGGCGGCAGCCGCAGCAGCGCCAGTGCCAGGGTGGACTTGCCGCAGCCGGACTCGCCCGCGATGCCGAGCTTCTCGCCCGCGACGAGGCTCAGATCGGCCCCGCGCAGCGTGGCCGCACCGCCGGGATACGTCACGTGCAGGTCACGGACCTCGAGCAGGCTCAACGCGACACCCCCAGCCTGGGATTGAGAACGGCCCTCCACCGCGCGCGCCCGCACAGGGTGAACGCCAGCGCCACCAGTGCGATCCCGACGCCCGGCGGCACCAGGTACCACCAGTCGCCCGAGCTCACGGACCCCGCCTCCCGCGCGTCCTGCAGCAGCCCGCCCCAGGAGACGACCGCCGGGTCCCCGAGCCCGAGGAAGGCCAGGGTGGCCTCGGCCAGGATCGCGGAGGAGATGATCAGGGTCGTCTGGGCGAGGACCAGCGGCATGACGTTGGGCAGCACGTGCCGGGACATGATGTGCCAGTGCCCGCCCCCGAGCGCCTTCGCGCGTTCGATGTACGGCCGCGACTCCACCGCCAGCGTCTGGGCCCGGACCAGACGTGCCGTGGTGGGCCAGGTGGTCACGCCGATGGCCAGCACGATCGTGCCGAGTGAACGGGACAGGACCGTCGCCAGCACGATGGCGAGCACCAGCGTCGGCATCACCAGGAACCAGTCCGTGATCCGCATCATCACCGTGGCGTACCAGCCGCGGAAGTGTCAGCCGTGATCCCGATGAGCGCCCCGATCGTCACCGACAGCGCGGCCGCGAGCAGCCCGACGAGCAGCGAGACGCGCGAGCCCCAGATCAGCAGACCCAGCAGATCCCGCCCGAACTGGTCGGTGCCCAGGAGGAACCGGCCGCTCGGGCTCTCCAGCGGCTGCCCGGGCGCGTTGGTCACGCTCTCCACGTCCGAGCCGACGGTGAGCGGTGCGGAGAGCGCGACAAGCACGAACAGCGACAATGCCGCCAGCCCGAACACACCCGCGCGGTGCCTGCGGTACTCCCTCCAGAAGCGCGCGACGGTGGCCCGGCGCCGCCGCCGGGCGAGAGCACGCGGACCGGGTGCCGCGCCTTTCGCCGGGGACTCGGGGCTCTCGGTGCCTTCGGCACCTGTGGCGCTCTCGCTGCCTTCGGTGGTCTCGGCGGTCATCGGCCCACTCTCGGATCGAACAGTGGATACAGCAGGTCGGCCAGTGTGTTCATGAGGATCACCGGCGGCAGCGAAGACGAAGAACAGCCCTGCACCAACGGAAGATCGGGCACACTGAGCGCCTGGTAGAACAGCCCGCCGAGCCCTGGCCACGAGAAGACCGTCTCGACGAGGATGACGCCTGCCACCGTCCGCCCCAGGTTGACGAAGACCAGCGTGACCGTCGGCAGCAGCGCACGTTGGGCACCGCGTGCCGGCGCCGTACGAGATCGTCCCTGAGCCCCTTGGCCCGCGCCGTCGTCGAGGTAGTCGCCGCCCATTTCGTCCAGCAGCGCCGACCGGGTGACCAGCAGCGTCTGCCCGTACTCCACGGCGACCAGAGTCACCACCGGGAGTACGAGGTGGTGGGGCGACGTCGACGACGTGGGCGAAGCCCTCCTCCCTGCCTGACTCCATGCCCCCGGTCGGGGAACAGACCCGGGATCGGGTCCACGCCGACCGACAGGACGATGATGAGCAGCAGCCCCAGCCAGAAGGACGGGATGGGTAGAGCGTCAGTGCCAGACCGGTGTGGAGACGGTCGCCGAGCCCGCCGTTCCGCCATGCCGAGCGGGTGCCGAGGAAGACGCCCAGCGCGGTGTAGAGCACGAACGCCGTGCCGGTGAGCAGCAGGGGTGTTCGGCAGCGCCTCGATGATCTTGTCGACGACCGGCGCGCGGAACTGGTACGACGTGCCCAGGTCCCCGGTGAGTGCCTTGCCGCAGTAGTCCGTGAACTGCTGCCACAGCGGCAGGTCGAGCCCGAACTCCCGCCGGTAGACGGCGATCTGCTCGGCCGAGACCGGGCGGCGGCCGGTCATGAACTTCACCGGATCGCCGGGGATCATCCTGAAAAGGAAGAAGCTGGTGACGAGGACGGCGAGCAGGAGACGGCCGCCCCGGCCAGCTTGCCCGTCACGTACAGCGGATACGCGCCGACGGAGAGCCGCGGGCGCGGAGCGAGCAGGGAAGGCCGCCCCGCGCCCGCGGACCCCGGCCCGTTCGCCGCACCGGCCTCCCGCGGTCGTCGGCCTGCTCACGCTACTCACGGTCGTCCGCCGTCGCCCGGCGGCGGACCAGGAAAGGCACCCCGAGCCCGACGAGGACGACGGCGCCGCGGCGGTCCCGATCACGGTACCGGTCGACGACGAACCGCCGGAGGAGTCACCGAGTCCGAGGACCGCCGACCACCAGCTCCAATAGCCGTCCTGTCCGTAGATGTTGCCCGCCGCGGAGGGCATGGTCGTGATCGACTCGATCTGGTCCGTGCGGTAGGCCTCGACCGCGTTCGGGTAGAGACCATGACGTTCATGTACCCCAAGTCGCTACAGCCGCGACTGCATCTGCTTGACGATGTCCGCCCGCTTGGCGGGGGTCGTACTCGGCCAGCTGCCGGGCGTACAGCTCGTCGTACGTCTTGTCGCAGATGAGTTGTCCGTGGCGCCCGTGTCCTTCGGCGTGGCCGGGAGCGCGTCACAGGTGTGGATGGAGAGCACGAAGTCCGGGTCGGGGTTGACGGACCAGCCGTCGAAGGCCAGGTCGTACTCGCCGGCCAGCCACGGGTCGGTCACATTGTCCAGGCAGTTGAGGGTGATCGAGATGCCCAGCTCGCCCCCACCTCCTCCAGGTACTTGCCGACCGCCTTGTCGTTCGGGTCGGTGGCGTGGCACAGGACGCGGTAGTTCAGCGGCTTGCCGTCCTTGCCCAGACGCTTGCCGTCGGCGTTCGTCCGGTAACCCGCGTCGTCGAGCAGCCGGGCCGCTTCGGCGGGGCGTATGCCAGCTTCTGGTCGGCCGACGGCTCGAAGAAGTACTGCGGGAAGCGCGGCGGGATGTAGCCCTCGCCCTCGACCGCGTGCCCCTGGAACACCTTGTCGACGATCGCCTTGCGGTCCACCGCCATGAACAGCGCGTGCCGCACCCGCTGGTCCAGCAGGGAGGGGTGGCCGTCCCGAACTTCGTGCCGTCCTTCGCCCGTGCGCCCGGGTTGGTGGCGAGGGCGTAGAAGCGGCGGCCGGGCGCGTCGTTGACGTGGATGCTCTACTCGTCCTCCAGCGAGGCGGACTGGGCGGGCGTGAGCGACGGCGAGCCGGACACGAACGACACCTCGCCCTCCGCGGCGCGGCCGCGGCGTCCTGATCCTTGTAGTAGCGGAAGACCAGCTCGTCGAACTCGGGCGCCCCGCCAGAGTCCTTGTTGGCCTTCAGCCGTACATAGCTGTCCGGTTTTGTAGTCCGTGAGGACGAACGGGCCGTTCCCGACGACCGGGAAGTCCTTGTCGTTGTTGAACTTCGAAGGTCGTCGACCTTCTCCCAGACGTGTCTGGGCACGATCGGGACGTCGAGCGCGGTCATGGTGGCCTGCGGCTGCTTCAGCCGGATCACCAGCTGGGTCGGGCTGGGCGCGGTGACCTCCGCGAAGTTGGTGACGAAGCTGCCGTTGGCGGTGGCGGCTCCGTCGTCGGTCATCATCTTGTTGAACGTCCACGCCGCGTCCTCGGCGGTGGCCTGCTGCCCGTCCGACCACTCGGGTCGGAGCGGATCGTGTACGTCAGGTCAGCTTGTCCGGCGACGACTTCCACTTGGTGGCCAGACCCGGGACGACGTGGTTGTCCTCGGGGTCGTAGTTGGTCAGGTACTCGTACGTCAACCGGTGGATGCTCGTGCTGAGCAGCCGTACCGCCAGGAAGGGACTGAGTGAGTCGACGCTCTGCGCCACGGCGACGGTGAGCACCTTGTCGTCCTCGGCGGCCGAGGCCGACGGGGCGGCGGTCCCCGATGCGAGGAGGGCGCGGTGGCGCCACGGCGACGAGCAGCCGGATCCTCCGCGGGCGAGGTGCCGGTACGTCCACTGCCGTGCTGATCGTGTGTGCTCATGACTACCTGACCTCGCGTCATCGCACGCGCGGGATGCCGTGGGCCCCCGCGTGAGGCGAGCTTGAACGGATGTGAACAGGCTGGAGCGATCCGTGAATGGCTTCGAGCGGGCTTGTCCGGGTGGCACAAGCGGAATGAAGTGTGTGTCTACCAGCGGCAGTCTGCGCGCGTCAACGGTGCGTCCAAACCCCATGTGGCCTGCGGAAACTACGAGTTGGTGAAGCATTCACTCCCATTGGCACAGACCACTGGCGCCTCCCTGGTGAGAGCCTGACGGCCGAGCCCCACCCGTTCTGCCTGCAAACGTGCGAAGGCCCGCGCCGTCCGGGGACGACGCGGGCCTTCAAGCGGTGGTGGACCTACTGCTGCGGCGGGGGAGGCGTCTGCCCCGGCTGCGGATATCCGTAACCGGGCTGCGGGTACGGCTGCTGCCCCGGCTGCTGCGGGTACGGCTGCCCGGGCTGCTGCGGGTAGGGCTGCCCCCGGCTGGTGCTGTGCGGGCTGCCCGGGCTGTCCGGGCTGTTCCGGCTGGGCGTACTGGCCCGGCTGTGCGGGCGCACCGGGCTGTCCCTGTACGGGCTGTTGCCCGGGCATGGGCTGCTGTCCGGGCGCGGGCTGCTGTCCGGGCATGGGCTGACCCGGCAGCGGCGGTGCGGCCACCGGCGGCGGGTTGCCGTTGGACGTCCACAGGCCGTGCGACTGCTGGTGGCGGACGAAGTCCTCGGCGACCATCGCCGAGAGGTTGAAATACGCCTCCCGCACCTTCGGCCGCATCATGTCGAGGTCGACCTCGGCACCGGCGGCCAGGTGCTCGTCGAACGGCACCACGACCACGCCCCGGCACCGGGTCTGGAAGTGGCCGACGATGTCGTCGACCTTGATCATCTTGCCGGTCTCGCGGACCCCCGGAGATGACGGTGATGGACCGGGAGACGAGATCCGCGTCCCGTGCGCGGACAGCCAGTCCAACGTCGTACTGGCGCTGCTCGCACCGTCCACGGACGGCGTCGAGATGATGATCAGCTGGTCGGCGAGGTCGAGCACTCCGCGCATGGCGCTGTAGAGGAGACCCGTGCCCGAGTCGGTCAGGATGATCGGGTACTGCTTGCCCAGCACGTCGATCGCGCGCCGGTAGTCCTCGTCGTTGAAGGTCGTGGACACGGCCGGGTCGACGTCGTTGGCGATGATCTCCAGCCCGGACGAGGCCTGGGAGGTGAACCGCCTGATGTCCATGTACGAGTTGAGGTACGGGATCGCCTGGACGAGGTCACGGATGGTGGCCCCGGTCTCCCGGCGCACCCGGCGGCCGAGCGTACCGGCGTCCGGGTTGGCGTCGATCGCGAGGATCTTGTCCTGCCGCTCGGTGGCGAGCGTGGAGCCGAGGGCGGTGGTGGTGGTCGTCTTGCCGACGCCGCCCTTGAGGCTGATGACGGCGATGCGGTAGCAGGAGAGCACGGGCGTGCGGATCAGCTCCAGCTTCCGCTGCCGCTCGGCCTCCTCCTTCTTCCCGCCCAGCTTGAACCGCGAACCGCCGGCCGCCGGGCGGCTGCTCTTCGCCTTCTGCTTCTTGTTGTTGAGCAGCCGGTCGGACGACAGCTCCACGGCGGCCGTGTAACCGAGCGGTGCGGCACCCGGGTTGGTGGGCTGACGCTGGTCGTGCTGCATGGGCTGCGGCCAGGCGGCACCGAGACGGGGGTCGACGGGGTGCTGCTGCTGAGGCGCCTGGGCCTGGACCTGCTGAGGTTGCTGGGACTGGTCCGGCTGACCGGGCTGACCCGGCTGCATCGGCTGGGGTGCGGGGGGCGCGGCCTGGTACGGCTGCTGGGCAGACGGGACCGGCGGAGCCTGGGGCGCGTGTCCCGGCTGAGGAACCTGCCCCGGCTGAGGGGCCATCGGCTGGGCCTGCGGATCCTGCGGGGCGAAGCCCTGCTGGGCGGCCGGCGGCGCGGTCGGCGGAGTCTGAGCCCCACCCTGCGGCTGCCCCTGCTGGGGTACACCGGGCTGCGGCTGCGGCTGCGGCTCCGGCGACTGCCCGTGCGGGGCGGGCGCCTGCGGGAAGCCGTAACCACCGGGCTGCGCCGGAGGGTAGGGCTGCTGAGCCGGCGCACCGGGCTGAGGGAACCCATAACCGGCGGCACTGGGCGCGGGAGCGCCGCCAGGCTGCTGGACCGGGGGCTGCTGGGCTGCCGGAGGCGTGGCGCCCGGCTGCGGGAAGCCGTAGCCGGCCTGCGGAGCGGGCTGGGGAGCGGGCTGCGCGGGCACCTGGTTCGGCGGCATCGGCGCGGCGGTCGGCTGCCGGTTCCACGCGGCGGGCGCGGGCTGCGGAGCCTGCGGCTGGAACGGAGGCTGCTGGGCCGGTACGCCCGGCTGCTCCGGAGCGGCGGGGGCCGGCTGCGGCTCTGCGGGCCACTGGTGCGCCGGGGCGGGCGCGACGGGAGGGTACGACGGAGGCAGGGGCGGCACTCCGCCCTGCGCCACGGGCGGTGCGTCGGCCGGCACGGCGTCCTCCGGCGCGCTGTCGGCGGGAGCGTCGGCCGGGACGGCGTCCATGGGCTCCCGCAACAGGCGCCACGGGCTCCGCCGAGGGCTGGGCGTCCCGAGGATGGGGCACCGCGTCCTCGGGCGCGTCCTCGGCCGGAGTGCTGTCCTCGGGGGCGGGCTCGGCCACCGGAGCGGCGGGAGCGAGCGGGGCGACCGACACGGGCTCGTCGTCCTGAGCCGGACCGGCGAGGCGGGACTCGTCCACGTCGTCGGCCAGGTCGGACACGTCGACCGAGGGCGTACGGACCTCGTCCGTCTCCTCGTCCCGCTCACCGTCGTCGGCGAGTTCGGGACCGCCGCCCGCGACTGCGAAACCGTCGCCGCTCTCGGGCTCCACGGCGTCGTCCGCCACGGCGGAGAACTCGTCCGGCGCGTCCTCACTGGTCTCGTCGATCTCGCCGGTCTCGTCGGAAACGGTCACCGCGTCCACGGCGGTGACTTCCGGCTCGTCGACCGCAGGCTCCGGACGCTCGTCCTGCCCGGTGTCGTCCGCCGCGGCACGCTCGGCGATCTCCCGCTGCAGGGCGACGGCGGAGAAGCGCATGGTGGCGCCGCTCTCCAGGTCACCGTTGTCCGGCTCCGGCTCCGGCTCCGCCGCGGGCGCGGGCTCTGCCTTCGGCTCCTCGGCCGGCGGGGGAGCGGGCGCCTGAAGCTGGAACCCGCCGGCCGGAAACGCCGGTACGGCCGTGGGAGAAGCAGGGTCCGCGGCAGGCGCCGGGGTCGGGCACGGCCTCCGGCTCGGCCCGCACCTGCGGTTCAACCTCGACCTCGGGCTCGGGCGCGGGTTCCGGCCGCGCTTGCGGCTGCTGCGGCTCGAACCCGCTCCCGACCGGCAGCCCTGGGCACCCCGGTCGGCCCCCGGTCGGCGGCGCGGGCGGAGTGAAGGGGCGCCCCCCGGACCCGGCGGCGGTGGCGGCGTGAACGCGGCCCCCGGAGCAGGCGGCGGAGGCGGAGTGAAAGGCGCCCCCGGGGCCGGGGCCGGAATGGAGGAGGAGCCGTTGGACGGAGCCGCGTGCGGCGGCGGAGTCGGCCCGGGCAGTGGCGGAACCGGCCCACGAGGAGCAGGCGAAGCAGGCGGAGTGGACGGAGCGGAGGAATGAGAGGCCCCGGCGCCCGAGCCCGCCCCTTGCCCCTGGCCCTGGTTCTGGCCCTGCCCCTGATTCTGAGCCTGACCCTGCCCCGAATCGCTCGACGCGTTCTGCGTGTACCAGGCGGGCGGAGCGTAGTCGATGGTGAACTCGCCCGTCGTCTCGATTGCGGACTCCGCGTCGGGTTGGTCATCGCCGGGTGTAGCCCAGCCCCCCGCGGATCCCGTCCCGATCGCTGCTCACAGTTCCTCCTGGTGTGGTCGAGCACCCTCATGCCGTGCTGGGGCGACCGTTTTTGTCGTCCGACGTTGTCCGAGTGAAACGAGGTCGTCCGATCGTCGGCCCTCCCCGTACGACGCCGACGCCCGGTCCACGGGTTCTGGCGTCGCGCCGGGACCCAGCCTAATCACCACACGCCCCACCCCGGCAGCCCCGTCCTCACCTCAGCGTCTGCCCATTGCGTCACAGCCTGCCCTGAAGTGCCGTACCTCGTTTCCGAATCCGTGCATGCGCGACGCCACATCCATGAACAAGTCGGACAGAACCTCACCGGAAACGCGGCCGGAGCCGACGGTGCCGAACCCGTCCGTGCCAACGGATGATCAAGACCCGGCATAGTAGGAGCGCTTGCCGTCATCCCATCGCGGGAACCCCCAGGACCAGAAAGAGGACCCACGCGTGAGCTTCGGCCCGCCCCCTCGATGACCCAGCCCGCGCCGACCGAGCCGACCAGCGAGCGGAAACGCGGGCGGAAGGTCCTGACGGCACTGCTCGCGGTCGTCGTCGCCGCGGCGCTGGGCACCGGCGGTTGGCTGCTGTGGGGCGGCGGGGGCGAGAACGGCGCACAGTCGGACAAACCGCAGGCCGCGGACGGGCAGGGCCCTCTCGACGTCCGCGAGACGGTCGAGAAGCAACCCCCGGGCACCGTGGGCGAGATGGCCTTCCGGTTCTCCGTGGACGACATGGCCCCCGGCGAACACGTCGAGATGCCGGGCATGTGGGCCACGGACCGCATCCTCGCCAAGGGGATCAACAAGACCCTTGTCGGCATGCGCATCGGTACCGACATCGCGCCCGGCGAGGAGGAGTGGCGGCTCGGACTCGACGGCCCGATCTGCGGCTACACACGTCATGTGACGGGCGACCACCGCACCGCCGTGCTCTTCAGGGCGAACGACCGGGAAGAGGACGCCTTCTGCAACCAGGTCGCCTTCGTCGACCTCGACGACGGCCGACTCGTCTGGGAGGACCGCTTCTCCTATTCGGTGGCCGGTCCCGGCCCGGGCTTCGCGACGGGCAGCAGCTCCCAGGACCGGCCCAGCGTGACGCTGACGCACGACACGGTCGCCGTCACCTGGGGCGGTGGCACCGTCGGATACGACATGGAGGAGGGGAGAGCCGGTGGGCCACGAAGGCCACCGCTCCCCTGCCAGGACATGGGAGCGGCAGGCGGCCGCGCGCTGCTGATCCGTCAAATGTGCTGGAGCACCGACGAGAGCGTGCCGGACACGTCCTGGCAGCACGTCACCTACAAGGTGCGCAGGTCGACCCGGCCACGGGCCGTACCCAGTGGACGTACTCCGCCGCCAAGGGCATCCGTGACCTCAGCGTGCCCTCCACCGACCCGGCCGTCCTCGCCGTCGCCGGCGGCGACACCGAGATCACCGACCTGCTGTCCCTCGACGACAAGGGCCGCAACCGCGCCACGATCAGTCTCCGCAACGGCGCGTACGTCGCCGACTGCGCCTACACCGACTACCTCGTCATCGACGACTGCCCGACCATCGCCGTCGGCGCGGGCCAGGTCTTCATCCGCAGCAAGGACCAGATGGAGAAGCAGATCTCCAACTGGATCATCGGCTTCGACCTGGCGACGGGGAACACGACGAAGAAGTTCGACTCGGGGGCGGGCTCCTGCTCCAGCCGCTGCGCATGAGCGGCGACCAGCTCCTCGCCCTGCGCCTGAGCGACGACCACATCGCGCCGAACACGCTGGTCGCCCTGGATCCCGCGACGGACGAGGAGATCCCGTACCTCTACTTCGGGCTGCCGGCCGAGGGCGAGCCGCTGACGCTCTCGAACGAGAACGACATCGTCGTCCAGGACGGAAGGATCTTCTTCGGCGCCAAGTCCGCGAACGGCCCGTCCGGGGGACAAGAAGAAGCAGTGGACCTACCTGGTCCTGGGGATCGGAAGCAGCGCGGCGGGGGAAGCCCTGACGGTCCCGTCCGCCCTTCCCCGCCCCCGGCCGGTCCCTTCCGCGCCCCCCGGGTGCCTTCCCCGCCCCGGGTCACTCCGCCCGGGCGACCCCGTCCTCGGGCGCCGGCTCCAGGTCGAACTCCCCGTCCCGCGCACCGAGCACGAACGCCCGCCACTCCGCCTCCGTGTACCGCAGCACGGTGTCCGGGTCGAGTGACGACCGCATCGCCACGGCGCCCTCGGGGAGGTAGGCGATCTCGACCCGTTCCTCGTGCTCCTCGGTGCCGGGCGCGCTGTGCCACTCGACGCCGGAGATGTCGAGGGAGTAGGAGCTCGTCCCGCTCCCGTTCCTTGCGCGCCTTGAGTTCCCGGTCCTCGGCATCGACCATGGTGGCTCGGTCCTTCCTGCACTGCGGGCGGTCTGTGCGGTCACCCTACTGGCCGTCGTTCTCCCTGCTCAGCGGTTTGTGGGTGTCCGTGACCGCACGGGTGACGGCCCGGTCACCGAGCCCGCGGGAAGGGGCCCCGGCCCTGCCGGAAAGGCCCGCCGGGCCTGCGGGAAGGGACGTCCGCCCAGGCTGGTACGCTGTGTGACGGCCGTATGTGTACGCGCCCCCGGAGCTCAGAGCCCTGGAGGACGCGCCCAGCGGATCCCCGCCTTCCGAGTCACGGAAGATCCCCCGAGACGTAGACCGGGGGGCACTCGGTTGGCACTCTCAGACCAAGAGGAGTACGCGTGTCGCTCGACGCCGCAGTGAAGAAGCAGATCATCACCGAGTTCGGTACCAAGGAGGGCGACACCGGCTCCCCCGAGGTCCAGGTCGCTCTGCTGTCCCGTCGGATCTCCGACCTGACCGAGCACCTCAAGACCCACAAGCACGACCACCACTCCCGTCGTGGTCTGCTGATCCTGGTCGGCCAGCGCCGCCGGCTGCTGCAGTACCTCGCCAAGAAGGACATCCAGCGCTTCCGTGCGCTGGTCGAGCGCCTCGGCATCCGCCGCGGTGCGGCGGGCGCCAAGTAAGACGCCGTGAAGGGAGCGGTTCCCATCGTTCGGGGGCCGCTCCCTTTGCTGTACGTGCGCTCTGTCGCCGCCGCTTTGTAGTGTGGTAGCAGAAGACAGGACGCACGACGCAAGACGCACGACGTACACGACGTACGACACGACGAACGAGAACGAGGAGAAGCGCGCCCAGCCGCCGCCGGTCCTCGGTAGTGGCCCCCGGGGGCAGAACCCCGGGTGCTTCGATCGAAGACCGGCCCGCACTGCACGGAGCGCTTCTCCGCCACCGTCCCCCGCCACACGGGCGAGGAGGGACGAAAGACGACAAGTAACGGAGAAAATGCTAGTGGAGAACGAGACCCACTACGCCGAGGCCGTCATCGACAACGGCGTATTCGGCACCCGCACCATCCGCTTCGAGACCGGCCGGCTGGCCAGGCAGGCCGCCGGTTCGGCCGTGGCGTACCTGGACGACGACACCATGGTGCTGTCGGCCACCAGCGCGTCCAAGAACCCCAAGGACCAGCTCGACTTCTTCCCCCTCACGGTGGACGTCGAGGAGCGGATGTACGCCGCCGGCAAGATCCCCCGGCAGCTTCTTCCGCCGCGAGGGCCGGCCGTCCGAGGACGCCGTCCTCACCTGCCGCCTGATCGACCGGCCGCTGCGCCGTCCTTCAAGAAGGGCCTGCGCAACGAGATCCAGGTCGTCGCCACGATCATGGCCCTCAACCCCGACCACCTGTACGACGTCGTGGCGATCAACGCCGCCTCCGCGTCCACGCAGCTGGCCGGCCTGCCCTTCTCCGGTCCGATCGGCGGCGTCCGCGTCGCGCTGATCCGCTGGCCAGTGGGTGGCCTTCCCGACGCACACCGAGCTCGAGGACGCCGTCTTCGACATGGTCGTCGCGGGCCGCGCCCTGGAGGACGGCGACGTCGCGATCATGATGGTCGAGGCCGAGGCCACCGAGAAGACCATCAAGCTGGTCGAGGGCGGCGCCGAGGCGCCCACCGAGGAGGTCGTCGCCGCCGGTCTGGACGCCGCGAAGCCCTTCATCAAGGTGCTGTGCCGCGCCCAGGCCGACCTCGCCGCGAAGGCCGCGAAGCCGACCGGCGAGTTCCCGATCTTCCTGGACTACCAGGACGACGTCCTCGAGGCGCTCACCGGTGCCGTCAAGCCCGAGCTGACGCAGGCGCTCACCATCGCCGGCAAGCAGGAGCGCGAGGCCGAGCTGGACCGCGTCAAGGCGCTCGCCGCCGAGAAGCTCCTGCCGGAGTTCGAGGGCCGCGAGAAGGAGATCTCCGCCGCGTACCGCTCGCTGACCAAGTCCCTGGTCCGTGAGCGCGTCATCGAGGAGAAGAAGCGCATCGACGGCCGCGGTGTCACCGACATCCGCACCCTGGCCGCCGAGGTCGAGGCCATCCCGCGCGTGCATGGTTCCGCGCTGTTCGAGCGTGGCGAGACCCAGATCCTGGGCGTCACCACCCTCAACATGCTCCGCATGGAGCAGCAGCTGGACACCCTCTCCCCGGTGACCCGCAAGCGCTACATGCACAACTACAACTTCCCGCCGTACTCCGTCGGCGAGACCGGCCGCGTCGGCTCCCGAAGCGCCGCGAGATCGGCCATGGCGCGCCTCGCCGAGCGCGCCATCGTGCCGGTGCTGCCGACGCGCGAGGAGTTCCCGTACGCGATCCGTCAGGTATCCGAGGCCCTCGGCTCCAACGGCTCGACGTCCATGGGCTCGGTCTGCGCCTCCACCATGTCGCTGCTGAACGCCGGTGTGCCGCTGAAGGCCCCCGTCGCCGGTATCGCCATGGGCCTGATCTCCCAGGAGATCAACGGCGAGACGCACTACGTCGCCCTCACCGACATCCTCGGTGCGGAGGACGCCTTCGGCGACATGGACTTCAAGGTCGCCGGCACCAAGGAGTTCGTCACCGCCCTCCGCTGGACACCAAGCTGGACGGCATCCCCGCCTCCGTCCTGGCCGCCGCCCTCAAGCAGGCCCGTGACGCCCGCCTCCACATCCTCGACGTGATGATGGAAGCGATCGACACGCCGGACGAGATGTCCCCGAACGCCCCGCGGATCATCACGGTCAAGATCCCCGTGGACAAGATCGGTGAGGTCATCGGCCCCAAGGGCAAGATGATCAACCAGATCCAGGAGGACACGGGCGCCGACATCACGATCGAGGACGACGGCACCATCTACATCGGTGCCGCCCAGGGCTCGCAGGCCGAGGCCGCCCGCGCCACGATCAACGGCATCGCCAACCCGACCATGCCCGAGGTCGGCGAGCGCTACCTGGGCACCGTCGTGAAGACGACGACCTTCGGCGCGTTCGTCTCCCTGCTGCCCGGCAAGGACGGTCTGCTGCACATCTCGCAGATCCGCAAGCTGGCCGGCGGCAAGCGTGGAGAACGTCGAGGACGTCCTCGGTGTGGGCCAGAAGGTCCAGGTCGAGATCGCCGAGATCGACTCCCGCGGCAAGCTCTCCCTGATCCCCGTGATCGAAGGCGAAGAGGGCGACGACGCTGCGTCCACCGCCCGCGGAGAAGGACGACGCCGACCAGTGACGTCCCGAGGCTCCAAGGCGACGGCCCGCACCTCCTCGGAGGCGCGGGCCGTCGCCCGTACCACAAACCCTGATCAAGGGCGAGCACGGCATCGGCACGGTCCGCAAGACCACCCTCCCGGGCGGCCTGCGCATCGTCACCGAGACCCTCCCCTCGGTCCGCTCGGCGACCTTCGGCATCTGGGCGCACGTCGGCTCCCGCGACGAGACCCCGGCCCTGAACGGCGCCACCCACTACCTGGAGCACCTGCTCTTCAAGGGCACCGGCAAGCGCAGCGCCCTGGACATCTCCTCCGCCATCGACGCCGTCGGCGGCGAGATGAACGCGTTCACGGCGAAGGAGTACACGTGCTACTACGCACGCGTGCTCGACACCGACCTGCCGCTCGCCATCGACGTGGTCTGCGACATGCTGACCGGCTCGCTCATCCGCGAGGACGACGTGGACGTCGAGCGCGGCGCGATCCTCGAAGAGATCGCGATGACCGAGGACGACGCCGGCGACTGCGTGCACGACCTGTTCGCGCACACCATGTTCGGCGACAACGCGCTGGGCCGCCCCGTCCTCGGCACCGTCGACACGGTCAACGCCCTCACCGCCGACCGCATCCGCCGCTTCTACAAGAAGCACTACGACCCGACCCATCTGGTCGTCGCCGCGGCCGGCAACGTCGACCACAACAAGGTCGTACGCCAGGTCCGCGCCGCCTTCGAGAAGGCCGGCGCCTTCCGGGAGCCGGTGGCCGCCCCCATCGCCCCGCGCGACGGGCGGCGCACGATCCGTGCCGCGGGCCGGGTGGAGCTGATCGGACGCAAGACCGAACAGGCGCACGTCATCCTCGGCATGCCGGGCCTGGCCCGCACCGACGAACGCCGCTGGGCGATGGGCGTCCTCAACACCGCCCTCGGCGGCGGCATGTCCTCCCGCCTCTTCCAGGAGGTCCGCGAGAAACGCGGCCTCGCCTACAGCGTGTACTCGTACACCTCCGGCTTCGCCGACTGCGGCCTCTTCGGCGTCTACGCGGGCTGCCGGCCCTCTCAGGTGCACGACGTGCTGAAGATCTGCCGCGACGAACTCGACCACGTCGCCGAGCACGGCCTCACCGACGACGAGATCGGCCGCGCCGTCGGCCAGCTCCAGGGCTCCACGGTCCTCGGCCTGGAGGACACCGGCGCGCTGATGAACCGTATCGGCAAGAGCGAACTGTGCTGGGGCGAGCAGATGTCCGTCGACGACATGCTGGCCCGGATAGCCTCGGTCACGCCGGACGACGTCCGCGCCGTCGCCCGCGAAGTCCTGGGACGACGGCCCTCGCTGTCGGTCATCGGCCCGCTGAAGGACAAGCAGGCGTCCCGGCTGCACGACGCCGTCGCCTGACACTCCCGGTCTCTCGGTAAGGAAGCGAACACAACATGAGCAAGCTGCGCGTGGCCGTCCTCGGTGCCAAGGGCCGGATCGGCTCGAGGCGGTACGGGCGGTCGAGTCCGCCGAGGACATGGGAGCTGGTCGCCGCCCCTCGGGCGGAACGACAGCCTGGACACGCTGGCCGCGACCGGCGCCCAGGTCGCCGTCGAGCTGACCACCCCCGCCTCGGTGATGGACAACCTCGACTACTGCGTACGCCACGGCATCCACGCCGTCGTCGGCACCACCGGCTGGACCGACGAGCGTCTCGCACAGCTGAACACCTGGCTCGACGGCTCCCCGGAGACGGGCGTGCTCATCGCGCCCAACTTCTCCATCGGCGCCGTGCTCACCATGAAGTTCGCGCAGCTCGCCGCCCCGTACTTCGAGTCCGTCGAGGTCGTCGAGCTGCACCACCCGAACAAGGTCGACGCCCCCAGCGGCACCGCCACCCGCACCGCACAGCTGATCGCCGAGGCCCGGCAGAAGGCAGGCTCCGCTCCGGCGCCCGACGCCACTGCCACCGCCCTGGACGGCGCCCGCGGCGCGAACGTCGACGGCGTACCGGTCCACGCGATCCGCCTGCGCGGCCTGCTGGCCCACCAGGGAGGTCCTGCTGGGCGGCGAGGGCGAGACCCTCACCGTCCGGCACGACTCCCTGCACCACAGCAGCTTCATGCCCGGCATCCTGCTGGGCGCCCGCCGCGTGGTGAGCACCCCGGGCCTCACCTTCGGCCTGGAACACTTCCTGGACCTGAACTGAGCCCGGGACCGAGACCCGAACCGAGCCCTTGACCCACATGCGCGCGAAACTCACCTACGTCATCACGGCCGCCGTCCTGGTCTTCTACTTCGCCCTGGTCGGCAGCCGCGGTGTGCTGCTCATCGGCACCGGCACCGTCCTCACCGTGACCTTCGGCGTCGCGGTGCTGATCCTGCCGGTGATCGGCCTGTGGTTCCTCTGGAAGAACACCCAGTTCGTCCGCAAGGCCAACCAGCTCGCCGCGGAGCTCGACGCCGAGGGCGGACTGCCCGTCGACGAGCTGAAGCGCACCCCGAGCGGCCGCGTCGACCGGGACTCGGCCGACGAGGTCTTCGCCCTGCGCAAGGCCGAGACGGAGGACGCCCCCGGCGACTGGCGCAGCTGGTTCCGCCTCGCCGTCGCCTACCACGACGCCCGCGACACCCCGCGCGCCCGCAAGGCGATGCAGCGGGCGATCGCCCTGCACGACGGCAAGCACGTCGAGGCGGCCTGACCAGACCGAAAAGCCGGGGGCCCGGACCGCAGCTGCGGTCCGCCGCGCCCTGGTCTGTCGCCTGTCGCCTGTCGTCGGAGCTCAGCCTCGCCGGTACTCGGCGGCCCACGCCTCCACGGCGTCGGCAGCCCGGTCGAAGGCGTCCTCCCGCCCGAGGAAGTCGGCGTTGTGCGTGGTCAGCAGCGGAGGCGAGGTCTCCGCGGACCGGCCCTGCCGGACGAGGAGCAGCGCCTGCCCCTGCACCGTGCGCGGCACCCCGAGCCAGCGCACCGGCTGCTGCACCGTGCGCACGCTGGAGACCTGCTGCCAGGCCACCGTGCGCGTGCTGAAGAAGCTCACGTGACGCACTCCGCGCGCGCTCACCCACGCGCCCATGCGCAGCAGCCGCAGGGCGCAGGCGATCGCGACCACCGCGATGCCGAAGACCACACCGGCGGAGGACAGCGAGTCCGTCGCCGCGATGATGATCGCCGCGAACAGCACGAACGAGGCGAGCAGCAGCATCAGCGCCGCCACCCCCACGCGCCACGGCCCCGGCCGGTAGGGCCGGCGCCAGAGGTCGCGGTCGTCGTACGGCAGCGCGACGTCGTCGTCGGCGTCGAAGGCGCGGTCGGCCGTCAGGAAGGGCAGGGGCACGGCTGGTCCTCACTCGTTCCATGGCATGTGCTGTGCCCGGTGAGGCTACCGACCTGTGTCTCCGGTCACCACCCTCGGGGTCCGGATGGAGTCAGGACCGGTCCGTCGACGCGCTCAGCGCCGGTCGGACGCCTGTGACGGCTGTTTGTGCGGCGAGGGCTGGTCGGCGGACAGAGCGGGCATCCCGATCACCAGGGAGCCCACGATTCCGGCGACGACGGTGAGTCCGAGCAACCAGCGCCCGGCCAACTGGCCGAAGGACGCCCGCTCGCGCGGCGGGGTGTGACATTGCTGCGGAACCTGTCGGCTTCGGCGACGAAGGCGAACGGCACGGGTTCACGCCGGCGGATCATGGAGGCTGCGTCTCCCTTCAGGGGATGAATGTTTCGCTGTTACTCATACAGACGAACGAACAGCCCCTCGGGTGCCCTCTTTCACCGATTTCATCGCGGCACCGCACCGAACGCCCCATTCGGCGGGCCGATGGCCGACGAGCCGTAGAGTGGCCTCGCCAAGCGACAAGATGGGAAGGCCCTGCACCCGTGACCGACACCCCCGCCGACGATTTCAAGATCGACCTCCGCAGCGACGTCACCGTCGAACTGGTCAAGAGCAGCGCGACCGACTCGGACGTGCTGTTCGCCGCCCGTGTCTCGACCGTCGGGGAGCAGTCCCTGGACGAGCTGAAGAAGGACCCGGAGCGTTCGAAGGGCCTGATCAACTACCTGATGCGGGACCGGCACGGCAGCCCGTTCGAGCACAACTCGATGACCTTCTTCATCAGCGCCCCGATCTTCGTCTTCCGCGAGTTCATGCGGCACCGCGTCGGCTGGTCGTACAACGAGGAATCGGGCCGCTACCGGGAGCTCCAGCCGGTCTTCTACGTGCCGGGACAGGACCGCAAGCTGGTCCAGCAGGGCCGCCCGGGCAAGTACGTCTTCGTCGAGGGCACCACCGAGCAGCACGAGCTGGTCAGCCGGTCGATGGAGGACTCCTACCGCCAGGCCTACCGCACGTACCAGGAGATGCTCGCCGCCGGCGTCGCCCGCGAGGTGGCCCGCGCGGTACTCCCCGTCGGCCTGTACTCGTCGATGTACGCCACCTGCAACGCGCGCTCGATGATGCACTTCCTCGGCCTGCGCACCCAGCACGAGCTGGCCAAGGTCCCCTCCTTCCCGCAGCGGGAGATCGAGATGGTCGGCGAGAAGATGGAAGCGGAGTGGGCGCGGCTCATGCCGCTCACCCACGCCGCCTTCAACGCCAACGGTCGCGTGGCGCCGTAACGCGCCCTCGGCGCCCGATCGGGCACAGATGTACGCATCAGCCGTGCGAAGTGTCCGTATTGCGGCGTTTGGAGAAGTTCATCTAGCCTGATCAGCGGGACCCGGCACTGCTTGAACCCCCGAGCAGGCAGTGCCGGGCTCCACTTCCGTTCCGACCTGCCGCCTCCCCCGAGGGCAGACCCCGCCCTGAGCAACGAGTAGCGTGTAACCCATGGCTCCGACCTCCACTCCGCAGACCCCTTCGGGCGGGTCCTCACCGCCATGGTCACGCCCTTCGCGGCGGACGGCGCACTCGACCTCGACGGCGCTCAGCGGCTCGCCACCCACCTGGTGGACGCAGGCAACGACGGCCTGATCATCAACGGCACCACCGGTGAGTCCCCCACCACCAGCGACGCGGAGAAAACGGACCTCGTACGAGCCGTCCTGGAGGCCGTCGGCGACCGGGCACACGTCGTCGCCGGAGTCGGCACGAACAACACCCAGCACAGCATCGAGCTGGCCCGCGCCGCCGAGCGCGTCGGCGCCCACGGCCTCCTGCTCGTCACGCCGTACTACAACAAGCCCCCGCAGGAGGGCCTGTACCAGCACTTCACGGCCATCGCCGACGCCGCCGAGCTGCCGGTCATGCTCTACGACATCCCCGGCCGCAGCGGCGTCCCGATCAACACCGAGACGCTGGTCCGCCTCGCGGAGCACCTCGCGGATCGTCGCGAACAAGGACGCCAAGGGCGACCTCGGCCGCGCCAGCTGGGCCATCGCGCGCTCCGGCCTCGCCTGGTACTCCGGCGACGACATGCTCAACCTGCCGCTGCTCTCCGTGGGCGCGGTCGGCTTCGTCTCGGTCGTCGGCCACGTCGTCACGCCCGAACTGCGCGCCATGGTGGACGCGCACGTCGCCGGTGACGTACAGAAGGCACTGGAGATCCACCAGAAGCTGCTCCCGGTCTTCACCGGCATGTTCCGCACCCAGGGCGTCATGACCACCAAGGCCGCGCTCTGCCCTCCTGGGACTGCCCGCCGGACCGCTGCGCGCACCCATGGTCGGCCTCACGCCCGAGGAAACCGAGCAGCTCAAGATCGATCTTGCCGCCGGCGGGGGTACAGCTCTGACAACAGACTTCGCACGACCGCACCACCGCGCGACCGGACTTCACAACTGAATACGCGGGCCACCGGTGCCCGCACCCCACTACGACAACTGCTTCTGCACGAACGTCACGCGCGCCACGTGCCCACCGGTACGTGGCGCGTGTGGTTGAGGAGGAAGTCTTTTGAGTCATCCGCATCCTGAACTGGGCCGTCCCCCTGTGCTCCCCAAGGGCGGCCTTCGGGTCACGCCCCTCGGCGGCCTCGGCGAGATCGGCCGCAACATGACGGTCTTCGAGTACGGCGGCCGTCTACTGATCGTTGACTGCGGGGTGCTCTTCCCGGAGGAGGAGCAGCCCGGAATCGACCTGATCCTGCCGGACTTCTCGTCCATCCGGGACCGCCTCGACGACATCGAGGGCATCGTCCTCACCCATGGCCACGAGGACCACATCGGCGGTGTCCCCTTCCTCCTCCGGGAGAAGCCGGACATCCCGCTGATCGGTTCCAAGCTGACCCTCGCGCTCATCGAGGCCAAGCTCCAGGAACACCGGATCCGCCCGTACACCCTCGAGGTGGCGGAGGGGCACCGCGAGCGCATCGGCCCCTTCGACTGCGAGTTCGTCGCGGTCAACCACTCCATCCCGGACGCGTTGGCCGTCGCCATCCGCACCCCCGCGGGCATGGCGGTCCACACCGGCGACTTCAAGATGGACCAGCTCCCGCTGGACGGCCGCCTCACGGACCTGCACGCCTTCGCGCGCCTGAGCGAGGAGGGCATCGACCTCCTCCTCTCGGACTCGACGAACGCCGAGGTCCCCGGGTTCGTCCCGCCCGAGAAGGACATCTCCAACGTCCTGCGCCAGGTCTTCGCCGGTGCCCGCAAGCGGATCATCGTGGCGAGCTTCGCCAGCCACGTCCACCGCATCCAGCAGATCCTGGACGCGGCGCACGAGTACGGCCGCCGGGTCGCCTTCGTCGGCCGTTCCATGGTCCGCAACATGGGCATCGCCCGGGACCTCGGCTACCTCAAGGTCCCGCCGGGTCTCGTCGTGGACGTCAAGACGCTCGACGACCTGCCGGACAGCGAAGTGGTCCTGGTCTGCACGGGCTCCCAGGGCGAACCGATGGCCGCCCTGTCCCGCATGGCCAACCGCGACCACCAGATCCGCATCGTCAACGGCGACACGGTGATCCTGGCCTCGTCCCTCATCCCGGGCAACGAGAACGCGGTGTACCGCGTGATCAACGGCCTGACCCGCTGGGGCGCGAACGTCGTCCACAAGGGCAACGCCAAGGTTCACGTCTCGGGCCACGCCTCGGCCGGCGAGCTGCTGTACTTCTACAACATCTGCCGGCCCAGAAACCTGATGCCGGTCCACGGCGAATGGCGCCACCTGCGTGCCAACGCCGAACTGGGCCGCCCTGACCGGCGTCCCGCACGACCGCATCGTCATCGCCGAGGACGGCGTCGTCGTCGACCTCGTCGAGGGCAAGGCCAAGATCTCCGGCAAGGTCCAGGCGGGATACGTCTACGTCGACGGCCTCTCGGTCGGTGACGTGGGCGAGCCGGCCCTCAAGGACCGCAAGATCCTCGGCGACGAGGGCATCATCTCGGTCTTCGTGGTCATCGACTCGTCCACCGGCAAGATCACCGGCGGCCCGCATGTCCAGGCCCGGGGCTCGGGAATCGAGGACTCGGCGTTCGCCGCGGTGCTCCCCAAGGTCACCGAGGTCCTGGAACGCTCGGCTCAGGACGGGGTCAGTCGAACCCCACCAGCTTCAGCAGCTGGTGCGCAGGACCCTCGGCAAGTGGGTCTCGGACACGTACCGACGCCGGCCGATGATCCTCCCTGTGGTCGTGGAGGTCTGACGGCCCGTCGGATCTCCGACAGCGCCAACCTGGAGCGGGGCGCCTCGATTTGCATCGGGGCGCCCCGCCCATACGTTTACATCTCCGCTCGGACGGACACCCGATCACTTCGTGGATCGGAGCCGGCCCAGGAGGGCGGGAAATCCGACTCAGAATCTCTGATAAAGTCGGAACCGCCGGAAAGGGAAACGC
>JAKFGP010000010.1:42500-74111 GCA_021502835.1 Streptomyces thinghirensis
TGATGTAGGCGAAGGACATGCGAAAGGTCCGGCGTAGAGGGTAAGACCCCCGTAGTCGAAACATCAGCGGCTCGTTTGAGAGACACCCAAGTAGCACGGGGCCCGAGAAATCCCCGTGTGAATCTGGCGGGACCACCCGCTAAGCCTAAATATTCCCTGGTGACCGATAGCGGATAGTACCGTGAGGGAATGGTGAAAAGTACCGCGGGAGCGGAGTGAAATAGTACCTGAAACCGTGTGCCTACAAGCCGTGGGAGCGTCGCGCAAGGACTTGTCCTTGCGTCGTGACTGCGTGCCTTTTGAAGAATGAGCCTGCGAGTTTGCGGTGTGTTGCGAGGTTAACCCGGGTGGGGAAGCCGTAGCGAAAGCGAGTCCGAACAGGGCGATTTTAGTAGCACGCTCAAGACCCGAAGCGGAGTGATCTAGCCATGGGCAGGTTGAAGCGGAGGTAAGACTTCGTGGAGGACCGAACCCACCAGGGTTGAAAACCTGGGGGATGACCTGTGGTTAGGGGTGAAAGGCCAATCAAACTCCGTGATAGCTGGTTCTCCCCGAAATGCATTTAGGTGCAGCGTCGTGTGTTTCTTGCCGGAGGTAGAGCACTGGATAGGCGATGGGCCCTACCGGGTTACTGACCTTAGCCAAACTCCGAATGCCGGTAAGTGAGAGCGCGGCAGTGAGACTGTGGGGGATAAGCTCCATGGTCGAGAGGGAAACAGCCCAGAGCATCGACTAAGGCCCCTAAGCGTACGCTAAGTGGGAAAGGATGTGGAGTCGCACAGACAACCAGGGAGGTTGGCTTAGAAGCAGCCACCCTTGAAAGAGTGCGTAATAGCTCACTGGTCTAGTGATTCCGCGCCGACAATGTAGCGGGGCTCAAGCGTACCGCCGAAGTCGTGTCATTGCAGTAATACGGCCAACGCCGGCTGTGATGGGTAGGGGAGCGTCGTGTGCCGGGTGAAGCGGCCGCGGAAGCGAGTTGTGGACGGTTCACGAGTGAGAATGCAGGCATGAGTAGCGATACAAACGTGAGAAACGTTTGCGCCGATTGACTAAGGGTTCCTCGGTCAAGCTGATCTGCCCAGGGTAAGTCGGGACCTGCGGCGAGGCCGACAGGCGTAGTCGATGGATAACCGGTTGATATTCCGGTACCCGCTGTGAAGCGTCAAACATCGAGCATCGTGATGCTAAGGCCGTGAAGCCGTTCCGGACCCTTCGGGGAAAGGAAAGTGGTGGAGCCGCCGACCAAGCGGTTAGTAGGTGAGTGATGGGGTGACGCAGGAAGGTAGTCCATCCCGGGCGGTGGTTGTCCCGGGGTAGGGGTGCAGGCCGTGCGATAGGTAAATCCGTCCACTTGTGGCTGAGACCTGATGCCGAGCCGATTGTGGTGAAGTGGATGATCCTATGCTGTCGAGAAAAGCCTCTAGCGAGTTTCATGGCGGCCCGTACCCTAAACCGACTCAGGTGGTCAGGTAGAGAATACCGAGGCGTTCGGGTGAACTATGGTTAAGGAACTCGGCAAAATGCCCCCGTAACTTCGGGAGAAGGGGGGCCATTCCTGGTGATGGGATTTACTTCCTGAGCTGGGGGTGGCCGCAGAGACCAGCGAGAAGCGACTGTTTACTAAAAACACAGGTCCGTGCGAAGCCGTAAGGCGATGTATACGGACTGACGCCTGCCCGGTGCTGGAACGTTAAGGGGACCGGTTAGCTCCATTTCGGTGGGGCGAAGCTGAGAACTTAAGCGCCAGTAAACGGCGGTGGTAACTATAACCATCCTGCGTAGCGAAATTCCTTGTCGGGTAAGTTCCGACCTGCACGAATGGCGTAACGACTTCTCGACTGTCTCAACCATAGGCCCGGTGAAATTGCACTACGAGTAAAGATGCTCGTTTCGCGCAGCAGGACGGAAAGACCCCGGGACCTTTACTACAGTTTGATATTGGTGTTCGGTTCGGCTTGTGTAGGATAGCTGGGAGACTGTGAACTCTGGACGCCAGTTCAGGGGAGTCGTCGTTGAAATACCAGTCTGGTCGTGCTGGATGTCTAACCTGGGTCCGTGATCCGGATCAGGGACAGTGTCTGATGGGTAGTTTAACTGGGGCGGTTGCCTCCTAAAGAGTAACGGAGGCGCCCAAAGGTTCCCCTCAGCCTGGTTGGCAATCAGGTGTTGAGTGTAAGTGCACAAGGGAGCTTGACTGTGAGACCGACGGGTCGAGCAGGGGACGAAAGTCGGGACTAGTGATCCGGCGGTGGCTTGTGGAAGCGCCGTCGCTCAACGGATAAAAGGTACCCCGGGGATAACAGGCTGATCTTCCCCAAGAGTCCATATCGACGGGATGGTTTGGCACCTCGATGTCGGCTCGTCGCATCCTGGGGCTGGAGTCGGTCCCAAGGGTTGGGCTGTTCGCCCATTAAAGCGGTACGCGAGCTGGGTTTAGAACGTCGTGGAGACAGTTCGGTCCCTATCCGCTGTGCGCGTAGGAGTCTTGAGAAGGGCTGTCCCTAGTACGAGAGGACCGGGACGGACGAACCTCTGGTGTGCCAGTTGTCCTGCCAAGGGCATGGCTGGTTGGCTACGTTCGGGAGGGATAACCGCTGAAAGCATCTAAGCGGGAAGCCTGCTTCGAGATGAGGACTCCCACCCCCTTGAGGGGTTAAGGCTCCCAGTAGACGACTGGGTTGATAGGCCGGATCTGGAAGCACCGCAAGTGTGGAGGTGACCGGTACTAATAGGCCGAGGGCTTGTCCTCAGTTGCTCGCGTCCACTGTGTTGGTTCTGAAACCACGAACAACCCGCCCCTAGGCCACGGGTGTGCTGGTTGTCTGTTTCATAGTGTTTCGGTGGTCATAGCGTAGGGGAAACGCCCGGTTACATTTCGAACCCGGAAGCTACGCCTTACAGCGCCGATGGTACTGCAGGGGGGACCCTGTGGGAGAGTAGGGACGCCGCCGAACAATCATTCAAAAGGGTTGGACCCCGAACTTCGGTTCCGGGTCCAACCCCTTTGTTTTCCGTCACTTGAAGTTCACGTTGCGCTACGACCATCACTCGTATGGGTACCCAGCAATGCTCAGGGCCGCCGGCGTAGGAGTCGGCGACGAGGTCGTCGTACCTGCCGGCGGGAACGTTGAAGTCGCCGAGGCCGTGGCGCTGGTCGGCGCGATGCCGGTCTTCGCGGACATAGATCCGGAGACGTACTGTCCGGACGCCTCCTCGGTGGAGGCGGCGCTGATGGCCCGGACCGCGGCCGCGGTCGCCGTACACCGGTTCGGGCGGCCGGCGGACATGGGGCCGCTGCACGGAGTCGGGCAGCGGCACGGGCTGCTCGTGCTGGAGCAGGGCGAGTCCGAGATGCCGTACGACGAGATGGCGCAGCGCAGGCAGCGGGCCGCCTATCTCGACGGGAAGTTGAGGGGCGTGCGTACCCCCGAACTGGGGTGAGGGGCACACGTATCAGCAGTACGTGGTGCGGGTGCCGGGCAACGGGCGGCCGGACCGTGACGCCTTCGCCCGGGCCGTGCGGGGGGAGGGGAGTCGAGTGCCGGGTGCCGGTGAAGACGCCCGTGCACAGGATGCCCGGATTCCGGCGCTGCCCGTCGTTGCCGGAGACCGAGCGGCCGCCGACGAGACACTCGCGCTGCCGGTCGACGCCTCGTTGACCAAGCGGGACATGCAGCGGATCGTGTCCGCCTGCAATGCCCTGGGTGGGTTGCTGCAGCCGGCTTTCTGAAAGCCGTGGTTGGGAGCACCGGTCTGTTCGGGGTATGATCTATTCCGTTGCTGCGGGGGAAACCTCGCAAAGCGACAGGCCCCTATAGCTCAGTCGGTAGAGCGTCTCCATGGTAAGGAGAAGGTCAACGGTTCGATTCCGTTTGGGGGTTTGCCCGTGGAGAGTGCCCCGCCCATTAGGGGCCTTCGCATGTCCTGCTCCGGCGGGTCAGTCCGCGTGCGGCTCCGGGACGCGCATCGCGAGAATCGCCATGTCGTCGGACGGGGCGTCCGACGCGAAACGCTCGACCGCGCGCATGATGCGCGCCGCCACCGCGCCGGCCGTCAGGCCCGTGCACGAGGTGAGGACGTCGGCGAGGCCGTCGTCGCCCAGCATGCGCGCGCCCTCGCGGCGTTCGGTCACGCCGTCCGTCACACAGAGCAGGACGTCGCCAGGGTCGAGGGTGACCGTCTCCTCGTACAGCTCCAGGTCCTCGATGACGCCGAGGAGGGGCTGCGGCTCCGCCGCCGGTTCGACCGTGCCGTCCTGGCGCAGGCGGAGCAGGAGCGGGTGACCGGCGCAGACCACCTTCAGCTCGGCGCTGCCGTCCTCCTGCGGGCGCATCTCGCCGTAGAGGAGGGTGAGGAAGCGGCTGCGGGCGCCCTCGTCGAGGATGGCCGAGTTGAGGCGCTCCAGGACCGCGGGGCCGCTGAGCCCCTCGCGGGCCAGCAGGCGCAGGGCGTGCCGGGCCAGGCCCGTGACGGCCGCCGCGTTCGGGCCCGTACCGCAGACGTCGCCGATGGCGAAGCCGTAGGCGCCGTCGCTGATGGGGAACAGGTCGTAGAAGTCGCCGCCGACCTCGTTGCCCTCTCCGGCCGCGCGGTAGATGACCTCGACCTCGACGCCGTCGATCAGCGGGAGTTCGGGCGGCAGGGAGGCTGCGCTGGAGGGACTGGCTGATGGCCGTCCGCTCCGAGTAGAGGCGGGCGTTGTCCAGGGCCAGGGCGGCTCGGCGGGACAGGTCCTCGGCCAGTTCCAGGATCTCCTGGCGGAAGTGCTCGTCGGTCGGCTTGCCGAGGGTGAGCATGCCGATGACGCGGTTGCGGGCGACCAGCGGGAGGACCACGGTCTCACCGCCGACCGCGGAGGCCGTGGCCAGGGTCGGGCCGATCCCGGAGCTCAGCTTGGGTGTCGGGCCGCCGCTCAGGCCCAGGTCGCGCATGGAGGTGCGCAGGGCCGCCTGGTGGGCCAGCTCGCCGGGAGCCGTCCAGACGCGGGCGCCCGGGGACGGGACCGGGTCGGGCGGGGCGATCTTCGAGAGCAGGGACTTGATGCCGTCGATGAGCTCCTCGTCCTCGTGCAGGACGTAGGAGAGGTACGGGTCCGAGGCCTGGTCGGCGATGGTGTAGACGGCGCACCAGGTGGCCAGGGTCGGGACCGTCATCTGGGCCATCAGGGCCAGGGTCTGGTCGCGGTCCAGGGTGCCGGCGAGGAGGTCGGAGGCCTCGACGAGGAAGCTGAGGGAGCCGCGGCGCAGGCGTTCCAGCTCGCCCAGGCGGGCCGACTCGACGGCCAGGGCGATGCGGTCGGCGGCGAACTGGAGGCTGCAGGGCCTCCTCGTTGGAGTACCGGCCCGCGGCCCTGGCCGCGACGCCGAGGGAGCCGGTGAGGCGGCCCTCGACCTTGAGGGGGACGGGTGACGACCGAGCGCATGCCGGTGCCGTTGAGCAGCGGGACGGCGCCTGGGACCGCCGCGAGGTCGTCGTGGACGGCGGGCATGCGGGCGGAGCCGTAGCGTCCGGGGCCGGCCTCGACGGGGACGCGAGCGAAGCGCTGGCGGGGCGGAGGGCAGGCCGGTGGAGGCGCGGACCTCCAACTCCGTCCTCGTCGTCGGTCGCCAGGAGCAGGAAGGCGGCGTCGGCGTCGAGCATGTCAGCGGGCGCGTTCGACGGTGCGCTGGAGGAGTCCGTCGAGGTCGTCCGGGGCGGGGAGCCGATGAAGACCTCGAAGGGATCGGCGTTCTGGCTCTCGGAGGAGGACGAGCCGGAGGGGGCGCGCATCGGGGTCTGCAGGACGGCGCGTTCGTGTGTCCCGGACGAGGAGGCAGACCGTGGAGGGCCTGCCGCCGGAGTCGCGGACGCGCGGAGGTGGGAGGCGTAGACCGGAGTGACACGGCCGTTGGCCCCCGCATGCCGTAGCTGCCCTCCCAGCGGGAGAGCTGGAGTGCTCGGCGATGCCGGTGCTGGTGCCCGGCGCTCGCGGCCAGGCGGCGAGGTCGGTGAGCGGCTTGCCGATGACCTGCTCGGCGGCGTAGCCGAAAAGCTCCTCGGCGTCCTCGTTCCAGGACGTGACGGCGCCGGTGCAGTCGATCTGGACGACGCCGACGCGGACGCGGGCGTCGGCGAGCGGGAGCAGGTCGGCCGGGAGGGAGGGGGCCGGCGGCGCGGGTGCCGACCGGGCGCTCCGGGAGATGGAGGTGGAACCAGACGTTCTTGAGTGTGGGCGTGTACTCGACGCCCCAGCGGTCGGCCAGGGCCGTGCACAGCTGGAGGCCGCGCCGCCCCTCGCGGTCGAGGTTGCCCATGTCGGCGGGGGAGCCTTGGAGGGGGACCTCGCGCTCGGGGTAATGGTCGGCCACCTCGATCCGTACGTCCGTCGTCGCTGCGCAGGCACAGGACGTCGGCGGTGGTGCCGGCGTGCACCACGGCGTTGGTCACCAGTTCGCTGGTGAGCACCACCGCGTCGTCGACGATGTCGGCCTGGCCCCAGCCCTGGAGCGTGTCCCGGACGAAGGACCGGGCGCTCGCCACCGATCGTCCGACGGGCTCGAAGCTGGCGGCCGCGCGCGGTGATCACAGAACTCCTCGACCCTCTTTCCCCGTGCACGGCCTCATGGCCGACCGGCTCGCGCTGCCGCTGCTGCGGCAGTCCACCCGTCGGCCCGGGATCCGGGGGCTGCTCCCCCGGGATCAGTCCGGTGGTCATGTCCGGCCGCCCCTCCGATGCCCGCTCGTCTCCGTGCCACCGCCCAGGCCGGACGGACCGGCACGGCTGGACAGCCGCATGCAAGGTTACTTACCTTCGCCGTCCCTGCGGATGCCGGTCTGCGGTGTTTCCGCCCAGAGGGTGTGCGGACGATGTGCGAAGCTGCCGAACTGTTATGGCCTGGTTCGGCCGGGGTGAAACACTGGGCAAGCTTCCTATGAAGGTCCGGGCAGGTTGAATGCGCACCGAGTGCGGCGGGCAGCAGCCCGGAAGCGGTCGGGCCAGCCGGTCCGGATCGCGTGGCAGCACGGAGAGTGACGCGAGCAGTAACCGGTTCGCCGAGCGGATGGCAGCCGGGCACAGCAGTAACTGGTCGACTCTCCGGGAGGGACACAGTGGAGTCTGGCGCAGCGACGCGGGCACTAAGGCGCGCGCGATGGCGGACAGTCCCTGAGTAACCAGGGCAAAACGCGGGGCGGAAGTACGACCGTGGACACGGCCGCGCTGAATCGGCTGCTGACGGCCCTGGTCGCCATGCGGGAGGGCAACTTCCGCAAGCGTCTTCACGGTGTCCGGCGACGGCGTGATGTCGGAGATCGCGGCGGTCTTCAACGAGGTGGCCGACCGCAATCTGCACCTCACGGGCGAGCTGGCCCGGGTGCGGCGGATGGTCGGGCGTGAGGAAGCTCACGGAGCGGCTGGAGACGGGGCCTGTGAGGGTCCTGGGCGACCGCGATCGACAACTCGAACGCGCTCGTGGACGACCTCGTACGGCCGGTCCTCGAGGTCAGCCGGGTGCTGTCGGCGGTGGCGGACGGTGATCTGTCGCCGCGTATGGAGCTGCGGACGCAGACCGCGGAGGGCGCCGGGCATCGCCGCGCGGTGAGTTCCTGAAGAAGTCGGGCGCACCGTGAACAACCTGGTCGACCAGTTGTCGACGTTCACGGACGAGGTCACGCGGGTAGCCAGCGAGGTCGGTACCGAGGGCAAGCTGGGCGGACAGGCCCAGGTGCGCGGTATGTCCGGTTCGTGGAAGGACCTCACGGACTCCGTCAACACGATGGCGTACCGGCTCACCGCGCAGGTGCGGGACATCGCGCTGGTGACGACGGCGGTGGCCAAGGGTGATCTGTCCCGGAAGGTCACGGTTCACGTGGCCGGCGAGATGCTGGAGCTGAAGAACACCGTCAACACGATGGTGGACCAGCTCTCCGCGTTCTCCTCCGAGGTGACGCGCGTCGCCCGGGAGGTGGGCACCGAGGGGCGCCCTGGGCGGGCAGGCCCAGGTGCCGGGCGTGGCCGGGGTGTGGAAGGAGCTCACCGACTCCGTCAACACCATGGCCGGGAATCTGACGGCCCAGGTGCGCGAGATTTCCCACGTGACGACGGCGGTCGCCAACGGTGACCTGTCGAAGAAGGTGACGGTGCCGGCCCGCGGCGAGGTCGCGCAGCTCGCCGAGACGATCAACCAGATGACCGAGACGCTGCGGATCTTCGCCGACGAGGTCACGCGCGTCGCCAACGAGACCGGCGGCGAGGGGCAGCTCGGCGGCCAGGCGAACGTGCCGGGCGCGGCGGGGATCTGGAAGGACCTGACGGACTCCGTCAACACCGTCTTCCGCAACCTGACCACCCAGGTGCGTGACATCGCCGCGGTGACGACGGCGGTGGCCAGTGGTGACCTGTCGCAGAAGGTCACCGTGGACGTGGCCGGCGAGATGCTGGAGCTGAAGAACACCGTCAACACGATGGTGGACCAGCTGTCGAGCTTCGGTGCCGAGGTCACGCGGGTGGCCCGTGAGGTCGGTGTCGAGGGTGAGCTGGGCGGTCAGGCCCAGGTTCCGGGGGCGGCGGGGACGTGGAAGGACCTCACGGACTCCGTGAACACCGCGTTCCGGAACCTCACCGGGCAGGTGCGCAACATCGCCCAGGTGACGACGGCGGTGGCCAACGGCGACCTGTCGCAGAAGGTCACCGTGGACGTCTCCGGTGAGATGCTCCAGCTGAAGAACACCGTGAACACGATGGTGGACCAGCTGTCGAGCTTCGCCGACCAGGTCACCCGGATGGCCCGGGACGTGGGCACGGAGGGCCGCCCTCGGCGGTCAGGCCCGCGTCGACGGGGTGTCGGGGACCTGGAAGGAGCTGACGGACTCCGTCAACTTCATGGCGGGCAATCTGACCTCCAGGTGCGCCAGATCGCCCAGGTGACCACGGCGGTGGCGCGGGGCGACCTGTCGCAGAAGATCGACGTCGACGCGCGCGGCGAGATCCTCGAGCTGAAGAACACCATCAACACGATGGTCGACCAGCTCTCCGCCTTCGCCGAGCAGGTCACCCGCGTCGCCCGCGAGGTGGGTACGGAGGGCCGCCTCGGCGGTCAGGCCCAGGTGCCCGGCGTCGCCGGAGTGTGGCGCGAGCTGACCGACTCGGTGAACGGCATGGCCGGGAACCTGACCGGGCAGGTGCGCAACATCGCGCAGGTCGCGACGGCGGTGGCCCGCGTAACCTGTCCCAGAAGATCACCGTGGACGCGCGCGGGGAGATCCTGGAGCTGAAGAACACCCTGAACACGATGGTGGACCAGCTGTCGTCGTTCGCCCAGGAGGTCACGCGGGTGGCCCGTGAGGTGGGTACCGAGGGCATCCTCGGCGGCCAGGCGGAGGTGCAGGGCGTCTCGGGCACCTGGAAGGACCTCACGCAGTCCGTGAACGGCATGGCCAACAACCCTGACCATGCAGGTCCGCAACATCGCCGAGGTGACGACGGCCGTCGCCAAGGGTGATCTGTCGAAGAAGATCACCGTCGACGCCAAGGGCGAGATCCTCGAGCTGGTCACCACGGTCAACACGATGGTGGACCAGCTGTCGTCGTTCGCCGAGCAGGTCACGCGGGTGGCCCGTGAGGTGGGTACCGAGGGCATCCTCGGCGGCCAGGCGAGCGTGCCCGGTGTCGTGGGCATCTGGAAGGACCTCAACGACAACGTCAACCTGATGGCGAAGAACCTCACCGTCCAGGTGCGGAACATCTCCCAGGTGGCCGCGGCCGTCGCCAACGGCGACCTGACCCGGACGGTGACGATCGAGGCCCGCGGCGAGGTCGCGCAGCTCGCCGACACCTTCAACACCATGGTGCGGACGCTGCGGTCCTTCGCCGACCAGGTGACCAAGGTGGCCCGCGAGGTGGGCACCGACGGCATCCTCGGCGGCCAGGCGCAGGTGCCGGGGGTGGCGGGCACCTGGAAGGACCTCACCGAGTCGGTGAACCAGATGGCGTCCAACCTGACCGGTCAGGTGCGCAACATCGCCATGGTCACGACGGCCATCGCCAAGGGCGACCTGACCAAGAAGATCGACATCGACGCGCGCGGCGAGATCCTGGAGCTGAAGACGACCATCAACACGATGGTCGACCAGCTGTCGTCGTTCGCCGAGGAGGTCACCCGCGTGGCCCGCGAGGTGGGCACCGAGGGCCAGCTCGGCGGCCAGGCACGCGTGCGTGACGTCGACGGCACCTGGCGGGACCTGACGGAGTCCGTGAACGAGATGGCCGGGAACCTCACCCGGCAGGTGCGTGCCATCGCGCGCGTGGCGACCGCGGTGACCCGGGGTGACCTGAACCTGAAGATCGACGTGGACGCCTCCGGGGAGATCTCCGAGCTTCAGGACTACATCAACAAGATGATCGCCAACCTGCGCGACACCACGATCGCCAACAAGGAGCAGGACTGGCTCAAGGGCAACCTGGCCCGGATCTCCGCGCTGATGCAGGGCCGCCGGGACCTCCAGGACGTGGCCTCGCTGATCATGAGCGAGCTCACCCCGGTGGTCTCCGCGCAGCACGGCGCGTTCTTCCTCGCCATGCCGCACGTCGAGGGCCAGGAGCAGGCAGGCGCCCACGAGGACCAGTACGAGCTGCGCATGCTCGGGTCGTACGGCTACTCGATGGGCTCCATGCCCACCTCCTTCCGGCCGGGGAGGCGCTGGTCGGCACGGCAGCCCAGGAGAAGCGCACGATCCTGGTGGAGAACGCGCCGAGCGGCTACCTGAAGATCTCCTCCGGGCTCGGGGAGGCACCGCCCGCGCAGGTGATCGTCCTGCCGGTGCTGTTCGAGGGGCAGGTGCTCGGCGTCATCGAGCTGGCGTCCTTCACCCCGTTCACGCAGATCCAGAAGGACTTCCTCAACCAGATCGCCGAGATGATCGCGACGAGCGTCAACACCATCTCCGTCAACACCAAGACGGAGGTGCTGCTGAGCCAGTCGCAGGAGCTGACCGAGCAACTGCGCGAGCGGTCGGAGGAGTTGGAGCAGCGGCAGAAGGCGCTCCAGTCGTCCAACGCCGAACTGGAGGAGAAGGCCGAGCTGCTGGCGCAGCAGAACCGCGACATCGAGGTGAAGAACACCGAGATCGAGGAGGCGCGGCAGGTCCTGGAGGAGCGCGCCGAACAGCTCGCGGTCTCCATGCGCTACAAGAGCGAGTTCCTCGCCAACATGTCGCACGAGCTGCGTACGCCGCTCAACTCGCTGCTGATCCTGGCCAAGTTGCTCGCCGACAACGCCGACGCGAACCTGTCCCCGAAGCAGGTCGAGTTCGCCGAGACGATCCACGGCGCCGGCTCCGACCTGCTCCAGCTGATCAACGACATCCTCGACCTGTCGAAGGTGGAGGCGGGCAAGATGGACGTCTCCCCGACGCGCATCGCGCTCGTCCAGCTCGTCGACTACGTGGAGGCCACCTTCCGGCCGCTGACCGCGGAGAAGGGCCTGGACCTGTCGGTGCGGGTGTCGCCGGAGCTGCCCGCCACGCTGCACACCGACGAGCAGCGGCTTCTCCAGGTGCTGCGCAACCTGCTGTCCAACGCGGTGAAGTTCACCGACTCGGGCGCCGTCGAGCTGGTCATCCGGCCGGCCCGGGACGACGTTCCGCAGGCCATCCGGGAGCAGTTGCTGGAAGCCGGTTCGATGACCGACCCGGAAGCCGAGCTGATCGCCTTCTCCGTGAGCGACACCGGTATCGGCATCGCGGCCAGCAAGATGCGGGTGATCTTCGAGGCGTTCAAGCAGGCCGACGGCACCACCAGCCGCAAGTATGGCGGCACCGGCCTGGGGCTGTCCATCTCGCGGGAGATCGCGCAGCTGCTGGGCGGTGAGATCCACGCGCAGAGCGAGCCGGGTCGCGGGTCGACGTTCACGCTCTACCTGCCGCTGCACCCGAGCGAGCTGCCCGCCCACGGCTACCAGCAGCCCCTTCCGGCCCTGGAGCCCGGCGGGGCGCTCGCCACTCCGGGCGCCCTGCCCGAGCTGCCCGGGTCGCAGGCGCAGCCGCCGGCCGAGGCGAGGTCGTACCAGGACGCGCAGAACGGTGCCGCGACGCTGTTCCGGCGCCGCCGCAGGGCGGTCCCGGAGCCCGAGGACGTGCCCGGCGGCGCGGGAGCAGCGGCCGGCCGCCGAGCAGGAGGCGGCGCCGCAGTCGAGCCGGGGCATCCGGTTCGGCGGGCAGAAGGTGCTGATCGTCGACGACGACATCCGCAACGTCTTCGCGCTCACCAGCGTCCTGGAGCAGCACGGCCTGTCCGTGCTGTACGCCGAGAACGGACGCGAGGGCATCGAGGTCCTGGAGCAGCACGAGGACGTGGCGGTCGTCCTGATGGACATCATGATGCCCGAGATGGACGGGTACGCCACGACCACGGCGATTCGCCGGATGCCCCAGTTCGCCGGGCTGCCGATCATCGCGCTGACCGCGAAGGCGATGAAGGGCGACCGGGAGAAGGCGATCGAGTCGGGCGCGTCCGACTACGTGACCAAGCCGGTCGACCCCGATCACCTGCTGACGGTGATGCAGCAGTGGATGCGGGAGGAGTGAGGAGTAGGTTCGTACGGGCACCGCACGGTACGGGCGGGGCAGGGTGCTCGGGGTACGTGCGGGCAACGTGCCCGCGGTACGTACGGGCACCGCCCGCGCAGCACGTTCGGGCAGTGTGCGAACGTGGGGTGTACGCAAGTGGCGGGAACCTTCGGCGTTCACGCGGAGTTGCTGACTCAGTGTGCCCGAAGTCGTGTAGAAGTACGGGATTCGGGGAACCTTCTGGTCTCCCGCTGCGTTTCTGCTACGTGCACAGTGACATCGCGGTGACAGGGTGTGGCGACAGGCGGGGTGCGGCTACGATGACCGGCACAAGGACGGGCGGCGCAAGGGAGTCGTCCCCTGGGGCGGCGCCCGCCGGTGCTGCCCCAAGTCCTGCGGACGGGGAGGCCCCACGCCGGGGCGAGGAGGGCGGGCCATGGTGCAGAAGGCCAAGATCCTCCTGGTCGATGACCGGCCGGAGAATTCTGCTGGCGCTGGAGGCGATCCTCTCGGCGCTCGATCAGACGCTGGTGCGGGCATCGTCCGGGGAGGAAGCGCTCAAAGCACTGCTCACGGACGACTTCGCGGTCATTCTGCTGGACGTCCAGATGCCGGGCATGGACGGTTTCGAAACCGCCGCGCACATCAAGCGACGGGAGCGGACCCGGGACATCCCGATCATCTTCCTCACCGCGATCAACCACGGCCCGCACCACACCTTCCGGGGTACGCGGCGGGCGCGGTCGACTACATCTCCAAGCCGTTCGACCCGTGGGTGCTGCGCGCGAAGGTCTCGGTCTTCGTCGAGCTGTACATGAAGAACTGCCAGCTGCGCGAGCAGGCGGCACTGCTGCGGCTCCAGTTGGAGGGCGGCGGCAAGGCCCGCGCCGGCGAGGCCAAGGAGCCGGCGGGACTGCTCGCCGAGCTGTCGGCACGGCTGGCGGCCGTGGAGGAGCAGGCCGAGGCGCTCTCCAAACAGCTCGGCGACGAGTCGACGGACGCGGCGGCGGTGGCGACGGCCGCCCATCTGGAACGCAAGCTCACCGGACTGCGGCGGGCGCTGGACGCCCTGGAGCCGGGGGCGTCCGGAGGCCAGGCCGCGGTCAACTGAGGTCCGTCGGCGGGCCGGGCTCGGTGGGCCGGCCCGTGAGGGCATGTCAGCGGCTGTACCGGAGGCGTCAGTTCCGGTCGCCTGCGCGGGCGACACGAACGGGTGAAGCGGTGGGCACACGTGTCGACCGCCGTCTCCCCGGTAACCTCACACCTATGGCCTCACGTCCCTCCGCAGCCAAGAAGCAGCCCGCGAAGAAGGCGGCGCGCTCCCGCGAAGGGTCCGGTGAAGAAGGCCGCTGCGAAAAAGGCGCCCGCGAAGAAGGCGCCCGCCAAGAAGCGCCGCGGTGAAGAAGCCCGCGCCCAAACCGGCGCCCAGCCCGACCGGAGGCGTCTACCGCCTCGTGCGCGCCCTCTGGCTGGGCATCGCGCACGCCGTCGGCGCCGTCTTCCGCGGCATAGGGCAGGGCGCGAAGAACCTCGACCCGGCGCACCGCAAGGACGGCGTCGCGCTGCTGCTCCTCGGCGTCGCGCTGATCGTCGCCGCGGGCACCTGGGGCCGACCTCAAGGGCCCCGTCGGCGACCTCGTCGAGATCCTCGTGACCGGCGCCTTCGGCCGGCTGGACCTGCTGGTGCCGATCCTGCTCGGCGCCATCGCCGTGCGCCTGATCCGGCACCCCGAGAAACCCGAGGCCAACGGCCCGGATCGTGATCGGTCTGTCCGCACTCGTCATCGGCGTCCTCGGCCAGGTGCACGTCGCCTGCGGCTCACCGGCCCGCGGTGACGGCATGCAGGCCATAGGGACGCCGGTGGCCTCATCGGCTGGGGCGCGGCGACCCCGTTGTCGTACACGATGACCGACGTCCTGGCCGTGCCGCTGCTCGTACTGCTCACCGTCTTCGGACTGCTGGTCGTCACGGCCACGCCGGTCAACGCCATCCCGCAGCGGCTGCGGCTGCTCGGTGTACGGCTCGGTCTGGTCCGCGACCCGGAGGCGGGAGGCCGCCGCGTTCGTCGAGGACGACGAGCGCTACGAGGAGCAGTGGCGCGAGGCGCTGCCCGCGAAGCCCGGCAGGCGCGGCAGGGGCCCGGCGTCGGAGCCCTACGACCCCGACGCGGCCGAGGAGGAGGCGCTCACCCGGCGCCGCGGCAGGCCCCGCCGGTCCGCCGTGCCGCAGCCCGACATGAACCGGCCGATGGACGCCGTGGACGTCGCCGCCGCGCCGTCGCCGCACTCGACGGCGCCGTGCTGCACGGGATGCCGCCCTCGCCGCTGGTCGCCGACCTCACGCAGGGCGTGAGCACGGGGACCGCGAGTCGACGACACCGACTCCGACGCCCGTGCTGCCACGCGCGGCCGCAGCCGGGGAAGCTCAAGCAGGACAAGGCGCGCGAGGACAACCCCGACGACGGCACCGGCGGTGGTCGCCGACCTCACCGCGACGCCGCTGCCCAAGGAGCGGGACCTGCCGCCGCGCGCCGAGCAGCTTCAGCTCTCCGGAGACATCACCTACTCCTGCCGGCCCTCGACATGCTCACCCGCGGCGGCCCCGGCAAGGCGCGCAGCGCCGCCAACGACGCCATAGTCGCCTCGCTGACCACCGTCTTCACCGAGTTCCAGGTCGACGCCGCCGTCACCGGCTTCACCCGCGGTCCGACGGTCACGCGCTACGAGGTCGAGGCTCGGGCCCGCCGTGAAGGTCGAGCGGATCACCGCGCTGGCCAAGAACATCGCGTACGCCGTCGCCAGCCCCGACGTGCGGATCATCAGCCCGATCCCCGGCAAGTCCGCGGTCGGCATCGAGATCCCCAACACCGACCGGGAGATGGTCAACCTCGGCGACGTGCTGCGGCTCGCCGAGTCCGCCGAGGACGACGACCCCACTGCTGGTGGCCTTCGGCAAGGACGTCGAGGGCGGCTACGTCATGCACTCGCTGGCGAAGATGCCGCACATACTGGTCGCCGGCGCCACCGGATCCGGCAAGTCGTCCTGCATCAACTGCCTGATCACCTCGATCATGATGCGGGCGACCCCCGAGGACGTCCGGATGATCCTGGTCGACCCCAAGCGCGTCGAGCTGACCGCGTACGAGGGCATCCCGCACCTGATCACGCCGATCATCACCAACCCGAAGCGGGCCGCCGAGGCGCTGCAGTGGGTCGTGCGCGAGATGGACCTGCGCTACGACGACCTCGCCGCCTACGGCTACCGGCACATCGACGACTTCAACCGCGCGGTGCGCGAGGGCAAGGTCAAGCCGCCCGAGGGCAGTGAGCGCGAGCTGCAGCCGTCCCGTACCTGCTGGTGATCGTGGACGAGCTGGCCGACCTGATGATGGTGGCGCCGCCCGGGACGTCGAGGACGCGATCGTCCGGATCACGCAGCTCGCGCGCGCGGCCGGCATCCACCTGGTGCTCGCCACCCAGCGGCCGTCCGTGGACGTCGTCACCGGTCTGATCAAGGCGAACGTGCCCTCCCGGCTGGCCTTCGCCACGTCCTCGCTGGCGGACTCACGGGTCATCCTCGACCAGCCCGGGCGCCGAGAAGCTGATCGGCAAGGGCGACGGCCTCTTCCTGCCGATGGGCGCGAACAAACCGACCCGTATGCAGGGCGCGTTCGTGACCGAGGAAGAGGTCGCGGTCGTCGTACAGCACTGCAGGACCAGATGGCGCCCGTCTTCCGCGAGGACGTCACCGTCGGCACCAAGCAGAAGAAGGAGATCGACGAGGACATCGGCGACGACCTCGACCTGCTGTGCCAGGCGGCCGAGCTGGTCGTCTCCACCCAGTTCGGGTCGACCTCCATGCTGCAGCGCAAGCTGCGCGTCGGCTTCGCCAAGGCCGGGCGCCTGATGGACCTGATGGAGTCGCGGAGCATCGTCGGTCCGAGCGAAGGCTCAAAGGCTCGTGACGTTCTTGTGAAGCCTGATGAGCTGGACGGCGTGCTCGCGCTGATCCGGGGGAGTCTGAAGGGTAGGGAACGGTACGCGAGGGGTTCCGTCGACGGAGGGTCACGGCGGCCGGGTGGCCGATCGTGACTCACCCGTTAGGGATCATTGAGCAACCGTTTCCCCATGGCGTACGTCAAGTTGAGGGAAATGACAAACAGGTAGTCCACCATCGGGACGCGGGGCCATTCCGATGGCGTACAAAGTCCCGTCGCCCGGTTGCCCCACCCGTTTGCAGCCCCCTAAACTGAACGTCCAGCACAGGCGGCTAAACGCTCGAAAGGCGCCCCCGTGTCCAACGGCAACTCCCTGAAGACGAGCGTCCGATCGAAGACGTCTCCGAAGGCGTTTCTGAGGAAGCCCCGCCCCTCCATCGGCCGTGCCCTGCAGCAGGCACGGATCGCCGCCGGGTTGACCGTCGACGACATCACCACCGCCACCCGCGTCCGGATCGCCATCGTGCACGCCATCGAGGCGGACGACTTCACGCCCTGCGGCGGCGACGTCTACGCGCGCGGTCACATCAGGACCCTTGCCAAGGCCGTCCGGCTCGACCCGGCCGAACTGCTCGCGCAGTTCGACGCCGAACACGGCGGACGCCCCGCGCCGACACCCGCCGCGCCCCTGTTCGAGGCGGAACGCATCCGTCCCGAGCGGCGCGGACCCAACTGGACCGCCGCCATGGTCGCCGCGATCGTCGCGGTGATCGGCTTCGTCGGTTTCACGTTCGTCAAGGGCGGCGACGACGGCGGCTCCGAGGCGAGCGTCGCCGAGGGCTCCCAGCCGTCGGCCGGCGAGTCCGCCTCGCCGAGCGCCAAGCCGAAGAAGCCCGCCGACCCGAAGCCGGACCCGACCGAAGCGCCATCGCCGCCGCGCCCCCGGGACAAGGTGACGGTGAAGGTCAGCGCCACCGACGATCCCAGCTGGCTCTCCGCGAAGGACCACAACGGCCGGCTGCTCTTCGACGGCCTGCTCAAGCAGGGCGACTCCAAGACCTTCCAGGACGACGAGAAGGTCGACCTCGTCCTCGGCAACGCGGGCGCTGTCCAGTTGTACGTCAACGGCAAGAAGATCGACGACTTCGAGCCGGGCTCCGTGCAGCGCCTCACGTACACGAAGGGCGACCCGCAGGCCGGATAAGGGCGCGGAAGGCGCCGACGCGGACGGGGTCGTCCAAGATCGGGCAACCCCGTCGACGTGGGCTGTCGGCAGGACGAAGTAGTCTTGAGCCCATGCCTGAAAGCCGTACCGTCGCACTCGTCACCCTTGGCTGCGCCCGTAACGAGGTGGACTCGGAGGAGCTCGCAGGCCGTCTGGAGGCGGACGGCTGGCAGCTCGTCGACGACGCCGGGGAAGCGGACGTCGCCGTCGTGAACACGTGCGGCTTCGTCGAGGCCGCCAAGAAGGACTCCGTGGACGCCCTCCTGGAGGCCAACGACCTCAAGGGCCACGGCAGAACACAGGCCGTGGTGGCGGTGGGCTGCATGGCCGAGAGGTACGGCAAGGAGCTCGCCGAGGCCCTTCCCGAGGCCGACGGAGTCCTCGGCTTCGACGACTACACCGACATCTCCGACCGCCTGCAGACCATCCTGAACGGCGGCATCCACGCCGCCCACACCCCGCGCGACCGGCGCAAGCTGCTGCCGATCAGCCCCGCCGAGCGGCAGGAGGCCGGCGCCTCCGTCGCCCCTGCCGGGGCACGGCCTGACCGACCTGCCCGAGGGCGTCGCCCCCGCCTCCGGCCCCCGCGCGCCCCTGCGCCGTCGCCTCGACGGCTCCCCGGTCGCCTCCGTGAAGCTGGCCTCCGGCTGCGACCGGCGCTGCTCCTTCTGCGCCATCCCGTCCTTCCGCGGCTCCTTCATCTCCCGCCGCCCGAGCGACGTGCTGAACGAGACGCGGTGGCTGGCGGAACAGGGCGTCAAGGAGATCATGCTGGTCTCCGAGAACAACACCTCCTACGGCAAGGACCTCGGCGACATCCGCCTGCTGGAGTCGCTGCTGCCGAACCTCGCCGACGTCGACGGCATCGAGCGCGTGCGCGTCAGCTACCTCCAGCCGGCCGAGATGCGCCCCGGCCTCATCGACGTACTGACCTCCACCCCGAAGGTCACGCCCTACTTCGACCTGTCCTTCCAGCACTCCGCGCCGAACGTGCTCCGCGCGATGCGCCGCTTCGGCGACACCGACCGCTTCCTGGAGCTGCTTGACACCATCCGGGAGCAAGGCCCCCGAGGCCGGCGTGCGCTCCAACTTCATCGTGGGCTTCCCCGGCGAGACCGCCTCCGACCTCGCCGAGCTGGAGCGGTTCCTGACCCACGCGCGGCTCGACGCCATCGGCGTCTTCGGATACTCCGACGAGGAGGGCACCGAAGCCGCGACCTACGGCGACAAGCTGGACGAGGACGTCGTCGCCGAGCGGCTGGCACGTGTGTCCCGCCTCGCCGAGGAACTCGTCTCACAGCGGGCCGAGGAGCGCGTCGGCGCGACCGTGCGCGTGCTCGTCGAGTCCGTGGAGTCCGCCGACGGGGAGGACGGTGTGCGCGGCCGCGCGGAGCACCAGGCGCCGGAGACGGGCGGCCAGGTGCTGCTCACGAGCGGCGAGGGCCTGAGTGTCGGTCGTATGGTCGACGCGAAGGTGGTCGGTACGGAGGGTGTCGACCTGGTGGCCGAACCGCTGCTGGGGTCGCCCGGGTGGAGTGAGGAGGCCGGCAGATGACCGGAGTCCCGGCGTCCGCGGCGGGCGGCTCCTCCGGTGCGCGCAGGACCGGCCCGCGTGGACCCCTCGGGCGCCGCGCACGGACCGGCGGAGCGTACGCCCTCGGGGGCGCGGCCGAACGGGGCGCGACGGAACAGGGCGCCCCGGAACGGGGTGCGACCGAGGGCGGTGTCGCCGGGCGCGGCGGCAAGATCGCGGCCGCCGCCGTCAACCAGGCGAGCGTCTGGAACGTCGCCAACCTGCTGACGATGCTCCGGCTGCTCCTCGTGCCGGCCTTCGTGGCGCTGATGCTCGGCAACGGCGGGTACGACCCGGCCTGGCGCTCGTTCGCCTGGGCGGCCTTCGCCGTAGCCATGATCACCGACCTCTTCGACGGCCACCTGGCCCGCACCTACAACCTCGTCACCGACTTCGGGAAGATCGCCGACCCCATCGCCGACAAGGCGATCATGGGGAGCGGCGCTCATCTGTCTGTCCGCGCTGGGCGACCTGCCGTGGTGGGTGACGGCCGTCATCCTCGGCCGGGAACTCCGGGATCACCGTGCTGCGGTTCGTGGTCATCGGTACGGCGTCATCCCCGCGAGCGCGGCGGCAAGCTCAAGACCCTCACCCAGGGCATCGCCGTCGGCATGTACGTCCTGGCACTGACGGGGCCCTGGCCACGCTGAGGTTCTGGGTGATGGCCGCGGCGGTCGTCCTGACCGTGGCGACCGGACTGGACTATGTGAAGCAGGCCATTGTGCTGCGCCGTCGGGGAATCGCCGCGCGCCCAGCGGCGTTGAAGGAGACGGAAGCTTGAGTTCCACGGCCGCCGACGTGGTGCGACTACT
Source organism: Streptomyces thinghirensis (assembly GCA_021502835.1). The sequence goes on from JAKFGP010000010.1 coordinate 62,595, forward strand.
CACCGTCAAGGGCGAGACCCTCGCGGTCGCCGAGTCACTGACCGGCGGAATGGTGGCTGCCGCGCTCACGGCGGTGCCCGGGGCCTCAGAGGCCTTCCGCGGATCCGTGACCGCCTACGCGACGGAGCTGAAGCCGGGACCTGCTCGGCGTCGACGCCGAGCTACTCGCGGCGCGTGGAGCGGTGGATCCGCAGGTCGCCGCCCAGATGGCGGCAGGCGTGCGCAAGGCGTTGGGTGCCGACTTGGGGCATCGCGACGACGGGCGTCGCCGGCCCGGACCCACAGGACGGACAGCCCGTCGGGACGGTCTTCGTGGCCGTCGACGGGCCCTTCGGAGCAGACGACGGTTCCGCCTCTGGCGGAAAAGTGGAGGCGGCTGCGGTTGAACGGCGACCGCGCGAAAATTCGGGGGAGGGCTGTCGGAGCGTACTCGCACTCCTTCGGGGGAGCTTGCGAGCGAACAGACCGGGAATGAGCGGGCACAGGATACGGAACGGAACGGGGGGTTTTGATGTTTGCAGCCCTGGATGAACACGACATCGCTCCCCGCACGGCCGCGGCGCGAGGCGGTACGGTGGGGCGTGAAGGATGCGTTGTTACACGGTCCGAGGAGGGAGCCACCGATGATTCTGCTCCGTCGCCTGCTGGGTGACGTGCTGCGTCGGCAGCGCCAGCGCCAGGGCCGTACTCTGCGCGAAGTCTCCTCGTCCGCCCGAGTCTCACTCGGCTATCTCTCCGAGGTGGAGCGGGGGCAGAAGGAGGCTTCTTCCGAGCTGCTCTCCGCCATCTGCGACGCGCTGGACGTACGGATGTCCGAGCTCATGCGGGAAGTGAGCGACGAACTCGCCCTCGCCGAGCTGGCCCAGTCCGCTGCGGCCACGCCCAGCGAGACCGTGCCGGCACCGGTGCGCCCGATGCTGGGTTCCGTATCGGTGACCGGTGTGCCACCGGAACGGGTGACCATCAGGCGCCCGCCGAGGCCGTGGACGTCGTCGCCGCCTGAGCGTCGAGAACGTGTGCGTGTGAGGCCCCGGCCGGGGTCTCTCCGGGAGGATCCCGGAGAGGTGCGGTCGGGGTTTTTGCGTGCGCGCGTGAGTTCCCGCGCGGGCGGGTGACGGGCGCCGGTGGCGGTTTCGCCCGGTTTGCCGGTCCCTGGTGGTGCGGTCATGGTGGAGGGACATGGCCGGGGGACCGACCCCGCGACGGAGGTGTGGATGTACGTCGTGAAGAGCCCGTTGTCCGACGCGAACCTGAAGACCGTGTCCGAGCGCTGCAGGGTGCTCCTCGTCGACCTGGTGGACCTGGCGCTGGTGGCCAAGCAGATCCACTGGAACGTGGTCGGTCCGCGCTTCCGTTCCGTACACCTTCAGCTCGACGAACTCGTCGGCACCGCGCGTACTCACTCCGACACCGTGGCGGAGCGCGCTCGGCGCTCGGCGTCTCCCCGGACGGGCGTGCCGCGACGGTGGCCGTCGGCAGCGGCATCGATGTGACCCCGGAAGGGTGGGTCGACGACACCACCGCGGTACAGACGATCGTGGACGCCCTGGCTGCGGTGATCGGGCGGATGCGGGAGCGGATCGGGGCGACCGGCGATCCAGATCCGGTGAGCCAGGACATCTTCATCCAGATCACGGCCGACCTGGAGAAACAGCACTGGATGTTCCAGGCCGAAAACGGATGACGCGGTTATGACGTCCGCGCGGGCTGCTCGCCAAGCACCGCGCTGGGCTTCGGTGCGCTGTGGTGGTGGGCCGTGCTGCGTCTGGCGCTGGAGCCCGGCGCGGGGGTGATCGAAGGGCGTCGGCGGTCGGCGGCTGGGAGCTGAGCGTGCTGCCGGTGCACTGTGTGCCCAGGCGCCGGGCCGCGGGGGCCCTGGACGCGGGGCGGTGGCGGCGGGCCCTGCGGCGCGGAGCCGGAGGTGCCTCGGGCCTCCTCGCGGTCCCGGTTGTAGCGCTTTACAACGGGACGTGACCCGACTAACGTACAACCAAATGGTTGTAGATGGAGTTTCCGAAGTAGCCGAAGAGCGCGTGGACCGCTTGTTCCACGCCCTGTCCGACACGACGCGCCGCGACATCCTGCGTCGCTGCGTACGGGACGACCTGTCGGTGTCGCGACTGGCCGACGCCTATCCGATGAGTTTCGCCGCGGTGCAGAAGCACGTCGCGGTACTGGAGCGGGCCGGTCTGGTGGTCAAGCCGAGCGCCGCGGACGGGAGCAGATCGTGCGCACCGACCTCGACGCCGTCGGCCGGGCCCGGCAGGCACTCGACGAACTGGAGACGGCCTGGCGCGGCCGGTGAGTGGGATGTCCCATCTGCTCGCCCAGGACGCGGAACCCGATGCACACGACCCGACGGAAGGACAGATCTGATGAGTGTCACCAGCTTGGACAAGGATCTCGACAACCTGACCTTCACCCTCATCGCCGACTTCGCCGCGCCCGTCGAGCGGGTGTGGGAGCTGTGGGCCGGACCCGCGGCAGCTGGAGGCTAGTAGGGCCCGCCGACCTACCCGGCGACGGTCGAGGAGCACCAGGACCCCGCCCCCGGTGGGGACGTCACGTACTTCGTGACCGGGCCCGAGGAGACAAAGCACCGGCGTGGTGGTGGCGGATCGCCTCGGTCGACGCGCCGACGTCACTCGGAGTTCACCGACGGATCTCGCCGACGCGGACGGCGTGCCGAGCGCCGACATGCCGACGACCACGACCCGGGTACACGCTCACCGAGCGCGACGGCGGCACCCGCATGGAGATGCGTTCGGCCTTCGACACCCGGGAGCAGATGGACCAGCTCGCGAAGATGGGCATGGAGGAGGGGGCTGCGCGAGGCGGTCGGCCAGGATGGACGGCCTGCTCGCGGAGCTGAGCTTCGCCGGCTGAATTCCTCCGGTTGAGCGCGCTGGCTCAGCATGTGGGGCTCAGCCGTCTGCTCGAGTCACCCCGGCCCCGCGCCGCTGCCCGGTACCGGTACGGCCGGCCGGGCGCGGCGCAGGACTGGAGCTGGCAGGTCGGGCACCAGTACGTGGGACGCTCCCGGGAGCCGATCGCCCTGGTTCGCCACCCGGACCGACGTGCCGCAGCGCACGCAGGGGCGGGGCGCACGGCCGTACACGAACAGGTCCTGGCCGCGCAAGACCCGTCGCACTGGCGGACCGGGCGGTCCCGGTTGGCGCCCGGAGCTTCTTCGCGAGCGCGCGCGCCGCCGCGCGTGCGCGGCGGGCAGTGGCCCCGACGGGGAGCCAGGGAGTGACGCCGAGCAGGAAGCAGGAGGCTCGCACTTGCAGACGTTGCCGACACCGGCGAGATTGCGCTGGTCGAGCAGGGCCTCACCGAGCGGGCGGGCGGGTCCGCACGCAGGTTGGCCAGGGCCTGCTCGGGTTCCAGTCCGGGCCCAGCAGGTCCGGGCCGAGATGGCCGACGGCGCGCTCCTCGTCGACGGTGCGGAGGAGTTCCAGCACCGGGGAGGCGATAGCCGACGGCCGTGCGGTCGGCCGTGCCGAGGATCACGCGGATCTGGTGCGCCGGGCCGCCGCTCCAGCGCTGACCGGCCGCGAACACCTTCCAGGAGCCGTCCATCCGCAGGTGCGAGGTGCGCCGTCAGGCCGCCCTCGACCCGGGTGAGCAGATGCTTGCCGCGCGGAGTGACGTCCAGGACCGTACGGCCGGTGAGATCGGCCGTGGCGTACCGCGGCACGCGGAAGTCGCTGCGGTCGGCACCTAGACCCCGCGAGGGCGTCGTGCAGCCGCCGTGCCGCCTGCCAGACCGTGTACTCCTTCGGGCATGGGTCAAGGGTGACAGGCTCAGGCTCTGATGCGCGGGCCGCGCGGGTGGCGATGAACCCCGCTTCCTCCAGGAGCGGGCCGAAGGGGGGACGTGAGGGCCGCCGCGCCGTTGACCCGCTCCACCGTGACCGTGCCGAGGGAGCCGGCGCGGGCGGCCGAGGCGAGCGCCTCCGCGGCAGCCAGCAGACGGAGTCGTCGGTGGGCGGACCGTCCGGGGCGGAGGGCCAGAGCAGGAGCGATCTTGCCGCCGCGCTCCATGTAGAGCGCGGGTTCACCTTCGACGAGTACCACCAGGGGTCCGCCTTGCGGCCCGGCTTGTGCGTGGCACCGGCCGGGGGCTCGGGCCAGCCGAGGGCCGCGCCGTAGGCGTTGGCCGGGTCGGCGGCGGCCAGGACGACGGCCCGTGGACCGGCGGAGGGGCGGCCGTGACGGCCCGCGAACCCGGTGTCGTACGCACCGCGCGCGCCGCCGAAGCCGCCGTGCGTGCCGCCTCCGCGCGGACCGCCCGCGCCCGGTTCGGCATAGTCGCGGGGGAGACGTAGTCACCCCGGGAGGGCGGCAGCTGCGGAGAGGCCGCGAAGACGTCGCCGGAGCGGTCCGGTGCGCCGGCGTGCCCGTGGTCGCCGGGTGGGAAGTCGTAGAAGGGGGAGCCGCCGAAGACCGGGTCCCCGGACTGTCCGGGGCCGTCGGGTGAGATGTGGGCGTCGAAACCGCCGCCGGTGAAGTCCGGCCGGCCGGGCGGGCCCTCGCCGCGCTCCCGGGCGTTCGACACCGCGCGCAACCGGTCGACGGCGCCCTCCATGGCGAACTGCGCCGCGCCCAGCCCTTCCACGACATAGCCGCGCCGGGCCTGCCCGCTCTCCTCGAACGCGGCAAGGATGCGGTACACGGCGGAGAAGCCGCCTTCGACGCCCTCGGCGGCGACGGCGCCGCGGGTCACCACGCCGTGCCGGTCCAGGAGCGTGCGGGCCAGGGCGTGGGCGCGCACCGTGGCATCGGCCTCGCGGACCGGGAGCAGGGACCAGCGGCCCGCGACGGTCGGCGGGCCGGTGCGGAGGCGGGGCGGGCGGCGGCCGTCAGCGAGCCGTAGCGCCCGCGTGGCACCGCGCGCTTGGCGCGGTGGGCCGTGGAGCCGGCGGTGCGGCCGGAGCCCAGCAGAGAGCGCAGGGGGCGAGTGTGTCGTTCGTCAGGCGCCCGGACCAGGCCAGGTCCCGCGGGCGTCGGCCAGCTGCGGATCGGTGGCGTCCGGGTGGGTGGTGGCGCGGACCTGATCGGCGATCTGCCGGAAGAACAGGCCGTACCCGCCCGAGAGGGTGCTCAGCACGGACTCGTGGAGGGCGGTCGTCTCCAGGGATGCGGGGGGCGGCAGGAGCAGCGGGGCCGCGTCCGCCAGGTAGAGGGAGACCCAGCCGTCCTTCCCCGGGAGCGAACCCGCTCCCGCCCACACCACCTCACCGGCGGCCGTGAGCTCGTCCAGCATGGCCGGGTTGTAGTTCGCCACTCGGGAGGGCAGGACGAGGCTTCTCCAGGGCGGAGGCGGGCACCGGAGGCGCCCTGCAACTGCTCGACGGCGCGAACCAGTCCGTCGAGGCCACGCAGCGCGTGTCCCTTGCCGATGTGCTGCCACTGGGGGGAGGAACTGACCGAGCGCGGCCGGCGCCACCGGCTCCAGCTCGTGCCGCAGCGCGGCCAGGGAACGGCGCCGCAGCCTGCGCAGGACGGTCGCGTCGCACCACTCCTGGCCGATGCCGGCCGGATGGAACTCGCCCTGCACCACCCGGCCCGCCGCCGCGAGCCGCTGCAGTGCGCCCTCGGTGACCGCCACACCCAGGCCGAAGCGGGCCGCCGCGGTGACCGACGTGAAGGGGCCGTGGGTGCGGGCGTGGCGGGCGAGGAGGTCGCCGAGCGGGTCCTTGACCGGCTCGGTGAAGGCCTCGGGCACGCCCACGGGCAACGCCGTGCCCAGCGCGTCGCGCAGCCGGCCCGCGTCCTCGATCGCCGCCCAGTGGTCGGCGCCGGCGATGCGCACCCTGATCGCGCGGCGGGCGGCGGCAGCTCCTGGGCCCACTGGGGCTCGGCGCCCCGCTCGGCCAGCTCGGCGTCCGTGAGCGGGCCGAGCAGCCGCAGGCGGTCCGCGACGCCCTCCGGGTCCTTGACGCGGCGGTCCTCGGTGAGCCACTGCAGCTCGCGCTCCAGCTCGGTGAGCACCTCCGCGTCGAGCAGCTCGCGCAGCTCCGCCTGGCCGAGCAACTCGGCCAGCAGCCGGAGTCCAGGGAGAGGGCGGCGGCACGGCGCTCGGCGAGCGGCGAGTCGCCCTCGTACAGGAACTGGGCGACGTACCCGAAGAGCAGGGAGCGGGCGAACGGGGACGGCTCCGGGGTGGTGACCTCCACCAGGCGCACCCTGCGGGACTCCAGGTCGCCCATCAGCTCGGTCAGGCCGGGCACGTCGAAGACGTCCTGGAGGCACTCGCGGACCGCCTCCAGCACGATCGGGAACGAGCCGTACTCGCTCGCCACCTCCAGCAGCTGCGCGGGCGCTGGCGCTGCTGCCACAGCGGGGTGCGCTTGCCGAGGCTGCGCCGCGGGAGCAGCAGCGCACGGGCGGCGCACTCGCGGAAGCGGGACGCGAACAGGGCCGAGCCGCCCACCTGGTCGGTGACGACCCGGTCGACCTCGCCCTTGTCGAAGACGACGTCGGCCGCGCCGACGGGCGCCTGCTCGGCGTCGTACTCCAGCCCTGGCTTCGACGGTTCCTGGTCGAGCAGGTCCAGGCTCATCAGGTCGGCGTCCGGCAGGCGCAGCACGATGCCGTCGTCGGCGTGCATGACCTGGGCGTCCATGCCGTACCGCTCGGACAGGCGGGCGCCGAGCGCGAGCGCCCAGGGGGCGTGGACCTGGGCGCCGAAGGGCGAGTGGACCACGACCCGCCAGTCACCCAGCTCGTCGCGGAAGCGCTCGACCACGATGGTGCGGTCGTCGGGGATGTGGCCGCAGGCCTCGCGCTGCTCGTCGAGGTACGCCAGGGACGTTGTCCGCGGCCCAGGCGTCCAGTCCCGCGGTGACCAGGCGGAGCCGGGCGTCCTCCTTGGTGAGGGAGCCGACCTCGCGCAGGAACGCGCCCAGCGCGCGGCCCAGCTCGAGGGGGCGGCCCAGCTGGTCGCCCTTCCAGAAGGGAAGCCTGCCCGGCACGCCCGGAGCGGGGGAGACCAGGACCCTGTCGCGCGTGATGTCCTCGATGCGCCAGGAGCTGGTGCCGAGCGTGAAGACGTCCCCGACGCGGGATTCGTAGACCATCTCCTCGTCCAGCTCGCCGACCCGGCCGCCGCCCTTCTTCCGGGTCGGCCCCGGCGAGGAAGACACCGAAAGAGGCCGCGATCGGGGATCGTGCCGCCCGAGGTGACGGCGAGGCGCTGCGCCCCGGGTCGGCCGGTGACCGTCCCGGCGACCCGGTCCCACACCACGCGTGGCCGCAGCTCGGCGAAGGCGTCGGACGGATAGCGGCCCGCGAGCATGTCCAGGACGGCCGTGAAGGCCGACTCCGGGAGCGAGGCGAACGGGGCGGCGCGGCGGACGGTGGCGAGCAGGTCGTCGACCTGCCAGGTGTCCGAGCGCGGTCATCGCGACGAGCCCTTTTTTTTTTTTTTTTTTTTTTTTTTTTTTTTTTTTTTTTTTTTTTTTTTTTTTTTTTTTTTTTTTTTTTTTTTTTTTTTTTTTTTTTTTTTTTTTTTTTTTTTTTTTTTTTTTTTTTTTTGCTGGGCCAGGACGTCCAGCGGATTGGCGGGGACCCTGAGCGCCTCGATGGAGCCGCTGCGCATCCGCTCGGTGACCACGGCCGCCTGGACCAGATCGCCGCGGTACTTGGGGAAGACCACGCCCGTGGAGACCCGCGCCGACCTGGTGTCCCCGCGCGGCCGACGCGCTGGAGACCGGAGGCGACCGAGGGCGGCGACTCGACCTGGACGACCAGGTCGACGGCGCCTATGTCGATACCCAGCTCCAGACTCGAGGTGGCCACCACCGCGGGCAGGCGGCCCGCCTTGAGGTCCCTCCTCGACGGGGCGCGCTGCTCCGGAGACCGAGCCGTGGTGGGCGCGGGCGATCACCGCGGGGCGCCCTGGGCGGCTCCCGAGCCGCCCATGAGTTCGGCGGGGGAGTGGTGCTCGTCCAGGGGCTCACCGGTCGCCCGTTCGTACGCGATCTCGTTGAGCCTGTTGCACAGGCGCTCGGCCAGACGCCGGGAGTTGGCGAAGACGATCGTGGAGCGGTGCGACTGGACGAGGTCGGTGATCCGCCTCCTCCACGTGCGGCCAGATCGACGGACGCTCCGCGCCGTCGTTGCCGTCCGCGACCGGGGAACCACCCAGCTCGCCCAGGTCCTCGACCGGGACGACGACGGACAGGTCGAACTCCTGTCCGAGTCCGGCTGGACGATCTCCACCTTGCCGCGCGGTGCGAGGAACCGGGCGACCTCGTCCACCGGGACGGACCGTCGCCGACAGGCCGATGCGACGGCCGGCTCGGCAGCAGCTCGTCCAGCCGCTCCAGGGTGAGGGCGAGATGGGCGCCGCGCTTGGTGCCGGCGACCGCGTGCACCTCGTCCAGGATCACCGTCTCGATGCCGGTCAGCGCGTCGCGCGTGGCCGACGTCAGCATCAGGAACAGGGACCCGGGGTGGTGATCAGGATGTCCGGCGGGCGGGTGGACAGGGCACGGCGCTCGGCGGCCGGGGGTGTCGCCGGAGCGGATGCCCACCTTGACCTCGGGTTCGGGCAGGCCGAGGCGTACGGATTTCTGGCGGATGCCGGTCAGGGGGCTGCGGAGGTTGCGCTCGACGTCGACGGCCAGGGCCTTGAGCGGGGAGACGTACAGGACTCGGCAGCGCTTCTTGGGGTCGGCGGGCGGGGGTGCCGAGGCCAGCTGGTCCAGCGCGGCGAGGAAGGCAGCCAGCGTCTTGCCGGAGCCGGTCGGGGCGACCACCAGCACGTCCGAGCCCTCGGAGATGGCTCCGCCACGCGCCCGCCTGGGCGGCGGTGGGCGCGGAGAAGGCCCCGTGGAACCAACCGCGGGTCGCGGGGAGAAGCCGTCCAGGGCTCGGTGTGCGGAGCTGACCATGGATCCATCGTGCACCCGAGCACTGACAATCGGCCTGAGCTGGACGGATGCCGGGCGGAACTCCGGCGCCGCGAGGCCGTGACGGAGAATGCCGCGAGGCCGTGACGGAGAATGGGGGACATGGCGGCATCGGGCGAGCGGGCACGGCACTGGCGGTACGCGGGAGCTGCCCGACGTCGATCTGCTGCGGGCCCAGTACATACGGAAGACCTTCGTACGCCACACCCACGAGCACTTCGTCATCGCCGCCATCGCCGACGGGGTGGAGGTCTTCCACCACGGCGGAAGCGATCAGTACGCCGGAGCGGGAGCCCTCGCCCTGGTCAACCCGGACACCCCGCACACGGGGCGGGCCGGAGTGCCGGAGGGATGGCGCTACGGGGCCGTCTATCCGGCGCCCGAACTCGTGGCCGGGATCGCGGCGGAGACGACCACGCTGCGCGGGACGCCTGGGTTCGTCCGGCCGGTGCTCGACGATCCGTACGCCGTCGAGCTGGTGCACCGCGTGCTGCGGGCCGCCGACAGGGAAACGCGCTCGCCGCCGACACCCTGCTGCGGGTGGCCGTGACCCGGTTGCTGCGGCTGAACGGCGGCCGCTGCCGCGGCGGAGGTGCGCACGGCAGGGGCCGGTGTCGCGGCACGCGCGCGTGCCGTGCTGGAGGAGCGGATGGCCGACCCGCCGAGTCTGGAAAGGCTCGCCGGGGGAGCTCGGGAGCAGTCCGTTCGCGCTGCTGCGCGCCTTCCGGGACGCCTACGGGATGCCGCCCCACACCTGGCTGACGGACGCCCGGGTATGGCGGGCGCGGCGGCTGCTGGACGCCGGCACGAGGCCGTCCGAGGCCGCCGTCGCCGTGGGGTTCACCGACCAGCCGCACCTGAACCGGCACTTCGCGCGGATCGTGGGGCGTGCCGCCCGGCGCCTACCAGCGGGAGCGCAAGAACGTACAAGACGCGCGGCGGCGGCTTCTCCTACCGTCCGAGGCGTGACAGAACAGACAGCCGTTCCCGACGCGGGCGTCGTCGAGGACAAGCTGGACGCCGCCGTCGTACGGGACGCCTCGGGGTGGGAGTCGCCGTCGGACTGTCCGGGTTCGCCTTCGGGGTGACCTCGGCCGGCAGCGGACTGACACTCATGCAGACATGCGCGCTCAGCCTCCTGGTGTTCACCGGGGCGTCCCAGTTCGCGCTCGTGGGGCGCTCGCGGCCGGCGGCAACCCGCCCACCGCCGCGGCGGGCGCCTTCTTCCTGGGCGTGCGCAACGCCTTCTACGGGCTGCGGCTGTCGCAGTTGCTGGCCCTCCCCGCGCGCGGTGCGCCCGTTCGCCGCGCAGTGGGTCATCGACGAGACGACTGCCGTGGCCCTCGCACAACCCACGCGGCGCAGCGTCCGGATCGGGTTCACCGTCACCGGACTCACCCTGTACCTGCTGTGGAACCTCACCACGCTGCTCGGCGCGCTGGGCGCGGAGGCAACTCGGGGGACACCGACGCCTGGGGCTCGACGCCGCCGGCCCCGCCGTCTTCCTAGCGCTGCTCGCGCCGATGCTGAGGACCACCACCGAGCGCGCGGTCGCCGCCCTGGCCGTCCTCCTGGGACTCGGTCTGCTGCCCGTGCTGCTCGCCGGTGTGCCCGTCCTGGTGGCCGCGCTGGCGGCACCGGCCGTCCTGGTGGGCGCGGGGACGTCGCGGAAGTGCTCTGTTGAGGACTCCGTGCGGAGGGAGAGCGTTGAGCGTCTGATCGCGATCGGCGTGACCGCCGTCGGCTGTTACGCCGTCAAGCTCCCGGGCTGCTGGTGCCCGCGGCGCCCTGAGCGCCCTCATCCGGCGGTTTTTCCGCCGCCCCAGCTGCCCGTCGCCTTGCTCGCCGCAAGCTCACCGCCCAGCAGACTTTCGCCGACGGGCAGGCGCTCGTGCTGGACGCGCGGGCAGAGGGAGTCGCCGCGCCGCCGTGGCGCTGGTGCTGCGCGCGCCCTTCCTGCTCGTCGTCGCGGCGGCCGGGGTGGTGACCGCGCAGGCTGCGCCATGGCGCGGAGCCGGGGCCCAGCAGGGTCAGCCGACTGGGCGGCCGTATGCGCGGAGCGTACGCAGGGCCTCGATCGTCACCAGAGGGCGCGCCTGGCGGGGCCGGGTGCTCACCGGCGTGCCTGCTGCACGCGCCAGCCGCCGTCCTTCCTCCTGCTCGGCCGAGAGCGCGGAGGGACCGGGCCATCTCGCCTCGTGAACCAGCGCGCGCGAGGGAGTGTGGGTGCCTCGCGTGTCGGGGAAGTGGTGCTCGCCCGGGGCGTAGCCGGGGGAGACCGGGTACGCGTCGAGGTCGTCGGGGTCCAGCACCGTCAGGCGCTGCCCGCGCACCAGGCGGCTCAACCGGTCGGCTGCCGCCTCCGGCGCTACCGGTCGGGGGCGGCGTCCAGAAGGCCACATCGCGGGCTCGACCTCGTACGGGTGGGGAGATCCCCAGCGACTCGACCGCCTGCCAGCAGAAGTCCGTGGCCCGGAACACTGGTGAAGCGGCGCACGAAAACGCGAAAGCGTTTAATGATAAATGCGGAAAACAAGGTTACACAAACTCCTGGACGGAGGGTTAAACACCCATCCGAACTGAACGAAGCGCTACC
>JAKFGP010000011.1 GCA_021502835.1 Streptomyces thinghirensis
CGGAACCGCCGGAAAGGGAAACGCGATTAAGCGGGAACAGGGAAGCACCGAGGAAATCGGGTCGGAAGATCTGATAGAGTCGGAAACGCAAGAGCGAAGGGAAGCGACCGGAGGAAAGCCTGAGAGAGTCTCTCGGGTGAGTACAAAGGAAGCGTCCGTTCCTTGAGAACTCAACAGCGTGCCAAAAGTCAACGCCAGATATGTTGATACCCCGACCTGATCGGTTCTTCGATCGGGTTGAGGTTCCGCTGAAGAAATACAGCCAGGACGCGCTGCATGAACGGTCAGATTATTCCTCCGACTGTTCCGCTCCCGTGATGTAAAGCATTCACGGAGGATTTGATACTGAAAGCTCGGGACGAATTCTGGCGGCGTGCTTAACACATGCAAGTCGAACGATGAACCACTTCGGTGGGGATTAGTGGCGAACGGGTGAGCAACGCGTGGGCAATCTGCCCTGCACTCTGGGACAAGCCCTGGAAACAGGTCTAATACCGGATACTGACCCGCACGGGCATGCAAGCGGTTCTAAGCTGCGGCAGTGCAGGATAGAGCCCGCGGCCCTTCAGCTAGTTGGTGAGGTAATGGCTCGCCAAGGCGACGACAGGTAGCCGGCCTGAGAGGGCGACCGGCCACACTAAGGACTGGGGAACACGGCTGAAACTCCTACGGGGAGCAGCAGTCCAGAATATTGCACAATGGGCGAAAGCCTGATGCAGCGACACCGCGTGAGGGATGACGGCCTTCAGGTTGTAAACCTCTTTCAGCAGGGAAGAAGCGAAATGACGTTACCTGCAGAAGAAGCGCCGGCTAACTACGTGCCAACGGCCGCTTGTGACCAATACGTGAAGCGCAAGCGTTGTCCGGAATTATTGGGCGTAAAGAGCTCGTAGGGGGCTTGTCACGTCGGTTCGTGAGCGCCCGGGGCTTAACCCCGGGTCTGCAGTCGATACGGGCAGGCTAGAGTTCGGTAGGGGAGATCGGAATTCCTGGTGTGGCGGTGAAATGCGCAGATATCAGGAGGAACACCGGTGGCGAAGGCGGATCTCTGGGCCGATACTGACGCTGAGGAGCGAAAGCGTGGGGAGCGAACAGGATTAGATATTCTGGTAGTCCACGCCGTAAACGGTGGGCACTAGGTGTGGGCAACATTCCACGTTGTCCGTGCCGCAGCTACCGCATTAAGTGTCCCGCCTGGGAGTACGGCCGCGAGGCTAAAACTCAAAGGAATTGACGGGGGCCCGCGCACGCGGCGGAGCATATGGTTTAATTCGACGCAACGCGAAGAACCTTACCAAGGCTTGACATACACCGGAAAGCATCAGAGATGGTGCCCCCCTGTGGTCGGTGTACAGGTGGTGCATGGCTGTCGTCAGCTCGTGGCGTGAGATGTTGGGTTAAGTCCCGCAACGAGCGCAACCCTATCCCGTGTTGCCGCGAGCCCTTCGGGGTGTTGGGGACTCACAGGAGACCGCCGGGGTCAACTCGGAGGAAGGTGGGGACGTCGTCAAGTCATCATCCCTTATGTCTTGGGCTGCACACGTGTTGCAATGGCCGGTACAATGAGCTGCGATACCGCGAGGTGGAGCGAATCTCAAAAAGCCGGTCTCAGTTCGGATTGGGGTTTGCAACTCGACCCCATGAAGTCGGAGTCGCTAGTAATCGCAGATCAGCATTGCTGCGGTGAAGCGTTCCCGGGCCTTGTACACACCGCCCGTCACGTCACGAAAGTCGGTAACACCCGAAGCCGGAGGCCCAACCCCTTGTGGGAGGGAGCTGTCGAAGGTGGGACTGGCGATTGGGACGAAGTCGTAACAAGGTAGCCGTACCGGAAGGTGCGGCTGGATCCCTCTTTTCTGGGGAGCACTTCTTACCGACTTCGGTCGGTCAGAGGCCAGTACATCAGCGAATGTCTGATGCTGGTTGCTCATGGGTGGAACGTTGACTACTCGGCCTGGTTCAGGGTCCGGATGGCCGGTACTGCTCTTCGAGCGTGGAAAGCACGATCTCCCGACGGACCTGGTCGGGCACGCTGTTGGGTATCTGAGGGTACGGCCGTGAGGTCGCCTTCAGTTGCCGGCCCCAGTGCACTCGGGATGTTGTTCCCGGGGTGATGGGTGGTTGGTCGTTGTTTGAGAACTGCACAGTGGACGCGAGCATCTGTGGCCAAGTTTTTGAGGGCGCACGGTGGATGCCTTGCACCAGGAACCGATGAAGGACGTGGGAGGCCACGATAGTCCCCGGGGAGCCGTCAACCAGGCTTTGATCCGGGGGTTTCCGGATGGGAAACCCGGCAGTCGTCATAGGATGTCACCCGCTGCTGAACACATAGGCAGTGTGGAGGGAACGCGGGGAGTGAAACATCTCAGTACCCGCAGGAAGAGAAAACAACCGTGATTCCGGGAGTAGTGGCGAGAGCGAAACCGGATGAGGCCAAACCGTATACGTGTGAGACCCGGCAGGGGTTGCGTGTACGGGGTTGTGGGATCTCTCTTCTACGGTCTGCCGGCCGTGGGACGAGTCAGAAACCGTTGATGTAGGCGAAGGACATGCGAAAGGTCCGGCATAGAGGGTAAGACCCCCGTAGTCGAAACATCAGCGGCTCGTTTGAGAGACACCCAAGTAGCACGGGGCCCGAGAAATCCCGTGTGAATCTGGCGGGACCACCCGCTAAGCCTAAATATTCCCTGGTGACCGATAGCGGATAGTACCGTGAGGGAATGGTGAAAAGTACCGCGCGAGCGGAGTGAAATAGTACCTGAAACCGTGTGCCTACAAGCCGTGGAGCGTCGGACATCAAGGCTTGCTTGGTGTCTCGTGACTGCGTGCCTTTTGAAGAATGAGCCTGCGAGTTTGCGGTGTGTTACGAGGTTAACCCGTGTGGGGAAGCCATAGCGAAAGCGAGACCGAACAGGGCGATTTTAGTAGCACGCTCAAGACCCGAAGCGGAGTGATCTAGCTATGGGCAGGTTGAAGCGGAGGTAAGACTTCGTGGAGGACCGAACCCACCAGGGTTGAAAACCTGGGGGATGACCTGTGGTTAGGGGTGAAAGGCCAATCAAACTCCGTGATAGCTGGTTCTCCCCGAAATGCATTTAGGTGCAGCGTCGTGTGTTTCTTGCCGGAGGTAGAGCACTGGATAGGCGATGGGCCCTACCGGGTTACTGACCTTAGCCAAACTCCGAATGCCGGTAAGTGAGAGCGCGGCAGTGAGACTGTGGGGGATAAGCTCCATGGTCGAAGGGAAACAGCCCAGAGCATCGACTAAGGCCCCTAAGCGTACGCTAAGTGGGAAAGGATGTGGAGTCGCACAGACAACCAGGAGGTTGGCTTAGAAGCAGCCACCCTTGAAAGAGTGCGTAATAGCTCACTGGCTCTAGTGATTCCGCGCCGACAATGTAGCGGGGCTCAAGCGTACCGCCGAAGTCGTGTCATTGCAGCAATACGGCCAACGCCGGCTGTGATGGGTAGGGGAGCGTCGTGTGCCGGGTGAAGCAGCGCTGGAAGCGAGTTGTGGACGGTTCACGAGTGAGAATGCAGGCATGAGTAGCGATACAAACGTGAGAAACGTTTGCGCCGATTGACTAAGGGTTCCTGGGTCAAGCTGATCTGCCCAGGGTAAGTCGGGACCTACAAGGCGAGGCCGACAGGCGTAGTCGATGGATAACCGGTTGATATTCCGGTACCCGCTGTGAAGCGTCAAACATCGAGCATCGTGATGCTAAGGCCGTGAAGCCGTTCCGGACCCTTCGGGAAAGGAAGGTGGTGGAGCCGCCGGACCGAGCGGTTAGTAGGTGAGTGATGGGGTGACGCAGGAAGGTAGTCCATCCCGGGCGGTGGTTGTCCCGGGGTAAGGGTGTAGGCCGTGCGATAGGTAAATCCGTCGCACTTGTGGCTGAGACCTGATGCCGAGCCGATTGTGGTGAAGTGGATGATCCTATGCTGTCGAGAAAAGCCTCTAGCGAGTTTCATGGCGGCCCGTACCCTAAACCGACTCAGGTGGTCAGGTAGAGAATACCGAGGCGTTCGGGTGAACTATGGTTAAGGAACTCGGCAAAATGCCCCCGTAACTTCGGGAGAAGGGGGCCATTCCTGGTGATGGGATTTACTTCCTGAGCTGGGGGTGGCCGCAGAGACCAGCGAGAAGCGACTGTTTACTAAAAACACAGATCCGTGCGAAGCCGTAAGGCGATGTATACGGACGGACGCCTGCCCGGTGCTGGAACGTTAAGGGGACCGGTTAGCTCCATTTCGGTGGGGCGAAGCTGAGAACTTAAGCGCCAGTAAACGGCGGTGGTAACTATAACCATCCTAGGTAGCGAAATTCCTTGTCGGGTAAGTTCCGACCTGCACGAATGGCGTAACGACTTCTCGACTGTCTCAACCATAGGCCCGGTGAAATTGCACTACGAGTAAAGATGCTCGTTTCGCGCAGCAGGCCGGGAAAGACCCCGGGACCTTTACTACAGTTTGATATTGGTGTTCGGTTCGGCTTGTGTAGGATAGCTGGGAGACTGTGAACTCTGGACGCCAGTTCAGGGGAGTCGTCGTTGAAATACCAGTCTGGTCGTGCTGGATGTCTAACCTGGGTCCGTGATCCGGATCAGGGACAGTGTCTGATGGGTAGTTTAACTGGGGCGGTTGCCTCCTAAAGAGTAACGGAGGCGCCCAAAGGTTCCCTCAGCCTGGTTGGCAATCAGGTGTTGAGTGTAAGTGCACAAGGGAGCTTGACTGTGAGACCGACGGGTCGAGCAGGGACGAAAGTCGGGACTAGTGATCCGGCGGTGGCTTGTGGAAGCGCCGTCGCTCAACGGATAAAAGGTACCCCGGGGATAACAGGCTGATCTTCCCCAAGAGTCCATATCGACGGGATGGTTTGGCACCTCGATGTCGGCTCGTCGCATCCTGGGGCTGGAGTCGGTCCCAGGGTTGGGCTGTTCGCCCATTAAAGCGGTACGCGAGCTGGGTTTAGAACGTCGTGAGACAGTTCGGTCCCTATCCGCTGTGCGCGTAGGAGTCTTGAGAAGGGCTGTCCCTAGTACGAGAGGACCGGGACGGACGAACCTCTGGTGTGCCAGTTGTCCTGCCAAGGGCATGGCTGGTTGGCTACGTTCGGGAGGGATAACCGCTGAAAGCATCTAAGCGGGAAGCCTGCTTCGAGATGAGGACTCCCACCCCCTTGAGGGGTTAAGGCTCCCAGTAGACGACTGGGTTGATAGGCCGGATCTGGAAGCACCGCAAGGTGTGGAGGTGACCGGTACTAATAGGCCGAGGGCTTGTCCTCAGTTGCTCGCGTCCACTGTGTTGGTTCTGAAACCACGAACAACCCGCCCCCGGGCCACGGGGTGTGCTGGTTGTCTGTTTCATAGTGTTTCGGTGGTCATAGCGTAGGGGAAACGCCCGGTTACATTTCGAACCCGGAAGCTAAGCCTTACAGCGCCGATGGTACTGCAGGGGGACCCTGTGGGAGAGTAGGACGCCGCCGAACAATCATTGCGAGGAAACCCCGCACCGGGAACGGTGCGGGGGTTTTCTGCGTTTCAGGGGCGATTCACCGGTGTTTACCGCCGTTCACCCCACCAATTTCATGTCGTACGCCAGGATGACCGCCTGGACACGGTCCCTCGATCCGGTCTTGGACGGGATGCGGCCCACATGGGTCTTGACCGTGGACTCGGCGAGGTGGAGGCGCTCCGCTATCTCCGTGTTGGTCCAGCCCTGGCCTATCACCCGCAGGATCTCGGTCTCGCGGTCGGTGAGAGCGGTCAGGCGCGGATCGGGAGCGGCGTCCGGGGCGGTGGCGGCCGGCAGATGGTGGACGTACGCGTCGAGCAGACGACGAGTCAGGGCTCGGGGCCACCACCGCGTCGCCCGTGGCCACGGCCCGGATGCCGGAGAGCAGCTCCTCCGGCTGGGCATCCTTGAGCGAGGAATCCGGAGGCACCGGCGCGCAGCCCGGAGTAGGCGTACTCGTCGAGGTCGAAGGTCGTGAGGATCAGGACCCGGGAGCGGCCGCCGCCCGCGACGATGCGGCGGGTCGCCTCGATACCGTCCATGCCGGGCATGCGGACGTCCATGAGGACCACATCGGGGTGGAGTTCGGCCGTCATGCGAGTGGCCTCGACGCCGTTGGCCGCCTCGCCCCGCGACCGTCATGTCGTCCTGGCTCTCCAGAAGCATCCGGAAGCCGAAGCGCTGGAGCGGCTGGTCGTCGGCGATGAGGACGGTGGTCACTGCGGGGATTCCTCCGGTAGGTGCAGGTGGGACGCGCCAGCCCCGCTCGGGGGCGTGGCCGTGGGCCGGCCTCAAGTGTGCCGCCGTACAGGGACGTTCGCTCGCGCATGCCGGGCAGGCCGCGGCCGTCGGAGGGGGCGGTGGCCGGGCCGCCGCGGCCGGTGTCGGTGACGGTGAGGGCGACGGCGCCGCCGGTCTCGTAGGAGAGGTCGATGTGTGCGGTGGCGTCGGGGCCGGCGTGCTTGAGGGTGTTGGTGAGGGCTTCCTGGATGACGCGGTAGACCGTGAGCTGGCGGCCCTCCGGGAGAGTAGCCCCGGCCCTGGACGGTCGTGCGGACGGGGAGACCGGCCCTGCGGACGCCGTCGAGGAGCTGGTCGAGGTCGGTGAGGGAGGGCTGCAGGGCCAGCTCGGCAGCCTGGGTGCCGTGCTGGTCCTCTTCGCGCAGGACGTCGAGGAGGCGGCGTAGTTCGCCCAGGGCCTGGCGGCTGGTGGTGGCGATGGCGTCGAGGGCCTGGGCGGCGCGTTCGGGCGACCTGGCGGCGGCGTAGCGACCGCCGTCGGCGAGGCCGGTGATGACGGAGAGGTTGTGGCCGATGATGTCGTGCATCTCCCGGGCTATGCGGGCGCGTTCGGCGGCGGCGGCGAGGCGGCCCTGCTGGTCGCGTTCCGTCTCCAGGCGGCGGGGCGCGGTCCTCCAGGGCCTCGGTGTAGTCCCGCCGGGTGCGGACGGTGATGCCGATGAGGGGTTGCCACGCCGACGGAGAGGATCTGCGAGCCGACCTGCTGGTTCCAGGAGCCGGCGCTGTCCCCGTAGCGGGCGACCGTGACACAGGTCGGGGCGATCACCACGAGCACCGCCCACCACAGGTTGCGCAGCGGCAGGCGCAGGGCGATGTGGTGGACGAGGAGCAGCTGGAGCAGGGCCGCTTGGAGGGCGGCGCCCGACCAGGCGTTCACCAGGGCCGCGGGCAGCGTGACGAGCAGGGCGACCTGGGGGGTGCGCTGCGGCGCCAGAGGAGGGGGACGGAGAGGGCGAGGCTGAGCGCGAGGACGAGGCCGATGGGAACGTCGGGATCGTGGGCGACGTTGCGCCAGCCGCCGGAGGCGTCGATCAGGGCGGCCAGCACCCAGAGACCGGTGAGGTGCAGGTCCCACACGAGGGGCGGCGACGGTCGAAGGCGCGGACCCGCCGGCTGACGCGCTGGACGTACTCGGTGAGGGGGTTCGGCCGCTCGGTCTTCCGGCACGGGCTTCACGGGGTCCATCCGACCTGATGATCGCGGCCCGGCGCGCGAGGAGCGTCCGCCCGGAGACCGTATATCAGGTGAGGGGCGTAGTACCCGGGTATTACGGTGGCCCGCATGAGGTGCCACGGCCCCCGGTGACTACGTGATCCGCTCCATACGCGCCGACGAATGGCCCGCCCTGAAAGGAGCTGCGGCTGCGCGCGCTGCGGGATCCGCTCGCGCACCTCGCCTACCTGGAGACGTACGACGTCGCCGCCGCCCGGCCGGACTCCTTCTGGCAGGAGCGGGCGGCCAGGCCGCCGGAGGGCGCGTCCGGGGCGCGGCAGATCGTCGCGGAGGTGCCCGGGGGTGTGGCTCGGCACGCTGACCGTGCTGGTGGAGGAGGCCGGGACGACGGACTGGGCCGGAGTTCTCCGTGGACCGGCGGCAGGGGCACGTGGTCGGTGTGTTCGTGCGGCCCGAGTGGCGGGGCGGCGGGCTGACCAAGGCGCTGTTCGACGCCGGGCTGGAGTGGGCGTGGGCGAGCGGCCTGGAGCGGGTGCGGCTCATCGTGCATCCGGACAACGAGCGGGCGCAGGGCGCCTACCGGAAGGCGGGGTTCGCGCCGAGCAGGCGGACGGTTCCGCTGGTGGGCGGGCCCGGTGACTACGAGCTGGAGTTCGTGCTGGAGCGCTGAGGCGGTGCCGGGGGCCGCTACAACCGGAAGCTCGTCGTGGGGCCAGCGGGCCCGGCCCTGTTCGCGGGACCGGAGCAGGGCCAGGGTCGGCATGCCCCGGTCCGCGCCGGTGGCCAGCAGCTCGGGGAGCTGGGAAGCGGAGCCACGGCCGCGACGTCGTCCAGGACGAGCGTCAGTGGTGGGTCGAGGCGACCGGAGGATGACCGTTCGGCCATGCGCCGGCCGCACTCGACCACGCTCGAGACGAGCGCCGTCAGCAGCGGCATCGCGCCCGGGCTCGTCCGGGGGTCTTCGATGGATTCACCCACCACGTAAAGGGTCCCCTGTTCGTGGATGAAGGAATCCAAGGCGAGGGCATCATTTCGGTTGGGAGCGCACGCCTCGCGGATGTTGACCGTCGAGAGGGTGGCCAGCGCACGGGTGGTCAGTTGCTGGGCCATGTCGCGGCGTTCGGGGTAGCCGGTGAGGGCACCTTCGAGTTCGCCTGCGGATCCGGGCGCCGCTTTGGGGTTGGTACGGAGGATGCGTACGGCGTCCTGGACCTGGAGGCCCTGGGACCAGCGGTGGACGTGGCGGACGGTGCGGCCGTCGACGGCGGCGGCGTGCAGGTAGCTGCGCAGCAGGAGTTCGCGGTGTCACCGACCGCCTGGTCGAGGCCGGGCGGTGGGGCGGACGGGGTGAGGAGGGCGGCCGCTCTGGTGGTGGCCGTCTGTCTGTCCTCGCAGCCGGCGGTGGGGGACCAGTGGAGTCGGTCCGGGGTGTCGCAGAGGTGGTTCGGGTCGTAGAGGTGGGCGGGGCCGAGTTTCGCCCGGGCGTCCTTGGTGTCCGCCCAGAGGGCCGGGTTCGAGGTGACGACGAGGGGCGGGGCCCTCCGCGTCGCGCAGGGTCTCGGTGGCGGTCGAGCGGCGGGTGTCCGGCGGGCCGTAGTGCACCGCGCCCTCGACGCGGTTCGTTTCCCACCCACCCACGCGTTTGCCGTCGGCCACAGCAGTGAGGGGCTCGGCCTCCGCGACCGTCTGCTCCGGCGCCCTGGGGACCGGTACCTCGTGCACCGGCTCCGGCACTTGCTCCCGCGCCGGCTCCGGGTCCGGCACTCGCTCCACTTGCTCCCGCGTCGGCTCCGGCTCCCGCACGGGCGCCGCCGTCGCCTTCACGCGCCGCCCCTGCTGCCGTACCGCGCGCCAGCGGGCGACCGTTCCCATCACGAACACCGTCAGGACGACCAGCACCATCATCTGGCCGATGAGCAGCCCCCAGAACAGCCCGTACCCGGAGAGCGCCGTTTCGGAGGGTGTCCGGCCAGGCGCCGGGGATGTCGTGGGGCTCGGAGATCAGGTGGCGCATGGCCAGGGGGTGCCGGTGAAGGTGACGCCGGAGGGCCAGGAGCCGTGGGCGAAGAGCGCGGACAGGCCGGTCGCCGTCCACACCAGCAGGGTCATGCCGAGGAGGAAGGCGAGTATGCCGAGGAGCAGACCGTCGGGGATGCCGCCCTGCTGGGCCGGCCGCCGGCGCGGTGGTCGTCCGGTCCGTCCGGTCTCATGCGTCCGGTCCCTCCCGTCTTCCTACGCCACCGTCGATTCGGACGAGTCGCCGATGTGCTGTTCCATGAAGGCCGCCGCCCCTTTCCTCCGCCTCCAGTTCGGCGGCGCGCAGGGCGTCGTCGTTGAAGTCGGCGGACGACTCGGTCATCGCGCGGTCGGTGAAGACCAGGGGCGTTCGGTCTCGGTGATCAGGTGCTTGACCACCTGTACGTTGCCGTTGACGTCCCACACCGCGATGCCGGGGGTGAGGGAGGGGATGATCTCCACGGCCCAGCGTGGCAGGCCCAGTACGCGCCCCGTGGCCCGCGCCTCGTCGGCCTTCTGGGCGTAGATGGTCCGGGTGGAGGCCATTTTCAGGATGGCCGCCGCCTCTCTGGCCGCGGCCCCGTCGACGACGTCCGACAGGTGGTGCACCACTGCCACGAACGACAGGCCCAGCCGTCGCCCGAACTTCAGCAGCCGCTGGAACAGCTGTGCCACGAAGGGGCTGTTGATGATGTGCCAGGCCTCCTCGACCAGGAAGATGCGCTTCTTCCGGTCGGGACGGATCCAGGTGTGCTCCAGCCAGACCCCCACGATGGCCATGAGGATCGGCATGGCGATGGAGTTGCGGTCGATGTGGGAGAGGTCGAAGACGATGAGGGGGCGTCGAGGTCGATGCCGACCGTCGTCGGGCCGTCGAACATGCCGCGCAGGTCACCGTCGACGAGGCGGTCGAGGACGAGTGCCACGTCCAGGCCCCAGGCCCGTACGTCGTCTATGGCGACGTTCATCGACTCGGCGGACTCCGGCTCGGGGTGGCGGAGCTGCTCGACGATGTCGGTGAGGACCGGCTGGCGCTGGACGATGGTCTCGTTGACGTAGGCGTGCGCGACCTTGAGCGCGAAGCCGGAGCGCTCGTCCAGGCCGTGCCCCATCGCGACCTCGATGATCGTGCGGAGCAGGGCCAGCTGCCCGGTCGTGGTGATCGCCGGGTCGAGGGGGTTGAGCCGGATTCCCTGGTCGAGTGCCGCCATCGGGTCCAGCCGGATCGGAGTTATACCCAGCTGCTGCGCGATGAGGTTCCATTCACCGGCCCCGTCCTCGCCCTGGGCGTCCAGGACGACGACCTGGCGGTCGCGGAAGCGGAGCTGGCGCAGGACGTACGTCTTCTCGAGCGCCGACTTGCCGTTTCCCGACTCCCCGAGCACCAGCCAGTGCGGGGCGGGGAGCTGCTGGCCGTACAGCTGGAAGGGGTCGTAGATGTAGCCCTTGCCGGAGTAGACCTCGCGGCCGATGATCACGCCGGAGTCGCCGAGGCCGGGCGCGGCGGTCGGCAGGTAGACGGCCTGCGCCTGGCCCGTGGAGGTGCGGACGGGAGGCGGGTCGTCTCCACCTTCCCGAAGAGGAAGGACGTGAAGGCTTCGGTGAGGACGGTCAGCGGGTCCCGCATCAGGCTCAGCCCCTACCTTCGGATGCCGGTGGCGAACGGAGGTGTGTTCACGAAGGCGCGATGGTGCTCACGGTCGCACCACCCAGTTTCAGGTACGACTTTCCGGCCGAGGCCCTTATCGTCCGCTTGTCGCGGGCCAGTGCCTCGGGGAGCGGGAGGAGACCGTGATGTAGCCGACCAGGTTCACGCCGGCCGCGCCGCTGGCGAGGTCCCTCGCCCCGCTGGTCCAGGCGGCCGTGGGCGGCGATGTCGCGCGGGTCGACGGTGCGGTTCATCTTGGCGGCGCGGAGGCCTCGGCCTCGTCGTTCGTCTTCTCCGTCAGCATGCGTTCGATGGCGACCTCGGTGGGTTCGAGGTCCATCGTCACGGCGACGGTGCGGATGACGTCCGGGGTGTGGACGAGGAGCGGCGCGAGGAAGTTCACGCCGACCGGGGTCATCGGCCACTCCTTGACCCAGGCGGTGGCGTGGCACCAGGGGGCGCGGGTGGAGGACTCGCGGGTCTTGGCCTGGAGGTAGGTGGGCTCCATGGCGTCCAGTTCGGCCGGCCAGGCGTTGCGCTTGGTCATCGCCTGGATGTGGTCGATGGGGTGGTCCGGGTCGTACATGGCGTGGATCAGGGAGGCGAGCCGGCCCCTGCCCCAGTGGCTGGCGTACGCGGATGTCGGCTTCCTGGAGGCGCGAACAGATGTCGGTCAGCTCGCGCGCCATGACGACCGCCAGTCCCGCGTCCCGGTCCAGCTTGCGCCCGTTCTGCGGGCGGGCGGCGCGGGCCATCGCGTGGGCCTCGGCGGCCAGTTCGCGGTTGTAGTGCATGCAGGCGATGAGGTAGGCGCGGTGCTGTTCGCTGCTGGTGGACACCATGGACTGGAGCTGGTCGTACGACTGCTGCAGCCACGGCAGCGCCTTGTCGTCGCCGCGCTGGGCGACGTCCTTGGCGTGCGCGTCGGGGTCGGCCGGGAGGGTGCGGGCGAGCATCTGGATGCGGGTGACGAAGCCGTCGCCGTTGGCCACGTGCTTGAGCAGGGTGCCGAAGCGGTCGACGAGGGCCTCCTGGTCCTCGGAGTCGCGCAGGCCGACGCCGGGGCCCTCGATCTCGATCGCGGCCGTCACCATCTTGCGGTCCGCGTGCAGCAGTACGGCGATCTCGTCCGGCCCGAAGGGCGCCGCCAGCCAGGTGATGCGGCCGATGCCGGGCGGCGGGCCGACCTCGATCTCCCGCCCGTCGAGCCGGGTGCCGGCCTCGATGGCGCCGGAGCGGTAGGTGGTGCCGCTGCGGAGCGTCCGCTTGTAGCTGCGGTTGATCTCGAACCACTTGTAGAACGTGCGGTGCTTGTACGGCACGTAGACGGCCGCCAGCGCGAGCATGGGGAAGCCGGCGAGCAGCACGATGCGCAGGGTCAGGACGGGGACGAGGAGCCTGCACATCATGCCGAGGAACGCGCCCACGACGATCAGCGCGATCCCACCGGTCCTCGCGGTTGCGGCCGACGATCGCGTTCGGCCGGGCGCGGCCGATCAGATACGTACGGCGGGGCGTGACCGGATGGGACACGTGGACTCGGTCGTCAACGCCCGTCACCTCCTGTGCTGTTTTTGCTGTTACGGGTGTTGCTTGCGGGGGCGTGTTCACCGGGCTGCCGGAGTGTGGTGCGGGTGCGGCGGAGGGGATATTCCGCCGCCGCCGTTCGAGGGCGCGAGCTGTGCGCGGCGACTCCGCCGGAGGCGGGGTTCGAGGGACGGGACGCGGAGGAGGAGCTGGACTGGCCGCCACCGCCGCCTCCGCTGTCGCCGTTGTGGCGGGTGCTGTGGGTCCTGATGCCCTGGGCGACCAGGTTCGCCGGGGAGCTGATCACGGCTGCGGCCTTGCCCTCGGCGCCCTGCATGATGCGGTTGTTGCGGCCGTTCGCGATCTCGTCGCCGAAGCCGGGGACGAAGCGGTAGATCATCGCGGACGCGAAGATGGCGAGCAGGATGATGGCGAGGCCGGAGACGACGGCCGAGAAGGCGTCCGGCCCGTCGTCGGCGGAGAGCGCCCCGGCGAGCCCGAGCACGATCACGATGACGGGCTTCACGAGAATGACCGCGATCATGATCCCGGCCCAGCGGCGGACGTGGCCCCACAGGTTCTTGTCGACCAGGCCGGCGTAGACGACGGTGCCGAGCAGGGCGCCGACGTAGAGCAGGGCGGCGCGGATGACGAGTTCCAGCCAGAGCACGCCGGCGGCGAGGATCGACACCAGGAGACGACGATCAGCATGATCGGTCCACCGCCGATGTCCTCGCCCTTCTCCAGGGCGGCGGAGAACGTGCCGAAGAAGGTGTCCGTCTGCTCGCCGGTCGCCTTGGCGAGTACGTCGGTGACGCCGTCGGTCGCCGATACGACCGTGTAGAGGATCAGCGGCGTGAAGGCCGACGCCAGAACGGTGAGCCAGAGGAACCCGATGGCCTCGGAGAGCGCGGTGCTCAGGGGGACGCCGCGCACGGCACGCTTCGCTACCGCGAGGAGCCAGAGGAGGAGCGTGAGGATCGTCGACGCCGCGAAGACGACCGCGTACTGCTGGAGGAACGTCGGGTTCGTGAAGTCGACGTTCGCCGTGTCCTGGACGGCGGCGCTGAGCTTGTCGATGGTCCAGGAGGCGGCGTCGGCACAGCCCTTGGCGAGGGAGGAGAGGGGGTCCAGGGCGGAGGTGGGGTCGTTCAGGGTTCCACCACCACCTCCGGTGGAGCCGCCACCGCCTTCGCCTCGTTCCCAGTAGTCCTTGGCGGGGCCGTGGATCAGGTCGCAGGGGTCATCGCTCGGGGTGGGCGACGGAGTGGGGGCGGCGAAGGCGCGGGTGGCGAAGAGGACCGCTGCCGTCTCGACGGTCGCTGACGACGCCGGTCAGCTCGACTACGCGGCGGTTAGCGGGCATACGTGAACCCTCCGTACTCCTGGACGGCCTTCGCCATCTCGTCCGCGCTGGAAGCCTTGTCGTCGCCGGGGATCGGCGCCGGGCCGTCCTTCTGAGAGTGCGTCACGATCTTCCAGTCACCATTGACCCACTCAAGCTTCATGGTGATCGTGAACCAACTGTTCGTGACCGGGGCTGTGGAGTTCTGCCCCGCGAGCCCCAGGAGACCGCTGCACCAGACTTCGACGGTCGCGTTGTCGGCCGAGTTCTCGGTGACCTTGGTGCCGATCGGGCTCGTACGGGACACGAAGGTGTAGCCCTTCGGCGTGGAGCCGTCCTCGTTCAGCCCGACGTTCTTGTTGAAGCCCGGGCTGTATGCCTTGTCCAGAGTGGCCTCGAAGTCCGTCACTCTGGAGGGAACGATGATGGCCTGGAGGATCGAGTCACGTTTGGCCTTCTCGAACATGTCGGCCGAGCCCAGAGCCACCGCGTAGTTCGCCGCCGCGCTCTGTGCCCCCTGCTCGTCCCGGGCGAAGCCCACCTGCACCGGCGCTGCGTCCCGGACGGCGCCGTCGACGAGGCCTTCGGCTTGTCCGCGGCCGTGTCGTCCGGGGATGCGGAATCGTCTCCTCCACGGTTCGCGAAGGCGATCGCGGCGATGAGGAGGACGACGACGCCGACCACGGTGACCAGGCTCCGGGACGACGAGCGGCCGCCGCGACGGGGGCCGCCGTGGCCGTCGCCGTCCCCGTCGGGCAGCCGTGTCCGTGTCTGACCCAGTGCCGCCGTAACCGCCGGAGGACTGGTGGTCGTCTCCGAGACTCATGCCGCGTACGCCCCCTCGACGTCGTGCCTGCCGTAGAAGTACGACGGTAGCCGTGCTGGTTCCCGCGCGGGCGCGGTGTGGTGACTCGACATCAGGAAACGCAACCTCAGCCGGTTGGCACGACGGGCGGGTGGGGTGGAGGGGTGGAACGGATGCGCGCCGGGCTACACGGCCATTCCGTACACGATGGTGAAGAGCGTGCCGAGCGAGCCGATGATGAACACGCCCGTCAGGCCCGCGACGATGAGGCCCTTGCCCTGCTCCGCGCTGAAGGTGTCGCGGAGCGCGGTGGCACCGATGCGCTGCTTGGCGGCGCCCCGAGATGGCGATGCCGAGGCAGAGCAGAATCGCGACGGCCATCACCACCTCGATCATGATCTTGGCCTCGTTGCCCAGGCTGCCGAAGGGGCCCCAGTCCGGAGCGATCCCCCCCGATGATGGTGTTGATGTCTCCCTCGTCGGCCGCAAAAGAGCACGTAAGTCACCGCCCCTGTTGGGTAGTTCCGCACCCTCTGCGGACGTGCAGAGGTCAGGGCCTCATTGTCGCCGACAATTGCGCCGTCGTATGTCGACTTGGCGTCATTGATTGGCGGGTTTCGTACGAATAGCTTGCCACCGGTCCGCGCCGGGCCCTAACAGGGTTGCGCGGACCGGTATGCAATGAGTCGTATGGTCACTCTGTGTATCACGTTCGGTTACGCCGGGCAATGAGGCTGGGGCGCAACCTGTCGTGTGGTTGCGTCGTTGGGCCCTTCTGCGAAGTGGCCGGACTCGCCCGTCCACACGTCGAGCGGGAAGGCTTCCCACTTCTGACGATCCGTCGTGACTGGCGGCCCGGGGCCGTCGGTGCCGTGGACGCGGACGGCGCAGTCGGGGTCGTCCCCGTGGTGAACGTGACCTGGGTCTGCGCCGGCCGGGGTGCTTGTGCGTCGACATGGCCGGAAAGTGGTATTGAACGGCTCCGACATGGGGAGAGTTGGGCCACTGCGCAAGATGTGGGTCGGCGCCGGTGTCGCGGTCGCGGGCGGGGATGGGCTTCGTGATGCTGCTCGTCGTGGGCGTCTACCTCGTCGCCGGAAACCTGGCGGGCGGCGCCGGCGGCGGGCCAAGAAGCTCGCCAAGGGGTCGGTGCCGCGGCGTACCAGCCGCTCGTGCAGAAGTGGGGCAATCTCTGCCCCGCCATCAACCCCGCGCTGCTCGCCGCCCAGCTCTACCAGGAGAGCGGCTTCAATCCGAGGGCGCAGAGCCACGCGGCTGCGCAGGCATAGCGCAGTTCATCCCCGGGACGTGGGCCACCCACGGGATCGACGGGGACGGGGACGGCGACCGGGACGTGTGGGACCCGAAGGACGCCATCCCGTCGGCGGCGTCGTAGCGACTGCTCCCTCGCGTCGTACGTGAAGGACGTGCCCGACAATCCGACCGAGAACATGCTGGCCTCCTACAACGCGGGGCTTACGCGGTCATCAAGTACCAGTGTGCCGCCCTACAAGGAGACCCAGAACTACGTGAGGTGATCACGACCCTGGAGAAGAGCTTGCCGCCCCCGAGACGCGGGTCGATCCGTCCGAGCAGGCCGCCGGGCCCATCGCCTACGCGCAGAAGAAGCTCGGGACGCTCTATCTGTGGGGCGGGGAACGGGACGCCCGAGCAGGGTGGGCGGTTCGACTGTTCAGGGGCTGACCGGGCGGCGTACGAGAGTGTGGGGATCAAGCCGCTGCCGCGGGTGCGCGAACGACCAGTACAACGCGGGGCCGCATCCGTCGCGGGACGAGTTGATGCCCGGCGACCTGGTGTTCTTCTCGGACGATCTCACCAACCCCCGGGCTATCCGGCATCGTGGGGAGTTTGTGTCGGCGGCGGATACATGATCGACGCGCCGCGGACGGGTGCTGTGATCCGGTTCGACCCGATCGACACCCTGATTACTTCGGGGCCACCCGGGTGACCGAGGATGGCGCGAAAGCGCTGCCCACGACGGTGTGAATGCCATGGTTTCGACGCAGCGTGAATCCATGCCCTGAGCTGCGGCGACGTGTTCTCTTCGATAACGTCTGCGTGATCATTCGGTGGAGCGTGGAACGCGTATCAGCGGGGCCGTGCGTTCCTGTTGACGTGTAGGTGTGCGGGCTGAGAAGGAACCGGCGGATCTACGACCACGGGGGTGGCAGAAGAGGCGTGCGCTCGGTGCGCCGGAGGACATGACGAAGGGGCCGCAGCACCATGGCTGGACTCGCCGAATCCGGGTCGAACCCCGACGTTGAGCTGCTCTACGACATCAACGGCCTGGCCAAGGGACGCACCGCACTGGTTCGACCGGGTCATGGAGTTCGTGGGTGAGTACGGACTGCTGTTCGCGATCGTGCTGCTGGTGCTGTGGTGCTGGTGGTCCGTGCGGCGGCGGGGCGGCGAGGACGCGGCCTCGAACGTGGCGGCACCTCGTGTGGGCGCCGCTCGCGGCCGGTGTCGCGGTGCTGGTCAACGTGCCGATAAGGGGTTTCGTCGAACGGCCGCGGCCGTTCAAGTCCCCATGACGGGCTGGAAGTGCTGGTCGCGGGGAAGGACGACTTCTCCTTCGTGAGCGATCACGCCACGCTGTGCATGGCCCTGGCCGTCGCCCTGTTCGTCGCCAACCGGAAGTTCGGGCTCCTCGCCATCGTGCTCGCGGTGTTCGGCGGGTTCATCCGGGTCTACATGGGCGTGCACTACCCGACGGACGTCGTGGGCGGCTTTGCCCTCGGTACGGCGGTCGCGCTGCTGCTGTCGCCGGTCGCCATGGCCCTGCTGACGCCGTTGACCCGGGCCGTCGACGCGGTCACCCCGGGTGGGGTGGCTGGTCAGCGCGCGGGGGCGAGGGACGCCGCCGGGCGCGACGCCGTGATCCCGGGGGCGCGCAAGGAGAGTGCAGAGGCTGGGGAGCGGGACCTCGCCGCCTGAGACGTCAGGTCGGTGCGTGGGTCTTCGCGTCCGTACGGGCCTGGCTTCTCGCTCTGCGGGCCGGGCCTCGCCAGCCGCAGGTGCAGCGGGCCAGGCAGAACGGGCCCTGTTCGACCGTCCTCGTGAGGTGTTCCGGGACTTCCTGGGGAGCTTCGAGACCTTCCTGCTGCGCCACGCCCACAACGTTACCGGGGTCGCCTGCCCCTCGTTAACCGGGACGGCAGGGGTCCGGAACGCGTGTGACGGCTGGGTAGGTGGCGATGGTCGGGTGGAGAGGGAGCGGCGAAGTAGGAGGGGTGGGCGGGGGGCTCGTCCTCACCGGGGGCGTGATCTGCGTGTGTCTGGCCGGGAGCGGGTGCTCCGGGCGGGGGCCGCCGCTCAGGGGACGGGCGGCGGCGATCCGGTCGCCGTGCTGCACCGGGCCGCCGACCGGCTCGTGGCCGCCGGGAGCGCCAAGGCGCGCACCGCGATGGAGATGGCCAGCGGCGGGACGCGGGTGACCATCCGGGGCGGGGGTGTGTACGACTTCGAGGGGCGGCTCGGGCGGCTGAAGGTCCGGCTGCCGCAGGACCCGGCGGGGTCCAGTGAGCATCGGCCGATCACCGAACTGCTCGCACCGGGTGCCCTTTCATGAAGAACCGCGGGGCCGGCGTGCCCGACGACAAGTGGGTGCGGGTGGAGACCGCGTCGCTGTCCGACGGAAACCTGGTGACCGGCGGCGCGACCGGACCCCTTCGCCGCCGCCGAGGTGCTGCGCGGGACCCGGACGGCGACGTACGTGGGGCGGACGGAGGTCGCGGGGACGCGGTGCGCCACTACCGGGGGACCGCCGACCTCGCTCGGGCGGCGCGTGGCGCGTCGGACGGGAACAGGCAGGCGCTGGCGCGGCGGCGAAGGGTTCGCCACCGCCGAGGTGCCGTTCGACGCCTACCTCGACGACGAGGGCCGTATCCGCAAGGTCCGGCACCGCTTCAGCTTCGCCAACGGGCGGGACGAGGAGCACCGTGGCCGTCGCCTCGACGACGCTGCTCTACGATTTCGGCGCCGCCGTCCGCGTACGGCTGCCGGAGGACCGGGACATCTACGCCGGCAAGATCGCCGCCGGAGCCGGGGGAGCCGGAGAAGCCGGGGAGGCGTCGGGCGAGGGGTCGGGCGGCAAGAACTAGCCCTTCCGTGCCATGCGCGGTGTGTAGGCCGCTCCCTACTCTAGGAAGTCGGTGACGGCAGAGACGAGGTGACGCGCGTGGCTCCGGTCGGCGGTACGACGGTTCAGGACCACGTGGCCCTCGCCGAGATCGAGCTGTGCGGCGAACTGATCATCGCGGCGTCGGCCGCCCGGGGAGCGGCTCAGCCTGGAGAGCATCGACGAGGTGCTTCGGGTGGCCGAGGAGCGAGGGGCCGGGGCCGACCGGTAGGAAGCCGGCCGGGCTCGCGGGCGGGCGGCCGGTCCTGCCGGGCTCCGGGGGTCAGGTGCGCAGGAGGCGGCCGATCGCCTTCGTCGCCTCCTCCACCCTTCGCGTCGATCTCGGCGCCGCCCTTGACGGCCGCGTCGGCGACGCAGTGGCGCAGGTGCTCCTCCAGGAGCTGCAGCGCGAAGGACTGCAGGGCCTTCGTGGAAGCGGAGACCTGGGTGAGTATGTCGATGCAGTAGACGTCCTCGTCGACCATCCGCTGCAGGCAGCGGATCTGGCCCTCGATGCGGCGCAGGCGCTTGAGGTGCTCGTCCTTCTGTTTGTGGTAGCCAGTGCACACCGCGGTGGTGGTCGGTCACGATGTCCGTCCCGTCCGTCCCGTCCGTCTCCACCGCGTCCACGGCGGAGGAGGGCGCACCTGCGCCGGCCTCGGTGGTCGTCATCGCGTCCTCCTGTTGTGGGGCAGAGTGGGCAGAGTTCGGGCAGATAGCGGACATATACCCCTGGCGGGTATATGGTAACGAACTTTGCGGGGTAGGGGGCCCTTGACAGGGCTCCTGGCGTCGCCCCTGCTCATCACTCTGCCTGATGGGCGACACTGGGGGACGGCCCGTTAGCCGTGGCCGGATGATGCGCCTAGCATCAGCCTGACCGAAACCGATGCACCCCGAGGGACCCCACGTGCGCTTTCGTCTGACCCCAGGAGACGAGCTTCTACGACATGTTCGCCGCCTCCGCGGACAACATCGTCACGGGCTCCAAGCTCCTGATGGAACTGCTCGGAGCGGACGCATCGCCCGGGCCGAGATCGCCGAGCGTATGCGGGCCGCCGAACACGCAGGTGACGACGCGACCCACGCGATCTTCCACCAGCTGAACTCCTCGTTCATCACGCCCTTCGACCGCGAGGACATCTACAACCTCGCGTCGTCCCTCGACGACATCATGGACTTCATGGAGGAGGCCGTCGACCTGGTCGTCCTCTACAACGTCGAGGAACTGCCCAAGGGCGTCGACCAGCAGATCGAGGTGCTGGCGCGGGCCGCCGAGCTGACGGCCGAGGCGATGCCAGACCTGCGCACCATGGACAACCTCACCGAGTACTGGATCGAGGTCAACCGGCTGGAGAACCAGGCCGACCAGGTCCACCGCAAGCTGCTCGCCCACCTCTTCAACGGCAAGTACGAGGCCATCGAGGTGCTCAAGCTGAAGCAGATCGTGGACGTTCTGGAAGAGGCGGCCGACGCCTTCGAGCACGTGGCGAACACGGTGGAGACTATCGCGGTCAAGGAGTCCTGACCTCTTCATGGACACCTTCGCTCTGGTCGTGACCATCGGGGTCGCGCTCTTCTTCACGTACACCAACGGCTTCCACGACTCGGCGAACGCGATCGCGACGTCCGTGTCGACGCGCGCTTGACGCCCCGGGCGGCGCTCGCGATGGCCGCCGTCACGAACCTCGCCGGTGCGTTCATGGGATCCGGGGTCGCCAAGACGGTCAGCGAGGGGGTGATCGAGACCCCCGGAGGGTTCGGAAGGGGATGGGAATCCTCTTCGCGGCGCTCGTGGGCGCCATCGTCTGGAACCTCATCACCTGGTACTTCGGTCTGCCCTCGTCCTCCTCGCACGCGCTGTTCGGCGGCATGGTCGGGGCGGCGCTGGCCGGGAGTACGACCGTGTACTGGCAGGGGGTCGTCGACAAGATCGTCATCCCCATGTTCGTCTCGCCGGTGATCGGTCTGCTCGCCGGGTACCTCGTGATGACCGCGATCATGTGGATCTTCCGCCGGTCCAATCCGCATAAGGCCAAGCGCGGCTTCCGTATCGCGCAGACGGTGTCGGCGGCGGGCATGGCGCTGGGACACGGCCTCCAGGACGCGCAGAAGACGATGGGCATCGTGGTGATGGCGCTGGTCATCGCCGACGTCGAGGACTACGGCGATCCCATCCCGGTATGGGTGAAGATCGCCTGCGCGCTGATGCTGTCCGCGGGGACGTACGCGGGTGGCTGGCGCATCATGCGGACACTGGGGCGCAAGATCATCGAGCTTGATCCGCCGCAGGGGGTTCGCCGCGGAGACCACGGGCGCCTCGATCATGTTCGGGTCGGCGTTCCTGTTCCACGCGCCGATCTCGACGACGCATGTCATCACGTCGTCGATCATGGGTGTGGGGGCGACGAAGCGGGTGAACGCCGTGCGGTGGGGTGTCGCGCGGAACATCATCATGGGGTGGTTCATCACGATGCCGGCGGCTGCGGTGGTTGCCGCGTGTTCGTTCTGGGTTGTGAATCTGGCGTTCCTGTAGCGCGCCCGGTGCAGGCGCCGGCAAGCGATGGGCCCGCCCCCGAACCGGGGGGCGGGCCCTTGTGCTCCTCGCGGTGGCACCGCCATGCAGCACCGCGAGGGGATCGGGTTCGGGTCTAGCCGAAGCGGCCCGAGATGTAGTCCTCCGTGGCCTGGACCGACGGGTTGGAGAAGATGCGCTCCGTCTCGTCGATCTCGATCAGCTTGCCGGGCTGCCCGACCGCCGCCAGGTTGAAGAACGCCGTACGGTCCGAGACGCGCGCCGCCTGCTGCATGTTGTGCGTCACGATGACGATCGTGAAGCGCTCCTTCAGCTCGCCGATCAGGTCCTCGATGGCGAGGGTGGAGATCGGGTCCAGGGCGGAGCAGGGCTCGTCCATGAGCAGCACGTTCGGCTCGACCGCGATGGCGCGGGCGATGCACAGGCGCTGCTGCTGACCGCCGGAGAGGCCGGAGCCCGGCTTGTTCAGGCGGTCCTTGACCTCGTTCCAGAGGTTCGCGCCGCGCAGGGACTTCTCGACGACGTCGTCCAGTTCCGACTTCTTGTACTTGCCGTTCAGGCGCAGACCCGCCGCGACGTTGTCGTACACCGACATGGTCGGGAACGGGTTCGGCCGCTGGAAGACCATGCCGACCTCGCGGCGCACGGCCACCGGGTCGATGCCCGTGCCGTAGAGGTTCTCGTCGTCGAGCATGACCTTGCCCTCGACCCGGCCGCCCGGCGTGACCTCGTGCATGCGGTTGAGCGTGCGCAGGAACGTGGACTTGCCGCAGCCGGAGGGGCCGATGAAGGCCGTCACCGAGCGGGGCTCGACGGTCATCGAGATGTCCTCGATGGCCAGGAAGGAGCTGTAGTAGGCGTTGAGGCCGCTGACATCTATGCGCTTGGCCATGGGTATCACTTCTTCTTTCGCGTGTCCGGGGCGCTGACTGTTGTTGCTCTGGCCGCGTCAGCGACCCGTCTTCGGGGCCTTCCAGCGGGAGATGCCGCGGGCCGCGAGGTTGAGGATCATGATGAAGGCGATGAGCGTCAGGGCCGCCGCCCAGGCACGGTCGTAGGCCGCGCCGTAGCCGCCGCTGTTGGCGAACTGCAGATAGATGTACATCGGCAGCGATTCCTGCGGGTCCTGGAACGGGTTCGCGTTGATGAAGTCCGTTCCCCAGACCAGCAGCAGCACGGGGGCCGTCTCACCGGTGATGCGGGCGACCGCCAGCATGACGCCGGTGGTGATGCCGCCGACCGACGTCGGCAGGACCACCTTTCAGGGATCGTGCGCCACTTCGGCACGCCGAGCGCCAGGGACGCCTCGCGCAGCTCGTTCGGGACGAGCTTGAGCATCTCCTCGGTGGAGCGGACGACCACCGGGATCATCAGGATCGACAGGGCGAGCGAGCCGGCGAAGCCGGACGGGCCCATGTCCAGCATCAGGATCCACGTACTGAGGATGAACAGACCGGCGACGATCGACGGGATACCCGTCATGACGTCGACGAAGAAGGTGACGGCCTTGGCGAGCTTTCCGCTCCCGTACTCGACCAGGTAGATCGCGGTGAGTACACCGACCGGCACGGAGATCAGGGTGGCGATGCCGACCTGCTCCAGGGTGCCGAGGATGGCGTGGTAGATGCCGCCGCCCACCTCGGCGTCGGCGACCACGCCCATCGAGTGGGTGAGGAAGTAGCCGTCGAGGACCTTCACACCGCGCTTGACGGTCGCCCAGACCAGGGAGGCCAGCGGGATCACGGCCACGATGAACGCGACCCACACCATGCTGGTCGCCACCCGGTCCTTGGCCTGGCGCCCGCCCTCGACGCGCGCCGAGATGGCGTACGTGCCCAGGACGAAGAGGACCGCGGCGATCAGGGCCCACTGGATGCTGCTGTTCAGCCCGGCCGCGGCGCTGATGCCCAGGCCGGCCGCGATCGAGCCGGCGGCGACCGCCCAGAGGAACCACTTGGGCAGCGTGGCGCCGCGCAGGGAGCTGCGGCTCTTGGGGGTAAGGGTTGCGTGGCTCATGCGTTGGCCCCCGAGTACTCCTTGCGGCGTCCGATGATCATCCGGGCCGCGCCGTTGACCAGCAGGGTGATGACGAAGAGGACGAGACCGGAGGCGATCAGCGCGTCACGGCCCATCACGGTCGCCTCGTTGAACTTGCTGGCGATGTTCTGGGCGAAGGTGCCGCCGCCCGTGTCGAGCAGGCTGAGGTTGATCTCGAAGCTCGAGGAGAGCACCATCGCCACGGCCATCGTCTCGCCGAGCGCGCGGCCGAGCCCGAGCATCGAGGCGGAGATGACGCCGGAGCGGCCGAAGGGCAGCACCGACATGCGGATGACCTCCCAGCGCGTGGCGCCGAGGGCCAGTGCGGCCTCCTCGTGCATGCGCGGGACCTGCCGGAAGACCTCACGGCTGACGTTGGTGACGATCGGCAGGATCATGATCGCGAGCAGGATGCCCACGGTGAACAGCGAGCGCGGCGCGCCCTGGTTCCACTCGAAGACGCCGGTCCAGCCGAGGTACTCGTCCAGCCAGCCGAAGAGCCCCTCCATGTGCGGCACGAGGACGAGCGCGCCCCCACAGGCCGTAGACGATCGAGGGCACGGCGGCGAGCAGGTCGATCACGTACCCGATCAGGCCGCCCAGCTTGCGCGGCGCGTAGTGCGTGATGAACAGGGCGATGCCGACCGCGATCGGGACCGCGACGGCCATGGCGATGACCGACGACACGACGGTGCCGAAGGCCAGGACCGCGATGCCGAACTCCGGCGGCGTGCCGGTGGGGTTCCACTCGAGGGTGGTGAAGAAGTTGGCCTCGTTCTTGCTGAGCGCGATCGAGGCGCGGTAGGTCAGGAAGGCCGCGATGGCGGCCATGATGACCAGCACGAAGATGCCGGAACCGCGGGAGAGCCCGAGGAAGATCCGGTCGCCGGGGCGGGTGGCGCCGCGTGCGGCGCGCTTGGCGTCCTTCCCGGGGGCTGGTGCGGTACGGGGGCTGGTGCGGGCTTCTGGGGATCAGTGGTTATGTCCATCGG
The DNA here is from genome assembly GCA_021502835.1 of Streptomyces thinghirensis. The sequence goes on from JAKFGP010000011.1 coordinate 24,536, forward strand.
GTTTCTCCGGTCTGCGGAGCCGTCGTACGCGGCGGCTCGGGCGGAGCCGTCCGTCTCGGGGGCTCCTGGCGGCGGTGCACCGGACGGTGCGGCCCGGCCCCCGCTCGGAGGCCGGACCGCACTCGGGTCAGCTCAGGCCCGAAACGGTCTCGCGGACCTTGGTGATGATCTCGGTGGGCATCGGGGCGTAGCCCGCTTCCTTCAGCAGGCCCTGGCCGTCCTCCGAGGCCATGTAGTTCAGGAAGGACTTGGTGGCGGGCAGGCTCTCGGCCTTGTTGCCCTTGTCGCAGACGACCTCGTACGTCACCAGGACGAGCGGGTAGGCGCCGTCGGCGGTGGGCGTGTAGTCCAGCTCCAGCGCGAGGTCCTTGCCGGTGCCGACGACCTTGGCGGCGCCGATGGCCGCGGTGGCGTTCTCGACGGTGGCCTTGACCGGCTCGGCGGCCTCGGTCTTGATGTCGACGGTCTTCATGCCGTCCTTGGCGTACGACAGCTCGAAGTACGAGATGGAGCCCGAGACCTGCTTCACCTGCTGGGCGAGGCCGGAGGAGCCGCTGGCGGACTGGCCGCCCTTGGCCTCCCAGGACTTGCCGCCCTCGTACTTCCAGTCCTTCGGCGCGGCGTCCTTCAGGTACTTGGTGAAGTTGTCCGTGGTGCCGGACTCGTCCGAGCGGTGGAAGGCCTGGATCTTGAGGTCGGGCAGCTTGGCCTCGGGGTTGAGCTTGGCGATCGCCGGGTCGTTCCAGTTGCTGATCTTGCTGTCGAAGATCTTGGCGAGCGTCGGGGCGTCCAGGACGAGCGAGTCGACGCCGGGGACGTTGAAGCCCACGGCGATCGGGCCGCCGACCATCGGCAGGTCGATGGCCTGGCCGTCCTTGCAGACCTTCTTGGACTGCTCGATCTCCTCGGGCTTCAGCGCGGAGTCCGAGCCGGCGAAGGCGGTCTGGCCCTGGAGGAACGCGGTGATGCCCGCGCCGGAGCCGGTCGGGTTGTAGTTGATCTGTACATCCCGGCAGGCCGAAACGTACTGCTTGACCCAGGCGTCGATCGCGTTCTTCTGGGCTGAGGAACCGGAGGCCTGGAGCTGGCCCTTGGCGTCGTCGCACTTGATGTTGCTGTTGGCGGCCGCGCTGGCGTCCCCGCCGCTGCCGCCGCCGGTGTCGTCGGAGCCGCACGCCGTGAGGGCCAGGGCGCCGGAGACGGCGAGAGCACCGAGAGCGAGGGCCCGCCGGTTCATGCGCTGAAGCTTCACTGAGGGAGTTCCTTCCAGGAGCCGCCGTCCTGAATCCGGCGGCGTGCGAGGAGTGGCGTTGAAGACGATCAAGACTGGGGCGATACGGACGCGTTTTTCGGGAAGCGCCCCGTATCTGTAAGGCCGAAATTAGGCAGAACAGGTGAAGCCGCCGAAGGGCATAAATGAACGGGGGTGAACCCCTGTGGACGGTGCGGTGAGGTCACGGAACGCTTACGTCAAGGACACGGAGTGGTTCCGAGCGGGTGCGTCGCGAGCAGGGCGTCGACGAGGGCCCGGTCGTGCGGCTGAGTGAGGCGGGCGCGGGCTGCCGCGGCTCCAGCCACAGGATGCGGTCGACCTCGTCGGACGGGGGCGAAGACGCCGGTGGTCGCCGCGGCCGTCCAGTACCGGACTTCCTTGGGGCGGCCGGCCGCGAGGTAGCGGACGGTGGGCAGCTCGGCGCCCGGCGCGGCGACGTACCCCGTCTCCTCCGCGACCTCGCGCAGGGCGCCCGCGAGCGGGTCCTCGCCGGGCTTGAGCTTGCCCTTCGGGTGCGACCAGTCGTCGTACTTCGGGCGGTGGACGAGGCAGAGCTCCAGCTCGCCGACGGCCGGGGAGCGCCGCCACAGCACGCAGCCGGCCGCGTGCACGGTCGTGTCGCCTGCGGGACTCACGCGCGCGCCTCCTGTCCTACGGCAGCCTGATGGGTTCCTTGCGCCAGCTGTGCTGGAACGCGTACCTCGCCGCCTCCACCTCATGCCGCTGGTCGGCGTGGAGCACGCCGAGCGCGTACGCCGTCGCGGGTGCGATGCGTGGCGTACGGGCGGCCTGGGCGGCGGCCGCGGCGGCCTCCGCGGCGTCGCGGTGGCGGTTCAGGGCCTCGCCGGCGGCCAGGAGGCGTACGTCACCGGAGCCCTCGGCGTCCTCGCCGGCGAGTACTTCGAGCGCGTACCGGTGCAGGCGCAGCAGCAGCCGGACCTGGTGCCACGGGGCGTCCTGGGGGTGGGCGACGGGGTCCGGGGAGAGGCCGTGGATCAGCGCCTCCGCGTTGTACGGGCTCCCCGCGGTGACGAGCGGCAGTGCGGCCACGGCGTCGGTGAGGCGGTTCTCCGCGGCGACGGCCAAGGGGCGGAGGTCGGTGGGGGACGCGGCGTTGTTCGTGGCGGTGCTCCGGGTCCCGGACGTGGCGGGCCCGGTGGTCCTCAGCGGGACCTCGCTCGCCAGTAAGGCGACCTTGTCGGCGACGGCGTGGAAGCGGCTGCTGCCCAGGGCCTGGAGGGCGGTGGAGTGCGCCCGGGTGCGGGCCAGGGTCAGCTGGCGGTCGAGCAGCGCGCCCGCCTTGGCCGCGCCCACGGTGAGGCTGCCGCGCTCCGGGGACGCCGGGTGGGCGGCGGGCACAGTGGCGGACACGGCGGCGGTGGCCTGGCCGGCCGTCTGCTGGGCCGGGAACGCCGACGAACCGGACAGCCGGTGCAGGGCCTGGAGCAGGCGTTCCAGGCGGGACGCGTACGCGTGCTCCATCGCCAGCGTGCCGGACAGCCACGCCAGCTCGGGGCGCATGCCCTCCGCCCAGTCGGCGTCCAGCAGGGGCTGGAAGGTGTGCAGGGTGCCGCTGAGACGGCGGGCGGCGCGGCGCAGGGCGCGGGCCGCGTCCACGGGGGCCGCGTCCGGGGTCGCCCTGTCCGAACGGCGCGCGCCGTGCGCGCCGTTCCCGCCGTGTGTGCCCGTGCCTGATTCCCGGTGCTGGCGCAGGGCGCGGAGGAACTCCGTGGCCTGGGCACGCAGGTAGCCCGCGAGGGCGTCCGGGTCCGCGGGTTCCGGCGGCCGGCGGCGGCCGTGGCCGTGGCTGCGGGGTCCGTCGGGTCAAGGTGTCGCTGTGCCACGCCGGCGCCTCCGGGCGTCTATGAGCATCTCCTGGACGTTGCGCAGGGGGCGAGCCGTCCGCGTCGGTCGCGTGCCGGGTCCACTCACCGTCCGAGCCGAGGTGCCAGGAGGCGGTGCCGTCGGACATGCCGGTCTCCAGCATCCGGTTGAGGGCCGCCCGGTGGGCCGGGTCGGTGACCCGGACCAGGGCCTCTATGCGGCGGTCGAGGTTGCGGTGCATCATGTCGGCGCTGCCGAACCAGACCTCGGGCTCACCGCCGTTGCCGAACGCGAAGACGCGCGAGTGTTCGAGGAAGCGGCCGAGAACCGAACGGACCCGGATGTTCTCCGACAGGCCCGTCACGTCCGGGCGCAGCGCGCAGATGCCGCGCACCCACACGTCGACGGGGACGCCCGCCTGGGACGCGCGGTAGCACGCGTCGATCACGGCCTCGTCGACCATCGAGTTGACCTTGATGCGGATGTAGGCGGGACGGCCGGCGCGGTGGTGCTGTATCTCCTTGTGTATGCGGGAGACCAGGCCGTCGCGCAGCGACTTGGGGCGCGACGAGGAGGCGGCGGTACGTCTCGCGCCGGGAGTAGCCGGAGAGGCGGTTGAACAGGTCGGAGAGGTCGGCGCCGACCTGCGGGTCCGCGGTGAGCAGGCCGAGGTCCTCGTAGAGCCGGGCCGTCTTCGGGTGGTAGTTGCCGGTGCCGACGTGGCTGTAGCGGCGCAGCGTCTCGCCCTCCTGGCGGACGACGAGCGACAGCTTGCAGTGGGTCTTCAGGCCGACCAGTCCGTAGACGACGTGGCAGCCGGACTCCTCCAGCTTGCGGGCCCACTTGATGTTCGCGTGCTCGTCGAAGCGGGCCTTGATCTCGACCAGGACGAGGACCTGCTTGCCGGACTCGGCCGCGTCGATGAGCGCGTCGACTATCGGGGAGTCGCCGGACGTCCGGTACAGCGTCTGCTTGATCGCGAGGACGTCCGGGTCGGCCGCCGCCTGCTCCAGGAAGGCCTGGACGGAGGTGGAGAAGGAGTCGTACGGGTGGTGGAGCAGCACGTCGCGGCTGCGGAGGGCGGCGAAGACGTCCGGCGCGGACGCGGACTCGACCTCGGCCAGGTCGCGGTGGGTGCCGGCGACGAACTTCGGATACTTCAGCTCGGGCCGGTCGATGCCGGCGATGCGGAAGAGGCCCGTGAGGTCGAGGGGGCCGGGGAGCGGGTAGACCTCCGCCTCGCCGATCTTCAGCTCGCGGACGAGGAGGTCCAGGACCTCGCGGTCGACGGACTCCTCGACCTCCAGGCGTACGGGCGGGCCGAAGCGGCGCCGCATGAGCTCCTTCTCGAGGGCCTGGAGGAGGTTCTCCGCGTCGTCCTCCTCCACCTCCAGGTCCTCGTTGCGGGTGAGGCGGAAGGCGTGGTGCTCCAGGACCTCCATCCCGGGGAACAGCTCTTCGAGGTGGGCGGCGATGACGTCCTCGATGGGGACGTAGCGGCCCGGGGACGCCTCCAGGAAGCGGGAGAGCAGCGGGGGGACCTTGACCCGTGCGAAGTGGCGGTGGCCGGTCACCGGGTTGCGGACGACGACCGCGAGGTTGAGGGAGAGGCCCGGGATGTACGGGAAGGGGTGGGCCGGGTCGACCGCGAGGGGGGTGAGGACCGGGAAGATCTGGTGCCGGAAGAGGGTGAAGAGGCGGGCCTGCTCCTTCTCCGCGAGTTCGTTCCAGCGGACCAGGTGGATGCCCTCCTCGGCGAGTGCCGGGGCGACGTCCTCGTGGAAGCAGGCGGCGTGCCGGGCCATGAGTTCGCGGGAGCGGGCCCAGATCATCTCCAGGACCTCGCGGGGCTGGAGGCCGGAGGCGGAACGGGTGGCGACGCCGGTCGCGATGCGGCGCTTGAGGCCGGCGACGCGAACCATGAAGAACTCGTCCAGGTTGCTGGCGAAGATCGCGAGGAAGTTGGCGCGCTCCAGGAGGGGCGTGCCCGGGTCCTCGGCCAGTTCGAGCACGCGTTCGTTGAACGCGAGCCAGCTGCGTTCGCGGTCCAGGAAGCGGCCCTGTGGGAGCTGGGCGCCGCCGGCTTGGGACTCCTCCGACTCCTCGTACCCGTCGAGGTCCGCGTCGATGTCGGGCTCCAGGTCGGAGACCGTGGCGGCCACGGTGTGCGGGCGGTGCGCGGCGATGGAGCCCACGGAGGCTGCGTGTGCTGGACCTCTGCCTGGCTGTTCGGCTGCCTCATGAACCCATTCTTCCGCGCCGCGCGCAGGACAGGCGCGTCGGAAGGCGCGGAATGCTCTGCTCCTGGTGGCGCGGTCGGCTTCATTCGGTGAGCGTCGCAAGGCTGTCTGAATCGATGGTTACGAGGACATGACGTGTGGGATAGCGGCGGGCCTCCGGCGGTGGTGCGGGTGCCTGCGGCGGCTCGGGCGGATTCGGCCTGCGGTCGTGCCCGCGTCGGGCGCCGGGTGACAGGCACCGGGCGCCGGGCCACAGGACGACGTGCCCACGTTCCCCGCCCGGGATTTCCGCCTGCGATCGTGTGAACCGATCGGCCGGGCTCGTGCGATGAGGAGACGTGAGCGAAAACGAGAAGCGACGGGGAGCTGCTGCGGGCCGTCGCCGCCGATGCTGACCGGCGTGCCTTCGAGGAGCTGTACCGCAGGTACGCCCCCTGGCTGGCCGCGCGCCTGCGCGCCGCTGCGCCGACGCCGGTGTCGTCGACGACGTCGTACAGGAGACCTTCCTGGCGGTGTGGCGCGGCAGTGCGTGCTACCGGGAGGAGGGCGACGTGGCGGGGTGGCTGTGGCGGATCGGGTCGCGGCGGCTGGTCGACGTGCTGCGCGGCGACGGGGCTCGGGGGCGGCTGCGGCAGGCGCTGGCCCGGTTGCGGCACCGCGACGAGGCCTCCGCCGAGGAGCGGGTGCTCGCCGGTGTCGAGCACGGCGACCTCGCCGGCGCCCTCGTACGGCTCTCGCCGGAGCTGCGCGCGGTGCTCCAGGCCACCGTCATCGACGGGCTGACCACCCGTGAGGCGGCCGTCCTGCTCGGCATCCCGCCGGGCACGGTCAAGACGCGGGCGATGCGCGCCCGCCGGCAGCTGCGGGAGGCGCTGGCATGAGTGACGAGGACAGCCGTCGCCGAGGGGACCTGGCACGTGGACGAGGACGACCTGCGGGCCTACGCCCGGGGCGGACTGGCGGCGCCCGCGCTGTGGTCCGCCGACGCCCACCTGACCGCCTGCGCGCACTGCCGCGGCGTTCTCGCCGAGGTGAGTGACGCCGCCGCTCTGGAGGCGGGGTGGGAGCGGCTCGACGCCGAGCTGGACGCGCCCCGGCCGGGCTGGTTCGAAGGGCTGCTGGTGCGGTGCGGCGTCGGTGACGGCACCGCGCGGCTGCTCGCGGCCACCCCCGTACTGCGCCGGTCCTGGCTCGGCGCGGTCGTCGCCGTGCTGCTGATGACCTTCGCCGTCGCCCTCATGGCCGGCGCCGCCGACAAGCCCGCGCTCTTCCTCGCCGTCGCTCCGCTGCTGCCGCTGGCCGGCGTTGCGCTCGCCTACGGGCCCGCGCTGGATCCGACGCACGAGATGACGGTCGTCTCGCCGATGCACGGTTTCCGGCTGCTGATGATCCGTACGGTCGCCGTGCTGGCCGTCGCGCTCGGGGTGGAACGGGCTGGCGACGTTCGCCCTGCCGGGGTACGGGCTGCGCGCCCTGGCCTGGCTGCTGCCCGGGCTCGCCCTCACCGCTACCGGGCTGGCGCTGACGCCCCGGCTGGGTCCGGTTCTCGCGCCGTCCGTGGTCGCGGGGACGTGGGTGGCCGTGCTGCTCGCGCCGCGGACGCGGCGCGCGCGGCCGAGGACGGTCCGCTGGCGCCGTTCACGGCGGCCGGGCAGGGGCGTGTCCGGGGTGGTGGCCGTGCTGGGTGCCGGGCTGCTGTTCCTGTTCCGCGACCGGTTCGACGTCCTTCCGCGGAGTGCCGCGTGACCCCCGTTCCCGCGGGGTGCCGCGTGAGCCCCGTTCCCGCGGGGTGCCGCCTGAGCCCTGCCTTCTACCTTGTCCCTTCCTTGTACGGGAGTGCCGTATGAACCACCCCACCGTTTCCGCCTCCGGGCTTAGCCTGCACTACGGCCGCACCCGCGCCCTCGACGACGTGTCGCTGCGGCTGACCCCGGGCGTCACCGGGCTGCTCGGGCCCAACGGCGCCGGGAAGACCACGTTGCTGCGCGTGTCGCCACCGCCGTGCCCGCCGACCGGGGGCCTTCACCGTGCTCGGGCACGACCCCGGGACCGCGAGCGGGCGGCAGGAGGTACGGCGGCGGCTCGGGTATCTGCCGCAGACGCCCGGCTTCCACCCGGACTTCACCGCCTTCGAGTTCATCGACTACGTCGCGATCCTGAAGGAGCTGACGGACCGTGGCGCCCGGCACCGTGAGGTGCGGCGGGTGCTGGAGGAGGTCGATCTGGCGGACGTGCGCGGGCGGAGGATCAAGAAGCTGTCCGGGGGGAATGCGGCAGCGGGTGGCGCTCGCGGCCGCGTTGGTGGGGGACCCCGGGTTCCCTGGTGCTCGACGAGCCGACCGTCGGGCTGGATCCCGGAACAGCGGATGCGGTTCCGGGAGCTGGTCGCCGGGGCGGGGAGGGGCGGACCGTGCTGCTGTCCACCCACCAGACCGAGGACGTGGCGATGCTCTGCCACCGGGTGGTCGTCATGGCCGCCGGCGCCGTGAGGTTCGACGGGACCCCGGCCGAGCTGACCGCGCGGGCCGCCGGGCGGGTGTGGAGCAGCACGGAGCGGGACGCGGGCGCGAAGGCCGGGTGGCGTACCGGGACCGGATCGTTCCGGAACGTGGGTGATCCGCCCGCCGGAGCGGAGTTGGTCGACCCCACCCTGGAGGACGGCTACCTGCTCGCCCTCGACGGCGCCGACGCGGAGGTGTCCGCATGAGCGCCGTGCCTCACCGTGACCCCGCCCGCCGTGGAGACCGGGCCGCGCGGCGGCGCGCGGGCCGTGCTCGCCCTGGCCCGGTTCGAGGCCCGCCGGTTGCTGCTGAGCGTCCCCGTCGTCATCGCCTTCGTGGCGTACGTCGCGTGGATCGTCTGGCGTACGCGAAGCTCCTGGGACGGCTATCCGGCGTTGCAGGACGTCGACCGCGCCACCCAGAGCATGCCGATGCTCGTCGGCCTCGCCGTTCTGCTGTCCGCCAACCTCGCCGCCCTGCGCTCCGGACGGCACGGCACCGAGCACCACTTCGCGGTGCTGGTGATGACGCCCTGGCGCCGTACGGCGGCCCACGCGCTGTCCGTCGTACCGGCCGCCCTGCTCACCGCCGTGTGCGTGGCCGGTCAGTTCGCCTGGGAGGCGTTCAAGCCGGGCGCGGTCGGGCACGGTTCGCCGGCCGAGCTGCTCGTCGGGCCGCTGACGGTGCTGCTGTTCGGGACCTTCGGGGTGCTGCTGGCCCGGGTGATCCGGTCCGCGCCCGCCGCGCCGCTGGTGCTGGTCCTGCTGCTGTTCACGCTCGTTCTCGGTACGGCGCCGGGTGGCGCGAGCGGGCTGTCCTGGCTGGCGCCGGTCGTCGCCGACGTCAGCCCCAACACCCTGCCCTCCGACCTGCTGGGACGGCCCGCCGCCTGGCACGCCCTCTACCTGGCGGGCGCGGCCCTGTGCGCGGCCTTCCTCGCGGTGCTCGTCGCCGGCGCGCGGAACCTGGCCGTCCGGGCGGGTGTCGTCCTGACCCTCGCACTGGCGGTGACGGGCGGCGTCATGCAGGCCGGGGGCGCGTCGCCGTCGCCGGAACTGACCGCGGCCCGTGAACGCGCCTCGGTACGCCCCGACCTGACCTGCGTCGAGCACGGCCGGTCGACGTACTGCGCCTTCCCCCGAGTGGGAGCCCCGGACCGGCACCTGGGCCGTGGTCGTGGACCGGGTCCAGTCCCTCACGGGCGGCTCCGCGCACGACCGGCGGCTCGTCGTACGGCAGCGGATCGACGCCCGGTACGGGATGGAGGGCGACGCCGCGATCCCCGCGCTGACCGACGCCCACCGGGTGACCGTGGGCACCTCCTGGGGCGGCAACCGGGTCCCCGAGTTCTCCAGCGCCGTCGCCGCCGTCCTCGTCGCGGGCACCGAGGAGGCGGGCAGCGAGATCTGCGACGGACGGATGGTCACCCTCATGTGGCTGTCCCTGAGCTGGCAGGACGACCCGGTGAACGCCCTGCGCCGGGTCCGCGTCGACGACAGCGTGCGGGGCTCCGCGGTCGTCCCTGTCGCCCACCGACCCGCTGTCCATGACGGAGGGACAGACGGACGTCGTAACGACGCCTGCTGGAGAATCCGCCCGCCGGTGTCGGCGAGCGGGTGAAGGCGCACTGGGACGAGCTGACCTCGCCGGGCGTCACGACGGCCCGGGCCGCCGAACTGCTGGGTGTGGCCGGGCCGGAGAAGGCGGACTCGTGCGAGGAGTGACACCGGCCCTCGTCGGCCCGGTGTGGCGCACCTGCCGTGGCGCATGCCTCGCGGCGGCCGGCATCTCCGGTTGCTGCTCGCCGCGGCCCCCGACGCCGCGGGCGCGGAACCGGCCTCCTGGGAGACGCTCACCCTCCTGCGGGGCGTCGCCCTGATCGGCGCCCTCGGCCTGGCCTTCCCTGCTGGACGACCCGGCGCGGAACCTCACCGCACCCGTCCCGACCCGGCGCCCGCTGCGGGAGGCGCTGCGGGTGGCTATGGTCGCACCGCTCGCCGCGCTGTGGTGGACGGCCGTACTGCTGCTCGCCCCCTCGGCATCCCGGCCCCCGGCCGGTGACATCACCGTGGAGGCGGCGGTACTGGGCGTACTGGCGCTCGCCGGTGCCGCGACGGCGGTACGGCTGACGGACGAGGCGCGTCCGGGGCCGTCCGTCGCGGCGGCCCTGCTGCTCGCGGCGGTCCTCGTGCCGCTGCTGGCGCCGGAGCTGGGCGTTGTTCGTGCCGCCCGAAGACCGCGGTGGCCGGCGGCGCACGACCGGTGGGCGGTGCTGCTGGCGGCGGCGGCAGTGGTGTGGGGGGTGTGCGGGCCGGAGCCGCTGGGGCGGTGGGGGAGACGGTCGCGCGGGGTTGGCGGGCCGGCTTAGCGGGCCGGCTTGGCGGGCCGGCTTGGCGGGCCGGTTCAGCGGGTGCTTCGGCGGGCCGGCGCAGGGCCGGGTCGGGCGGCCGACTCGGGTCCGGCCGGGTTGGCGAGCCGACTCGGGTCCGGCCGGGTTGGCGAGCCGACTCGGGTCCGGCCGGGTTGGCGAGCCGACTCGGGTCCGGCCGGGTTGGCGGGCCGGCGCAGGTCCTGCCGGGTCGGCGGGCCGGCTCGGGATCGGGCCGTCTCCACGTCTCCGTGCGGTACATCAGGTCCGTCTCGTGGGTGACGAAGCCCAGGCGCTCGTAGACGGACACCGCCGCCTTGTTGTCGGCGTCGACGTACAGCATCGCCGTGGGCAGTCCCTGGTCCGCCAGGTGCCGCAGGCCGATCGTGGTGAGGGCCTTGCCGAGGCCGCCGCCCTGGGTGTCGGGACGGATGCCGAGGACGCGCACCTCACCGAGCCGCTCCTCGGCGTGCACCTTGGTCCAGTGGAAGCCGATCAGCTCGCCGCCCCGCTCGGCCAGGAAGAACCCCGCCGGGTCGAACCACGCCTCGGCCTTGCGGTCGTCGAGGTCCCGCTGGGGTGAGGGAGCCCTGCTCGGGGTGGTGGGCGAAGGCGGCGGCGTTGACCGCGAGCCAGGCGGCGTCGTCCCGCCCCGGCACGAAGGTCCGTACGGTCACGCCCTCGGGGAGACGCGGGTCCGGCAGCTCCAGGTCGGCCAACGGGCGCCGCATCTGACGCAGTTCGCGGAACAGGGTCAGCCCGAGCACCTGCGCGAGATGCCGCGCGGCGGAGTGGCCGCCGTGCGCCCAGATCCGCAGCCGCGCTTGCCGGAGGCGGCGAGCAGCGCGGAACCCAGCGCCCGCCCGTGCCCCTGCCCCCGGTGCGAGGGGGTGGACGACCAGTTCGGCGGCCGGAGGCTCGATCGGGTCGGTGCCCTCCAGCTGGGCGTAGCCGACGAGTTCGCCGCCGTTCACGCTGAGCAGCAGGTGCGCGATGCCCTCCCGCGCGGGGGCCGCGCAGTTGCAGCCGGCCCTGTTCGGACACGGCCTGCTGTCCGTCGTTGCGGGCGGCCTCGGCGAGCAGGGCGAGGACGGCTTCGGTCTGCTCCGGGGCGAGTTCGGCGAGGGGTCTCGATCGAGCGGGGGCGGCCGGGCTGCACGGTGTCGTCGCTGGTCATGCGTACGAGGGTAAGGGGCGGGTGCGGCAAACCGGCGGCAGTCGGGGCAGTTGGCCGGCGGAGGAGGTACACCAGGATGTAACCCGTCACCCCCTGTCAGCGCTACGCGCGTTGACTCTAGGCTGCTGCGCCGACGAGCCGTCTCCTCAGCGGCTCGCGCTCACGCATACCCACAGGGGGCGCATGCCAGTCACAGCACAGTCGCACCAACCGCGCCGCAGCCGCCGTACGAAGCGTCTCCTCGCCGCGGCCGCCACGGTCGTCACCGTCGGCGCGCTCGCCGCCGCGGCGCTTCCGGCGTCGGCGAACGCGGGCGAGACCCACCGCGGCAACGACGGTCGCGGCCACGGACATGGCCATGGTCACGGCCGCTACCAGGACGTCCAGCTCCTCTCCTTCAACGACCTGCACGGCAACCTGGAGCCCCCGGCCGGCTCCTCCGGCCGCGTCACGGAGCTCCAGCCGGACGGCACCACGAAGACGGTCGACGCGGGCGGCATCGAGTACCTCGCCACGCACTCTCCGCGAGGCCGCCGCGAGGGCAACCGCTACTCCATCACCGCCGCCGGCGGCGACATGGTCGGCGCGTCCCCCTCCTCTCCGGCCTCCTTCCACGACGAGCCGACCATCGAGGCCCTGAACAAGCTCGACCTGGACGTGACGAGCGTCGGCAACCACGAGTTCGACGAGGGCGCCAAGGAGCTGGCCCGCCTCCAGAACGGCGGCTGCCACCCCACCGAGGGCTGCTACACGGACAAGGAGTTCAAGGGCGCCGACTTCCCGTACCTGGCGGCCAACGTCCTGGACGAGAAGACGAAGAAGCCCATCCTGAAGCCCTACTGGGTGTGGAAGCAGAAGGGCGTCAAGGTCGGCTTCATCGGCGTGACCCTGGAGGGCACCCCGGACATCGTCTCGGCGGAGGGCGTCAGGGGCCTCTCCTTCAAGGACGAGGTCGAGACGATCAACAAGTACGCCAAGGTGCTCCAGCGCCAGGGCGTGAAGTCGATCGTGGCCCTGGTCCACGAGGGCGGCTTCCCGGCCTCGTCCTCCTACAACTACGACTGCGACTCCCCGGGCGCCGGCGACGGCATATCCGGCCCGATCGCCGACATCGCGAAGAACGTCACGCCCAAGGTGGACGCGCTGGTCACCGGCCACACCCACGCGGCGTACGTCTGCACGATCCCCGACCCGGCAGGCAAGCCCCGCATGGTCACGTCGGCCGCGTCCTTCGGCCGCCTGTACACGGACACGACGCTGACCTACGACCGCGCGACGGGTGACATCGCCCGTACGGCCGTGAAGTCCGCGAACCACGTGGTGACGCGGGACGTCCCGAAGGCGCCGGACAGCGGACCCGCCTGATCGACAAGTGGGGCACCCTCGCCGCCCCGATCGGCAACCGCCCCATCGGCTACATCTCCGGCGACATCAACCGGGATGGCACCGAGTCCCCCGCTCGGCGACCTGATCGCCGACGCGCAGCTGGCCTACGGCAGGACCCAGGACCCGGAGACCGACCTGGCCCTGATGAACCCCGGCGGCATCCGCGCACCCCTCACCTACACCGCCACGGGCGGCGAGGGCGACGGCGTCGTCACGTACGCCGAGGGCTTCACCGTCCAGCCCTTCGCCAACACCGTGAACCTCAAGGACTACACGGGCGCCCAGCTCATCCAGGTCCTCAAGGAGCAGGTGAGCGGCCCGAACGAGGCGGCCCCGAAGATCCTTCAGATCTCAGTCCGGCCTCACCTACACCCTGGACCCTGACCAGGACCGGCGCGGACCGGGTCGTCACGGACTCCATCCGCCTCAACGGCTCGCCGATCGACGAGAACGCCACCTACCGCGTCGCGTCCAACAGCTTCTCGCGGGCGGCGGCGACGGCTTCCCCACGCTGGGCGAGGGCGCGAACGAACTCGTCGGCGCGGACGACCTGACGGCGCTGGAGCAGTACCTGACGGCCAACTCGTCGGCGACCGCCCCGATCACCCCGCCGGCGGCCGACCGCATCACGGTCGTGCGGTAGCCGACTCCTGCCGAAGCGAGTACACATCGAGCATGTGATGTTCGCGCCGCGCTCATATGGGCGCGGCGCGAACAGTTGGCCTGGAAGTGTCACCGCAATCGACTGCCACCATCGGCGACCCGTTCACCCCGGCTGACCGCGATACCAACGACCAGCGGTGATTACGTTTCGTACTCGATCGTCACTGGCCGCGCGTACGCTGCGACAGGGGGCGGCGTTGCCCGCGCCCCCGGGCAACAGATCAGGAGCGCGACGCGGTCGAGGAACAGGTCGCCGTTCGCCTGGGACGCCAGCACCTGCTTCGCAAGAACCCGGCGCCCAGCGTTCGGTTCGTCATCGACGAACTCGCCATTCGCCGCTCCGCCTGACGATGCGGCGGCCTGGGAGGGGCAGTTGATGCACGCGGAAGCGGCAGCGCGGGAGCCCAACGTCGTCCTCCAAGTGTTGCCGTTCTCGGCAGGAATCCATCACCTCATGGGGAAGGGATCGCTGACACTGCTGTGGCAGAAGGACGGAAGGTCCGTGGCCTCACGTGGAAGGTGGCAGCAGCGGTCAGCTGATGGACGATCCGGACGACGTCCTGCACCACCTTTGTCCTACGATCGGCTCCGGGATCTGGAGGAGCACCGATCATGAAGCACACCCGGACCTCAGCAACACCGCCTGGCGCAAGTCGAGCTACAGCGATGGGGGAGCCAACAACTGCGTCGAGGTCGCCGACGGCCTTCCCGGCCTAGTCCCGATGCGTGACAGCAAGGTGCGGGAGGGCGAGTGCTGGTCTTCGGGGCGATGTCGTGGGGGCGTTCGTGGCCAGGCTGAAGGGATAGCCAATCGGGCCGACCGGGGAGCTACTGTCAGAGCGTGCCCATATGATCAACAGGGGTGTCCGTAGCTGTCCACAATGAGGAAGACATGGCCGGTCTCCCCACTATCCCGTCGGTTCCGCCCCATCTGGCGCGGGCGCCCATGGGGCTGGCCGATCTCGGTTCCCGGCTCGGAGCACGGGTCTTGGACGTCGGTTTCCGTCGTCGGGTACTTCATGACGGGTGGCACGCGAGTCGGGGCTGAACATCGGTTTCTGCGCGCTGGTACGAGAGGCCTGCTCGCCGATATTTGCCGTCATCCCGGTTTTCGGACTGCTCAACTCACTGTGGTGCTGCTGGGACAGCCCGTATCAGCAGTGTTTGCACGACAAGATGGCCGGCACGGTGGCCCCGGGGCGCTGAGGGCTGGCCGATTTTTGTCACCCACCGTCCAACAGCGTTGCGGGTGCAACATGTTGTGCGTAAGGATGTTCGAGATCATGGGGTTTGAGTGACACACGGGGGTGGACGATGAAGTTCGACATGGGCTCGGCGACTCTGTCGGATCTGGGCAAGAGCACGGTCGGTTCGGTCGACGATCTGGGCACGTTGATCACGTGGCTGATCCAGGCGGCGGAGCCGTTGGGGGAAGTTCAACGGCGCGGGCAAGGCGGCGTTCGACACCTTCAAGCTGCACGCCGATGAGATCACGAACGACCTGAACGGCTCGCTCAACGCGATCCTGGGCGGACAGTCCGGCATGGACACCGCGTTCGGTACCGGTGATCAGGGAGCTGGAGGGCAACGCCCACAAGAACATGGGCTCAGCCAACTTCGACGCTGCTCTCGCTTCGGCGCCCGGTAGGCGCCGGGGTCTCGTGGTCGGCGTCGCATCGTCACTGTTTTCTAGGGGAAGTAGTCATGGGACAGAACCTGGACCGCCGTTCAGTCGACACCGGTGCCTCGACCGAGGTGCAGATCAGTCTGCAAGGGGTCGTCGCCCAGTTGGAGCGCGTACTGACCGACCGTGACCGGGCCGTGAAGGCCGCGATGGCCGAATTCCAGGCCGACGGGGTCTCGGACGAGTACCACGGCAAGGAGATCCGCTGGAACCGGGCCGCAGCCGAGGTCCGGGAGATCATCCGGCTGGTCCGCACGACGATGGAGCAGAACGACGGGACCGCTCAGTCGACGCTGGCCAAAGCTCGGGCGGCCGTGGACAACATCGGCTGGAGGCGGAGGGCGACCGTAGCGGTTGGACGTTGAACTGAACGGGGGTTCGGAATGACGGGGTGGGACATATCGCCGTCAGGGGTCGAGTTCGTGACCTCGCTGGTGCAGGACGCGATGGACGAAGTAGCCAAGGACGTCAAGGCATACGGCACGGACGTGGTGAGTGCAGCGGCCTCCGCCGGGGACCATCAGTGGTGTGTACTGCGGCGACACGCCCGTCGGCCCCATTGGCTCGGCGTTGCAACTAGTTCGTGGAGAGCACAGCCTATGACGTGCTTTTCCTGGGGGCCAGGGCGGCGAAGTCTGTGAACGGCGCCTTGGAGGCTACGGGGTACTACGTGATCGGCGATGAGGGAGAACGCCGCTCGCGCGCACCGTGGCGCCCTGTCAGTGCCGAAGATCGACATGCCGGGAGACGGCAAGGGGAGACGGTCAGAAGTGATCAACCTGGCCGGCATACCGCAGTTCACAGGGGATTTTGATCAACTGGACAAGGATGTCTCCGCGCTGCGCAGCGACGCCATAGGCATCCGCGACGGCGGCTCGGACGTGCACTCCCGTTTCCAGATGCTGGAGGCTTTCTACCCGCACCCGAGGCTGAGACATTGTTCGCCACCACTCAGCCGGTGATGGACAAGGCGGACACCTTCGCCGCAAGTCCTGGAGACGGTGGCCGACGCGCTGGACACGTTCTCCATCGAGGCTCGTCCGCTGGCCAAGCGCCTGGATCAGCTCAAGACGGACGCGCTCGCGTTCGTCAACAGCGTCGAGGGAGACGACGACTGGACCGAGGACGAGGACAAGGTCGACAAGAACCGGCAACTCCTCGACGATGTCACCGCTGCGCAGTCCGCCTTCCGGGAGGCGGAGCGCCGGGCGGCTACCAAGATCTCGGCGATCGTGGGCGGGCCCAGGTTCGTGGCGGACGACGGCAGCGGTCTTGTCGAGCGGGGCACGGTGCTCTACGGCTACGACGCCGACCTGTTCGAGGGCGCCGAGAAGTTGCCCTGGGGAACACCGGAGGACCAGACCCACGAGTCGTGGAGCTTGGGCTGGTTCGGGCATGGGGCCAAGAGTCTGCTCTGGGATGGCATATACAAGGACGGCTTCGAGGCAACGGCCAAGGGCGTCTGGGCGCTGGCCACGGGGACGGCGACGCCTGGAGCGGGCTGAAGGACGTCGTCACCGGTATCGGTCTGTACACCATGAAGCCGTACGACGCGTTCATGGACTGGGCGGTCGGCCCGGACGAGGAGAGCGCGGACGAGGCCAGGGCCAAGAAGGCGACGAAGGAGTTCGGCAAAGCCCTCGTTGCCTGGGACATGTGGCAGGAGAACCCGACCCGCGCGGCCGGGACCGTCATATTCAACGTCCTCACGCTGGGCGCCGGGCCACTGGCGATCGCATCCAAGGCCAGTAAGGGCGGCGTGGCAGGCAGGACGGCCGGTGTCGCCGCGAAGGCCGGGATGTTCATGGACCCGGTCTACATCGGCCTCCGTGCGACCGGCACGACGGTCAGCGCAGTCCCCAAGCTGTCGGAACTCACCTCCCGGATCATGGGAGCAACGGGCACGGCGGCGGACGCGCAGCGTGTTCACAGCGTCATCGAGCTTGAGGATGGCTCCAAGGTCGTCATCGAGAACGGCGAGTTCATCCCCTACGACAAGCATGGCGACGTCGTCTCCGACCGACCGAAGCAGGAACGATCCGCCAACGCAGAGACCATGCCGGAGCAGACGCCGGTGCGGGAACGGGAACTCGCTGGGGTCAGCGCGGCATCACGTGCCCCGGAGGCCTCTGCTGGTGCCGGTGACCGTCTTCCGCACCAGGCCAGCCATGAGGCTTCCTCGGGGCACGGCAGTGGCGACACAACCCGCAGTACAGGGCCAGTGTCTGGCAGAGCTGGAGCTACACACGCAGGTGGTGCCGGCACCCCTGCACCGGGCCACGACTCGGCGAGCAACAGTCGTGGTCGCACTGGCTCGGGCGCCACGTCCTCAGTCGGCCGCGACGGGCGGGGGCCAGAGCCCGCCGCTGGAGCAGGAGGATCTGAAACCGGCAGTCCCCACTCTTCGGCCCACCATCACGAAGCTCGTGCGGATACTCAGGAACCGCACCAGGGGCACGATGTTCTAGACGCTGCCGACGGCGAGGGCGGGACGCCCTCCGCAACGCACCCGCACAGCGGCTCCGCTGGCGACGGCGGCCCCGCGCAGGGCGAACTTCTGCCCGGCACAGCGCGTCGTACCCTGCGCGAGATGCGGGCCATGAACCACAGCCGGGACCGGTACAGGGGTGCCGAGGACTATGTTCGCGAGATGACGGGCGGCGCACCTGAGCGGCATTACCGTGTTCCGTCCCACGACCACCCCTACTACCCTGTACACGGGACAGGGGGCCGCAATGTGGACGTCCCGGTTGATATGCCGGACGGCCGTACGCTGGCTGTGGAGGTGAAGCACTACCTTGAATGGCGGACGCTCAAACTCAGCGATGGCAGCACGCGCCCTGGAAGGGCGAAGTTCCCTTGAACGACGGCATAATCGAGCAAATCAACAAGGACCTTACGCTGCGACGTCAGGATCCTACGTACGATCCGCGATGGGTCTTCCTGCATGCGCCTCCTTCGCAGGCCCTGAGAAACTATCTCATCCAGGCTCGCGTCATATTCATCGAATATGGACCGGCTCCCAAATAGCTAGTACTACATGGAAGGTGCACCACGTGGCGGCAGTAAGCGCATCGGACCTGCAAGAATGGATTGAAGGGGAACGTCGGAACGTCATCGGCATGGCGGACATGCTCGGGGTGTCGTCTGACGTCTACAATCGTGACCCGATGAGCCTTATTCCAGCCCTCCAGAACTACGTTTCACGTGCTCCACTTGATGAATTCGAGCAGTCTGACTGGATTACACTGCACGCCGACCTGATGTCCTATGTTGCCGATTACCTGATTCAGAAGCACGGTGCGAGTTGGAGTGTTGCGGATGATCCCGCAGCGCCGCGCGGATACCGGTTTGTAATCGAGGCAACGGGGCGTGACGGACAGACCCGTCGGGTCGACCCCTTCGACGTGGTGGGCAAGGAAATCGGCAGCCTCCCGATCGAGATCACCCGGATGCTGGCCAGCGCGGAACTCACCTTGAACCTCGCCTCCCAGGTCGGCGAGGGCGAATGACGCAGCCCGTAGTCGGAGTGGGAGGATGCCGTCAATGGGCAACTGTGTGATTATCGATTCCTCTCGATTGGTGGGAATGGTCCGTGACTGCCCACGACTACGACACCCAGCTCCTCGAGTCCGTCTCCGTCCGGCGCCGGCGCCTGCGCGACGCGCTTCTCTTCGGTGCCCAGCGTCAGCGGCGGTCCGTCGATGAGCGGCTGGGGAAGGTGGTTGCCGGGGTGGTGATTGCGGCTGTGGTGTGTGCCGGGTGTGTGGGGTGGTCGTTCGTGGAGAACCGGGTCATGGGGGAGAGTGAGAAGAGCCCGTACGGGGCTTCGGTGGGGCTGGCCAGCGAGGGCGTTTCGGGTTCGTCACTCTCAGTCAGGGTGTCTGTACGATGATAGGTTCGAACGCGTGATGTCCACGGGGTCCTTGAGTCGTGCCGCGATCACTGGTCGTACCGCGCTCAGCAGAGTCACCCTGTTCGGTGAGCGGCGTCGGGTCGATCTCGTGTTGCCCTCGCGGGAGCCCGTCGGGGTGCTGTTGCCCGAGGTCATGGGGTTGCTGGACGACCGGGTGGGGGAGCGGCCGGAGTCGCGGCATCTTGTCCTGCCGGACGGTTCCCGCCCTCGCGCACGACAGCACGCTCGAGTCGGCGGGTGTTTCCGACGGCACCGTGCTGCGGCTCGTGCGGGTCGAGGACGCCCCCTCCGCGCCGATCATCCACGACGTGAGCGACGAGGTCGCCGACGACCTCGACGTACGGGCGTGGCGCTGGCGGCCGGCGGTGCGTCGTGTCGTCGCCGGGTGTGCGACCGTTCTCTTCGCCCTGGCCGCCGCTGTCCTGGCGCGCGGAGAGTTCACCGACTCCGGTGCCGGGGTGCTCGTCGCCGCGGCGTTGTGTGCGGTGGCCGGGGTGCTCAGCGCGCGGGTGCGGCGGCAGGTGCCGGGCGTCACTCTGCTCGTGACCGCGGGTGCCCTGGCGTCCTTCGGCGTCTGGGCCTGCGCCGACGCCTACGGATGGAGTGGGGCCGCGCGCCTGGCCGGTGTGGTCGGAGTGGTGGTCGTCGTCCTGCTGCTCGCCGGTTTGGTCACGCCGTTCGGGCGCGGCGCGCTCGTCGGGGGCGGAGCCGTCGCCGGTTGCCTGGTGCTGTGGAAGCCGTGCTCGCCGTACAGGACGATCAAGCACGGGCCGGCGCGGTCGCGGCCGTCGTCTGCGTCGTCGTCCTCGGTGTGCTGCCACGGCTGGCGTTGATGGCGTCCGGGCTCGCTGCGCTGGACGACCGGCGGACCGGTGGTGCGTCCGTGAGCCGGTACGACGTCTCGACCGCGCTCGCCGCGACCCACCGCGGCTGGTACTCGCTACCGTCGCCCTCGCCGTGTCCGCGGGAGCCGGTGGCGTGCTGGTGCTGCGCTCGATGTCCGTGTGGACGGTGCTGCTGGCCGTCGCCGTGACTGTCGTGCTCGCGCTGCGCGCCCGGGCGTTTCCGCTCACCGCCGAGGTCGTGGTGCTGCTGGTCGCGGCCGCCGTCGTCGCCGTTCGGCTGGTGATGCTGTGGAGCGAGTACGCGGGGGCGGTGGGGCCCCTGTCCGTGTTCGGCCTGCTTGCCCTCCTGCCGCTCCTGGCGCTCACCGTCGAGCCCGCCGAGCATGTGCGGGTGCGCCCTGCGGCGCCTCGGCGACGTGCTCGGAGTCCGTGGCCGTGATCGCCCTGCTGCCGTTGCTCCTCGGTGTGTTCGGCGTCTACGCGCGCCTTCTCGACACCTTCGCATGAGGACCGGGGAAGCGGACGCGGGGTGGGCAGCGGTGTGAGCGGTATGACCGGCAGCGGTGGCGGCGACTGGCAGCGCGATCTCGTGCGGGAGCTGACCGACGGCCCACCGCCCGAGGGCGGGGTGCCGCACACGTCTGTGCCCGAGCCGCTGCCCCGGGCACAGACCGAACCTGAGCCGCTGCCCCGGACAGAGACAGGGCCCCCCGCCCCACGGCCGGCCCGCGACCCCGCGTACCCGCCCCCGCCCCCGAGTCCTCCCCACCATCGACCCCCGCCTCACCATCGCCCTCGGCGGTCCCCGCCCTGGCGACTCCGCCGCGCGGCGGGTCGGCGCCGGTCTGCGGCGGCTGACCGCCTCCGCCGGGCGGGAAGTGACCGAACAGACGCGCTACGCAGAGGAGTTGCAGCAGCCCGTCACCACCGGCCGGGTCGTCGCCGTCACCTCGATCGCGGCGGAGTCGGCAAGTCCACGGTCTCCGCGCTGCTCGGCCGTACCTTCAACCACTACCGGCAGGATCCCGTGCTGACCCTGGAGGCCGACGCCGCGCTGGGGCACGCTGCCGGTGCGCATGGGCGCGGAGTCGGTGCGCTGGTCGGCCGGCGACCTCGCCCGCATCCTCTCTCCCGCCATGCAGCTCACCGACATCACCGGATACCTGGTACCCGTGGCGGACGGAGGGTGGCTGCTGCCCGCCGGGCAAGGACGGGTCGGCGCCCCCTTGGACGTAGGCACCTATCGCACCGTCACCCTCGCCCTGCGCCGCTACTTCGCCGTCACCGTCGTGGACTGCGAGTGCCTGCCCGGCGAGGTGGCCCGTACGGCGATGGACACCGCCCATGCCCGGGTGGTCGTGGCGCCGATGACCGCGGAGGGCGTGCACGGCACCCGGCAGGTGCTCGACTGGCTCGCCCGCCTACCGCACTCGGCGCTCGCCTCCACCGTCGTCGCGCTCAGCGCCGCCACCCCGGACGCCACGCTCGACACGAAGGCGGCCACCGCCCACCTGCGCGAGCCCGGCGTGACCGTGGTCCCCCTGCCCCTACGACCGCCACTTGGCCCAAGGAGGCCCCATCCACACCGCCAAGCTGGCCCACGACACCCGGGACGCGGCCGTCCGCCTGGCCGCCGAGGTGATGGGGCGGGCGGTGAGGGTGCGATGACCCAACGGCTCGTCCACCGCCCGGCGCGTTCCACCCGTCCGCTCGCTCCCGGCGAGCCGCGCACGATCGAGCCGCCGCCGAACCTGCCCGAGGGCAAGGTCGGCAACGCGGCGACCGCCCTGTTGCCGCTGGCCGGCGTCATCAGCTCCGTCGTGCTGATGACCGTCATCCGCAACAGCCGGTTCGCCGTGCTCGGCGCGGTCGTGCTGGTCGCCGCGCTGTTCGGCGCGGTCGCGCTGTTCCTCTCGCAGCGCGGGAAGGCGCAGCGCACCCGACGCTGCAGCGGGAGCGGTATCTGGAGTACCTGGAGGAGCTGCGGCACGACCTGGGTGTCGCCGAGCGCGAGGCGCGGAGCGCCCGCGCGAACTGAACCCGCCGCCCGCCGCCCTGTACGACCTCGTCCGGGATCCGGCGCGGCTGTGGGAACGCCGCCGCGCGGACGCCGACTTCCTGCACCCGGCGGCTGGGCACCGGGCAGGTGGCCGTCCAGGAGCTGGGCATCGGACAGAACAACGCGGGCGGGGGTGCTCACTCCACCGGACCCGTTCATGCTCAACGAGGCGCGTGCGCTGCGCGGCCGTTTCGCCACCGCCGCCGACTTCCCGCTGACCGTTCCGCTGGACCGGGCCGGGAACGTCAGCGTCATCGGCGAACGCGACGACGTACTGCGCGTCGCCCGTGCGCTGCTGACCCAGACCGTCGTCACACACGCGCCCGACGACGTGTCGCTCGCCCTGGCCACCGCCGACGAGTCCGCGTGGGCATGGGCGAAGTGAGCTTCCGCACGTGCTCGACCCGCAGACGTACGACGGTCCGGTCGCCGCCCGGCGGATCGCGCAGGATCTCGGGCAGCTCGCGCGGTTGTGCGGCCCCGAGCTGCGGCAGCGCGCCGCCTACGCCGCCGAGGTGCGGCGTGGTCTGTCCGGCCCGGACGCGCTCCGGCTCACCGGCCGACTGCTGGTGGTCAGCGACTCCCACGGTGACCCCGCCTCCGACCTCCCCCGCCGGACTCGGCGGTCGGCCCGGACGCCATGGGCGTCACCGTGCTGCACCTGCTCGCACAGCAGGTGCACGAGCCCGACGAGGTGAGCGTACGCATCACGGTCAACGGTGATCGCGTCGTCGTCGACGACCTGCGCGGCACCGTCACACAGGACACCGTCACGCAAGGCACCGTCGACACCGTCACCACCGCCGGCGCCGAGGGCATCGCCCGCATGCTCGCCCCGCTGCGGCTTTCCGCGGAGTCCGCCGCCGAGGGCACCCCGGTCTCCGGCCCCGTCGACTTCCCCGCCCTGCTCGGCATCGAGGACCCGGCCGCACTCGATGTGCCGGCGCTCTGGGCGCCGCGGGGCGAGCGTGACTTCCTGCGCGTCCCCGTCGGACTCACCGACCGGCACGAACCCGTGCTGCTCGACCTGAAGGAGTCCTCGCAGCTCGGGATGGGCCCGCACGGCCTGTGCGTCGGCGCCACCGGCTCCGGCAAGAGCGAGCTGCTGCGCACCCTGGTCCTCGCCCTGGCCACCACCCACTCGCCGGACGACCTGGCGCTGGTCCTGGTCGACTACAAGGGCGGCGCCACCTTCGCCCCCTTCGCGCGGCTCCCGCACGTGGCGGGCGTGATCACCAACCTGGAGAACCAGGCCGGCCTCGTCGAACGCGTCCACTCCAGCCTGGCCGGCGAGGTCAAGCGGCGTCAGCAGGTACTGAAGGACGCCGGGGACGTCGCCGACATCGGCCACTACGCCACCCTGCGCGCCACGTCCCGGCCCGACCTGGAGCCTCTCCCGCACCTGTTCGTCGTCATCGACGAGTTCGGCGAACTGATCACCGCCAAGCCCGACTTCATCGACCTGTTCCTGTCCATCGGCCGCATCGGCCGCTCCATCGGCGTGCACCTGCTGCTGTCCAGCCAGCGCATCGAAGGCGGCAAGCTGAAGGGCCTCGACACCTATCTGTCGTACCGGCTGGGGCTGCGCACGTTCTCCGCAGACGAGTCCCGCACCGTCCTGGACACCACCGACGCCTTCCACCTGCCGCCACTGCCGGGCTTCGGCTACCTGAAGGTCGACACCTCCACCTACGAGCGGTTCAAGGCCGGGTACGTGTCCGGTGTGTACCGCGGCCCGACGGTGCGCGAGGAGCACGCCGACGAGCCGCTCGCCCGTCCCTACCCGGCGTACAACACACCGGAGGAGCCGGAACAGAACGACGAACCGGTCGTGACCAAGCGGGAGACCGGGCCGACCGTCCTGTCCGTCATGGTCGGTCAGCTCGCCGACGCGGCGGCACCGGTACGCCGGATCTGGCTGCCCCCGCTGCCCGACGCGACGACCCTCGACCGGGCCGCGGGCCCTCTGCGGGCCGGTCCCCAGGGGCTGCGCCTCGCTGACGAGGACGGCCCGCTGCGCGTCCCCTCGGCACCCTCGACGACCCGGCCCGCCAGTGGCAGCGGCCCTGGCTGCTGGACCTCACCGTCGCGGGCGGTCACGCGGCGGTCATCGGCGGACCGCAGTCCGGCAAGACCACCCTGCTGCGCACCCTCGCCCTTTCCCTGGCGCTCACCCACACGCCGTACGACGTCGCCGTGTACGGCCTCGATCTGGTCGGGGGAGGTCTGTCTGCCCTGTCCGGGCTGCCGCACGTCGGTGGCATCGCGGGCCGAGCCGACCACGAGCGGGCCGCCCGCACGGTCGCCGAGGTGCGCGCGATGCTGGTCCGGCGGGAGGAACTGTTCCGCGAGCACGGCATCGACTCCGTGGACCGGCTGCGGCAACTGCGCGGCCAGGGTCGGCTTGCCGACCTGGGCGCCACCGACGTCGTACTCCTCATCGACGGATTCGGCGCCCTGCGGGACGAGTTCGCCGACCTGGAGGACGCGGTGACCGGCCTGCTCAAGCGTGGCGGCGGCTACGGCATCCACGTCGTCGCCGGAATGTTGCGCTGGAACGACGTCCGGATCGCCACCCAGTCGATGTTCGGCACCCGCGTCGAGCTGCGCCTGAACGACCCCGCCGACTCCTCCATCGACCGCAAGCTGTCCGAGACCCTCAGCCCGGACGCGCCGGGCCGGGTGCTGACCGACGGCAAGCTGTTCGCCCACACCGCGCTGCCCCGCATCGACGGCCGGCCCGCCGTGGACGACCTGGGTCCGGCCCTCGAACGCACCGCCCGTACGCTCCGTGCCTCCTGGCACGGCGCGACGTCGCCGCGCCCGTCCGGGTCCTGCCCACCCGGCTGCCCGTCGCCGAGCTGCCCTCCCCGGCCGAGGAACCGCACCGCATACCCCTCGGCGTCGACCAGGACACCCTCGGCCCCGTCCTGCTCGACCTCTTCGACCAGGACCAGCACCTGCTGATCCTCGGCGACAACGAGTGCGGCAAGACGAACCTGCTGAAGCTGATCGCCGGCCGACTCGTCGAACTCCACCCGAGAAGGACCTCGTCTTCGGCGTCTACGACCCCCGGCGCGGCCTGCGCGGCGCGATCCCCGAGCCCCTACCGCGGCGGCTACGCCCACAACGCCAAACTCGCCGCGGCCCTGTCCACCGGCATCGCCACCGAACTGGACAAGCGGCTGCCGGAAACCGCGGACCCCGACGCCGTCCCCGAGGACGGACCTGCCTTCACCGGACCGCGGATCGTCATCCTCGTCGACGACTACGACATCCTCACCACCGCGGGCCAGCAGCCGCTGGCCCCTTCCTGCCCTACGTCTCCTCCGCCCGAGACATCGGCCTGCACTTCGTCGTCACCCGCCGCGCCGCCGGAGCCTCCCGCGCCCTGTACGAACCCCTACTGACCACCCTGCGCGAGGTCCGGCACCACCGCCCTCCTCATGACCGGTGACCGTACCGAGGGACAGATCTTTCCCGGCCTGTACCTCTCACCGCAGCCGCCGGGCCGGGGCACGCTGGTCCGGCGCGGCCGCCCCCACCAGCTGATCCAGACCGCCCTCACAGGTGAAGAGACCCCGTGACCAAGGACGTCATCGCCCTCACCCCCGCCATGCCCGACCTGCGTACCCTCCTGGCGGGCCTCTACGCGGGCGGCCCCGACCTGGGCGTGAGCACCATGGCCGACGGGGCCGTAGTCCAGCTCTGCGCACCCGACGGCCGCCCGCTCGTCTCGGTGGAGGCGCCCCTCCTGGTGCAGGTGCCCGGCGAGACCGCCCGCCTGCTGGGCGACACCGGGCAGGAAGCACCGGTGTGGTGGACCGAGGCGCGGGCCTCCACGGCGGTCGCCGAGGCGGGGCGGCTCGCAGGTTCCTTCGCAGGGCGGCTGGCGACCGTCCTCGGCGGCACAGTCTGGCCGCCGGAGGCCGCCACCACCGAGGTCGTACCCCTGACCACCGACATGTCCGCGGTGCCGGTCCCGGCCACCGGCACACCGGCCGTGGACGTCCTGACCACGACTACCGCCGTGGTCATCCAGGACCGCCCGCTCGTCCCCTGACCAGCTGGCTCTCCGACGCTCTGCGCACCGCGGCCGAGAGCGACCGGGCCCTGCAGATCGTCACCCCACCCACCGCACGCCTCACCCTGGCCACCCGCACAGCGCTCCATGGCCTGCCCAACCGCTGGGTGGTCCAGGACCCCGAGCACGGCTACTACGACGGCCTGTCCGGTGCCGTACTCCACTGGAAGGGCGGCACCTTCACCCCCGTGCGCGACGAGAACGGGAACGCCTCGTCGGCGAAGGCGTTCACGGACGCCACCGGCACCCGTGAGCGTCAGATGCTCCTCACCCTGCGCACCCGCCACGCGCCCGACGCGGATCTCGTGCTGGGCCGGGCTCTGGAAACGGCCTTCACGCAGCTGACCGGAGGCCCGCCCGTCGGCTGGAGCACCGCCGAACCGGTCAACCTCCCCTGGTCCGCCCGTGAACTGACCGACCTGGCGCGGGCACGTGCGCCCGCGCCCACCTGGCTGATCGCCGTCGGGTCGACAGACCGTCCCGCGATCGCCACGGTCCGTGTGCTGCGCACACCTGCGGGAGTGGAGGAGGACATCAGCGTCGCGTTCGGCTACGGAGAGGGAGAGGTCCCGCCGCTGGACGCCCTCGCAGGGCTGGGCGCGGAACTGGACGCCGGGCACGGCCTCGGCACGCTGCTCGCGTCCCTGCGTACCGCACGCCGGGACCTCACCGTCCCCGCTCGCCTCGAAGCCCTGCCGCTGCCCGTCACGTTCACACTTGGCCGTGCTGAGGCCGAACGCCTCGGCCGCCCCGTGGAAGCCGCACGGCACTACCGGCTGGGCGACGGAACGGACGCCGCGGCCTGGGGGCGGTTCCGGGACCTCGTCGGGCGGCTGGGGCTGCGAGGGGATGCGTCGCGGAGTCAAGCGGGTGGAGCGCCGTAGGCACCTTCGGGTGAAGGGAGCGACGGACGGCAGTCTCCTGGCTGTGATGTGATTATGGTGGTGCCATGGCAGAGAACACGACCATTCAGGTGTCGCGCCAGGCCCGCGACCATCTCGCGCAGGTTGCCAAGGAGCGAGGCATGACCCTCGGCCAGCTCGTCGAGCAGCTGGCTTCGGAGCAGCCGACGGCGGAGCAGATCGCGGAGCGGGTGGCGGCCACGCGCGCGGTGCTGCGTGAACGGCTGGGCTGCACACTCAGCGACGAGCAGTTCGAGAACGGGCCGAACGTGCTGGCCAACATCTATGCGATGGCGGCGGACAAGACCCGGATCCTCGGGGAGCGCGCCGCGTGATCATTCTCGACGCGGGTGCGGCCCTGGCACTCGCCCATGGCCACGAGGCCCTCCACCGCCTCGCCGACAACGTCGCTCATACGCCGGGTGACTGGTTGCACCTCCCGGCGCTGTGCCTCATGAAGGCCGAAGAGAGCGAGGCGAACGTCGGAGGCGCGCTGATGGCGCTTCCGGGCCTGCACGTCGATCCGCTCGGCCAGGTCGCGGCCATTACTGTCGGCGGGATGGTGCGGGACGGCTGGGGCGGTGCGGATACGTGTCACGCGCTCTACGTGGCGACGCCGCACCTGGACTCGGGGGGCATGTCGATCATCCTGACCGGGCAGGAGGATCTCTACCCACCGGGCTTCCTCACTGTCGACATCGATGCCCCCGGCATGCTCGGCTATCACTGACCCCCGTCGGCCGCCCCCGTCTCCGGCGGCGGTACCGGCGCCCCCGGCAGCCGTACGGTCGCCACTGTTCCGCCGCCACCGGTCTCGGCCGGAGTCAGGCTCACGGCGCCCCCCGCCTGTTGGACCGTGCGGGCCACGATCGACAGGCCGAGGCCCGAGCCGGGCAGGGCGCGTGCGCTCGGGGAGCGCCAGAAGCGGTCGAAGACGTGGGGGAGTTCTTCGGCGGGGATGCCGGGGCCGTGGTCGCGGACGGTGAGGGACGCCGTCGGCGAGGCGTACGTCGACGGTGCCGGAGTCCGGGCTGAACTTCACCGCGTTGTCGAGGATGTTGACCACCGCGCGTTCCAGCGCGGCCGGTTCCGCCCGTACGTACCAGGGCTGGACGTCGGCCGTGATGGTCAGCTCGGGACCGCGCAGGCGGGCGCGGCGCAGGGCCGACTCGACGACGTCGTGCCAGGCGAGGATGCGGGTGCGGCCCTCGTGCTGGCCGGTGTCGGGGGCGGGGAGAGTTCCTGGAGGTCGCCGATCAGGGCGGCCAGTTCTGTCATCTGCGCCTTGACCGAGGCGAGGAGCGCCTTGCGGTCCGCCTCCGGGATCGGGCGGCCGGTCTCCTCGCTGCGGGTGAGGAGTTCGATGTTGGTGCGCAGGGAGGTGAGGGGGGTGCGGAGTTCGTGGCCGGCGTCGGCGATGAGCTGCTGTTGCAGGTCGCGGGAGCTGGCCAGGGAGGACGTCATGCTGTTGAAGGAGCGCGAGAGGCGGGCGATCTCGTCCTCGCTGTCGTCCTCGACGGGGATGCGGACGGTGAGGTCCTCGGTGCGGGCCACGTGTTCCACGGCCCGGGTGAGTTCGTCGACGGGGCGCAGGCCGGTGCGGGCCACCCAGAGGCCGGCGGCGCCGGCGCCGACGACTCCCGCGCCCGCGACGAAGACGAGCACCAGCGCGAGGTTGCTGAGGGAACTGTTCACCTCGCCCAGCGGCCGCGCGGCCGAGACGGCGACGCCCTGCAGATTGGGCACGGTGTAGGTGAAGACGCGGTACTGGGTGCCGTCGGACCCCGTGGCGTCGTGCAGCGCGTCGGAGGACGTGCCCTCGGCCACGGCGTGGTCGGCGTCGGTGAGCGGGACCTCCTCCGTACCGATGATGAGGCAGCTGCCGCCCTTGCGGTCCACGAGCTGCACGGACGAGCCGAAGGGGTTCTGCTCGTGGGTGACGGGGTCGTGGGCGCACAGGCCGGTTTGCAGATTGACGTACTGGCTCACCTGCCGCCCGTCCATGCGGTTTGCCTTCAGGGCCTCGTCCAGCGAGCTGACCAGCACGCTCTTCACCACGAACCAGCACGCCACCGCCGCCGCCGTCACGGCGAACGCCACCGACGCGGCAACCAGCAGAGCCAGGCGCGAGCGGAGCGGGAGCGCCCGGAAACGGCGGACCAGCCTTCACCCGCGCCGCCCTGCCGAAGCACGTAGCCCACGCCGCGGACCGTGTGGACGAGGCGTGGTCTCGCCGGCCGCCTCGGTCTTGCGGCGCAGGTACATGACATATACGTCGAGGGAGTTGGACGACGGCTCGAAGTCGAAGCCCCAGACCGCCTTGAGGATCTGCTCCCGGGTGAGGACCTGCCGCGGGTGTGCCATGAACATCTCGAGGAGGGTGAACTCGGTGCGGGTCAGCTCCACCGGCCGCCCGGCCCGCACGACCTCCCGCGTCGCCAGGTCCATGGTCAGGTCGGCGAAGGTGAGGGTGTCGTCGTTGTCGGCGCCGGCCTCCACGGCCGCCGCGTAGGAGCTGCGGCGCAGCAGCGCGCGGATGCGGGCGAAGAGTTCGTCCAGTTCGAAGGGCTTGACCAGGTAGTCGTCGGCGCCGGCGTCCAGGCCGGTCACCCGGTCGCCGACCGTGTCGCGGGCCGTCAGCATCAGGATGGGGGTGACATCG
Organism: Streptomyces thinghirensis; assembly: GCA_021502835.1. Next base: position 54,120 of record JAKFGP010000011.1, read on the forward strand.
CCCGTGCCGCGGATTCGCCTGGCGGCGGTCAGGCCGTCCATGCGGGGCATCTGGATGTCGAGGACGACCAGGTCGGCCGGTACGCCGCCGCCTTCTCCAGGGCGTCGGCGCCGTCGACGGCGACCTCGGTGCCGTACCCCTCGAAGGCGAGGCTGCGCTGGAGGGCTTCGCGGACCGCGGGCTCGTCGTCGACGATCAGGATGCGCTGGGTGTCACGGTCGCGGTCGCCTTCTGCGGGGCTCATGGGCTCGGATTCCTCGGCATTCTCGGATGCGGTGTGATGCCGTGCCGGGTGACGGCTGCCAACGTCTTCAGCGTCGCATGTTCGCATCGGCCCCGGGCCGACCGCTCAGCCGTCGGCCCCCGCCCGCAGCTTGGGCAGGTCGGCCTTCACCGTGTTGACCGGGATGGCGAAGCCGAGGCCGACGCTGCCCGCACTGGCGGAGGACTCGGCCGACGAGTACATCGCGGAGTTGATGCCGATGATGTTGCCGTTCATGTCGATCAGCGCGCCGCCGGAGTTGCCCGGGTTGAGGGACGCGTCGGTCTGGATCGCCTGGTACGTCGTCGTGGACGAGCCGGTGTCACCGTTGAACTCCTGACCACCGAACTCGAACGGCCAGCCACCGCCCTGCCGCTGCTGCTGTTGCTGCTGCTGGCCCTCGTCGGTCGCCACGGTCACGTCACGGTCGAGCGCCGAGACGATGCCGCTGGTCACGGTGCCGGTCAGACCCTCGGGGGGAGCCGATCGCCACGACCTGCTGGCCGACCTTCAGGGCGTCGGAGTCGCCGAGGGTGGCGGCCTTCAGGCCGGAGGCGTTCTCCAGCTTGATCAGCGCCAGGTCCTTGCTGCTGTCGGTGCCGACGACCCGGGCGGTGTACTGCTTGCCGTCGCTGGCCGTGACCTTGATGGAGGAGGCGCCGGAGACGACGTGGTTGTTGGTGATGATCTCGCCGTCGCCGGTGATGATCACACCGGAACCGGTGGAGGAACCGGCGTTCGAGGTGGCGTTGATCTCGACGATGCTCGGGCTGACCGCCTCGGCGACCCCGGCGACCGTGCCCTTCTGGCCGGTGGGCACCACGTTGGTGCTGGTGGCGCTGGAGACGACGGTGCCGCTGCCGGTCAGCTCCTGGATGCCGTACGCGGTGCCGCCGCCGACGGCCGCCGCGACGATCGCCACGGCCGCGAGCAGGGCGACGGGGCCGCGTCGACGGGACGCGCGCTTCTTGTGCGGCTGCTCGGGCTGCCCGTCCTGGAAGGAGGCGGCGGGCGGCTGCGCCGGCGGGGGCGGCCACTCGGGGTTGACGGGAGAGGAGGCGTGCTGCTGGGCACCCTGGTACGGATTCTCGTACGGGTTCTCTTGCGCGTGCTCGTACTCGCCGTTGCGGCGGGAGGCTCTCGGTCATGTTCATGAGCTTCCCGCCCCCGTATGAGAGCGGCCTGAGTGCTGCCTGAGAAGCCCGGCAGAACCTCGTATGCCCGATATAAAAGCCAAAAGGCCGTGTGTCGAAGCTGCTTACTCGCAGCCGCAGGACTGCCGGACCACCAGGCGCGACGGGAAGACCTTCAGCCGCTCGCGCCGTGAGCCCGCCACCCGCAGACCGTCGTCCAGGACCAGGTCCACGGCCTCCCGCGCCATCGCCGACCGGTCCGAGGCGACCGTCGTCAGCGGCGGGTCCGCGAGGTCGGCTTCCTTGATGTCGTCGAAGCCGGCCACCGCCAGCCGGCCAGGCACGTCGATGCGCAGCTCACGGGCCGCGCGCAGCAGGCCGATCGCCTGGTCGTCGGTGGAGCAGAAGATCGCGGGCGGGCGCTGCGGCCCGGAGAGGAGCTCCAGCCCCACGCGGTACGCGTCGTAGCGGTTGTACGGCGCCTCGAAGAGCCGGCCCTCGGTGGAGAGCCCGGCCTCCTTCATCGCGCGCTTCCAGCCCTCGACGTGGTCGGAGACCGGGTCGCCGACGGACGGGGTCTCGGCGGTGCCACCCATACAGGCGACGTACTCGTACCCGTGTTCCAGCAGGTGGCGTACGGCGAGCTGGGCGCCGCCCAGGTCGTCGGTGACCACGGCGACGTCGTCGATGGCCTCGGGGCGCTCGTGCAGCAGGACGACCCGGGCGTCCCAGGCGTCGATCTCGGCGGCGGCCATGTCGTTCAGGGCGTGGCTGACCAGGATCAGGCCGGAGACGCGCATGCCGAGGAAGGCGCGCAGGTAGTGGACCTCGCGCTCGCCGACGTAGTCGGAGTTGCCGACGAGCACCATCTTCCCGCGCTCGGCGGCTGCCCACTCGACCGCGTGCGCCATCTCCGCGAAGAAGGGCTGGCGCGCGTCCGGCACGATCAGGCCTATGAGGTCGGTGCGCCGTGACGCCATCGCCTGGGCGACCCGGTCCGGCCGGTACCCCAGTTCCTTGATCGCGGCGAGGACACGCTCGCGCGTGGCCGGGGCGACCGGCCGGGGTCCGTTGTTGATGACATAGCTGACGACGGCGGTGGAAGTCCCCGCCAGTCGCGCCACATCATCCCGAGTCACCTTGGCCACGCGCGGAGTCTACGCGGATGGATCCGCCCTGGGCAGGGCGTATCACCCCTTGGTTGACGTCGCTTCCACGGCGGTGTCCGCCGACGCCTCCGGCCGGGTCCCGGGCTTCGCCCTGGCGTCCTCCGCGCGCTCCCCTTCTCGGGCTTCTCCGGGGTGACGAAGCGGTAGCCGACGTTGCGGACGGTGCCGATCAGTGACTCGTGCTCGGGGCCGAGCTTGGCACGCAGCCGCCGTACGTGCACGTCGACCGTGCGGGTGCCGCCGAAGTAGTCGTAGCCCCAGACCTCCTGCAGCAGCTGGGCGCGGGTGAAGACCCGGCCCGGGTGCTGGGCGAGGTACTTGAGCAGCTCGAACTCCTTGAAGGTGAGGTCCAGGATCCGGCCCTTGAGCTTGGCGGAGTACGTCGCCTCGTCCACGGACAGGTCGCCGTTGCGGATCTCCATGGGGGAGTCGTCGCCGACGATCTGCTGGCGGCCCATGGCCAGCCGCAGCCGGGCCTCGACCTCCGCCGGGCCGGCGGTGTCCAGCAGAACGTCGTCGATGCCCCAGTCGGCGGTGAGCGGCGAGGCCGCCCTCGGTGACGACGAGGACGAGTGACAGCTGAGCCCGGTGGAACGCAGCAGCTGGCACAGGCTGCGGACCTGCGGGAGATCACGGCGCCCGTCGACGAGGATGACGTCGGCGCCGGGGGTGTCGACGAGGGCGGGGCCCTCCGCCGGCGCGACACGGACGTTGTGCAGCAGCAGGCCGAGGGCGGGAAGCACCTCCGTCGACGGCTGGAGGGCGTTGGTCAGGAGCAGCAGAGAACTCATCGCGCCCCACCTGCCTGGGTCGTCTTACGGTCGTGCACGGTTCGCTCGCCCATAACGTCTGGTTCCTCCTCGGTCCCTGCGAGGACGTTTACGGCACTGCTTCGTACAGGTGCGGATCCCGTGCCCGTGGGGCCCGCTGCGAGTCCGGGAGGTGAACGCTCGACAACGCTCCCGGAAGCACAAAAGGACCCGGGGGCTACGTTGCCCGAGTCCTCTGCCCAGCAGAATAGCCGACATGAGCAACCGACCGGCAGGTCATGTGGCGCGTTCCACCGTCCGTCCGCATCTCGAGACGTCCCGGGGCACGCCGCGCCGCACGCCCGCACGCGCCTTCCTGCACGCCTCCGACGGGGTCCGGATCGACGCCGTGTACGAGCCGGGCGTGAGCGGTCGCGGCCCCTGCGACCTGGTGTTCGTCGTCGCGCACGGTTTCACCGGCGACGCCGACCGGCCCCACGTACGGCGGATCGCGGAGGCCTTCGGGCGCTACGGCGGTGGTCACGTTCTCCTTCCGGGGCCACGGTGCCTCCGGCGGACGTTCCACCGTCGGTGACCGCGAGGTGCTCGACCTGGCGGCGGCGGTCACCTGGGCGCGCGGCTTCGGGCACGCGCGCGTGGTGACCGTCGGCTTCTCGATGGGCGGCTCGGTGGTACTGCGGCACGCCGCGCTGTACGGCGGCGATGGCGGTGACGGCGGTGACGGTGGTTATGGCGGTGGCAGGGACGCCCGCACGGACGCCGTCGTGTCGGTGAGCGCCCCCGCCCGCTGGTACTACCGGGGCACGGCGCCCATGCGCCGACTGCACTGGCTGGTGATGCGGCCCGCCGGCGCCTGGTGGGCCGCTACGGCATGCGCACCCGTATCCATCACCGGGACTGGGACCCGGTGCCGCTGTCGCCGGTGGAGGCGGTGCCGCGGATCGCGCCGACGCCCCTTCTCGTCGTGCACGGCGACCGGGACGGTTATTTTCCCGTCGACCACCCCCGGATGCTGGCCGAGGCGGCCGGTGACCACGGCGAACTCTGGCTGGAGCCCGGCATGGGCCACGCCGAGCACGCGTCGGACGAGGCCCTGCTGTGCCGGATCGGCGACTGGGCCGTGTCCCGGGCGGGCTAGCCTGACGGTGTTCACCGCCGATCGACACGGACGCCGATCGGCACCGGCGACGAAGGATCCAGATGGCAAAGGTCACGGTGCGCTACTGGGCCGCCGCGAAGGCCGCGGCAGGAGTGGCCGAGGAGCCGTACGAGGCGGCCACACTCGCCGACGCGCTCGGCGCGGTGCGCGAGCGGCACCCCGGCGAACTCACGCGTGTACTGCTGCGCTGCTCGTTCCTCGTCGACGGCGACCCCGTGGGCAGGCGCGGGCACGAGACGGTACGGCTGGCCGACGGCGGCACGGTCGAGGTCCTCCCGCCGTTCGCGGGAGGGTGAGCGATGACCAACCAGCCGCATCAGCCGTACGGGCAGAATCAGCCGTACGAGGGACACGACGGATGGCAGCAGGGGCAGCAGGGGCAGTCTGAGTACGACGCCCAGGCGTGGCCCGCGCACCAGCAGCCCCAAGCGCAGCAGGCGTATCAGGGCGGGCAGGGTTACGAGGGTTACGAGGACCCGAACGCCGGCCAGTACACGCAGCAGTGGCAGGGGCAGACCTGGGGGACCCAGGTGCAGCCGCCGGTCTCCGCCGAGGAGACGGCGTACCTGCCGCCGCAGACCCCGAACGGATACCAGGAGCCGGCGGGCACGCCGTACGGAACGACCGGTCCCTACGCGCCGCAGCAGCACCCGCAGCCGTACCCGGCACAGCCGCAGCCGCAGGCGTACCCGTCACAGCCGCAGCCGTACGCCGCCCAGCCCCAGCCCCACCCTCAACCCCACCCCCAGCCCTACGAACCCACCGCCCCGGCGGCCCCCGCTCCCCTGCCGCCGTCGCTGAGCCCGCCGCCGCCGCGTCCTCCTCTCCCACTCCTCCGACGCGCCCGGCTACGGCCCCTCGACCCTCGCCGGGAACACGCGGGTCACCGACGCGCAGCGCGCCCGCGCCGAAGGGCGTTCGCCGATCATCGACCCGGGGATGCAGCCGGCCGGGCTCACGGCGCTGCTCGGGCTGCTGCTGGCGGGCGGCGCGGCGCTCGGTACGTACGCCCTGCTCGTCCCGCTCGTCGCCCTCCAGGCCGTCACCGCGGCGGGCTGGTTCCGCCTGAACGGCATGTGGCCCGCCCGGCAGGGCATCGCGCTGGGCTTCGCGGGCGCGCTCGCCGCCGACGCGGCGCTGCTGGTGTCGGACCGCTCTCCGGCGGCGATCCTCGGCACGCTCGGGGTGTGGGTGCTGCTGTCCCTCGTACTGCAACTGCGTTCGCACGCCGACCCCGACGAGCGGATGTACGGCCTGATCGCGACCGTCGCCGCCGGCGGCCCTGGCGATCGTCGCGGGCGGATTCCTCGCCGCCGACGCGGACGCGGTGACGGTCGGCGCGATCGCGGTGGCCGTGGCCGTCGTGGCCCGTGCCCTGCCGCTGCCGACGCCGGCCTCCGTGGTCGTCGCGCTGCTCGCGGCGGCCGGCGCGGGGATCGCGGTCGGCTCGATGACGGACTTCGGAGCGTCGGGGGCGCTGCTCGGGGCGGGCGCGGCGGTGTGCGCGCTGATCGGCCACCGGGTGGCGGCCTACGACTCACCTCCCGGTTCGTCCACTTCACAGCGGGCGTTGCCCTGCCCCTCGCGGCGGCGGCACCGGCGGTGTACGTGCTCGGCAGGGCCCTCGCCTGATCCGCCTCCCGCACCCTGTCACAGGTGATCGACAAAACCCCGGCGGCCCCGCCCGGCCCGCGTTACCCTCGCGCTGGACGGCCGCCGGTCGTCGGGGACCGCCGTCGTTGACCGCCCAGGGTTGGGGGAACACCGCATGCGTGCACTGCGAATACTGCTGATCGTCGTCGTGATCCTGGGCGGGCTCTTCGTGATCGCGGACCGTGTGGCGGTCAACCTCGCCGAGGACGAGGCGGCGGACAAGCTGCGCAGCTTCGAGAACCTGCCCTCGACGCCCGACGTCTCCATCAACGGCTTCCCCTTCCTCACCCAGGTCGCCGGCGGCGAGCTGGACGACGTCGAGATCGGCATCGACGACTACGAGGCGTCCACCGGCGACGGCGGCGAGAAGATCCGTATCGACCACCTGCGCGCGAACATGAAGGGCGTCGAGTTCTCCGGCGACTACAGCTCCGCCACCGCGGCCACCGCCACCGGCACCGCGACCGTCGGCTACGACGAGCTGATGAAGGCCACCAAGTCCGAGCCCACGGACATCGCGCCCGGCATCACCGCCAAGGTCGTCGGCCTCTCCGACGGCGGCAACGGCAAGATCAAGGTGTCGCTCCAGGCCACGGTGCTCGGTGTCGAGGTGCCCGAGCCGGTCGAGGTGCTCAGCTCGGTCACGGTCAAGGACAACGACGTGGAGGTCGTCGCCGACGGCCTGCCGGAGATCGGCGGCAAGCAGCTCGCCGAGTCCCGCATCCGGGCCATCACCGACTTCCAGCAGACCATCGACGAACTGCCCGGCGGCATCGAGCTGGACAAGGTCGAGGCGGCGAAGGACGGAGTCGAGATCACGGTGAAGGGTTCGAACGTCGAGCTGGCCGGGTAAGCGTCCGACAGGCGAGACGGCGTCGTCCGTACCGTAGATGCGACGACGAGCGCCACGGCCCGGGGAGCATCCGGCGAAGTCCCGCCCCTCACCGATCCCACATCGCGGACGATCCCGTCTCATGATGCGACACACCGGTGACATGGCCCGGTATCCGTCCCTACGATCGGTACCCATGAAGCGACAGGCGGATCTCACGAAGCGGCGGGCAGTGGACCTGTGCCGCGTTGCCGCCATGCTCTGTCGCACCTTCTGAGCGTACGGCGACGCCGCCGTCCGTCCCCCCTCACCCGCCCTGCCCAGGGCATCCGCGCGCCGCCGCACGGCCCGAGCGCGCGCACCCCTCTCACCGCACGCCCCGCCGCAACTGCCCCGGAGGAGAAATCATGAGCCGCAGCGACGTCCTGGTCGACGCCGACTGGGTCCAGGACCACCTGGACGACCCGAGCATCGCGATCGTCGAGGTGGACGAGGACACGTCCGCCTACGAGAAGAACCACATCAAGAACGCGATCCGGATCGACTGGACCCAGGACCTCCAGGACCCGGTCCGCCGCGACTTCGTCGACCAGGAGGGCTTCGAGAAGCTCCTGTCGAAGAAGGGCATCTCCAACGACCACACCGTGGTCCTCTACGGCGGCAACAACAACTGGTTCGCGTCCTACGCCTACTGGTACTTCAAGCTGTACGGCCACGAGAACGTCAAGCTCCTCGACGGCGGCCGCAAGAAGTGGGAGCTGGACGCCCGCGAGCTGGTCGACGGCACCGACGTGCCCGAGCGTCCGGCCACCGACTACAAGGCCAAGCCGCAGGACACCTCCATCCGCGCCTTCCGCGACGACGTCGTCAAGGCGATCGGCGCGCAGAACCTGGTCGACGTCCGCTCGCCCGACGAGTTCTCCGGCAAGCTGCTCGCCCCGGCCCACCTCCCGAGGAGCAGTCGCAGCGCCCGGGCCACGTCCCATCCGCCCGCAACATCCCGTGGTCGAAGAACGCCAACGACGACGGCACCTTCAAGTCGGACGAGGAGCTGAAGCAGCTCTACACCGACGAGCAGGTCGACCTGGCCAAGGACACCATCGCCTACTGCCGCATCGGTGAGCGCTCTGGCCCTGACCTGGTTCGTGCTGCACGAGCTGCTGGGCGTGGAGAACGTCAAGAACTACGACGGCTCCTGGACCGAGTACGGCTCCCTCGTCGGCGTGCCGATCGAGCTCGGCGCCAACAAGTAAGTCCGCCCCTCTCAACCCCTCAGTGAGTACGACATGTGCGGAGCGAAGGCCGGCGGCCCCGACGCCTCGACGATCAGGCCCGGCGAGACCACGATCCAGGGTCACGTGACCCGCGACGGCGAGCCGGTGACGGGCTACGTCCGTCTGCTGGACTCCACCGGCGAGTTCACGCGCGGAGGTCCCGACCTCCGCGACGGGCCAGTTCCGCTTCTACGCGGCCGAGGGCACCTGGACCGGTACGGGCGCTCGTCCCGGGCGCCAGCGCCGACCGCACGGTCGTCGCCCAGCAGGGCGGACTGGCGGAGGTCGCGATCGCCGTCTGACGGCACGCGGCAGCGGCAAGCGACGGCCGAAGGGCCGCACCCCACGGGTTGGACGCCCGGGTGCGGCCCTTCGGCGTGTCCGGACCTACCCTGGGACGTATGTACGCGCGGCGGCGGCATCGCTACTTCGTGATGATGGGCGTCTGCATCGCCCTGTTCGTCCTGGCCTGGGGCGTCGTCCGCCTCTGGTCGGTCCCCGCGGCCGTCGGCATGTGCGTGGTCGCCATGGTCATCCCCCCCGCTCGCCGCGATGGTCGCCAACCGCCGCGGCCCCGACGACCGCTGGTGGGACGACCCCTCCGGCGACCCGAAGTCCGACGAGTGGTGGGACGAACTGGACGGAAAGAAACGCCCGCACTCCCAGTAACGGCGCCTGCGTGTCGCGCCCGGGCCGCGAGTACCGGGGGCGCAGCGTCGGGCCGAATCGTGATCAACGTCGCCGCAACCCCGGTCGTCGGCTGTGGGTCTCCTGGGTGCGCGCATACGGAACGCGCACTTCACGTTCTGTGGGGGGACATCACTGGAAGAGGAACCAGCGAGACCCGCGGCACCGGCCGTGCCGACGCCATCGGAGGTCCGCACGCCGCCGATCGGCGGCGCGGGTTCGTCCGGGACCGTCGAGGGGGCGGGACGACGCCCGCGGCGCGGGCGTACGACCCTGCTCATCACTGCCGCCGCCGTGTTGGGCCTGGTCGCCGGTACCTGCACGGGAGTGCTCGTGCAGGCGGACCGGGAGCCGACGAAGCTGCCGCCGCTGTCGCAGGCCACGCTCGCGCGCAGCGCCGGTAAGGCACCGGAACCGCTGCCCGCCCACCAGGACCGCAGGGTACGGACCGACGGTGACCTGCGTGAGCTGTTGCTGAAGAAGCCGCAGGGGGCGCGGGAGGCCGAGTGGCTGGAAGAGCGTCGACGGCTGGATGGACCTCGCCACCTACACCGGAACCTTCGGAAGGCCGGACGAGCAGTTCTCGCAGTACATCCTTGACGAGTTCCGCCGGGCGGCCGTCACCGGCTGGGACGTCGGGAACGACTACAGCGTGGAGATCCGCCTGATCCAGTTCCGGCAGGAAGAGGTCATGTCGGCCGACGAGGCCAGCGACAACGGCCGGCACTGGGCCGGATGGGCCCGGGAGCAGGACACCGATCGATGGGGATTCCCGGCACCGGTGACGGCGAGGCGTTCGTGCACAACCGCCCCGAGGCCGAGCAGGGCTCTGCGCCGTTGTACAAGGCCGAGGCGCACGCCTGGCGTGGCGACATCCAGATGGAGGTCTGGGTGACCGGAACGAAGCGGATCAACAAGAAGCTGATCATGGATCTGGCCGAGCGGCAGATGGGGCGGTTGTGAGCGAGAAGCGGGCGGGTCGCGGGCGGTGGGCCGGTGTCGTCGCGGGCGGGCTGCTGGTCGCGACGGTCGTCGGTGCCGTCGGGTACACGGTCGACACGGTCAAGGACGCTGCCCGGGACGCGGGCGCGCCCGTCTGGGCGTTCCCCGAGGCCGCGGCGGACAGCAAGCAGCCGTCGGCCGGAGCCACCGGACTGGCCCGGGCCCTCGTGCCGTACCGTCCCGACGGCTGGACGCGTGGGCCCGACCTCGGGGAATTCGGGGCGGACGTCGCGTTGAGCGGCGCCCAGGCGACCGCTCTGAGCAAGGAGTCGTTGAGCGGCCTGCCCCGATCGCAGCGCAGGGAAGTGGAGAAGGAGATCGAACGCCGGCACATCACGGGCGTGGCCATGCGCAGTTACGCCAGCACCGGGGGCATCACGACGGCGAACAGATGGGCGCCCTCTCCCTGACCGTGGTGTTGACCCGGATGAAGGACCGGGCGGCCGTGCGTTCCGGGGCGGCCAACCAGAAAGCGTTCTTCGAAGCCCTGGACGTCTTCCGGGCGGGACCGCGCATCGAGGGCCACAAGGACGCCCGGTGCTACCGCTTGCCCGCTGACTCGGACGAAGGACTCGACATGATGTTCTGCGCCGCCTATCGAGGCGACGTGCTGGTCTCCGCCACGGGCGAGGGGGTGCGGCCGTTCGGCGCCAAGAGTGTCGCCGCGCTGCTGACCGAGCAGCTCGACCGCATAGCGGAGCCCGGGGAGGCGGTGTGACCGAGCAGACGGAGCAGACGGAGCAGGCTGCTCGTCCGGTCCCGCCCGCCCTGCCGCCCATGCCCGACGCTCCGCCCGTCTTCCGGGGACACCGATCCGGCGAGCACGCCCCCGGTGGCGACGAAGGACCGCCGCGCGCTGCGCGCCGTGCTGCGCTGGACCGCGGCCGTCGCCGTGTTCGCCGCCGTCGGGTCGGCGACGGCGTACGGCATCACACGGACGGAGCGGACGGACGTACCCGGGCTGGCGACGCAGTCGGACGGGCGATGGTCCTACCCCGCACTCACCAGGCCGCCGCTGCCGTCCGGCAGCCCCGGTCCGTTCGCCGAAGCCAACAGGGCAGGTGCCCACTACGCCGATCTGCGCGCCCTCGTGCTGCCGGCGCCCGAGGGAGCGAAGGCCGACAAGGAGTTGCACGGCACGGACGGCTGGCTCGCGACGGACGTCTTCCTGAAGGAGTACCGGGACACCGCGGAACACGACGAACTGCGGCAGAAACTCGTCGACCACGGGCTGCGCCACATCGCCGCTCGCGGTTGGACCACCGATGACGGCACCCGCACCCGTGTCTACCTTCTCCAGTTCGATACCGCGGCCGTTGTGGACGAGTTGCGCAGCCGTCATCTCACGTCGTACAGCGGCCCTGGTTACGCCGTGCGAGGTGCGGAAGAGACCGTCCCCGACGACGGTTTCCCGAGGGAGGCACAGGTCGACGACCTGTCGTACTCCCTGTACACCGAACCCGAGCCCTACGGCACCGAACACGTCCGCCAGGCATACCTCGGCGCCGGTGACGTGCTGGCCGTCGTCCTGCAGAGCCGCAAGGGCGGGGCCGAGGCGGTGCCCTTCCAGCAGACCGTGGCTCTGCAGTCCCTGCTGCTCCGCTGACGGCCCCAGCTGTCCTCGGGGCGCTCATCTGAGCGCCCCGAGGACACTTTTCCGTTATTGTTCATGCTTTTCAGCATGAGTCAGTAGACGAGCGCCTGAGTGTCGTCGGCCAGTGCCTCCTGCACGAAGACCTGCGCGCCCGCGATCCGTACGCCCTCGATGAGGTCCTTCTCCGTGAGGTCGCGGCGGGCCGCGCTACTGCGTGCACAGGGTCACCCGGCCCCCCGCGAGAACCGAGTCGAGCAGGTCGGGCAGCGGCGCGGCGTGCGGCAGCTCGAACTCGGCCGCGCGTCCCGGCACCGCGAACCAGGCGGACTCGCCGGTCAGCCACAGCGACACGTCGACCCCGCTGGCCACGGCCACCGCAGCCACGGTGAACGCCTGAGAACACCGCTCGGGTGCGTCCGCCCCCGCCGTCACCTTGATCACGAGCTTCTTCGCCATGCCGGAAGCGTAGCCGCGGGGGCGGCGTCAGACCGCGAAGGTGATCGTCGCCAGCAGCGTCGCGACGCAGAGGACGGTGAGCAGGCCGCTGGCGGTGGCGCTGTCCAGCCCGAGGTCGCCCCCAACCTCCCCTCCCTCGTCCCCCGTCCGCGACAGCAAGGACCCCTTCCGCTGAGCGCCCTCCTCTTCACCGCGCCCGCGTGGGACGCCTTCGTGGGCGGAGTCCGACGGGAAGCGGCCGGAGGGGCCGCGAAGCTGGGGGCGGCCCTGTCGTATGCCCCCCGCTCAAGGAGCACCCCGTGGAGATCTTCTTCGAAGCCCTGCTGGTCCTGGTCTGCGTCGGCGTCCTCGCCTTCGCCGGTCTGACCGTGAAGAAGCTGTACCAGGGCCAGCGCTGATCACCGACGCCAGGAAGTACCGCTCATGATCGAGATCCCGTCCGACCTCCACAAGGACCTCGTCCCCCTCGCCTTCCTGCTGGGCGACTGGGCGGGCGCGGGCGTGCACGACTTCCCCGGGCGCCGAGAAGTGCAACTTCGGCCAGGAGGTCTCCTTCAGCCACGACGGCCGGGACTTCCTGGAGTACCGGTCCCACACCTGGGTCCTCGACCAGGACGGGAACAAGGTCAGCCCGCTTGAGTCCGAGTACGGCTTCTGGCGCATCGACGCGAACCGCAGGGTCGAGGTCACGATGACCCGCGACGACGGCGTCATCGAGATCTGGTACGGCGAACTGGCCGACCAGAAGCCCCAGATCGACCTGGTCACGGATGCGGTGGCCCGCACCGCGGCCTCGCGGCCCTACACCGGCGGCAAGCGGCTGTACGGCTACGTCAAGAGCGACCTGATGTGGGTGGGCGAGAAGCAGACCCCCGAGGTCGAGCTGCGTCCCTACATGTCGGCGCACCTGAAGAAGGTCGTCACCCCGGAGGACGTCGAGCGCTGGGCCAAGGCCCTGCCCGATGACATGCCCGACGACGGGATCGCCTTCTTCAAGTAGGCCCCCGCCCAAGAGGTCCTAGACTCGTGGGGTGGTGAGCACCGACTGGAAGAGCGATCTCAGGCAGCGCGGCTACCGGCTGACCCCGCAGCGGCAGCTGGTCCTCGAAGCCGTGGACACCCTCGAGCACGCGACCCCCGACGACATCCTCGGTGAAGTGAGGAAGACGGCGTCGGGGGTCAACATTTCCACCGTCTACCGCACGCTGGAGCTCCTGGAGGAGCTGGGGCTGGTCAGCCACGCCCACCTCGGGCACGGTGCGCCCACCTACCACCTGGCCGACCGGCACCACCACATCCACCTGGTCTGCCGGGACTGCACCAACGTGATCGAGGCCGATCTGTCGGTGGCCGCCGAGTTCACCGCCAAGCTGCGGGAGCAGTTCGGCTTCGACACCGACCTGAAGCACTTCGCGATCTTCGGCCGGTGCAAGGACTGTGCCCTGAAGGGTTCAACTACCGAGTCGTAGGCTGGAGCCATGAAGAGCCCCCTGCTGTCCCTGCCCGGCGCCGTCCCAGCCGAGGGCGTGGACGAAGGCGTCGCCGCCCACTACGGCGACCTGTTCCGTGAGCAGCGTGCCCTCGCCGACGGCACCGGCTTCGTCGACCTCTCCCACCGCGGTGTCGTCGCCGTCACCGGCGACGACCGGCTGAGCTGGCTGCACCTGCTGCTCACGCAGCACGTCAGCGACCTGCCGACCGGCGAGGCCACCGAGGCGCTGATCCTCTCCGCGAACGGCCACATCGAACACGCCCTGTACCTCGTCGACGACGGCACGACCGTCTGGGCCCACGTGGAGCCCGGCAGCCAGGGAGGCGCTGATCGCCTACCTGGAGTCGATGAAGTTCTTCTACCGGGTCGAGGTCGCCGACCGCACCGCCGACACCGCGGTCGTGCACCTGCCGGCCGGCTCGATCACCGAGGTCCCCGAGGGCGTCGCCGTCCGGCAGACGCCGTGCGGCCGTGACCTCTTCCTGCCGCGCGAGGAGCTGGAGGCGTTCGCCGACCGGGCTGGTCCGCCGGCCGGGGATCCTCGCGCACGAGGCGCTGCGCGTCGAGCAGCACCGTCCCCCGCCTCGGCTTCGAGACCGACCACCGGACCATCCCGCACGAGCTGGGCTGGATCGGGACGGCGGTCCATCTCCAGAAGGGCTGCTACCGGGGCCAGGAGACCGTCGCCCGCGTCCACAACCTCGGCAAGCCGCCGCGCCGCCTGGTCTTCCCTGCACCTGGACGGCAGCGAGGTCCACCTGCCGCCGAACGGGGGCCGAGGGTGCGCCTCGCCGACGACGGCCCCGAGGGCCGGAAGATCGGCTTCGTCACCACGTCCGTACGCCACCACGAGCTGGGTCCGGTCGCCCTCGCCCTGGTGAAGCGGAACGTGCCGGTGGACGCCCGCCTGATGGCGGAGGAGACGGCGGCGGCCCAGGAGACGGTCGTAGAGCCCTGAGAGCGCGCGGCCCCGGGAGGAGCCCGGGGCCTCAGACCTCGACGATCACCGTGAACGGGCCGTCGTTCGTCAGCGACACCCGCATCTGTGCGCCGAAGCGGCCCGTCGCCACGGTCGCGCCCAGCGCGCGCGCAGTCGCGCGACGACCTCGTCGACGAGCGGCTCGGCCACGTCGCCGGGCGCGGCGGCGTTCCAGGTGGGGCGGCGGCCCTTGCGGGCGTCGCCGTAAAGAGTGAACTGGCTGATCACCAGCAGCGGTGCGTCGATGTCGCTGCACGACTTCTCGTCGTGCAGGATCCGCACCGACCAGAGTTTGCGGGCCAGTTGCGCCGCCTTCTCCTCGGTGTCGTCGTGGGTGACGCCGACCAGGACGCACAGGCCCTCGCCGTCGATCGCTCCCACGGTCTCGCCGTTCACGACGACGTTCGCGCCGTCCACCCGCTGTACCACTGCACGCATCCCGTCATGATGCCGTGCGCCCCTAGGGTGTGGGCACACGGGCCCGTACCGGGGTTTTTTCTGCTCCCTAACCCCCATCTGGGGCCGATCGGGGCCGATCGTGGGCACTCGGTCACATAGCGGCCACTTGGGGTGGCACGATGCTCTCCAGAGGCCGGTCGAGGGGACGGACGGTAGAGGCACATGAGCACACCGAGTACGGGGCAGCCGCTTGGGACTGTCGCGTTGACATATCCGGGTGGCCTGGAGGCGCCCCCGGCCGCCCGTGCAGCGCACGGACAGCCCGGGCTGCCCGCGGATCCTCCGGGGCACGACCTGATCGCGTTGAGCCTGCCGGGCTGCGCACGCTGCAGCCGGGACGCGCAGCGCGAGGAGGCCGACCTGGAGCTACGTACGGCGGCTGCTGCAGGGCCGTATCGACATTCTGCGTGCGGAGCTGCGCGCCGCCGCCCGGCGTCCGTGGTGACCACCGGCGGCGAAGGGGTCCGTGGTCGAGCGGCTGTCGGAGATCCTGACCGACGCGCCGGCCCGGCAGCGTTCCTCCGCGCGGCATGTGACGCTCGGCACGCCGCGGAGCGAGGAGTGCCGGCGGCTGGCCGCGGAGATGCTCGGCGAGGTCGAGCTGTCCGACCTGACGGCCCGCACCGACGTCGAGCTGACCGCCGGAATGGGCCGGCTCGTGCGCTACGAACAGCAGGTCTCCCGTCGGCGGCAGCGGCTGCAGCGTACGGCCGACGACTGCAGCGCGGAGATCGCACGCCGGTACCGTGAGGGGAAGCACAAGTCGACGACCTGCTCGTGTGACACGAGGGCGGCTTCCGGAGCCGCCCTCCTGTGCCCGGCGATCCCGGGCCGTCACCGCAGGCAGGCCGTCCGTCCGGAAGGCCACCGCCGATGTCCGCGTCGCAACCGCTCCCTCCCCCGACGGCGCAGCCGTGCCCCGCCCGCGCCACGTCCGTCCTCTCCGGTCCTACCGCCCGTCCTCGCCGAGGTCGTCCGGTCCGAGTTTCGTCGAGGGGCGGCACCGGGGCAGCCTGGTCGTACTGGGCGCCGACGGTGCCGTGGAGCTGGCGCTGGGGGAGGTGACGGCGCCGGTCTTCCCGCGCTCCTCGAACAAGCCGATGCAGGCGGCGGGCGTCCTGCGGGCGGGCCTGGACCTCGCGGGGGAGCGGCTGGCGCTGGCCGCCGCGAGCCATTCCGGGGAGCCCCTTCCACCGCGGCCTGGTCCGCAGGATGCTGGACGAGTACGGCCTGGACCCGGACCTGCTCCAGTGCCCGCCCGACCTGCCCCTGGACGCGGAGGAGCGGGAGACGTACCTGGCCTCGGGTGCGGCCCCCGACCGGATCACTATGAACTGCTCCGGCAAGCACACCGCGATGCTGGCCGTCTGCGCGCGGCGGGGCTGGCCGCTGGAGTCGTACCGACCCCGAGCACCCGCTCCAGCGCATCATCCACAGGGTTGTGGAGGACGCGGCGGGCGAGCCGGTCGCCGCCGTCGGCACGGACGGGTGCGGGGCGCCGCTGATGGCGATCAGCCTGGTCGGGCTGGCCCGCGCCTTCCGCTCCTTCGCCGGTGCCGAGCCGGGGTCGGCGGAGCGCCGGGTGGCCGACGCGATGCGCGCGCACCCCGAGTACGTCGCCGGCACCCGCCGCGCCGACACCTGGCTGATGCGCGAGGTGCCCGGCACGCTCTCCAAGATGGGCGCGGAGGCCGTCCAGGCGGTGGCCCCTGCCGGACGGCCGCGCCCTGGCCTTCAAGGTCGAGGACGGCGCGACGCGGGCCCTGGGCCCGGTCCTGGCCCGCGCGCTGACGCTGCTGGGCGTGGAGGGGCCGGTGGTCGACCGCATCGGCCGTGCGCCCCTGCTGGGCGGCGGACACGAGGTGGGGAGGTCCGGGCGGCCTTCTGAGGGCGGGGCGGGTCTCGGAGAGCGGGGGCTCTCGGAAAGCGGGCGCACTTCGGGACGCCGCCGGGCCGGGCAAATCCGCGCGACGCCGGTGTGGTCGCCGACCTACCGTGAGCGTATGACCCGCCGCACCGACATCGACGTACGTCCCATCTCCGAGGCCGAGTTCCCCGACTGGAACCGCGCCCTGAACACCGGGTTCCTGATGCCCCCCGCCGTCGCCGAGGAACAGTTGGAGGCCCGGCGCAACCAGTTCGTGCCCGGCCGGCTGCTCGGCGCCTTCGACGGCGACCGGTGTGTGGCGACCTTCCGGTCCTTCGACCAGCAGGTCACCGCCGTGGGCGGCGCGCCCGTACAGGCCGACGCGATCTCCAACGTCACCGTCACCGCGACCCACCGCCGGCGCGGCCTGCTCACCCGCATGATGGCCCAGGACCTGGCGGCGGCGAAGGACGCGCGGGACGTCGTCGCGACGCTGATCGCGGCCGAGTACCCGATCTACGGCCGCTGCGGCTTCGGCCCCGCCACCACCATGACCGAGTGGACCGTCGACGTGCCGCGCGCCGGTCTCGACGCGCGCTGGGCGGCCCCGGAGGACGGCGGCCGGATCGACCTCGTGGACGGCGAGGACGTCCGCAAGCTCGGCCCCGAACTGCACGAGCGGCTGCGCCGGGCCCAGCCGGGCGCGGTCAGCCGGTCCGAGCTGTGGTGGCAGACCCGGACCGGGGTGGTGAGTACGGACGGCTCCCCGTGGACCGAGCCCCTTCTACGCCGTGTACCGCTCGGCGGACGGCGAGGTCGAGGGCATGGCCTCGTACCGGGCCGACGCCAAGTGGGGCGACGCCAAGCAGCCGCTGAACACGGCGACCGTCGACTGGCTGCTGGCCGTGACGCCGGACGCCGAGCGCGCCCTGTGGCGCTACCTGTGCTCGATCGACTGGGTCATGACGTTGAAGAGCGGCTGGCGGGCCCCCGACGACCTGCTCCCGCACCTCCTGCCGGACCCGCGCGCGGCCAGGATCACCACGCAGGCGGACTGGCTGTGGGTGCGGATCCTGGACGTCGTCCACGGGCGCTGGAGGCGCGGACGTACGAGGGGCAGGGTTCGCTGGTGCTGGAGGCCGTGGACCGAGGAGGGGCTGACCGGCGGGCGGTGGCGGCTGGAGGCGGGAGCGGACGGGGCGTCCTGCACGCCGACCACCGAGAGCGCCCACCTCGTGCTCGACGTGGCCGAGCTGGCGGCGCTGTGGCTGGGCGACGAGTCGGCCGTGCGGCTGGCCGCGCTCGGCCGGGTCCGGGAAGAACGAGCGGGCGCCGCCCGTGTGGCCGACGCCCTGCTGCGTACGTCCAGGCGGCCTTGGTGCCCGGACATGTTCTGAGGCGGCTCCCTTCTGCCGGTGACGGGTGGGTGTGCGCATCCGTAGCGCTTGCTCTTCGGTTGTGGTTGTCGTGCCGTTGTTCAGTTGTGGTTGTCGTGCGTCGTGCCGACTGACTGCCCGGGCTCCCGGCTCCCCTCCGGAAGGGGGCCCGGACAGCAGTACGTCGGTTCAGCCGGACTGGGCGAGCAGCATCACGAGGATCACCGCGCCCACACCGCCGATCATGGTGTTCTTCGCCTTGATGCCGATGGACAGCGCGACGAACGCGATGATGCCCATGGGCCCGTACTTCCATTGCACGAGCTGCTCGAACCCGATGGCCAGAGCGGCGACGACGATGGCGATGAGCGGCATGGTGGTCCCCCCTGTCACCGTGGTGGCCAACCCCTGAAGGTCCGACCACGTTGCTCAAGTTGGCTGCCAACTTCACTGTACTTATCTCCGCTTGGGCGCGTCTCATAACCACCTTCCCGCGAACTGCCTAAAGATGGCGAGAAGTTGTAGTGTTTGGTCGTGGAGCCGGAACATGCCCCCGTCAACGGGCGGAAGAGACCGCAGCGGCCACAGCGAACACACCGCGAGGTGGCCGACGAACTGCGCGCCCGGATCAGGTCCGGTCGGCTGCAGCCGGGCCAGCGCATGCCCACCCAGGCCCAGTTGGCCGACGAGTTCGGCGCGTGGAGCGCGGCGCCGTCCGCCAGGCCCTGCGCATCCTGCAGTCGGAACGTCTGCTCACCAATGTGTCCAAGGGGAGCCCCGCGACCGTCGCGCCCGACCTCCACGGCGCCCTGACCGGGCCCGCGGCGCCGCCGATGCCCACCACGGTCGCCCTCGCGCCCCGCATCGCCGAGGCCTTCGCCGCCCCGCACGTAGAGATCGACGCCCTGTGCCTGACCTCGGTCTCCTCACCCTCGCCCTCGGCGAACCGCTGCGCCAGATCCACGCGGGGCGACTGAAACCGGCCAAGATCGACGTACGCGTCCTGCTGCCGAGCCGGAACATCGCGCTGGCCTTCCCGGTGGCGGTGGCGGGCCGCGGGCCGGCGACCCGGTGCTACGAGCGGTGGCTGGCCATGCGCAACGCCCAGGGACAGGTGCTCCAGCACAACCTGCTCGGCCTGCGGGCCACGCACGGCATCGACGTGCGCGTGACCTTCCGCGCGCTGCCCTTCACGCCGCCGGTGAAGCTGTACGTGCTCAACGGCGCGGAGGCCCTCTTCGCGTACTACACCCTCCAGTCGGCGTGAGCAGGAGATCGACCACGAGCCGATGGAGATGTACGACGCGGAGGGCATCCGCTCGACGCTGTTCGCCTTCGATCAGGGCGGTGGCCTGCGCGACGGGGTGTTCGTGAAGCAGTCGCGGCTGTGGTTCGACGCGCTGTGGGAGACGATCAGTTCGGAGCTGCTGCTCACCGCCTGATCACCTCCCCGGTCACAGCGCGGGGCCCGCGACCAGCAGGGCCAGCACCACCGCTCCGACGGAGCTGACGGACGGGCTCTTGGCCTTGATGCCGATGGTGAGCAGGAGCAGGCCGACGATGCCGGAGGCGCCGTACTTCCACTGGACGATCTGCTCGAAGGCGACGACGAGGACCGCGGAGACAAGGGCGAGAACGGGCATGGTCTTTCCCCCTTCGGAAGTTTGGAACGGGAAACTTCCGCCAACTAGACCAAGTTGGCAACCAACTCTGACTATGTTGTCCCCACTTGGCTACTATCTATAAACAAGTTTCAAACAACTCCCTGTAGGTAGGTCGAAGTTGTAGCGTTTGGTCGTGACTCAGGAGAACGTGTCCGTGAACGGCAGCAGAAGGCTCTCGTCCCAGGAGATCGCCGAGATCCTGCGGGAGCGGATCCGCGGGGAGACCTCAAGGCGGGCGACCGCCTGCCCACCCAGGCCGAGCTGGCCGACGAGTTCAAGGTGGAGCGCGGCACCGTCCGCCAGGCCCTGCAGGGCGCTCCAGGAGGACGGCCTGCTCACCAACGTCAGCAAGGGCAGCCCGCCCCGCATCGCCGAGCCGGCCACGCCCCGGGGCGAGCCGCAGCCGACGATGGTGGCGCTCGGGCCGCGGCTGGCGGAGGCGTTCTCGGCACCGCGGGTCCGGGTCGACGTCGTGTGCCACACCTCGGAGACGCTGATGCTGGCCCTGAGCGAGCCGCTCCGCCTGATCCACGAGGGCCGCATTCACCCGGAGTCCATCGACTTCCGCGTCCTGATGCCGTCGCGGGACATCGAGCTGGCCTTCCCCGTCCTGGTCGAGGACGAGGAGGACGACCCCGTGCACCAGCGCTGGCTCCAGATGCGCAACGCCCAGGCCCGGGTGCTCCAGCACAACCTGCACGCCGTACGCTCCACCCACCGCGTCGACGTGCACATCGCCTTCCGCGCGCTGCCCTTCACCCCGCCGATGAAGCTCTACCTGCTCAACGGCGACGAGGCGCTCCTCGGCTACTACATGCTCACCCGGCGCGAGGAGGAGTACGAGAGCAGGACGCTGCAGATGTACGACGCCCTCGGCTCCCAGTCGCTGCTGTTCTCCTTCCTGAAGCGGGCGGGTCACCGGGACGCGGTGTTCGTGGAGGAATCACAGAAGTGGTTCGACGCCCTCTGGGAAACCATCACCTCGGACATGACACTCTCCTAGTGACTTCTGATACGGATCAGACGGAACCGGTGGCCGAGCAGGCCGATGGGCTGAGAGATCTGGTCCTGGGCGCCCGGGTCGTCCTCTGGGACTTCGACGGCCCCGTCTGCAGGCTGTTCGCGGGCTACTCCGCGGACCGGGTCGCGGGCGAACTGGTGGACTGGCTGGCGCGGTTGGGGCTCAAGGAGCTGCTGAGCGAGGAGGAGCAGGTCCATCCGGACCCGCACGTCCTGCTGGGGGCGGTCGACCGCAGGCGGCACCGCAGTGACCTCGCGGCCGACTTCGAGGAGCGGCTGACCCGTGAGGAGCTGCGCGCCGTGCCCACCGCGCGGCCGACGGCGTATGCGGACCCCCTGATCCGGACCTGGACCGCGCTGGGTGTCGGACTGGCGGTCACGACCAACAACTCGCCGCGCGTGGTGGGCGAGTACCTCGCCACGCGGGGCCTGCTGGATTGCTTCGCCCCCACATCTACGGCCGCACCCGGGATCTGCACCTGCTCAAACCCGACCCGTACTGCCTGAACCGGGCCCTCCGAGCGATGGGCGCCGCCCCCGGGCAGGCGCTGATGGTCGGCGACACCACGTCCGACCTGACCGCCGCCCGACGGGCCGGGGTGCCGTTCCTGGGCTACGCACGCGACGACGAGAAGGCGAAGCTCCTGAGACGGGCCGGCGCGGAAACGGTCGTGCACTCACTGGAGCCGGTACTGAGGCTGCTGTGGGAGGACGGCCGGGTGCGCGGCCACGCCTGAGTCACGACGTCAGGACGGTCTCGGGCCGGGACCGCCGGCCGATCCCGTGCGACGGGTGACCGGGGGCCCGGGTGGCGGGGGCTGATTCGCCCGTTCCGGTCACCCGAGTTGCCCAAGTGCGGTCCGGATACTGGAGTACTTCCAGCGGGGCACGTGTCCTGGCTGTACTGTGTGCCCACTTTCTTCGTCGCAGCATGAAGATCTGGCGCGTCGCAAGTCCCTCCTGGAGCACTCCGTGAGTCGTCCGTCCCCGCTTGGCAAGCCGGCACTGGAGCGGGCGGCGGATGAGGCGTTCGACCGGTTCCTCGCCCACGCGACGGCACTGGGGCGGTTCGGACGGGGCCACCACAACCTCAACTACATGGTGCGCCCCCTCACCCCCGAGGACTCGCGGCTGGTCGCCGCCGAGAACGGCGCGCCGGTCACCGTCCGCAAACGCATCCCGTCCGCCCTGCCGGTGGTGATCCGGACCTGGCAGGACGAGGCCGACCTGCTCAACCGGATCTGGGGTGTGCTGCACAACGTCCCGCGCTGTCTGGCCAAGCACCGTGACGTCGTCGTCCTCAGTTACGTCGAGGGCGTGCCCCTGTCGAGCGTCTGCCCGGGGCGACCGCCCGTCGACCACGACCTGATCGTCGCCCTGGCGGGGCTGCTCGCCGACATGACGCGGGTGCGCAGGCAGCACCTGCCTCCGTTGCCGGTCTCCTGGCCCCGGTCCAGCAGGGACGGCAGCGCGTTCCTCAAAGCGCTGGCGTTCGCGGCCGAGGAGCAGATCAGGCAGCGCAACCGGGCGGAGTTCGGCGGCCTGTTCGCCATGCTGGGCATTCCGGAGGACGCCATGGTCCGGTTCGCCGAACGGGTGCCCACCCTCGTCAGCCGTCCCTTCAGCCTGCTCCACACGGACCTGCACCGGGACAACGTGATCGTCTCCTACGGCGGGGACCCTCCACTGATCTGCGTCGACTGGGAACTGGCCGGTTACGGCGACCCCCTCCACGACCTCGCCACCCACCTGGTGCGCATGCGCTACCCCGACCACCAGTGGCCGGAGGTCATCGAGGCCTGGCGCAAGGTGATGGGGAGCGGCGCGGCAAGGCCGTCAACGGCCTGGGCCGGGATCTGAGGCACTATGTCGCGTTCGAGCGGGCCCAGTCCGTGTACCCGGACATCATGCGGGCCGCGAAGTCGCTCGGCGACCGCTTCGACCAGCGGGACCTGGACGCCGCGACCCGGGCGGTGCGCCGGGCGCTGGTGGCGGCGGAGGAACCGCTGCGTCTGAGGCGCGTGCCGGACGAGCCGGCCATCGAACGCATCCTCTTCCGGTGGAACGAGTCGCACGGCGTCCGGCCCAGCCGGGAACGGACCCTCGACCGGATCGTGTGGGAGCGCGACCGGAGGGTCCGCATCCGCGGTGACTTCCCCGCCTGGGCGGTCGGCCGGGCGCTGCTGGAGGAGGGCGCGGCCGCCGCCGACCGGGTCTCAAGGGGACCGCACATCTGAACACGGCGGTGCACGTCGAGGGCGTCGGTTTCCCCGTCATGGTCCGCCGGAAGGTGGGCGCCGCCGAATCCCTGGAGCGCCGGTTCCTCAGCGAGCACGCCGTGCTGACGGCGATCGAACGCTCCGGGGCGCGCGTACGGGCTCCGCGGTGCTGGCCCTGGGCACCAGCGGGCTGCGCGAGCAGTTCACCATCCACTCCTACGAAGGGCCGGCCGGCGGCTTCCGCCCCCCGGAGCACCCCGAGCACGGGCTGCGCCCGCACGAGGCGGACGACCTCGTGGACCAGCTGGGCGCGCTGACCGAGGTCGAGTGCGGAGAGCTGGACCCGCTGAACGGGGCCGCCTTCTATCCCTGGCTGCGCGGCGAGCTGGTGCGCATGGTGGGCGAGCTGCCCAAGGCCACGATGGACCTGGCCCGCGAACTGGGACTGCCGGACAACGTGCGGCTGGCCGAGATCCTCACCCGGCACACCCTGAGCCGGCGCAGGCCCGTACTGCTGCACGGTGACCTCAACCCGTGGAACCTGGTGCGCCGCCCGGACGGGGGCCTGACGCTCATCGACTGGGAGATGGCCATGGTGGGCGATCCCCTGTACGACCTCGTCCGCCACATGCACCTCACGCCGACGCGGCCGGAGATCCGCGACCGCATGTTCCGGCGGTGGGAGCGCCGGCTGCCGCCGGACTGCGCCCGCGACTGGCGCGACGACTGGCGTGTGTACCGGTGGATCGAGACCGTCCGCTCCGCCTACGTCGACCTGCACCGCCTGGTGACCGGCGCCGGCCTGGAGGCGCCCAACGTCCAGCGCGCCGTCCAGGCCTACGCGATGACGCTGGCCGAGGCCACGGCGGCCCTCGGCCTGCCGGACAAGTCCACGGCCAATCCCCACCTCGCCCCGCGTTGCCGCACGGAGCCCGCGGGGGCCACGGGCGGCCCTGGTCCCGGCGGACGCCTGAGCCGTCACCGGGGCCGGCGGACCCGGCGTAGGGTCGTCGCATGGTGGAGACCGGCCTGCGTGAGCGCAAGAGGCAGCGGACGATCCAGTCGCTGTCGGACATCGCCATCGGCCTCTTCGTGGAGAAGGGGTTCGACGCGGTGTCGGTCGCCGAGGTGGCCGCCGCGCCGAGGTGTCCAAGCCGACGCTCTTCCGGTACTTCCCGGCGAAGGAGGACCTCGTCCTGCACCGCATCGCCGACCACGAGGGCGAGGCGGCACGGGTGGCGGGGGAGGGGCCGGCGCCGCTCGCCGCGCTGCGCCGGCACTTCCTCGCGGGGCTGGAGCGGTCCGACCCGGTGACCGGGCTCAGTGACGATCCCGACGTACCTCGCCTTCCACGCGCTGCTCTTACGGCACCCCCGCCCTCGTCGCCCGGCTGCACACGCACCTGGAGCGGTCGGAGAACGCGCTCGCCGAGGCCCTCGGCGGCGACCTGGAGGCCAGGCTGGCCGCCGGGCAGATCATCGCCGTGCGGCGGGTCCTAGCGCAGGAGAACTGGCGCCGGATCGCGGGCGGGGAGGGCGTGGCGGAGGTGCGGGGTGACGCCGTGGCGGCGGCGGAGCGGGCGTTCGGCGGGCTGGCGGCGGGGCTGCCGGGGCTCGACCGGCCGTAACCCGGTCGTCTCGCGACCGAGTAAAAAACGTAACTCGGTAACGTCATTCGGGTACGCTCGATGGAATGACGTCACCCGACCCCGCCCTCCAGCACGCCCTCGCCCAGGAACGCGCCCACCACGACCACTGCCGTACCGCTCTCGCCGCCATGGTCGACGGAGCCCGGGAACACGTGGTCACCGGCGAGGACGTCTCCGCCTCCGGTGCCGACGCCGAGGTGCTCGGACACCGGCTGCGCAGTCGGGCCGAGGCGCTGCGCGAACTGCCCGAGGGGCCGCTGTTCTTCGGACGACTGGACTTCGCCGCGCATCAGGACACGGACACCGGCGGCGACCCGGCCGGGCTGCACGTCGGCCGGTTGCGGGTCACCGAGGACCCCGCCGCCCCGCCCTCGTCGTCGACTGGCGCGCCCCCGTCGCCCGGGCCTTCTACCAGGCCACCGCCGACGACCCGCGCGGTGTCGCCGTCCGCCGCCGTTTCGGCTGGGCGCCCGGCGGCCGCGGGGACTCGGCCGACCTCACCGGGCTGGAGGACGAGCGGCTCGGCGCAGGCGAGTCCCGGGCGAGCGACATCGTCGCCCGCGAGATCGAACGGCCCCGCGTCGGACCCATGCGGGACATCGCCGCCACCATCCAGCCCGAGCAGGACGACCTGGTCCGCGCGGACCTCACCGCCACGGTCTGCGTCCAGGGCGCCCCGGGCACCGGGAAGACCGCCGTCGGACTGCACCGGGCCGCGTACCTGCTCTACACCCACCCGCAGCGCATCCGGCGGGGCGGACTGCTGATCCTCGGCCCCCAACCCCACCTTCCTCTCCTACATCGCCGAGGTACTGCCCGCCCTCGGCGAGACCGGCGTACGGCAGTCCACGCTCCCCCAGGAGATCGCCCGGCACCCGGTCACCGGCACCGACGACGAGCGGGCCGCCGCCGTCAAGCACGACGCCCGGATGGCCGAGGTGCTGCGCCGCGCCCTGTACGCGCGCGTGGCCGCCGGCGCCGCCGACTCCCTCGCCGTACCGGACGGCTCCTACCGCTGGCGGGTCCCGGCCGACGAGTCGGCCCCGGATCGTGGCGGACGTACGGGACGAGGAACCGCCGTACACCGTCGGACGGGAGCGGGTGCGGGCCCGGATCGTGCGGTACGTCCAGGACCTGGCCGAGCGGCGCGCCGGGCGCGCGGACGGACGCCTGGGTGCGCCGGATCGAACGGTCCCGCCCGGTCGGCGCCCACCTCGACTCCGTCTGGCCCCGGGGTGCGTCCCGAGGAGGTCGTCGCGCGGCTGCTCGGCGACCCCGACGCGCTGGCGCGGGCCGCCGACGGGCTGCTGGACGACGACGAGCAGAAGGCGGTCCGGTGGTCGGCGGCCGGTGCGCCGCGGTCGTGGCGGTCGGCCCGCTGGTCCGCCGCCGACCTGGTCCTCCTCGACGAGGTCGGCGGGCTCCTCGAACACCCCGAGGGCTACAGGCACATCGTCGTCGACGAGGCCCAGGACCTCTCCCCGATGGAGTGCCGGGCCATCGCCCGCCGGGCCGCCTTCGGATCGCTCCACCGTCCTCGGCGACCTGGCCCAGGGGACCACGCCGTGGGCGGCGCGGTCGTGGCGGACGACCCTCGCGCACCTGGGCCGGCCGGACGCGACCGTGACGCCGCTGACCACCGGTTTCCGGGTGCCGCAGGCGGTCGTCGGCCTCGCCAACCGGCTGCTGGCGCGGCTGGACGTGGACGTGCCGGCGGCCCGCTCCCCGCGCGGGGACGGCGAGCTGACGATGCGCCCCGTCGCACCCGGGGAGGTCGGGAGCCGCGGTCGTCGACGCCGTACGGGACGCTCTCGCCCGGGAGGGCTCCGTCGGTGTCGTCGCCGCCGACGCGGACGTGCCCCGGACGCGGCACGCCCTCGACGCCGCCGGGATCGCGGCGGCGGGACCAGAGGCGCTGGGCGCCCGGGTGGCCGTGGTGCCCGCGAGTGTCGTCAAGGGACTGGAGTACGACCACGTCGTCGCCGTCGAACCGGCGGCGATCGCGGAGGCGGAGGGCCCCGGAGGGCGGGGCCTGCAACCGGCTGTACGTGGTGCTCACCCGCGCGGTGTCCCGGCTGGACGTGGTGCACGGGCGGCCCCTGCCCTTCTGACGTGCCGCGCGCGGGTCAGCTCCGGCCGATCACCTCGGCGACCCGGGTGAACCCGTCCGTGCCGTGCCCGAGCGCGATGACCCGCCGGGCCTGACCCTCGATCACCCGCATCACGCTCGCGTCGATGCCGTGCGCCTCGGAGGCGTGGACGACGTGCGCCATGGTCGACGCGGCCGAGGTGATCGGGTTCAGCTCGCCCGAGTACGAACCGGCGTCGGTGTCGGCGGCGAACTCGGTGAACAGCGGCGGCAGGATGGCGGCGATGCCCTGGGCGAAGGGGGCGAGTTCCGCGCCGGAGACGCCCTCCGCCCGGGCCACGGCGAGGGCGTGCGCATAGCCCCGCCATCGCCGTCCAGAAGATGTCGAGCAGCGCGATGTCGTAGGCCGCGGCCCGCCCGGCGTCCTCACCGAGGTGGGTGTGGGTGCCGCCGAGCGCCGCCAGCACGGGCCGGTGCTCCCGGTACAGCTCCTCGGGGCCGCTGTGCAGGAACACCGCGTCGTCCGTGCCGATGGTCGGGGTCGGCGTCATGATCGCGCCGTCCAGGTAGCGGACGCCGTGCCGGCCGGCCCACTCGGCCGTGTCCCGGGCGCGGTCTGGGGTGTCGGCGCTCAGGTTCACGACCGATGCGGCCCTTGAGCGCGGCGGTGACGGCGTCCTGGCGCAGTACGGCGTCGAGGCGTCGTAGTTCACCACGCAGACGACGGTGAGTGGGCGAGGCGGCGACCGCCTCCTCCGCGCGAGCGGGCCGAGACCGCGCCCCGGGCGACCAGGTCGGCGTCCCGGCCGGGCGTGCGGTTCCAGACGGTGGTGCGCAGCCCGGCGGCCACGAACGCCTCGGCCAGCGCCCGGCCCATCGGACCGAGGCCGAGAACGGTGACGGCGGCGGCGAGACTGGTCGGTGTGCACGGACATGGTTCAACTCCCGTAACGTAGTGAGCAATTGGTGAGGAAAGGGGCACGGCATGGCGCACCGGCGTCAGGATCCGAACGTCTGCGGGAGTGACCGCCGCGATCGCCGTGATCGAGGGCAAGTGGAAGACGACGCTGCTGTGGCTGCTGGAGTCCGGCCCGCAGCGGCCGGCCGAACTACGCCGGCGGGTGCCCGGCCTCACCGAGAAGGTGCTGACCCAGGCGCTGCGCGAGATGGAGGCGGACGGACTGGTGGACCGGCGGGTGTACGACGTGCTTCCGCTGAAGACGGAGTACTCCTGACCGCGTTCGGCCGCGACCTCGCCGAGGCCCTCTCTCCTCTCTCCGACTGGGGCCACCGGCGCCTGGACAGGCTGGCCGGGCCGGAGACCACCACCCGCGCGGCCTCCTGACGATCACCCGCCCCTTCAGCTTCTGCCGAGGGGTGCGCGCTGCCAAGTACGCACAAAAAAGTGGGTAGGGCCGTCCTGTCCCGGGCGATGACTTTGCTCCAGGAATACCGGTCCTCCTCGCGAACACCCGTGCCGGGCGCGGTGTTGGAGTGCGCCCTCATGACCGGCCCCGTGACGGGAGACCGCCCTGTGACTGATCCGGCAGTGACAGCGCCCCGCGGCCGCGGGGCCGGTGCCTGGCCCCTGATCCACGCCGAGCGAGCCGCGTTGGCGGCCGATCTCGGGGACATGGCCGACGAGCGCTGGGAAACGCCGTCGCTCTGCGCGGGACTGACGGTGCGTGAGGTGCTCGCCCATCTCACCGCGGGCGCGAGCCTCAACACCGTGCGCTGGATGGCGGGGGTGATCCGTTGCCGGTTCGATTTCGACAAGCAGGTGGCCATGCGGCTGGCCGAGCAGTTGGGCGCGACCCCTGGCCGAGACCCTCGAGCGCTTCCGGCGCGTCGTCCCCCGAGCACCACCAAGCCTCCCTGCCCGCCCTGGCCATGCTGGGCGAGACGGTCGTGCACGGAGAGGACATCCGGCGTCCGCTGGGCATCCGCCGCGACCACCCGGTCGAGGTTGTCACCCGGGTGGCACGAGTACTACCGGGGATCGGATCTAGTGGTCCTCGCCAAGGGCGCGTCGACGGGCTGCGGCTCGTCGCGGACGACGCCCCTTCACGACCGGCTCGGGGCCGCTCGTATCCGGCCCCACCCTGTCCCTGGTGATGGCCATGACCGGCCGCGCGACGTACTGCGACGAACTCGACGGCGACGGAGCGGAGTTGTTCCGCAGTCGCTGCGAGACGGTGTAACCTCGCGCCCGGAGGTGCACGTTCCGAGACCCGGAGGCACACTATTGCAAGCGCATGCTTGCAGTAGTTAGCGGTGTGGTGCATCGTAGAGGCATGGCATCGCTCAACCATCGGCAATCTCGGTGAGTACCTGCGCGAGCAGCGGCGCAACGCGCAGCTGTCGCTGCGGCAGCTCGCCGATGCCGCGGGCGTGTCCAATCCCTACCTGAGCCAGATCGAGCGCGGGCTGCGCAAGCCGAGCGCGGAGGTGCGTCAGCAGGTCGCCAAGGCGCTGCGGATCTCCGCCGAGACGCTGTACGTGCGCGCGGGGATCCTCGACGCGGAGCGCGACCGGGACGACGTGGAGACGCGTGCGGAGGTCGTCCTCGCCGATCCCTCGCTGAACGAGCGGCAGAAGCAGGTGCTGCTCCAGATCTACGAGTCCTTCCGCAAGGAGAACGGATTCGGCAACGACGCCGACGACGAGGTGCCGGCTCGAGGACGCGACGGCGGGCGACGCCGCCGAAGGCGGGGCCTACATACCGGGCCTCGGCCCCCGTACGACCGGCGGCAGTAACGCCGGCCCAGCCGGCTGAACGGCCGGATGAGCGGGAACGAGTAGCCGGCCGGGCGCGGGACCACCACAAAACCCTCAGCCGAACGCAATACCGGAGGACCATCACCATGGCCATCACCGACGACCTGCGCAAGACCTTCAGCGACCCCACCCCGCTCTACTTCGCCGCAAGGGCACCGCCAGGCCTGGCCTTCCAGCAGGCCAAGAAGGTGCCGGTGCTCGTGGAGCAGCTGCACGCGCCGAGGCGCCGTCCCGTATCGAGGCCGTGCGCAACACCGACCCGAAGGCCGTCCGGGAGAAGGCGACGGCCCGTGTCAAGGAGACCCAGGGGACCCTCCAGGCCAAGGCCAACGAGCTCTTCGGCTCCCTCGACACCGACCTCAAGAAGCTCGGCGAGAGCGCCCAGGACCCTCGCGCTGCGTTCGGTCGGCGTCGCCGCCGAGTACCGCCTAGAGCCCGGGAGACCTACGAGAAGGTCGCCGAGCGCGGCGAGCACGCGGTCCGCACCTGGCGCGGCCAGGCCGCCGACGGCATCGAGGACATCGCCGAGGAGGTGGAGGAGTTCGCCGTGGCCGTCGAGCCGGCCAAGCCCGCCAAGTCCGAGCCGGTCGAGGTCACGGAGGACAAGGCCGCCGCGGCGAAGGCCCCGCCCCGCGCAAGGCCTCCGGCCAAGAAGAGCACCAACGGCACCGCGAAGAAGACGACGCCGCCCGCCAGTAACCGGCGACGGGTACGCGCGGGGTACGGTACGCGCCGGGCACCCTTGGGGTGTCCGGCCCGTTCTCCAGGTACCCGGTGACCGCGTAGAGACGATCCGAGTCTGGTGGTGGACGTTAGTGCTGATGCAGGGGTTCGCAGGCTTCATGGCTTGCTGAGCATCGCCCTGATCCTTTTCAGCGGCTTCGCGTTGGTCGACGCCGCCGTGCGCCGTAGGACGCCTACCGCGCGGCGGACAGAAGACCAAGCCGTTCTGGCTGATCATCCTCGGGATCGCCTTCGTGGTGAACCTGATCTTCAACATCCTGTCGTTCCTGCCGATCATCGGGCTCATCGCGACGATCGTGTGGCGTGGTCGACGTACGCCCTGCGCTGCGCGGCCTGCCGGGCGGCGGCCGCGGCAGCCGCCGCGGCTCCAGCAGCGACGGCTCCTCCGGCCCGTACAACGGCGGACGCTGAAGCGCCTCGCGCCCCAAGGGAGCGCGGGGAACTGCACGACCAGCCTGTCAACGAACCGCCAAGCGGGGCGCGACGGCCATCCGTACGGCGATCGACCCGTACCGGCGAGCATACAGCGCCGCGCTCAATCCGTACGCGGGCGTCGCCTCCGCCCCGCTCAGGCCGTCCGGTCCAGCAGGACCACTGCCACGTCGTCCGCCAGTTCGCCGCCGTTCAGCTCGCGGACCTCGTTGACCGGTCGCCCGCAGCAACTGCTCACCCCTGCAGCCCCTCGGCGAACCGACGGCGGACCATCTCCACCATGCCGTCCTGGCCGAGCCGCTCCCGCGGCCCTCGCCGACGTGGCCCTCGATCAGGCCGTCGGTGTAGAGCATCAGGCTCCACTCGGCACCCAGTTCCACCTGCGTCCGCGCGGCGCGCGCCCGGCAGCAGTCCCAGCGCCGGGGCCGTTGTTGTCGTAGGGCAGCAGCCGCGCGGGCGTGCCCGGACCGGCGACCAGGGGTGACGGGTGCCCGGCCAGGCACAGGCCGGCGCGGCGGCCGTCCGGGGCTATGTCCACGGCGCACAGGGTCGCGAAGATCTCGTCGTCCGAGGCGCTCGTGCTCCAGCACCTGCTGGAGCGTGCCGAGCAGCTCGTCGCCGCAGAGACCGGCCAAGGTCAGCGCGCGCCAGGCGATCCGCAGCTCCACGCCGAGCGCGGCCTCGTCCGGGCCGTGCCCGCAGACGTCGCCGATCATGGCGTGCACGGTGCCGTCCGGGGTGCGGACGACGTCGTAGAAGTCGCCGCCGAGCAGGGCACGCGAGCGGCCCGGGCGGTAGCGGGCGGCGAAGCGCAGCGAGGAGCCGGCCAGCAGCGGGGTCGGCAGCAGGCCGCGCTCCAGACGGCGGTTCTCCTGGGCGCGCAGCCGGCCCTCGGCCAGGCGCCGCTCCGCCGAGTCGGACCGCTTGCGCTCGACGGCGTAGCGGATCGCCCGGCTCAGCAGCCGGCCGTCGAGCTCGTCGCGGAACAGGTAGTCCTGGGCGCCGACCGCCACGGCCTCCGCGCCGCGCTCGGCGTCGCTGGAGGAGGTGAGCGCGAGCACGGCGTGCCGGGGCGCGAGCTCCAGCACGTGCCTGAGCACGGCCAGCTCGTCGTCCCCGCTCCCGTCACCGTCCCCGTTGCCGTCGGCGCTCGCGCGGGCCGGGGCGGGCGCCGACAGGGCGAGGTCCAGCAGGATGCACTGGACGTCGTCGGTCAGCAGCCGCTCGGCCTCGGTGAGGTTGCGGGCCGTGCGCACGCGGATCGGCTTGCCGGACTGGTCGAGCAGGTCGGGCACGATCGGCGAGCCGCCCGGATCGTCCTCGATCAGCAGCAGCGTCAGGTTGGTGGGGAACGGTGCTCCCGTGCTGGTCCGTGGTCTCGTTCGTGGTCTTCTCGCGCTCTCTCCGTGGGGTTCTCTCGCCGGGTGGTGGGGTTTTCGGCCGGGTTCGTCCCGGGCGGGGCCTGTTCCTTGGAAGGGCCGCTGTCCGGGGACACGGCGGGCGCCTGACCACACTCCGCGGCCGGGATCGCCCTCTGCCGCGGTACGGGTACGGGCATCGTCTTGGTTTCCTTCCCTCCCCCGAGGGCATGGCGGGGCGAGGGACCTCGACCCACCGACGGGACCATAGCGGGTGACGGTGCCGCTGCGGAATGGTCCAGAACACGCCGGTCGGCCCTCGGCCACTGTCATATGCCGCGTTCCGTACCGCAGTTGGACACGTCGACCGGGGGCCGGGGATGACGAACGTCACGCGGGGTGGGGGCGCCGGGCGTGGACTGGGTCACGTGGCCCGTTTCACCGCCCGGCGCGAGGGGCGTGGCCCGCGTCACTCCTGGGGTGTCGCGCCCGTGCCCGCGCCCGTGTCCGGACGTACGACGCCGAGGATCGGCATCGTGCCCGCCCCCGCGATCGTGATCGAGCGTCCCGGCCGCGGGGCGTGCACGACGGAGCCGTCGCCGACGTACATGCCGACGTGGCTGGCGTCGTCGAAGTAGATGATCAGGTCGCCGGGACGCATGTCCTTGATGTCGACGCGCTCGAGCTGCTTCCACTGCTGCTGCGAGGTGCGCGGTATCGACTGTCCCCGCCGCCACCCAGGCCTGTGAGGTCAGACCGGAGCAGTCGTAGGCCTTCGGGCCCTCGGCGCCCCACTGGTACGGCTTTCCGATCTGGGCGGTGGCGTACTCGACGGCCTTCCTGCCCCGCTCGGTCGCCTCGGTGTCGAGGTCCTTGAGGATGCCGGAGTCGAGCCAGGCGGTCTGGGCCCTGGCCTGGGCCTCCCGCTCCAGCCGGGCGAGGCGCTCCTTCTCCCTCCTTCTCCAGCTCGGACTCCAGCTTCTCGGCCGCCGCGATCTGCTTCTCGATCTTCTTCTGAGCGGTGGCCTTGGCCTTGCGGTTCGCCTCCAGCTTCTTGAACTGGGCGGAGGCGTCCGCCGCGTAGGCCTTCAGGTCCTCCTGGGCGCGCGTCATCTCGCCGAGCAGGCCCTTGGTCGCGCGCTGGCCCTGGTTGACCCGGCCGGTGCCGTCGAGGAAGTCCTCGGGGTCGTCGCTCAGCAGCAGCTTGGCCTCGTCGGGCAGGCCGCCGGTGCGGTACTGGGAGCGGGCCGCGGCGCCCTTGCCGCGGTCCTTCAGTCCGTCGAGCTTCTCCTGGCCCTTGACGATCTTCTTGGCCAGTTCGACGATCTCGGCGGACTGCTTGTCCGCCTTCTCCTCGGCGGCGTTGTACTCGTCCGTGGCGGAGGCCGCCGCGCGGTAGAGCTTGTCGAGCTTCTCGCGTACGGCCTCCAGGTCCTTGCCGGGTGTGGCGGCCGGGGACGGTGCGGCGCTCAGGGTGCCGGGTGAGGGTGTGGGCCCGGGATCCGCGAACGCCGTGCCCGGTGCCGCGAGCACGGTGACCGCGCAGACCACGGTCACGGCTAGTGGTCATCAAGCCATGCTTCCCCGTACGCATACCTCGCCCCCAAACTGATTAACCATCAGTAACATAGGTCGCCTGGGGGATCGTGCCATGCCGGCGTGGAAAGCGACAGAGGTCGTGCTTCCCTCCCGCTTCCCCCTTCTGCCGCGCGGTACGACGATTCCCCCGCTGTGTGACGAACGCCGC
The DNA here is from genome assembly GCA_021502835.1 of Streptomyces thinghirensis. The sequence goes on from JAKFGP010000011.1 coordinate 87,983, forward strand.
ACCGAGATCGTTCCCGGCACACCCGCGGCCCCGCCCGTGCCCGCGAGTTCACGCGCGGGGCGCCAACGCCTCCACCGCACCGTCACTTCGCCCTGCCGCCACCGCACCGGCCCGTCCGTCACCGGCCAGTCGGCCGTCAGGTCCCGCACGGTCCGCATCCAGCGCTGGCGGGCGCCGTAGGAGGCGTAGGGCGCGGCGGCGGCCCAGGCGCGGTCGAAGTCGCGCAGGAAGGCGTGCACCGGCTCGCCGGGGACGTTGCGGTGGATCAGCGCCTTCGGCAGCCGTTCCGCCAGGTCGGAGGGGCGGTCCAGGGGCCCAGCCGGGTCGCGAAGGTGACCGTGCGCGGCCCTCGGGGCCGAGCGCCACCCACACGTGCCGGCGCCCGATCTCGTCGCAGGTACCCTCGACCAGGAGCCCGCCGCCGGAGTGCCCCCGACGCCAGGCGCGAGCCGCGCCGCACAGCCGCTGCCAGACACGGCGGCCACCTCGTCCTCATCGTACTGGCGCAGCACGTTCGCCGCGCGGATCAGCAGCGGGGGCCGGCGCGCGGGGACCTCGAAGCCGCCGTGCCGGAAGGCGAGCCCCGCGCGCGCGTACGGCTCGGCCGCCGCCACCCGCGCCGGGTCGATCTCGACGCCCACCACGCGCGCGTGCGGGGCGACCGTGCGCAGGCGGTGCAGCAGCTCGACGGCCGTCCAGGGGGCCGCGCCGTAGCCGAGGTCGACGGCGACGGGATCGGCGGCGCGGCGCAGCTCGGCCCCGTGGGTGGCCGCGATCCAGCGGTCCATGCGGCGCAGCCAGTTCGGATTCGTCGTCCCGCGCGTGACGGTGCCCACAGGGCGGGGGGTGGCGCGGGAGGGCATGCGTACGAGGGTATGCGGCTCGGCCCGCTCTCTTTGACGCAATCAGCGCTCGAACGGTTGAGCGACCAGCGGTAATGATTCGGCAAAGGTCGGGAAACCGGAAATGGAGCACCGCCATCCGGTGTTTCCACCCCTTGGAGGGCGGCGCGTGTCCTCCGACCGGCATGCCCGCAGCGAGGAGGACGGCTCGTGAGCCAGTACGTCAGCAGGCTCGGGCGTCGTTCACCGGCGGCCTCCCGCGGCTCCGGTTGCTGCGCAGGCCCCGCCGTCGTCGCCATGCTCTCCGTGCACACCTCGCCGCTCCACCAGCCCGGCACCGGCGACGCCGGCAGCATGAACGTCTACATCGTCGAGCTGGCGCAGCGCCTCGCCGCGATCAACATCGAGGTCGAGATCTTCACGCGCGCGACCACCGCCGCGCTCCGCCCACCGTCGAACTGGCCCCGGGCGTCCTCGTCCGCCACGTCGACGCCGGACCGTACGAGGGCCTGGCCAAGGAAGAGCTGCCGGCCCAGCTGTGCGCCTTCACCGCACGGCGTCATGCAGGCCTGGGCGGGCCACCGCCCCGGCTACTACGACCTGGTCCACTCCCACTACTGGCTCTCCGGCCACGTCGGCTGGCTCGCCGCCCAGCGCTGGGGCGCCCCCTGGTGCACGCCATGCACACCATGGCCAAGGTCAAGAACGCCAACCTGGCCGACGGCGACACCCCCGAACCGGCCGCCCGCGTCATCGGCGAGACGCAGATCGTCGCCGCCTCCGACCGCCTGATCGCCAACACCGCCGAGGAGGCCGACGAGCTGGTCCGGCACTACGCCGCCGACCCGGCCAAGGTCGCCGTCGTCCACCCCGGCGTGAACCTCGAACGCTTCCGCGCCCCTTCCCCAAGGGCTCCGACCCGGGCCCCGGGGACGTCACGTCCGCCCGCGCCGCCGCCCGCGCCCGCCTCGGCCTGCCGCAGGACGCGCTGATCCCGCTCTTCGCCGGCCGCATACAGCCGCTGAAGGCGCCCGACGTACTGCTGCGCGCCGTGGCCGTACTCCTCGACGAACGCCCGGACCTGCGCTCCCCGCATCGTCGTCCCCGTCGTCGGCGGCCCCAGCGGCAGCGGCCTCGCCAAGCCGGAGGGGCTGCAGAAACTCGCCGCGCGGCTCGGCATCGCCGACGTCGGTACGGTTCCGCCCGCCCGTCGGGCAGGAGCAGCTCGCCGACTGGTTCCGGGCCGCGTCCGTGCTGGTCATGCCGTCCTACAGCGAGTCCTTCGGCCTGGTCGCCATAGAGGCCCAGGCGGCCGGTACGCCGGTGCTCGCCGCCGCGGTCGGCGGCCTCCCGGTCGCCGTGCGCGACGGGCACACCGGCCGCCTCGTCCAAGGCCACGATCCCGCCGCGTACGCGCGCGTGCTGCGCGATTTCGCCGACAACCCGGAGCTGACGCCCCGGATGGGCGACGCCGCCGCCCGGCATGCCCAGTCCTTCGGCTGGGACAGCGCCGCCGCCGCGACGGCCGACGCCTACACGGCCGCGATCCACTCCCACCGCCGTCGCGTACGCTCCCACCATGGCTGAGGCAGCACAGAAGGCAGCACAGGTCGTCGAGGACGTCCTGAAGGATGCCGAGCTGGAGTGGGAGAGCCGCGAGCCCGGCAACTACGTCGTGAAGCTCCCGGGGACCCGCAAGCTGTCGACGACCGTCTCCCTCCTCCTCGGCCGGCACTCCCTCTCCCTCAACGCTTTCGTCATCCGCCACCCCGACGAGAACGAACCCGCCGTCCACCGCTGGCTCCTGGAACGCAACCTCAAGCTCTACGGCGTCGGTTACGCCGTCGACCGCCTCGGCGACATCTACGTCACCGCGAAGCTCCCCCTCGCCACCGTCACCCCCGACGAGATCGACCGCCTCCTCGGCCAGGTCCTGGAAGCCGCCGACGGCGCCTTCAACACCCTGCTGGAGCTGGGCTTCGCGTCCGCCATCCGCAAGGAGCACGAGTGGCGGACCTCGCGCGGGGAGTCGACGCGGAACCTGGAGGCGTTCCAGCACCTGATCGAGCGCACCGACCGCACCGAGCGCACCGACCGCACCGAGGACTGAGCCCTCGCGCTCAGTGCCCGCTGGTGCGGTAGCGCCCCGGCGTGATCCCCACCAGCCGCTTGAAGTGCCGGGTCAGATGGGCCTGGTCGTAGAACCCGGTCGCGGCGGCCACGTCGGCCGGGCCGCTCCCCGCGAGCAGCAGCCGCCGGGCCCGGTCGACCCGCCGGGACATCAGGTACTGGTGCGGCGCGATGCCGTAGGCGCCGCTGAACGCCCGTACCAGGTGGGCCGGATGGGCGGCCACCCGCGCGGCCGCCTCCTCCAGGCCGATCCCCTGGACGACCCGCTCGTCGAGCAGCTCACGCAGCCGGCGGGCGAGGACGGGGTCCCGTCGGCGCACCGGGCCCCCCTCTCCCCGGGGCAGCAGATGCTCGTGCAGCCGCTCGCCGATCAGCGTCAGCCGGCTCTCCGCCTCCAGCTCGTCCCCGGGCAGGGGCGAGCGCGGAGTGCAGCTGCCCGACCCGCCGCCGCAGCACGGGATCACGCAGGTCGGGTCCGTCGACGGCCGGTCCGATCAGCTCGTCCCCCAGCCGGGAGGCGTCCAGGTACAGGACGCGCTTGCGGAAGCCGTCCGGGGTGGCGGGGGAGCCGTTGTGCGGCACGTGCGGCGGCAGCAGCGACACCGTGTCGTGCGGGGTGCCGTGCTCGTGCCGGTCCAGGTCGTACCGTACGGCCCCGTCGTCGACGATGAGCAGCGTCCACGCGTCGTGGACGTGCATCGGGTATGCGTACTCGGTGAAGTGGGCGTGGAAGACCTCGACGACGCCCGGGACGAGGGGTCGCCAGGCGGAGACGGTCCGCCGGTCCTGGTCGGCCATGCAAAAACGTACAAGACCCGGCCGCACGCCGACCGGCAGTCTCACCGTATGAGCACGCACGACGCGGCCCCCGCGCCCTCCGACGCCCCCGTCCGCTTCGACACCAAGATCGCCGTCCTGCTCCGCGAGGACCTGGAGACCTGGCAGCGCCCTGAACGTCACCGCCTTCCTGGTCAGCGGCTTGGGCGCGCAGTTCCCCGAGGTGGTCGGGGAGCCGTACGAGGACGCCGACGCGGTCGGGTACCTGCCGATGTTCCGCCAGCCGGTACTGGTCTTCGAGGGCACCAAGGAGACGTTGACGAACGCCCACGCGCGCGTGCTCTCCCGTTCCCTGCCCCGGGCGCTCTTCACGTCCGACCTCTTCACCACGGGCAACGACCGCGACAACCGGGCGGCGGTACGGGCCGTGCCCACGGCCGGACTCGACCTGGTCGGCCTCGCGGTCTACGGCCCGAAGAACGCGGTGGACAAGGTGCTGAAGGGGGCGCGGATGCACCCGTGAAGACGCGGGCGCCCGAAGGCGGCCGTCAGGCCGTGCTGACCTCGGGCTCGGCGGGCGCGGGCGCGAGGGCCGCCTGGGAGGCCTCGGGCGGACCGGTGGTCTCGGGGTTCCGGCGTCCTTCGGGGAGCCAGCGTCCTTCGGGGAGCCGGCGTCCTTCGGGGCTCCGGCGTCCTTCGGGGCTCCGGAGGTGAACGTCTCCTCCTCGGGCAGCCCCCGCATGAGCGCCCAGTACCCCGCCGCCGCCACCGTGCCGACGACCGCGCAGACGCCCCACAGCCACTCGGCGCCCCAGTGGTCGATGACGAAGCCGGACATCAGCGGGGCGACGAGGGCGGCGACCGCCCAGGACATGGTGTACATGCCCTGGTAGCGCCCGCGCCCGTGCACGGGGAGAGGCGGACGACGAGCCCGGTCTGGGTCGGCGCGTTGACGATCTCGGCCAGCGTCCACACGCACACGGTGAGGGCGAAGACACCGACCGACCCGGCGAAGGCGGTGAGCCCGAAGCCGTACCCGGCCAGCAGGGACGACAGGACGAGCAGCAGCCGCGGATCCCGGTGCTCGATGAACCGGGTGACGGGAATCTGCAGTACGATCGATCAGGACGCCGTTGACGGCGATCGCCATGCCGAAGTCGGCCGGCGTGAACCCCGCCTCGCCCATGGCCACCAGGCAGCCCCACGTAGGCCTGCTGGAAGATCAGGGCGATGAGGAAGGACAGCCCGACGACGCTCATGTAGCGCCCGTCGCGCAGGACGGTCCCGAGGGAGACGGCGGGCTCGCTGCCGCGGAGAGCGTCGGCGGCCCCGCCCTTCCCGGGCGTCCGCCCGGCCGGGACTCGGGCAGCTTGACGAAGATCAGGACGGCGCACGCCATGGTCATGCCCGCCTCGATCAGGAACCCGGCGAGGTAGCTGACCTCGGCGATGAACCCGGCCGCCATGGAGGAGATCGCGAAGCCGAGGTTGATGGCCCAGTAGTTGAGCGAGAACGCCCGGATCCGGTCCTCGGGCCGCACGATGTCCGCCATCATCGCCTGCACGGCCGGCCGGGAGGCGTTGCTCGCCATGCCGACCAGGAAGGCGACGGCCGCGATGGCGACCGGGTCCCGCACGAAGCCGAGCAGCGCGACGGACAGGGCGGTGGAGACCTGCGCCACCAGCAGCGTGGGCCGCCGCCCGAGGCCGGTCGGTCATCACCCCGGCCCCGAGCGAGGACACGACCCCGCCGAGCCCGTGCAGAGCGGCGACCAGTCCGGCGTACGAGGCGGAGTACCCGCGGTCGATGGTCAGGTACAGCGCCATGAAGGTGGCGACGAAGGCACCGAGCCGGTTGACCAGGGTGCTGGTCCACAGCCACCAGAACTCGCGGGGGAGCCCGGAGACGGACTCGCGCACGGCACGTCTCACTCCGACGACTGACATGGAGACCCCGTGAACGACTAGCGGCTGGCTGTAAGTGCCTCTGACGGCGAGCACAACTTACGAGCGCGGGACCGCGGAGACCAGCCAATTAACACTTCTCGTCAACCGTCCGCCCACCGGGCGCACCGCGCGGGGCATCCAGGGGTTCGATTACGCTCGGAGCCATGGCCGACGCACCGTACAAGCTGATCCTCCTCCGCCACGGCGAGAGCGAGTGGAACGAGAAGAACCTGTTCACCGGCTGGGTGGACGTCAACCTCACTCCGAAGGGGAGGAGAAGGAGGCGACGGCGCGGCGGCGAGCTGCTCAAGGACGCCGGCCTGCTGCCCGACGTGGTCCACACGTCCGTCCAGAAGCGCGCGATCCGCACGGCCCAGCTCGCGCTGGAGGCCGCCGACCGCCACTGGATCCCCGTCCACCGCCACTGGCGCCTCAACGAGCGCCACTACGGCGCCCTCCAGGGCAAGGACAAGGCCCAGACCCTCGCCGAGTTCGGCGAGGAGCAGTTTGGTGCTGTGGCGCCGCTCCTACGACACCCCGCCGCCCGCGCTGGACCGCGACGCCGAGTACCCCAGTTCGACGACGCCCGCTACGCGACCCTGCCGCCGGAGCTGCGCCCCCGGACGGAGTGCCTGAAGGACGTCGTCGTCCGCATGCTCCCGTACTGGTTCGACGCGATCGTCCCCGACCCTCCCGACCGGCCGCACGGTCCTGGTCGCGGCGCACGGCAACTCGCTCCGCGCCCTGGTCGAGCACCTAGACGGCATCTCCGACGCCGACATCGCGGGCCTGAACATCCCGACCGGCATCCCGCTCTCCTACGAACTGGACGCCGAGTTCAAGCCGCTGAACCCGGGCGGCACGGTACCTGGACCCGGACGCGGCCGCCGGCAGCGATCGAGGCCGTGAAGAACCAGGGCAAGAAGAAGTAGGCCCACATCGAGCCCCCGCACCGCGGCTCGCTTCGCGGTGCGGGGCTCAAGTGTTCTCAGACCTTCATCAGGCTCAATTCTGGCGAAGCTTCGACTTTCGTTACGCTTTCGACGGCGCTCTGCAGATCTTTCCGCACGTCATCCGTCGATGCTCCAGTGCTCCGCCAATACGTGGCGTGCTACTCCTCACGAGGAGAATTCATCCAACTTCGCTCCGCCAGGGATGATGGATGCTTAGTCCACCCTCGAAAGACGGAAGTCCTCGTAGATCACAGTGCCGAACCTGTTGGAGAATTTCCGCTCCAGCACCGCGCGAACGGTAGGTTGGGAAGCCCTTCAGCCAGAGCGGCCACGATCTCTCGGAGTTTGAGAAACGCGGACGCCGCGCACCCGGGACCCCCGGCCCACGACCAGGACGACGTTCCTGCCTCGAAGACCAACCGCTCCATCTCGCAGAGCGCTTGCATCATGTCGACGCAGTACTGGATGACTGTCAGGAATCGGTTCTGGCGATTCTTACGGTTGGACCCGATTTCGGTTCTGGCAGCAGGCAGGACATTCCAGCCGATGTTTTCCACCGCAGGACGATAGTTCTGGTGGTAGTTGAACACGTTGATGTACGGAGGGAGGTGACTACGAGGCCTGCGCACCCGTCGCCGAGGAGGACCCTGCGGGCGTCGCCGGCGATTACCTGGGAGGGGACCGAGGCGGAAGGGAAATCCATGATCAGGTCTCGCACCTGGTTCCAGGATTTCTGGACCTTCTTCGCGTCTCCTGCCCTTCTTGTCCCCCATGCCTCGGCGGGAGGGTGGTGGAAAAGATGCGCTCGATGTTCTTGTCGCACGGCACCGCGATGGCCATCAAGCAGATATTCAACGACGTCTTCGATGCCTGCCGAGCTGCCGAAGAGTGTGTCCTGCCCTGCGTCGGCAACCTTGTCCAGGTACGACGAGGCTTCCTGCACGATCCGTAGTCGCTGATCGTGAGGAAGTGACGCGATCTCCAGGATGCCGGACAGCTCCAAGGCTGCAGGGTTGATCTCGACGCCGGCCGACGGAATCACCTTTTCGAATGCACTCCAGGACGGTCGTGCCACTGCCCAGGAAGGGATCGACTTACCATTCCGGAACCGGGATAGTAGGCGTCGAGGGAGCTTGCTCACCAGGCCCGGGGTGAACTGGCCGCGCCAGGGAGAGCGCACTGCGCCGCTCCCGCACGAGCACGTCGAGGTCAGCCTGCCCGATGAGGCTGCGGTCAATTCACGCCTCCGACCGACGTCAAGGTCTCCTCGACGTCCATTCTCCTGCTTTCTAGAAATATCCCTTGGTGACGACATCTTCTTCGTTCGATTTTTGGCCTCGAACAGGGATTTCAGATGGTCGACGAATCGCTGCACGACATCATACCTGATCGGATTGGCCTCGATGTAATCGACATATTCCGATCTGAGCCGCTTCCTGTTTGTGGCTGACGAGTACGCTTTCCTCTTGTGAGAGCCCAGCCTCTTACCGCGTAGGATCAACACTTCGTCGATGTCTGTGCCAGCAGTACTGATCGGCGTCATGTCGAGGTACTCGCAGATCAAGTAGTAGCGAGCGGCTGGTACGGCCACCTTGAGGTCATGCGAGGTTGCGCTCGCCTCCTGGAACATTGTTTTGTCCAGATTGGTTTTGCATTGCGGCGGCCACGTAGGCCAGCCATACATCCATGCTGGAGGTGGCTCCAGCGGGAAAGTCCGACTTGAACGATGCCTTCAAGTAGGCGCGCCTGCTCAGTGTGAAGTCCTGGTCCTTCTTCCTGACCTCCATGGAGATGTCACTGGCCGGGGCCGTGAGCGAACTGGAGAAGTAAGCGGCAGCGAAAGCTCCGGCCGGTCCGGCAAACAGATCCTGATCGGCCAAGGCGGGAATCACCCGCGGGTCGATCAACCACGGCAAGAACTCTTCAATGATGGAGTTGTCGATCTTCAGCTGCCCCCGTTGCCGGAACAGGAAATCCTCTCCGCTGTCCCAGATCAGATCGAGGCTCCACGCTCTTCTTGTAGTCGATGGTCAGGTCAACCAGGCGCCGCACGAGTTCGTTGCCGGTGGCGTCGATACTCGCCATGTCGCCGACCCATGACTTGCACCGCTCTATCGATTCCTCGACCGCGAACCTGTCGTCCTCGGGAAGCTTCGGGTTCTTGAGCAGCTCAACGAGCTTCGACTTGTGAGGCGTTGGCCGTACTCGCTCAGGTGCCTCGGCACTGGCGTCGGCCAACGGCTCAGCCTCGGCGGGCTTCGCCGGCGCTGCTTCTGACGGTTCGATGGACGCGAAGAGGGCTCCGTCGCTGCTCATGCGGGGAGCCTAGCGGCAGCTGCGGGAGGTTCGGTCAGAGCCCGTCGCCGCCGTACAGCGCCCGGGCTGCAACTTACAGGGGTACGTTTCATAGAAACGTACCCCTGTAAAGCGCAGCCTGGCCGATCCGCCGACACCCCCGCGTCAGCTCGCCGTCGTCAGGCGCCCCCGGCGCTCCCGGCGTCCCCGCCGGGCGTCCCCAGGTCGTGCCCAGTGCCAGTGACTGGAGCAGGGCCGCGAGCACGATGCCGCCGGTGAAGAACCAGGTGGGTGCGTCGCCGCCCCAGCCGGCCTCGCCGAGCCAGGCGACGAAGCCGAAGGCCGGGAAGGTGAACAGGGCCGGCCAGACCCAGATGAGGGACGCGTCCGGGTTGTTCGCGAAGAGGGGTTCCAGCGCGGCGACGGCCATCGCGCCGCCGACCAGGGCGAGGTAGACCGCCGAGGCGCGGTTGGCGAAGGTACGGCGGGCGAGGGTGCGTATCGAGCTGGTCCGGCTGGTCTTCATCGGGTGTCGTCTCCCCTTGGTCGTCGTCCTGCGTTCCAGGGTCGGACGGGGGTGGGGGCCCGGGCCTGAGTACCCGTACTCCGTCGGACGGCCCGGTACCCGGGGGGAGGAGGGAGGGGAGGGTTATACCGTCAGTGGGACCTCGTGGATCTCGTCCGCCTTGTGGCCCGCGCGTTCGTGGGACGCGTTGGACGGCGTCGGCCGATGGGGCCTCGGACAGGCAGTAGACCGTGCCGGAGGCCAGGGTCCGCCCATGCGTGTTCCGAAGTGGACGTCCTCGTCCTTCTCGATGGCGAGGTCCGCCTGGTGGGCCTTGTCGAGCTGGTCCGCTGTGATGCCGTGCATACCGTGGTGCACGTCCATGAAGTGAGCCATGGCCTCGCACCCCCTTCAGGGTCTTACCTCCAGGGTGCGCCCGTACGGCGGCCGGGGGCGAACCCGGCACCCATGGTACTGCCGGTGCGTCAGCCGCACTGGCACCGGATTTCCCGACTGGCAGCCGCAGCCGCAGCCCGATCCGCAGCCGCACGCGGCGATCAGGGGCAGGCTGCGGGGCTCAGGGGGCTGCTCGGTCCGGCGTTCCTGGGTGGGGGCGGGCTTGGTGCTGGGGGAGATCGGCCATGGGTTCCTCCTGAGGCTGGTGCCTGGGCCCATTGCACGCCCCCAGTGGCCGTCGCATCAACGGCGCACTGGGGCGATCGTGCGCGCCCTGCCCCACGCCGGGCGCTCCCGCTCAGGTCCGCGTCGGGCTCGTCGGGCCGCGCCCCGCCCAGGTCCCGTGTCGGATCCGGTCGGGGGCCCCGCAAGGCCCCGCAAGGCCCCGCAAGGCTCCGCAAGGCCCCGCAAGGCCCCGTCAGGCCCTCGTCGACCTGTGGCGTCGGCTGGATGTCCGCCTGGAGGTCGCCCACGTGCTCGCCGGTGACCAGGTAGACCACGCGCTTGGCGACCGAGACGGCGTGGTCGGCGTAGCGCTCGTAGTAGCGGCCGAGGAGGGGTGACGTCGACGGCCGTCTCGATGCCGTGCTTCCAGCGGTCGTCCATCAGGTGCTGAAGAGGGCGCGGTGCAGGAGGTCCATCGCGTCGTCGTCCTGCTCCAGCTGGAGGGCGAGGTCGACGTCCTTGGTGATGATCACCTCGGCCGCCTTCGCCATCGGGCGCTGCGCGAGCTGGCCCATCTCCAGGATGGTCGCGTGCAGGTCGCTCGGGACCGCGCGCTCCGGGTAGCGCAGCCGGGCCAGCTTGGCCACGTGCTGGGCCAGGTCGCCCGAGCGCTCCAGGTCGGCCGACATCCGCAGCGAGGTGACGACGATGCGCGGTCCAGTCGCCACCGGCTGCTGCCGGGCCAGCAGGGCTATCGCGCGGGCCTCCAGCTCGTGGTGGAGCTCGTCGACCTTCTGGTCGCCCTCGATCACGTTCTCGGCCAGCTTCAGGTCGGAGTCGAGGATCGCGGTCGTGGCGCGCCCGATCGCCGACCCGACCAGCCGGGCCATCTCCCACCAGGCTGTCGCCGATCGAATCAAGTTCCTCGTGGTACGCGTCCCGCATCAGGTTCCCTCTCGTACGTCCGTTTATGGGGCTCGCACCGGCCCGCACCCCGCTTGACTGGCTCGTTGCCGGCTCGGACCCCTTGCCGTGCCCCCACGCTTACACGTTCCGGCCTGTACGCGTCCGTTTCCGGCACCACAAATGAACCATCCCTGGCTCCAAGGTGAACTCTGGGCGACGAGTGTTCGAGGTCGCAGTCCGATGGCTGGGGCGGGGCGGTTCGGCATGCCTAACCTGGATGCATGGACGTGAACGCGGCGGTCGCCGCAGCGGCAGCGATCGCCGGAGTACTCACCGGTGTCATCGCCATGCTGGCGTTCCGCTGGAGCGAACGAGAGCAGAAGCGCCCCACGCGCACCTCGCTCCACACACGGACCCCGTGCTGCCGCCCGGCGTGGACACCGTCCCTGTCGAGCACTCCGCTCCTCCGCGGTCGTCCTCGACGAGGCCGACGCGGTGGTCAAGACCAGCTCGGCGGCGTACGCCCTCGGCCTGGTCCGGGGCGGCAAGCTCGCCGTCGAGCCCATGCTGCAGATGGCTCCGGGACACCCGGCGGGACGAGGGGAGATACGGCCGGTCGAGCTGGATCTGCCGAGGCGGGGGACCGGGCGGGGGAGGCCCTCGCCGTGTCCGCACGCGTGGCGCCCCCTCGGGTCGCGGCTGGTGCTGCTGCTGGTCGAGGACCTCACCGAGGCCCGCCGCATCGAGGCCGTACGCCGCGATTTCGTCGCCAATGTGAGCCATGAGCTGAAGACGCCGGTGGGCGCGCTCTCGCTGCTGTCCGAGGCCGTCATGGACGCCTCGGACGATCCGGAGGCCGTGGAGCGGTTCGCCGGGCGCATGCAGATCGAGGCGACCCGCCTGACCAACCTGGTGCAGGAACTCATCGACCTGTCCCGGGTCCAGAACGACGACCCCCTCGACGACGCCGAGCCCGTCCGGGTGGACGAGCTGGTCGCCGAGGCCATCGACCGCTGTCGGCACGCGGCCGGCACCAAGCAGATCACCATGGCCGCCGGAGGAACGGCGGATCTGCACGTACGCGGCAACCGCGGCCAGCTCGCCGCCGCCCTCGGCAACCTCGTCGAGAACGCCGTCAACTACTCGCCCGCCCGCACCCGCGTCGGCATAGCCGCCCGCCGCGTCAACGCCCCCGGCGGCGATCAGATCGAGATCGCCGTGACCGACCAGGGCATCGGCATCTCGGAGAAGGACAAGGAGCGCGTGTTCGAGCGCTTCTACCGCGTCGACCCGGCCCGCTCACGAGGCCACCTGAGGCACTTCGGCCTGGGTCTCGCGATCGTCAAGCACGTGGCCGCCTCGCACGGCGGGGAGGTCACGGTGTGGAGTGCCGAAGGCCAGGGCTCCACCTTACGCTGCGACTGCCGGGTCGGGCCCCGCCCGCGCCCGCGCCACAGCGGCGCCCCGACCGCGCCGGACTCAGCGCCGAGACCGAGCGGTCCCCCTCATCCCCCCATACTTCCCCGTACGAAACGCTCCCCGCCCGGAGGTCCTTCCGTGACCTGTGTGCTCGTCGTCGAGGACGAGGAGTCCTTCTCCGACGTCCTGTCGTACATGCTCCGCAAGGAGGTTTCTCGAGGTCGCCGTGGCGACCACCGGCCCCGACGGACTCGACGAGTTCGAGCGCAACGGCGCCGACCTCGTGCTTCTCGACCTGATGCTGCCCGGCCTGCCGGGCACCGAGGTCTGCCGCCAGCTGCGCGGCCGCTCCAGCGTCCCCGTGATCATGGTGACCGCCAGGACAGCGAGATCGACAAGGTCGTCGGGCTGGAGATAGGGGCCGACGACTACGTCACCAAGCCCTTCTCCTCCCGCGAGCTGGTCGCCCGCATCCGTGCCGTACTGCGGCGCCGCGGCAGAGGCCGGAGGAGGTCACCCCGCCGCGCTGGAGGCCGGCCCCGTCCGCATGGACGTCGACCGGCACGTCGTGACCGTGGGCGGCACCGAGGTCGACCTGCCCCTGAAGGAATTCGACCTGCTGGAGATGCTGCTGCGCAACGCCGGCCGCGTGCTGACCCGCATGCAGCTGATCGACCGGGTCTGGGGCGCCGACTACGTCGGTGACACCAAGACCCTCGACGTCCACGTCAAGCGGCTGCGGGCCAAGATCGAGCCCGACCTGGGCGCGCCGCGGTACCTGGTGACGGTGCGCGGGCTCGGCTACAAGTTCGAGCCGTGAGCGCCCGGGCGCGCGTCGCCGGCCCCTCGACGGTAGGTACGACGAAGGCGGACCTCCCGGAGGATCTCGCCCTTCGTCATCACGGTCTCAGTGGCCGGCGTCGGTGCCGGTCCCCTGCGAGGTGCCGTCCGTCGCCGTGCCGGCGCCGGGCCGGCTCTCGGTGCTTTCCCGGCGTCGGCGGACTCGCCGGTCGCGGGGTCCGTCGTGCCGTCGGTCGGGGCGCCGGAGGTCTGGCCGTCGGACGGCTCGCCGGAGGTCTGGCCGTCGGACGGCTCGCCGGAGGTCTCCTGCGACGGCTTCGCCGACGCGCCGGGGGCCGCCGGGACGTCGCTCGGGCCCCACTCGGAGAAGTACCTCTCGGCGGGGGACGACGAAGGCGCGCAGGCTCACCTCGCCGGTCTTGCTGAAGGTGAAGGTGATCTCCTGCGCGTTGCCGTCCTGGACGGCCTCGCGGCTGCTGGGCGGGACGGCGGAGGCGTTGCCCTCGCCGCCCAGGATCAGGAACCGCCGGCCGGGACGGTCAGGCCGCCGTTGCCGCCCTTCTCGCCCTCGGCGGGCTTCAGCTCGGCGGACTTGCCGGTGCCGGCCACGGTGATGGACTCGAGCTTCTGGTCGGACCTGCCGTTGTTGAACAGGGTGCCGGAGACCACGGCCGGGCCGGTCGACTCCAGGTCGGGCTGCGATGATGACGATCGCGTTCTGGATCTGGATGTCACCCACGGTCGTCTCGCGTTGTCCGGCTTGATCTCCAGCGCGTCTGGGCGTTGTGGACCGGCACCGCACGCGGCGAGCGAGGCGATCGAGAACGCGATGGCGGCGGCGGCGAGGGCACCGCGTCGAAGGTTGCTGCCTCACGGCGGCGGCAACTCTTGGACTCGAGCGAGGTGGCGGCAACGGATAAAGCCGCCCTAAGTGTCTGTCAGCGGCTTCAGGCTACCGAGCCGTTCCCGGGCCGCCGCACCCGACCCCCCCCCAAGACGCCGGCTTCGCCCGGCAGGCGGTAGGGCCGGCGCGCGGACGGGGTGCGCGGACGGGAAGCGCAGGCGCGCTCGTTCCGAGGCAGTACCCGCGTCGCTTTGTGGCTCGTACTCGTCCGTCATTCGCTATAAAAGCCGACTGTCATACCGGTCGTCGGTCGGCGCACAGATTTCCGTGGAGGAATGCGCGGACGGCCAGGAAATTGATCATCGGAGGGTCGGCCGGGGCACCTCGTGATCAATTCCGGATTCGTCCGGAAGCCCGCCACGGTCACCGAACGGGTAGCGGAAGTCGCACGCTCGAACCGGACATTTGGGTATCTTCGGGCGGGTGGGAGGGCCTCCCGGATGTGTGTGACGTGCGCGTTTCGTGCGACCTGACGAGCTGCTCCGACCTGCGAATACTTTCTTCCGCTCGCCCGCCGCAGCACGTTCCTGTTGCTGTTGTCAAGCCCCGAGATATGCCCTGACCTGCGAAAACGCCATTCAGAAGACGGCGTATCCGTGTTACCCTGGATAGCCACGGAAGGGGTACCTGTCACATGACGTTCAAGGTTGGCGACACCGTGGTCTATCCCCATCACGGGGCCGCGCTGATCGAGGCTATCGAAACTCGCCAGATCAAAGGCGTGGACAAGACCTACTGGTGCTGAAGGTCGCCCAGGGTGACCTGACGGTACGTGTGCCAGCGGACAATGCGGAGTTCGTCGGCGTGCGTGATGTGGTTGGTCAGGACGGGCTGGACCGGGTCTTCGAGGTGCTGCGCGCGCCGTACGCCGAGGAGCCCACGAACTGGTCGCGTCGTTACAAGGCAAACCTGGAGGCTCGCCTCCGGCGACGTCATCAAGGTCGCGGAAGTCGTACGCGATCTGTGGCGTCGTGAGCGCGAGCGCGGACTCTCCGCCGGTGAGAAGCGCATGCTCGCCAAGGCCCGCCAGATCCTGGTGAGCGAGCTGGCTCTTGCGGAGAACACCAACGAGGACAAGGCGGAGGCCCTGCTCGACGAGGTGCTCGCCTCCTGAGCCTCCTGAGGCGAGGCGCAGGTCGCTGCCCACTCGGTTCAGCGCACTGAAATGCGCGGTGCCCGATGACATTCTTGCTGTCGCCGGGCGCTGCGGCATGTTCATACCCGGATCGAGTCCTCGTACGATCACCCCGGGGACTTTCCCCGGCCTGGCGTGGTGCTGGCGTGCCGGGCCCGGGTCGCTGGCTCGACCGGGGTCACGGCGAGGGTCCGGTCAAGGCTTCGCGCCCGGCACGGTGAGGCCATACCCAACTAGGTCGAGCACACAAACCTGACAGGAACCGATGTCTGACGAATCGCGTCCCTCGCCCACCGAGATGCCCCCCGCCACCCGTGCGAACACCCGAACCGCGGCCGTCATTCCGGCCGCCGGCCGGGGCGTCCGGCTGGGTCCGGGCGCCCCGAAAGCCCTCCGCGCGCTGGGCGGCACGCCCATGCTCATCCACGCGGTCCGGGCGATGGCCGCCTCGCGCGGCGTCTCGCTCGTCGTGGTCGTCGCGCCTCCCGACGGAGCCGCCGAGGTCAAGAGCCTGCTCGACGCGCACGCGCTGCCGGAGCGGACGGACTTCCTCGTCGTGCCGGGCGGCGAGTCGCGGCAGGAGTCCGTACGGCTCGGCCTGGACGCGTTGCCGGCCGACTACGCCACCGTCCTCGTGCACGACGCGGCCCGGCCGCTGGTGCCGGTCGACACGGTGGACGCGGTGATCGAGGCCGTACGGGACGGCGCGCCCGCCGTGGTGCCCGCGCTGCCGCTCGCCGACACGGTCAAGCAGGTCGAGCCCGCCGCCGTGCCGGGTGAGCCGGAACCGGTCGTGGCGACGCCGGAGCGGGCGCGGCTGCGTGCGGTGCAGACACCGCAGGGGTTCGACCGGGAGACGCTGGTGCGCGCCCACGAGACGGTGACCGACAACGTCACCGACGACGCGAGCATGGTCGAGCAGCTCGGGCTCACGGTGATGGTGGTGCCGGGGCACGAGGAGGCGTTCAAGGTGACGCGGCCGCTCGATCTGGTGCTGGCGGAGGCCGTGCTGGCACGGAGGAGGCTGAACGATGGGTTCTGACAGGTCTGCCAGGTCTGACAGTCCTGACGCGGACGGGATCCTCGTGCTGCCCCAGGTCGGCATCGGTACGGACATCCACGCCTTCGAGGACGGGCGTGAACTGTGGTGCGCCGGGCTGAAGTGGGAGGGCGAGGGGGCCGGGCTGGCCGGGCACTCCGACGCGGACGTCGTAGCGCACGCGGCGTGCAACGCGCTGTTCTCGCGGCGGGGGTCCGGGGACCTCGGGCAGCACTTCGGTACCGGGCGGCCGGAGTGGTCCGGGGCGTCCGGGGTGACGCTGCTGACGGAGGCGGCGCGGATCGTGCGGGCGGCGGGGTTCCGGATCGGCAACGTCGCGGTGCAGGTGGTCGGGCCGAGGCCGAAGATCGGTAAGCGGCGGGACGAGGCGCAGAAGGTGTTGTCGGAGGCGGTGGGGGCGCCGGTGTCGGTGTCCGGGGCGACGACGGACGGGCTGGGGTTTCCCGGGCGGGGGGAAGGGTTGATGGCGGTGGCTACGGCGTTGGTCGTGCGGGTGGGTTGAGCGGGGTGGGGTTGGGGTGAGCGGGGCGGGGTGTGTCCTGGGCCGGGGGTGTGTCGCGCCGGCGTCCGGGCGTGCCGTGCGGGGGCTCCGCCCCGCACCCCGCCAGGGGCTCCCGCCCCTGGACCCCGGCCTATGCCCACCCACCACCCGACTCGGTCGGGCGAGGCCGGGCTTGCCTCACGGGCTCGGTCGGGCGGGAGGCCGGCGCCTAGTCTCACCGGCTCGGTCGGGTAGGACGACGTAACAAGCGGGGCACGTGCGCCCGTGGCACTGCCCGGCGCCTACTACCCTGGAGGCGTGACTATTCGCCTGTACGACACCAGCGCCCGGCAGATTCGTGACTTCGCCCCCCTCACGCCGGGCTGCGTCTCGATCTACCTGTGCGGTGCCACCGTGCAGGCCGCCCCGCACATCGGGCACATTCGGTCGGGGCTGAACTTCGACATCATGCGCCGCTGGTTCGCGTACCGCGGCTACGACGTCACCTTCATCCGCAACGTCACCGACATCGACGACAAGATCATCCGGAAGGCGGCGGACCAGAACCGCCCCTGGTGGTCCATCGGGTACGAGAACGAGCGGGCGTTCAACGACGCCTACGACGCCCTCGGCTGCCTGCCGCCGACGTACGAGCCGCGTGCCACCGGGCACATCACCGAGATGGTCGAGATGATGCGCGGCCTCATCGAGCGCGGCCACGCCTACGAGGCGGACGGCAACGTCTACTTCGACGTACGGTCCCTGCCCGGGTACCTGGCGCTGTCCAACCAGGACCTCGACGACCTGCGGCAGCCCGACGAGGGCGCCTCCGGCAAGCGGGACCCGCGGGACTTCGCCATGTGGAAGGCGGCCAAGCCCGGGGAGCCGAGCTGGGAGGCGCCGTGGGGGGCGGGGGCGTCCGGGGTGGCACCTCGAGTGCTCCGCCATGGCGCACAAGTACCTGGGCGAGGAGTTCGACATCCACGGGGGCGGGATCGACCTGATCTTCCCGCACCACGAGAACGAGATCGCCCAGGCCAAGGGGTTCGGCGACGCCTTCGCGCGGTACTGGGTGCACAACGCCTGGGTCACCATGAGCGGCGAGA
Source organism: Streptomyces thinghirensis (assembly GCA_021502835.1). The sequence continues at coordinate 105,864 of JAKFGP010000011.1, forward strand.
AGATGTCGAAGTCGCTCGGCAACAGCGTGCTCGTCAGCGAGATGGTGAAGGCGTGGCGGCCGGTCGTGCTCCGGTACTACCTGGGCACGCCGCACTACCGCTCCACCATCGAGTACAGCGAGAGTCCCTGCGCGAGGCCGAGTCGGCGTAGCGCGCATCGAGGGCTTCGTGCAGCGCGTCACCGAGCTGGCCGGCCAGGCCGTCGAGCCCGCCGCCGAGGTGCCGCCCGCCTTCGCCGAGGCGATGGACGACGATCTGGGCGTGCCGCAGGCGCTGGCCATCGTGCACACCACCGTCCGGCAGGGCAACAGCGCGCTGGCCGCCGACGACAAGGACGCCGCGGTCGCCCGCCTCGCCGAGGTCCGTGCGATGCTCGGGGTGCTCGGCCTCGACCCGCTGGCCCCGCACTGGGCCGGGGAGCAGGAGCAGGGCGAGGATCTGCGGCACGTCGTCGACAGCCTCGTACGCCTCGTCCTGGACCAGCGCGAGGCCGCGCGGGCGCGCAAGGACTGGTCCACCGCGGATGCCATCCGCGACCAGCTCGGTCAGTCCGGACTGGTCATCGAGGACGGCCCGCAGGGCCCCGCTGGAGCCTCGGCTCCCGCTGACCCCCGCCCGGTTCACCGAAGCCCGGGCCCGTCGGCTGCGCGGGTTCCGTAGATCGATTGTGCCGCCCGGCCTCCCGGGCGGCACACTGCATAAGACGCAAGCATTAGCACACTCCCGTAGAGGCGGAGACAGGTAACTCATGGCCGCGAACAACCGCCGCATGTCCGGCAAGAAGGGCGCGCAGGTCGGCAGCGGCGGCAAGCGACGCCGGGGCCTGGAAGGCAAGGGGCCGACGCCTCCCGCCGAGATGCGCAAGGGGCACGTCAAGCAGCGCGTCGCCAACGCCAAGGCGCGCCGCGCCACGGGACGCGCCCGCAGCGGCGCGGGGGCGGACGGTCGACGTCCGAAAGCTGGTCGTCGGCCGCAACCCCGTCTACGAGGCGCTGCGCGACGGTTGTGCCCACCTCGACGCTCTACGTCCAGCAGTTCATCGACAACGACGAGCGGGTGCGCGAGGCGCTCCAGCTCGCGGCCGAGCGCCGGCGGCATCAACCTGATGGAGGCGCCGCGCCCCGAGCTGGACCGGATGACCAACGGACTGAACCACCAGGGGCTCGTGCTCCAGGTGCCGCCGTACGAGTACGCGCACCCGGAGGACCTGGTCGCCGCCGCCCACGACGAGGGCGCGGACCCGCTGATCGTCGCCCTCGACGGCGTGACCGACCCGCGCAACCTCGGTGCCATCGTCCCGCTCCGTCTCCGCCTTCGGCGGCCACGGCGTCGTCGTGCCCGAGCGGCGCGCGGCCGGCATGACGGCGGGCGCCTGGAAGACGTCCGCCGGTACGGCCGCCCGTACGCCGGTCGCCCGCGCCACCAATCTCACGCGCGCGCTGGAGTCGTACCAGAAGGCCGGTATCGCGGTGGTGGGCCTCGCCGCCGACGGCGAGGCCGAACTCGGCGAGCTGGCGGCCCTCGACGGCCCCGTGGTCATCGTGGTCGGCAGCGGGGGCAAGGGGCTCTCGCGGCTCGTCGGGGAGACGTGCGACTTCCGGGTGCCGGATTCCCATGCCCGGCGGTGCCGAGTCCCTCAATGCCGGTGTCGCCGCCGGGATCGTGCTGTACGAGGCGGCGCGCCGGCGGAGGGTGAGGCCGGAGGAGCGGGTGTTCGACTCGGTCCCCCGCACGGGGTGTTCCGGGCGGTCCGGGCAGGCTTGACGCGGTCCGGACAGTTCGGGGCGGTCAGAGCAGTGTCCTAACGACACATCACTCGGTTAGATGAGTGTGGACACCAGAACACCCCGCACACCCACGGGGGACCGCTCGTCGGGAATCGACGACGCTCCCGCGCTGAGCATGGTGAAGGTGCCGAGCGATCCGGCCCAGGTCATCGTCAATCACGCGAGTTTCCGCGTGCAGTTCGGTGCCTCCGCGCGGGCGGGCGAATCCGCGCGGATCGCGCGGCACTGGAGCGCCACCCAGGACACCGCCCGCATGCCCGTCGCAGGTGCCGCGGGCCCCGCCGCCCCGGCCGCCGCCCGCCGCCGCGCCCTCGTGTGGAGCGGGCGGTCCGACCGGACGACACCGGCGCACACCGGTTGCTCCAGGCGGTGCGGGCCGGAGCCGGTCACCACGCCGAGGACCCGGTCGCCGACGCCGGAGCCACACAGGTCATCCCCCGCGTCGACATCGACGGGGGGCGCCCCGAGCTACGACGGCTACGACGACGGGCCGCCACCCAGACCCTCGAGACCCCGCTCGTCGGCGCCCAGCGCGGCCCCGTCCCCGACGGCACCGGCTGCTGCCCGCCATGCGCACCGTCGGCAGCGCCTACGACGAACCCGCCTACACCGGCGAGGACTTCGACTCCGCCGCCGGTCCCGACAGCTACGACGACGACGGCACAGAGCCCGCCGGGCCGCGCACCAGGCGCCGCGCCGACGACCCGGCGCGGCACGCCTACTTCCCCGGCCGCCGCATGAACCTCGGCGTCGTGCTGCTGCCCGCTGCGCGTCTTCCTCGGCTTCATCTCCATCTACGCCGGCATCGGGCAAGCTCTGCGACCCCGTCTACTTCGACGGCGGCGAGCGCGGCTCCATGGTCAAGTGGCTCAACACCCTGCACCCGTGGGACGTCGCCGAGCCGCTGCGTCAGTTCGCCCTCGAGCACCCGGTCGGTGCCGGGCTCGTCATCGCCTTCCTCCAGGTGATCGTGGGTGTGCTGACCGTCCTGGGCTGCTGGCAGCGCGTCGGTGCCGTCATCGGCGCGGGCCTGTCGCGGCGCTGCTCGTCACCGTCAGCTGGAAGAGCGTCCCCGTCTACGACGCGCCCGACATCATCTACCTCGCCGCCTGGTCCCCGCTGATCATCGCGGGCGCCCCCGTCTACTCCGTGGACGGCCGGCTCGCCGGCGGTGCCTGGCGCCGGCTCGGCCCCCGCGCCGACATCTGGGACCTGCGCCGCTACGTCCTGCGCCGCGGTGCCCTCGTCACCTTCCTGGTCGCCGGCGTCACCCTCCTCGTCGGCTCGCTGCTCGGCGGCGCGGTCCGGGACGCCGACCGCGTGGTCGTCCCCGGCCCCGGCGAGGCCCCGCGCAACGAACTGCCGGGCACCCCGCTCCCGCAGGAGCCCGGCACCCGGAAGTCGAAGACGTCTCCGGAGGCCTCCGCCTCACCCACCCAGGGCGCCACCAGCGGCGCGGCCACCCCTCCGAGGACGCCGCGACCACCCCGGGAGCCACCCGCGACAGCGGCACCGCCACCGGCGGCACGCCCAGCCAGACCCAGGGCACCACGGGCCAGGCCCCGCCGCGGCAGTCCTCCCCGGCCGGCCAGGCGCCGAGCAGCACGGCGGGGCCCACCTCCGGCGGCACCACGACCGGCGGCGGCAGCGGCACGACCGGCGGCACCGGAAGCGGCGACGGCGGCGGCTCCTTCCCTCCACCGGAGAGCCGGGCAGCCGCCTCGTGGGCGGTCTCCTGGGCTGCAACCGGCCCACAGGGCTCACACAGCCCTCCCGTACGCCGAAGGGGCCCCGCCGACGTCCGTGCGGGGCCCCTTCGGCATATCGTAGCTACCGGGGCGCTCAGCGGCCGCGCAGGGCGCCAGCTCCCGTGCCGCCTCCGTCCGGGTCCTTGGCGGTGTCGATCGCGCGCCAGTAAGGAGCCCTGCGGGATCGGGAAGCCGGCCAGCCAGCGCTCACGGGCCAGCTTACGGGAAGGTCGTCCGCTCGTGGTCGCCGCGCTCCGGCAGCATCGCGGCGAAGCCGGACGAGAGAACGTACACACCGGCGTTGATCTCGAAGGTCGACGGCGGTGCCTCGATGAAGTCGGTGATGTGACCGAAGCCGTCCCGTCTGCACGGCGCCCCACGGCGGCCGCGGGCGGAGCCAGGGCGAGGGTCGCGACGGCGTCCCGCTCGGCGTGGAAGTCGGCCATGTCGCGCAGCAGAATCAGGTCCAGATGTCGCCGTTGGTGGCGTACCAGGGCCGGTCCGGATGGGGCAGGTGCGCGGCGGCGTACGTCGAGGCCGCCGCCGCGTGCCCAGCGGCTCCGTCTCGACGACGGTGGTGACGGGAGAGCGGCGAGGTCGGCACTCTCCAGCCACTTCTGCAGCACCTCGGCCAGATGACCGCAGGAGACCACGACGTCGGTGACGCCCCTCCTCGGCGAGCCAGGCGAGCTGGTGGCCGATGATCAGGTCCCGGTGCCAGGGATCTCGACCATCGGCTTGGGCCGGTCGTCGGTGTAGGGACGCAGCCGGGAACCCTGTCCGCCGGCCAGGACGACGGCTTGCACGGGGCGGCGGGACGCGGCGCTCGGATCGGTCATGCGAGCTGTACGCGGCGGCCCGCCGGCCCCGAAGGGTGCTCAGCCGTGCGCGGCCAGCACGCCCCGAGGCGAAGGCGGTGTCGCAGACGGGGACGCGCGGCACGACTGGGCGCGCGTCCAGGCCGTACACCTTGACCCGGCGCGGCCGAGGGCGCGGGCGATGGACGCGCAGTGGCCGGCCAGCGACGGGCGCTCGTTCACGGCCTCCTGGAGGTGGGTGAGGGCGACGCCCGGATCCTCCTCCTGCAGCTCGGTCAGCAGCCGGTCGCGCAGCACCTCGTGCGGGGCGCGGGCGGCGACGCTAGACGAGGCCTTGGAGGACGATGCCTCCGACGCGGCGAGCACCGAGTCGGCCGGATCCCCCGACCAGTTGACCCGGGTGACGGCGAGGGTCCCGGAGAGCACCGGGACGACGGGCAGGACGAAGGCGAGAGAGCGGCCGATCCGGCGGAGCGGGGCCCCGGCCGCGTCGCGTCTGTCGGGTGGTGGAGTGCTTCTACGGAGTGCTTCCGCGAGTGAGGGTAGCGCCCGGTAATGATTTGGCGACATTTAGTCACCCGGATGGGGGATGAAGAGGGGCGGGAAATGGGTAGAGCGTTGACGCCTATTGCTCGAAACGTCCGTTGTGCCGGGGTATTTGTCGACAACGTAAAGAGCCCCGCAGCAGGCGCGGGGCTCTTCGCGTCAACGCGGGTGAATTCACCCGGCCGCGTGGTTTCTACAGTCGGTGAGGCGCTCGCCCGTGGAGGACGAGAAGACGTGGGCCTCGCCCGGGCGCGGCACGACGTGCACGGTCGCGCCCTTCTCCGGCACCGCGCGGCTGCTGACGCGGACCACGAGGTCCTTGTTCTCGCCGCCGACGTCGACCGAGCCGTAGATGTAGCCGTCGGCGCCGGTCTCCTCCACGACGTTCACGGAGACCGCCATGCCCGCCGGGGCATCCTCGGTGTCCTTCGACAGGGTCTTGGAGACGCCGCCGTTCAGCTCCACCACGTCGAAGTGCTCCGGGCGGACGCCGACGGTGACCGTGCGGTCGCCCCTGTCGGCGGCGGCCGCCGGGGCCTCGCGGCTGATCGGCACCACGCTGTTGCCGAACTTCACGCCGCCGTCGGTGATCGGGACCTCGACCAGGTTCATGGCCGGGGAGCCGATGAAGCCGGCGACAAGAAGAGGTTGGCGGGCTTGTCGTACATGTTGCGCGGGCTGTCGACCTGCTGGAGCAGACCGTCGCTTGAGGACCGCCACGCGGTCGCCCATCGTCATGGCCTCGACCTGGTCGTGGGTGACGTAGACGGTGGTGATGCCCAGCCGGCGCTGGAGCGAGGGCGATCTGCGTACGGGTGGAGACACGCAGCTTGGCGTCCAGGTTGGACAGCGGCTCGTCCATGAGGAAGACCTGCGGCTCACGCACGATCGCGCGGCCCATCGCCACACGCTGGCGCTGACCGCCGGAGAGCGCCTTCGGCTTGCGGTCAGGTACTCGGTGAGGTCGAGGATCTTCGCGGCCTCCTCGACCTTCTGCCGGATCTCCGCCTTGTTGACGCCGGCGATCTTGGAGCGCGAAGCCCCATGTTGTCGGCGACCGTCATGTGCGGGTACAGGGCGTAGTTCTGGAACACCATGGCGATGTCCCGGTCCTTCGGCGGCAGGTGCGTGACGTCGCGGTCGCCGATGCGGATGGCGCCGCCGTTCACGTCCTCGAGCCCCGCGAGCATGCGGAGCGAGGTGGACTTGCCACAGCCGGAGGGGCCGACCAGGACGAGGAACTCGCCGTCCTCGATGTCGATGTCGAGACCGTCGACGGCGGGCTTCGTGGAACCCGGGTAAACGCGGGTCGCCTTGTCGAGCAACGTAACAGTGGCCATGGTGATGGGCCCCCTTCTACCGGCAGGAACGTGCCGGACGATCCGTTGTAGGAAGGTGGTGTGGTGTAGTCCACACGGGTGAACTGGCACAGGACGGTACCTGGCGTTCACCTGGTCTGTCAGTACCTGTGGACCTGTGAACTTCGCCGAAATTTTCGGAACCCCATCGTTCACCGGCTCTGTGTACAGTGGAGCAGCCTCCGCGCGCGCCGCCGCGCAGTGCCTCCTTAGCTCAGCTGGTCAGAGCGCCGCTCTTGTAAAGCGAAGGTCGTCGGTTCGAATCCGACAGGGGGCTCGGGAGCGAGACGAAGCCCTGCCGTCCACCCGGACGGCAGGGCTTCACCCGGTGCGCGGGTGCTACTTGCCTTCCGGCAGCGGCTCCGGCTCGCACACCGTGCCGCTCTTCGGGAGTCTGCCGTCGAGCAGGTACGCGTGGACGGCGTCGCGCACGCGGGGTTCCCGCTGTCGAAGGCGCCGTGGCCCTCACCGTCGTAGGTCAGCTCGACGCCCACGCCCTTGCCGAGCCGCTCGGCCATGCGGGCGGCTCCCGCGTAGGGGGTGGCGGGGTCGCCGGTGTTGCCGACCAGGAGGATCGGGGGCGCGCCCGGCGCGCTTCACCTCCAGGTGCTCGGCCTCTCCGGCACCGGCCAGCCGGCGCAGGGAGGAGCGCGCTCCACGCCGGGCCCGGACCGAACAGGGCGACGCCTCGACGAACTCGGCCAGCCGGGCCGCACGTCCGCCGGGGGTGTAGCGGTCGCTGGAGTCGTCACCGAGCTGATGGCCCCTGAAGGCGTCGTTATCGTTGCTCTCGTCGGTTGCGTCGTCGGTGCTGTCGTCGTCGGTGTCGCCGCCGGAGCCGTGCTGTCCGGGCGCCTCCGCCAGGTCCAGCAAGGACATCGCCGTCGCCCCTGGTCACAGCCTCCGGGCCGACCAGGAGGGCGGGCCAGAGACTCTGGCTGTAGAGCAGGCCGACGACGGCTTCGACGAGTTCGTCGCCGTCGAGTTCGCTCCCGTCCGGGTGGGCAGCGGAGCCTCGTCCAGGCCCGCCTCCAGCTCCACGGCGGCCGCCACGATCGTCTCGGTGTCCTCGCCGAGCGTGCGGCGCTGTTCGACGCACCAGTCGGCGAAGTGCTCGAAGGCGAGCTGGAACCCTCCGGCCTGTCCGAGGGCCTCCTCCATCATGTCGTGGGTGGGGTCGACGACGCCGTCCAGGACGGCACGGCCGACGTTCTCGGGGAACAGGTGGGCGTACGCCGCCGAGTTGGGTGCCGTACGAGATCCGAAGTAGTGGAGTTTCTCGTCGCCGAGGAGGTGCCGCATCAGGTCCATGTCCCGGGCGGCCTCGGTGGTGCCGACGTACAGGAGGACGTCGCCGGAGTTCTTCTCGCACGCCGCGGCAATCAACCGGTTCAGCTCGACCAGAGCGTCGGTCTCGTCGCCGCCGTCGTCGGGGGTCTCGTCGACCTCGTCCGCGGCCTCTTCGGCGGCGTCGGGGTCCAGGCAGCGCACGCCCCGGCTGTTGCCGACGCCCGCGGGTCGAAGCTCACCAGGTCGTACCGGGAGCGGAGCTTCTCGTAGTCCGAGGGCGAGGCCGGGCCGGGGCGGTGACTCCCGGAGCCGCCGGGGCCGCCGAAGTTGAAGAGCAGCGGAGCCGATCCGGTCGTCGGCGTCGCCGCCGGTGCGGGCCCGGATCAGTTCTATGCCGATCGACTCCCCGGAGGTTCTTCCAGTCCAGCGGCGCCTGCGCTGGTGGTGCACTGCCACCGGGTGCCGTCGGGGAGGGGTGCAGGGGCCTCGCCGCCTGCCCTGGATGGGAGGGGGCGGGGCAGTCCTGCCAGTTCAGGGTCTGCTTCCGGAAGCGGTTCTCGTCCTGTGCGCCGGTCGCCGTGCCGCCGCCGTCACCGGCCCGGCCGCCGTCCAGCGCGCCGTCGGCGCGCAGGCGGTCAGGGGGCGGGAGAGCGGGGTGGCGGTGGACAGCAGGACGGCGGTGGATATCGCTCGTGCGGGGGGCATGGCCTCAGACTCCGGCGGGCCGTCCGGGGCGCGCGGCGTGGCGTCCATTCGGCGGAAACGGCCTCCGCCGGTGCCGGGCGAGGCCGTTTTCCAGGTGTTCCTAGGCTGGGTCAGGCGCGGTTGGCGCTCGACGGGCCGAAGAACTCGATCTCCGCGATGGCCACCTGCTTCTTCGCGGAGGCCGCGTGGGCCGACTCGATGGTGAAGCGGACCTTGGTGACCTCGCCGACGCGGAAGGGGCGCCGCTGGCCACCAGCGCCCTGGTCCAGGGTGAGGTCGCGGGTCGTGGTCCTGCCGTCCTTCGTCGTGATCGTCGCCTTCACCCGGTGCGGCAGCGCCGGCCATTTGGCTTGGTCGGGCTTGGTGGAGGTGCCCGGGGTGATGATCAGGTCCAGCAGACGGGTCGGCTCGGTGAAACTGACCTCGATCCACTCGCCCTGGCCGGACTGCGGATGCCCGGGCCCCACCGGGTGTTGCTGAGCTTGTCGATGAGGAACTCCGGCTTGTAGCCGGTGAAGGGCGTGAGGCCGTGATCCGGTCCGGAGAGACCGGGGCGCGCTTGGCGAAGTGGTCGCGGGTGGCCTGGACGCCGTCGGGGATGTAGACGAAGCCGAGGACCACCCAGGGTGATGACGACCAGGACGGTGATCCAGGTGCCGATGCGGTCGAAGACGCGGCGGAGGCAGGGGCGGTCGCCGGCCCAGGGGGGTCTCCGCCGCGCCGGCCGCCGAGAGACGGCGCCACCAGGGGGCGGGCGCGGTGGTGTCCTCGCCGGTGCGGTCCAGGGCATCGCACAGCGCGCGCAGTAGTGGCGGTCGGGGCGGTTGGGGTGGAACACAAGGGCCCGGCGGGCCGTTGGCGATGTCCGGCTGGTGGGCGGGGCGCGGACTTGCGGGCCGGTCCGCGTCGGGGCGGCCGGGCAGCACGGGGGCGACGGCGGGGGCGGGGTGGGGCCGTGGGCCTCCGGGTCCGCGACGGGGACGAGGGAGGGAGCGGGCGCGGTCGGACATCGTGTCAGTGAGGGCGTTCGGGGGCGGGGCGGACGCCGTGGGTGGTGGGGGCGGTCTCGTCCGTGCCGGGGGTGCGGGGGGCCTCCGGCGGTGCGGGGGCTCTGGCGGTGTCGGAGTCTCCGGTGTTGCGGGCGTCTCCGGTGGTGCGGAGTTTCCGGTGCCGGAGTCTCCGGTGCTTGTGCTTCCGGTGGGGCCCGTGTTTCCGGCGGTCCCGGTGCTTCGGGCGGTGCTCGTGCTTTTGCCGGCCCCGTCCCCCGGAGGTGCGTGCGCTTCCGGTGGTGCCCGTCGGCCCGGTCGTTCCAGTGCCGCCGCTGGGAGAACCGGCAGTGCCGGAGGACGTGGCGGAGCCCGCGGAACGAGGCGGCACCTGTGGCGCCCCCGCGCCCCCGCGCCCGCGGTGCCGGCGACGCCCGCTGCACCGCGACACCTGCGGCGCCTGCCGCGCCTGCCGTCCCCGGCATGCTCCCGCCCCGGCCGCGTCCGTCGGGTGGCGTGGGTGGGGTACCACCGGGGTCTCCTCGGTGTCGTCGTCGTCCCGGGCGCCGGCGATGGGCGTCGTGCGGTCGGTTCGGGCGGGGGGCACGCCCAGTACGCCGGCGGGGCCGGGGCGGGCGAAGGCGTCCCAGCCGGGCCCTGGTCGGGCGAGGAAGCCGCGGGCTGCGGGGTGCGGGTGCCGGCCTGGTCCCAGCCGGAGTACGGCACCGCACGCGTCGCAGAAGGACTGGCCCGGTTCCACGCGGGTTCCACCTCGGCGCAGTTCTGCGTGGTCATCTCCGGGGTCCGCGGAGGCGGTCACTTCGACCGTGTAGGGCATGTGGGCGGGGCGGGCGGCGGCCACGGAGGTGTCCAGGCGATGGGTGTCGGCCGGGGACGGGTCGGGCAGCCGCAGGTCGACGTGGAGGTGGGGGCGCGGGGTGCCGGGAACGGGCCGATCGGGCGGGCGTTCCAGGTCGGCGCCGCCGCTCTCGGTGATGTCGGGCTCGACGCCGAACGCCAGCCGTACCGCCTCGGACAGCCCGCGCCGGGCGGTGCCGCGTACACGGTGCAGGCGGGCGGCGGCGGCGACGGCGGGCGCGCAGCCGGTCCTCGGGTTCGGTGCCGTCGGTCTCGGCGCCGACCCAGGAGCCGAGCCACTGGGCGAAGTCGGCCGGGGTGAGGGCGGGTCGGCGTAGGTGTCCAGGCAGTCCAGGACGTTCAGGATCGGCGCGATGACGTCGTGGAGGCCGCCGACGAAACGCTGGGCGAGGTCGTCGTCGGCGGAGCGGCCGGCAGCATCGAGGCGATGGGCAGCGAGGACCCGAGACCGTCGACGGATCCCCGGTGGGACGCGGCCGTCACGCGCCGTCCCCGATCACTCGGAGCCGGTGGTCGAAGGGAAGACCAGGGACGGGGGTTCGAGGTCGATGCGGTCGGTGGGGTCCCCGCGCTTGCCGGTGAGGGGGTCGGCGGGGTGCAGGACGACGTCGTCGACGAGTTCCACGCCGGGGACGCGCTGCAGCACGGCGAGGACCTCGCCGGTCTGCACGGGGCGGCCGAAGGGCCGCGCCCTTGCCGTCCGCGCCGCCGGTGAGCGGGTCGAGGTGGCAGGTAGGTTCGTCGTGGGCCTGGCGGCGTACGCGGTCGGTGTCGACGCCGCCGGGAGGCGTGGACCGTGGCGACGACGGTGACGCCCCTGGTAGTAGGGCGGGCCGACGGCCAGGCGGGGTGCCGATGAGGCGGCGTTCGTCGAGGTGGCGGGTGATGCGGCCCAGGAGGGCGTCGCCGGGGACGAGTTGTTCGAAGCGGAGCCGGCCGCCGGGGTCGGGGACGGCCTGGGGGACGACCAGGACGCGGACGGCGTAGGCGCCGTGCTCGCCCTCCTTGCCCTCCGGGCAGGTGATGCGGGCGGTCTCGGGGGCGGCGCGGCGGGCGAGTTCCTCGTAGTCGCGCAGGGTGACGGCGCGTTCCTGGAGCGCGGAGCGTGATCGGCGCCCGGGCTTCGCCTCCTCGACGGTCTCGCCGTCGAGCGCCACCCGCGGGCGGCCTCGCGGTTGACGACCTCGGAGACGTACGGGATGGACGTGCGCAGCACCTATTTACGGCTTGCCGCGGGCCACGTTGCCGGCCCTGCCGCCGCCGGTGCGGTAGCGGCGGGCGCGGATGACGGCGCCCTTTGGGGCGACGGTGCCGTACTGGCGCAGGGTGCCGTCGGGTTCGCGGACGGCGGGGCCGAAGGCGATCTGGCCGGTGGCGGCGTCGAGGGTGATGTGGTGGTCGTCGGGGCCGGAGCCCGCGAAGTGCGGGACGACCTGCCAGTCCTGCCAGCCGTCCCGGCGGCGGTCTGGAGCAGGACGGGCGGGTCGTCGGCGACGACGGGGGCGTGTTCGAGCCGCAGCCGCTGGCCGGGCAGGCCGGTGGACTCGCCGAGGGCCTCGTCGTGGACGGTCTCGGCGTGGACGGTGCCGGTGGTGCCGCCGATGGTGTACGCCTCGGCGGAGTGGATGGTCGGCGAGGTCGTTAAGAACGGCTGGCCGGGCAGCGGCTCGGTGACCCGGCAGCGGATCCAGCCGGCCTCGTGGCCGCCGTTGCGGGACAGGACGTGGCCGCCGGGTATGTGGAGCACGATGTCGCCGGGCCGGTTGAGGCCGCCGGTGCCGTCCCGGTCGACCTCGCAGGGCTGCCAGCCGTCCTCGGTCCAGGCCTCCCAGGCCAGGGGGCGGCTGCCGGGGGTCGACGCCGACACCGTCGACGCGGCTGTCGAGTTCCAGGGCGAGCGCGCAGTGCGGGGTGGCGTTGGTGAGGCCGATGAGCATGCAGTCGCCGGGGGCCGGGGCCTCCGAGAAGCACAGCAGGTCCTTGCCCTCGGCCAGGTCCGTGGTCCGGTCGGTGACGGCTTCGCCGCTGTGCTGCACCACCAGGCGGCCCAGCTCGCACGGTACGACGGTCAGGTCGCGCTCGGTGGCAACACGACGGCCTCGTCCCGTTCGGTGCGCAGGGTGGCGACCTCGGTGCCGACCGGGACCAGGATCGCGTCCTCCTGCGGCGCGGACAGCCAGAAGGTGACGTCCGTGCGGGCGGCGGACGGCGGGAAGAGGGTGATGCCGACCAGGTCGAGGAAGGCGAGGTGGTTCTTCTCCGGGACCCGGTTGAGCCGGTAGACGATCTGGTCGGCCATGTGGGCGACCGTCTCGACGAGGGTGACGCCGGGGTCGGAGACGTTGTGGTCGGTCCACTCCGGGGCGCGCTGCTGGATGTAGCGCTTGGCGTCGTCGACGAACTGCTGGAAGCGGCGGTCGTCGAGGTTGGGGGAGGGCAGGGACATCAGCGATCGCTTTCGGGAGAGCCCGTCGGGCTCAAGGGGCCGGCCGTACCGTCGGGGAGGTCCGGCTCGTCGTGGGAGGGGATGACGTAGAACGGGAAGACCAGGCTGCGCGGGTTGTTGGTGCCGCGGATCGAGTAGCGGACGTCGATGTAGAGGACGCTCTGGTCGTCACCGGCGGTGACCTCGACCTCGTGGACCTCGATGCGCGGCTCCCAGCGGTCCAGGCTGGTGTACACCTCGTGCTGGATCCGCCCGGCGGTCTGCTCGTTGACCGGGGCGAAGACGAGGTCGTGGATGGCGCAGCCGAACTCGAGCCGCATCGGCCGCTCGCCCGGGGCGGTGGCCAGGACCAGCTGCATGGCCTCCTCGATCTCCCGCTCGCCGCTGACCAGGGCGATGCCGCCGGTGGGCCCGATGCGCAGGGGGAACGACCAGCCGGAGCCGACGAACTGTTCGGCCATCAGGGGCCTCCTGCCTTCCCGTTTCCTTGTGCCGGCGAACCCTGTGAACCGGGGGGCGTCGGCGCGGTCGTCCGGTCATCCGAAGGGGTACTTGATCTCGTTGACGAAGAAGCCGCCGTACAGGTCGAGCTTGGCGCCGGTGATCTTCGTGTTGACGCGGTGATCGTCGCCAGGCCCGTGGCGGTGAGGTCGCGGCGCCGGTCGACGTCGAGGTTCAGGGCGCCGCCCAGCGCGTTCACCGCGACCACGCCGCCGAGCGACTTGAGGTTGACGATGCCCCCTTGCCCTCCAGGGTGAGCGGTCCGCCACTCCTGATCGTCACCGACCGGCGGCCTTCGAGCGTGAGGTTCATGCCCCGCCTCCACCGACAACCGAGCGGCTGCCGGTGATGCTGACCGAGCCCGCGCTGTCGACGGTGATCTCGGTCTTGGTGCGGTCGAGGTTGATGGTCAGCCTGTCGTTCCCGCTGGCGATCCGGACGCCCTGTTTGCGTCCGCCGGTCCGCTGGCTGAGCAGGTCGACGCGGTTGCCCTGGCGGTCGGACAGGGTGTGCCGGACGGCCTTCTTCTTCAGGCCGTCGTGCAGCGGGACGTCGACCTTGGTCGGCAGGTCCCGGCCGTTGTAGAAACCCGCCGATCACGAACGGGTGGTCCAGCGCCCCCGGTCGAAGGCCACCAGCACCTCGTCGCCGACGTCCATGGGGAAGACGCCGCCGCCGCCCACTCCGCCCAGCTGCACGCTGCGCGCCCAGTCGCTGACGTAGGGTGTCGTCCAGCCACGGGAACTGGAGCTTGACCCTGCCCTGCTTGAGCGGGTCCTGTACGTCGGTGACGATGGCGTTGGCGACGCTGGGCAGCCGGGCCGCGCTCGCGGGGTCCGCGCCACCGCCGCCGCCCGAGGCCAGCCCGTACAGGGAACGCCACTGGCGTCCGCTGACCGTGATCCAGGACTGGTAGCCCTCGCTGTCGCCGGAAGTGGTGGCGTACGGAGGTGACGGTGTACTTGCCCTCGAAGGGCTTGCCGACGTCGCTGAGCGCCACGGGCACGCCGGGCCGCAGGTCGGGGCTGCCCTTCACCGCGACCTCCAGTTCGGCGAAGGAGGACGTGACGTCGGCGGCGAGGGACTGCGCCGCGTGCCAGGACCTCGTCCTGCTTGTCGTAGGGGTTGTCGGTCTCGACGAGCTTGGCGGCCTTGAACTGCCGGCGGCCTCACCCGGTGTGGAGCCGATGGTGACGCCCGGATCGGTCTCGCGGGCGCGAGTTCGGTGATCTTCTTTCTTGGTGGTGACGTTCCAGCCGCGCGACTCGACCTTGCCGACCTGGTCGGCGGCGGTCACCGCGGCCCCGCAGCCGCATGATGTCGTGGCGGGCCTGGAGGACGAAGGCGCTCTTGTCGCCGTCCGTATTCGGGGAGGGCGCGCCGGCCGACGGGTTCGGCTTGACGAACCGGAACTTCCCCTTGGCGTCCACGGACATCACCATGTTGTTCTCGTCGGCGAGCCGGGCCAGGAAGTCCCAGTCGGTGACGTTGGACTGGCTGATGAACCCGTACGCGCCCTTCGTCGGCTGGATCCGGCCGATGGACAGGCCGTCCATGGCGGCGAGTTTGCGGGCGATGTCGGAGGCCTTCTGGTTGCGGTACGCGGCCACCCGGCGCTGGCGCATCATGCGGTGCCCGAAGTCGTAGCCAGCGGATCACGGTGTAGCTGCCGGTGCCGTCGTAGTCGGCCTCCATGGCGGTGACCTCGCCGGTCAGCAGGGGTTTGCCGACGCCCTAGCCGTCGGCCACCGGGGTGATCACCACCCGGGTGCCGAACTGCACGTTCAGCTTGCCGAGGACCAGGTGGTCGGGGTCGCGGAAGGTGAGGCGGAAGGCGCGGGCACGCCGATGCCCTGGTCGACCCAGCCGTCGACGAGCATCAGGGCGATGTCGTCGGGCAGCTTCGCGGCGCCGATCCGGACCTGGACGATGCTGGAGAACGCGGGACGCACCATCAGTGCGGCACCTCCTCGGCGGCGGGCAGCATGAGTTCGGTGCCGGACGGCAGGTGGGACGGGTCGTCGATGCCGTTGGCCTCGGCGATCGCCCGCCACGCGTTGGCGCTGCCGTACTCCCGCCAGGCCAGCGACTGCAGCGAAGTCGCCCGCGACGACCCGGTGCACGCGCTGGGCGGTGAGCGCGCCGGAGGTCGGGTTCTGCCCCCGGGTCGGGCCGGGGATCTCGACCAGGTGCACCTGGCAGGTGGCCGGATGGGGATGCCGGTGGTGCCGAAGAGGGTGTACGACGCCTCGATGGACGCGACGTACGCGGTGAACCGGGCCGTGGAGAACGACCCCCACTCGAAAACCACCCAGGGCGGCGACGGCTGGTCCGAGGCGAGGCTCTTGGCGGTCACCTCGCAGCAGCGCAGCAGCGACTCGACCTTCTTCAGCACCGTGTTGCCGCCCGGCTTGGTGGAGGAGTCCAGGAAGATCTCCAGGGTCATCTCCCGCGGCTCGGCACCCATGAACTGCGGCTTGGCGGCCTTCCGCACGGCCGCCGTCGGCGTCGCCGTCCACTGGGTCCGCTGGGTGAGGGACGAAGCTGCGCCGGGTTGAACTCGAAAGCCGAACGTACGCATCAGCGCACCGGGTGTGGTGGTCGTGCCGGTGGGCGGCTCGTGGATGGCGAGGTTGGCGCGTACGAGGCTCTTGCCGGCGCCCTTGCCGCTCTTTGCCATGGGTCTTCCTCCTGCTCCGCGGCGCCGTCAGTCGGTGAAGCCGTGGTGGGTGATTTCCAGGACCTCGTTCGCCACGGCCGGGTTGCCGGGGTCGAGGCTGGGGCCCTGCCAGCTGACGGGCAGTACGTCGATCAGCCCCCAGCGGGCGACCAGCGACCCGTCCGCGCGCAGGGCGGAGATCTGCGCGGTCGGCCGCTTGATCCCCGTCTGGACGGGAGGAGATCCACTTGGCGACCTTGGTCGTGTCCGGGGTGAGGGGGGCGGGTCAGCCGGATGTTGGAGAAGGAGACGCGGGTGGGCAGTTGCCACACGAACCCGTTGTTGCCGCCCTCCTGGCGCTGCTCGATCTCCACCTGGGACGACAGGCCTTCGCACCCGTTCCAGTACCCGAGGCTCTCGCCGTCGATGGTGAGGGTGAACCAGATGGTGGAGCCGGGTCCTGGCGGGGCATCGGGGGTGGGCCTTTCTGTCGGGCGGGGCAGGTGCGTCAGGTGCGTCGCGTGCGTCGGTTGCGCCGTGGGGGCCTCGTGGGATCGGTGGGCCGGTCAGTGGCGGGGGGTCGCGGAGTCTGCCGATCCGTTCGCGGTCCATGCGCAGTTCGGTGCGGACGTGGCGGGTGACGCGGCCGACGATCCGGTGCACCAGTTCGTCCAGCTGGAACTCGGTGAGCTGGCGCGGGTCGAACCCGCCGGCCGGGACCGCCGTGTACGCCGGGGGCGGGTCCCCTTGCGCCGGGGAGCCCTGACTCGCCGAGTACGGGGGCGGGTTGCCGGGCGGCGACGCGCTCTGGGACTCCGGCGGACTGTAGGGCGGCGGGTCGGCCGCAGCCTGCTGAGGCGTCGGGGGCAGCAGGTGGTTCAGGGCCGAGGACACGGTGGCCGCCGCGTGCGCGGCGAGGGCACCGGTGGCGGTGCGGCGCCCGAAGAAGCGTTGGACGGTGGGCGCGGAGGAGGCGTCGGCGTCCGCCGCCGGTGCCGCGGGTGCGCTGACGGGGTGCGGCGGGCCGGGCGGTGACGGTGCGGGGTGGTGGCGTGAGGGGGCCACGGGGGAGCGGGGTCGCGGCGGCGGTGGCACCCGCGGGGGTGGGCCGGCGCAGGGGTACGGCCCTGGTGGTCGTGGGCGTGGTCCGGGCGGAGCGCTGGACGGGGGCGTGGACCGGAGCGCGGTGGGCGCGGGGGAGGGACCGCGCGGGGCCGCCTGGTAGGGGGGCGGCGGCCGTTGCGTGGGGGCGTGGGGGCGAAGGGCGGGGCCGCTGGGGTGGAGGCGGTGGCCGAGGTTGTGGCCCGCTGGACCGGCGGCAGCGTACGGCCGTCGGTGCGGGGGGTGTTGGGGGCCGGTGCCGGTGCCGGTGCCGGTGCCGGTGCCGGTGACGCGGTGGCGAGTGACGTGGTGTCGGTCGGCGGTGCGTGGAGGGGGCGCCGAGTGGGGAGCGGCGCGGTGCCGGGGTCGACGGCGTGGGTGCGGACGGGGCCGGGCGGGTGTGCGGGGCGGCAGCGGGTTCCGCGGGCGGGCGGACGGCGGTGACCGGCCTGGACGAGGTGGGGGCGCCGAGCCCCGGGCGGGGCGTCGTGGCACTGCGCTGCACCGGGCGTGCGGAGTTGGGTGCGGCCGGCTTTTTCGGTCCCCGGCCGGGAGAGGGGCACGGCGGCCGCCGGTCCGGCGTTCCCCGGGAGCGATCGCTGTACGGGGGGTGGCGTGGAGCCGACGGGGGTGTCGCGGTGGGCCGCGGAAGTCGGGTCGGTGGCGGCCGCGTTCGGTGCCCCGGGCGGCCGGTTCGTGGAGCGTTGCACCGGGGGCGGCGCCGTGCGCGGGGTCGCGGGGGACGGGGCCGGTGGGCGGGTGCGGTGTGGTGCCGGGGGCGGTCGGGGTGGGGGTGTTGTGGGCGGGGCGGGCCGGTGAGGGCTGCGAAGACTGCGCGGGCGGCTGGGTGGGGGCTCGGTGTCTTCGGCCGGCCGGGGGTTGTGGTCTGCCGTTGGACGGGGGCTGCGCGCCGGTGGGGTTGGCGGGGCGGCCGGGGGCGGCCGGAGGCGATGGGGGCCGCTGCGGGGCGGCCGCGCCGCCGGTGCCGGGGGAGGTGGTGACTCCGGGGCCGTCCGGGCCGTTTCCCCTGACCGCAGGGCCGCTTGACGGCAGGTCGGTGCCGCCCGGGCGGGACGCGATGGGTGTGCCCGCGCTGCTGCCCGGGGCCGGCGTCGGGGTGGTGCGGGCCGCCGCTCGCTGGACCGGGGGTGCCGGGAGCGGCGGCGCGGTTGGGCGCGGCCGGTGCCCGGTCGGCGGTGGTGGAGGGGCGGTTGAGCGGAGGCATGATCCGTTGGACCGGGGCGCCGGTCGTCCCACTGCCTCCGACCGGGGGCGCCGGGCGGTCGGCGGGCGGGGTGGCTCCTGTCGTCGACGACGCCGCCGGTGTTCGGCCGGTGCGCGAGGTGCCGGTGCCGGGCGCGGGAGTGCCGGTGGTGGGCTGAGCCGCTGCTCGCTGTACCGGGAGGTCGCTGGTGGCGCCGTCCACAGTGGCGGCCGACCGACCGGTGGCGGGGCGGCGTCGGGCGTGCGGGTGCTGCGGGGGCGTGCCGGTGGAGGACTGGGGCACCGCCCGCTGCACCGGAAGCTCGCCGCTCGCGCCGCTCGGCGTGGGGCCGGACCGCGGTACGGCCCGCTGCACCGGCGTGCCGGTCGCCGGGTCGGTGCCGGGTGCGGGCGTTGTCGTGGTGCCGGGCGGGGGAGGGGGCGGGCCGGGGGGTGGCGCGGGTGGCCGCAGCGGGGCCTGGCTGCGGTACGGCGCGCTGTACCGGGGCGCCCGGGGCGTCCAGGGCGTCCGGCGAGGAGGTCCGGCGGCCACTGCCGGGCTGGGCCCGCGGGCGGGGCCGGTGCGGGGGGCCTGTGCGGGGCCGGGCGGCTGCACCGCGCGCTGCACCGGGGTGCCGGTTGCTGCGCCGTCGCCGGAAGCAGCGGGGGTGGAGGTCGAGTTGGTCTGCCGGGTGCCGGAAGCCGGGGCGGTGCCGGGCCGCCGCACCGGGGTGCCGGTTGCCGTGCCGTCGCCGGGAGCGGTGGGGGTGGGTGTCGGGCCGTCGCCGGAAGCAGTGGAGGCGGAGGCCGGGGTGTTGGGCCGGGCACCGGCGGTTGGGGCGGGGCCGGAGCGTGGCGCCGTGCGCTGCACCGGGGCGCTGGCTGCGGGGCGGTCGCTGGAAGCAGCGGAGGTGGAGGTCGGGGTGGTGTGCCGCGCGCCGGGGTTTGGGGCGGTGCCGGGCCGTTGCACCGGGGTGCCGAGTTGCCGTGCCGCCGCTGGCGGCAGTGGGTGTGGAGGCCGGGGTGGAGCCGGGGCGTGGCACTGAGCGCTGCACCGGGGTGCCGGCTGCCGGGCCGCCGTCGGAGGCAGCGGAGGTGGGGGGCCGGGGCGGTGTGCCGGGCACCGGAGGCTGGGGCGGGGCCGGGACGTGGCGCCGAGCGCGGCACCGGGGTGCCGGTTGCTGTGCCGTTGCCGGAGGCAGTGGGTGTGGAGGCCGGGGCGGAGTCGGGACGTCGCGCCGAGCGCTGCACCGGGGCCCCGGTTGCCGGGCCGCCGCTGGCGGCAGCGGAGGGGAGGCCGGGGCGGGGCCGGTACGTGGCGCCGAGCGCGGCACCGGGGTGCCGGTTGCCGTGCCGTCGCCGGAGGCAGTGGGTGTGGACGCCGGTGCGGACCCGGAACGTGACGCCGAGCGCTGCGCCGACGCGCCGGTTGCCGTGCCGTCGCCGGAGGCAGTGGGTGTGGACGCCGGGGCGGGGGCCGGGGCGGAGTGTCGCGCGCTGTACCGGGAGGTCGGCCGTGGTGTCGCCCCCGGGCGCGGTCGTCGTCGGGGGGTGCTGGTGCGGGCGGGGCGTCCGTTGGACCGGAGCAGCGGTGGCCGGGGTGCCGGTCGGCGCCGTGGGTGTGGAGGCCGGCCCGGCGCCGGACGGGCGTGCCGGGGCCGCGCCGGGTTCCCTCGGTCACCGTCCGGCGACGAAGGTGCCGCTCCCGAGGAGTCCGGCAGGGCGTTCGTGGTCCGGCGGCTCGCGGGCAGGGCCCGGCGCTGCACGGCCGCCGGCCCGGACGGGGCCTTGGTCAGGGACTGCCGGGGGCGGGGCGCGGCGGACGGCACCGGTGACACGCGGACCCCGCGGGCGGCCTGGGCCGGTGCGCTCGCCGGTGCCGCGGACGACGCCGGTCCGGTGGCGCGCGCCCGCTGGACCGGCGCGGCCGGTGCCGCGGACGCGGTCCCGGGAACCGTCGAGGGCGAAGCGGTCGGCCCGGGCGCGGACGGCGCCGTCGCCGCCGGTATCGCCCGCAGCGGTGCGACCGGCATCCGCTGCACCGGAGCCGCGCCGGCCGACGGCGCCGACGGCAGCGCCCGCACGGGACGTCCCGGCCCCGCGTCCGGCTGCGCCGACTCGCCGAACGCGCCCGACAGCATGCCGCTGCCCGCCGCCGGGGTTCAGTACCGCGGGGGACGGCGCCCCCGTGAACGACGGGTTCTGCCACGTCGGCAGCCGGCCGCCTGAACCCGGCGTCCGCGACTCCCGTACGCGCGTCCCCCCGTCGCCCGCTGGATCGGCGGCAGGCCCGTCCAGGCGGCGACGGCCACGGGGGCGGGGGCGGGGGCGGGCGTGGGCGTACGTGACGTACTCGCCGTACTCCCGCCCGTATCGGGCCCGCCGGCGGCTCCCGGCCGGGGGCGTGTCCGCGCCCCCGGCGATGTCCCCGCCGACGCTTCCGCCGGCTCCGTCCCGCGCTCCGTGACGACGGCCTCGCAGCCGGTCCAGGAATCCCACCGATCAGCCCTCCGCCGCGCGCTACGCGTCGCCGAGTGACGCGATCTGGTCCGTGTACCGGCGGCGGTCCTGGTGCTCCAGATCCAGGATCGCCTCCAGGCTCCAGTGGAAGTGGTAGGCGACGTACGCGATCTCCTCGTGCAGCCGGTCGGTCGCGTACGTCACGATTCCCCAGGCGGCTCCCGCCGAGTTCCACCTCGAAGGGCTCCGTGCAGTGCGGGCACTGAACGGCCGCGCGGGTGTGGCCCTCCGCGTTGATCTGACGGTAGAAGTCCTGGAGGAACGCCAGGTCGGAGGCGGAACATGTTTTCACGATCCCGTCGTGCACCATCGTCAGCGTGCCCAGCCGGGTGATGACCCGGCCGAGCAGCACCCACCGACAGGTACGCCGGGTTCTCCTGCACCCGCACGTCGCGGAGCGGGATCAGTTCGTCCCGCGCCGTCGACAGGCGCATCACGCCGTCCCGGTGGACCGTGCCCGAGTCGTCGACGTAGCCGCGCGGCAGTTCGAAGGGGAACTCGGTGCGCAGCTGCTGCCGCGGTGCCGCTTCGGCAGGTGTCTCCGTGGGTGCGACGGCGGGAGCCGAACGGGGAAGTCCGCTCCGCCGCCGCGGTCTGAGGGTCCTCGGGGGCCGCGACGGGCGCCCCGACAGCCGCGCGCCGCATTATTCGATGACCAGTTCTTCGAACACGATGGTGACCGTCTCGGTCAGCGCGGAGGTGTCGCCGGCCTTCACCGCGCTGGCGTCGATCTTGTTGCACCAGGCGTTGCGCAGGTTGTAGCGCTTGACCGGGGTGTCCTCGGAGTCCATCAGGATGATGGAGGCGTTCTTGCGGGGCCGTGGACATCCGGCCGTTCATGGAATCGTTGATCCACTGGGTGAACGACGACGACTGGGTCATGCCCCGCACGACGGTGCACTGCCCGTCCTTCTTGTTGCCGGGGAGCACGGCCGTCTCGTGCTTGCCGGTGGTGCTGTTGTTCTGCGGGTACTTGATGACGTCCTGTTCGAGGGTGAGGCCGTTGACCTCGGCGAGGTACTCGACCATCACACCGTCGATCTGGAGCCCGAAGTTGTTCGCTGTGAGGAGTCACCCGGCATCAGAGCCGTGTTGCTGTCCTTCTAATGATCTGAGAGAGGCGGGGGAGAGGGGGGCCGGAGAGGCGGGGACGCGTGTCCTACTCCTCCAGCTCCCCGCTGCCGCTGGAGAACTTGGGCCAGCCGGAAAATCACGAACTCGGCGGGCCGACCGGCGCGATGCCGATCTCGCAGATGACCCGGCCGAGGTTCGACCGACTCCGGCGGGTTGGTCTCCTCGTCGCACCTTGACGTAGTAGGCCTCCGCCGGGCTCCTGGCCGAAGGGGCGCCGCTGCGCCACTCGTTGACCAGGAACGCCGAGGACGTTGCGGCGGATGCGGGCCCAGAGGTTGTGGTCGTTCGGCTCGAACACCACCCACTGGTGCCGATCAGGATCGACTCCTCCAGGTAGTTGAAGTACCGGCGGATGTTCAGGTAGCGCCAGGCCGGGTCGGAGGAGAGGTGCGGGCACCCCAGACGCGGATGCCGCGGCCGGGGAAGGCGCGGATGCAGTTGACGCCGATCGGGTTGAGCAGGTCCTGCTCGCCGCGCGGCTGATCTGGATCTCCAGGTCGACGGCGCCGCGGACGACTCGTTGGCGGGGGCCTTGTGGACGCCGCGCTCGGTGTCGTTCCAGGGCCCAGATGCCGGCGACGTTGACCGCTCGGCGGGATCAGGCGGGACTGGCCGGACGCCGGGTCGAAGGACTTGATCCAGGGGTAGTACAGGGCCGCGTACTTGAGTCGTAGCCGGCCGTCCCCTGGCGCCAGACGCGTATCTGACGGGCGTTCTGGCCGGGGCGGCGGGTCGATGATGGCGACGCGGTCGCCCATCAGCTCGCAGTGCGCGATGAGGCCGAGCTGGACGGCCTTGACGGCCTCCAGGTCGATCGCGCCGCGCTGGTAGGCGGCCATCAGGTCGGGCACCGCGACTATGGAGATCTCGTCGATGGCCTCCAGGCCGCCGAAGCCGGTGCGGTCCGCGGAGTCGCCGAGGTAGTGGGCCGGGCCGGGGTGCGAGCTCTCGCTCTTCTCGACCGGGGCGGCGGGGGCGGCGCCGGCGGCGCCGGCAGGGTCAGGCTCTGGTTCTCCGGGCGGGCCAGCTGCGCGGTGGGCGCGGCCTCCGTCACGGTGATGAGCTGGAGCGCTCCTTCACCTGGGTGACGACGTGGAGCGGTTGCCCTTCTTGGCGCTCACGTCGAACGTCTCGACCGGCTTCTCGCCGTCCTTGACGATCAGCTTGAAGCGCTCGGCGGGACCCTCGCCCTCGGGGTCGGCGACCTCGACGGACAGCGGGCCAGTGCTGACCGGCTGCGTTGGCCGTCACGGCGAAGGTGCCGAGCTGCTTCGGCTCGGCGGCCGGCAGCGCGGCCGGGGCGGCGGTACCTGTCACGGCGGCCGGAGTGGACGTCCCGTCCGAACCGGCGGCGGCGTCCTCGGCGGAGCGCCGCCGACGCGGACGACGTACGTGGCGCTGCCGCCGTCGTTGAAGAACCCGTAGACGGAGTGCGCGAGGTAGGGTACCCGTCGGTGAAGTCACCGAAGGCCGCGACGTACTGCGTCCAGTTGGTCACCAGTGTGGGCTCGTTCAGCGGGCCGGTCGGCGCGAGACTGACGAAGGCCGCCACCGAGGTGCCCACTCCTCGATCGGGCGCGAGCCGCTGGCCACCTCCTCGACGTAGACGCCGGGCGACAGGTAGGACGGCATGCTCTGCTCTCCTGGGGTACGAGACAGGACGCCCCCTCACCCTCGCGCGCGCGTTGCTCCCCCGAAACGCCCTGGGGGTGCCGGAGTGGGGGGCACCGACCTGCCCCGGCTGTGCCCGTTGGGGCAGGCCGGGGCGCCCGGCCGCTGGTGGAGCCCCGACACCGCGCCCGGCACCGCCTGCTGAGCAAGTCTTCCGTTCAAGCTTCACCCTGTGGCCGGGCCCCGTTCATGAGTTAGTCCTCCCGGCCTGGCGGGCTCCGCACCACGCCGAGCCCGCGCCGGTTCTCGACGGCCGGCGACGAGGGGGACGGGGCCGATGCCTCGTCGGGCAGGGGCGTGCGATGCGGGGACGATAGGAGAAGCCCGGCCCGGACGGCGGCGTGCCGGGCCGCGCGGCGGCGGTGCCCCCGCCGGTCGGGTCCGGCCGACGCGGGCAGGGCCGGTGCGCGGAGTCCTACGGCGGACAGACAGGTCCATATGCAGGCGGACCGGCTCCGGCGGTCGGCTCCTGGGGCCGCGCTCGGCCCGCTGGAGGCCTGCTGGCCATCCAGGGCAGCGCCGGAAACGCCGCCGCCTCCCTCCTCACCCGGCAACCGTCCGCCCCGCGCCCGCCGGACGCCGCCGGCGGCCCGCTCGTGGTGGCGCGGGCGCCGTTGGCCCCGGTCGTGGGAGGAGCCCGGAACAGGGGAGCGGACGGCGGCCGTCCCGGCCCCGCCGCGCCGCCGTCCGGTCCGGGGCGCCCGGCGCACCCCACCTGTCGCCGGCCGGAGCACGGGGCCGGAGATCGCGAGACCCGGCAACGCCCCGAAGCATCCGCCGCTGGTACTGCCCCCGTATCTGACGGACACGACGTCGGCGGGGCCTCTCCACCGCGTCGGGGCTGACCGGCCACGAGGCGGTGGGCCGGGCGATCGCCTCGATCCCGGGCCGTGCGGACCGCGACGGCCGCGTGGAGCGGAGCTGGCGGGGCGGCCGGAGACCTTCTACGGCCGCGCCGGTCCTCACCGTGCAGGGGCCAGGGGCGCAGCGACGTCACGGTCTCGTCCAGCCGGACCCGGCACACGCCGCGCCGGAGCCCGCCCTGTTCGAGAACCCTGCCGCCGCCCTCGCCCGTCCTGCCGGCGGAACGGGCGCCGGCCGACCGAGCGGCCCGGGACGACGACACGAAGGTGGACCAGCAGCACTCCTCGTCCGCCACCGTGGTGACCGACACCGCCCGCTCGAAGCAGATCGGCCTCAGCGGCTCCGGCTACCGGTCCTGGTCCCGACGCCCGTGCCCGGCGTCTGGGGCGGCGCGCAGCTCGCGGGCGGCCTCGGGCTGCGCAGCGACCACGACGCGCACAACACCAGGACGGTGGCCGAGCCGGGCACCCTGCGCAGCTCCGGCGGCACGGTCCGGGCGCTGCGGCACGTGCGCTTCACCGTGCGGATCAGACCGCAGGGCCCCTACGGCACCGCGCGGGTCGTGGAGTCCGACGGCACGCTCACCATGCGCGTGCCGCAGGAACACCTCGTGCCCCTCGGCACCCAACGGCCCGCCCCGGCCCCGCCCTCTCCGAGGAGCAGCGCAAGGGCGTACGGCAGGCCACCTCGACGGCGGTCGTCGGCGTGGAGGACCGGGGCGCCCCGCACGCCGGCGGAGGGGCCTGTTCGACAAGGTGAATTCCACCCCGCACCCCCAGGCGGCGCCCCCGGACTCCGCCGACCGCACCCCGGCTCTACGAGGCCACCAGCGCCGCGACGATCCTCCAGGACCTGCCGCGCCTGCTGACCGGCTGGGTCGCGAGCGAGGACCTGTCGGCCGGCGCCGCCGGAGCCGAGCGCCTACCGGATGCGTGCCGACATCGTCTCCCGACCCCCGCGTGGAAGGCCGGCCAGACCCAGCTGCGCACCCATCAGCAGAGCGCAGCACGGCATGGGCGCCTCCATGGGCAGGGCATGAGCGGCATGGCGGGGGCTGGCCCCGCCGTCGGGTTCGGCGCTCCGGGCGCGGGGCCGTCCGTACGCTCCTCAAGACGATGCCCGGCGTCAGCTTCCGGCGGATGCGCTCTCCTCGGCCGACCAGGCGGCGGCCACCCGGCAGGGTGCCGAGGTGCGCGGCACCAAGGCGCTGTACCTGGGCCGGATCCTGCTGACCGTCGAGGGCACCGGGCCCGCCGCGCCGGGGACACACCGTCACCCCCGCCGGCCGCACGGCCCCGGCACACCGTCGACGCCTGGATCAGCATGCGGGCCGAGGAGGCCCGGCACCTAGAGCTGCCAGCTGCCCGCCGGCACGGAAGCCGGCGAGCTGTTCACCAAGGCGGACCGTACGAAGGCCGACGGCACCCCGAACTGAACACCGACGGCGGCCCGCGCAAGACCGAACGCCATCTGCCGGTTCGACGCGATGGGCTCCAGCGCCGCGCTCACCCACCTCGACACCCGCCCCTGATCGAGACGCTGGAGCGGCTGTTCGCGTCCGATCCCCGGCTGGCCGGCTACCTGCCGCCGTTCGGCGAGGCCGCCACCGGCGGGGCCGCGGCGGGCGGTGCCGCGAACCGCACGGACGCCGAGGCCCAGCGGCGCAACTACCGGGAACTGCTGACCGTCCTGTCCGAGACCAACCTGCGCGCCAACAAGGACCAGTTGCTGTCCACCGGGGTGCCCGTGTGGCCGCGCCGCAAGTCCGGGTTGAGGTCGGACGACGTACAGGTCCGCGTCCGGGGCCGGATCGGTCCGGTCACCTACCTCGGCGACACCCCGGACTGGCTGGTGCGCAGCAGCGCCGGCGTGGGGTCGAGCGGTCAGACGGGTGGCATGTCCGCCCGGAAGGCGGGCGTCCAGGGCGCCGTCCAGGGG
The DNA here is from genome assembly GCA_021502835.1 of Streptomyces thinghirensis. The sequence continues at coordinate 132,018 of JAKFGP010000011.1, forward strand.
ACCTTGGCTCCCCGGCGCGCTGTCCGCGCAGGTGGCCGCCGAGGCGGCGATGGAGAGCAGCCGCAGCGCCCAGGGCGGGCCGGTGACCCGTACCGACTCGCTGAACAGCGGTGACGTGTCGACCAGTACGTTCGCCACCCGGCTGTCGCTCGGCGTGCACGTCATCCATGACCAGCCGGGAGCGCACCGCGAAGCGGGCCCTCACCCCCGGCCGCCCCGGACGGCACACCCGGCGGCCGAGGTGATCGCCAGTTCGGACGACCGCACCGCCGAGGACAATCCCCTGCGCGAGCTGAGCGAGCAGGGCCAGGACGTGCGGCTGAGCGCCCCGACCGCGACCACCCTGGACGACGAGGCGTTGAGGCGCTGAACCGGCGCCGGGCCGCGGCGCTGGCAGGGCCGGATCGGCAAGCTCGACGCCACCGGCATCACCGACCTGACCACCCGGCCCGGCGGGCCGCGGCCTGCGGGACTGGGACTTCGTGGAGACCGTCGGGGACGCCAGGCGAGATCCGCGATCTGGCCTTCATGCTGCTCGCCCAGGCCGCGCGCGCGGGGCCGCACCGACAAGTCCGGCGACACCGCCTTCGAGGCGGAGGGCCTGGCGCCGCGCCTGACGGTCGAGGACCGGGTTCGGCCCGCAGGCCGTCACGGCGCACTGCGGCAGGGCGTCAGCTCGGGCTGGGTGGTGGCGGGCCTGCGCCATCCCAGGCGGCTCGCCGCGCTGGACGGCGCGGTCGGCACCCGCTTCGCCCTCACCAACCCCGGGTACGGCACCGGAGTACCGGCGCGGGCATGGAGAACATGGCGCTCGGCGGCCACCAGGGCTCCGGACAGCGGGCGCGGACCACGAGCAGGACGTACTCGGGCAACGCCCGGGCGATGGAGACGGGCCAGGGCTGGTCGATGTGGGAGACCCCCGGCCTACCGCAACACCAAGGCCTCGACCGACGCCGACAGCGCGACGCTGAGCGGCACGGTGGAACGCAACGCCGTCGCCCCGCGCAGCCGCCCGCTCTACCTCGTCCAGTGCGACCTGGCCGTCAGCATGGTCGCCGAGGTCGCCGTCAACGGCCGGGGCCCCTACACGGCGGCCGGGCAGCGGACGATCCCCGGCAACGTCGGCCTTGGCTCACCGGGGCCCAACTGGCGGCGGCGGGGCTGCGCGACCCGGAGGAACGGGCGAAGGAGCAGGAGGAGACGCTCGCGCAGATGGGCCCGACCAGCCCAGTTCGGCACGCCCGGCCCGGCGGCGGAGAACAACGGTGCCAAGGGCGGCGGCGAAAACGACGGGCACGGGCGAGTCACGGGCAAGGCAAGGGCAGGGCGCCAGGAGATCCGGCGGGAGGAGGAGCAAGGCAGGGAGGGCAACCAGCGGGGAGACGGACACCGGCACCCCGGCGGGGCCCCCACGCCTCTGCCCTGGCACGCTAAGCGCAGTGCCCATCGGCTTCGGCCTGATCGACGAACTGCCCGACTTCGTACCCCTCCTGAAGCGGCTGCGCTCGGCCGTGAAGGACCGGTCCCGGCGGAGGACCTGCTGCCCTCGCACCGGCTCGACGACCGCTTCGACAACGTGCAGCGGCTGCTGCGCGTCCTGGACCAGGCCGGCGCCACCGGTCTGCTCGCCGGGAGCCATGGACGGCGGCGTGCCCGTGGAACTGCTGCGCAACAGCAGTCGGCCCGGCCGCCGTGCCAAGCCGTACCTGGCCGTGTTCCACATCCGGCGGACCGGTGCCGGTGAGATCGTCGGGCCGTCGGGCGGCGACCGCGCGAGATGGAGTACGCGACCGTGGCGGCCGCGCAGCGCACGAGGACCCACCAGGAGAGCAGCTCCGACGGCGGGGCCTCGTACTCACCGGCTCGAGGCGTCCGGGGGAGCGGCCGCCGACCGGAGCGCCGAGTTCTCGGGCCGGCGGCCGGCCGGTCGCGGCCACCAGCCGGGCAGTCGCCGAGCGGGGACAGACCGGGCTGCGGGCCATCGCCTGGGCAAGCGCCCTCGGTGAAGGTGCGCGTCCCGGTCACGGCCGAGTTGAACTGCGGTCCGCCGACGGACAGGTGGCCCGCGGTCGATCTCGGCGGCGCCCTGGTGCACCGCGCCCTGGAGAAGGACCTGGCGGCCCTGGCCAACGCGACCCCGGTACCCGAGGAAGCGCCTCCCGGGACGGCGTTGCCGGAGATCGCGCCGGGCGGAGGCGGCGCCCACCCGCCGCGCTGGGCAGTGGCGGGCGGTGGGGCGAGGCTGCCGATGGAGGCGCAGGCCGACGGATTCGGAGTGCGCCCCAGGTGGGGCGCTGATCGGCCGGGCGATGGCGAGCGCCGACGCACGGGCACCGGCCTCGGCAAGGGGAGCGCCGCGCACTACGCGCACGGCGAGGCGGTCTCCACCGAGCCTGCTGGCCGCCCTGCCGCTCCTGGATGTCCGCCGGTGCCGAGCTGCCGCCGGTGCACGTCTCCGGCGCCGAGGGCCGCGACGTCGACTGCGAGGCTGTACGCGCGGGCTGCTCGACGCCCGGCCGCTGGGCGAGAGCGAGGCGATGACCTTCGAGACGGTGGGCCCAGAGCGGGCCGGAGGGCTCCCGTCCCGCGGGCGTGGAGCACCGGCAGGGCGGCGCGGCACGGTCGTTCGGCGGGCTTCTCGGGCGGTGGCGGGCCGGTGTGGGTCGAGCAGTCGCCTGACCAACGCGCCCGGCGGCGTCGGCAGCGAGGGCGGCGCGGCCGGGACGGTGGGCAACGCGGCGGGCACGGTCCCGCTCCAGAAGCCCAAGGAGACCTCGGCGCTCGTGCAGTTCACCCTGAGTTCCGGGCCGGCGCGGGTGCGGCGCCGGCACACGCAGGGGGTGCGGGGCGCGGAGGCCGTCGGTGTCCGGGACGGCGTGCCGCCGGTCCCGGTGGTGATCCGGATGCCGGCGTCCGAGGCGCGGCGGTTCGCCGGGGGCGGGTAGGGCCTGTCGGTGGGGTCGGCCGGTCCGAGGGGCGGCGGATCGCCGGGGGCGGGTGGGGCCTGTCGGTGGGGTCGGCCGGTCCGAGGGGCGGCGGATCGCTGGGGGCGGGTGGGGCCTGTCGGTAGGGCCGGCCGGTCCGAGGTGCGGCGAGTCTGTCGGTGACGGTAGGGTTCTGCCCGTAGTGGGCCGGCCGCGATTCCGCCGCCTGTCCGGACCTCGCCCCCGAAGCTGCCCTCACGGATCTGCCGGAGGCGGGGTGTCTGGTGGCAGGCTGGGTGGTCAACCGTCCGGTGTCGAAGGGAGCGTCGTGCGCGCGCACGGAACGCGGGGCCGATCGTCCGACGAGCGGGACGCGACGAACCCCGCCAGGGTGGCCGCGGTGAGCGCGCCCGTCCAGCGGGGATGCTGGACCTCCAGCGCCTGGCCGGGAACGGCCGTGGCCCGGTCCGTCGAGACGGAGCGGCACCGGCACGGCCCGGGGTGCGGCCACGCGGGACCGGCCGTGCGCGCCGGGAAGCCCCGCACGAGCACGGGCCCGGCTGCGGGCACGGAGCTGTGGAGGCTACCGGCCCGACGGCTCAGCGCAGCCTCCTCGACGCAGCCAGGAACACGCCGAGCATTTGCCTCGGGGCGTTCCTCGCGAAGGCGAAGCCGTCCTTCCAGAACGACCGGCCTCCGAGGGGCGCGCACGGCGAACCCCATAGCCCAGCGCGCCACAGCGGCGCTGGGCGCCGAGGCCATGACGGTCGGCAAGCACATCTTCCTCGGCCCGAAGGCCGTCGGTAACACGAAGACCCTCCGCCCACGAGGCCAGCCACCTCGACAAGAACATCAGGGGCATCCCCGAGACGGGCAACAACCACGGTGCCGGCCTTCACCAGTCACGGACCCCGGGCAGGGCTCCGAGCGAGCGGCGGACACCGACAGCGACGCCTTCATGTCCGGGGCCGGCACTGCCCGTCCGTCGTCGCCCAGCGAAGCGTCGGGGGGAGCAGGCGGGCGACACGACCAGGCCGTTCAGCGGAGCACGGGGACCGGGGGAGGCGGCACTGTGCAGCGGCTGGGACGACGCGCTGCGCACTGCCCGGAACCCGGCGGAGATGATCGCCGCCCTGAGGCGTCGGGGCACTCCGGAAGGACGATGCCTGGGAGCCGATGCAGTACATGGGAAAAGCGCAGCAGTTCTCAACGGCCGGTGAGGGGACAGGTCGCACCCCGACATGCTTCTTCCCACATCAAGGATGTGTCGAGAAGCACCGGATTCCCCCCGTCCGGCAAGACCGCGTCCCAGGGCTCGCTGGCGGGCGGCGGTGGACGAGATCCGCCATTATTAACGGGTGATGACCTGAAGTCCCTCGCCGACCTTCCGGGACATCACGTCGACAGTGCCACGACTGAAGCGGCGCACGAAAAACGCGAAAGCGTTTCACGATAAATGCGAAAACAAGGTTACACAAACCCTGGACAAGGGTTAAACACCCAGCCTCCTGGTGCATTGAACGAAGCGGCCACC
>JAKFGP010000012.1 GCA_021502835.1 Streptomyces thinghirensis
TTGTACTTCGTTCGGTTACGTATTGCTGGCTGCTCGGTCTGCGCTGCCCTGTCCCTGGCGATCACCGATCCCGTCCAGGACGACCGCAGCGGCGCTTCACCCTGGACCCGGACGACCGCGACCCGGTCCTCGGCATCCGCTACCTCAGCGAGGCCTCCGACCGGCGCGAGCACGGGCTACCCGGGCGGGGGTGAGCGTGCCGACTGGTCGTGGACGTACCGCCTCCAGCGGGAGCTGATCACCAACGACTACCGAAGCAGATCACCCTGGACCTCGCGACCGAGTGGACGTCCCTCGCACCGGCCGGGCAGCCCGACCTGTATCCCGACGCCCTGCGCGACGAGATCGACGAGGTGATGGCGGGCGTCTACGAGGACGTCAACAACGGTGTGTACCGGGCGGGGCTTCGCCACGGGCCAGGAGGAGCTGCCGAGGTACGCGTGCGCGGGCGTGTTCCGGCGCCTGGAGCGGCTGACGCCCCGGCTGGAGGCGGCAACGCTATCTGGTCGGCGACACGATCACCGAGGCGGACATCCGGCTCTTCACGACGCTGGTCCGTTTCGCACGCCGTGTACCACGGCCACTTCAAGTGCTAACCGCTGGAGCTTCGACGGAGAACCCGGTGCTGTGGGGGTACGCCCGCGATCTGTTCCAGGACGCCCGGCTTCGGCGACACCGTCGACTTCGACCACATCAAACGCCACTCACTACCAGGTGCACACCGGCATCAACCCGACCGCCGTCGTGCCCCTGGGCCCGGACCACCGTCCGGCCGGCTCACGCCCCATCACCGGCAGGACCTGGGCGGCCGGCCGTTCGGCGATGCACATCGCCGGGGGCCGGTCCCCACCGACGAGGCGGTTCCGGCCGGGGCAGGCCCTGACCCACGACCGACCCCCCACCGATTCACTCACCGAGCACAAGGAGATCCACGTGGCCAAGAAGAAGAAGCAGAAGCTCCCTCGCCTACAAGCCCGTCGGCTTCGCTGGCTGGGCTGTGGCGGCACGCTGGCCGGGCTGGCGTTCCAGAAGACGTGGAAGGTGATCCGGCACGAGGACGACGCGCCCGACGCGCTGGACCCGGACCGCGGCTGGGGGAGATCCTGCTCGCCGCCGCGATCCAGGGCGCCATCTTCGCCGCGGTGCGCAGCGCCGTGGACCGGACGGGAGCCAAGGCCATCGAACGCTCGACCGGTGTCTGGCCGGCCGGCGGAAAGGGCGGACGCGACTGACCGCACGGGCCCCGCCCTCCCCCGTCACCGACGGCACCCGGCAGGCAGTGACCAGCCCCGCTTGGGTGCCGTCTGTGCGGTGCGGCGTAGGGTGAAGGAGTGACCCGCCGGGTCGAGCAGCCGCGCTCCTCGTGCACCCCGAGTGCGTCCTTCGCCTCCACCGGACGCCCACCGAGTTCGACGACACCGCGTTCCGCCCTCGTCCAGGTCGTCCACCCAGAAGTCCAGATGGGCCTGAGGAGTTCTCGGGCCGGGGCCAGCTCGGCGGGTGGCGTTGACGTCCCGCCGGAACGCCATACGGAAGCCGTCGGCCGACCTGATCTCGATCCGGTTGGCGGTCGCGTCGGTCCCCTCCGCTCCCAGCAGCCCCTTGTAGAACTCGGCGAGCTTCTCGGCCTCGGCGCAGTCGAGCACCACGACGCCCGCGTTGACCAGTGCCATGTCTCCTCCGAAGGATTCCGGGCGCGGGGCGTTCGTGCCCCGCGCCCTGTACCTTGCGGATATCCCGGCCCGGCCGATTCACTCGGTCGGCAGCCACCGGCCGTCGCGCATCAGTTCGCGCCCCTCGATCTCGTTGGCCTCGCGCCACGCCTGGATCCGCTGCGGGTGGATACGGAAGTACAGGTAGGGCGAGGCGAGCGAACGCGGGTCGAAGCCGGTCTTGGCGGCGAACAACTCGGCGTCCTGCTCGGGCAGTTCGACGGGCTCCACGGTCTCGACGGTGCCCTCGACCATCACCACGTCACGGGTCGGTCCGATGCCGACGCGCGCTCGCCCGCTCGCCGCCAGGTTCCGGCCGGTGGGACTGGCGGCGGGGGTGGAGAACAGCAGGTAGGAGCCGTTCCAGAGGAAGGACAGCGGCACCAGGTACGGCATGCCGGACGCGCCGTCGGCCGTGGCCACCCAGGGTCCTCGTCGTGTTCCAGGCGGTGCAGGGTGTCGTGCTTGCGCTGTTCGGCGCTGCGGGCGGGTGACCGGGTCACGGGCGGACGGCCTCCTGATACGTCGTCATGATCGGGGCTACCGATGGTGCCACGAGGGACGAGCAGTAACGGAGATCACGAACGGGCGCCGTGTAGATCATTTAGGGTCGGGGCAGCCTCGTATCGCTTCTCGGTTCAACTTTCGGATCGGGAAGCCCAGTTCGAGTGCGCCGGCGGCCCGGTGGCTGCCCGCTCGCAGGGCCGGGGGACTCTGCGCTTCGTCTCCCGAAAGGAAGCACATGTCTCAGGACGTCCGGTTCGACCTCCCCTTCGACACCCCGTCAGCCTGTATCTCGCCCACGCGCGGGACCGTCATCTGCGCTGGGTGCGCGAGCGGGGCTGGTGCGCAGCCGGGCCGGATTCGAGGAGTACCAGCTCGGGACCTCGCCCAGGCCGCGGCCCGCACCTATCCCCACGCGTCGGCGGACGACATGGTCGTCCTGATGAACTGGTTCTCCCTCGCCTTCCTCTTCGACGACCAGTTCGACGCCGGCCGGCCGGACCGCGCGGAGCGCATAGCCGAGGTGGCGCGCGAACTCATCGCCACCCCGCTGCGCCCGGCGGGCACCCCGCCGCGGTGGAATGCCCCATCACGCTGGCCTGGGCGGAGGTCTGGGCCAGCCTCTCGGATGGCATGTCCCTGACCTGGAAGTCGCGGTTCGCCGCTTCCTGGGGGCGCTTCCTGGTGGCGCACTGCGAGGAGGTCGACCTGGCCGCCCACGGCCGGGGCCGGGGCGCTCGGACTCGACGACTACACCGTCTTCAGGCGCCGTACGGTCGGCATCCACCACAGCATCGACGCGGGTGAGCGCAGCCGGGGCTTCGAGGTGCCGGCCGCGGCGATGGCGCATCCGCTGATGGAACGGATGCGGACCTGGCCGCGGACACCATCGGGTTCATGAACGACATCCACTCCTTCGAGCGTGAACGCCGCCGCGGGACGGCCACAACCTCATCGCCGTCCTGCGCCGGGAGCGGGACTGCTCGTGGCGGAGGCCGCCGACGAGGCGTACCGCATGACGACCGGCTGCCTCGACGAGTACGTCGCCCTGGAGGCCCGCGTACCGATGATGTGCGACGAACTGGGTCTGGACGCGGACGAACGGGCCCGGGTGGCGATGGGCGTGGAGGCCATCCAGCACTGGATCAACGGCAACTACGAGTGGGCGCTGACCACCGGCCGGTACGCGGCGGCCAAGGAGGGTCCGGTGGCCACCGCCGAACTGGCCGGGCGGGGATCGGTGGACGACCTGCTGACCGTGTGAGGCGAGCGCGCCGCCCGGCCGGACGCTCCGGCCGGGCGGCGGCACCGCGGTAAGCGGTCCGCGCCGGCGGACCCTGCACGGCGAAGCGGACCCTATACGGCGAACTCGACCGGCAGGCTGTCCAGCCGTGACTCCCAGGTGGAAGCCGTGGAGGTCAGCTCGGCCGGGGGAACGGCCAAGCGGAGCCCCGGCAGGCGGTGCAGCAGGACGTCGACGGCCGTCTCGATGACGGCCTGGCCGATGTTCTGCCCCGGGCACTCGTGCGGGCCCGCGCTGAAGGCGAGGTGCGAGGCGTTGCCCTGGACCGAGACGGTGGTGTCGGGGCGGATCTCGGGGTCGTGGTTGCCGGCCGCGAGACCCAGCACGAGCAGGTCGCCCTCCTTGACCGGGCAGCCGCCGAGTTCCAGGTCGGCGGTGGCGAAGCGGCCCGGCAGCACGGCGAGCGGCGGGGAGTTCCACATCACCTCCTCCACGAGCGTGGACAGGTTCAGCTGGCCGCTCACCAGTCCCGAGAGCCAGGAGGTGTCGGTGAGGAGGAGCTGGAGCGCCCGGGCCAGCAGGTTGCTGGTCGTGGTGTGGGCGGTGATCAGCACCAGGCGCAGATGGTTGATGATCTCGTCCTCGTCCAGGCCGGCGTGGTGCTCGATGAGGCCGGAGGTGAAGTCGGACCCGGGCTCCTGGCGCTTGCGCGCGGCGAGTTCGCCGAGGATGCCCATGATGCGCTCGTTGTGCGTGAGGGCGTCCGCGCCGCCCTTGATCACCTGCTTGCTGGACTCGGCGAGGCTGCGGCCCTCCCGCTCGGCGAGCCCGAAGACGCGGGTGAGGACCAGCATGGGCAGGTACTCGGCGAAGTCGGCCACCAGGTCGGCGCGGCCCGCGTGGGCGAACGCGTCGATCTGCTTGTTGGCGAAGTGTGTGGCGTGCCGGCGGATGCCCCGGCCGGCCACGGCGTACAGGTTGTCGGTGACCGCCCCGCGCAGCCTGCGGTGCGGTTCGCCGTCCTGGGAGACGCAGTCGGGACGCCAGCCCACCATCTGCATCAGCGGGGACGTCGCCCTCGACGCGGCCGTCCCGGAAGTCCCGCCAGATCCGCGAGTCGCGGCTGAACTGCAGGGGGTTGTCCAGCACCCGCCGGACCTCCCGGTACCCGAGCACCAGCCAGGCGGGGGACGTCGCCCTCCAGCAGCACAGGTGCGACGCTGCCGTGTTCCTTGCGGAGCCGCGCGTAGATGTCGTGCGGGTCGGTGGCCGCCTCGGGGCCGTAGAGCCGGGGTGGCGTCCTCGCCGTGGGCGATGGGGCAGCCGCCGCCCGTGGGCCGGACGGGGTCTGGTCGTCGTTCATCGGGGCTCCAGTGCGGCGGCCGAACGGTCCTTCAGGTGCCGTATCAGGGTGACGAGCACGTCGCGGCTGGCGGTGCGGTCGCGGGCGTCGAAGGAGACGACGGGCGTGTGCGGCGGGATGTCGAGGGCGTCCCGGATCTCCTCGACGGGGTAGTCGCGGGAGTCGGGGAAGACGTTGAGCGCGAGTGACGAAGGGGACCTTCTGCCGCTCCATCTCCTCGATCGCCCGGAAGCTGGAGGCCAGCCGCCGGGTGTCCACCAGGACGACCGCGCCGAGCGCGCCCTTGAACAGGCCGTTCCACAGGAACCAGAATCTCTCCTGGCCCGGGGTGCCGAACAGGTACAGCATCAGCGTGTCGTTGAGGCTGATCTTGCCGAAGTCCAGGCTGACGGTGGTCTGCGTCTTGTCGGCGACGCCGATGAGGTGGTCGACGTCGGCGCTGGCCTGCGTGAGGGTCTTCTCGGTGGTCAGCGGCTTGATGTCGCTGACGGAGCGGACCATGGTGGTCTTGCCTGTGCCGAAGCCGCCGGCGATCATCACCTTCACCGAGCGGGTGTCCCCGGCCGTCGGTGATCCCGGTCGGTCAAAGCCTTTCAAGTCCACTGAGTACCTCCTCAAGGAGCGCGAGTGTCAGGCCCGCGGCCGGCGTCGTGTGCCGGGATGGGATCACGGGCTCGACGCGGCCCGCCTGGAGCAGGTCGGACAGCAGCACCGCGAGAATGTTGAAGGGCAGGTCGAGGTGGGCGCCGAGTTCGGCCACCGACAGCGGTTCGCGGCAGCGCCGGAGGATCTCCTCGTGCTCGTGCTGCATGCCCGGTAAGGGGACGGCGCGGGAGACGACGAGGGTCGCCACGTCGAGGGTCGACGCCGAACCGCCCGGCCCGCTGCGCCCTCCGGTGAGGACGTAGTAGCGCTCGAGCCCGGACGGATCGGTCGGTCGGCGGGGAGCACTCATCCAGAGTGCTCGTCCTGGCGCGGAGTGGTGCCGAGGAGTTCACCCATCCTGCGGGCCAGGTCGCGCATCTGATGGCCGAGCAGACCCTGGTCGAGGCCTTCGCGGGCGAGGACGCCGAGATACGTCTCCAGGCCCGCGCGGACGACGAAGAGGTGTCCGCCGTCCACCTCGATCATCGCCAGCCGCAACTGCCCCGCGTGCTGCGGGAACTGCTCGGCGACCGGCTGGGCCAGGGCCTGCAGTCCGGCCACCACGGCGGCGAAACGGTCCACGTCGTCGGGGTCTTCGGCCCCGTAGGAGGTGATGGCCTTGCCGTCGCTGGAGGCCACGAGGGCGAAGCGGATCTCCTGGATGCTCTCCACAAGCGTCGCGGGAGCGCCCAGCTCACGTCGGTTCCCTGGTGCGTCATGGGGACTAGTCGCTCTCTTCAGTGCGTTGCTCGGTGGACGCGCCACCGGTGGTCGGGTCACGGACGTCGGCGGTCTCCGGTGGCGGGGAGACGCCGGTCACCGCGCCGGGGTCGCGTCCGGCGGTGGCGAACGCGGCCAGGCCGGCGAAGGAGGCGTCCGGCGGAACGGGTGGGACGGAGGGGGCGGCGGGGAGGGCATCCCGTTCGGCCGGACCGGTCCGGTCGGCGTGCGCGGCCGGACCGGGGGCCGGGGCCTGCCCGGCGGCCGGCTCCCTCGCCTGCTCCGGCGCCGGGGCAGGCCGCCCGGCGTGGTCTCCTCGGAGCTGGTGCCGCCGCCGGTGGGGGCCGGGACGGTGGCGGGCGCCGGTGCCGGGGCCGCGGTGGCGGGTGCCGCCCGGGCGGCCTGCGGGGCCTGTGGGACGGCGGGGTGCGGCAGGCCGCCGGCAGCGGACCGAAGTACTTGTGCGGTACAACGACTACGACAGACGTACCCAGCCACGGCGAGTCGGCGAAGGTGACGCGGATGCCGTAGCGGCGCGCCAGGGCGCCGACGACGCGGAGGCCGATGTTGGCGTCCTCCGAGATGCCGCCGAGGCCCGGGCCGGGCGAGGTGCCGGCGAGGGGCGTGTTCGGCCTCGCGCTTCTCTCCTCGCTCAGGCCCTTGCCGGAGTCCTGGATCTCGATGCCGACGCCGTTGGGGACCTCCGCTCGAGACGACCACCGGCTCGGTGGGCGGCGAGTAGCGCGCGGCGTCGTCCAGCAGGTGGGCGAAGACCAGCGTGAGGTGGTCCACCAGACCGCCGTCGACGCCGAGTTCGGGCAGATGACGCAGCTGGACGCGGTGGAAGTCCTTGATCCGGCCGATGCCGCCACGCATCACGCTCAGCAGGCGCTGCGCTCCTGCCACCGCCGGCCCGGGCGGTCGGACCCGCCGAGCACCCCGATACTGGCGGCGAGGCAGTCGGCGGGGCCGATGGCCTGGTCGAGTTCCATCAGGCCCTGGGCGACGGCCGGCAGCCGTCCGTGTTCGCCCTGCAGCTCGTGGAGCCGGCCACGGAGTTTGCTGGTCAGGACGGATGCGGTTGCCCACGCCGATGACCGCCTGTTCGGCGGAGGTCGAGCGGTCGAACTCCGCCTCGACGCCGATCAGCGCGGTCCTGAGCACCTTGCGCAGTTCGGCCTGGAGGTCGGCACCGACCTTGGCGCACTGCTCGACGGTCGGCAGGATGTCGTCGATGGCGTCACCGGCGCGCAGCCTGCGCATCGTGTCGGGCAGCTGCTCGTCGGCGAGCCGGGAGACCGCGGCCAGCTGGTGACTCAGCTGCGCTCGCCGGGCCTCGTCCTGCTCGGCGAGGCGGGTCTCGTACGTCCTGGCCTGCTCGGTCAGCCGGTCCTCACAGGCCCGGTCGTGCTCCGCCAGCCGCACCTCGTACGTCTGTGCCTGCTCGGTGAGCTGTGCGTCCAGCCCGGCGCGCTCGGCGGAGAACTTGCGCTCCAGGCCGGCCGACGTGCCGCTGCCACCGCTGGGAGTGCTCGGCCTGCGCGGTGCGATGGGCGTCCTCGGCCCGGCGCAGCTGTGCCCGGGTACGCAGGAGGAGACGTACGCACACGCTGCCGGCCGCCGTCGCCACCACACCGGCGACGGCCGCGGTTATTCGCTCCGAGCCCGCGAACGTGGCGGCTACCGTGCCGCCTCCTCAAGCCGAGCGGCATCAGCCACCAGCTGTACCAGGCGCCAGGGCCCGCGCCGCCGGTGGCGGAGTGGCGAGTTCCATCTGCATCCTTCGAACCAGAACGATCGAACATGGGGGTGTGTGCAAGGGGACCGCACTCATGCGAGTACGCACCGTGAGTCGACCCGTCGCGATCGCGTCAACTCGCAGCGCCGTCAGGGAGCTTATCGGTTGGGAAGCACAAAAGATCAATTCCACGGCCCCGCGGAAGTGAGGATTTTGTCACGCCCGCCAGCGGATGAACGCACCGTTTCCCCGACGTGGCGGAGCGAGGCAAGCTGGGTGACCATGAGCGACGTGAACACCATGCGAGCCATCAGCCAGGACGTCCTCGGCGGTCCCGAGGTCCTGGAGGGAAGTACGGCCCGAGCGGCCCGAGCCGCGCCCGAACGAGGTGCTGGTACGGGTGCGTGCCGCCGGAGTGAACCCGACCGACTGGAAGCACCGGGCGAACGGCGGCTTCCTCGGCAGAACCGCCCTTCGTGCTGGGCTGGGACGTCTCGGGCGTCGTGGAGGCGGTGGGGATCGGCGTCGCCGCCTTCCGGCCCGGCGACGAGGTCTTCGGCATGCTGTCCTACCCGTTCGGCCACGGCTCCCACGGAGTACGTCACCGCGCCCGCGCGCGCCTTCACGCACAAGCCGGCCGGGATCGAACCACGTCCAGGCGGGCGCGCTCCCCCCTGGTCTCGCTGACGGCGTGGCAGGCGCTGGTGGAGCGGGCGGACGTCCAGCCGGGACAGCGGGTGCTGATCCACGCGGCGGCCGGCGGCGTCGGTCATGTGGCGGTGCAGATCGCCAAGGCACTCGGCGCCCACGTGACCGGCACCGCCAGCGCGGGCAAGCACGAGTTCCTGCGCTCCCTCGGGGCGGACGAGACGGTGGACTACCGGGAGACCGACTTCGCCGAGGCCGTGAAGGACGTCGACGTCGTCCTGGACACGATCGGCGGCGACACGTCCCTGCGGTCGCTGCGCGTACTGCGCCCGGGCGGGGTGGTGGTCTCGATCCTGCCGGTCGGGCCGGACGAGTTCTACGAGGAGGCCGAGCGGCTGGGAGTGCGTGCGGTGCGGATGCTCGTGGACGCCGACCGGGCCGACATGCGGCAGATCGCCGCCCTGGTCGAGTCGGGGAAGCTGCGGGCCACGATCGCGCGGACGTTCCCGCTGGCGGAGGCGGCGGAGGCACACGCGCTCGGCGAGACCGGCCGCACCACGGGGAAGCTGGTCCTCGTGGTCGACTGACCGACCGGGTGTGAGATTTCGATGACATATGTCAATCGAACATGCTCAAACTCGCTCGATCGGGGTAACTTTTCGAGCGGAGCAGGCAGTGGAACGTAGGTAGTCGAGCCCCCCGGAACAGGCTGGAGGCAAGGTCGTCGTGCGGCAGCAATCCCCGTCGCCCACCCGGCATCTGCACGTGCGCCGCGACCGGGGGCACACGGTGCTGGAGTTCCGGGGCGAGATCGACATCGCGTCGGCGGAGGAGATCGCCCCGCGTCTGGACCGCGAGACGGAGCGCCCCGACGCCCTGGTCGTGCTCGACCTGAGCGGGATCGAGTTCTTCGACTGCTCCGGACTGCGGCTGCTGTACCGGGCCCGCAGCCAGGTGCTCGACCGGGGCGGGCGGGTGCACCTGGTGTGTGCCCACCCGCTGACCCCTGCGCATGCTGCGGATCACCGGCCTGGCGGGACTGATGCCGCCGCGGCCGACCCTGGAGGAGGTGCTCGGCGTCAGCCGGACGGCGGAGCGTCGAACAGGGCAGCTGACCGACTCGCCGTTGTGGATGCGGCGTACGGCCTCGGCGAGCGCGGGGGCGATGGAGAGGATCCGCAGCTTCTCCGTGTGGTCGTCGGCCGGTACCGGCACGGTGTTGGTGCACACGATCTCCAGCACGTCCGGCTGCTCGCTGAGCCGCCCCAGCGCACCGGCCGCGAACAGCCCGTGGGTGCAGGCGATCCGGATCGTGCGCGGCCCCGCCTCCCGCAGCCGGTCGAGAAGCTCCAGCACGGTGCTGCCCTTGGCGATCTCGTCGTCGAGCACGATGACGTCCCGCCCGGCGACGTCCCCGATCACGGCGCTGATACTGACCCGGTCGTCGGCGTACCGCTGCTTGGCGCCTGCCGCGACCTGGGCGCCGAGCATCCGGGCGAACGCCGCGGCCTCCTTGGCGTTGCCCAGGTCAGGTGAGACGACCGTGGTGCGGGACAGGTCGTACTGACGGAAGTGCGCGGCCAGTTCGCGCAGCGCGTGCAGGTGGTCGACCGGGACCGAGAAGAACCCGTGCACCTGGGGCGAGTGCAGGGTCATGGCGAGGACCCGGCTCGCGCCCGCCGCCACCAGCAGGTCCGCCGCCAGACGCCCGCCCAGCGAGATGCGGGGCGCGTCCTTCTTGTCGGAGCGGGCGTAGGAGTAGTGGGGCATGACGACGGTGATGCGGCCGGCCGACGCCCCGCGGCCGCGTCGCACATCAGCAGCAGTTCGACGAGATGTTCCTGGACCGGCTTGACCAGCGGCTGGATCAGGAAGACGTCCCGCTCGCGGCAGTTGGCCTGGAGCTGCACCTCCAGACAGTCGTTGGCGAACCGGCTGACCCGGGTGGGGCTCAGGGGGACGCCCAGGTGTGCGCAGACCTCCTCGGCCAGCTCGGGATGGGCACTACCGCTGAACACGGCGATGTCTCGCACGGACCGCTCCTAGCATGATCCTGACCGGCCGGGGGACCTCAGCTTACGGATATCCGGTTGCGGCGGGCCCGGGGTGGCGCCATGATGACGCCGTCCGTGTTCGCCCCTCACTAGGTCAGGATCCCCCGCATGCGCCGACTCCTCGACATCACCCAGTGCCCCTTCCGGCCCACGGTCATCGAGGACTCGACCCCGCATGCACATCCAGAACACCCTGGACACACCGCACACCCTGAACATCGGCATCCTGGCCCACGTCGACGCCGGTAAGACCAGCCTCACCGAACGGCTCCTGTTCGACCACGGCGCTATCGACCGGCTGGGGAGCGTCGACGCCGGCGACACCCGTACGGACGACGGCGGCATCGAGCGGCGCCGCGGTATCACCATCCGATCCGCGGTCGCCGCGTTCACCGTCGGCGACACCCAGGTCAACCTGATCGACACCCCGGACACTCCGACTTCGTCGCCGAGGTCGAGCGTGCCCTGGAGGTGCTGGACGGCGCGGTGCTGCTGCTGTCCGCCGTGGAGGGCGTACAGGCGCGGACCCGCGTGCTGATGCGTACCCTGCGGCGGCTGCGGCTGCCCACGCTCGTCTTCGTCAACAAGATCGACCGGTCGGCGCGCGCACCGACGACCTGCTCACCGACGTCCGGCGCCTGCTGACGCCGCACGTCGCGCCGCTGACCCGGGTGACGGACGCCGGCACCGCGGGCGCCAGGTCACGCGCCGCACACCGGACGAGCGGACCGCCGAGGCGCTCGCCGAGGTCGACCCGGACATCCTGGCGGCGCTGGTGGACGGCCCCGAGCCGACCGCCGGGGACCTCGCCGCCGCACTCGCCGCCCGCACCGCCGACGGCTCGTTCCACCCGCTGTACCACGGCTCCGCGCTCGGCGGCCAGGGCGTCAGCGGAGCTGGTCGAGGGCCTGGTCGAGCTGGTCCCGGCCGCCGCACGCGCCACGGCCGGCCGCGCGGCACCGAGCGGCACGGTCTTCGCCGTGCGCCCGGGACCAGGCGGGGAGCGGACGGCGTATCTGCGCCTGTACGACGGTGAGGTGCGCCCACGCCGGCGGCTGACGTTCCTGCGGCGCGAGTCCGACGGGCGGACCACCGAGGTCCCCGGCCGGGTGACGCGTCTGGACGTGGTCGGCGGGGCCGGAACACTCACCGCCGGGAACATCGCGGCGCTCACCGTCTCCGGCGGCCTGCGTGTCGGCGACCGGCTCGGCGGGCTGACCGACCGCGCCCCGCAGTTCGCGCCGCCGACCCTGCAGACCGTGGTCCGGGCCCGGCGCCCCGAGCAGGCGGCGCCGCTGCGCTCCGCCCTGCTGGCGCTGGCCGGCCAGGACCCGCTGCTGCACGCCCGCCCGGCGGACTCCGGCGCCACCACCCTGCTCCTGTACGGCGAGGTGCAGATGGGAGGTGCTGGCGGCGACGCTGGCCGAGGACTTCGGCATCGAGGCGGAGTTCACGCCGGGCCGGGTCCGGTTCCTGGAGCGCCCGGCGGGCACCGGCGAGGCCGCGGAAGAGATGCCGTGGCTCGACCGCACCGGTACTGGGCGACGATCGGCCTGCGCGTCGAGCCGGGGCCGCGCGGCTCGGGCGCGGTGTTCGGCTACGAGACGGAGCTCGGCGCGCTCCCCGCGCCTTCCACCAGGCCGTCGAGGAGACGGTCCACGCCACGCTGCTGACCGGTCTGACCGGCTCCGCGGTGACGGACTACCGGGTCACGCTGACCCGCTCCGGTTTCAGCTCGCCGGTCAGCACCGGCGGACTTCCGCGGGTTGACGCCGATCGTGCTGCGCCGGGCCCTGCGGCAGGCGGGGACGCTGCTCTGCCGAGCCGTACCACGCCTTCGAGGCGGAGGTTCCGCCGGACGCGCTGGCGCCGGTGACGGCCCAGCTCGCCTCGCTGGGCGCGGACTTCACCGGTACGACGGGCGGCGACCCCGCCTGGCTGATCACCGGCGAACTGCCGGCCCGGCGGGTACGGGAGGCCGAGCTGCGGTGCCGGGTCTCACGCGCGGGGAGGCGGTGTGGTCGTCCCGGCTCCCCGGAGGACCGTCCGCTCGAGCCGTCGCACTGAACCGTCCCTAGCTGCTCCGCCTGGCAAGGGAGATGGAGGGCATCAGGACAGTAGGAAGGAGGGCCGTCGCCATGACGACTCCCATCAGCGAAGCTCCCCGGCGCATGCCCGGCTGGGCGAAGGTGCTGTGCGCGGTCGTGCTGGTGCTCGTCGTGCTGTTCGCGGGGCTCCGGCTGAGGCGTCGTACCGGGGCTGAAGGATCTCTTCGGCACCGAGACCCAGGACCGCTCGGGCCCCGCGCTGCTAAGTCCGTCCAGGACATCCAGCCGTTACGAGGCCGCCTCCGGCAACTTCCAGGTCGTCGTGGACCTGGAGAAGGACAGCCAAGCTCCTGCCCGACGCGATCCGCGGCACCCGCACCCTGTACGTCGGGGCGGGCACCGTCGACGCCTTCGTCGACCTCGGCAAGGTGGACGAGGACGACGTGAAGGTCGACGGCGACCGCACGTCGGCCACTCTCCGGCTGCCGCATCGCGGTGCGCTCGGCGAGCCGGCCCTCGACCCCGAGCGCTCCTACGCCGTGTCCAAGCAGCGCCCGGGCTCTCGACCGCCTCGGCGACCTGTTCTCGGACAACCCGAACGGCGAGCAGGTCGTGCAGAAGCTCGCGGCCAGGCAACATCGGCGGACGCGGCGAAGGACAGTGAGCTTCGAAGGCGCGCGCCGAGAGCAACACCACGGCGATGCTCCGGGGCCTGCTGCACGCCCTCGACTTCGAGGAGGTGCGGGTGGTCCTACGGGCCCTGAGCGGCTCGCCACGGGCGCGGGACCGGCCGGTTCCGGTTTCCGCCCGGCATCCTCGACGGTTCGGCGGGTAACCGCCTCACCACGCGGGGGAAGTCGACGACTGGAGGACCGAATGGCTCGTGCCGCCTCATCAGGGCCGCGTTCCCTACTGCGCTCCCCGCGCCACCAAGGACGAGGACGCCGACCGGCGCGAACGGCGCCCGCTCGCCCCTTCCGTTGCGCGTGCTGGCGATGGTCTGCGCGTTCGCCTTATGGTGGCGTTCGCGGTGGTGCTGGCGCGGCCACGACCCTGCACCCTCCCGCGTCGGAGGCGCTGACCCGCACACCAACGGCCATCCCGGCCGCTCACTGAAGGCCTATCTGGACCAGCCCGCGCTGCGGACGCCGTCAAGCAGATCGGCGGCAACATCCTGCTGGGCGTCCCGTTCGGCGTACCTACCGTCCCGGTCGTCGCCCCGCGCACGCGCGGGCGCATTGCAGGTGCTGCTGCTGACGGCCGTCGTGATGCTGTTGGTGGAGTTCGCGCAGGGTGCCCTGGTCACGGGGGCGGGCCTTCGACATCGACGACGTCATCCTCAACACCTCCGGGGCGCTGATCGGTTACCTGCTCCCTCGGCCGGCGGATGAACCGTGCGGTGCACGCGCGCCGGCGCCGTACCTGAGAGAACGACAGGTGGTCCGTACCAAGGTATTGACCACCTCTTAATTCACTACTTGAATCAAGAGGCGACACTCCTACCCCCACCTCGGTCGGCGCCCCCGTCCCCGGGACGCCGGCTACGGAAGGGAGAGCCGTGGTCCGTCCACGCCTGCTCCTAGACGCTCTCCCTCGCCGCCGCCTACTGTCCGCCGGGCTGGCCGTTTCCCTGGTGACCGGTCCCGGCCCAGGCGGAATCCGGGAACCGCCAGGGCGGCCGACGCCTCGGCCGCCGCCGTGACGTTCTCCGACACCTTCGACGGACCGGCCGGTGCAGGCCGTCGACTCCTCGAAGTGGCAGATCGAGATCGGCGACAACGTCAACAACCACGAACGGGAGTACTACACCTCCGGCAACAAGAACGCCGCTCTGGACGGCCGGGCAACCTGGTCATCACGGCCCGCAAGGAGAACCCGGCCAACTACCGGTGCTGGTACGGCACCTGCCAGTACACCTCCGCCCGGCTCAACACACTCCGGGAGGATTCACCGCGCAGTAAGGTATCATCGTGGAGGCGCGGATGAAGGTGCCGCGCGGGCAGGGCATGTGGCCCGCGTTCTGGATGCTCGGCACTCCGGTCAACTTCGGCCGGACTCCGGCGAGATCGACATCATGGAGAACGTCGGCTTCGAGCCCTCCACCGTGCACGGCACCATCCACGGCCCCGGCTACTCCGGCGCGGGCGGCATCGAGCGCCGAGACTCCACACCCTGCCGAAGGCGGCCAGGCCTTCGCGGACGGCTTCCACACCCTTCGCCGTCGACTGGGCGCCTGACCTCGATCACCTGGTCGGTGGACGGCAACGTCTGGGCCAGCGGCGCACCCCGGCCGACCTGGGCGGGAAGCAGTGGAGTGTTCAACAGGCCGTACTTCCTGATCCTCAACCTGGCGGTCGGCGGTTACTGGCCCGGCGACCCGACGGCTCCACCGTCTTCCCGCAGTCACTGGTCGATGGACGTCTCGGTGACGACGACGAGCGACTCGTCGACCGGCGGCGCGATCAGCGGCCTCGGCGGCAAGTGCGTGGACGTCGCCGCGGCGAACTCGGCCAACGGCACCCCCGTACAGCTCTACGACTGCAACGGCATCTTCGCCAGCGGCCCAGCGGTGGACGGTGGGCTCCGACGGCACGATCCGGGCAAGCTCGGCAAGTGCCTGGACGTCAACGCCGGCGGCACCGCGGACGGCACGGTCGTCCAGCTGTGGGACTGCAACGGCAGCGTCGCCCAGCGGTGGGTCGTCACCGCGGCAAGCGCGACATCGTCAATCCGCAGGCCGACAAGTGCCTCGACGCCACCGGCAACAGCTCGGCCAACGGCACCCGCCTGCAGATCTGGACCTGCACGGGCGGCGCTGCATCGCCAGGAAGTGGATGGGTCTGGCTGAGGCGCTCCGACGGGCCCTAACGAGGCGTCCAGGTGAACTTGTCCCCGCCCACCCAGCGGACCACGTCCGGGTCGTCCAGGTCGTGGACCGTGATGGGCGACGGCCGCGGCGGCCACTAGTACATTGGTGGTGACCGCCTTGGCCTCACCGACCACCTGGCCGTCGATCTCCACGATCCGGAACGGCTTGGCGTGCCCGGCTGCACCTGGAGCACGAGGATCCGGCGGGCTGCCGATGTGCGGGCTCTGGATTTCGGTCATGCCCTCGAGGGTAGGCCGGAACCCGCGGTAGCGTGTTCGGACGGAGGAGCCCTGCGGCGGGGCCGCCGCGGGTTCGTCCCCGCGGCGGGCTCCTCGTCAGGGGCGCCGCCAGTCGTCGCCCGTCAGATGGGGAGCCGGCCATCGGACCCATCCGGAGCATGCCGCCGTCGACGCTCCACGACGCACCGGTGACGTACGAGGCGTCCGGCCCGGCGAGGAAGGCGATCACAGCGGCGACCTCGCGGGCGATCGCCGGGCCGGCCGAGCGGCACGCCGGGACGGCGCTCCGTGTGCGGGTCGGTGTCCTCCTGGCCGGTCATGGGCGTGGCGATCTCGCCGGGCGCCACCGCGTTGACGGTGATGCCGTGCTCGGCGAGCTCGATCGCCATGACCTGGGTGAGCAGACCGAGGCCGCCCTTGGCCGCGCAGTGCACGGGGCGGCGCCCACCCGCGGCTGGTGCTCGTGGACGGAGGTCACGCCGATGATCCGGCCGCCCCGCCCTGCCCGGGGATCATGCGCCGGGCCGCCTTCTGCCCGCACAGGAACGGTCCGGCCAGGTCGACGTCCAGGACGATGCCGCAGGTCGTCCAGCTCCCAGCTCCAGGAAGGGTGGCGGTGCCCGTACCGGCGTTGTTGACCAGGACGTCGATCCGGCCGAGCCGCCTCGCACAGTGCGTCGACCGTGCCGCGCGGCCTCGGGCAGCCGGGCCGCGGTCCACGCGGGCGGTCTAGCAATACGTAACTGAACGGCGGCTAC
>JAKFGP010000013.1 GCA_021502835.1 Streptomyces thinghirensis
CTGGTACTTCGTTCAGTTTTTATCAGATTTGGGTGTTTGCTGCTGTCCAGGGTTTTATTAACCTTGTTTTCCCGCATTTATCGTGAAACGCTTTCGCGTTTTCGTGCGCCGCTTCACGGAAGTGTGGCCTTCCGGCAGATAGTTGACACCCAGCACGTTATCCGACGTCAGGTCCGCCTCACCCGGCGCGCGGAGCGGCGCGGAGCGCGGCTGGGCGGTGCGACCTCAGAAGGCGTACCGGACGCGCAGCCAGGGCGCGTGGGCGGCGACGCGCGCCGGAGCCGCTCCACCGCCCCGGCCTTGACGCTGTTCCGGTAGCGCACGTTCAGCGCGCCGTTCTCCGAGCGCTTGGCCTGCTGCAGCTCGGGCCGCCACAGCACCTCCTCGGCGCGCGGGTGCCAGCCGAGGTTGACCTCGTGCAGTTCCCGGTTGTGGGTCAGCGTGATCACCTCGGCGGCGGCCTGTCGCTTGACCCGGTCCGGCGGGACGTCGTCGAGGTGCCGCAGCAGCTCCGCCCAGGCCTCCTCCAACCCGGCCGCACCACCACGGGGGAGAGGTTGAAGTGCACCTCGTAGCCGGCGTCCAGGGGTCGCCGGCGCGGCGATGCGCTCGGCCACCGGTGAGGTGCGCACGTCCAGCAGCCGGGAGTCGTCCGGCGGCATCACGGAGAAGCGGATCCGGGTCCGGCCGCGCGGATCGAGGAGCGAGCAGGTCGGGGTTGACGAACTTGGTGGCGAAGGACGCCTTGGCCGTCGGCCACTGCCGGAAGGCGTGCACCAGGTCCGCGGTGTTGTCGCAGATCAGGGCGTCCACCGAGCAGTCGCCGTTCTCGCCGACGCGTCGTAGACCCAGGCTTCGGGGTCGCACTGGTTCGGCTCGGGGCTTGGGCCCTTGCCGGGCCGATGTGCCGGCCGAGGTGGGCGATGATCCCGTCGATGTTGGTGAAGACGGTGACGGGGTTGGCGTATCCCTTGCGGCGCGGCACATAGCAGTAGGCGGTCTTGGCGCAGCCGTTGAGGCGCCGGGGCGATCCAGTCCGCGGAACGGCCGTTGGGGCGGGTGGTCACGTCTTCCTCTCCCACCCAGGACCAGCGTCTCACCTTGACCCCGCACCCAGCGCTCCACGTTGCCCTCGTTGCCGTGCAGCCCGGGGACGCGCCAGTGGGGGTCCACCCGACCACACGGGCCTCGGGAAGCGGGCGATCACCTGCCGGCCGCGCGGGGAGGCGGCCGCCGCCGGCTCGGCGTGGATCTCGCGTACGGGCAGCAGGCGGCGGGCGGTGGCGGAGTCCCGGAAGAGCGGTCCGGCGGCGGGCGCGGCATCCGGCGGACCGGGCGTCAGGGCGTCGAGGCCGAACAGGGTGCCGGTGCCGTCGTCCGGTGCGGTGGACGGTCGTGCATGGGTGTTCGGTGGGGCGGGTGCGGGACGGACCGCTCCCGGCCTCGGTGTGCCGCGGACGGTCCCGGTCCCCTCCACTGTACGAAGCGCGTGGTGCCTTCCGCGGGTGTCACGCAACCGGTCGGGGGTATACGCGTGACACGGCACCGGCCCGGTGCCGCCGATCCGAAGGGGATGTACACCGTGCTCGCCATCATCGCGGTCGGTTCTGTTCCTCATCGCCTGGCTGATCAACGCGGCGGAGAGCTCGATTAACGACATCTTCACCGCCACCAACGTCATGCTCATCGGCCTCGCCCTGCTGGCCCTGCACGTCGCCGGGATCGGCAGCGGCTGGGCGACGCGGGGCGCCGCTGAGCCCCCGCGCGAGCCCGACGTCAGCGGATCCGCGCCACGCCCGCGTAGATGCCGCCTCCTCCGCGCGGGCGGTTGCTGCGCCCGCGCCGTACCACTCGGTGGCGGTGACCTGCGGCCGGGCGCCAGCAGATCCAGTCCGTCGAAGAAGCGGGCCACCTCCGCCCGGGTACGGAAGCCGAGACGGATGCCGCCCTTGGCGTACTGGGCGATCACCTGCTCGGCGAGCTCCGGGAAGAGGTCGATCGCGGCGTGCGAGAGGACCAGGTGACTGCCCGACGGGAGGGTCTCGACCAGCCGCGGACGATGCCGTGGGCGTCCTGCTCGTCCGGAACGAAGTGCATCAGGGCGATCAGCGACAGCGCGATGGGCCGGTCGGGGTCAGGATCTCGCGTGCGTGCCGCACGATCTCGTCCGGTTCGCGGACATCGGCCTGGATGTAGTCCGTGGCCCCTCGGGACTGCGCGACCAGCGGGGCCTCGCATGCCGCAGGACGATCGGATCGTTGTCGGCGTAGACGACCCTGGCCGTCGGCACCGCCTGCTGGACGATCTGGTGGAGGTTGGGCTCGGTCGGGATGCCCGTGCCGATATCCAGGAACTGGTCGACGCCCCTCCGGGCGAGGGTGGGCCACCGCACGGTTCGTGAACGCGCGGTCCTGCCGCGCCGCGTCCAGCGCCTCGGGCGGCAGTGTCTCGCCCACCGCCTCGTCGACGGGGTAGTTGTCCTTGCCGCCCAGCAGCCAGTCGTAGACACGGGCGGGTGGGCCCGGGTGGTGTCGATCCGGGGAGGCTGGGAATGGTCCGTCGTCATGGCAGGCTCCGTGGTCCGGGAGGTGACGCTCCCGCAGCAGTTCCCCGATCATCGTACCTGCCCCGCGTCCTCTCGCCATGTGCGGGGCGGACGGCGGAGTTGCCGAGCACTCCTGGACCACCCGACGGTCGTCCTTGGATCACTCCGAGCCGCGGCCCAGGGGTGCGGGGCGGACGGTAGGTCCACTCCCCGGTCCGCGTCCGTGATCTCGCGTATCACCCGGGCCGGCGTCCCGGCGACGACCACCATGGGCGGCACGTGCGCCGTCACCACGCTGCCAGCGCCGACCACCGAGCCGCGCCGACGGTGACCCCCGGCATGATCAGCGCGCCGGCCCCGATCCACACGTCGTCCTCGATACGCACCTGGCGCCGAGAACTGCGCCCCGTCCCTGCGCAGGTCCGTGACGGGGTGCCCGGTGGTGCTGATGGTCACGTGCGGGGCGAACATCACCCGGTTCCCGACGAAGACCTCTGACGTCGTCGACGAGGGTGAGGCCGAAGTTAAATACACGTCGTCGCCCGCCGTGCGCACGATTGCCGTAGCCACGTGCAGCGGCGGCTCGATCCAGACGCCCGTGCCCACGGAGGCGAGCATCTCCTTCAGCAGCGCCCCGCGGCCCTCCTCGTCCCGGGCGCCGGTCCGGTTGTAGGCGTCGGCCAGCTCCTTGCCCCGCAGCCGCTCCTCCGCCAGCCCTCCAGTCCCGGCGCGCTGTCCGAGTAGAGCTCCTGCGCCGCCATCCTGCGGCGGCGACGTCGAGCTCGCGGGGGTCGCTGGTCATGCCGTCTCCCCTTCTGTCTGTGTGGGGGCGGGCTGTGCGGGGTCGGTCTGCACGGGGTACGTCGGTGCGGGGTCCGTCTGTGACGGCGCGAGGCCGCGGCCCCGCGCGCCGCACCGCCGGTGGACGCGGGCGGGGCCGTTCGGCCATCAAGGGGTGTCAGCCGGCGAGACACGTCCGTCACCGTCCAGCGCTGGTTGGCGCCGGAGTTGGGCGGCCACGTCGTGACGGCCGCGCCCTCGTGCGTCGCCTGGCCCGCCGACCTCGAGCAGGCGCCCGGTGGCCGCGTTGACCAGCGTCCAGGTGCCGTCGCCGGTGGTCGACATGATCCACTCGGCGGCCTTGTCACGCCTGCCGGTGTCGGGTTCGGCCACGGGGACGTCGTCGCGTACGGCCAGCCGCGTTGCCGCCCGCCGGGTTGGTGAGGACATGGCGGTCGCGCACGCCGCTGTCGTGGCGCACCGCGCTGAGCCGCCACTGCCGGGCGCTGGTTCCGGCCCCTGCGCCGAGGACCAGGGTCCGTGCCGTTGCCCGCGACGGTGACGGCCTTGCCGCTCTGCACGCCGGTCAGCGTAGGTGTGGCCCTCGCGGAGCAGGGCGGCGTCCTTCGCGACGCCGGGAGACGCCCTTGATCTCGAAGGAGGTCACGGACTGCGCGGGCACGGTGAAGGTGGCCGCGCGGTCGCCTCACCCTGATCGGGGCCTGCTGTTTCGAGCTTGCCGTCGGCGCTGGTCACGACCGGGGTGACGGTGGCGCCCGGCGCACGTCGCGGAACTTCGACAGGTCGACGGTGACCGTGCGGCCTCGGCGGTGCGTTTGACGTGGACGAGCGAGGCGCCTTTGCCGTCGCGGGTGACGGCGGCGGCGCTGGAGGTGTCGTCCGTCTTGATCAGCCGGTCGCGGGGCTGGATGAAGTGGGTGAAGTTGCGGGCGGTGTCGAACTTGGTGTTGGTCCGGATCGGGCAGGTCTCGAGGGTGTCCTCGGCGGTGCAGCTGAACGGGAGCTGGATGCTGCCCCAGTTGCCGCCCTCGGCGGACTCGCCGCCCGGCTTCATGTTGTCGTAGTCCTCGACGGGCTGCCAGAACACCCAGGCGCGCGGCTCCAGTTCCCGCAGATCGTCGACGATCTGCTGGGCGAGGCCGAGGCGGGCCGCATGTCCTCGAAGGTCTGGCCGTCGCCCTGGTCGCCGCCGACCTCGCTCATCCACGGGGTTTGTCCGCGGCCTTGGACAGGTCCCGCACGGTGGTGCGCTGCCTCGGTGCCGTAGGTGTGGACGTTCATCTGGTCGACGAGGTCGCGGTCGGCCTGGGAGTAGGCGTTCCAGTTGGTCGCGAAGGTGCCGGGGTTCGTCTCGTCCATCGCCGAGATGTCCGCCTTGACCTTCGCCTTCTTCAGCGCGGGGGCGAGTGCCCGAGGACCCTCGCGCTGGAGCCCGGGGCCCATGTGCGCCCCTCTCCTGCCGGCCGCCGACGGGTTCGCCGTCCGCGCCCAGCCGCGTGCCCCAGTAGGGGGTGTTGGGCTCGTTGAACGGGTCGACGGTGTCGACCTTGATGCCCTCGGCCTTCTCCAGCCGCTTCGTCGCACCGGCCACGTAGGCGGCGAAGTCGTCGACCGACTCGGTCCTGAGCTGGTCGGCGGAGGAGTCGAAGCCACCGGAGACGTAGCCGCTGACGGTCATGAACCAGGGCGGGGAGTTGCTGAACGTCTCCCAGTGGTCGATGTCGTCCTTGATGCGCTCGACCCACCAGCGCTGGTCGCGTCGGCGTCCTCGTTCCAGTCGGCCGGGTCGTCGGCGCTCCACCAGTCGGTGTCCTCGCGGGTGGTGCCGCGGCGCCCTCCACCAGCCCTCGACCGCGCCGCCGGCGCGCAGGGAGTCTTGACGTCCGGCGCGTTGCCGCCGCCGATGTTGTAGCGGGCGATGTTCAGCCCCAGGCCGTCGTCTCCGAAGAGGAGCCGGGCCAGCTTCTCGCGGATCTCGGGCGGGTGGTCGCCGGTGGCGTTGGCGAACCAGACCAGACTGGTGCCCCGGCCCTCGAACGCCTCCTGCTGGTACGAGGGGTCGGGCCGCACGGTGACGGAGGCGGCGGCCGCGGCTGGTTCGGCCTGAGCGGGAACGCTGATCAGGGGCGGCCCCCGTGGCCAGGCGGTCAGGGCGGCGACCCCGAGAGGGCGTCTGCTGCGGGTACGGCGTGCCATCGTGTGCTCCCGACTGGAAGGTGTGGTCACTCATCCTGTTTGCGTAAACATCGAGCGTCGCGGAGGGTGCTCCCACTGTCAGGGGGTGTGGTTCATGTTTACGTAAACATCAGTGGCCGCATGTCTACTCCTGCCCCGAGGGCGACGGTCAAGGGTCGTCGGGGGCTCGACCGTGCGCCGGGCCGGCAGTTCCGCGACCAGGGGGTGTTGTTCGGATCAGGCCGGCTCCAAATGACGGCGGACGTGGGCCGGCCCTGCGGGCGGACTGGGCGCAACCCCCTGTCCTTGGACGAGCAGCGCGGCACCGGGAAGGGCTTCACCCTCGCGGAGACCAGTGGCGGGGACGACCCGAGGCTCGAACTGGTCACCGGCCTGGTGGCGCTCAGGACCCTAGGGGTGTCGTCGATGCCGGTGAGCCGCTGGATGTCACGGACGGTCCCGCCGTCGGAGCGCCTGGCCCTGTTCAGCTCCTCCTGCGCGAGCCGCACCCGGCGGTGCTTGTCCTACAGCCGCCGCGCACATGGACCTGCCAGGTGAAGTCCCGCAGAAACCGCTTCCAGCTCGCCGTCGATGGCGGGCATCGGCGTAGGAGAGGAAGGCGTGCCCGAGCCGGACCGAAGCGGTCCACCGCACTTGACGAGTCCGAGGCAGGCCACCTGGTCGAGGTCCTCACGGCTCCGGTCGGGGAGCCGTAGCGCCGGGCGACCGGCAGGTAGGCCGTGATGGCCGCCTCCCCGCAGGCCTCGCGGTCCGGACCGCCCGGGACCAGGCGGCCATCCGGTGCACGAGTTCCTCCTCGGGCGTCCCGGCCACCGCCCCGGCCGGCTCCCGCGCCGCCCCGGCGGAGGACTGCAGGCGTACGGGGTGTGCTGGTGGCAGAACATGCGCGTCCACTTTCCGGTCCCATGGTGTGCGGCGCGGGGTCGGTGCGCTCACGGAGCCCAGTGCCGCCGGACGGAGGACGGGTGCTCCACCCTCCTTTGCCCTGTGCAAGGTCGGTCCGGATTCCTGGCCGAACGGGTGAGTACGGCCCGGTTTACGGAGGGCTGCCGGGGAAGGCAACTCCACAAGCCGACCGTCGTCCCCCACGCCCAGGAGGGCCTCATGACCCAAGTCGCCGACTATGTGCTCCAGCGCCTGTCGAGTGGGGCGTCCAGCGTGTGTACGGCTATCCGGGTGACGGCATCAACGGCCTGCTCGGCGCCTTGACCGGGCCGACGGCGACCCGGAGTTCATTCAGGCACGGCATGAGGAGATGGCCGCGTTCATGGCCTGCGCCCACGCCAAGTTCACCGGCGAGGTGGGGTGCTGCATCGCCACGTCGGGCCCGGGCGCGGTGCGCACCTGCTCAACGGCCTCTACGACGCCAAGCTCGACCACCAGCCCGTGGTGGCGGTGGTGGGCCAGCAGAAGCGGCTGTCGCTGGGCACCCACTACCAGCAGGAGATCGCCCTCGACCAGCTGTTCGCGGACGTCCCCGAGTACTGCCAGATGGTCGTGCACTCCAGGCCCGGGCCCGGCATGTGATCGACCGGGCCTTCAGACCGCTTTGACCACCCGGGGCGTCGCCACGATCATCATCCCCAACGACGTGCAGGAGGAGGGGAGGCCCAGCCCTCCCCGCCCAGGAGCACGGATCCGTCTTCTCCAGCGTGGGCTGGAGCAGGCCCCCAGGGTCTGCCCGACCTCGACGAGCTGCGCAAGGCCGCCGACGTCCTCAACGCGGGCGACAAGGTCGCCATGCTGGTCGGCAGGGCGCGGCGAACGCCGAGGCCGGTGATGGAGGTGGCCGAACTGCTGCTCGGCGCCGGCGTCGCCGGCCCTGCTCGGCCGCGAGGTCCTGCCCGACGACCTGCCGGCCGTCACCGGACCCATCGGCCTCCTGGGCAGCAAGGCCAGCGACAACATGATCCAGACTGCGACACCCTGCTGATGGTCGGCAAGGAAGCTTCCACGTACTCGGAGTGGCTGCCGGAGGAGGACAGGCCCGGGGCGTCGAGATCGACATCGACGGCCGCATGATCGGCATCCGCTATCCCATGGACGCCCACCTCGTCGGTGACTCCCGGGAGACCCTGCGCGCCCTGATCCCGATGCTCCAGCGCAAGAAGCGATCACTGGCTGGCAGGGAAGATCGAGAAGGACGTCCGGGAATGGCACGACCTGTGCGACCGCTGGGCGGGCAGAGCACTTCGGCGGGACGATCAACTCCCCAGGCCGTCGCCGCCGAACTGTCGCCCCGCCTGCCCGACGGCGCCATCCTCACGGCCGACTCCGGCTCGGGCACCAACTGGTGGGCCCGGCACCTCAGCTGCGCGAGGGCATGCGGGCCTCCTTGTCCGGCACGCCGGCGACGATGGGACCGGGGACGCCGTACGCCGTCGCGGCGCGGTTCGCGACCCGACCGGCCGGTGATCGCCTCTATCCGGGGACGGCGCGTTCCAGATGACGGCATGAACGAGATGATCACCGTCAAGCGGTATCTCGACCGGCTGACCGGCCGCACCCGCTCATCTTCTGCGTGTTCAACAACCAGGACTTCAACCAGGTCACCTGGGAGCAGCGCGCCATGGCCGGCGACCCCCAAGTACCCGGGCTCAGGGGACATCCCCGACGTCCCCTACGCCGCCTACGCCGAACTCCTCGGCCTCAAGGGCATCGTCTGCGCCGACCCCAAGAAGGTCGGCGCCGCCCCCCGAACGAGGCGCTCGCCGCCGACCGGCCCGTGAATTCCTGGAGTTCAAGGTCGACGCGGAGATCGCGCCGATCCCCGCCGCACATCATGAAGGAGCAGGGCAGAAGGCCGTCGAGGCCGCGCTGCAACGACCCGCAGGCCACCGGCATCGCCACCAAGGGCGTACGCCAGAAATGTCACCGAGTACGCCGAGCACCTCCCCGGCCGGGGCAGTGAAGTGGAGCGGCGGGCGGCCGGCGCCGCGTGGTGGCCGACACCGCCGGGCGGAGGTCGTGGTCGTCACCGGGGCGAGCGGCGGCGTCGGCCGGGCCACCGCCCGGGCCTTCGGCGCCAGCGGGAGTTCCGTGGCCCTCCTCGCTGCGCGCGGAGAGCACGCCCTGGAGCAGGCGGCGCGGGAGGTCCGTGAGGCCGGCGGACGCGCACTGCCCTGGTGGTGGACGTCGCCGACCCGGAGGCCGTGGACGCGGCGGCCGCCCGGATCGAGGGGGCGCTCGGCCCGATCGACGTCTGGGTGGGGAACGCGGGCGTTCTCGACCGTCTTCGCTCCCGGTGGCGGAGATCGCACCGGAGGAACTGGGAGCGGGCCACGGAGGTGACCTCCATTTCGGCTTCGTCCACGGCACCCAGGTTGCCCTGCGGCACATGACGCCGCGCGACCGCGGCACCATCGTGCAGGTGGGTTCGGCCCTGGCCCAGCGCAGCGTCCCGCTCCAGGCGGTGTACTCGCGGGCCAAGCACGCCATCCAGGGCTTCACCGACTCCTGCGCTGCGAACCTGCACGGATCGCAGCGGGGTCCGGGTGACCATGGTCCAGATGCCTGGATCTTCAACACGCCCCAGTTCCGCTGGGTCCTCACCTGGCTGCCCCGGCATCCGCGCCTCGGTGGCCCTGGTCTACCAGCCCGAGGTCGCCGCCGACGCGGTCCTGTACGCCGCCGACCATCCAGAGCGGCGCGAGTACTGGGTGGGCGGCTCCACCGTCGCCACCCTGCTCGGCCAGAAGCCTGCTCCCGGGCTGCTGGACTGCTACCTGGCCCGGACTGGCTACGAGACGGCAGCAGACGGACGAGCCCGTCGACCTGTCCCGCCCGGTCAACCCTCTGGAAGCCGCCGGACGACACCGCACCGCCGACTACGGCGCGCACGGATCTTCGACGACGAGTTCCACGCCCGCAGCCTCCAGTTCTGCTCTCCCGCCACCGCCGGCCGCTCGCGCTGGGCGCCGCCGACCGGAAC
The DNA here is from genome assembly GCA_021502835.1 of Streptomyces thinghirensis. The sequence goes on from JAKFGP010000013.1 coordinate 9,474, forward strand.
GGTCGCCGCGTACTGGCCGACGGCATGCGCCGGCGTTGTCGGTGACGCGATGGTGACGCGATGCCCGGGCCGGTGCGGGCGCCGCGCGCCAGGGGCTCGGCTGACGGGCTGCGGCTTCTGGGGCGCTGTCGCGGTATGGCGTGGAGGACGGTGGCCCCGGCACCCCCGTCCTCCCGGGCCCCCGGTCCTTCCGCCCCCGGCCCTCCGGGCGGCTCAGGCCGAAGGCGGAGCTGTCCGCCGGTCGAGGACGTCCTTCGTCACGGCGTCGACCAGGTACGTCTGCGTGTCGGCCCCGGCCGGACGGTGGTGACGTCGACGGACCACACGGCCTCGTGCTGCCGGCCCCCCCTCCAGCCGCATGCCGGTCACCTTGCCGAAGTCCGGACCCTTCACCTGCTCGACGGCCTCCTCGGCATCGAGCGAGGGCGGCCAGGGCGGAGACCTGCTCCTTGTCCGCGCCGATCTGGCCGTCCGGCACGGCGGTGCCGAGGAGCCGCCTGCACGGCGTCTACGCGGACTGGTGCACGGTTCCGTCCTTGCGCGGCGACCCGGGTGCGGCCAGACGGCTGCGGCTCGGCGACCCGGCGCGCCACCGAGGAGCAGGCGGCTGCCGGAAATCGTCCAGCGCCTCCTTACGGCCTGGTCGTAGGCGTCCTCCTCTCGACCTGCGGCAGCACCTCGGGGTGGGGAGACGGGGCGGCGGCTGTCGCACGCGGCGCCCGTGGCGAGCAGCGCGCCCACCACTACGAGCGCGGAGACACCGGTACCGCGGGCAGGACGCCGGACGGGGGTGCACGTGAGTGGGCGGGCCATGGGCTGTCTGCCTTCCTGGAGGACAGGACGGGAGCGTAGGCGGAGAAGGTCATTCGCGGTCGATGTTCCGTGTCCACCAGTGGTGCTCGCAGAACCAGTGGCTGACCATCGCGCCGCCGAAGACGACGAACCCGACCCTGATCAGCCAGACTCCACCACCAGCACGATGCTGACCGTGCCGTAACTGATCGCGTTGTCGAGGATGAGCGGCGTGAACACGAGGTACGAGTAAGCCGCGCAGATCTATCAGGCCCACCATGGTCGCGGGATCGCCCCCGGCAGCAGGTCGCGCCAGCGGACCTGGCTGCCCAGCAGGAAGTGCTGGCCCCACCAGAAGAACAGCATGCCCGTCGCCGTGGACAGCGCGATCCGCACCGACCCGTGCAGCGCGGTCCGGGTCTGCACCTCCTGGTAGAGGTAGGCGGTCAGCATGACCACCCAGGTCGCCTGGCGCCAGACACGGTGCCACGGGCCGGACGGCAGCTCCCAGATGCGTTCGTAGCCGTTCTGGACGCTCGCCGCGAAGGACACGCCGAACACGGCGAAGCGCGATACCGCCTCGATGCTCGCGGTGCCGACGATCTTGGTCGGCGCGGAGTGATGATGTCGGTCAGCACTGGGCGGACCGGCCGACAGCCCATGCCGTCGGCCAGCCAGGAGGCGAACCCGCCGCGCGCCCCCAGGGATTGAAGGCGGCCACCACGATCAGCAGCGGCGCCAGCGTGACCAGGGCGAGCGTGGCGAACCCAAGGCACGGTGCATCAGCTTCCAGGTCCCGGCCGCGCTGCACGAGGGCGGACGCGGCCAACCGGTCCCACACACGGTGGAACGGCTGCCGGAAGCGGTTCACGGGGTGCTCCCCGGGCGGTCCTTCGGATGGCTCGCGGATGCGGAACTGAGTGACCCGTCGGCGGGCCGGACAACGTGGCGCCACCCGGACGCCCGCCGCGCACTGACCGGACGGCCCTCGCATGGGCCGAACGATGCGGGGAACCGGCTCCGGAAGGCGAGCCGAGAGGAAGCATCATGCGCGCACCGACCGGGTCCGACCCGGCGGGGACGGCTCGCTCGCGGTGGAGGAGGTGGGGAGCCGAAACCGGCCGCCGGTGAGCTGCTAACCAAGGGGTGGCCCTGGGCGTCTGCGGCACGGACCTGGAGATCGCTTCCGGCGCGTATGGCCAGGCACCGCCGGATCGCGACCGGCTGGGATCCTCGGCCACGAGTCCCTCGGTCGCGTGGCCGAGGCGCCGGACGGCAGCGGATTCACCGTCGGCGACCTGGTGGCCGGCGCGGTGCGGCGCCCCGACCCGAGCCCTGCGGAGCCTGCGCGCACGGCGAGTTCGACATGTGCCGCAACGGCCGCTACCGCGAGCGGGGCATCAAGGAACTCGACGGGTACGGCGCCGAGCTCTGGTGCCTGGAGACCGACTACGCCGTGCGCGTCGACGCGGAACCTGGGCCTCGCGGGCGTGCTGATGGAGCCGGCCAGTGTCGTCGCCAAGGCCTGGGAACAGATCGAGCGGGTGGGCGCCAGGGCCTGGTTCGAGCCCCGCAGCGTACTGGTGACCGGCGCCGGCCCCATCCGACTCCTCGCCGCGCTCCTCGGTCGGCAGCGCGGCCTCGACGTACACGTCCTGGACCGGGTCACGGACGGGCCCAAGCCCGACCTCGTACGCGCCCTCGGCGCCACGTACCACAGCGGTGCGGCCGATGACGTGTTCGCCGCCGTACGCCCCGGACGTCGTGGTGGAGGCCACCGGGGCCGGCCGGCTGGTGTTCGACGCGATGCGCGGGACGGCGGCGTACGGCATCGTCTGTCTCACCGGCGTCTCGCCCGCCGGGCGGAGCCTGACCGTGGACGCGGGCACGGTGAACCGCGACATCGTGCTGGAGAACGACGTCGTGGTGGGCTCCGTCAACGCCAACCTCCGCCACTTCGGCAGGCCGCCGACGCCCTGGCACGAGCGGACCGGGAGGGCTCCACCGGCTCCTCAACCGCCGGGTGCCGCTGACCACGCGACACGGGCGTTCGAGCCGGGCGCCGACGACATCAAGACGGTGATCACGCTGGAGGGCGGCGCGGACTGACCGCTCGCCTGCGCGTACGTGACGGCCCGAGGGAGTGCTGAGATGACGTGGGCGACCGGCTTCGACGCGAGGGCGCTTGACGGGTGCACGGTCGACGCGGTCGACGTCCACGCCTTCGAGGGTTCCCACCGACGGCCCGGACGGCCGGGAACAGGTGACGGCACCCTGGAGGCGGGATTCCACACCATGGTCCTGGTGCGGGTGCGCGCGGCGTGTGGCCAGGACCGGCCTCGGCTACACCTACGGGGACGCGTCCGTGGTTGCCTCCTCGCGCACTCCGTGCTGACGCCGGTGATCAAGGGCGGTCCGGTCGCCTTACCACCGGCGGTGGGGAGCGGATGGGGACTCCGGATGCGCAACGGCTGGCCGTCCCGGCGTCGGGGCCATGGCCCCGTCCGCCGTCGACGTGGTCGCCGTGGACCCTCAAGGCGAGACTGCTCGGCCCCCCGGTCCACTTCTCCCGCCCACCACGACCGGGTGCCGGTCTACGGCAGCGGCGGTTTCACCAACTACTCCCCAGGACCGTTTCACCGACCAGCTCACCGGATGGGTCGAGCAGGGCATCCCGCGCGTGAAACTGAAGACCTCGCGGGACCCGGAGGCCGACGCGCGGCGCCTGACGGCCGTACGCCGGGCGGTGGGCGACGGGACGGAACTGTTCACCGACGCCAACGGGGCGCTCCGGCCGCAAGGAGGTGCTGTACTGGGCGCACCGGTTCCACGACGAGTGGGACGTGCGCTGGTTCGAGGAGCCCGTGAGCTCCGCGGACCTGGTGGGGCTGCGGATGGTGCGCGACCGGGGCCCGGCCCGGCTGGAGATCACGGCGGGGAGTACGCCTTCACCGTCCAGGACTTGCCAACCTCGTCGACGGGCCGGCCGTGGACTGCCTCCAGGCCGACGTCACCCGCTGCGGCGGCATCACCGGGGTGCTGGAGGTCGCCGGTCTCGTCGGCCGGCCGTCACCTCGACCTGTCCGCGCACTGCGCCCCGGCGGTGTCCGCCCACACGCCTTCTGCGCCGTGCGCAGCTGCGGCACCTGGAGTACTTCCACGACCACGTGCGCGTCGAGCGGCTGCTGTTCGACGGCGTCCCTGTCGCCCGACGGCGGCGCCCTTCGCCCCGACACGGGTCGGCCGGGGCTCGGCCTGGAGGTCAAGTGGGCCGATCGCGGAGCCGTACCGCGTGCACGGTACCCCCCGTCCTGACCACGCCCCGGGAGACAGGCGACCCCGCAGCACGCCCGGGAGACAGGCGACCGACGGCCTCATCAGGGTCCACGCGCTGTCAGGGGTCCATGCGCTGCTGCTCACGCATGCGTTCGTTGTGCCAGGCGATGGCTGCGCGTATCTGCGGCTCCTGGAGGCCGGTCCGGCAGCCGAGCTGGTCCATGGAGAGCGCCGGCGGGCCGTGGTCAGGGCGCGGGTCAGCTTCGCCGCCCACAGTTCCTCGTCCACGAAGGGCCGGTGCGTGTAACCGTTCTTGATCACGTCGAAGTGGTCGTCGCAGCACGCGGTGATGCGCCGCAACCCGTCGAACCACTCGTTGGTGAGGTGGGCCGCAGAGGAGTCCGGCACGTAGCCGCTCACGGCTTCGTCCTCGGGGAAGACCCTGGCGCACAGGTCGCACAGCTCCATGGGGACCGGCCTGGCGGTCCGGCGGTCCTTCCTGCCCTTGCGCTTCCACATGGCGACTCCCGGGGATCGGCGTCCGGAATGCCGGAGTTACCTGCAGGGCGGGGAGCAAACGCCCCGCGGGTGAGGAGACCGCCGTCGTCCCGGCCGCCCCGGACGCCGTTACGCCAGCCTCACCGGCAGCTCGAACAGGTCGTTCTGCGTGACCACCGGCTTGTTGCGCAGGTCCGATGCCGGCACCGCCAGGTCCAGGTGCAGGGGAAGCGGGCGTAGAGCGCGGGCAGCGCCACCCCCGGCCTCCAGCCGGGATAGGGGCGCCCGGGCACACGTGCGGGCCGTGGCCGAAGGAGATGTGCCGGTTCTGCGAGGCGCGCGTGATGTCGAACTCGCCCGCCGTCGGGCCGTGCGCCTCGTCGTCCCGGCCCAGCGCGCCGTACGACACACGCGCGATCAGCGCGTCCCCCGGCGGGCATCACCTTGTCGCCGACGCTGACGTCCTCGGTGCCAGGGGCGATCAGGACGTGCGATGTCGGGGTCGACCAGCGCTAGCGTCTCCTCGATCACCGCGGACATGATCCGGCCTCCCCGGAGAGCACCAGGGCCCGCTGCTCGGGGATGCGGCGGCCAGGTTGACCACCGAGTTCACGATGAGCGAGATGGTGGTTCGTGACCGGCAGCCCCACCATCAGCTGGAGCGTGGAGACGATCTCCGCGTCCGTGAGGTGGTCGCCGTTCTCGGACGCCTGGATCAGCGCGCTGGTGAGGTCGTCTGCCCGGGTCGGCGCGCTTCGCGGCGGCCGTGTCGGCCATGATCCCGGCCAGCTCGGTGAGGGTGGCGACGACCTCCGCGGGGCGTCCCGTCGAGAAGAACTTCTCGAACAGCACCTCAGCCGCGGCAGCCGCGCCTTCCTCGATGCCCATCAGGTCGGCGATGACGTACATCGGCCGGGCGGGTGGGCGAAGGCCGCCTTGAGGTCGACGACGCCGCCGTCCGGCGGGCAGCTCGTCGAGCAGCCGGTCGGTGAAGTTCGGTGATCCGGCCCCGCATGTGTTCACCCGGCGCACCGTGAGCGCCTTGAGCCACCAGCGTGCGCAGCCGGCGGTGCTCGGCGCCGTCCACGGTGGGAGCATCGAGCGGCTGGGGTTGGCCAGCCCGATCAGCGGCCAGTCGGCGAGTATCTCGCCGCGCTGCCACGCCCCCACACGCGTTGATGTCCTTGACCCAGGCGGGGGGTCGGTCAGGAGGGCCCTGGCCTCCGCGTGGTGGGTGACCGCCCGAGACGGGCACGCCGCCCGGCAGCTCCACCGGCGAGCGGTCCGGCCGCGCGCAGCCGGGCGCTTCCGCCGTCGAGGTCGGTGACGAACGGGTCCAGCGGAATCCGGGCTTCTTCGGTTCCGGTCGTCATGCTGACGTGCCTCCCAGGGCAGTGGTCGGGGTGAACCGCACGGGCAACTCGGTCAGCCCCCGCAGCCAGGGCGAGGGGCGACGGGTGAGGGACCCGGCGGGTACGGCCAGGTCGATGTCCGGCAGCCGGTCGAGGACGACCTCGATGCCGGTGCGTGCGATGACCTCGGCGACCTCCTGCGCGGGGAAGGGCAGCGGTGCTCGCCGTGTCGAAGGAGAAGTGCGCTGTTGCCGCCGGTGAGCGCGGAGCCGTCGGTGCGGACCTGCGGGTCGGAGTTGGCGCCCTGAAGACCGAGCAGCACCAGGTCGCCGGCGCGGATGTGGCGCCCGCCGAGCCGGGTGTCGCGGGAGGCCCAGCGGCCGGCCACGTTCTGTGCGGGCGTGTCCTCCTACAGCACCTCGTTCATGGCCTCGGCGACGCTGTTGCGGCCACCGAAGAGGGGAGGCGGCGAAGCGGTCGTCGGTCAGCATCAGGCGCAGCGAGTTGCCGATCCAGTCGGCGGTCGGCTGGTGGCCCGCGCCATCATCACCATCAGGTCCTGGGCGACCTCCTCCTCGGTGAAGCCGCTGTCGTCGGCCAGCATCCGGGAGGCGACGTCGTCGGCGGCGCCGCCTTCCGGTCGGCGAGGAGGCCCTTCGCCATCGACGTGGCGAGGTGCGTCTGGCCGGCGATGGCCCGCTCCCTGCCGTCGATCATGTCGTTGAGGGCGGTGACGAGCGCCGGTCCCTGCTCGTCGGAGAAGCCGTACAGGTGGGCCAGGACCCGTACCGGCAGCAGCATGGCGTAGTCGCCGACCAGGTCGGCCTCGCCCTTGGCGCACAGCCGGTCGACGAGTTCGTCCGCGAACCGCTCGGCGTGGCCGCGCAGGACGTGCGGGTCGACCGCCTCCAGCGCGTTGCTGATCATGGCGGCGCGTTCGCGGTGCCGTTCGCCGACCGTGTAAGATCGACGGCTGCCGCCACGTCGATCATCGGCAGCAGCGGCCAGTCGTCGGGGATGTCGTCCCACTGGTTCCACAAGGTCGGAGTCCCGCGGGCTGAACAGCACCCGGATCGCCGGTCACCTGGTGCAGTTCGCGATAGCCGAGTACCAGCCAGGCCGGGACGTCCCCGTCCAGCAGCACCGGGGCGACGGCACCGTGCTCGCGCCGCATCTGCCGGTACAGCAGGGCGGGGTTCGGTCTGGAAGCGGGGGCCGCCGAGCGGTACGGCGTCCGGGCGTCGGTGACGTCGGTGGCGTCGGTGCTCACACGAACTCCTGTCAGGGCGCTGGGCGGCGTAGCGCGCCTGGAGGGGGTGTTCCACGAGCGCGATCAGCACCTGCTTGCCGGACTCGCGGGGACCGGGCGTCGCAGAAGACCAGCGGCACCCTCGGTCCAGGTCGAGCGCCTCGCGCACGGCCTCGGGCGGTGCCGGGGTCCGCCGAAGTCGTTGCAGGCGACGATGAACGGCGTGCCGTGGTGCCCAGGCGGTCGATGGCGTACCAGGGTCGTCGATGCGGCGGGTGTCCACCAGGACCACCGCGCCGAGCGTGCCGGAGAACAACCGGTCCCACAGGAACCAGCGCGTTCCTGGCCGGGCGCGCCGAACAGGTACAGCACGTTGCGCGCGTCGAGGCTGATGCGGCCGGGGGTCGAAGGCCACGGTCGTCGCGGTCTTGCCGCGCACCTCGCTGATGTCGTCGACCGCCTCGCCGGCCTGCGTCATCGTCTCCTCGGTGTTGAGGGGGCGTATCTCGCTGACCGAGCGGACCATGGTCATCTTGACGACGCCGAACCCGCCCACGACCACGATCTTCAGGCCGTTAGTCGGCGGACGCACCAAGGGGTGCGGGCATCAGAGGTTGCGGAGTCCAACGAGCACCTGCTCCAGGATGTCGGGATCGGTAACGGCTGCCGTGTGCGGGTGGCGTGCGCTCACCCCGGCCCGCGGCGTGGAGATCGGAGAGCAGGACCTTGGTGATGCTCACCGGAAGCCGCAGTTCGGCGGCGATCTCCACGACGGCGGTGGGAGCCTCGGTCATCCTGAGAATCGCCGATGTGCTCCGACTGCATGCCGGGCGACGGCTCGCATTCGGCGACGACGAGGGTGACCTGATCGAAGGGGTTGCCGGGGCTCGACCGGCTGCGTCCCTGGGTGACGGTGTACGGGCGGTCGGGCGCGTCGTCACTGCCGGGGCGGCTCATGACGTACGGGGCTGCGCGGTGAGGTGCTCGCCGAGCTGCTCGACGAGCTCGCTCATGTTGTGCCCGACGAGCCCGCGTCCGCGTCCTCGGCGGTGACGACGGCCAGATGCGCGCCCTGACCCGCCTCCACGATAGACAGGACCCCGCCGTAGAACTCGGTCATGGCCGAGCGCACACCGCGCCGCTGCCGTCGCCGAACTCCACGGACGCGCCGTGGGACAGCGACTGGATGCCGGCGGCGATCGCGGCCAGTTGGTCGGCCTGGTCGACGGAGAGCTCCGGGGTGCGGCAGAGCTCGAGTCCGTCGCGGGACAGGACGAGCGCGTGCCGCGCGCCCGGCGTGCGCTCGAGGAGGCCCTCGATGAGCCAGGTGAGCTTCTCGTCGGCGGTGGTCGAGCCGGTCATGAAGTGGTGTCGCCTTCCGGGTGCGCGTGCGAGTGGGACGAGTGGTCGGGGGTCGTCTCGGCCGGTGCGGGTGCTGCGGGCTCCGCCTGCCGGGCACCAACCCCGTGAGGTGGTGCGGGGCCGGCGGCCCGTACGGCCTCGGCGAAGCTTGCTGAAGCGGGCCGCGCGTGCCTTCGCGTCGTCGGCGGGCGGCGTGGCACTGGCTTCTCGGCGGACCAGGCGGTGGCGCCCGGGCGCGTTCGGCGGCGGCGAGGGTGCGGCCGCGGCGGCGCCTGGGCAGCCCTGGTGAACGGCTCGGCGGACTCGGCCGACGGGTCCGGCTCGCGATCCGGCGGACCCTCGTGGGGTGGGCAGCGGTTCGGGGGCCACGTCGGCGGGTGGATCCCGGCCCCCCAGTAAACGGTGCGGGAGCGGCCGGTGCGAGGGCGGACGTCGGCTCGGCGGTGGCTACAGCGCGACGGTGGACTCCGGCTCGGCGGTGGCCGGTGCGGGGGGCGGACGGTGCGGGGGTGCGGTGGCGGCAGGCCGGTCGGGGTGGTGGGCGGCGGGGGACGCCGCCGGACCGTCGGCAGGACCGCTCAGGATGTCCCTGGGGGACGAGCATCAACGCCAGTACCGCCGCGCGCGGACGGCCGGAAGAACGGGCCGTGTAGCGGCCGACAGCCGGCCCACCACGGACAGGCCAGCCGGGGTACCGGTCAGGCCGCCGAGCGGCCGACTCGCCGGCCACCGCCCTTGGGCCCGGCGCAGCTGCACCTCGCCGGCGCAACCCGCTGTCCTCCACGGACACGATGACGCCGGCCGGTACCTCCTCGACGTACACGTGGACCTCGGCGGTCGGCGGGGAGAAGTTCGCGGCGTTGTCGAGAGTTCGGCCAGGGCGTGCATGACGCCCTCGGCGGCGTGCCCGGCGACCGCGGCGTCGCGGCCGAGTGCACGCGCACCCGCTGGTAGCGGCGATACGTCCCATGGCGCCGCGCAGAATGGACTCCATGCCGATGGGCCGTGCCCAACGACGTTAAGGCGGGCGCCCGTGAGGACGGCGACGAGTCCGGCAGGCTGGCCCGCCTGCGCGGTGCGGTGGTCAGGTGGAGCGGGTCGGCGAGGATCGTCGCTGTGCCGTTCCTCCATGGCGCAGGTCGGCCAGCATCACAGTGGCCAGCGCCTGCATCCGGCCGGCCGCGTTGGCCGTCGCGGAGACAGCGGCGGCACGCTCACCGGTCGCCCGGTCGAACCCGTGCCCACCTGGCGAGGTGGTCTCCTCGGTGAGCCGCGCGACCTTCTGAATCTGCTCGGCAACGTACCCACTCCTGCTCGAAACCGTCCGCGAGCCGCTCCGCTCCCGGTCGAACTCCACCGGCGCGGGCCGTTCACGATCGACCTCCTGCGCAGGCGCTCTGTTCCCCGTCCCGCCCGCTCGGCCAGCCGCGCCCGGTCCTGGGCGAGCCCGGCGGCGATCCGCACGAGGCCGCGTCCAGCAGGCGGCGGGTGGCCCCGTTCCCGGCGGACGGCGTGCACAACGCGGTCACCGCCGCGCAGGCAGGATCGCCGCGGCACTCGCAGACCGAGCGGAACGCGTACTGCGAGGACGGCGCGCTGACGCGCCACCGCCGACGACGAGCGCCGACACCACCGCAGGGCGGGGCCACGGCCAGGAGAACGGGAGCGGTCGGTCGCCGGGGCGGGCGAGGCGCGGTCATCAATCGAGTCCTCGCCGGCCGCCGGGCGGCCCTCGTTCATCGGGGCGCGTGATACCGGGGCTCACCCGGCACGCAGCGGGCGATCACTATACGAGTTCGTGATCAATTGAAGGATCTCGCTCAACTACCGCATCTTTCCGTCGCTTCCTCGCGCGGACGGGCCACAGGCGCGCGATGCTCTGAGCGCTCGCGGCCGTCGTCCTCGCTGGGCTTCCGCCCGGTGAGCCGTCGGCCGCGGGCCCTCAGCAGCCGCAACCGGTGGAGACGACGAAGATCACGAGGGAGGCGGTCACCCGTGCAGGCGAGGCGGGGACGGTGAAGGCCACCACGGCCCACAGCTCCCCGGCCGGGCATGGAAGCCGTCCAGCCGAGCGCATGGGCGAGGTAGAACCAGCGAGCCGATGCCGCGGATGCGAGAAGGCGGTCACGAGGCGCCTCCAGGGCCGGCGGCCGTGCAGCGAACTGCGCGCGACCCAGCCGGTCAGCGGCCGGGCGACGAGCAGCACAGCAGACTGACGGCGGCGCCCCTGCCAGGTCAGGTCGGCCAGGGCGCCCTGCGCGGCCACACAGACGCCCAGGGAGAAACAGGAGCCCGGCGGGTGAGCAGTCGTTCGACCTGCTCGACGAAGTCGTGGAAGCACGGCGTGGTAGCGTAAGTGGTCGCGTTGGGCGGCGGCGTGACGCCGGCAGGCGGTGACGAAGACGGCCAGGAACCCGTAGCCGTGGGCGAGTTTGGGGAGAGCGCCGTAGGAGAGGAACGTGGCACCCAGGGCGACGAAAGCCCTCCCGGTGCTCGGACAGTCGCACCGACGCCCGGCCGGCGCGGAAGAAGAGCCACCCGAGCAGCTTGCCGACGGCGAGACCGGCCAGTACCCCGATCACGCAGCCGTCAGTACGTCGACCAGGAGCCAGTGCCCGACCCAGTCGCCGGACAGGCCCGTGCCCGCCGCCGCCGGTCAGGGGCGATCGCCGCCATGACGACGCGGGGAAGGCGAGGCCGTCGCTGAGGCCGGCCTCGCTGGTGAGTGCGAAGCGCACCTCGTCCCCGTTGCTCGGAGTCGGTGGGCGCGCCACCCGCACCTCGGAGGCGAGCACCGGGTCGGTGGGCGCGAGCACGGCGACGCCAGCAGCAGCGCGGCGGCCGGCGGGCCAGTCAACAGCCACCAGGCGAGGAGCCCCGTGGCCGCGATGGTCCGGGAGCATCGTGATGCCGATCAGCCGCCAGGGGGCTTGCCAGCGGCGCAGGCCGAGGGGGCGGTTCAGCGCGAGACCGGCACCCATCAGCGAGATGATGACGCAGATCTCGGTGAGGTGCTCCACCCACACCCGGTCGCGCACCAGGTTGATCTCCGGCAGCGGCGTGGGCAGCGTGGTTACGGCTGCCCTGGTGAGGAAGACGAGTGGCATGGACAGTGGGCCGTCCGGCCACCAGCCGGGGAGGACGGCGGCCGCGAGGGCACCCGCCCCGAGCACGGTGAAGAGGAAGTCAGCCAAGGTCACCGCTGACGTGTGCCCGCTGCCGCGCCGGCCGTACGCCGGTTGCCCGGTTGAATCCCGGACGATTTGCGCCCCGAGGGCTCAGGGCAGGCCGCCCTGGTTTCGCAGACCCGGCGGGGCGACGTCGCGGAGCTTCCGTTGCGGTCCTGCGAGTACCGTCGCAGCGCGGCGAAGGCCTGGTCCCCGGTCATGCGGTGCTGCGGCCCATGAGGGGATGCCCATGGCCTCGCCGATGGTGTGCCGGGTGCCGATGGCCTCCTGCAACTGCGCGTGCGTACGGGCACTGGAGAAGGCGACCGCGGCGTGCGAGGCCAGCAGCCAGCCCGCCGTCTCGCTGGCCTCGGTGAACGCGCCGGGCCGGTACGAGTAGATGTTAGCGCCCCGAGATCCTCGTCCTCGGTGAACAGCAGGAAGCCCATCATGTGCTGCCCAGGCCCAGCTTGCGTGCCTCGGGGCAGGCACCTGGGCCAGCGCCGCGCCTCGTCCGTGAAGTCGGCGATCCCGGAACTGCCGCTGCCCGTCGGGTGCGAGCGGCGTCGAAACAGGGCCCTTCCCCAACGCGCCCCTGAAGTTCGTCACTGTCGACCACCACCTGATCCGGTAAGGAGCGAGCGACCTGCTCCGCGCGCAGAATGAGGGGATGCCGGCGGCGTCGCAGCCCTCCACCAGCTGCTTGGCCGAACCGGTGATCCGGCTGGGCGTGTCGTTCACCGACTCCCTGCGCCAGCAGATCGCGCGCCAACGACGCCATCTGGCTGTGCGAAACCGCGCCAGTCCTCCATGCCGTTTCCTCCGGTCCCTGGACACTGAGTGCCCCTCGGACGGCCGGGGATGCGCTTCAGGGAGAGTCGAAACCCGCCGCGGCTCGGCGCCCGGCTTCAGCGCCGGATGAAGGACCGAGGGCGGTGGCGGTGGCGACCGCGGCGGTGCGGGAGTCCACGCCCCAGTTTGGTGTAGGTACACCGGGCCAGATGGGACTTGACCGTGCCCCTCGGTCAGATGGAGCCGCTCGGCGATGTGCTGATTGAAGCCAGGCCCTCGGCGACCAGGGTGAGGACCTCGGTCTCGCGGCGGGTCGGTTGAGGTGTGCGGCTCGCGCAGGCGGGTCATCAGCCGGTCCGCCACCGTGGGCGCGGGAGCGCGCGGCCGGGCCCGTCGCCGCTGGTGCAGTACCCCGCGCGGCGAGGTCCTCGCGGCGCGTCCTTGAGGAGGTAGCCGGTAGAACAACGGTACTCGATGGCGGGCAGCGTGTCGGCGATCGGTGTCGTAGGTCGTGACGATCCAGGACGCGCGGTTGCCCCCGGTCGCGCGGGTGATCGCGGCCGTGACGCGCCTCCGCGCCGTTCATGCCCCTGCCGAACTACAGGTCCATCAGGACCACGTCGATGTCGCCCCGGTCCCGCCCGCTCGACGGCCTCCTCGGCCGGTCGCGGCCTCGGCGGCCACCGTGATGCCCTCCTCGGTCTCCAGCACCGCGCGCAGCCCCGCACGGACGACGGGGTGGTCACGTCGGCGAGCAAGGCGAGACGGATCGGCGTCATGGCGGTCCGGTCACGGCTGGGCCCCGGGGTCGTCGTCGGCGGCGGCATCGGAGGAGGGTGCCGCCCGCAAGGCGTGGGCGGGGATGCGAGCGGGAGCCGGGCGGCCAGCGCGGCTACCGCGTCCCGGGGCGGACCTCGACGGTGAAGCGTGCCGTCCAGGGCGCGTGGATACGGGCCCGCATGGCGGCCAGCCCGGAAGACCTCCTGCCCTCCGGTCCGGGGAGCGGGGACGGCGGCGGAAATCGAAACCCACCCCGTCGTCGGTGACACCGAGGGGACGTCGTCGTCGAGGTAGCTCGAGGTCACCTCGGCGCCATCGGCGCGGGCGTGCCCCACCGTGTTGGCCAGCGCGGACTGGGCGACGCGCAGAGGGCCACCCTCTGCGCGGTGGGCAGCGGGCGGGGGCCGGCCGGCGAGCGGGCTGGACGTCGGGCGATGCCGGTCACCGGTGGTGGCACAGAGCCGGTCCAGCGCGTCGGCGAGGGTCGTGCCGTCCAGGGCCGGCGGCGAGAGGGGCGGCGACGAACCGTCGAGGCCTCGGCGAGGTTGTCCACCGCGGCCTGCCGGGCCTGGCCCACGTAGGTGATCGCGGGCGCCGGCCGGTCAGGCAGGGCCCGCTCGGCGGCACGCAGCAGCAACTGGATGCTGGACAGGCCCTGCGCGAGGGTGTCGATGGATCTCGCGGGCGAGCGCTGGCGTTCCTCCAGGACGCCCGCGGCCTGGGGCGTCGGCCAGGTCGGCGGGTGACGGTGAAGCTCCTCGATGAGCCGGCGCCGCTTCGCTCTCGGTGCAGCGCCTGATAGCCCCACACCACCGCCACGGCGGCGGCGGCTGACGCCGGACCGATCGCGATGGCCGCCGTGAAGGGCTGCCCTGGTGGGCCGGAGAACGCGGCGATCGCCGCGACCGCCGTGGCGACCACGCGGTCAGTCCGGCACGTCGCGGGACAGGAGGTGGAGCTGGACGAAGTACAGCGGGAAGGCCAGCCACACACCCTCGGCGGACAGGGCCAGCAGCGCGAGCCACACCGCACCGACCGCGCGCCCAGCCACAGCGCGGCGGCACGGCGGAGGCGCGGACGGCGAGGAGCGCGGGCGCCCGGCGTACACCACGCCCACCACCGCCCGGCCACGGCGATCACGGCAGGCGCGTGCGGCCGGTCGTCGCCACCGCCCGTACCGCCGGCAGGACGAGCAGGCCGGCCACCAGCGGTGCGAGCTCCAGGCCAGGGCCCGGGTGGTGGGAGTCCAGCGTTCACGATCGTCCAACCTACGGACCGTGCCGGGGCCGGGCATCTGCCGAAAGTTACAAGCCGGGCCGCACCTTCGGCCCGCGAAGTCCCCGCCCAGGAGCGTGCCGCGAGGCCCCGAGCGGCGACGATTGAGACACCTCGCGAATCCGTCGGCGGCGACCCCCACCCGCCAGCGGTGACAAGGCCGAGGGCGAAGACGTGTTTGTCGCCTTGAGAGATTTGACGTTCGCCAAGGGGCGCTTCGCCCTGATGGGCAGCGTCGTCGCGCGGTCACCCTGCTGGTCGGGCTGCTGTCGGGCTGACCGCCGGCCTCGCCCGGAGAACATCTCCGCCGTCACGTCCCCTGCCGCCGACCGGATCGCCTTCGCCGCCCCGAGTGGCGGTCAGGACCTGTCGTACGCCGACTCCACCGTCACCGAGGGCCAGTGGCGTCGGTGGGCGGCGCCGGCATCCCGCGACGCCGAGCCGCTCGGCGCTCCTACATCACGCGGGTACCGCGGCGACAGGCTGCCGGCGCGTCGTCCGTCTTCGGTGTCGAGCCCGAGCTCGGGCCTGGCCCCAGACCGCATCGACGACCGTACGGTGCTGATGCCGCCCGCCGCCGCCGAGGAACTCGGCGTCCGCGGGCGACACGTTCGCCCTCGCCGGCCGGCGGCGACCGTCGCCGCCACCGGCCGTGGCGTCTCCTTCCCGGTCACACCCCGTGGTGTGGACGAGCCTGCGCACCTGGCGAGGCCGTCGCCCCGGCCACCGGAGGGCCAGGAACCCACCGCGACGTTGATCGCACTCGCCGCCGCGCCGGCGCCGACGTCGCGGCGACAGGACCGGGCGGCGGGCACCGAGACCGTGACGGACGGCGAAGTGGCTGTCCGCGATCGGCTCCTACACCTCGAGAACGGCTCGCTGCAACTCATGCGCGGCTGTTCGCCATCTCGGCCCTCGTCATCGGCGCCTTCTTCACCGTGTGGACGATTCAGCGCAGCGGCGACGTCGCCGTGCTGAAGGCCCTGAGGCCACCACGGCCGGACTGCTGCGCGACGCGCTCGGCCAGGCCGTGGTCCTGCTGGCCTGCGGCACCCTCGCCGGTACGCGGCCGCCGCCGCGATCGGCGCCGCCGTGTCCGGCTCGGCCGTCCCGTTCGTCGCTCACTCGGCCACCGTCCTCGTCCCGGCCGCCGTGACGGTCCACTCGGCGGGCTCGGGGCCGGCCTCGCCGTCCGCCGCATCACCTCCGTGGACCCGCTGACCGCCCTGGGGAGCGCCCGATGAGCCTGCGCGCCTGACCGACATCACCCTCACCTACCCCGACGGCGACGGCCGTCTGACTACCCTACGACCGTGGTCAACCTGGACGTCCCGAGGGAAGTCTCGTCGCCGTCATCGGCCCCGCCGGCTCGGGCAAGTCCAGCCTGCTGGCCGTCGCCGCCACCCTCATCACCCCCGACTCCGGCACCGTCACCGTCGACGGCGCCGAGACCACCGGAGATGAGCCGCGGGGAGCTGGCCGACCTGCGCCGGCGCAGGATCGGCATCGTCTTCCAGCAGCCCAACCTGCTGCCGTCCCTACCGCGGCCGAGCAACTCCAGGTGATAGCACACATCGACGGACGCAGACCGCGCGCGCGCGGGGCTGGGCGCTGGACCTCCTCGACGCGGTCGGGATGGCGGACCGGGCCGACTGCCGGCCCCATCGAGCTCTCCGGCGGCCAGCGCCAGCGCGTCAACCTCGCCGCGCGCCCTGATGAACGACCCCGGTGTGCTGCTGGTCGACGAACCCACCAGCGCCCTCGACCACAGGCGGGGCGCCGCCGTCATCGACCTGATCAGCGGTCTCACCCGGGAGCGCGGCACGGCCGCCGTGCTGGTCACCCACGACCACACCCCATCTGACGCGGCCGACCGTGTCACCGAGGTGCACGACGGACGCCTGACAGCGCCCGCACCGGCACGCTGACGTACGACCGCCGGTTCAGGCGCCACCGCCGAGGGCGGGCGGAGTCGGCGGCGTCCGGCGGCTGGATCCGCATGCCGGGGTTCCCGCCGGTGCACGGTCCCGGGTACGTCACCCCGTCCGGGCCGGCGACGACGCCACGAGGTCGGAGCCGTGCGGCGGCCAGGTCAGGACGCCCGCGCGCAGGGGCGTTCGCCATCGGTGCGGGCGAGGACCGCCGCACCGTCGAGGACGAACGCAGCAGGACATCGAGGTCCCGGTTCGGTGTGCGTGTCGACCCGCCCCGCAGCGGGGATGCGGACGACGTTGGCGTCGAGCTGCCGCCCCCGGTTCCGCGAGCTTCCACGCAGGGCGCCGGCCGGGCGCGTCCCCGCCGGCGGACAGGAGTTCACGCGATGTCGCACAAGACCCCGGGGAGGGGCGGACCGGCCGCCGACCGGGGGAGCCGCCGTCTTCCGCCGCCATCAAGGTATCACCGTCCGCCGCTCGGCGTCGGTGACGCACTCCCTGAAGTCATTGTCGTATAAGTAAACACGAATCTATTATGCGTATTTGATAGCGTCCTGGCTGTGCGGCTGACGAAGTTCACCGACCTGGCGCTGCGTTCCGTCATGCGCCTGGCGGTCGTGAAGACGGTGACGACCCACTGACCACCCGCGGGGTGGCCGAGGCCGTCGGTGTGCCGTACACGCACGCGGCGAAAACCGTCACGCGTCTTCAGCACCTCGGCGTCGTGGAGGCGCGGCGCGGTCGCGGCGGCGGGCCGACGCTGATCGACCTGGGGCGGCGCGCCTCGGTGGGCTGGCTCGTGCGCGAGCTCGAAGGCGACGGTGAGGTGGTCGCCTGCGACGGCGACCAGCCGTGCCCGCTGCGCGGGGCCTGCCGGCTACGGGGCGCGCTGCGCGGCGCAGAGGCGTTCTATGCCGCGCTCGACCCACTGACCGTGGCCGACCTGGTGGCCTCGCCCACCGGACCGGTCCTGATCGGACTGACGGACCGCCCCTCCGGGTGACGGGCGGCCTCGGGCTGTCGGCGGTCGACCGCCGGGCTGTCGAAAGCCGTCGAGCCGCGACCTAAAACACGAATATCATCTGCCAATTAAGGAGTCGCTGTGCTCTCCGAACAGTCCGTCCCCCGTGGTCCGGGCCACTCTTCCGGCGGTAGGAGCGGCCATCGGTGACATCACCACGCTGTTCTACCGGAGGCTGTTCGACGCCCACCCCGAGCTGCTGCGGGACCTGTTCAACCTAGCGGGAACCAGGCCGCCGGGGGGCAGCAGCGCGCTCTGGCGAGGCTCCATCGCCGCGTTCGCCGGCATGCTGGGTGGAGCGCCCCGACGCGCGTCCGGACACCCTGCTCTCCAGGATCGCGCACAAGCACGCCTCCCTCGGCGTCACCGCCGGCCAGTACAAGATCGTCCACCGTCATCTGTTCGCCGCGATCGCGGAGGTGCTCGGCGACGCCGTCACCCCCCCAGGTTGCCGCCGCCTGGGACGAGGTCTACTGGTTGATGGCCAACGCCCTCGTGGCCACCGGGCGCGCCTCTACCAGGAGGCAGGGGTCGCCGAGGGAGGTCTGGCACCGCATGGAGGTCGTCGAGCGGTGCGACGAGACCCCGACGCGGTCTCCCTCGTCCTCCGGTCCGCCGACGGCCTGCCCACGAGGCCGTTCAGCCGGGCCAGTACGTCAGCGTCCAGTCCCGACTGCCCGACGGCTCCCGGCAGATCCGCCAGTACAGCCTGTCCGCCGCGCCGGACCGGACCGACCTGCGCATCACCGTCAAGCACGTGCGGGGCGACGGGCAGCCGGACGGCGAGGTCTCGTCCTAGCTTCACGCGCACGCACGCAGGGCGACGTGCTCACCGTGTCCGCGCCGTTCGGCGACCTGGTGCTGACCGAGGACGACGGCCCGCTGCTGCACAGGCCTCCTGCCGGAATCGGCGTCACCCCCATGCTGGCCATGCTGAACCACCTGGCCGCCTCCGGCGCCTACCCCGGCCGGTGACCGTCGTCCACGCCGACCACGACCCCGCCTCGCACGCCCATCGCCGGGAACAGCTCGACCTACAGTACGCGAGCTGCTGACGCCCGGCTCCACCTCTGGTACGAGGGAGCCCGGCGACCGGGCGCCGGAGGCATCGGCCGGCCACGCGGACATCGCCGGTCTCCAACTGCCCGAGGGGCTCACGGCGGCCTACCTGTGCGGCCCGGTGCCCTTCATGCGCGCCGTCCGCGGCGACCTGCTGCGCCGCGGTGTTGCCCGCGGCGGCCATCCACTACGAGGTCTTCGGGCCCGACCTCTGGCTCCGGAGCCCAGTGAGCGAGGAGCGGTCACGGCCTGCCTCGGCCGGGCGCGCGCCCACGCCCGGGAATTCCGTACCGGCGTTGGGACGCTGCGGTGAGCTGCGGTCGAGGTGATGGCGGTGTCGACGCGGGCGTGCACGACCAGCCGCGGGCCCGGGTGCCAGGTTGTTCCTCCAACAGCCGGCGGACGGGCGCGCTGTGTGGTGACGACACACATCAAGGACGCCGAGCCGGCGGCACCATTGGTGGGCCCGGAGCACGGCGCTGACCGAGGCGGGGCCGGCGACCCGCTCGGTGAGGACGATGACGACGGGGGTCGGCTGTGGGCGTCGACCAGGTTGGTGATGTGCGTGGTCAGTGTGGCCCGCCGTCGATTCGGGTCCTGGTCCACCGTGATGACCAGGACCTTATGCTCAAGGGTGTGGGAAAGCATCGTGGCCTCCGATCCGACGCCTGGTGGCGAAGTTGTGTTCGAGTGAAGGTTAGCCCGGTACCGCCTTCGCAACGCCCCGCGGCCGTGCACGCGTCACTGAGTACGATCGTCCGGTCCGCCGACGACCTCCAGTACCCTGATCGCCGCAGAGGAGCCCCCGCCCGGTTGTCCCGCCCTCGTGCCCCGCCCCGTACCGAGGCCCCGCCTGCTGGCCCCGGAGCGGCTGACACGAGGTGGAGGACGGCCAGCGAGCGGCTGCACGCCCTGCTGTGGTGCCCCGGACCGGGCTGGCGGATGGCCAGCAGGTGCCGTGCTGGGCGGGGGGATCGCCGACCGCGAGTGGGTGCTCAACGCCCAGGTCGCCCACGGCTACCGGCGAACCGACCCGGCGCGGCACCTGGCCGACCTGGCGCGCGCCGCCGGCGCCGCGTGGTCCGGGGTGGGTCTGATGACGGCCGCCGACGTGTCCGCCTCCGCACGGGCGCGGGACGGCGGCGTGAAGCCGTGGTGACGGCGGGGATCTCGGTACGCGGTTGGGCGGCTTCGCCCGAGCAGGGCGCCGCCGCGCCCGCCGCACCGGGGACGATCAACATCATCACCGCGCTGCCGGTCGCGCTGAGCGACGCCGCCCTGGTCAACGCCGTGATGACGGCGACCGAGGCCGAGGTCCAGGCGCTGCTGGAGGCGGGCCTCGACCTGCTCCGGCACGCCCACGGACGCGGTGTGCGTCGCCGCCCGCGCCGAGCGGTCCGGAGCCGGGGCCCACGCCTTCGCCGGCCCGCGCTCCGAGTGGGGAGCCCGGCTGGCCCGGGCGGTCCTCCGGGCCGTACTCTCCGCGCTGCCCGCCGGCCCGTGAGCCCCGGCCCGTTACAGCGAGGTCCTGCGCCGCACCGCCACCACCCGCAGGGCCAGCGCCACGGCGAGCAGCACCCAGGCCACGGCGCAGTACGCCCACGCCGTCGCGCCCCGCGCGAGGTCCACGGCGCTCCACGGCCCACAGCGCGAGTACGACGCACAACGCCGTCCACGCGACGTCGGCGAGGCGGGTGCGCAACTGCGCGCGCTGCCGGGTGCCCGGTTCGAGATCACCGAGACCGTTGCCGGTGGGTGCCTGCCGCTCGTTCACGTCGGACTCCTTCCGGAGGTTCGCTGGAGAGTGAACTCCGGGTACCCGTGGGGAGGTTGCGCAAGCGGCCAGGGGCGCACGGGCGGGGGGCGACCCGGTCCGGGCCGCCCCCACGCACGCGTCCGCCTCGGGCGATCAGCGCTGAGAGGTCTTCTGCAGCGCCTTGTCGAGAAGCGGCGCTTGAAGCCGTACGCCCACAGCTGGTTGACCCGGCCGCGCTCGTTGGCGTTCGGGTAGGCGTTGGTGCAGGACGGGCCGGGGCCGCCGCCCGACATCAGCTCGCTGCACGGGCCGGAGTAGTGGTCGGGCAGACCGAGCACGTGCCCGGTCTCGTGGGCGGTCACGCGGGTCGAATCGTACTGCTGGTTCTGCCGGTAGTCGAGGAAGATGTAGCCGTTGCCGTGTCCGTCCGTGGAGGCGTACGAGCCACGCGAGTCGTTGCCCTCGTAGTACGCGAAGTCCGCGCCCGAGCTTCTCTCCGCGAGCCGTACGTTGGAGACCGAGCTGTTCCAGATCTGCGTGGGCGGGATATCTGCGAGCGGAAGCTGGGCGCGTTGGTGGCGCTGTAGTAGACGGTGACGGCGGCCGTCGAGGTCGGGTTCGCGGCGCGCTTCTCGGCGACGGACTTGATGACCGCCTCGAAGAACGCCCGGTTGGCGGCGGCGTCTTCGCCCGAACCGGCGGCGGGCTGGTAGCCGACGTGGGCGCCCTGGGCCGGCGCCTCGGGAGCGGCGGCCGTCGCGGCGGGACCGGGCCGAGTACGGCCGCCGTCAGGCCCAAGCCGACCGCGGTGGACAGCAGGGGCAGGCTGATACGCATCGATGACTCCTTGTGGGGGGGTGGGGAGAGGGGTCGTCACCGGTGAGTGTGGAGCGCCCATGTGCCCGCTGTGATGATGGCAACAGGTGATGGGGCGGGGCTATCACCACGGGGCCACCGCCGTACGGCCGCCCCGGAACAGCTTCGACCGGAGTGCGGGAACTTCGCCCTGATCCCGCCGCGTTTGTTCACCTGGCGCAACCAACTGTTCCGCCTTACGCTCCCCTGCATGGAGCTCGAGGTGAGGCACCTACGCGCACTGTGCGCCATCGCCGACGCCGGCAGCCTGCACCGGGCGGCACGCCAACTGGGCGTCGCCCAGCCACCTTGAGCACCCAGCTGAGCCGCATCGAACAGGCCCTGGGCGGACCCTGTTCACTCGTGAACGCACCGGCTGCCGACCCACGCCGCTCGGCCGGACAGTCTCGGCCGGGCCCGTCCGCTGCTGGCCGACATGCGCACCCTGGTCCGCGAGGCCCGCGCCGCCGCGGCCGGCGGCGACAGCCGGCTGCGCGTCGGCTCCACGGCCAGTCGTGCCCTGGCCGGCTGGCTGCGCCGGCTCGAGACAGCCGGGCCTGGAACCGACGCTCCAGATGGACGTCTCCGACAACGCGCTGCTGCGCAGGGTCACCGACGGCCAGCTCGACGTCGCCTTCGTGCACGAGGTGGAGGGCTGCCCGCTGCACGTCCCCCGAGGGCCTGCGGTTGCGGGTCCTCGTCGAGCGCGAACCCCAGTTCGTCATGCTGCCCGCCGACCACCCGCGGCCGCCGGGCGCGTCGTCCGCCCCGCCGATCTGGCAGACGACCGCTGGATGGTCGACCCCACCGTCGACGGCGAGTGGGACGGCGTGCACCGCATGCTGCGCGCCGTCCAGGCCTCGACCCCGCGCGTCCTGCACGGCGACTACCACACCGCCGCGTCCCCTCGTCGCCACCGGCGAGTGGTCACCGTCTGCCAGCCCAGCTCCCAGTCCCGCCCCGACACGGCCGTACGGCGGCTGTACGGCGACCCCCTCGGCGTACGCCTGCTGCTGGCCGCGCGGACCCGGGCCGAGCTGGACGCCGTCTATCCGGCGCTGGAGGAGGCGTACTGGGAGGTGGCCCGTCGGTCCACCGCGTACCGGGAGTGGCTGGAGCACCTCGGGCCCCGCCTCGTACCGGCGGCCCCATGAGCCATATCGGCCATTGCGGTGGTTTTCCGCCCTAACCGGTATGGCAAGAAGGTCATATGGTTACGGAGAGGTGTGTGAGCTCTGTGCGACGTCTTCCGCCTCTTCGTTCGATGGCCGTCATCTGTGCCTGGGCAGCTCCGTCCTCCCTGATGACCTTTGCACGAACGCCGACGACGACACGCTCCAGTGTCGCCGAGGCGGCTCAGACCCTCCCCCCACCACGTCACCAACACGGCTTCCGCCACCGACACCGCTTCCTCTCCTTCGAGTCCCTGACCGACGACCAGGCCGAGCTGAGCGCTCGTCCCGAGGCGAAGGTCACCTGGGACAAGGCGCCCGACACCGCCGTCGGGAGGTCCCCCGAGGGCAAGCTCGTCGACCTCGAACTGAAACCCACGTCCGCCGAGGCCACCGCGTCGACCGGCTCGCCCAGCCCCAGCATGCCGAACCCGGCTCCCAGCCAGGGCGCCCCCGAGTGGGGAGGCCGAGGTCGCCGCCCCCGACGGCACCGTGCACCGGATCGACGTCGACGCGGTCTCCGGCGAGGTCTTCCGCACCCAGGTCGAGGACCAGGACGCCGACGACAAGCAGCAGGTCGCCGACCGGCTGAAGAAGGCGACACAGACGCCGGAACAGGCGGTGAAGGTGGCCACCGACAAGACCAAGGGCACCGTCACCGGCGTCGAGCTGGACGAGAACGACAACCAGCAGTTCCTGTGGGGCGTCGACGTGTGTTGACCGACAACGCGGACAAGACGACCGTGGACGTCGACGCGGCCAACGGCAAGATCCTGCGCGAGCACGTGGACCGCGACTGAGCGCCGACCCCGAACACCGCGAGAAGAACCGAAGCAGCCTACGGGAGCAGCCGGGTGGAGTCACCCGGCTGCTCCGTATGTGTGCCTCCAGGTCTCAGGCGGCCGGTTCCACCACCCGTCCGTCCGCCCGCCGCCGTGCGGGGCAGCGTCAGCACGGCAAGGAAGCCGCAGACCGCCACCGCGGCGAAGAAGTAGAATCCCACGGGTGACCGATCCCCAGGCGACCAGCGCACCGGTGATGGACGGGCCGACGATCGAGCCGATCCGGCCGATCCCGGACGCCGAGCCGAGCGCGGTGCTTCGCACGGACGCCGGGTAGAAGCTCGTCACGTAGGCGTAGACGAGCACCATGGCGGAGAAGACGAACACGCCGGTGAAGAAGACGATGACGTTGAGCAGCAGGTCGCTCTCCATCTTGATGCTCAGGCACCCGAGCATGACCACCGAGACTGCGACCAGACCATCGTGGTGCCCTTGATGCCCCGCCGGTCGGCGACGAACCCGCCGACGACCAGGCCGACGACGCCGCCGATGTTGAGCACGAGGAGCTGGGTGATGGCCGTGGGCACCGGGTAGCCGCGTCGTTCATCAGCTTCGGCAGCCAGGTGTTGAGACCGTAGACCAGCAGCAGACCCATGAACGACGCGATCCAGATGCCGATGCCCGCCCGCAAGTAGGCCGGCGAGCAGTTCGGTGAACGGCACCCGCCGGTCCCGTCCTGCTTGGCCCGGACGAAGGCCTCCGACTCCGCAGCTTGAACCACTGGACGGCGGCGACCACGAGGCCGACGACGCCGAACAGGTAGAAGAGGATCTCCCAGTTGTCGGTCACCTGGAGGGCGAGCAGCGAGGTGATCACCGCACCGGTGTGGTAGCCGGTCATCGTCAGCGTGCTGGCCCGCGCCCGGCGGCTGGCCGGCATGTGCTCGGCCATCATGGTGAGCGAGACCGGCATGCAGGCACCCAGGCCCAGACCGGCGATCAGGCGGAGCGCGGCGAACATCGCGACGGAGTTCGCCAGCGGCACGATGGTGAAGAGCGAGAACAGCACCACCGAGCCGATGAGCAGGCGGCGGCTTGGCAGCCGGTCGGCCGCGGACCGACGCAGACCGCGCCGATCGCGACGCCCACGAGCGAGAGCGTCGCGATGGTGGTCGCGTCGCCCGCGGTCATGCCGAGGTGGTGGGTCTTGAGCAGGGTGGGGATGATGGCGCCGAGGACGACGAGGTCGTAGCCCTCCAGCAGGACGGTGATCCACACAGGATCACCGTCCAGGTGCTGTTGCCGGCGCGCCTGCCTTCGCGGGCGCGCCGGACGTGGGAAGCCATGGTGACTCTCCCCCGGGGACGGGTGTGAGTGAGCGGAACCGGAACGGCCGGGGTGGCGGGGTCGGCGAGGGCGGCTGGAGGGGTCGGAACGGGTAGTCGGCGATGTCCGGGCGGACCGTGACCCACTGGGTCTCGGTGAACGCCTCGACGTTGGCCGCGGCGCCGCCGAAAGCG
The DNA here is from genome assembly GCA_021502835.1 of Streptomyces thinghirensis. Next base: position 34,115 of record JAKFGP010000013.1, read on the forward strand.
GGACCTCGGTACCTGAGCACCGACCCCGCCGAAGGGGGCGTTGGGCTCGTCGCTCACGGTCTGCTCGTTGATGTGGACCTTGCCGGAGTCGATCCGGTCGGCGAGCTTCATCGCCGTCCCGACGTCTCCGAGGATGCCGACCGACAGCCCGTACTGCTAGTTGTCGACGATCGCGCGGCCTCCTCCAGGGTGGAGAAGGAGATGACGGGGGGCGACGGGGCCGAAATCTCCCTCGCGCCACGCCGGCATCTCGGTCGACAGGCCGGTCAGGACGGTGGCGCGGTAGCAGGCGCCGTCGATCTCGCCGCCAGCGGCGACCTTCGCGCCCCGCCGCGACGCTGTCGGTGACGATGCCGTGCACGCGCTCCAGTTGGCGGCGGTCGATGATCGGGCCCAGCGCCACGTCCTCGCGGGCCGGGTCACCGACCGGCAGCGCCTCGGCCTTCGCGGCGAGTGCGGCGGTGTACTCCTCCACCAGCGACTCGTGCACGATGTGCCGGCCGGTCGTCATGCTAGATTGCCACTGGAACAGGTACGAGCCGAAGGCCCCGCCGAGGCTGCCTTGCACACGTCCGCGCCGGGCAGCACGACTAGCGCGTTGTTCCCGCCCAGCTCCAGATGGGCCCGTTTCAGCAGCCGCCCGGCCTGCTCGCCGATGGTCTGCCCGACCGGCGTGGACCCGGTGAAGGAGATCACCCGACCTCCGGAGCCTCGACGACCGCCCGGCCCACTCGAGCCGTCGCCCGGCAGCAAATGCAGGACACCGGCGGGGAGCCTGGCCTCCTCGAAGATCCGGGTGATGACGACGCCGCCACCTGACGCGCGTGCGCGGATCCGGCTGAGCAGTACGGCGTTGCCGAGGGCGAGCGCCGGGGCCACGGAGCGCAGGCCGAGGATGAGCGGGAAGTTGAAGGGCGCGATCACGCTCACGACACCGGCGGGCCGGCGGCGGGCGAGTGACCAGCGGGCTCTCCTCCGAGGTGAGCACCTCGCCCTGGGGGTGCGTCGGCAGGCCCGCACCTCCAAGACTCGCCGACGGCGAGCCCCACCTCGAAGCCGGCCTTGGACCGGACCGAGCCGGCCCCTGCGCACCAGCCAGTCCTCGATCTCGGCGGCGTGCTCGGTGAAGAGGTCGCCCGCGCGGCGCAGAACGGCGGCCCGCCGCTGCGGCGAGGTCGCCGCCCACTCGCTGCGCCTCGGCGGCCGGCCGCCGGCGCGGCCGACGTCCTCGGCCGTGGCGAGGCCCACCGTGCCGAGCCGGTCGCCGGTCGCCGGCTCGGTCACCGGCTGCTCGGCGGGGGAGTCCTGCCAGCCGTCGCTGAAGAACTTCCCGCCCCAGACGTCGCTGTCCAGGGGTCATCGTCTTCCCCTCTTCGGGATCTTCGGGTACCGAGCGCGTCGGCGGCTCCGGGCGCCCGGCCGGCTCAGTCGTCTCTCAGGAGGGTGTGGTGAGCGCCGTGTCCACCTGGATGAGACGGGGATGGTCCGGTCGCTCGGCGAGCACGGCGCGCAACCCTCGGCGCCGCCGACGTGCTGGGCGCGGACGCCGTAGCCCTCCGCGATGCGGGTGAAGTCCAGCCCCGGGATGTCCAGCCCGGGGGCGTCCGGCACGCCGAGCAGACCGCCGAACCAGCGCAGTGCCCCGTACGTGCCGTTGCGCAGCAGCACGACGGTCAGCGGGACCCGGTGCTGCGCCGCCGTCCACAGGGCGGTGATGCCGTAGTTGGCCGAGCCGTCCCCGATCACGCCGACGACCGGGCGGCCGGGCTGGGCCATCGCGACGCCGACCGCGCCGGGCAGACCGAAACCGAGTCCGCCGGCCGCCGGGAAGTAGTAGGAACCCTGGCGGCGCAGGTCCATCTGGTGCCACCACGCGGAGTTGGTCGACGTCGACTCGACGACGTACGCGGTGTCCTCGGGCAGTTCGTCGCGCAGCGCGGCGAAGACCTGCTCGGGGTGGAGGCCCGTTCCCTCGGCGGTGAGCGGCTCGGGTGCGGGCCGGTAGGGGCCCGCAGGCGTTCCCGGCGCGTCGAGCGCCTCCAGCAGCAGGTCGATGACGGCCCCGGGGTCGGCGACCAGCGCCTCGCCCATCGGCGCCCGCGCGGCGGCCGACGCGTCCTCGGTCACCTGGATCAACCGGGTGCCCTCCGGCAGGTACCGGCCGGAAGGTACTCGTGGTACCGGAACACCGGCGCGCCCAGCACCAGTACGAGGTCGTGCCTCGAAGGCCTCGGAGATCGGCGCGATCCCGGCGGGCAGCACGCCCCGGAACTGCGGATGCCGGTTGGGGAAGGGCAGCCGGAAGAGCGAGGAGCCGCCCACACCGGGCCGCCCAGGCGCTCGGCCAGCCGGACGGTGTCGTCGAAGCGGCCGGCCGAGTCGATGTCGCCGCCCAGCACCAGCGCGGGGCGCCGTGCGGAGGCGACCTGCTCGACGAGCCGGCGGGCGTGCTCACCGCCGGGCGCGGAGGCCCGCTCGACCCGCCGGTCGAGCACCGCCAGGGCGTTGTCACCGGCCTCGGCCGACCAGTCGTCGTAGGGGACGGAGAGATAGGTCGGCCGCTGCTGGAGCGCGCCCCGAAGACGGCCCGGGGCGAGCGCGCGGCACGTCCTCGGCGCACGCCGGCTCCGCCGCCCAGCCGACCAGCGGCTTCATCAGGGTCTGCGCGTCGACGCTCGCCAGGTTGGCCTCCGGGCCGATGGCGGGCCGCACCTGCTGGCCGGCCACCACCACGAGCGGGTGCGCGAGGCCACGGCGTTGGTCAGCGCGCCCATCGCGTTGCCCGAACCCGGACGCGGCGTGCAGGTTGACCAGGACCGGGCGGCCGGTCGCCTGGGCGTAGCCGTCGGCCATACCGACGACGGCGCCCTCGTGCAGCCCGAGGACGTAGCGGAAGCCGTCGGGCAGGCCGGCGAGGAAGGGCAGCTCGTTGGAGCCCGGATTGCCGAAACGGTGGTGAGCCCCTGGCGCTCCAGGAAATCGTGGGAGACACGACGCACGGATGGCACGGACGTTCCTTTCGCGAGTGACGTCCGACACGCTAGGCACCCCGCGACATGGGCACCAATAGATGTTTCGGCATGTCGATATAGAGTCCATCGATATGGGCACCTTCGATCTCAACCTGGCCCGCGTCTTCGTCCTCCTGTACGAGACCGGCAGCGTTCACGGCCACCGCGGAGACGCTCCACGTCACGCAACCCACCGTGAGCTACAGCCTGGGCAAGTTCGGCGGCAATTGACGACGAGCTGTTCCGCCGCAACGGACGCGGGCTCACGCCCACGGCCGGCGCCCGACGGCGGTACGAGCGCTCCAGCGCGCCCTGGCGGAGATCGACGGGACGGTCCGGCAGGGCGACGCCTTCGACCCCAGGACCATGTCGGGCCGCTTCACGATCGCCCTCTCCGACCTCGGCGAGGCGACCCTCCTGCCGAGGCTGCTCGCCGCGCGCGCGAGCGTGCGCCGGCGGTGTCGTTCACCGTCCGCCCGTTCGACGTGGAGGACGCCGAGAGCCAGCTGCGCGCGCGGCGACCTCGACGCCTTCGTGGCGACCCCGGTGATCACCTCGCACCTGACGGTGCGGATCCCGTTTTTCCGGGAGCGCTACGTCCTCATGGTCGCCGCCGGACCATCCGCGCGTGCGGGTGACGCGGTCACGCTGCCGGACCTCGCGGCCGAGCACCACGCGACGGTGTTCGGGCCGAGCGGGCACGTCGCGCCCGGGCCGTGCTGGCCGCGCACGGGCTGCTGGAGCGGGTGGCCGCGGACGCCACCCGGTTCTCGATGCTGCCCTACCTGCTGGAGCAGACCGACCTGATCGCCATCGTCCCCGAGTACGTCGGCGAGGTCTTCACCGCCTCCCACCGGGTGCGTCTGGTGCGGCTGCCCTTCGAGACCGAGCCGATCCGAGATCGCCCTGTACGCACGGCACGAGTCCTCGCGCAGCCCGGCGCAGCGGTGGCTGGTGCAGTTCATGGCCCAGGTGCTGGGCGAGCAGGTGAGCCCGGCCCAGCTGCCGCCGACCGCCGCTCGCTGACGGGCTTACCAGCCGCCTGCTGGTCGTCAGTTAGGATCTCCGCATGACGGCACCGGAACCGACCACTCCTCGCCACCTCCGGCGGACACCGAGCGGGCGGCCGGACCAGTGGTGACCTTCGACGCCCTGGTCCATCACGCCGTGGACCTCGGGCGCGCACGGCCGCCGCCCCCGCGTCCTGTACGTGGGCACCGCCATAGGGGACGCCGGGCACTTCACCGCCCGCATGATGAGGCGGCCCGCGTCGCCGGGTTCGACCACGACACCGCTGCACCTGTTCCCCATGCCCAACGTCGAGGACGTGGCGGAGAACCGTGCTCGCCCAGGACGTCGTGTGGGTCATGGGCGGCTCGGTGGCGAACCTGCTGGCCGTGTGGCGCGTGCACGGCCTGGACCGGATCCTGCGCCGGGCCTGGAGGCGGGGCGTCGTGCTCAGCGGCGTGAGCGCGGGATCCCTCTGCTGGTTCCGGGGCGGCGCGACCGACTCCTTCGGCCCCGAACTGCGCCCGGTCACCGACGCCCTGGGTTTCCTGCCCTACGGCAACGGCGTGCACTACGACGTCGACCCGGGACGCCGCCCCTGATCCACCGCCTCGTCGCCGACGGCACTTTCCCGGCGGCCCACTGCACGGACGACGGCGTGGGCCTCGTCTACCGCGGCACCGAACTGGTCCGAGGCGGTCACGGAGGCCCCGGGCAAGGGCGCCTACGTGGTCGTACGCGAGGGCGACACGGCGGGTGGAGGAGCGCGTCGAGCCACGCGAGTTGCCCCGCCTGCGGCGATGACGGATCGGCGCGGTCACGGCTCGGACACCTGCGCGCCACCGGCGACCTCCACACGCCCGCGGCGAGACGGCCGGCGCCCTGACGCGACGTCCACACCGCCGGGACCGTGTCCGGCCTCCGGCGCGTCAAGACCCCGACGGCGCAATCCCGTTGAGCACCGGGAGGGCCGTTCGTGCTTGCCGCCGCGGTGAGGGGCAAGGCGGTCTCCATGAGCGATCCGAACAAGGACACGAACAAGAAGCCCACCAGTACCCGGACCGCCGAGGCCAAGGCCGCGGTGCGCCGCCGACAGGCGACGGCACCCGCCTCCCGGGCGAGCCGGGCCGCCGCGGACAGGGCCGGTGACGCGGCGTCGGCGGCCAAGGCCGGTGCGCAGCGTTCGGCCGAGGCCGCGAACGGCGCCGTGCAGACGGCGGCAAGGGCGTCGCGGCCGGCCGCCAGGCGGTCGTCACCACCTCGGGCCGGGTCGCGGCCACGGCGAGACGGCGTGGACGGCCATCGCCCACCGCAAGCTCGTCGCCGCGGGCGTGGGCGCCGGCATCAACGCCGTAGAGCGCCGCGTCGTACGCGGTGGGGACGCCGCGCCGGGCGGCACTCGCACGGTCCCCTCACCGTCTCGGCGGCCGGATCTGACATCCGGCCGGCCGGTTGCTGCATACCGGCAGCTCCACCGGTACCTCCACCTCGGCGGGAACACGCGGGACCACTCCCCGGACAGGAGAAGATGGGACCGCGAGCGAAGTCCCGACCGACGCGGAGGAGTGGGCGCATGCAGCACGACCGAGCCGGAAAGCCGGCCGGCCCCGAGGACCTGATCGACGTAGCCCGGCTGGTGACGGCGTACTACGCCCTGCACCCGGACCCGGCCGAGCCGGGGGCAGCGCGTGGCCTTCGGCACGTCCGGGCACCGCGGCTCGTCCCCGCGGCGGCGTTCAACGACGACCACATCGCCGCCACCAGCCAGGCCATCTGCGAGTACCGCACCGCACAGGGCACCGACGGCCCGCTCTTCCTGGGCGCCGACACGCACGCCCCTGTCCGAGCCGGCGAGGATCACCGCACTGGAGGTGTTCGCGGCTAACGACGTGACCGTCCTCGTCGACACCGCGGACGGCTACACCCCCCACCCCGGCGGTCTCGCACGCCATCCTCACCCACAACCGGGGCCTGTACCTCGGGCCTCGCCGACGGAGTGGTCGTCACCCCGTCGCACAACCCGCCCGGCGACGGCGTTCGTACAACCCGCCGAACGGCGGCCCCGCGGTTCCGACGCCACCTCCTGGATCCAGGACCGGGCCAACGAGATCATCGCGGCCGGCCTGAAGGACGTCACCGACGTGCCCCACGCCCAGGCGCTCGCCGCGCCCGGCACCCGGCCGCTACGACTTCCTCGACGCGTACGTCTCGGATCTGCCGAGCGTCCTGGACCTCGACGCGATCCGGTCGGCGGGCGTGCGGATCGGCGCCGACCCGCTGGGCGGCGCCCCGTCGCGTACTGGGGTCGCATCGCCGAGCAGCACCGCCTCGACCTGACGGTGGTCAACCCGCTCACCGACCCCACCTGGCGGTTCATGACGCTGGACTGGGACGGCAAGATCCGCATGGACTGCTCGTCGCCGCACGCGATGGCCTCGCTCATCGAACAGCGCGACCGCTTCACCATCGCCACCGGCAACGACGCGGGACGCCGACCGGCACGGCATCGTCACCCCCGACGCCGGGCTGATGAACCCAACCACTACCTCGCCACCGCGATCGCCTACCTCTACGCCCACCGCACCGAGTGGCCCGCCGACGCCGGCGTGGGAAAAGACGCTGGTGTCCTCCGGCATGATCGACCGGGTCGCCGCCGACCTCGACCGGCGGCTGGTCGAAGTACCCGTCGGCTTCAAGTGGTTCGTGGACGGACTGGTCGATGGCACGCCTCGAGCTTCAGGCGGCGAGGAGTCCGCCGGGGCGTCCTCCTGTGCCGGGATGGTTCGGTGTGGACCACGGACAAGGACGGCATCATCCTGGCGCTGCTCGCCTCGGAGATCACCGCGGTCACCGGCAGGACGCCCTCCGAGCACTACGCCGCCCTCACCGCCCGCTTCGGCGAACCCCCTACGCCCGCATCGACGCGCCCGCGACCCGCGAGGAGAAGGCCCGCCTGGCCAAGCTGTCCCCGGCCCAGGTCACCGCCGACACCCTCGCGGGGGAGCCGGTCACCGCCGTGCTCACCGAGGCACCGGGCAACGGCGTGGCCATCGGCGGCATCAAGGTGACCACCGAGAACGCCTGGTTCGCGGCCCGCCCCTCGGGCACCGAGGACGTGTACAAGATCTACGGGGAGTCGTTCCTCGGGGCGGACCACCTCCGGCAGGTGCAGGACGAGGCCAAGCTCGTCGTCCTCGCGCGCCTGGGCGGCTGACGCCGCACCGGCCCCCTCGAACCGGACCCGGGCCGGTCAGCGACGACCGGCCCGGGCGTGCCGCGCACATCACGGCCGGGCGCGCTCGCCCCGTGGGTGGGAGCGCAGGGCCCACGCCGGTGTCCAGACCTCCGTGTCGAGACGAGCGGACGGCCGGGAGGCGAGGTAGGCACGCAGGACGGTCAGCGCGGGGTGCGGGTTGTCGGCGTGCCAGAGCAGGGAGTGCGGGTAGAGCGGGCGTCGGGTCGGGAGGGGGATACGTCGCAGATCGTGGACGGCGGGCCAGACGAGGGGAGTCTGCTCGCTGAGGAAGGTCGCGACGGTCGAGGACTCGGCGATCGTGTCGAGGAGCCCCTCGACGCCGAAGTCGGGGCCGATCGCGTCGATGGCGAGCCCGAACTCGGCGGCGAGCGCGTCGTAGTAGGCCGACCACTCGGTGCCGGGGGACGTTTCGGGCATCCAGATGCGGTGACCGGAGAGCTGGGCCGGGGTCACCGCCCGGGCCCTCAGCGAACTCGTGGGCGGGGCCGGTGAAGAGGTGGAGCGGCTCGTCGAAGACGGGCGGTGGCCTCGACACCGTCGGGAAGGGTGCTTCCCGGCATGGTGACGCAGCGGAAGGAGGCGTCGATCTCCCCGGACCGGATGGCGGTCACGGCCGCGTCCGCGTCGACGTGGAAGAGGGTGACGACGTCGAGGTCGACCTCGGGGTGGGCCCGGTGGAAGTCGCGCAGCACCCCGGCCATGGAGAGCCGTCTGCCGATCACGTCGACCCGCAGCGGCCGCCGCCCCCCGGCCGCACCGAGGCGGCGGCCCGCTCCGCGGTGGCGAGGAGCGCACGCGCGTGCGGGAGGAAGGCCTGCCCGTCGATGGTGAGCCGCGATCCCGCGGGTGCGGGTCAACAACGCCACCCCGAGGTCCCGCTCCAGTGCGGCGACACGCTTGGAGACGGCCTGCTGGGTGATCGCCAACTCGGCGGCGGCGACCTGGAACTGTCCCGCCTCCACGACGGCGACGAAGGTGCGTACGGCGATGAGATCCACGGCGGTCATCTTAGGATTACAACCAGGGGTTGTACGCCCGGGATGGCCGCCCTCCGAAACCGGGTGCGCCGTCGGGGCGGTTGTGCGAGGCTCCGCCGGTGGACCGACAGAGGATCTCCAGACTCGCCCATGCCGATCACCCGATCGCGGCCCCGTTCGACGACGACCCGGTACGCCGGCTCCCTTTCACGTGGCGTCCCACATGGCGACGCGCGCGTCCTCGACCTGGGCTGCGGAGGGGGAGAGTGGCTCCTTCGCGCCCTCGCCGAACACCCCCGGGGCTCACGGCCGAGGGCGTCGACATCTCCGAGATCTCGCTCGCACACGCCCGGGGAGACGGCGGACCGGCTCGGCGTGCGGGACCGCCTGGTCCTCCACCGTCAGGAAGCCGCACGATTCACCGCCCTGCACCGGTTCGACCTCGTCCTGTGCGTCGGCGCTCGCACGCCTTCGGCGGTCTGCTAGCCACCCTCGCGGCCGCACGCCGGCACCTGGCGCCAGGGGGCCGGGTCCTGGTCGGTGACGGCTTCTGGAGGGCGAGCCGTCCGCCGAGGCCATCGAGATGCTCGGGGACCTCACCGATCTGCCGACCACGTTGGAGCAGGTGGTCGCCGACGGCTGGACACCCGTCGGCGGGCATGTCAGTACCGCGGGGAGCTCGACGACTACGAGTGGTGCTGGACCGGGTCGCTGGCCTCCTGGGCCCTGGACCACCCCACCGACCCGGACAGTGCGCGAGCACTCGAGGCGGCCACCACCCACCGCGACGGATGGCTTCGGGTCTACCGGGACGCGCTGGGCTTCCTCTGCCTCGTCCCTGCGCCCCACGGGCGACTGAGTGGCAGGACCACGGAGTTCTGCCGGTCGGACGGGCTGTTCTCCGGTTTTCTCCGGTGTTCCCGGATTTCGGGGGTAGACGGGCTGGCGTAACGGTCAAGGCTCAGGAAGAGGGCGGATCGGATGGACGTGGCTGCCCGAATGGGGACCAGCTGAGAAACGAGCTGGTCAAAGTTTCGGCAGAGTACGAGGGCATGCCCGGCGACATCGCCCGGGGCCGCGAGCTGGCCCGGAGGTTCCTGGCGCGGGTGCGGGCGGCGCAGGGCCTCCCGGTGTCCGACCGCGCGACGGACCTGGTGCAACTGGTGGTCAGCGAGTTGCTGACGAACGCCTGCAATACGCGCCCGGCCCCTCACTGGTCGACCTGGAGCTGGCCGAGGACCGGGTGGAGGTCACGGTGTGGGACAGCGATCCGGTGCTGCCGGTGGCCGAGAGCACGGACCCGGGACGGATCGGCCGGCACGGGCTGGAGATAGTCATGGCCGTCTGCCAGAGCTTCGAGGTGCACCGGGAACCGGTCGGCAAGCGCATGAGGGCCGCGGTACGGCTCGCCGACGCGTGAACGGCACGGCAGCGCCCTGAGTCGCTCACGGCCTCATTTGAGCGCTTCTTCCGCGTCGACCACCTCGGCCGGCCGCGGAGGCCGGATGTCCAGCGGCTCGTCGAAGTCGGCGAAGGACGTGGTCGTGTCGTACTCGGCGCCCTTGTACACCGCCTTGAGCAGGTACGGCTTGCCCTGCGTGGCGACGTAGAAGCGGTACGCCCCGCCCTTGTCCTCCTTGTCGGTCACGGTCAGCTCGACCGCCTCCCGGTCGCCGACGCGGGTGGTCCTCCCCTTCTTCGCCGTGCCGAAGGAGACGAAGGGGCGCGTGCAGGCGGAGAGGCCGTCGCCGGGCTGCGCGGCGTCCACGGGCTTCTTGATCCAGAGCTTCTGCTCGCCGGTGACGCTCGTCCCTCCCTTCCACTTCCGCAAGTAGGCGCGGTCGGGACGGACGTAGTCGGTCTCGCCGATCCGGATCTGGTCGAGGCGGCCGCCCTCGGACAAGGCGGTCCTCGCGGTGCATCGGCTGTCGAGGTCGGTCACGAGCCGGATGGTGACGGTGCCGCCCTGCGCCGCGGTGCTGGTGGAGTCGACCCGCACGGACTTCAGCGCCCGCATCGCGGCGTTGGCGTCCTCGAGCATGAGCGTCGGCGGACCGGTTCCCGCCGGAGCCACCGCCGCCGCACCCCGCCATGAGGGTCCCGGCCAGCAGACAGCTCAGCACGGCCGACGCCGTGGTCGTGGTCTTCGTCCGCACGAAACCCTCCAGGTACATGATCAGCACCGGGAGCCTACCCGACCTCCTCCTCCTTCGGCCCTCCGGAGCGGTCCGTACCCGCCCGCTGAGGGAACCTGGCGGGATGGACGGCATCGGAAGGCTGTGAGGGTCGTGACGTCACGCTGGGCGGGCCACCGGGAGGGCGACGAGCGAGGTGCACGAAGAAACGGACGGTGTCCCGGAACCCGACTTCGCCTCGCGCCGTCCTGCAGGCTCTCGGCGCCGGTGTCCTCACCCTCGACCTGTCCGCGCGCATCACCTCGGTGAATCCCTGGGCCGAGCACCTGCTGGGGCGCTCGGCGCCGGACATGATCGGACACGACGCGCACGACCTGCTGCACCGGCACGCCGACGGTAGTCCCGTGCTGCGCGAGCGGTGCGCGCTGCGCAATCCCGCTGCACGGCGTCTCCGCCGAGGAGGGAGGCGAGGAGTACTTCCAGCGGGCGGACGGCACCACGGTTCCGATCATCTGGGCCACCACCCCGCTGGTCAGGGACGGCCGGCAGGAAGGGCTCGTGCTGGTCTTCCACGACTTCAGCTCGCACCGAAGCGCCGCGGAGGAGACCGAGGCGCGCACCGCCGCCCTGGAGGCACTCACCACCCAACTGCACCTGGTGGCCGAGATCTCCACCGTACTGATCCCTCCGAGCACACCTCCGCCACGCTCCGCCGTCCTCCTGCGGCTGCTGGTGCCGAGCTGGGCCAGTGGGCGCGTCGACGTCTACCAGGGGCAGTCGGACGTCCTGGGCGGGTCGCCGTCAGCGCAGCAGCACACCCGCACCGGTCGGGACGGCTGAGAGGGCCGGTGACCTCGCTGCCGGACCCGCCCGCGCCGCGCTGACCAGGTTGATCAACAGTGACCGCCCCGCACCGCTGAGCGCCGAGGACGTGCTGCACGACCCGGGGGCCCCTTCACCGCCACTCACCGCGTGCTGTTCGAACGGCTCGGCGGCCACGCGGCTGTCGTCGTCCCGCTCCGCACCAGGCAACGGTCAGCGCGGGATTCTGACCGTGGCGAGGGCGGGGGACCATCCCGCCCACACCGAGGCGGAGGTCGCCCTGCTGGCCTACATCGGCCGTCGGGTCGGACTGGTCCTCGACAACGCCCGGCTCTACCACGAGCAGCAGAACGTCGCCGAGACCATGCAACGCCAGCTGCTGACGCCCCTCCCGCAGGTCGACCACCTGCGCATGGCGGCCCGGTACTGGCTCGCCGAGAGCGCCATGGAGGTCGGCGGGGACTGGTACGACGCCTTCGCTCGCCGACGGTGTCATGGCCCTGGTCATCGGGGACGTGGTCGGGCACGACCTGCAGGCCGCCGCCCACATGGCCGAGGTCCGCAACATGCTGCGCGCCCTGGCCTGGGACCACCAGGAACCGCCGAGCGTGATCATGGCGGCGCCTCGACGAGGCCGTGACCAACACCAGCGACGCCCCCATGGCCACGCTCGTCTTCGCCCGTGTCGTGGGCCCCGAGGGTGGGCCCCTGGCAGCTGCACTGGGTCAACGCCGGGCACCCGCCGCCCCTGCTGATCACGCGGGACGGGGAGACCCGCTTCCTGGAGGGCGGACACGGCCCGCTCATCGGCATGAGCGCCACCCTGCGCCCTCGGTCTGGGCTGGCCCGACACACGTGAGGAACTCCCGCCGGAGAGCATCCTCCTGCTCTACACCGACGGTCTGGTGGAGAGCCGCGACCGCCCGATCGACCTCGGCATGGCCAAGCTCCGCCACCACGCCGGACTCCCGGCCCCGCCGGCTGGAGGGGCGGACCATCGACGAGTACTGCGATGAGCTGCTCGACCGCATCGCACCCCGGCGGCGACGACGTCGCCCTGCTCGCCCTGCGCCTGCCCGCCGCCGGCGTCGGCGCTCCCGGGGACACCGCACCGCCTCCACCGCCCCAGTCCGCGCACAGCGAGGCCACCCCGGACCGGGCCGCTCCCGGCTCCCGCCGCCAGCAGCCCGAAGTGCGGGACCCGACACACGTAGACCCGGACGAGTAGAGGGCGGACGAGTAGCGGGCAGAGGGGGTGCGGGGACGCGTTCACGTGCCCGCCCTGCTCCCCCTACTCGTCCGGCGGCGTGCTGCGTGCGGTGGCTGAGCGGGTGCGTTCGACCACGTGCTCGCCCTGCTCCCCCCTACTCGTCCGGCGGCGTGCTGCGTGCGGTGGCTGAGCGGGTGCGTTCGACCACGTGCGCCCGCCCTGCTCCCCCTACTCGTCCGGCGGCGTGCCGCGTGCGGGTGGCTGAGCGGGTGCGTTCGACTTCTGTGGGACGCGGCGGCTCGCGGAGGGTGCCGAGGCGTCCCTCCCACCCACCGGCCCGCCGCACGGCCGGGCCCCCGACCCACGGAGGGCGCTGCCCATCTGCACCACTCTGCGACGGCGTCGACATCTTCTACAAGGACTGGGGCCGGGGCCGCCCGGTCGTGTTCATCCACGGCTGGCCGCTGAACGGCGACGCCTGGCAGGACCAGCTCAAGGCGGTGGCCGACGCCGGATACCGCGGCATCGCCCACGACCGCCGCGGTCACGGCTGTTCCACGCCGGTCTACGACGGCTACCGACTTCGACACCTTCGCCGACGACCTGCACGACCTGATCACCGCCCTCGACCTGCGCGACGTCACCTCGTCGCCCACTCCATGGGCGGCGGGAGAGCTGGCCCGATACATCGGCTGGCACGTGGCACCGAGCGGGTCCGCTCCGTGGTCCTGCTCTCCGCGATCACGCCGTTGATGCTGCGGGGGCCGGACAACCCCGAGGGCGTTCCGCAGTCGGTGTTCGACGGTCTCAAGGCCGGCATCATCGAGGAACGCTCGCAGTTCTGGCAGGACACCGCGGTCGGCTTCTTCTCCGCCGACCGCGACGGCAGCCAGGTCACGCGGGGCAACAAGGACGCCTCTGGTACATGGCGATGGCGCAGACCATCCAGGGCGGCGTCGACTGCGTGGACGCGTTCGGCACCACCGACTTCCACGAGGACCTGAAGAAGTTCGACGTCCCGACCCCTCGTCGTCCACGGTGACGATGACCGGATCGTCCCCATCGACGCCACGGGCCGCAAGACCGCCCGGCTCGTGGAGGGCGCGGAGCTGAAGGTCTACGAGCGGGCCTCCCACGGCATCGCCATGGTGCCCGGCGATAAGGAGAGGTTCAACGCGGACCTCCTGACGTTCCTCGAGAGGTAACCCCGACCCTCGACCCTGACTCCCCGACCCCGGCCCCTCGATCGGCCGCGCCTCGCTCACCCCGAGCGGCGCGGCCGTCGTCGGTCGTGGGCCGGACCCGCGTGGGTCGAGCCGCCGAAGCGAGGCACGGAAGCCGGTGGGCGCGCGCGCCGGCTCGCCCGTCCGAGGCACCTGAACGGGCGAGATCGGCACCCGCTCGGCAAGTCCCGCGGCCCCGGCCGCGCCCGGCCGGCCCCGCCGACACGGCGCGGTCCACCGCCCGGCCCGCCGGCGCCTACCGCCGTACCACTCAAGGAAGTTGACGGAGCGAGGTGTCCGGTCGCACCCGCCGGCCACCGAACGGTGGAGGGACCGCGAGGGCTCCCTCACCGGACGGGCGTCACCCGGCTGAGCGCCTGAGTGGTGCGAGAGGGACGACTGGCTGACGGTAAATCACGTCGGGGCCGGGTCACCTCAGCTGACGAAGCACCAGCTGCCCGGTCGTGACGGAAGGAACCTCAGATGCGTTCTGCCCACATGCTCCTGACCACAGCGGCGGCCTCGGCCGTCCTCGTCCTCGGCGCACCCGGCGCCTACGCGGCGGTCGGAGGTGACTGGGACCACGACGACTCTTCCTCAGCGGGGAGCACGACAACGGAGGCAAGCACGAGGAGGCCGCGTGGCGGAATGCATACTGTGGTGGCGGTGCGCTGACCGCGGTGAACGAGGGTGACTGGGAGGGCGGCTCCGCGCAGGGCTCGAGACCCATAAGCAGGACGAGGGTGAGAAGTCCTGGGGTGGCGGCGAGCACGGCGAGCCGCGGGCGGAATGCACACGGGTGGCGGTGGCGCTGACCGCGGTAAACGAGGGTGACTGGAGGGCGGCTCCAAGCAGGCTCGGAGACCCACAAGCAGGACGAGGGTGAGAAGTCCTGGGCGGCGGCGAGCACGAGAAGCGCGCGCGGCGGCATGCACACGGGTGGCGGTGGCGCTGACCGCGGAACGAGGGTGACTGGGAGGGCGGCCCCGGCGGCGGGCTCGGAGACCCAGCAAGCAGGACGAGGGTGAGAAGTCCTGGGGCGGCGGCGAGCACGAGAAGCCGCGCGGCGGCATGCACACCGGAGGCGGCGGGCTGGACGCGCCGACCACGACCGCGGGCGGACTGGCCGTCCTGGCCGTCGCCGGGACCGGTCTGTACGCCGTCCGACGCAGGAAGTCGGCTCACGGAACGGCCCGGCCGTGCCGGGCGAGATAGCAGTCGGGCCGCCGCCCAGGCACCGCGTGGCGGCCCGGCTCGCTTCCCCCACCCTGTCCCGCCCGTGACCCAGTGAGGTGGTCCTCGATGGCAGTCCCCCTTCCCCGCCGACGACGAGCCGGCGCCGACCGGGTCCCGCTCGGGCATGACGGTGCTGTTGGCCGTTGCCCTCCTGGTCCTGGCGGTGAGCCTGATCGGAGGTCAACGACACCTCGGCCGACTCCTTCCGCCCGCCGCTCGCCGCGCAGCCCGGCGCGTCCGCCCCGTCGGCCCCGCCCGCCTCGGGCGAGCCGGAGACGGACCTGCCACGGTCGAAGCCGGTACGCCTGCGCATCCCGGAGATTCTCCGTCGACGCGCCCTTCACCGACCTCGCCATCGGCGCGAACGGACAGCTCCAGGCCCCGCCCCCGGACGACACCAACCTCGTCGGCTGGTACGCCAAGGGCGCCTCCCCCGGGGAGGAGGGCACCTCGATCATCGCCGGGCACGTGGACACCAAGACGTCGGCGGCCGCCCTCGCTCGCCTCGGCCAACTGGAGGAGGGGCGACGTCTTCCACGTCGAGAGAGCCGACGGACGCAGCGGCCTCCTTCGTGGTCGACGGCGTGGAGACCTTCGACAAGGACGACTTCCCCAGCAAGCGCGTGTACGGCGACGGGGACCGGGGCCGAGGTACGGCTCATCACCTGCGCGGGCGACTACGACCGCAAGGCCAAGGACTACACGGACAACCTGGTGGTCTTCGCACACTCACCTGGAGTCCCGCACGCGCCGTCCGGCGCCCCCGGTCACCCGCGCAGTGCACATGGTCGCGCGCCCGCGGGCCGGGCACAGGATCGAGGCACGCCGGCGTCGTATCACCGCGCCGATGTTCAGTTCCGCCCCGCGAAGGAGATGTGCGCAGGATGACCACCACATCCACCCCTGTTTCCGAACCGCTGACGCGACAGGTGTCGCACCATGTCTCCCAGTCGGTGTTCGACGGCTCCAGACTCCGGGTCGTGCTGCTGGTGGAGGTCTACGACGGGGCCCAGCAGCAGTTCCTCGAGACGTACGAGCAGCTGCGCAGCCACGTCGAGTCCGTTCCCGGGCACCTCGGCGAGCAGCTGTGCCAGTCCATCGAGAACCCCCTCCCAGTGGCTCATCACCAGCGAGTGGGAGGAGTGCCCCGCCCTTCCTGAACTGGGTGAGCAGCGAAGAGCACGTGCGGATGGTGAAGCCGCTGCACAGCTGCGTCCGGGACACCAGGTCGCTGCGCTTCCACGTCGTCCGCGAGACGAGCCACCCGGCGGCGGGTGACGGGACCGCCCGGGGCGGGCTCCAGACGTCGCCCTGGATCGGTGACGGAGTGATCCGGCACGCGCTCACCTTCACGGTGAAGCCGGGCAGCGAGGAAGCGGTCGGGAAGATCCTCGCCGACTACGCTCTCGCCGAGCCGCGGGTCGACGACACCACACGGCTGTGCCGTACCTCCCTGTTCCTGCACGGCAACCGGGTGGTGCGGGCCATCGAGGTGCGCGGCGACCTGCTCGCGGCCCTGCGGCACGTGGCCGAGCAGCCCGAGGTGCGGGCCGTAGAGGAGGCCATCAACCCGTATCTGGAGCAGGACCGGGACCTCGGCGACCCGGAGTCCGCCCCGGGTGTTCTACACGCGGGCGGCGTTGCCCGCCGTCCACCATGTGACCGCGGGGCAGGAGGATCCGGCGGCGCGGCGGCACGCGTTGTCGTACCCGGCCCCGGCCGGGCAGCGCGCATGCGGCTGGCCTAACTGCTCGCCGACCGCGACGAGGCGGCGGCGGACGATCCGCGCAGCCCGGTCCTGTGAGCACGATCTTCCAGCGCGACGACGTAGTGGTCCGGCTGGTCGACGTACGAGGCGGTCTGGACGCCGGCGACCCGGCGCTTTCCCTCGGGCTCACGGGACCCTGGCCAGGTGGCCGAGCTGACGACCATCCTGGACGACCCCGCCGGCGGCGACGCCTCCGCGCCGACGGGCGGTGACCTCGCCCGCGCTCTCCAGGGCGCTCGCATGCGACTCGTCTACCGACCGCCGCGCGCCGGACGCCTGATCCGCCCCGCTCACGGCACGCACACGTCGGCCGCCGGACCGCGCGCAGCGGTCCGGCGGCCGACGTGCCGCTCCCCCGGTCAGCTCCACTCGGGCACCGTGCAGTCGAACGCGTGCAGGTAGGGGTTGACCGGGCGGATGTCGTCGATGACGAGGCCCGCGTCGGTCAGCCGGCCGACCATGCTGTCGGTGGTGTGCTTCGCACCGCCGACGTTGATGAGCAGCAGCAGGTCCATGGCGGTGCTGAACCGCATCGAGGGCGTGTCGTCGACGAGGTTCTCGATGACCACGACGCGCGCCCCGGGCCCGCCCGCCGCCATGACGTTGCGCAGGGCACGGGCGGTGCTGTCGTCGTCCCACTCCAGGATGTTCTTGATGATGTACACATCGGCCTGGACGGGGACGGCCACCCGGCAGTCGCCCGGCACGATCCGCACCCGGTCCGCGAGCGATCCGCCCCGCGCGCAGCCGCGGGTCGGCGTTCTCCACCACCCGCGGCAGGTCGAGCAGGTGCCGTGCATCGACGGGTACTTCTCAGCAGGCTCGCCACCACGTGCCCCCTGGCCGCCGCCGATGTCCGCGACCGACGTGCTCCCCGACAGGTCGAGGAGCGCCGCGACGTCCTGGGCCGACTGCCGGCTGGAGGTGGTCATGGCGCGGTTGAAGACCTCGGCCGACTCGGGGAGCGTCCTCGTTGAGGTAGGTGAAGAACTCCTTGCCGTACAGGCCCTCGACGACGTTGTGGCCGGTGCGCACCGCCTCGTCGAGCTGGGGCCACGCGTCCCAGGTCCACGGCTCGGTGCACCACAGGGTGATGTAGCGCAGGCTGTGCGGGTCGTCCTCCCGCAGCAGCAGGGACATGTCGGTGTGCGTGAACGTCCCGTCCTTCCGCTCGGCGAAGACGCCGTAGCAGGTCAGGGCACGCAGCAGCCGGCGCAGCGGCCTGGGCTCGGTCTTCACCGAGGCCGCGAGGTCCTCCACGGTCATGGGGGTGTCGCCGAGCGCGTCGGCGACACCGAGCCGGGCGGCCGCGCGGAGGGCGGCGGCACATGCCGCCCCGACGACGAGCTCCCTCAGCCGCATGGGCGGGGAGGGGCAGTCTGTGCGGTCGTCATGTGCCGCTTTCCTTCCTGCTTCGGTCCACGGGTGGCTACGGCCGGCCGGTCAGCACAGTCCCGCGGGCTTGGAGGCCCCGCAGGTGTTGCCTTCGAAAGTGTTGGTCTTGGCGGTGTCCCCGGTCTCGGGGTGGACGAGGTCGGCGGGCGAGTTGTCGCGCAGCCTGTTGCCGTTGACCTCGTTGTCCGAGTTGCCGGTGCCCACCATGCTCTTGGCCAGGACGATGCCGCCCGACATCGACGACTTGCCGGAGTTGCCCTCGACCGTGTTGTCGGCGACCAGGACCTTCTCGACGCCGGTCAGCACGATGCCCGAACCCTGGAGCGCCTCCAGCCGGTCGGTCTTCGGGCAGGACTTGTTGTTGCGCACGACGTAGTTGTCGCGCACGACCAGGTCGCCGGCCTTGGGCTTGTTCTCGTCGCCGACGACGAACACGCCGGCGCAGTTGCCGCCGATGTAGTTGTCCGCGACGGCGAGGTTGCGCAGGCGCCTGACGGTGACGCCGATCCGGTTGCCCTCGACCCGGTTGTGCTCGACGACCGTGCCCTCGGTGTCCGCGGCGCCTTCCTCGGCCTTGATGGTGTTGGCGAGGAAGATGCCGGCGTCGCCGTTGTCGCGGGCGGTGTTGTCCCCGGAAGGTGCCGTGGATCGACCGCTCCTGGGCGATGCCCCAGACGCCGTTCTTCACCGCCGTCACGTTCCGCACGGTGAGCCCGTCGGTGGCCATCGAGAACAGGCCGGTGCGCTTGAAGCCGGTCACCGTCAGGTTGGCGACGGTGACGCCCTTGACGTTCTCGTCCTTCGTCCCGATCACACAGATGCCGTTGCCGCCCTCGGCACAGGTGTTGTCGGTGGCCTTCTCCGTGCTCGGCTTGATGACCGTGGCGCGGCCCGTGCCGCGCAGGGTGAGCCCGGGCGTGCTCACCTTGACGCTCTCGTGGTACGTGCCGGGTGTGACGAGAACGGTGTCGCCGGGGTCGGCAGCGTCCACTGCCTTCTGGATCGATCCGCCGGGGTGGACCACGTGGGTCATGTGGCCGGCGGACGCCGGAGCCGCACCGAGCCCCGTTCCGATCATCGCTGCGGTGCACACCAGGTACACGACATGGCATTTCTTCATATTCCGCACGTTATGCCCGAAAGATTCTCACGCGGGAGGGATGGAGCCATCCGACGGCGTGTCATGTACGGACGGTGAACCGGTGGTTCTTGGGCAGACGGCGTAAGTGATCTTCATGTCGGCCCCAGGGAGGAATGACCACCGTGACCGTGCCTGAACGCCGCATACGCCCGCGACGCCCGGGACGCCGCTTCGACCTCCGCGCGACGGCCATGCTCTTCGGGCTCGCCGCCGTCGGCCTGAGCGTCGTGGGATGGGTCGTGCGGATGGCGCTCGACGTCGCGGAGCGGCGCCCGCATGGGCCGTCGTCCTGGTGCTCGGGGAGTGGTGGCAGGCATCGTCTGCTTGCGCAGGAGAGCCGGCTTTCCCCCGAGGAGAGTGGCGCGCGCCGGGCCACGGGCGCCCTGGAGGAGGCCACGGCCACGGCCCTGGACGCACTGGAGACGCCGACGGCCGCGCCGGCTCAGGAGGCGCACGGCGTCGAGGAGTCCGCGACGGAGGCGGTCGTCGACCACGAGCGGCTCAGCCCCGACGAGTTCGAGCAGGCGATAGCCGATCTCTGCGTGCGGGACGGCTGCGCCGAGGTGGAGGTCGTGGGCGGGGCGGGCGACCTCGGCGCGGATGTCGTGGCGGTGGCTCCCGACGGCCGCCGCGTCGTCATCCAGTGCAAGCGCTACGACGACGAGAACAAGGTCGGCTCCCAGGACCTCCAGCGCTTCGGCGGTACCTGCTTCACCGTCCACGAGGCCGACGTCGCGGTCGTCGTGACCAGCAGCGACTTCACCGCTCCGGCCGTCGAGTACGCCGAACAGTGCGGAATACTCTGCGTGAACGAGAGCCGGCTGCGTAACTGGAGCGAGGGCTGGGGCCGCCGCCGTGGGCTCCGAGGTGACCTCGTGGAGGAAGAGGCGGAACCCGCGGACCGGTACTCCTGGTGACCTGCCGTGTCCTCCCCGCCCCGCCGTCGGCCCGGGAAGGGCGGATCTTTCGCCGTCCAGTGGCAACCTTGTCATCATGGGCAAGACCGCACTGATCGTCATCGACATGATCAACACCTACGATCACGAGGACGCCGACTCGCTGATTCCCGCCGTGGAGTCCGTGCTCCCGGCGCAGACCGGCCTGCTCTAGCGGGCGCGGCGGCAGGGCGTCCCCGTGATCTACGTCAACGACAACTTCGGGGAGTGGCGTTCGCACCACGGTGAGATCCTCGACAAGGCCCCTCTCGGGACGGCACGCCCGCCTCGTCGAGCCGCTGCGTCCCGACGACGCCTCCCTCTTCGTGGTCAAGGCACGCCACTCCGATCTTCTACGAGACCCCGTTGACGTACCTGCTCCACCAACAGGGGATCGACCGGCTGGTGCTGTGCGGGCAGGTGACCGAACAGTGCGTGCTCTACTCGGCGCTCGACGCCCACATCCGCCACTTGCAGGTCATCGTTCCGCGCGACGCGGTCGCCCACATCCACGCCGACCTCGCGGACGCCGCGCTGCGCATGATGCAGCGGAACATGGGCGCCCGGCTGTGCGACAGCGGCGAGTTGTGGACGTGAGGCGATCCGCTGACACAGGCTCCCCGCCGGTCCCGGCCCGTCAGCTCCGGAGGCTGCGCGCGGGCAGGATGACCTGCGCGGCCGACGTGAGCGTGTCCTCGTCGTTCGCGAAGGCGGCGACCGCCTCGCCGTCGCCGGGCTTCCCGTCGGACCAGGGGCGCGTGGCGAAGATCAGGCAGGCGTACCCGCGCTTGTCGGCCGCCGCCGTACGCCACTCGGGGGTGGGGACGAACTGGGCGTTGACACCCGGCATGGTGAGCGCCGCCGCGCCCGGTACGACCAGCAGGCTGACCGGCAGATTCGGCAGGCGCGTCGCGTCGAGGACACCGTCGCCCACGGAGAGTCCGGAGTGTCGCAGCAGCCGTTCGACGGCCGTCCGGGACGCCTCCGGGCCGCCCTCGCCGTCGCCGAGCGGAGCAGGCGAGGAGGAAGGGGACGTCGCCGTCGGGGGTCTCACGGCTCCAGGACATGATGACGAGCGTGCCGAGGTCGGCGGTTCGCAGGGGCGCGTGTCAGTTGAGATCGAGGTCACCGCGAAACCGTAAGGGGGCGCCGGGACGTTCCCGACCGGCTCTCACTCGACTGGCGGACGTCGTCGCGCTTCTTCACACGAACGAGGGGTGCGCGCGCTCAGTGCCGCGACAGCCGGTTGCGGATGTCGTCGAAATGCCGGTGCATGAGCCCTACTTCCAGCGACATGGTGCCGACGTAGGCCCCGAAGCCGCGCCTGATCTCGACGATGTGCAGGGGCTGGAGGGACTGAGATCCCACGTCCCCGTGCCCCGGGTGGCAGGCGAGGTGCTGCCCGCCACCGTCCGGGGCGAAAACAGCACGACCTGGAGGACCGCATGCCCTTCCCCGCGCCGCTGCGAGGCGTCGTCCCCCCGCTCGTCACCCCCTCACCCCGGCAGGGGAGGTGGACACCGCCTCGGTGCGCCGGCTCACCGAGCACCTGATCTCGGCCGGTGTGCACGGTCTGTTCCTGCTGGGGTCCAGCGGTGAGGCCGCCTACCTCACGGACGCCCAGCGGCTGACCGCCCTCGAGGCAGCCGTGGACACCGCGGCCGGCCGCGTCCCCCGTACTGGCCGGGATCATCGACACGACCACCGCCCGGGTGCTGGACCGGGCGGCCGACGCCGTACGGGCAGGCGCCGACGCGCTCGTGGCCACGGCGCCCTTCTACACCCGAACGCACCCCGTCGAGATCGCGGACCATTTCCGGCGGATCCGCGCGGGCGCCGACCTGCCGCTGTTCGCCTACGACATCCCGGTCGCCGTGCACACCAAGCTGCCCCGCGACATGGTGCTCGGCCTGGCCGGCGACGGCACCCTCGCCGGGCTCAAGGACTCCAGCGGCGACGAGGGCTCCCTGCGCCGCATCCTGGTCGAACTGCGCCGGCGCGCACCCCACTTCTCGGTGCTCACCGGCTCCGAACTCACCGTCGACTGCGCGCTGCTCGCGGGCGCCGACGGGGTGGTGCCCGGCCTGGGCAACGTCGACGCCCACGGCTACGTACGGCTCTACGAGGCCGCCCGCGCCGGCGACTGGGCCGCCGCCAGGGCCGAACAGGACCGGCTCGCCATCCTGTTCGGCCTCACCGAGGCGGGCGATCCGGCCCTGATGGGCCCCAGCTCCGCCGCGCTGGGCGCTCTTCAAGGCCGCCGCCCACCTGCTCGGCCACATCGACTGCGCGGCCACCGCGGCACCGCAGGTACCGCTCGACGAGTCGGCCCCTGGCCCGGATCCGCGGCCGACTGGCCGAGGCCGGCCTCCTGTGACGCCGGGGGCACGGGCGGCCGGCCCGCCCCCGGCCCCGCCCCGCCCGCCCTGACGCGCGTCCCCCCACCCCATTGGATCCGTCATGTCATCTGCGCGCACCAACCCGACCGCCCTGCCCTGGTACCGCGAGAGATCTCCAGGGAGAAGTGGAAGTCGTTCTTCGCCGCCTGGATCGGCTACCTCCTCGACGGCTTCGACTTCGTCCTGATCACTCTCGTGCTGACCGAGATCGCCGACGACTTCGCACTGTCGACCGTCGAGTCCGCGAGCCTGGTCTCCGGGGCCTTCATCACCCGCTGGCTCGGCGGCGCCGTGCTCGGCGCGCTCGGCGACCGGTTCGGCCGCAAGAGCGCCATGGTGGCCAGCATCCTGCTGTACTCGATCGGCACCTTCGCCTGCGGCTTCGCCTGGGACTACACCAGCCTGTTCGCCGCCCGACTGCTGATCGGCATGGGCATGGCCGGCGAGTACAGCGCCAGCGCCACCTACGTCCTGGAGAGCTGGCCCGCCCCGGCTGCGCAACCGCGCCTCGGGTTTCCTCATCTCCGGCTTCTCCCTGGGCGGCGTACTGGCGGCCGAGGTCTACGAGCACGTGGTGCCGGGACACGGCTGGCGCTGGCTGTTCTACATCGGCCTGTTCCCCGTGGTCGTCGCGCTCTGGGTGCGGCGCGCGCTGCCCGAGGCCGACGACTGGGAGGTGCGGGTGGGGGCCACCGGTGAACGGCCGAACCCCTTCCGGCCGCTGTTCGCGGGCCCGCGCCGGGCCACGGTCAACACCGTCCTCGCCGTCGTCGCCACCGGATCGCTCTTCGCGGTGTTCACCCCGGTCGGCGCGGGGGGCGGTGCCCCTCTCTCGGTCGTCGCGGCGGCCTGCCTGACCGCGTTCGCCGTGCAATCGGGCGGACGCAGGCGGTGGCTGCTGCTCGTCGCGCTCTGCGTCACCGTCTTCTGCGCCTTCCTCTACAGCTGGCCGGTCCAGGCCCTGCTGCCCACCTACCCTCAAGACCGAGCTCGGCTTCACCCCCCGCGCAGGTCAGCGACGCGCTGTACTACGCCGGGTTCGGCACGATGGCGGGCTGCGTCGTCACCGGCTTCCTCGGTGACCGGTTCGGCACCCGCCGGGCCTACGCCTGCACCCTGCTGATCGGCATCGCCTTCGTCTTCCCCGTCTTCGCGATCCGGGACAGCCAGGTCGGGCTGGGCATCCTGCTCTTCCTCATGCTCGCCTGTACGCAGGGCGTCTCGGGGCTGCTGCCCAAGTTCATCGCCGGGCACTTCCCGACCGAGACCCGGGCGGCCTCCCTGGGCTTCACCTACAACGTCGGAGCGCTGGGCGGCGCCGTCGCCCCGGTGCTCGGGGCCAGGCTGGCGTCGGCCATGTCCCTGGGGCAGTCGCTCGCGGTACTGACGTTCTCGCTGACACTCGTCGTGATCCTGCTGATCGGCTTCGACGTCCCCAGCCGCCTCAACCGCCTCGTCGACCCGGAGGCGGTCCCGGACTACCTCGCCTCCGAGGCGGTGGTGGACAGCCCGCCTGCCATTCGGTCGGCGACGCCGGGCGGGTAGGGGACGAGGGGCAGGCGAGGACGGTGGATCTGTACTCCGACCGGCGTGAGGAGGCGGTGGTCGGCGCGCGACCTCACCGTCACGTGGTGTAACAGTCTCTGTATGATCTGTAGACGAAATGCTCATAAGAGCGGCGTGCGCAGTTCGCGGGGGCGCAGGATCCGGACCGCGGTGGTGGTCCTGTTCGCCGCGACCGCACTGGGCACGCCCACCGCAGCGGCGGCCTCGCCGTCGGTCCCCCTGCGTACCGACTGGGACGCCATCGCCGCCTGCGAGTCCGGCGGCAACTGGAAGGCCAACACCGGCAACGGCTACTACGGCGGCCTGCAGTTCGCGCGGTCGAGCTGGATCGCGGCCGGCGGCCTCAAGTACGCCCCGCGCGCCGATCTCGCCACCCGCGGGAACAGATCGCGGTGGCCAAACGCCTCGCCCGTCTTCAGGGAATGTCGGCCTGGGGCTGCGCCTGACGTTCCCGCCGGCGGAGCCGGGGCAGAAGTAGTCATGTGAGCCGCCCGTCCGCACCAGGGTGAAGGAGGGCTCGGCAGCCATGGGACTTCTCCCCGGGAACAGCCGTCCCGCCCTGCGCGCACGGCTCGGCGACATGATCTTCTCCAGGGTGGCGGGGGCCGGAAGGGCCGGGAAACCGTGCCCGCATCCACGACACACCGGGTCCACGCTGGTTCGGTCCCGAGCGGCCGATCAGACGGGTGCACGGGGGACGCCTCGATGTTCATCGGGGCCTGACCGCCCTGCTGCTCCAGTCCCTCCACCCCCTGGCCATGGCGGCCGTCGCCGCGCACTCCGGGTTCCGCGGCGACCCCTGGGGCCGGCTGCAGCGGACCAGCACCTTCCTGGCCGTCACCACCTATGGACCGGCCGACAGCGCACAGGAGGCGTGCGAGCGGGTACGGGCCGTCCACGACAGCGTGCGCGGCACCACCTCCGAGGGGCAGGCCTACGCCGCCGCGGATCCGCACCTGCTGTGCTGGGTGCACGTCGCCGAGGTCGACAGCTTCCTGCGCGCCCACCAGCGCTACGGCGCCCGGCCCCTCGACGACGACGAGTGCGACGCGTACGTGGCCGACGCGGCGCGCATCGCCACCGCGCTCGGCGTCCCCGACCCGCCCGTGGACCGCGCCGGACTCACGGAGCGACTGGCCGCCTACCGCGGCGAACTGCGCGCGACCGGCGAGGCGCGCAGCACCGCGCGGTTCCTGCTGCTCAATCCGCCCGTGCCGCTGCTCCGCGCCTCCCGTACGCGGTCATCGCCGCCAACGCGGTCTCGCTTCTGCCGGGCTGGGCCTCGCGCGCCCTGTGGCTGCCCCGCGTCCCTCCGGCCGAGGGTGTGTGCGTACGCCCGCCAGGCGTGGCCGTGACCGCCGGAATCCGCTGGGCGCTCACCTCGCCCCGCGACGCCGCGTAGTCCCGGGCCGGCTTCCCGGGCTCCCCGGTCGTCACCGACGGGACCGTCAGTCTCCCGGCCCGGGATCCGGCCGCACCGGCGTACGGATGCCGGCCCGGGCGCCGCCTCCAGCTGCGCGGCGAACGCGATGCCGAGGAAGAGCGCCACGGCGGTGAGGTTCGCCCACAGCAGCAGCGCGATGAAGGCGGTCAGCGGACCGTAGACGGCACCGAAGGCGCCGCTGTGCCCGACGTACAGCGCGAGCAGCCAGGTCGCCGAGACCCACAGCACGAGGTGGACCGCCGAACCGAAGGCCAGCCAGGTGTAGCCGGGCTGGTCGCGGCGGGGCGACCAGCGCAGGATCACCGCCGAGGCGACCCAGGCCAGCAGCAGTCCTCGCCGGCAACTCCAGCACGCTCCACCACCCCGGTGCCGCCGCCCCGGTCGCCGACGGAGCGGGCCACGGCGTCCCCGACGGCCTCACCGGCGACGAGCACGAGGAACCCCAGCACCATGGGCAGGCCGGCGGTGAGCGCGGAGCACCAGCGCCCTCGCGTACTTGCGGTGGACGGGGCGGTCGCGCTCGATGCCGTAGATGCGGTTGGCGCCGCGCTCGATCTGGCCCATGGCCGAAGCGAGGTTCAGTACGGCGAACGCCAGCCCCAGCCACTGGTGCGAGCGTGCTCCACGCGTCGCTGTCGGCGCACTGCGCCGGGTGCCCTCGAACGCCTTCTCCACGACGTCGGCACTGGCGCCCGGCACGATCCGGCCGAGGGTGAGCTCGACGACCCGCTAAACCCACGCCCTCGGTGTGCACCGACGTGGCGAGGCCGACGAGCACGATGGTGAACGGGACCAGGCCGAGCACCACCTGGAAGGCGAGGGCCCGCGCGTTGGTGAAGCCGTCCGCGTAACGGAAGCGGGCGAAGGAGTCGGTCAGCAGCCGCAGGCCCGCCGTACCGGCGCAGGGCGGTCAGGGCTTCGTCTCCGGAGAGTTCGTCTCCGAGCATGTCCCGGGTCTGCGGGACGTGTACGGCGGTTCCCACGCGGTGCGGCTGCTCCTCGTGTCGGGGGCGGGACGGGCGAGGCGGAGGTCCTCCACCCGTGCGCATGCCCCGTGAACGAGCCGGCAGCGCGCACGGGACGACCTCCCACCTCGACGGCGTCGCCGTGTTGACCGGGGACACCCGTGGGCGTGCACTTGTCCCCTCCACCCCCGCCTCCCGTTTCCGCCGGCCGGCGGACGGGCAGTCCCCGGCGGGGGAGCCGAGGGGCGGCCCCGGACGTTCGATGAGCCGAACGTCCGGGGCCGCCCCTCGCACGGCTCCGAACGACATTCCCTAGGCGTGGCTTCGGCGGCCCGAGTAGGCCGACCAGCGGCCGTCGCGCCTGGACACCGTGATGTCGCGGCCGAAGCAGGCGGTCAGGAGGGAGTCGGTCAGGACACCGTCCACGGCCCCCTGGGACAGGACCCGGCCCTCGCGCAGGAGCAGGCCGTGGCTGACGGCCGGGAACAGCTCCTCCAGATGGTGGGTGACCGTCACGGTGGCCAGTCGCCGGCGCCCCTCGGCCAGTTGGTGCATGGCCTCGACGAGATCCTCGCGGGACGGCAGGTCCAGGGCGTTGAACGGCTCGTCCAGGAGCAGCAGGGCCGGGTCGGCCATCAGCGCCCTGGCGATGAGGACGCGCGCCCGCTGCCCGCCCGAGCAGACACCGTACGGCCGGGCGGTCAGTTCCTTGATGCCGAGTTCGGTGAGGAGGTCGTGGGCCCGGAGCCGGACCTCGTCGTCGTACGTCCGCCACAGGGCTGCACGGTGCCGCTGTGACCGGTGAGCACGACGGCGTGGGCGGTAGGTCCTCGCGGCACCCGCTGGGCGGAGCTGATATGGCCGATGCGTGCCCGGAGCTCACGGACGTCCACCCGACCGAGCCGGCTGCCGAGGACCTCGACGGTGCCGGTCGTGGGGTGCATGAGCGCGCCGAGCAGCCGCAGCAGGGTGGTCTTGCCGGCGCCGTTGGCTCCCAGCAGGGCCCAGTGCTCTCCCGGCCGGACCGTCCAGTCGACCCCGTCGAGGATCAGATGGTCCGTCGTGGCGGCGGACGCTCACGTCCTGGAGCCGCAGGACGGCGGCCTCGTACTCGTCCACCGTTGACTCGACTGTCTGCCCGGCCATAGCGGAACTCCTTCGCGCGGGACGCCGATCGTTCACGGGGAACGGTAGATGCATCCACCACGCGCCTGCCGGGCCGTCCGGTTCCTGGACGGCCCGGTCCGCTCCACGCCGGAGACGGGTCAGGGTCAGACGCCCGCCACCGACTGGATCCACGAGCGGTAGGCGGTCACGTTCGTGTACGCGGTGGTGGTCTGCCGGTCGCTGGTCGAGGCGACTCCCACCCGGACGCCGCCGGCCATCATCGGGCCGCCGGAGTCGCCGCCCGCGGTGATGCCGTCACCGGGGCGGGCGCAGATCGCCTGGCCGTAGTAGGCGTCGTAGCAGCCGCGGGTGACGGTCAGGTTGGCGACCTTCAGGTACCGGGACTGGCAGTTGATCTCCGAGCCGCACCGGGAGGTGGCGCCCCAGCCGTAGACCTGCACGCCCTGGCCGACCCGCACCGTGCCAGGCTGCCCGAGCTGTGCGTAGGAGGCGGACACGGAGCGGTCGAGGCCGGACCAGCGCGAGGTCCGACGAGGAGTGGGTGACGGTCTGGACGCCGTTCGCCACGGTGCCGCCGGAGCTCTGGTCGAGGCTGCCGATGCGGAAGGAGAGGTTTCCGCCGCTCACGCAGTGCTTGGCGGTCAGGATCCAGGTGGGGGAGATGATGGTCGATGAGCAGGTCTGGGTTCCGTTGGAGAACAGCCGGGCCGCCCAGGGGGCGTTCTGCGCGTAGCCGCCGCCGATGATCGGCTGGGGGCCGCCGTCACCGGGCCGGGGCTCCGCCGCGGAGGCGCTGGGTGCGAGCGCGAGGGGCGGACAGCAGGGCTGCCATGAGAGCGGCCGCCAAGGTGGGGACGAGTCTGGATATGCGCAAGGCTCCTCGATTCCGACGACACGCGTGGGGGCGCGTGTTGATGTGTGGGGGCGCCGCTCAGCATGTCGGGCGCGGATCCGGGGCCACCAATCCCGACTTCTCATAACGCGCCGTTATGGCGGGGCCCGCCGGCCGGCGGAGCCTGCCGGCCGGCCCGGTGGGTCGGTTCAGGCCGGCCGGCGAGGCCGGTGCGTCCTCTGTCGCGCACGGTCATCAGCAGGGTCCGGGGCCGTACGGTGGCCGGCGTCAGCGACGGCCGCACCGTCCGACCGGGAGCCGGTTCCAGCCGC
Organism: Streptomyces thinghirensis; assembly: GCA_021502835.1. The sequence continues at coordinate 62,898 of JAKFGP010000013.1, forward strand.
ACCCGCCGGATGATCGTGGCGATGGCGGTGACGAGTTCGGTGAGGGCGAACCGGTCACCGATGCACTTGTGCTTGCCCGCGCCGAAGGGCAGGAACGCGTGCGTGGGCCGGGGCTGGTCGCTGTCCAGCCAGCGGTCGGGGTCGAACCTCAGCGGATCCGGGAAGAGTCCGGGGTCGCGGTGGAGTGCGTGCTGGCAGTAGGCGAGTTCGGTCCCGGCGGGCACGGTCCACGGTCCGAGCCGGGTCTCGGTGACGGTGCGGCGGGTGACGAGCCACCCGGTGTGGTGCAGCCGCAGGGTCTCGTCGACGACCCTCTTCAAGTACGGTAGCCGGCCCAGGTCGTCGAAGGTGACCGGCCGGTCGCCGAGCACCTCGTCGAGTTCGTCCAGCACCCGCGCCTCCACACCGGGGTTCCGGGCGAGCTCGTACAGCGCCCAGGACAGCACCGAGGCGGTGGTCTCGGTGCCGGCCACGGCCAGGGTGAGGATCTCGGAGGAGATCTGGTGGCCGGTCAGCGGCCGGCCGGTCTCTCGTCGGTGGTGCGCAGGAGCAGGGAGAGCATGTCGCCGGTGGCGTGGCCGGAGGCCTGGAGGTCGGTGACGGCCTCGGTCGATGGTGGCCCGTATGGCGTCGCGTGCCGCGGTGAAGCGGCGGTTGACGGGCAGCGGCAGGCGCTCGATCCAGTCGGGCAGCATGACCCGGGCGCCGACGCCGTTCATCACCACCGAGAGGTCCGCGCGCAGCCGGCGGAACGTGGTGTCGTCGAGGCTGCCGGAGAAGACGGTCTTGGCCAGCATGTTCAGGGCTGAGCCCGACCATGGCCTCGCGCACGTCGAGTACGCGGCCCGGGACCCAGCCGGCGACGGCGGCCTCGGTCTCGCCGCGCATGGTGTCGACGTAGCGGGCGATCTCGTCGCGGGCGAAGGCCGGTTGGAGCTGGCGTCGTCTGCGGACGTGGGCCTGGCCGGCGCGGTGACGACGGAGTCGCCCAGCAACTGGCCCCATCTTCTCGAAGAACCGCCCTTTGTCGAGGCTCGGTCCGAGGTCGGTCAGCAGGGTGCGGATGAGGTCGGGGGTCCTGGACGACCAGTGTGCGGGTGCCGGGCTGGAGGGTTATCTCGACGAGCGGTCCGTAGAGGCGCAGTAAGGCGATGAAGCCGAGGTTGTCGCGCAGGAGCTGTATCGCGTGACCAGAAGGCCGGCAGCGAGCCCGCTGCCCTGGGTAGTGGGGGGAGGCGCTACGAGCGTCACGAGGGTGCGTCCCTTCGAGTCGATCTTGGGCGCCTCCATGGCTTCCCTGATCACCGCCCGGAACAATCCGCGCGACGGCGTGGTGTTCGCCACGGCCCGTCAGGCGCCGTCAGGGTGTGGGCGGGCGAGCGGTGGGGCACATTCCACTTCCGGGCGCCTTTCAACCCACGTACCCACGTACTCGAGAAGGGCGCGGGCCCGCTGCCGGGTCAGCGGAGCAGCAGTTGCACGAGGGCGACGGTGCCGACCGCCACGACCAGTATCCGCAGGACCAGCGGGCTGAAGCGGCGGCCCACCTGGCTCCGAGGTCTACTGCCGAGGCGGAGCCGACCGCGATGAGCGCGACGGCCGTCCAGTCGAAGTCCGCGGTGAAGAGGAAGAAGAGCGCGGCGACGGTGCTGACGATGGCGGCCAGCACGTTCTTGGCTGCGTTGAGGCGCTGCAGTGGAGTCGTTGAGGAGCACGGCCCATCAGGGACAGGTGGTGTAGATGATCCCCTGCGCGGCAGTGAAGTAGCCGCCGTAGACGCTAAGAGAGTCAGGCTCGGTGAACAGTAGGCAATGCTGTCACGGCGGGGAGTTGCCAGAGCGTTCGTGGCGGCGTAGTTGCACCAGCCTGTCCGATCCGGGGTTGGAGTGTCATCACACCAGGGCTAGGCCCACGAGGACCGGGTAACGATCGTCTCGAACGCGTTGAAGCCGGCAGCGCCAGCAGTAGGGTGGCGCCGGCGAGGTTGGCCGATGAGCGCGCCGGACGCCCAGCTCTCAGGATGCGGCCGGTGCTGGCCGCGAAGCTCCTTCCGGTAGGTCGATCGCCCCGCTGATGGAGCCGGGGATGAGGCCGAGCGCGTTGCGAGACCGTGGCGGTGACGGGGGACAGCCCCGTCGCCAGCAGTACGGGAAAGGTGATCAGCGTTCCGAGCCGACGACGCTGTTGATCGCCCCGGTCTTCGACGCCCGCCGTGAACACGGCGGCCATGGCCTCCGGCGTCACGCCGTGCCGCTCCGCGCCGCCCACGGACCCGGCCGGAAGGTCTTCGTATCTTCACGGGGTCGACTGTCACCCACCGCTCCGAGTCGATCCAGGTGCCTGTCCCAACCGGTCCTGGTTGAACACTTGGACGCAAATCACCTCGATCACGCGGTGATACGATCACCGGGCGTCTGCGGAGCGGGCGGATGGGTGAAAAGTCGCATCCCCGACCCTCAGGGACAGCTCCACAGCAACCCCGGTGCGGGGCAGTCCACCGGGCCGCCCGCGTAGACGGGAATCTAGCAAGCCGGCCTTCAGTCGCCCGAAGAGAGTCTTACGATGGAATACATAGGGGAAACCCATTGTCCTGTCCTTCGTCGCCTTTGCCGCCGCCGCCGCGCTCATCAGCCGCCAGCGCAGGGCGGCAATGAGTTCTGCGGCAGCAGGTCCAAGGGCTCAGGGATCATTGGCACGGAGCTGGAGAACGATTACGGGAAGTCCGTGTGGGCGGCTCAGGAGCGGGCCGAGGACGAGACGAAGACCGTGCTGAAATCGGCTGCTGCGGACCCTCAGGCCTCGCCGCCGAACAGCAACTGGTGCTCTCCCCGCTGCAGAGCATGTACGGCGACTCGGCGCTCCCGGGCGGTGACCTGCTGGAGACCGACCACACCAATCCCTCGCAGTTCGGCCGGCGAGCCCAGTCCATCGCGGTCCCTGTGCGACGGCTGGCTCGGTGGGCCGGCGTGACACCGCCTCGGTGTACGACGTGGTGCGCAGCGCCCAGGGCCGGATCCGGCACTTCCGCCGGGTGGAGATCCCCTCCCAGGTCGACTTCGGCATCACTCAGCCGCGCCGTCGAACCCGTCGCCCCGGCCTCGCCGAGCTGTTCGACAACGCCACCCGTTACTTCCAGGCCTGGACACCGCCGTCGAGATCAACATCCGGACCGTGCCCAGAGGGCATCTGCGTCGTCGTCGACGACGCTTGGTAGCCGGCATGAGCGACGAGGAGCGCGCCCGCGCCGACAAGCTGCTCGCCACCGAGCGGGTCTTCGGGGGTGGCGGGGGCTCGGCAACTCCGCCATGAGTCTGGCTTTCCGCGGTCATCGGCCTGCTGTGCGAGCGTTTCGGGCTTCGAGGTGTCGTGGTGGACTCCTCCTCCCCTACGGGAGGTGTACGCGCGGTGGTCCTGTTGCCGCATCGAACTGCTCACCGCCATGCCGGAGAATAGAGGGCGCCCGCCCCGCCGCCGCCCGCGGCACGGCTCCGGCCGGGCCCGGACGGCTGGACCGGAGACGGCGCTCACCCCGTCCCAGACCGATGACGGTCTGCCCCGGCGGCGCCGCAAGCGCCTGGATGGCCATCGTGCCCGGCAGCTCCTCCGGCCCGCGCTAAGGGCCGCTCCGACTCCGAGCAGGCGCAGATCAGGGTGCCTTCCAGCGGAGTACGCAGACCTGAACCGCGTCACCCGGACCGAGGACACGGACCGGACGAGCAGAACACCTGGTGCAAGCAGAGAAGGACATGAGGACTCGTGAACGACGATCTGTCATGGATGCTCGACAGCGCCCCTGAGATTCCTGGCCCCGCACGCGGTCCTGTCTCCGCCGACGGCCTGCTGATGGCCCGGACACAGGATTCTCGACAAGGACGACGCGGACCGGGTCGCCGCCAGCGATGAGCGGTGTCCAGTCACTCAGCCGCACCCTCGCCTTCTTCTGTGAGGACCTGCACCAGGCGTGGCGGCAGACCCCGGTCGAGTTCCACGGCGGCTGGGTGCGTTCTGATCCTCCGCCGGCGAGGGCGCCTACCTCGGCGTCCCGCCTTCCCCGAGGTCACATGGCGGACATCACCGTCCGGATGCAGCAGCTCGTCGCCCAGCGCTCGGCAAGCGGCTGACGACACCGCCGCGCGAGAACCTCGGCACCTCGCCCGCGACCGGCCGCGACGGCTGGAGCCGAGGTCGCCGAATTAGTACGGCCAGTACGTCATCACTGGAAAGGTGTGCGGTCTGCCCGACGACGACGACCTTCTCCTCATCAATCCTTGGTCACCGCCTCGGTTCCGAGGACGCGCCGGTGGCCGACCCGGCTGCGTCCCTCGAGGAGCAGAGCCTGCTGGAACTTTGCCTCGGCCGGCTATCTCTCGGTCGCCGAGATCGCCGGCACACCCATTTCCCGCTGGGCGTGGTGCGGATCCCGCTGGCATCCCCTCATGGAAGGTGGCTACGTCATGACCCGCCTGCCGGTGGCCCCTGCGCGCCTGGCCGACAGGGGAGATCCTGGAGGAGGTGCTCAACGGGCTCCGCGCCAAGTTTGGGTGAACGGGACTACGTGATGCGGCGGGGCGACCCAGACCGCGGTGAAGATCCTCGTGTCGGACACTTCGCGGTGCAGACCACCCTCATCGGCTCCATCTCCGAGATCGAGCCGCTCTCCACCGAGGAGACGATGACGTAGGCCGCCGAGGCGGTTGACGACCTCGGGGGTCCATGGTAAGACCACCACCACGGTCGCCATGGACTTCGGCCGCCTCACCATCAGCGATCGCGTCGTGCTCTACCTGTTCGGCACGCCCGGCCAGCAGCGCTTCGTGCAGATGTGGGAGGACATGGCCCGCGGCGCGCTCGGCGCCCTGGTGCTGGTCGACCCCGAGCGGCTGGCCGACTCCTTCCCCGTGATCGACCTCATCGAGCACTACGGACTCGAGTACGCCATCGCGGTCAACCACTTCGACGGGGGCGCTGCGCGACGAGCGGGCGCTGCGCGAGGCCCTGGACCTGCTCGACGACACCCCTGTCGTCACCTGCGACGCCCGCGACGAGAAGTCCTCGGCCGCCGCACTGACCACCCCTCGTCCGCTACTGCTGGACCGCACCCGCTAGGAGCTGGGAGCAGACATGAACGCCCACGACACCGCCCCGGTGCCGCCGCCCGGGTGCCCGGCCCACGGCTCCGGCGCCCGGGTGCCGCTGCACGGGACGGAGGTTCGCCGCCGACCCCCAGGCGTACTACGAGTACCTGCGCCACTACGGGGCCGCCGCGCCCGTCGAGCTGGCCCCCGGCGTCGAGGCGACGCTGGTCACCGACTACGCGGCGGCGCTCCAGCTGCTGCAGGACTCCGGTTCCTTCCGCAAGGACGCGCGTCGCTGGCGGGCCTTCAACGAGGGCAAGGTGGGCCCGGACAGCCCCGTCGCGCCGCTGCTCGCCTACCGGCCCAACTGCATGTTCGCCGACGGCGCCGACCACCCGCGGCTGCGCCAGGCGGTCACCGACAGCATGGCGAAGGTGGACACCCGCCGGCTGAGCCGGAGCACCGAGCAGATCTCCGGCTACCTCATCGCCCAGTTCCGGCGGCCGCGCTCGGCCGACCTGCTCGGCGACTACGCCAAGCAGCTGCCGCTGTTCGTGTTCAACGAACTCTTCGGCTGCCCCGCCGACATCGGCGACCGGGTGCTGTTCGGCATCTCCGGCATGTTCGACGGCGTCAACGCTGACAAGGCCACCGCGGTGCTGTTCCAGGCGGTGGGGGAGCTGGTCGCGCTCAAGCGGAGCAAGCCCGGTGACGACGTCACCTCCTGGCTGATGCAGCACGAGGCCGGGCTGACCGACGAGGAGATGGGTCCACCAGCTCGCGCTGCTGCTCGGTGCGGGCGCCGAGCCGCTGCGCAACCTCATCGGCAACACGCTGCACCGACTCCTGACCCACGAGCGGTACGCCCGAGAAGGCGGCCTGATCGACGAGGCCCTCGACGACACGCTGTGGGAGAACCCTCCGATGTCGAACTACGCGCCGCACTACCCGGCCGCCGACACGGAACTCGCCGGACAGCGACTGCAGGCGGGCGATCTGGTCCTGGTCAGCTTCGCCGCGGCCAACACCGGCCCCGCACTCAGGGCGTCGCGCCAGGCCGGCAGCAACCGCGCGCACCTGGCCTGGAGCGCCGGCCCGCACGCCTGCCGTCCAAGGAGCCGGCCCGGCACATCACGGTCACCGCCATCGAGCACCTGTTCAACGAACTGCCCGATGTCGAACTCGCCGTTCCCGAGGACAGCCCTGACGTGGCGTCCGGGTCCCTTCAACCGGGCCCTGGCCACCTCCCGGCCCGCTTCACCCCGGTGCGGTCCGGGCGGCGCGGTGACCCGCAGCCGGGCTCCGGGGCGGCCGAGCCGGACAAGGCGGCGGGTCCGGCCCGGCCGGCCGAACGCAGCGGCATGTGGAGCCAGTTCCTACAACTCACGCTCACACGGTGACATGCGCAACACCCTCCCAACCTGACCCTCCCGCATGAAGGTTCAACGGCACGGGTAGTGAGCAACGCGGCATTCAAGTTGCTTACGAGTAAAAGGAGGTGTCGTGGACCACATATCCACGAACGCCGCTTTCCCGCCGCCGAACCCCCGATACCCGCCTCCCCAGGCGGGTATCTGCTTGTGCGGCCCCGGCCGGGGACGGGCCGGTGACCGCCGCACCGACGGACGCGGGCCTGCGGGGCACACAGACGCTCGGCGCCTTCACCGGCGGCCAGTTGCGAAGACTCGGCGCGGTCGCCGGCCTGTCCCGGGCCGACGTCGAGACGTACGCCCGTGTCCTGACCGACTCGCTCGGCCCCGGTCGCGGAGCGGCCGCTGAACCTTGCCGCCACCCAGCCGCACGTTCCTATCCGACGACCACAATCTCCCCGTGGAGTTCTCGCTGCTCTTTCCAGCCCCGACGCGGCCCCCGCCCTGCGGGTGCTCCTGGACCCGGGCTGCGGCGCAGGGCACAGCCTGGCCCGGGGCGGCCGTGTCGGACTCGAGGCGATCCGGGCGATGGCCCCGGCGCTGGCACTTCACCACCGGACCGCTACGACCTCGAGGACCTCTTCCTCCCGCCTTCTCACCGCAGGGTGCTGGCCCTGTGGTGCGCCCTGGAGGCTGGAGACCGGGCGGTGTGCCCAAGGTCAAGGTCTGATCTGGGGCCCGGCCGCGAACGGGGCGGAACGTTCCGCCGGAACCGTGCGCGAGGCTCTCACCGGCTGGGCCACCGGCAGGCGCTTCGACCAGCCTGCACCCAGGAAAGCGGGTACCCCTTCCTCGCCCTGGACCTGGGGACTGGGGGAGGCCCGGGCGAAGGTGGTACGTGCGCCACGAGGACCTCCACGGCCGGCCAGGCCGGGCCGGCTGTCCCGTGTCTCCTGGGGCCCGGCCGCGGCGATCGAGGGGATTCTTCCGGACGGCCGCGGGCCTCGGCCCCGACGTAAACGCGACCGTGGCTGGGCAGTGGCCCGGCCTGTCCTGCCACTCCTTCACCGAGCACCGCCGCCGCCCGACCGAGCGGTTTTCACCCTCCACATCCCGGTCCGGGGACTACGCCGGGCACGACGGGGAGGCCCTGGCACGGGCGGCGAGCGTGCTGCGCCATCACGGCATGGACGCTTCGGTGCCGGCCCGTGCCCTGGCCGCGCTCACCGACCCGCGGCCCGAGACGGCGTGGGCTGATCGCCTGCGTCCGCACTGGCCCACCAGCAGGACTGCCCGCCGCGGGTGACGGCCTACCTCTCCTCGGAGGCGTACGCGGTCAGGCCGCCGGCCGTGGAGTCCGTCCGCCACCCGGTGGCGGCGCACTGAGCGGACGCCTCCGGACACCACAGGGCTCCCGGTGAGACCCACCGGGAGCCCTGGTCATGGACGGCTGGCCGGGCGCCGGTGGCGGCCCGGGCGGGACGCCTACGCGGGCAGCGACTCGCGGAACCCCGCCGAGATACGGGCCCACGTCGACCTGGATCGAGGCGCCCTGGGTCCGGCCGTAGCGCTCGACGATGGCGGCGAGGTACGTGCCGTCTCCTCGCATCCGCCGCCGCGGGCAGCTCGGCCTCGCCGTCAGATGATCCGCGCCACCCACTGCGCCTGGGCCTCCACCAACCGGGTGATCGCTCCCACGGGACGGACGAGCCCGACGAGGTACAGGCCCGGCCGGTCGGCCGGGACCACCCGTCTGTACAGCTCGACCGAGCCGTCCGCCGCCACCGGACAGCCGGCGGGGAGAAGGGGAAGGTCGTGTGGAAGCCGGTGCAGTACACGACCGCGTCCGCCGCCACCCGCGTGCCGTCGGTGAAGACGACCTCGTCGCCGTCGAAGGAGGCGATCGCGGGCTTTGGGGTCACGGCGCATGCCGATCCGGCTGAGGATCTCGTCCGAGAGGTCCGTGGCCGACGAGAAGACCTAGGTGGTCGGGCTCGGGCAGGTAGTCCGTCGCCGCCGCGCGACGAGCAGGGCCTCCTCGGCCCACTTGCGCCGCTCGGCGAAGGACATCTCGTTCCACCAGGGCGCTTCGGCGATCTCGTCCGAGCGACTTCCCGTACAACTGCTTGGGCACGATGTGCAGGCCCCGGCGCACCGAGAGCACGGTCTCGGCGGCGTGCCGGGACAAGGTCCGCGGCGATGTCCACCGCCGAGGCGCCGAGGCCCACCACGACGACGCGCCGGCCTGCGAAGTCGCCGCCGTCCGCGGTAGTCGAGGGAGTGCAGAATCGTTCCGGTGAATGATTCGGAACCCGCCGGGAGCGGGTCCGGCAGAGCTGGGTCGGTGGTGGTGTCCCCGACGCGACGATCACCTGCTCGAACCGCCGCGCCGCCATCGCGCCGTCCGCTTCCCGGCTGACCACCGTCCACATGCCGTCCGCGTCCTGGTCCCCACGGAGACCACCTCGGTCCGCAGCTCGACGTGGTCGCGCAGGCCGGCCCGGTCGGCGAAGGAGCGCAGATAGGGCGGCACCTGGCCGCGCCGGGGACAAAGCGGATATGAGTCCGGCATCGGGAAGTCGGCGTAACCGGTCAGCTGCTTGGCGGTGTTGAGGTGCAGCGACAGGTACCCGGGGGCCCCGCTCGGCCGCCTCCGGCTGACGCCAGATCCCGCCGACGTCGAGAGCCTTCTCCAGGCAGACGAACCCGATGCCACGCGCCTTCAGGGCGTGGGCCACCGCCAACCCCGACAGACCTGCACCGATCACACACACACGCACGGGATTTCCCCCAGGACGGACTCAACCTCCCCCGATCATGCAGTGACTGCCCATCCACACCTCTCCGCACACCAGCACGAGAGGTGAACAGACGTGTCGGTGCTCACGTTTTCGTCCCTCTGCGGCCGACGGTCACGCCTGGCGCAGGTCCTCACCCGGCGGAGCTTGCCCAGTGAGCGCTCCAGGGTCTCCGGGTCGACGATCTCGACCTCCACGGTGACGCCCACGCCGTCCCTTGACGCCCTGCCGGATCGCGTTGGCGGCGGCCGCGCGCTGCTCGGGGCCGGCGTCGGGGCGTGCCTCGACCCGTACGGTCATGTGGTCCATGCGACCGCGCTCGGTGAGCTGAATCTGGAAGTGCGGGGCGACGCCGGGCGTGCGCAGCACGATCTCCTCGATCTGGGTGGGGAAGACGTTCACCCCGCGCAGGATGATCATGTCGTCGCAGCGGCCGGTGACCTTCTGCATCCGGCGGAAGGCGGGCCGGGCCGTGCCCGGCAGCAGCCGGGACAGGTCGCGGGTGCGGTACCGGATGACCGGGAGCGCCTCCTTGGTGAGTGAGGTGAAGACGATCTCGCCCTCCTCACCCTCGGTCAGCACGGTGTCGGTGAGCGGGTCGACCACCTCGGGGTAGAAGTGGTCCTCCCACACGTGCAGCCCGTCCTTGGTCTCGACGCACTCCTGCGCCACGCCGGGGCCGATCACCTCGGACAGCCCGTATATGTCGACGGCGTGGATGTCCATGCGCTCCTCGATCTCACGGCGCATCTCCTCGGTCCACGGTTCGGCACCGAAGATGCCGACCTGGAGGGAGGTGGTGCGCGGATCGACACCCTGGCGCTCGAACTCGTCGGAGCAGGGGTGAGCATGTAGGACGGGGTGACCATGATGATCTCGGGCCGGAAGTCCTGGATGATCTGCACCTGCCGGGCCGTCATGCCGCCAGACGCCGGGATCACCGTGCACCCGGCGCGTTCGGGCGCCGTAGTGCGCGCCGAGGCTTCCGGTGAACAGCCCGTAGCCGTAGGGAGATGTGCACCTTGGCTGGCCAGGCCGGCCGCCCGCGGCCGGATCGAACGGGCGATGACGTCCGCCCACATGGACAGGTCCCTGTCCGTGTAACCGACGACGGTGGCCCGGCCGGGTGGTGCCGCTGGAGGCGTGCACGCGCCGCACGTCGGCCATCGGGACGGCGAGCTATGCCGAAGGGGTAGGTGTCCCGCAGGTCGGCCTTGGTGGTGAAGGGGAACCTGGACAGGTCCGCGAGGGCCTGCGGCAGTCGTCGGGCTTCACCTCCCGGCGGCGTCGAACTTCGTCCGGTAGAGCTCCACCGTTCTCGTAGGCGTGCCGCAGCGTCGTGCGCAGCGGTCGAGCTGGAGCTCCCGAGCTGCTCACGGGGCAGCCGCTCGGCGTCGTCCAGCAGGTCGTGGGGAGGGGCTCCTCGGCGGGGTGCCGGGGCCGTTTCCGGTCGTCGGCCGGCTGCTCATCGCGACTCCTTCAGTCGTCGTGCCCGGCGTCTCTCGCGCGCCGTAGTGCGTCCCGCATGCTGCGGCTGCGTCCGCGGAACTCCGCGATCACCTCTCCGGCGCGCCGCACGGTCACGTCGTAGACGCCGCTGCGGCCGAACCGGGTGCGCGTTCCTCGGCGCTCGCCACGAGTACGTCGCCCTCGCGGGCCGGCGCGACGAAGACGATGTCGGGGCCCGCCGCCACGGTCACCGGGCCGTGGCTGTTGCACGCGCAGGCGAAGGCGGTGTCGGCGAGCAGGAACAGGTAACCACCGTGGGCGATCCGGTGTCCGTTCACCATCGCCGGTGTCACGGTCATCCGGAGCACGGCGCTTCCCCTACCGTGCTGGACCAGCTCGATGCCCAGCCGCCGGGACGCCTCGTCCGCGGAGAACATCACCTCCGTGGACGTCGGCTCAGCGGCCCGCGACACCCTTCCCACCACGTGGTCCCACCACCTTGTCTCCCGACCGACCATTCGGTTAGCGCATAGCGGGGCCCAGTAATCCAGCCGCGCGGTCGCCCTGTCAAGAGTGGTGGTCGGCGAGGGTCCGGGTCTTGCCCGGCACCGGGAAACACGTCACACTGATACCGAACGAATGGTCGGTTGGAAGCTGGTGACGATGACCACGACACACGCCCCGAGGCGCCGCCCCGGACGGGTTGCGGGAGCACTTCGACGCGACGATCGCGCACGACCAGCGCGTCGAACCGCGCGACTGGATGCCGGACGGCTACCGGAAGACGCTGATCCGGCAGATCGCCCAGCACGCCCACTCGGAGATCATCGGCATGCAGCCGGAGGGCGAGTGGATCACCCGCGCGCCGTCGCTGCGCCGCAAGGCGATCCTGTTCGCCAAGGTCCAGGACGAGGCCGGCCACGGGCTGTACCTGTACTCGGCGGCCGAGACGCTCGGCGCGGACCGCGACGACCTCACCGAGCTTGGATCGAGGCGCCTAGAAGTACTCGTCGATCTTCAACTACCCGACCCCGAGCTTCGCCGACGTCGGCGTGATCGGCTGGTTCGTGGACGGCGCCGCGATCTGCAACCAGGTACCGCTGTGCCGCAGCTCTGGCCACGGGCCGTACGCGCGCGCGATGGTGCGCATCTGCAAGGAGGAGTCCTTCCACCAGCGGCAGGGCTACGAGCTGCTGATGACGATGATGCGCGGCACCGACGCCCAGCGGGAGATGGTCCAGGACGCTGGTGAACCGCTGGTGGTGGCCGTCCCTGATGATGTTCGGCCCGCCCGACGACGCCTCGCCCAACTCGGCGCGGTCGATGGCCTGGAAGATCAGGCGGCACAGCAACGACGAACTGCGCCGCCGCTTCGTCGACATGACCGTCCCGCAGGCCGAGAAGCTCGGCGTCACCCTGCCCGACCCCAGCTGCGCTGGAACGAGGAGACCGGGCACCACGACTTCGGCACCCCGGACTGGGACGAGCTGAGCGCGTCATCAAGGGCGACGGCCCGTGCAACGAACAGCGGATCCAGCGGCGGAGGACCGCCCACGAGGAGGCGCCTGCGCGAGGCGGCCACCGCCCACGCGCGGCCAAGCAAGCGGCCCGCACGGCGAAGGGGAGCGGCGGCATGAGCGCCGAGAAGCAGGGCTGGCCGCTGTACGAGGTGTTCGTGCGCGGCAAGCGCGGCCTCAACCACGTCCACGTCGGCTCGCTGCACGCCGCCGACGACACGATGGCCCTCACCCACGCCCGCGACCTCTACACCCGCGCAACGAGGGCGTGAGCATCTGGGTCGTGCGCTCCGAGCACATCGCCGCCTCCACCCGCGACGAGAAGGACCCCTTCTTCGCGCCCAGCGCCGACAAGGTCTACCGCCACCCGACCTTCTACGACATCCCCGACGACGTCCCCCACATCTAGGAGCAGGGCATGAGTGACGACCACGTCTACCTGACCCTGGCCGAGGGACACGGGACGACACCCGCTGGCCTCCACGGGCACCGGCTTCGAGGACCCGCTGCACGGCGTCGACACCACCGTGCCCGAGGAGTCGACGCCGGTGAACTGGCCGCGGACTGCGTGGCGCTCGCCGACGACGCCCTGGTCTCGGCGCAGCGGCTCGCCGAGTGGGTCGCGCGCCGGAGCTGGAGGAGGAGGTGGCGCTGGCCAACATCGGCCTCGACCTGCTCGGCCAGGCCCGTCTGCTCTACTCGCGCGCGGGCCAGGTCGACGGCACCGGCCGCGACGAGGACGCCTACGCCTACTTCCGGGACGCCGGCGACTTCCGCAACGTGACGCTGGCCGAACTGCCCGGCGGCGACTTCGCGTTCGCCGTCGTGCGGCTCCCTGGTTCTCTCCAGCTGGCGCCTGGCCCACTTCCAGCGGCTGGCGGCCCACCCCGACCCGGTCCTCGCGGCGGTCGCGGCGAAGGGCGTCAAGGAACTGACGTACCACCGGCAGTACGCCGCCGAGTGGGTCGTACGCCTGGGTGACGGCACGGACGAGTCGCACCGCAGGGACGCGCGCGGCGCTGGAGCAGGTCGCCCCGTACCTCGGCGAACTGCACACGCGTACGACGTCCGGGACGAGGTCGCCGACGACCTGCGCCAGGTCGCCGAGGCGGCCGGACTGCCCCTGCCGGTGTACCGCCCGCTGCCCGGCTCCGGCCGCGCCGGCGAGCACACCGAACATCTGGCGGCCGCTCCTCGCGGAGTTGCAGGGCGTCGCCCGCGCCCACCCGGAGGCGACATGGTGACCGGCGGCCCCGCACTCCTGGACGTCCGCCGCGCCCGGCACGTCGCCGAGCAGGTGCCCGACCCCGAGCTGCCCATGCTGACCCTCGCCGACCTCGGCGTACTGCGCGGCGTCGAGGTGACCGGGGACGGCACCGTGGTCGCGAGCCTCACCCCCACCTACTCGGGGTGCCCGGCCATGGCCGAGATGCGGGCGGACGTCGCCGCGCGACTGCGCGACGCGGGGTACGCGCGCGTGGAGATCCGTACGGTCCTCGACCCGCCGTGGACCACCGACTGGATCACCGAGGCCGGCCGCCGCAAGCTCGCCGAGCACGGCATCGCCCCGCCCGGCGCCGCCCCCGCGGCCCGGTCTCCCCTCGTCTCCTGTCGCCCACCCGGCCCGCGGTGCCCTGCCCCCGGTGCGGCTCGGCGGAGACCCAGGAGACCTCCCGCTTCGCCGCCACGTCCTGCAAGGCGCTGTGGCGCTGCCGGGCCTGCCGCGAGCCGTTCGAGTACGTCAAGGAGATCTGATGGCCCCGACCGCCCCGCCTCGGCGACCGCGTCCGCCTCGGCACCGCCGGTGCGCACCCGCCGCCGTCCCGCCTTCCACCGTCTGCGCGTCGCCGCCGTCCAGCGGCTGTGCGCGGACGCGGCGGCCGTGAGCTTCGAGATCCCGGACGAACTGGCCGAGGAGTTCGCCTTCGCCCCGGGACAGTCGCTCACCCTGCGGCGCGAGGTCGACGGCCGGGACGAGCGCCGCTCGTACTCGATCTGCGCACCGGCCGGTACGGTCCCGCGCATCGGTGTCCGGGGTGCCGGGCGGCCTGTTCTCGTCGTGGCTGGTGAGCGAGGTGCGCCCGGGCGACACCGTCGAGGTGATGGCCCCCACCGGCTTCTTCACGCCCGACCTGACCACCCCGGGCCACCACGTGCTGATCGCGGCCGGTTCGGGCATCACGCCCATGGTGTCCATCGCCGAGTCGGTGCTGGCCGCCGACAACCGCTCGACCGTCACCCTGTTCTACGGCAACCGCCGCACCGACACGGTGATGTTCGCCGACGAACTGGCCGACCTGAAGGACCTCCACCCGGCCCGCTTCCACCTGGTCCACGTGCTCTCCCGCGAACCCCGCGAGGCCGAGGTGCTCTCCGGCCGCCTGGACGCGGAGCGGCTCGGCGCTGGTCGACTCCCTGGTGGACGTGGAGAGCGCGGACCACTGGTGGCTGTGCGGCCCGCAGGGGCATGGTCGCCGACGCCCAGCAGGTCCTGACCGGCCTCGGCGTCCCGGCGGACCGCGTCCACCGGGAGCTGTTCTACGCCGACGACGAACCCGTGCGGGAGGTCCGCCACGAGGAGGCCGGCCCCGAGGGACCCGTCAGCGAGGTCACCATCACCCTGGACGGCCGCTCCACGACCTCCCCCCCTCCCGCGAGCGGAGCGTCCTCGACGGCGCCCAGCAGACCCGTCCCGATTTGCCCTTCGCCTGCAAGGGCGGCGTCTGCGGTACCTGCCGAGCCCTGGTCACGGACGGCAGCGTCGACATGCGCCGCAACTACGCGCTCGAAGCGGCCGAGGTCGACGCCGGCTACGTCCTGACCTGCCAGTCGTACCCGGTCTCGGAGAAGCTGACCGTGGACTACGACAGCTGAGCCCGCGGCACTCTCCGGTGAGCGGGCGAACACTATGAACGCAATGATCGAAGGGGTGGCCCCGGCCTCGGCGGGTTCCTAACATCCCGGCTCGCGGCGCAACTTCGCGCCGAGCACGTACAGGAGCCGCTTCGTGACCACACCTGACGCGTCCACCCGTGTCCCCTGGGCCTCCCACCGCCGACGCCGTCCGGCGGTGGTGGCCGCCGTCCTCGCCGCCGTCTTCCTCGGCACGCTCGGCAACGTACCGGCCGCTCACGCGCGGTCCGCGTCGCCCGCGCCGACCGCCTGCCCACCCGACCTGGCCGACAAGGCGCGGTGCTACTCCGGCCAGGACGCGAACGGCGCCCACTACACGATGGCCGTGCCGACTGACTGGAACGGCTCCCTCGTCGTGCACGCCCACGGCGGCCCCGACCTCGGCGACTCCTCCGACCCGTCCCGCAGCACCGACGACCTGGAGCGCTGGGCGGTGATGGTCGACGAAGGGTACGCGTGGCCGGCTCCGCCTACCGCAGCGGCTGCTACGGAGCCCGGATGGCGGCCGCCGACACGGAGAACGTCCGCCGCGTGTTCACCGAGCGGTTCGGCCGGCCGGAGCGGACCTACCTCCACGGACAGTCCTGGGGCGGCAACGTCGCCGCCAAGGTCGCGGAGACCTACGGCGGGCGGCCCGGCGCCTACGACGGAGTTCTGCTGACCAACGGTGTCCTCGGCGGCGGTTCGCGCGGCTACGACCACCGGGTGGACCTGCGGGCCGTCTACCAGTACTACTGCCACAACCACCCACGCCCGACCGAGCCGCAGTACCCGCTGTGGGCAGGGCTGCGCCCGGACTCCACCATGATGACGGCCGGACCCGCGCCCGGCTGCAGGAGTGCACCGGGTACGCCTCCAGAACCCGGGGACCGGACCGCGCTCCAGCAGCGCAACCTCGACGACATCCTCGCGGTCACCCGCATCCCGGAGCGCACCCTGGAGTCGCATCTGAGGTCCGCGACCTTCACGTTCCGGGGACATCGTGACGAACCGGCTCGGCGGCCGGAACCCGTGGAGCAACCGGGGTGTGCGGTACTCGGGTTCCCACGACGACAAGGCGCTCAACGCGGGCGTCGAGCGCTTCGGCCGACCCTTCCGCACGCCGTGACCTTCCTACGACAGCGACCTCACCGGCAGGGTGTCCCTCCCCGTCCTCACGCTGCACGCGATCGACGACCCGACGGCCTTCGTGGAGCACGAGGCGGCCTACCGCGCCACTGTCCAGGGCGCCGGCCGGGGCGGCAACCTCGTCCAGACGTTCACGAAGGAGGCCGAGCACAGTTCGCTGAGCGACTCCGAGTACGCCAACTCCATCTCCGCGCTGGACACCTGGGTGCGCTCCGGCCGCAAGCCGACCCCGCGTTCGGTCGCGGCTTCCTGCGGCGCCTTCGACGCGACGTACGGCGGCGGTTGCTTCTACGACCCCGGATACCGGCCCGCGCCGTACGCCTCGCGGGTGCGGTCCCGGCCGGGCGGACTCGGCTGGCCCGCCATGACGGCCGCGCAGGAGCGGGCGTGGAGCCGGATCGACGGTGTGGGCATCGCTCCCTAGCTCGCGGGAGGTGGGGGCGGCCGACCCGCTCAGCCGTTCTCCGCCAGCACCGCCCGGATCACGTGGCGGGCGTTACCGGCCATCGCCGGGTTGGTCTCGCGGTAGTACGGCAGTGCGATCAGCGCCCGGGAGAGCGTCCGTCCGCGGCCCCGCCGCCAGGCCGCGTCGTCCACGCCGAGCGCCTCGCGGAAGACCTCCCTCGCGCCGGCCGGCAGCAGATTCCAGGCCGGGAAGAGGTCGCAGGCCGGGTCGCCCACTCCCATGCACCCGAAGTTGATCACCGAGGACAGCCTGCCGCCGCTCACCAGCAGGTTGCCCGGCATCAGGTCGGCGTGCAGCCAGACCGGCGGTCCGTCCCAGGCCGGGGCCCGCAGCGCGTCCTCCCACACGGCGGCCAGGGCGTCGCAGTCGACACCTTCCTCGGGGAGGCCACGCAGTTCCTCGATCGCGGACCGGGTCGCCTCGTCGAGCGTGGCGAGCGGACCGCCGCGATGGGCCCGCGGCGCGTCCGGCAGAGTGACGCTCCGCATCGCCGCCACGAACCCGGCCAGATCCCGGGCCAGCAGCGCGGGTTCGCTCAGCGCTCCGGCCTCGGGAAGCTCTCCGGGCAGCCACCGGTACACCGACCACGGCCACGGATACCCTTCGGCAGGGCCCGCCGTCCCCGAGCACCTCGGGGACGGCGGTGGGCAGCAGGGGCGACAGGCGGGGGCAGCCACTCCCGCTCCGCCAGCACGTCCCCGGCCCCGCCCTCGATCAACGGCAGCCGTACGACCAGCTCGTCGCCGAGCCGGTACATCGCGCTGACCGTGCCGCCCGACGGAAGCGCTCGACAGGCAGTCCCGCCCACTGCGGGGAACTGCCCGGCGATGGCGCCGTACGAGACGGTCGTCGAGGGGTGAAGGCCCTGCCGCGTCTGCCCTGCTGAGCTCATGGGGCTCATCCGATCCCCCGACGCCGACGGCCGTCAAACGCTTTCCCCATCGGCGAGGCTGACGGGCCCGGCTCGGTCAGACGCCGAACTCCGACGGCGACACGCCGAGGGCGGTGCAGGCCTCGCGGATCGCGTACCTGCTCCGACGGCTCGAAGACACCGTCGGCTCCGGCGATGACCATGCCGGTCTGGATGACCGCCCGGGCCTCCGCGGGCTTCTTGGCGGCCTTGGCGATCACCTGGAGGGCCTCGCTCTTGCCCAGCTCGAAGTTGGCGACGAGCTTGTCCACGTGCTGGTTGAAACGCTGGCGGAGCTGGTCGGCCGGGAAGTTCTGCAGGACCTCGTTGGAGACGATCAGCTCCTCCACGCGCTGCCGCTCGGCCGGCTCCACCTGGCCGTCGGCCGCGGCGACCAGCGCGCACATGGCCATGCTGGCGTCCCGGTAGGCGCCGCTCTTGAGTTCGGTCTTGACCGACGCGAGCTGGGTCTTGAACATCCCGATCAGCTGGGCCTTGGAGCCGCCGGAGGACGAGCCGGGCCGGCCGGATCCCTGGTGCCCCTGATGTCCCTGCGGGCCCTGCCCGGGTCCGCTCGCTCCCCGAGTGCCCTGGGACTGCTGGAAGGTCTTGGCCTGGTCCTTGATCTTGTCCCACATCGCCACTCGTGCCACCTCGGCTTCTGTTGCTGCTGCGTAGTCCGTCTTGGTCCTCGGCCGCGATTTCTCGCGGCTATCAGGATGAACGCACCCGTGGGCCGCTCGGTTCCCGAAAGGCAAAGGCCGGGCAAAGTGTCTCACGGTGGCGTAGTAGGCTGCGCGACCAGGAGTTGACGGTCGGTCGGATGGGGTGGGGGGCGTGACGTGTGGCTCGGCTGAACGCGTCACCGGTCACTCCCGAGCCCCGCGAGCCGCCCGTACTCCCGCCACGCGGCGCACGGTGTGGTCGCGGGAGGTCGGCTGGTTCGTCGCGATCGGCATCGCGTCGACCGTCGGGCAGGCACTGTTGTACTGGGTGCTGCGGCTGTGGTGGCCGCCGGCCGCCGCCAACCTGGTCTCCCTGCTGGTGCTGACCGTGCTCAACACCGAGGCGAACCGGCGGCTGACGTTCCGGCACACCGCGGCGGGGGCCGTCCGCGCCCATCTGGGAGCCGGCGGCCTCTTCGTGCTCGGCTACCTGGTCACGTCCGGATCCGTGCTGTGGTTCAGGCACGCCGAGCCCGGCGCCTCGCCCGCCGCCGAGGCCGGCGTCCTCGCCGCCACGTCCGTCGCCGTCACCGTCGTGCGCTTCGTCGTCCTGCGGCTGGCCGTCTTCCGCGCCCCGCTCGCCGACGGCGCTGAACCTGGCGGCGCCCGTCATGCCCCGAAGCTGCGACGGGGAAGCCTCGATGTGGCCCAGGTACCGGTGGGTCCAGTCGCACATGTGGTGCGTCGTCTTCAGCAGCCCCCGCCCCGGCTCCGTGAGGGTGTACTCGACCCGCGGCGGCACCGTGGGGTGCACGCACCGCTCCACCAGCCCGTTGCGCTCCAGCATGCGCAGGTTCTGCGTGAGCATCTTGTGGCTGATGCCCTCGATCTCCTCCCGCAACTCGCTGAAACGCAGGGTGCGGTCGCCCAGCGCCTCGATGAGCAGCAGCGCCCACTTGTTGGCGATGTCCGAGAAGATCTCCCCGCGCCAGGGAGTCCGCGCGCGTCAGGTCCGCGTCGTCGGGCGAGCCCGTGAACTGCTTGGTCACCATCAGGTTCCCCAGTCACTGAAAAGTGCGTTCTTCCATGTCAGCGGTCACTCTCCTACGGTTCCCGAGTAACCACAAGAGAGTGAACGGCAAGGAGAGACACGTCATGGCCATCACCCTGGTGAACCCCGGCGGACTGCCGGAGATCGACGTCTACCGGCAGGTGTCGATCGCGTCCGGATCGAGCTGGTCTTCATCGCCGGGCAGGTCGCGTGGGACGCCGACGGCACCACGGTCGGCGTGGACGATCTCGCCGCCCAGGCCGAGCAGTGCTGCCTCAACGTCGCCACCGCCCTGGACGCGGCCGGTGCCTCCTCTTCGACGACGTGGCGAAACTGAACGTGCCGTCGTGGACTGGACCCCGACAAGATGCCCCTGCTGCTGGAGGGCATCGCCCGGGCGACCGCGAAGCTGGGGGTCACCGCGGCACCGCCGGCCACCCTGCTGGGTGTCGCGGCGCTGGACGTGCCCGAGCACCTGATCGAGGTCGAGGCCACCGCGGTCGTCGACTGAACCCGACGGAGCTGTTTGAGGCTCCTGAGCTCCGGACACGCGATTGCTGGCACCGCCAAGCTGGCGGCGCCGACCGCTTGCATGATCGTGTGGAGGCCAGTAATGGTGGAGAGGAACGGAACGGGCGGCGGACCGCTCGACCGTCCGGCGATGCCCCAGGAGGAGGCGGAGCTCTCTCCGCCGTACCGTTTCCAGCGTCAGCAGCGCCCCGGTCTGGAAGAGCGGATGGAAGTGCGCTCCGCGCTACCTCGCCCCCAATTACCGGGGCTCCGGGAAGCTGGCCGGGAAGGTCGCGCTGATCACCGGGGGCGACTCCGGAATCGGCCAGTTCGGTGGCCGTGCTCTACGCACGGGAGAGGGCCGACGTCGCGATCGTCCACCTGCCCGAGGAGCAGAGCGACGCCGACGAGACCAGGGAGGCGGTCGAGAAGGAGGGCCGCACCTGCCTGCTGCTGCCGGGCGACCTGTGCGACCCGGCCTTCTGCGCCGATGTGGTAGAACGCACCGTCGCGGAACTGGGCGCTCTGAACGTCCTGGTCAGCAACGCCGCCTACCTCAACAGCCAGAACAGCCTGTCCGACCTGACCGCCGAGGACTTCGACCGGGTCTTCAAGACGAACGTCTACGCCTACTTCCACCTGGTGATGGCGGCCCTGCCGCACCTCTCCCACGGTGACGCCGTCATCGCCACCGCGTCCGAGGAGGCGCTCAAGGGCGAGCGAGATCATGATGGACTACGCGGCCTCCAAGGCCGCCCTGGTGGTCTTCACCAAGTCCATCGCCCCGCACCTCGCCGAGCGCGGCGTCCGCGCCAACATCGTCTCCCCGGGCCCCACCTGGACGGTGCTCAACCTGGCGGGGCAGCGGTTCCCCCGACGACTATCTGACCAACCTGGGCAGCTCGGCCCCCATGGGGCGGGTCGCCCAGCCGGAGGAGGTGGCTCCCGCCTACGTGTACCTGGCCTCCGACGCGGACTCCAGCTTCACCGTCGGCGAGGTCATCGCCGTCACGGGCGGCCTGACGGACACCCGCTGAACGCGGGACCGTCGCGGCCGCCGGTCAGCCGTGTACCGCCCGGTCGAGGAGGTTCTGCAGGTACAGGCCGC
This sequence comes from Streptomyces thinghirensis, assembly GCA_021502835.1. Next base: position 83,858 of record JAKFGP010000013.1, read on the forward strand.
GCTGTGCGTCGACCGGAGTCGGCGTGCCGCTGCGGACGGCCGTCGCGAAGTCGTGGCGCAGGACGGGCCAGCACTCCTCGTGGTCGATGTCGGCCGTGTCGTAGACCAGCGGATGCTCGGGACCGAAGAGCTCGACGCGGGTGAGCGTGCGCGGGACGGCCACCGAGCCGGACAGGGAGGCCTGGCTCACGGCTCCGTTCTCGTGCTCGCAGGTCAGTTCGACCCAGCGGCGCGGGTCGCCGGTGGCGCGGAGGCCGGTGATGGGGCCGATCGCGGCATCCAGCAGATCGAGCAGGTGGGGGCCGAGGTCGAGCAGGGCACCGTGTTCGAGGCGCCAGCCGGTGGCGAACTCGCCTTGCAGGAAGGCACCGTGGAGGTAGCAGGAGCGGGCCCCGGCCACGTCGACGGCGCGCGCGGCGTCCAGGAAGGCCCGGGTGGCCGGGTGGTAGCGCTTGGTCAGCACCAGCTGGGAGACCACACCGGCTTCCGCGACCGCGTCGGCCACGCGGCGGGCCGAGACCAGATCGGGCCCGAGCGGCTTCTCCAGCAGCAGGGCCTTGCCCCGCTTCGCCGCCAGCGGTGCCAGCTCGGCCTGGACGGCGGGCGGCACGGCGAAGGCCACGGCCTCGCAGCGGTCCAGCAACTCGTCGAAGTCCGCGGCGACATGGGCGGCGTAGAGGGCTCGGCTGGTCTCGCGGGCGGCCGCCGTACGGCGGGCCCGAGACCGCGGCGAGCCGCGTCTCGGGCCCGGCGGACGGTAACTCCGGGCGTGCATGGTGCGGGCCCAGGGGCCGGCGCCCACGAGTCCGACCTCGACGGGCCGGCCGGTCCAGGGGGCGGGGGCAGCGGTCACGGTGTTCCTGTCTTCCTGGTGCTGATCGGGGTCTCTTGGCGGGTGTGCGGGGAGGGGGCGGGGCGGCGCGCTCACGGCGCCAGGCGGTCGAGGCGGGCGTCGGCACCGGCGGGGGAGTAGAGGTGCTCCACGACCATGGCGGCGGCCCCGACGAGCCCCGCGTGGTCGCCGAGCCGCGAGGTGACGACCTGGAGGTTGGCCGTGGCGCGGGGCATCGCGCGCTGGTAGACCAACTCGCGCACCCCGGTCAGGAAGGGGCACCCCGGACAGCTCACCCGCGATCATGAGCACCCCGGGATTGAGCAGCGTCACGACGGTGACCAGGACCTCGCCCACCCGCCGCCCGGCCTCCCGGGCCAGCCGTACGGCGTCCGGATGGCCCTCGTTGAGCAGGCGCCGCACGTCCCGTCCGGAGGCGGTGTCCAGGCCGAGGGCGGACAGTTCCTTGGCGATCGCGCGCCCACTGGCGACGGCCGCGAGGCAGCCGTGGGAGCCGCACATGCACAGCGCGTCGGACCGGTCGTGCAGGCGGATGTGCCCGATGTCGCCGGCGCCGCCGTCGATGCCGCGGTAGAGGCTGTCGCCGATGACGACGCCCGCGCCGATGCCGGTGGAGACCTTCAGCAGCAGGAAGGACGAGCAGTCGCGGTGGTTGGCCTGGTGCTCGGCCAGCGCCATGAGGTTGGCGTCGTTGTCCACGAGCACCGGGACGGCGTCGGCCTCCGGGTCCAGGCCCATCCGTGCCGCGTACGCCTTCTGGAGCCGCTCCCGGATGGGGTACCGGTCCCAGCCCGGCATGATGGGCGGCTCGATCACCCGCCCGGACTCCCAGTCGACCGGGCCCGGGACGGACAGCCCGATGCCCACGACACGGGACGCCGGCACCCCGGCCGCCGCGATCAGGTCCGGGAACCACTCGGCCAGCCGGTCCAGAACGTGATCGGGACCCTCGCCGACATCCATCGGCCCGGTGTGCTCGGCCAGGATGGTGCCCGCGAGATCGAGCACGGCGGCGCGGGCGTGCCGGGTCTCCAGGTCGAAGGCGATGACCGAGGCGTGGCTCGGATCGAACGCGATCCGGTGGGACGGGCGGCCACCGGTGGAGGCTCCCGTGGTGGGCGCAGCCATCCGGCGCGGTTGAGCAGGTCGAGGCGCTGTCCGACGGTCGACCGGGACAGTCCGGTGGCGTGCTGGAGGTCGGCCCGGGTGTTGGCGCGGCCGCTGCGGATCAGCTGCAGCAGCGCGCCGGCGCTGGCCTGACTCGGCGTCATCATGGTGTCCCCCACGGCTCAACTCTTGTCGGCGCCGCTGGTCAGACCCTCGGTGAGCAGTCGTTCGGCGGCGAAGAACAGAAGTACCACGGGGATCGTCAGCACCACGGAACCGGCCATCAGGATCGTCTTCGGCACCTCGATGCCGTTGGAGAGCTGGGCCAGTCCCAGGGAGACCGTCCACTGACCGGGGTCCGCGGCCAGGAACAGCAGCGCGAACAGGAACTCGTTCCACGCGATCATGAAGACGTACAGCCCGGTCGCCATCAGGGAGGGCAGGGCCAGCGGCAGGATCACCTTGCGGACGGTCTGCAGCCGCGAGCACCCGTCCAGCGCCGCGCCTCCTCGATGGAGGCCGGGATGGTGACGAGGTAGTTCTTCAGCATGTAGATCGACACCGGCACGGTCTGGGCGACGTAGACGATGGCGAGACCGACGAGGCTGGAGGACAGGCCGATCTTCGCGAAGATGACGAAGAGCGGGTACGGCCAGCAGGGTCGCCGGGAACATGTAGACGGCCAGGAAGAGGGCGCTGACCTGGCGGTGGCCGAAGAACTTCAGCCGGCTGACGGCGTAGGCTCCGGGCACGGCGGCCACCAGGGTGAGCGCCACCGTGCCGAGGGAGACCAGCGCGGAGTTGACCAGGAACTTGAGGAAGCCCTGGCCGCCGTCGTCGGTGGAGCGCAGTACGTCCTGGTAGGTGGAGAGGGTGAAGTCCTTCGCCGAGATCCACAGGGAGCCCGGGTCGAGCAGCAGCGCGTCGATGGGCTTCAGCGACAGCAGCACCATGTAGTAGAAGGGCAGGGAGGGTGATCACGGCGAGGAACGCGATGACGATCCACCCGGGCGACGCCGAAGAACCCGCTCCTCGAACCGGGCCCGGCTCAGCGCCGCCTTCTGGGGGCACGTTCTGCGTCACGCTTCCTCCTGGACCTTGTTGCCGAAGAACTTGAAGTAGAGGCCCAGCAGGATCATCAGTACGAGGGCCAGGACGAGCGCCTGGGCGGCCGCGGCCCCCACGTCGTAGCGGGCGGTGAGGAAGTCGCAGACGCGCACCGCGGCCACGTCGGTGCCGGCTCCGCCTCCGGTGAGCAGGTAGACGTCGTCGAACTTGTTGAACGTCATGATGAAGCGCAGCACGCACAGCAGCGCGATCACCGGCATCAACTGGGGCAGCAGGACGTGCCGGAAGCGCTGGGTGATCGTGGCGCCGTCGACCAGCGCGGCCTCCTCCAGGGTGTCCGGCACCGCCTGCAGCCGGGCCGGGATGAACAGGAAGGCGAAGGGAAGTAGCGCCAGCACTCGAAGACGATGACGGTCAGCAGCGCCAGCGGGATGTCAGGAGTGCAGACCGAGGAGGTTCACCTCGTACTCGCGGGTCGACAGGAACGCGATCGGGTCGTCCCAGCCGAACAGCCGCCGCCCCAGTCGTTGACCACGCCGTACTGCGGGCTGAGCGCGACCTCCCAGACGAAGGCCGCGGCGACGACGGGCGCGACGTACGGCAGCAGCATCGCCGCGCGCAGCACCCCGCGCCCCTCGAACGGCTTGCGCAGCGGCGAGCGCGGCGACCAGGCCGAGGACGACGGAACCGAGCGGTGGAGCCCGCCGTGTAGAGCAGGGTGGTCCACAGGCTGGACCAGAAGCCGGCCGAGTCGAAGACCTGCGCGAAGTTGTCCAGGGACCAGTTGCCGAACAGGCCCATGCCCTGGATGTCGACGAGCTTGGCCTTCTGGAAGGCCAGCAGCGACGGTCCACGCGATGGGCAGCACGACCACCACGAGGACCACGAGGAAGGTGGGGAGACGAACGCGAGGCCCGCGCGGTTGGCGCGCCGGCTGGCGGTCATCGGACGGCGGCCCGGTGCGTCGGACCGGTCCGTGGACCGGGGGCTGGTGTCCCGGCGCTGCGCGCGCGCCGGCTGGGGCTGCTGTCATGAGGGACCTTCGTGACGTGCAGGCGGGCGGCTACTGCAGGGACTTCTTCAGGGCGGCGACCTCTTCGTCGGCGTCGCGTGCCGCCTCCGAGGGCGAGCTCTGGCCGCTGGTCATGGCGCCGATGGCCTTCGGCACGGGCAGTTCGCCGTTGGTGGCGCCGACGAGGGCCCCCTCGCCCTGGGTGATGCCCCTAGCGGCGCAGGTTGCCGACCCCGTCGGCGAGCTGGTCGAGCAGGGTCTCGGGGAAGACCTCGTCGAGGGGCTTGCGGGTGTCGACGCCGATGTCGCTGTGGCGCCAGGCGTCGAGGTAGCGCTCGGGTTCGGCGGCTGTTCCCTGCGGACCGGGATCTTGCCCTCGGGCGCCATGCCGAACCAGGGACTCGTAGCCGGTGCCCATCATGTACTCGATGAACTCCGGGACGCCGCGGTCTCGGCCGTCTTGGTGGTCACCCAGGACGTGATCTCGCCGAACTGGGCCGCCTCCTGGGCGTCGGGCCCCTTCATCGCGGTGACGATGCCGCTGTTGTCCGACAGGTACCGCGGGTCCTTCGCGCACTGGGGCAGCTGGGCAGGGCGTCCTTGCGCAGGCCGGCGAGTTCGTCGAGCAGGAACGAGGACCAGATGACCATGGAGGACTGGCCGGCGAAGTAAGGTGGCGCGGGTGGAGTCCACGGTCCGCGTGCCCGGCGCGCCGTAGGTGCGGGCGAGCCGGTCGTAGGTGCGGAAGGCGGCCTCGCACCGCGGGGGACTCGAGGGCGACCTCGTGCCGGTCGTCGACCAGTTGGCAGTCGTTGGCCAGGGCGAGGCTCTCGAAGCTCTGCGAGGTGAAGACGTCGCTGGGGTCGGTGGCCGCCGAGATGCCGTCGTGGCCCTTGGTGGTCAGTGCCTCGGCGGCGGCCAGCGTCTTCGCGTACGTGTCGGGGAGCCGCCAGGCCCTTCCGCGCGAACTGGTCCTTGCGGTAGACCAGCAGCTGGAGCCAGGCGTCGGAGGGCACGCCGAGGACTGGTGGCGCCGTCGGAGGTCAGCTCCAGCGCGTTGGGGTTGAAGGTGTCCCGGCCGAGTTCGCCGACGATGCGTTTCCGGGATGTCGGTGTTCAGCAGGCCGTTGGTGTACATCTGCCAGACCTGGCCCATGGGGGCCGCGCCGATGACGTCGGGCAGCGTGCCCGACGCCGCCGCCGACATGATCAGCTGCGGCATCTGGGCCTCGTCGACCCCGACGAGTTTGGACCTTGATCCCGCTCTTCTTCTCGAACTCGTCGATGACCTTCCGCGTCGCCGCGACACGGTCGGGGAGGGTTCTCCTGGGACCAGACCGTGATCTCACGGTCCGGCTTGCCGGGCCCGGGCGCTGCCCGCACAGCCCGAGCAGCCCGATTCCCATGGCTGCCGTGACGCCGACCGCGGTCGTCCTCGACCGCAGGGTCCTGATGCGCATTGAGTGTCCTCGTTCCGGCTTACGTCTGCTCGCCACGCATCACAGCACTACTTTTGTTGGTTGACAAGACATAAGTTGCGGATATTGTCGACGCAACCGCACCAGCAACCTTCCGGAGCCCTTCGTGTCAGCCGTGTCATCCGTGGAGCGCGTCGTCCAGTTCACCGGCCCCCGTCAGGTGGAGGTGGCCGAGCATCGGGGCCGAACTGCCGCCCGGTCATCTGCGGGTCCGTACCCGCTACTCGGGCATCTCGGCCGGCACCGAACTCACCGCCTACCGCGGCACCAACCCGTACCTGACCCGGACCTGGGACCCCGGGCGCAGCTCTTCCGCGACGGTGCGCCCGGCATCGAGTACCCGGTGGCCGGCTGGGGCTGCTCGAGGTCGGCGAGGTCGTGGAAGTCTCCCCGGAACTCGCCGGCACCCGGGCCTGCCGGTCCCCGGCGACCTGGTCTGGGGCATCTGGGGCCACCGCAGCGAGGGCGTCGTCCCCGCCGAGCGCATGATCGGCCACACCCTGCCGACCGGGCTCGAACCGCTGGCCGGGGCCTTCGCCCGGGTCGGCGCCATCGCCTACAACGCCGTCCTGGCCGGCGACATCCACCTCGGCGAGGACGTCGCCGTGTTCGGCCAGGGCGTCATCGGCCTGCTCACCACCCGCCTCGCCCGGCTCAGCGGCGCCCGCGTCACCGCCGTCGACGCCCTCGACGGCCGCCTGGAGACCGCGAAGCGGCCTGGCGCCAAGTACTCCCTCAACGCCCGCACCGACGCCGTCGCCGAACGCGTCCGCGAGACCACCGGTGGCCTCGGCGCCGACCTCGCCATCGAGATCAGCGGTGCCTACCCGGCCCTGCACGAGGCGCTGCGCTCGGTCGCCGCCGGCGGCGGGTGTGGTGGCCTCCGGCTTCTACCAGGGCGACGGCATCGGCCTGCGCCTCGGCGACGAGTTCCACCACAACCGGGTCCAGCTGATCTGCTCCCAGATCGGCGGCGTCCCGCCCCAGCTGTCGAACCGCTGGACCGTCGAACGCCTCCAGCAGACCTTCCTGCGCCTGGTCGCCGAGGGCCAGGTGGACGTCGACACCCTGGTGAGCCACGTCGTCCCCGCCGCCGACGCCGCCGACGCCTACGTACTGCTGGACGAGCGGCCCGCCGAGGCGCTGCAGGTCGTCCTGGAATTCCTGAGACCCGGCCTCTGCGACCGGATTTTTCTGAAGGCCCCCATGCTCAAGACCGCCGTCCAGGAACAGCTCCTGCCCGGGGACACCCCTCCAGGCCAAGTGGGACTTCGCCCAGCAGGCCGGCTACGACGCGATCGAACTGCGCGGCAAGGGCGACCGCTCACTTCGCCTCCCGTCGCGGCGAACTCAAGCAGGCCCGCGAGGACGGCGTCGTCATGCCGACCGTCTTGCGTCGACATGCCGCACTTCCTCGGCGCCTTCGACGGACCTGCGCCGCGACGCCGTCGCCCAGATGAAGTCGCGGCTCACCGTCATCGCCGAGATCGGCGGCACGGGCGCCCAGACCCCCGCCTCGTACGGCATGTTCTCCGCCGCCCGCCGCCCTTCACACCGCCGCGCACCGAGGGAGCAGGACCGCGAGGTGCTCCTCGCCGGCCTGACCGAACTCGGCGAGCACGCCCGCAGGGAGGGCGCCCACGCTCTTCCTGGAGCCGCTCAACCGCTACGAGGACCACATGGTCAACCGGCTCGAACAGGCCGCCGACCTGATCCGCGCCGTCGGCCTGGACTCGGTCCGGATCGGCATCGACAGCTACCACATGAACATCGAGGAGCCCGACCCCGCCGCCGCGATCCTCGCCCACGCCGACGTCATCGGCCACGCCCAGGTCTCCGACTCCAACCGCTTCCCAGCCCGGCGCCGGACACCTCGACTGGCCCGCCTGGCTCGGCGCCCTGCACACCATCGGCTACGACGGCCACCTCGCCCTCGAATGCCGGCTGACCGGCGACCCCGCCGAGGGCCGTGCGCTCCGTTCCCGCGTTCCTGGCGAGGTCGGGCGCGTGAAGTCCCCCTGGAGCTCCTGGACCGGCCCCGCGCCCACCGCGCCCGCGGACCTGACCCTGCGGCGCGGTGCGGCGCGGGTCCTCATCGACAACTGGACCGGCACCTCCACCGTCCCCTCCCGCACCCTCTACCCCCACCAGTGGAGCTGGGACTCCGCCTTCGTCGCCATCGGACTGCGCCATCTGTCGGTGCGCCGGCGCCCAGCGGGAACTGGAGTCCCTGCTGGCCGCGCAGTGGGCCGACGGACGCGTGCCCCACATCGTCTTCAACCCCGCACTGCCCCACGACGCGTACTTCCCGAGCCCCGACTTATGGCAGTCCTCCCGGGCCGGCCGCTACACACGGCGCACCCGTCCACCGCCGAGACCTCGGGCATCGTCCAGCCGCCGGTGCACGCCCTGGCGGCGTGGCTCGTGCACCGGGCCGACCCGGCGGAGTCACGGCGCCGCGGCTTCTCGCCCGCGTCCACCCCCGGCTCACCGCCTGGCACGACTACCTCCCGCACCCGCCGCGACCTCGGCGGCGGGGGCGCTCGCGGCCGTCGTCCACCCCTGGGAACCCGGCATGGACAACAGCCCCTGCTGGGACCGGGCCCTCCAGCGCGTCGAACCCAGCCCGCCCGACAACCTTCCGGGCGCCGACCTCGACCACGGCCACCCCGCCGACCGGCCCACCGACCTCGACTACGGCCGCCACGTCCGGCTGGCCACCGAGTACCGGGAAGCCGGCTACGACGACCGCGTCGTGCGGCACCGGTTCGCCGTGGAGGACCCGTGCTTCAACGCGCTGCTGGCCGTGAGCGAACTCGCCCTGGCCGCCATGGCACGCGAACTGGGCCTGCCGGGGGCAGCGGCACACCGAGCGGGCCGCCGAGCTGACCCGGGCACTGACGGACCGGCTCTGGGACGAGGAGGCCGGCCTCTTCCGCGTGCGCGACCTGCACACCGACACGCCGGTCGAGGAGGGGGCGTCAGCGGACTGATCCCGCTCCTAGTGCCGCACCTGCCGCGGGATGTCGTCCGTCGCCTGCACACCGCGCTCACCGGCCCGCGCTTCGCCGCCCCGGCCACCAGCCTGGTCCCGAGCTACGACCTGACCGGCCACGCCTTCGACCCCACCCGGTACTGGCGCGGGACCGGCCTGGTTCAACACGGCCTGGCTGATCGAGCGAGGACTGCGCGCACCACGGCCTCCAGCAGGACGCCGAACGTCTGCGCGCCGACTTCCTCGCCCGGGCGGGACGCTCCGGATTCGCCGAGTACGTCGACCCGTCCACCGGGGAGGCCCGCGGCACCCGGCACTTCTCCTGGACCGCCGCCCTCGCCCTCGACCTGCTGAGCGCCGACCCGAAGGAGCCCATGCCGTGACCAGCGGCCGACCCCCGCGTCCAACTGGTGCGCGACGCCACCTTCGTCCGCCTCGGCACCGACGGGGAGATCAGCGGCACCCGCGGTCGACGCCCGACGGACTGTTCTCCCAGGACGCCCGGCACCTCAGCCGCTGGCGACTCACCGTCGACGGCGGCGCGCCCACCGCCCTCGTACCCGCCACGGCGGACACCGACGACACGGCCGCCTGCGTCCTGACCCCCGAGGGCACCCGGGACGACCCGCCCGCGTACACCGTCTTCCGGCGGCAGAGCGTCACCGCGGGCACGTTCACCGAACACCTGAGTCTGGTCAGCAACCGCCCAGGCCCCGTGACCGCCCGCCTCGGCCTCCACCGTCGACGCCGACTTCGCCGACCTCTTCGAACTCGCGCCGACGACCGCCACTACGCCAAAGCCCGGCGGGGAGCACGGGGTCCAGGAGACCGCGGACGGTCTGCTCCTCACCTACCGGCGAGCCGACTGGCACGCCCCGGACCGGAGGTCGTCTGCCGCCCCGCCCCGGACTCGGTCGACGCCCCCGGAGGCGCACCGGGGCCCACCGCGTGGACGTTCACCTGGCACCTGCCGCTCGACGCCCACGGCCGAACCGACCTGCACCTGACCGTCCGCGCCCCACCCGCACGGACGCACCGTGCGCCGCCGCTGCCGCTGCCGCTGCCGCTGCCGCTGCCGAACGACGCCCGAACCGGCATGAACCGACGACGGACGCGACGGACGCGACGGACGACCTGACGCTCACCGTCGAGCGCGGTCTCGCCGACATCGACCTGCTGACCATCCCGGTCCCCGGCGTCGACGGCGAGGACGTGTGCGTCCCGGCCGCCGGTATCCCCTGGTTCCTCACCCTGTTCGGCCGCGACTCACTGCTGACGTCCTACTTCCTGCTGCCGTACCGGCCCGCGACGGCGGCCGCCGTCCTGAGCGCGCTCGCCGCCACCCAGGGGCAGCGCCACGACGTCTTCAGCGGCGAGCAGCCCGGACGCATGGTCCACGAGACCCGGCACGGCGAACTCGCCCACTCCCGGCAGGTGCCGTACGGCCGGTACTACGGTGCCGTGGACGCCACGCCGCTCTTCCCTCGTCCTCCTCCACGCCCACCCACGAGGCGACCGGCGACCGCTCCTGGCCGTACGTCTGAGCGGCACGCCCGGAAGGCGGTCGACTGGATGCTCACCGACGGCGGCCTGGAGAAGCACGGCTACTCTCGTGTACACCCCCGACCCGGGCGGGCTGGTCAACCATAACTGGAAGGACTCCGCGGGCGCCATCTGCTTCCCGCGACGGCACCCAGGCCCAGGGACCCATCGCGGTGTCGAAGCGCAGGTTACGCCTATGACGCACTCCTGCGCACGGCCCGGCTCGCCGAGGACATCTGGCGGGACGGGCCCTACGCGCGTCGGCTCCGCGAGACCGCCGCCCGGCTGCGGGACCGCTTCACCACGGACTTCTGGATGCCGGAGGCGGACTTCCCGGCGCTCGCCCTGGACGGCGCCGGCCGCTAGGTCGACGTGCTGGCCTCGGACGCCGGGCACCTGCTGTGGTCGGGCATCCTCGACCCGGAACGCTCCCGCCGGGTGGGGACGACGGCTGCTGGAGCCGGACTTCTTCTCCGGCTGGGCGATCCGACCCTCGCCGCCGGCCAGCGGCCGTACCACCCGCTGTCGTACCACCGGGGCAGCGCCTGGCCGCACGACAACGCGGTCATCGCCCTGGGCCTGGCCCGCCAGGGGCTCACGGCCGAGGTGCGCACCGTCGCCGAGGGGCTCGTCGCGGCGGCGGCCCACCACGGCCACCGGCTGCCCGAGGTCCTCGCCGGCTACGACCGCTCGGCGACCGCCGGACCGGTCCCGTATCCCCACCCTGCTCCCCCAGGCCTGGGCGGCCGCCACCCCGCGCCGGCCCTGCGGACGGCACTGGAGCAGGCACGGCGGTAACGGCCCGACAGTGGGCGATCCCCACGAGCGGTGACGTACCTACTTCCTTACTGCGGGGTCGTGCGTGCGCGGTCGCGCTCCGGCGTGCCGACGTGATGGCGGCAGCCCGCGTCGTGCCGTGCGCCCAGAGAGGTCCACCACCGCTCGCAGCAGTCGTCGCGGAAGGGGACGCGGGCGGCAGCGGGGCGGGTGCACCCCGGGCCGTGCACGGCCCCGCCGGAGTGCTGCCAGAACGCGCAGCAGGGCTTCAGCGTCGCGGCGAGCGGCTGCCGCAGGCGGGGACGTGCCAGCCGCTCGGCGCGCTGTGCCCGCGCGACCCGCAGCCGGTGCTCCGTCCGGGCGCGGGCGGCCACCAGGCGAACACGGCGGCGGCGTACCAGGCCGGGCAGGGGCGAGCCACGGGTGGTGGGTGGCCGCGTATCCGGCCGCCGCGAGAAGGAGGGCGGCGGCGGCACGGCACGCGCGGGCGGTGCGCAGGCTCGGCGTCACAGGGAACTCCCGTTGGTCGGCGACGGAGAGGGCCTCCGGGACATCCGTATGCCCGCTGTTCGCCGCCGAAAGCCGCGCTAAGGCCGTTCGTTCTCCTGCGCCCGTTCCCGCGCGTGGTGGCCCAGGGCGCGCTGCGGCTCGTCGCCAGGTGATGGAGGACGAGCGCCTGTACGCGCTCGACGTCAGGCGCTCCGCGATGGCCTGGTAGAGAGCCTCGTGTTCCAGCGCCACGGCCAGCAGGCCGTCGTGTGGCCCATGAGCCACCGCAGCCGGCTGCGCAGGACGCGCTCGAGTTCGTTGAGGAGCTCGTTGGCGGCCAGGGAGATGACCGTCTGGTGGAAGTCGGCGGCAGCCTGGCGGGCCTGCACCGCGTCGTCCCGCGCGGGCCGCCTCCAGTTCGGCGTCCACCGTCGCGCGCAGCTTCTCCAGTCCGGGACGTGTGCCGCTGGGCGGCGAGCCGGAACGCCAGGGTCTCCAGGCCCGAACGGACCTCGTCGAGGTCGGCGATGTCGCTCGTGGTGAACTCCCGTACCACCGCCCAGGAGCGCGGTCGAGGCGTCACCAGGCCCCTCGGACACCAGGGTCTTCTAGGGCCTCCCGGACAGGCGAGCCGGCTCACGCCGAGCGCCCTCGGCCAGCTCCCGTTCCACCAGGCGGCTGGCCCGGCCGGCGCCGCGCACCGTCGACGATCTCGTCGCGCAACTGCCGCGTGACCCGCTCGGACTCGGGCGTGAAGCCCTCTGACGCAGCCATCGCCGTCCCTTCGTCTGTCTTCCCGTTCCGAGGCGCGCCGACCGCGCCGGTGCGGGGCGTCGGTCGAGCGGCCCGTCGGAATACCCCGCGGCCGATGTGGCCGGTGTGGCCGGTGTGCGGCTGGTGCGCGGCCAGCCCACCGGGGGCGCGGGACAGGGGAGATGGACAGGGGGAGAGGGTTGGGACTCGGCGGTCTCAGACCGCCTTCCAGAGCCAGTTGACGATCTGCTTGGGGCGCGGTCGCGCGTAGGTGCGCACCTTGGACGTGGACAGGCCGAGCCGGACCAGTGACTCGGCGATCGTCACGGCGGCGGCGATCCCGTCGACCACGGGGACACCGGTGCGTTCCACCACGCGTTCGGCGAGGCCGGCCATGCCGCCGCAGCCCAGGCAGATCACCTCGGCGCGGTCCTCCTCGACCGCGCGGGCGGCCTGCGCGGTGATGGCGTCCACGGCGGCCTGTTCGTCCCGTTCCAGTTCCAGTACGGCGAGCCCGCTGGCGCGTCACGGAGGCGCATCTGGCGCTCAGCCCGGCCACCTCCAGCCGCTCCTCGATCAGGGGGACCGTGCGGTCGAGGGTGGTGACGACGGAGTAGCGGCGGCCCAGGAACTGGGCGGTGCTCGCCGCGGCCTCGGTGATGTCGACGACGGGGACGTCGAGCAGTTCCTGAAGACCCTCCCGGCCGTGTCTCGCCGTACCCGGCCTGGATCTACCGCGTTCGAACGGCTCCGGGTGCGCGCGGACGGTCTCCATGACGGCGATCGCGGCGAGGTAGCTCTCGTAGTTCCCTCGACGGACTCCGCGCCGAGCGCGGGGTCAGGGGAACGATCTCGGTGCCGGGGAGGCCGCGCCGGCCGCCTGCTTGCCGATCGCGTCGGTGATGGACTGCGTGGTGTTGACGTTGACCACGAGGATGCGCATGGGCGGGCCTTCTGCTCGGGTGGGGTGTGGCGCGGCGACGGCGGAGCTATTCCGCGGCGACGGCGATGGCTTCGCCGTCCACGTCGCGGATCGGCGAGGCACGGTCGGCGATGAGCGCGTACAGCGCCGCGGCGATGATCGCGCCGATGAACCAGGAGAAGCCGGCCGCGGCGTGGAAGTAGGGCACCAGGGCGACGACGACGGCGATGGCGGCGCTCGGCACGAAGGCGGCGACGGCCCGCGGGTTGTAGCGCGCGGCTAGTGGTACTCGGCGCCCGCTTGCTCGGTGTAGGGGGCCGGCACGTTCACCCGGGACTTCCGCAGCAGCCAGTAGTCCGCCATGATCACGCCGAAGAGGGGCCGAGCAGGGCGCCCAGCCCGCCGAGTAAGTTGACGACGACCGGGCTGTTGTAGAGGTTCCAGGGTGTGATCACCAGGCCAGGATCGCGCTCACGAGGCCGGCCCGGCGGAAGTCGAGCCGGTGCGGGAAGAGGTCGACCAGGGCGTAGATCGGCGCCACGAAGTTGGCCAGCAGGTTCACCGCCACGGTCAGGGCGATGAGGGCGAGTGAGGCCACGGCCAGCAGGAACATGTTGGGGATGGTCCTGACGATGTCCATCCGGACTGGTGATGACGTGCCGTCGAGAGAGAACTGCGCTCGCTGAGGATCGCCACGATGACGGCGAAGAAGAGCATGTTCACGGGGATGCCGATCACGTTCCCGCGGACGATGGAGCCGCGGCTCTGGCGGACCAGGTGAAGTCGCAGAAGTTCAGGACGAACGTCCCGTAGATCACTGACCCACAGGGCGGCGGCCTGCAGGACCTGGAGCCACATCGCGCCGCCGGTGAGCGGCTCGCCGTCGGACAGACTGATCGAGCCGTCCGCCCGGAGCGAACATCCACACCGCGAGGGCGCACATGGTGAGCAGCGTGGTGCGGCGCCGCGAAGGCCATGTACCGGCGGATCATCTGCATCCCGTAGCTCACGATGACCACTTGCAGGGCCCACAGGACCAGGAAGGTGATCCAGCCGAGCGTCGACTGGCCGAGCAGGGAGTTCGTGTCCAGGCGGGCCAGGCCGGGGAACATCGCCACCAGCAGGGTGCTCAGCACCGCGGAGGCGAGGTAGGTCTGGATACCAAACCAGGCGATGGCGACGGCACCTCGAACGGCGGCCGGGAGTTTCGCTCCTTTGATGCCGAACGCGATGCGGCTCATCACGGGGAAGGGGACGCCGGTCTTGTGTCCCATGAACCCGGACAGCGTCAGCAGCAGGAAGAGCAGGACCGACGCGAGCGCGAAGGCGGCGAGGATGCCCCACACGTTCAGTCCCAGGGCGAACAGTCCGATGGCGAAGGCGTAGTTCCCGAGGCTGTGAACGTCGTTGGCCCACAGCGTGAAGACGTTGTAGGCGCCCCAGCGGCGCCCCTTCCCTCTTCGTCGGGGCCAGGTCGTACGTGTACAGGCCCGAGCTGGGGGCGGTGTCACTGGTCTCCGCGGGCGAGCGGCGGTCTTCCAGGGCAGTCATACGGGACTCCTGGGATCAGGTGCGGGGAGTTGGAGAGTTCCACAAAGCGGAAGCGGCGTTCCGATGAACAGAACGTAGTTTTCGCCAAACGGCACCGTCAAGAGGTTCTGCGGCTTAGAAATGGAATACCATTTTCGGGCCGGCGCGCCTCGCCTGCCCGTCACCGCCCTCATCGGACCCGTCGTGGGCCTGCCGCCCGCGCTCGTCGAACCGACCGCCCCTCAGCGCGCTCGTGGCCCCCTCCGTACTCTCTCTCAGGACGAGCCGGTGGGCCACGATGCGGTCCTGGGGCGACAGCACACCCGAATCGGCGCCGTCACTCACGCCGTCCGGTCCCGTCGCCTCCTCGATGCGGCGCTGGAGCAGTTGCACGGCGACCTTGGCCACCGCCGCCTTGTCGGGGGCCACCGTGCTCAGCGTCGGTACGCTGAAACGCCCGCCCTCCACGTCGTCGAAGCCGATGACGGCGACGTCCTCGGGCACCTTGACGCCGTGCTCGTGCAGGGCGCGCAACGCGCCCAGCGCCAACTGGTCGTTGAGACAGAGCAGCGCGTCGGGCCGCGCGCCGTCCCGCAGTGCCCGCGCCACGGCCTCGGCGCCGTCGGGCATCCGAGAGGAGTCGACCGGCAGCAGGGCCGCCGGATCGTAGGCGATGCCCGCTTCTTCCAGGGCGGCACGGTAGCCGCGGGTGCGGGCCTCGCCGTCCCCAGACCCGAGTCGTCGCGTCCGCCGACGGCGAGGACGCGGGCCGCCCGAGACCGATCAGGTGGTTCGTCGCCTCGCGCGCGGCACTCTCGTTGTCGATGGCCACGTGGTCGGCGCCCTCCTCCAGCAACTCACCGAGCAGCACGGTGGGCGGGGCGCCCGCGCGGTCGCGCAGGTCGTCCGCGGTCAGGGCGAGCGGGCCTGGGATGATCCCGTCCACGAAGGCGGAGCCGAAGCCGGCCAGCGCCGCCAGCTCATGGTCGCGATCCGCCCCGGACTGATGGATCAGCACGGTCAGGGAGCACTGCTCGGCCTCGCGGATCACATGCCGCGCCAGCTCGGCGAAGTACGGGATGTCCAGTTCGGGAACGACCAGGGCGATGATGCCGGTGCGGCCCTTGCGCAGGTGACGCCCGGCCAGGTTCACCCGGTAGCCGAGCTGTTCGATGGCCTCGCGCACCACCTGCCTGGTCCGGTCGGAGACATGGGCGTAGTCGTTGATGACATTGGAGACCGTCTTCTCCGACACGCCCGCACGACGTGCGACGTCCTTGATCCTGGGCCGTGCCACCGAGACCTCCCTGCCTCTCGCGCGAGGGCCGGTCTATGTCCTTCCGCTACCGCACCGGCCCGAGCGCAGGTCGGAGTAACCCCCGGCGTGACTCCCCGCGCACCGTCGCCGCTGCCCGTCTTGGGGCCACAGCTCTTTACAGCCCATGTACATCGATGTAAAAACTAGCCACCGCATCAGCGTCCGGCCGTCGAAAGGTCCGCGATGAGTTCCCGTTTGCCTGCCCGGGGGGTGCCGGCCGCGTCCGACCCGGTACGCCGCCTCCAGCCGCCGCCGGCTCCTGCGTCACACCATGGCCGGAACGGGAGCCCTGCTCGCCGCGGGCCCGCTCTCCGGCTGCGCCTCACCGGCCTCCGCCTCGGGCGCTTCCGCGCTGAGCGTCTGGGACCTGTTCCAGGGCGGCGACGGGATGCTGATGGACGACATGATCGAGGCCGTCTCCAAGGGGGCCGCGCGGGGCCGAGGGCTTCGAGGTCGACCGCACGATCCTGGACTGGGGCCCGTCCTACTACACCAAACTCGCCATGTCCGCCGCCGGCGGCCGGGGCCTCCGACGTGGCCGCCATGCATCTGTCCCGGCTGGCGGGCTACGCGCCCGGCGGCCTGGTGGACGCCTTCGACCTGGACCTGCTCGCCGAGTTCGGGGTCACGCGGAAGGACTTCACGCCGGCCGTCTGGGCGCGTACGCAGCACGATGGAACGGTCTACGCGATCCCGCTCGACGTCCACCCGTTCATCGTCTTCTACGACAAGGAGGCCGCGGACACCGCCGGTCTCCTGGACTCCCTCGGGGAACTGGCTCCGATGGGCCTCGCCCGAGGCGCTGCTGTGACGCGGGCAAGGCCCTCGCCGAGGCGACCGGGGAGTCCGGCATCCTCTTCGGCCACGTCACCGACACGGCACAGAACTGGCGGCTGTTCGCCGGCCTCTACGCGCAGACCGGTGCCGAGTTCACCCTGCCGGACGGGGGACCCCCGGAGATCGACATCGACGCCGCCGTACGCGTCGTGACGTTGATGAAGCAGCTCTTCGACGGCCGGACCAACCCCAACAACCTGGACTACAACGGCGCACTGGCCGCCTTCACCGGCGACCGCGGCGGCATGGCCATGCTCGGCGAGTGGGAGCTGCCGACGCTGAAGCAGTCCGGCATCCCGCTGGGGGCCGCCCCCTTCCCCCAGGTCTTCGAGAAGCCGGCCGTCTACACCGACAGCCACAGCTTCGTCCTCCCGCACCAGGAGAACCCCGACCCGGCGCGGCGACGCGAGGCCCACCGGTATGTCGCGGAGATCCTCAAGCAGAGCCTCACCTGGGCGAGCGCCGGTCACATCCCCGCCTATCAGCCCGTGCTCGCGGAACCGGAGTACGCGGCCCTCGACCCGCAGTCCTCCTACGCGGACGCCGCGAAGGTGGCGGTGCTCGACCCGCCCAACTGGTTCGTCGGCGCGGGTTCGAACTTCCAGAACCGGATGTGTCAGCCGCTCCAGTCGGCGCTGCTGGGCAACACGTCCGCCGAGAAGGCGGTGCGTCAGATGGTCCGCGAGGCGGACGCGCTGCTGCGGCAGCCCAACCCGGTGGCCTGACCAGCAGAAGGAGTGACCGACGTGACCACCACCGCACCTCTCGGCGCCGAGGCGCAGACCGACCCGCCCGCCGTGCGCACCGGCGGCCGTGGTCGAGCCGCCCTGCGCCGCATACGCACCACCCCGAGCACCGGGTTCGTCTTCGTCCTGCCGTTCCTGCTCGTCTTCGGCCTCTTCATGGTGTGGCCCATCGTGCAAGGGCTGTGGATGAGCTTCACCGACACCTCGCTCGCCCTGCGCGACACGAGCTTCGTCGGCTTCGACAACTACAGCGAGGCGTTCGGCGACCCGGACGTCTGGAGCAGCCTCGGCAACACGGTCTTCTTCACCGTCATCTCCAGCGTGCCGCTGGTGCTGGTCCCGCTGGCGATGGCGCTGCTGGTGCACAGCGGGCTCGCCGGGCAGTGGGCGTGGCGACTGGCGTTCTTCGCCCCTACCTGCTGCCCGTGACCGTGGTGACCCCTCATCTGGACCTGGCTCTACCAGCCGGAACTGGGGCTCGGCAACCAGCTCCTCTCCACGCTCGGCTTCGACTCCGTCGGCTGGCTGTCCGACGAGTCCGTCGCCATGTGGTCCGTCGCCGCCCTCACCGTCTGGTGGACGGTCGGCTTCAACTTCCTGCTCTACCTCGCCGCGCTCCAGTCCCTGCCCTCGACCTTCGACGAGGCGGCGGCACTCGACGGCGCCGGGGCGTGGCGGCGCCTGTGGTCGATCACGCTGCCGCAACTGCGCCGGACCACCGCACTGGTGGCCATGCTCCAGGATCCTCGCGTCGCTCAAGGTGTTCGACCAGATCTACATCCTCACCAAGGGCGGCCCCAACGGCTCCACCCGCCCCGTCCTCGAGTACGTCTACGACGTCGGCTTCACCGGCTACCGGCTCGGCTACGCCTCCGCCATCTCCTACCTCTTCTTCGCGCTCGTCATCGTCGTCTCGCTCGTGCAGCTCCGCCTCTTCCGCCAGGAGGACTGACCGTGTCCGCAACCGCCACCACCGTCCGCACTACGGCGCCGTCCACCTCGCGAAGCGTCCGGATCCCCACTGCTCCTCGGCCACGGCCGGCTGCCCCGCGTCCTGGCCGGGACGGCGCTGGCCGTCCTGGCGGTCGCGTCTGGCTGGTGCCGTTCCTGTGGGCGATCGTCACCTCGGCGCAGAGCGAGAAGGACGTCGCCACTCCCCGGCCCTCGCCGTTCAAGGGGCCTTCACCATCGACGCGTACCAGCAGATCCTGGAACGCGGAAACGTCACCGTCTGGGCCTTCAACAGCTTCTCATCGCCGCACTGGTCACGCTGATCACGGTGGTGGTCTCCACCCTCGCGGCGTACGGCTCTCGCGCGGCACGTTCCGCGGCCGCCGGGCGCTGCTCGCCGTCACCGTCGCCGCCATCATGATCCCGCCGCAGCTGCTCGTCGTGCCGCTGTTCGAGCAGATGCTCCTGTTCAACCCTGGTCGACACCTACGCGGCGGTCATCCTGCCCCAGGTCGTCGCGCCGATGATGGTGTTCATCCTCAAGCGGTTCTTCGACGGCATCCCCGCGGAGCTGGAGGAGGCGGCCCCGGATCGACGGTGCCTCCGAGTTCCGGGTCTTCCGGTCGATCGTGCTGCCGCCTCGCGGCCGATCGTGGCGCGGTGGCGATCTTCGTCTTCATCGGGGCGTGGAACAACTTCCATGTGGCCGTTCATCGTCACCAACGACCCGGACCTGATGACCCTCCCGGTGGGCCTGGCCACCGTGAAGGACGCCTACGGCGTCCAGTACGCGAGTCCATGGCCTCCGCCCTGCTGGCCGCGCTGCCGCTGATCGTGGTCTTCCTCCTCTTCCAGCGCCGCATCGTCAACTCCGTCGCCACCACCGGTCTCGGCGGTTCCTGAACCACACCCCACAGCCGTACAGACGGGCCCGGCGCTCCCCGCGCCGGCCCACCGATCGACTGGAGCATGTGTGCCCACTCACCCGCACCGCGCCCGGAGTACCCGCGTCCGCAGTTCGCGCGCCGCGACTGGCTCAACCCTGAACGGCGCCTGGCAGTTCGAGACCGACCGAGGCGACAGCGGACTCGAACGAGGCCTGCTCGACCGCGAGCTGCGGGAGGAGATCCTCGTCCCCTTCCCGCCCGAGTCCCAGCTGTCCGGCATCGGGGGAGACCGACTCCTGGAGGCCGTCTGGTACCGGCGCGCCCTCACCCTGCCGGCGGCCTGGGCCGGACGCCGCGTACCGCTGCACTTCGGTGCCGTCGACTACGACACCACCGTGTGGGCCGACGGCAAGGAGGTCGCCCGGCACCGCCGGCGGCTTCACCCCCTTCACCGCCGACCTCGGCGACATCGCCGGGGCGGGGGAGGAGGTCGTCGTCACCGTCCGGGCCCGTGACCCCAGGTCCGGTCCGCAGGCGCGCGGCAAGCAGGCCATGCAGTACGCCAACCACGACTGCAACTACACCCGGGTGACCGGCATCTGGCAGACCGTGTGGCTGGAGCCCGTCCCCGACCTCCACCTGCGCCGCCCCCGGATCACCCCCGACCCCGGCCGGCTCGGCCTTCCACCTCGAACTGCCCCTGTCCGGCAACCGGCCCGGCCACCGGGTACGCGCCGTCCTGGTGACGCCGACGGCGAGGTGAGCCGCGCCGAGGCCCGCGCCGACCTCGACCTCGCCCCGCGCCTCCACCTGCCGGTGCCGGAGGACCGGCGACGGGAGTGGAGCCCCGACGACCCGCACCTGTACGACCTGCGCCCTCGAAATCCTCGACGCCGCCGGACAGGTCGTCGACAGCGCGGAGAGCTACGCCGGGCTGCGCGCCGTGGGCCTGCGCGGCAAGGCCGTCACCCTCAACGGGCGCCCGGTCTTCCAGCGCCTCGTCCTCGACCAGGGCTGGTACCCGGACGGGCTGGATGACCGCCCCGACCGACGAGGCACTCGGTCCGGGGACATCGAGCTGGCCATGGAGGCCGGCTTCAACGGAGCTCGGCTGCACCAGAAGGTCTTCGAGGAGCGCTTCCTGTACCACGCCGACCGCCTGGGCTACCTGGTCTGGGGCGAGTTCGGCGACTGGGGCTGCGAGACGGGCGGCTCCTCCGGCGACAACCAGTAGTTCGACGCCTCCTACGTCGGCCAGTGGCTGGAGGCCCTCGAACGCGACTACTCGCACCCCTCCATCGTCGGCTGGTGCCCGCTCAACGAGACCTACCAGAAGCTGCACGACCGCATCACCCAGCCTCGACGCCGTCACCCGGGCGATGTTCCTGGCCACCAAGGCCATGGACACCACCCGACTGGTCATCGACGCCTCCGGCTACGCCCACCGGGTCGCCGAGACCGACATCTACGACTCCCACAACTACGAGCAGGACCCGGCGGCCTTCCGCCAGCTGATGCCGGGCCTCGCCAAGGACGCCCCTTCGTCAACGCCTACGACAACGGGGCGGCTCTACTCGCGCCTCTACCGCGGCCAGCCGTACTTCGTCAGCGAGTTCGGCGGCATCTGGTGGGACCCGAGGCGGCCGCCGACCGCTCCGGCGAGGACCGCACCGAGTCCTGGGGCTACGGGGAACGGGTCCTCCCTCGTAACGAGGACGAGTTCCACGAACGGTTCAGCGGCTTCACCGAGGTGCTGCTGGGCGACCGCGACATGTTCGGCTACTGCTGCACACCAGTTGACCGACGCTTGGGGAGCAGAACGGCATTTCCACCGCTTCGACCGCGCCTGAAAACCGACGTCGCACGCATCCGTGCCGCGCAACTGCGCCCGCCGCGATCGAGGAGCAGGACCCTGCAGCCACCCCGGGCCGGAGGTGGCGGACCGCCGCATCCGGCCCCGGTCGCGCGGGGTCAGAAGGACGGTCGCCCCGATGGCGACGCGTTCGGCGACGCGGCGGTCGGAGCCGTAGTCGCCCACGGGCGTGCTGCGTGGCGCGGTTGTCCCAGAACGCGACGTCGCCGGGCTGCCAAGTGGAAACGCTCCTGGTACTCGGGAACGTGCGCCTGCTGGAAGAGGGTAGCGCGCAGCAGCCGGTCGCTTCTCGTCCTGGTCCATGCCGGTGATGTGGGTGGTGAAGGAGGTGTTGACGAACAGCGTGCGCCGTCCGGTGCGGGGTGGGTGCGCACCACGGAGTGCTCCACGGGCGGGAAGAGGTCCTGGTGGGGGATCAGCCGCTCGGGACCGTAGAACCCTCGCAGCCGGGGGATGAAGTCGTGCACGGCGCGGGCACCGTCGATGCGGTCCTTCACCTCCTGCGGGAGGTTATCGTAGGCGGCCACGCATGTCCGCCCATTACGGTGCTCCCCGCCGAACGGCGGGACCTCGCGCAGTTGAGTGACGGCGCTGAGCGCCGGTCGCTCGCGTGAACGTGACGTCGGTGTGCCAGACGTTCTCGTACGTCACCGTGGCCCCGTCGGCGCCTTGTCGAAGCGGACGACGTCCTCGCTTGAACCGGCGGCGAGTAGGCTGGTCTCCAACTCGCCCCAGTGGCTCGCGAAGCGGCGCTGCCGGTCGGAGGTGAGGTGCTGGGCGCGGAAGCGAACAGCACCTTCCACTCCAGCAGGGCGCGGCATTCAGCCCTCGCGCAGCGCGGAGTCGAGCGGGTGCGCGAGAGGTCACGCCTGGATCTCGCGTGCCGATCGCGCGCTCGCGGAACGACCTCGAGGAGTTCGAGGCAGTTCCTCCCACCCTGGTGGGCAGTCGAGGTAGGTACACGCCGGGGTCCTCGGACATCCCGAGTCCTCCGGAACGCAGGCTCCGTAGACTCGGTGATCGGGCCGGCAGCAGTGACGGTCATGGGAGTCCTCCCCTTGTGCGGTGGTACGGGCGGGCCGGGCCATGGCGGTACGACGTCATCGCCGGACGGGCCCGGGAAAGAAGGTGTTCCGGACGGGTCGCCGGAAGGAACACCGATCGGCCCACGACGCGGTACGCGTCGGGACCTCGGTTCGAAAACGGCCGTTATCGGCCGGAGCGCTCACAGCCGGTTCGCTCGGGCACGCGGGGACACTCCGCCGTGGTGCCGAACCGGTATGGTGGTCATGGCACCGATTGTGTGATCTTCTCGCGCTCGTGTCAACGGGGTCGGACGGGCTGCGGGACGAAGGGGAGCATCGCATCGCCCTCGGGCTGGACCACGCCGTAACTGCTCTCGGGCACCTTGTTCCAGACGCCGGGCAGATCACCCAGGGTTCCGAGACGATGAGGCGGGTCTCGTCGGACGCCTCCCGGAGGAACGGCAGGTCGGGCTGGAGGGCCCGCAGGCTCTCCACACGCGAGCTGTAATAGAGCGACCGTGACTCCCCCTGGCTGGAGTAGCGGAAGGCCCACAGCCGCAGCCCGTCGGTCACGGCGACCGTCATCTGCATCGGGTACTCCACGTCGTGCCGGTGTCCGACCTCCTCCACCAGCCCCGCCATCCGCGCCACGGCCGTCGGAGGGTCGTCCTCCAGGCCGAACGTGAGGGCCAGGAAGAACATCATCTCCGAGTCCGTCGAACCCTCGATGTGCGTGAAGAGCCGCGGATCGACGGCCAGGGCGAGGTCGCGCCGGACGCGGTGGAACTCGGCGATCGCGCCGTTGTGCATCCACATCCAGCGGCCGTGGCGAAACGGGTGGCAGTTGGTCTGCTGCACCGCACCGCCCGTCGAGGCCCGGATGTGCGCGAAGAACAGGGGTGAGCGGACATGGCTCGCGATCTCCCGCAGATTGCGGTTGCTCCACGCCGGACCGATCTCCCGGACGATCGCGGGCGTCGTCATCTCCGGCCCGAACCATCCGACGCCGAACCCGTCCCCGTTCGTCGTCTCGACGCCCATCCGGGCGTGCAGGCTCTGGTCGATCAGTGAGTGCTGCGGCTGGTAGAGGATGGTCTCCAGCAGCACGGGCGTTCCCGAGTAGGCAAGCCATCGGCACATCGTCTGCCGCCTCCCTGGTCTGGGCGCGTGCCGCGCGGGGCGGTGGCCCTCAGTCGACCGGCCAGGTGTGGACCGGGGCGTTGAGATGCATGTAGTCCATGTACTGCTGTGTCATCCGGCGCAGCGCCTCGTGGCGGCCCGGATGGACGGAGGCGTCGATGTGGTGGAACATCTCCTTCTGCCAGACCGCGCCATTGCGCCCGGTGACGCACCGCTGCTCGATGATGCCGAGCAGCGGCTCCCGCCAGGCCGCGTCCATGCCGGGAGAGCTCCAGTCCCCGGTGCGCCAGCGGCAGCGAGCCGCCGCAGGACGAGTTCGGGCACGGTCACCTCGCCCACGCCGGGCCAGTACAGCTGTGCCTCGATGCCGTGCCGGGCCGCGGTGTGCAGGTTGTCCTCGGCGACCGAGAAGGACATCCGCGACCACACCGGCCGCTCCTCCTCCACCAGGGCGCGGGTGAGCCCGTAGTAGAAGGCGCCGTTGGCGAGGGTGTCGGCGACGGTCGGGCCGGCGGGCAGCACGCGGTTCTCCACCCGGACGTGCGGTTTGTCGTGGGCGACGGCGTAGACGGGCCGGTTCCAGCGGTAGATGGTGCCGTTGTGGAGGGTGAGCTCGCCCAGGTCGGGGATGTCACCCCGGTCCAGCGTCTCCACCGGGTTCTGCTCGTCGCACAGGGGCAGCAGGGCCGGGAAATAGCGCAGGTTCTCCTCGAAGAGGTCGAAGACGCTGTTGATCCACCGCTCCCCCGAACCACACCCGGGGCCGCACGCCCTGCGCCTTGATCTCCTGCGGCCGGGTGTCGGTGGCCTGCTCGAACAGCGGGATACGGCTCTCGTGCCAGAGTTCCTTGCCGAGCAGGAAGGGCGAGTTGGCCGCGAGGGCGACCTGGACCCCGGCGATCGCCTGGGCCGCGTTCCAGTAGTCGGCGAACTCGTCGGGGGACACCTGGAGGTGGAACTGCGTGCTGGTGCAGGCGGCCTCCGGCATGATCGTGTCCGCGTAGGTCCGCAGGCGGTCGACGCCGTCCACCTCGATGTGCAGGTCCTCGCCCCGGGCGGCGAAGACCTGGTCGTTGAGCAGCCGGTAGCGCGGGTTCTCCGACAGGGCGGCCTCGCCCACGTCCGTCTCGCGCAGCGTGGGCAGGGTGCCGACCATGATCAGATGCGCGCCGATCGACTTGGCGCGGTCCTCCGCGTGGTTCAGGGCGGCGCGGATCTCGGTCTCCCAGGAGTCCGGGGCCGCCCGCCGTCAGCCGGCGGGGCGGGATGTTGATCTCCAGGTTGAACCGGCCCAGCTCGGTGGCCCAGGCGGGGTCCGCGATCGCTTCGAGCGCGTCGCTGTTGCACATCGCCGGCTCGGCCTCGTCGTCGACCAGGTTCAGCTCGATCTCCAGCCCCACCTGGGGCCGCTCGGTCTCGAACCGTGACTCGCGCAGCATCTGCGCGAAGGCCCTCGAGGCACTCCTGCATCTTGCTCCGGTACCGGCGGCGGTCCTCGCGGGTGAAGACCAGCGCCGGGACGTCCGTCCCATCGGCCCTCCCGGGTTGCCTCTGCTCGGATGCCCTCTCCACCCCAGCGTCGCACCACCTGGCGTCCCTCACCAGACGGGACGGTACAGGGCCCACCGCACGGTGTGCGGTGGGCCCCCTTCGGTTCAGGTCCTGGTACGGCCGATCAGCCCTCGAGCTTGCCGGAGGCCCGCACCGCGATCTTGGCGGAGGTGCGGCCGGACGGGGAGGAGCCGTAGCCCTCGATCTTGTCGACCACCTTCGTGCCCTCGACGACCTTGCCGAAGACGACGTGCTTGCCGTCCAGCCAGGGGGTGGGGACGGTGGTGACGAAGAACTGCGAGCCGTTGGTGTTCGGGCCCGCGTTCGCCATGGAGAGCAGGTAGGGCTCGGTGTGCTTCAGCTGGAAGTTCTCGTCCGCGAACTTCTCGCCGTAGATGCTCTTGCCGCCGGTGCCGTTGCCCTCGGTGAAGTCACCGCCCTGGAGCATGAACTGCGGGATCACGCGGTGGAACGGGGAACCCGCGTAGCCGAAGCCGTGCTCGCCGGTGGCCAGCTCGAGGAAGTTCCTGGCGGTCTTGGGGGTGACGTCCTCGAAGAGCTCGAAGACGATGCGGCCCGCATCCTGGCCGTCGATGTCGATGTCGAAGTAAACCTTGGAATTGCTCATCGCACCATTGTGACGTGCGAGCCCCCGTGATGTCGCACCGGCCATGCTTTCAGCGTGTGGCGAGCAGTCCGAGCGTGTCGATCACCCGGTTCGAGAAGCCCCACTCGTTGTCGTACCAGGCGACCACCTTGACGTGGCGGCCGTCGACGCGGGTCAGGGCCGAGTCGAAGATCGACGAGGCCCGGTTGCCCGTGATGTCCGAGGAGACCAGCGGGTCGTCCGGAGTACTCCAGCACGCCCGCGAGGGGCCCCTCCGCGGCGGCGCGGTAGGCGGCCAGCACGTCGTCCCGCGTCACGTCACGGGCGACGGTGGTGTTCAGTTCGACGATCGAACCCACCGGCACCGGCACCCGGATCGAGTCGCCCGACAGCTTGCCGTCCAGATTCGGCAGCACCAGGCCGATCGCCTTGGCGGCGCCCGTCGTGGTCGGCACGATGTTGACCCCGGCGGCGCGGGCGCGGCGGGGGTCGCGGTGCGGACCGTCCTGGAGGTTCTGCTCCTGCGTGTAGGCGTGCACCGTCGTCATGAAGCCGTGCTCGATACCGGCCAGCTCGTCGAGGACCGCGGCCAGCGGCGCGAGCGCGTTGGTCGTGCAGGACGCGTTCGAGACGACCGTGTGCGCGGCCGGGTCGTACGCGTCGGTGTTCACGCCGTACGCGAGAGTGACGTCGGCGCCGTCCGACGGCGCGCTGACCAGGACCTTCCTCGCGCCCGCTGTGAGGTGGGCGCGGGCGGCGCCGGCCGAGGTGAAGCGGCCGGTGGCCTCCAGTACGAGTTCGACGCCGAGCTCGGCCCAGGGCAGCCAGCTGCGCCGGCTCGCGCTCGGCGAGCACCTTGATGCGGTGGCCGTCGACGAGGGTGTCGCCGTCGACGGTCACCGGGCGGCCGAGCCGGCCTGCCGTCGAGTCGTAGGCCAGCAGCCGTGCGAGGGTGGCGGGCTCCGTGAGGTCGTTCACGGCGACGACCTCGAGCTTGCTGTCGCGTTCGAGCAGGGCGCGCAGCACGTTGCGTCGATGCGGCCGAAACCGTTGATGCCGATACGAGTCATGAGTGGTGTCCCTTCGGGTTCGCCGTGCGGTCCGCCACCAGACTCCCGCGCGGCGTCCGCCGACGGCAGCGGCGTGAGTGCCACGGTTCGCGGCGATCGCGCCAAGCGCGGAGGCGGCGGGTGGCGGGCTACCGCGCCCTGGGCGAAGGTGCGCCGGTACTCGCTCGGTGTGGTGCCGAGGATGCGCTGGAAAGTGCAGCCGGAGATTCGGCACCGGTGCCGAGGCCGACGTCGGCGGCGATCTGCTCGACGCTGCGCTCCGAGCGTTCGAGCAGCTCACGGGCCATGTCGATACGGGCGCGCATGACCCACTGCATCGGCGTGTACCCCGTGTCGTCGACGAACCGTCGGGAGAACGTGCGCGCCGACACCGCCGCGTGCCGGGCGAGGGCCTCCAGGGTCAGTGGTTCGCCGAGCCGGCGCAGCGCCCACTCGCGGGTGGCGGCGAACCGCTCGCCCAGCGGCTCCGGCACGCTGCGCGGCACGTACTGGGCCTGACCGCCGCTGCGGTAGGGGGCGGCGACGAGACGCCGGGCGTGGTTCGACGCGGCCACCCCGAGGTCGCCGCGCAGGATGTGCAGGCACAGGTCGATGCCCGAGGCGGCGCCGGCGGACGTCAGCACGCTGCCCTCGTCCACGAACAGCACGTTCTCGTCGACCCGCACGAGAGGGTGCTCGCCGCGAGCGCCCGCGTGTAGTGCCAGTGCGTCGTGGCGCGCCTGCCGTCGAGCAGGCCCGTGGCGGCGAGCGCGAAGGGCTCCCGTGGAGATGGCGGCGAGCCGCGCGCCCCGTCCGTGGGCCGCCGTCAGCGCGTCGACGACGGCCGCGGCGGATCGTCGAGGTCGGGGGACCGGTAACCGGGCAGGAAGACCACGTCGGCCCAGGCCAGCGCGTCGAGGCCGTGGGCCGCGTGGTACGACAGGCCGTCACCGCCGGTCACGAGGCCGGGCGCCGCGCCGCACACCCGCACCTCGTACGGCATGCTCGCGCGCGTGGTGAACACCTGCGCCGGTATACCGCATCGAGAGGCTTGGCACCCTCCGAGCACAAGGACGGCGACACGACGCAGGCGGGAGGACGGCACGGAGCCAGCGTAGCGTGGGGAGTGCGGGTCAGCTCGAGGCCCAGCGCGCTCATGGTGTGCTCGGCCATGCGCCGCTCCCCGAGGGCGTTGGGGTGCACGGGGGACCAGGCTGTGTCCGAAGAGCAGCGGTTCGATCCACCGGGTGCCGGGGGCCTCGCAGGCGTCGTGGCCCTCGGACACCCGGGAGAAGTCCACGTACGTGGCACCGGTCTCCTCGGCGGCCCGCTCGACGACGGCGTTGAGGCGCGTCTGGATGTCCCGCAGGTAGGGCACGTCACCGGCGGCGACCGGCAGCTTCACGAAACAGGACGGGTCGGCGGTGGCCGGTGTGATCCACGGGTAACCCAGGGCCGCCACCCGGGCGTTGGGAGCCTTGTCGCGGACGGTGCGCAGCGCGGCGCGTGAGCGCGGGGTAGGGTGTTGTTCTCGATCTGGTCCACGACGGACGTGCCATGTTTGTCCTTGCAGGGGCTGCCCTTCCCGCCGCTGAGGACCCCGGCGGAGCCCACGCCGTGATGGCGTTGATGAACGTGTTGTTGTCGTTGCCGCCGATGGTCCAGCGTGACCAGGTCCGTGCCGGTGCTGAGTGCGTCCACCTGGGGGCGCGACGCCCGGGTACTGCGCCTGGGTGAAGTGGGAAGTCTGAGCGGCGCCGCAGGTGACGTCCTTGAGGCGGGCGCCCGTGGCGGAGGCGATGACGTGCGGGTAGTTCGCCGTGGAGCGCAGGCAGAGCAGGTTGGTGAGATCGACGGGCGGGACGCCCAAGCCGGCGCTGCTGTCGCCGAGGGCGACGTAGTCCAGGGGGGGGTGGCGTGTGCGGTGGCGTCGGTGAGACCGAGCCAGTGTGCCGGCGAGGGCGACTGACGCGGTCATGGCGACTGGCGCAGGGCATGCTTCCGGCATGTGGTCCCTCTTCTCGGGAAGGGCGTGGGCAGGGGGAGTCGAGCGGAGCGCGTGACCGCTGGTTACCGGCCGGTTCTACTTTAATAGTAATACGCCTGCACCCTGGCTTTGAGTCACGGCGGTGACGGAACTTCTTGCGCCGCCTTCGCGGAGGCGGGCCGGCCGAAGTGGCCCGGTCCGCCGGCTACCCGTGAGCGCTGGCTGTCGGTGCCCGTCGCTATGCTCACCGAGCCCTTGCCGTCCCGCGCGCACCCGGGAGCCGATGCCGTGCCACCGACCGAGACCGACCTCGCCGACGCCGTCCACCGCGCGGCCCGCGCCGCCCTCCTGGACCTGTTCCGCGACCACCCCGACCACCGGTTCTACTACTGCACCCTCGTCACCCCCGGCGAGGCCTACGAGGCCGGTGCTGTCCGCGTGGTCCGTCCAGGCGCTGGCCGAGTCGGCACGCCAGA
Organism: Streptomyces thinghirensis; assembly: GCA_021502835.1. Next base: position 112,831 of record JAKFGP010000013.1, read on the forward strand.
ACTGCGCGCCGCTGGACATCAAGTGGTCCTACGCCGACTCCCCGTTCTGCGGCTACGGCGAAGCACCATATGGAGCCGGTGCGGCCCTCTTCCGGGGCCGCGGGGAACTCTTCGACCTGCCCGACGGAGAGTGGAGGCCGAGTTCGACCTGGAGACTGCGGGCGATGGAGACGGCCATGGCCCGCCTCGACGCGGAAGGCCTCTTCGGCACGGGCGCCGACCGCCCTCCGTCGTCGTCACCGTCGAGGTGCCGTCCGAGACGGGCAACGACGAGAGGGCGCTGCGGCTCCAACCCGCCGGAGGCCTGACGGACTGGCTGGCGGAGGCCGCCGTACTGGAGCACGGCTGACCGGTGCCGATGGGAACCCGGGCTGTTCTAAAGTGACTTCCGCCAGTCCAGAACACGCGGACCTGTGAGGTACTCACCAGCCATGACGACCGAAACGTTTGAGTTCCAGGTAGAGGCGCGTCAGCTCCTGCAGCGGTATGGATTCACTCCGTCTACTCGAACAAGGATGTCTTCCTGCGCGAAGCTCGTCTCCAACGCCTCCGACGCGCTGGACAAGCTGCGCCTGGCAGCCCTGCGGACGACACCCCCGACGTCGACGTGACCGACCTCCACATCGAACTCGACGTCGACAAGGGAAGGCCCGCACCCTCACCGTGACAGGGGCATCGGGATGTCGTACGAAGAGGTCACGCACCTCATCCGGCACCATCGCCAACTCGGGCACGGCCAGTTCCTGGAGGAGTTGCGCGAGGCCAAGGACGCCGCCGGGGCCGACGGCCTCATCGGCCAGTTCGGCGTCGGCTTCTACTCGGGCTTCATGGTGGCGGACGAGGTCACCCTGGTGACCCGGCGCGCCGGTGAGAACCGAGGGCACCCGCTGGAGGTCGCGCGGCGAGGGCACGTGCCACCCTGGAGACGGTCGCCGAAGGCGCCGCAGGGGGACCTCCCGTCACTCCTCCACCTCGCGCCGCGGACGCCGGCGAACCAGCTCCACGACCTACACACTCCGAGTGGAAGATCAAGGAGATCGTCAAGCGGTACTTCCGGACTTCATCCAGTGGCCGTGATCCGCCTGCTGCCGAAGCCGGCCGAGGGACGGGCGCCGGAGGCCGTGCGAGGCCGAGACGCTCACCTGGGGATGAAGGGCACGGTGGGCCCGCCCGCGCGACGGGGTGTCCGACGACGAGTACCACGAGCTCTACGAGCACATCGCCACGACTGGCGCGAACCGCTGGAGACGATCCGGCTGCAGGCCGAGGGGGCACCTTCTAGTACCAGGCGCTGCTCTCCGTGCCCTCGCGCCCCGCACGACCTGTTCACCCAGGGGCTACCAGCGCGGCGTACAGCTCTACGTGAAGCGCGTCTTCATCATGGACGACTGCGGAACTGCTGCAGCCGTACCTCCCGCTTCGTCAAGGGCGTCGTCGGCGCCCAGGACCTCTCGCTCAACTCTCCCGCGAGATCCTTCAGCAGGACCGCCACATCCGCATGATCCAGCGCCGCCCAGGCGACCAAGAAGGTCCTGGCCACGGTCAAGGACCTACGGCCGGCGATCGCGCCGGACCGCTACGCCACCTTCTCGGCGCGAGTTCGGCGCCGTCCTAGGAAGGCCTGGTGACCGACTCCGACAACCGGGACGCGATCCTCGCCGCCTGCTCGTTCGCGAGCACGCACGACGCCGACGAGCCGACCACGCTGAAGAGTTACGTGGAGCGGATGAAGGACGGCCAGGACGACATCTACTTCATGACGGGCGAGTCCCGGCAGGCCATCGAGGACTCCCCGCACATGGAGGCGTTCCGGGCCAAGGGTGTCGAGGTGCTGCTGCTGACCGACGCCATGGACGAGGTCTGGGTCGACGCGGTGAAGAAGTACGAGGGCAAGTCCGCTGCGTTCGGTGGCCAAGGGGTGAGATCGACCTCAGTGGCACCGAGGACGACAAGAGTGACGCCGAGAAGGACGCGCAGAGCGAGGAGTACGCCGGGCTGCTCGGCTGGATGACGGAGCACCTGGGCCGAGGACGTCAAGGAGGTCCGCCTCTCCTCCCGCCTCACGGTCTCCCGGGCCTGCGTCGTCTCCGACTGCGAACCGAGCTCACGCCCGCGCTGGAGAACATGTGCCAGGGCCATGGGCCGGGAGGTGCCACACGCCAAGCGGATCCTCGAACTCAATCCGGAGCACCAGCTGGTGAAGGCCCTGAACCGGGCGCACACGGAACAGCGGGACCGGACGGAACTGACCGAGACCGCCGAACTGCTGCACGCCCTGGCGGTACTCAGTGAGGGAGGCCGGCCGAAGGAGCCGGCCCCGGTTCGTGAAGCTGGTGGCGGACCGCCTGGAGCGCACGCTCTAGCCACGCCGTTCGGTGTGAGGCCCCGAGGCAGCCCCCTGCTTCGGGGCCTCTGCTCGCCTGCTGTCCACGTCGCCATCCACATGGCGAGACGGCCTGGCATCCGGAGCGCCCCACTCCAGTATATTCGCACGCATGTATGCATCGGCTCCCGCTGCTGTGCCTCGCGCTCTTCGCGAACTCGGCGTGGTGCGTCGACGACGGCCTCTGTCGCCACTGAGCCCCCGTACCGGCCGCGTGAACCGCGCCGCCGGTACGCCAGTGCCCCCGCCCGCCGTCCCCGTGCACCACACCGGAGATCTTCCGTGACCACCGCACCCCCCAGCCGGGCCGCCCCCGGCCGCGCCGCCGCGCGCGCCCGCCGCCCTGTTCGCCCCCTCGCCCACCTCCCTCGGCACGGCCCGAGGGCGCCGCCCCTGCCCCCGGTGCGCCCGGACGCCACTCGCGGTGTCCAGGGGCTGCTCGCGGCGGCCCTGACCGCGTACGTGTGGTCCGCGCACGGCGCCGCCAAGCCGGGCGTGCTGCTGCTGCTCGGTCTCGGTCTGGGCGTCGCCCTCTTCCACTCCCCGGTTCGGCTTCACCTCCGCGTGGCGGCAACTGGTCGCCGTCCGGCAACGGCGCCGGGCTACGGGCGCACACCCTGCTGCTCGGCACCACGGCCACCCTGTTCGCGCTGCTCATCGGCACGGGCACCGGGCTGTTGGCTCCCAGCCGGCCCCGTCGGCCGGATCCATCGGGGTCGGTCTGTTCGCCGGCTCGGCGCTCTTCGCGATCGGCATGCAACTCGGCGGCGCCTGCGCCTCGGGCACCCTCTTCGCCGTCGGCTCGGGACAGGGGTCGGTGGTGCTGACCCTCGGCGGCTTCGTCGCGGGCGCCACGCTCGCCGCCTGGCAGTTCGACCTGTGGAAGGACCTCCCGGCCTGGGAGCCCGTCGTCCTGTCCGACCACGTCGGCTGGTTCGGCTCCTGGGCCGTGACCATCCGCCGCGCTGCTGCTGGTGGTGCTGGTCACGCGGCGCGTCCAGGCCCGCCGCAACCCGCCGCCCCTCGGGGCGGTGCCCTCGGCGCGCGGTGCGGCGGTCCGCGCCGTCCGCGGCTCCTGGCCGCTGGCCGCCCGGTGCCATCGCGCTGGCCGTGCTCCGAGGCGGGCGTGCTGTGGGTCTCCGGCGGTGCCTGGGGTGTCACGAGCGCCTTCAGCCTGTGGGGCTCCGAACTCGTGGGCGCGCTCGGCGGACACCCGGAGAACTGGACGTGGTGGCAGCGGCCCGGCAACGCCGAGATGCTGGCGGGCCCGGTGCTCGCCGACAAGACCAGCCTCACCGACCTCGGCATCATGATCGGCGCCGCGGTCGCCGCGTCGGTCGGTGGCACCTGGGCCCTGCACCGGGGCATCCCCTGGCGCACGGCGCTCGCGGCGGTGCTCGGCGGCGTGCTGATGGGCGTCGGCGCCCGCCTGGCCGGCGGCTGCAACATCGGCGCCTATCTGGCGGGCATCGCCTCGGGCAGCCTCAGCGGCTGGCTGTGGGGCGCCTTCGCCCTGGCCGGCACGTGGGTGGGACTCAGCTGCGTCCCCTGTTCGGCCTGGGCAACCCCAAGCCGGGCGACGGCGTCTGCTGACGCAGGGGGTGCCCGTGCGGCACAGGGGTCAGGCCTGTGCCGCACGGGCGGCTAACGAGCGCGCCGGTCCGTGGCGGTGACGCGGGCGACGGCCTCCGCCGTAAGGGCCCGCCCGTGGGGCTCACGGGCCAGCGCGCGGTGCAGGGTCAGACCCTCGATGAGGGCGTCGAGCTGGCGGGCGGTGTCCGGGTCGAAGTGCTTCTCCAGGTGGACGCGACTGCGGCGCATCCACTCGTGGGTGAGTTCCCGGTAGGCCGGCTGCCGCGCGGCGAGGGTGTACAGCTCCTGGGTGAGCACCAGGTCCCGCTAGCTCCCCTCGGACAGTTCGTGTACGAGGTCGGCGACCGCCGCCCGGGCCTGGTCGCGATCGGCCGCCGCGCCGAGGCGGGCGTCGAGACACGGCGACGATGTGGTCGGTGAAGCGGCCGAACGCCTCCCGCAGCAGCTCTTCGATGCCACTGAAGTGGTACGTCATCGAACCCAAGGGGGACCCCGGCGCGCGTGGCGATCCTCCGGTGGGAGACGCGTGCGATGCCCTCCTCGGCGATCAGGTCGAGCGTGGCGGCGATGATGCGTTCACGCCGTTGGGGATCCCTGTGTCCGGTTGCCATGGGAGCAGGCCTACACCTTCCGCACCGGGCGGGCGGGGTTGCCGACGGCCACGACGTTCGCGGGCGTCCTTCGTGACGACCGCTCCCGCGCCGATGACGGCGTTGTCGCCGATGGTCACGCCGGGCAGGACGACGGCGCCCCCCGCCCAGCCAGACGTTGTCGCCGATGGTGATGGGCCGGGCGGCCTCCAGCTTGTCCCGCCGGGGCTCGGCCTCCAGGGGATGCGTGGGGGTGAGCAGCTGGACGCCCGGCCCGATCTGGCAGTCCTCGCCGATGGTGATCGCCGCGACGTCCAGCGCGGTCAGGTTGTAGTTGACGAAGGTGCGCGCGCCGATCGTGATGTTGCTGCCGTAGTCGACGTACAGCGGTGGCCGCACGTGGGCCTCGGCGCCCAGGGAGCCGAGCAGTTCCTCGAGGACCGGCCGCGCGGCTTCCGCGTCCTCCACGTACGCGGCCTGGTAGCGGGCGGCGAGCCGCACGGCCTGCTGCTGCCTGCGGGCGATCTCGGGGTCGTCGGCGACGTAGAGGTCGCCCGCCTCCATGCGTTCGAGGTTCGTGCGGGGGTCCTGCGCGAAGTGGTCCGTCGGCATGCGCACGATCGTACCCTGGAGCGTACGAACGTACATTCACGGTCGCCGGGGCCGCAGCACTCCGGCGAGCAGGAGCACGAGGAGCCCGGCGAACGGCACCACCAGCAGTCCCACCCGCAGGCTCGACGCGTCGGCGACCAGCCCCACGATCGGCGGGGAGAGCAGGAATCCCAGCCGCATGAGCCAGGAGACGATGGTCAGCCCGGAACCGGGCTTCAGGCCGGGCAGCTCGTCCGCCTCGTGCATGGCGGCCGGCACCAGGGTCGCCACTCCGAACCCGGCCGCCGCGAATCCGAGGATCGTCCCGGGCACCGTCGGCACGGCCAGCGCCAGGCCCATGCCTGCCGCGGCGACGAGAGCGCCGGAGCGGGCCACCGCGCGCTGGCCGAACCGGTCCACGAGCCGGTCGCCGATCAGCCGGCCGACGAACTGTGCCCCGACCAGGGCGACATAGCCGGAGGCGGCCAGCGCCACCGACGCGTGCAGCGAGTCGGAGAGGTAGAGCGTGGCCCAGGAACTGCCCGCGTCCTCGACGAGCGTGCCGGCCGTGGCGATCAGGACGAGCGCGGCGAGTACGTAGCCCGTACCGCGGCCCCGGTGCCGTGCGCCGCGTCTGCCGCGGCGCCCGGCCCTCGGCGTCGGGCTCCCCGTCCGGTTCGGTCTCGGGGGCCGGGCAGACAGAAGCCGCAGGGCGACGCACGCCGCGACCGCGAACACCACGGCCGAGAACAGCAGGTGCCCGCCCCGCGCGGACGTCGAGCGCCATCGCGGCGGCGGCCATGGACCCGCCGGTGACCGCGCCGATGGACCAGATGGCGTGGAAGGAGTTGATGATGGAGCGTCCGTAGCGGCGCTGCACCCGCAGGCCGTGGGCGTTCTGCGCGACATCGGTGAACGCGTCCGCCGCCCCGGCCAGGAACAGCGCGCCCGCGAACAGCACCACCGAGTCCGCCAGTCCGGCGGCGAGGATCCCCACCCCGGTCAGCAGCGTGCCGCCGACCGCAACCCGCGCCGAGCCGAACCGGCGGACGAGTATCCCGGCCGCGAGACCGGCCGCGATGGCGCCGGCCGGGGAACGCCGCCACGGCCAGACCGTAGGCCGCGTTGCCGATACCGAGGTCGGCCTTGATCTGCGGATACCTCGGCAGGAGGTTGGCGAACAGGGCCCCGTTGGTGAAGAACAGCACGGCGACGGCCACGCGAGCCCGCTGTTCGGCCGGGGCGGGCCGACGCAGTACGTCAACAGTCATGCCCCGAGCCTACAGTCGGAAGCGTACGAACGTACACTCCCGAAAACCGGTGTCCCCCGAGCCATGCTGCGGCGATCATGGAGCCGAGTCACCGCACGCCGACCCCGAGGAGCAGCCCGACATGCCCGTGCCCGCAGACCCCACGGTGCTCCATCCGCTGCCCGGGCAGCCGAGGGTGGTGCTCCTCAAGCCGCTGGTGACCTCCCCGCTGATCGAGGTGGGGGAGTACTCCTACTACGACGACCCGGACGACGCGACGGCGTTCGAGACGCGCAACGTCCTCTACCACTACGGGCCGGAGAGGCTCGTCATCGGCAGGTTCTGCGCGCTGGGGGACAGGCACGCGGTTCATCATGAACGGCGCCAACCACCGCATGGACGGCCCCTCCACCTTCCCGTTCCCCACCATGGGCGGCTCCTGGTCCGAGCACTTCGACCTGCTCACCGGCCTGCCGAACCGGGGGCGACACGGTCGTGGGGAACGACGTCTGGTTCGGCCACGGTGCGACGGTCCTGCCCGGCGTACGGATCGGACACGGGGCGATCATCGGCGCGGGCTCCGTGGTCACCCAGGACGTGCCCGACTACGGGATCGTCGGCGGCAACCCCGCCCGGCTCATCCGCACCCGCTACAACGACGAGGACGTCGCCCGGCTGCTCGCGGTGGCCTGGTGGGACTGGCCGGCCGACCTCATCACCGAGCAGGTGCGGACGATCATGTCGGGCACCGTCGCCGACCTCGAAGCGGCCGCCCCACCTCGTTAAACTGGCGCCCGCCGTAACGCACAGCGCACTGAGGAGACCCGGATGCCGGCACACGACCCGTCCGTCTCCGACGACGCGGCCAGGGGCGAAGGGGCCGTCCTCGGCACCGGTCCGGCAGGTGCTGTCCGACAGCGTCTACGAGGACGTCAAGGCCATGGTCATGGACCATGAGATCGCCCCCGGTGCCCGCGTTGGCATCGAGGCCCTGGCCCCGCACGCTCAACGTCTCCCCGACCCCTGTGCGCGAGGCCCTGGCGCGGCTGGAGTCCGACGGTCTCGTCGTCAAGCGCTCCCTGTCCGGCTACCGGGCCACCGAGCTGCTGACCCGGCAGGGGGTGGAGGAACTCTTCGAGATGCGGCTGCTCCTGGAACCGCGAGCCGCCGCCCTGGCCGCCCGCCACGCCGACGAGTCCCAGCTCGACGCCGTCGAGGCCATCCTGGAGGACATGCAGGCCCACCCCGGCCCCGCCGGACCGTACGCGGCCTACCGGGACTTCGCCGTCCTGGACCAGCGTTTCCACGACGCGATCGCCGGGGCCGCCCGCCGGCCCCTGCTCGCGGACGCGGTGGAGCGGCTCCACTCCCACCTGCACATCTTCCGCCTCAGCAGCCTCCGGAGTGAAGGCGCCCCGACCCTCGCGGAGCATGAGCGCGTGGTCCGCGCGATCCCTGCGCCGCAGGCCAGAACGCGCGGCCGAGGCGATGGCGGACCACCTCGCCCGCAGCCTGGAACGCCGGCTCGGCCGGCTCGGGCCCGGCTGACAGCACCGGTTCCCGCTGCCCCGACCGTGGTGCGTACGGACGAGGCTCAGGACTCGCTCCCGGCCGGCACCGGTACCTCACCGGACAGCAGGCTCCGCGTCCGCAGTCCCTCCCACACCGCGTCGGGCAGGGGCCGGTGGAACTGCTCGGTCGCGTCCCGCACCTGGGCGGCCGACCGCGCCCCGACGAGGACGGAGGCGACCGCCGGATGCCCGAAGGGGAAGCGCAGCGCGGCCGCACGCAACGGCACTCCCCACGACTCGGTGACCTCGCGCATCCGCACGGCCCGGCGCAGGAGGCCAGCGGGAGCGGCCGCGTAGTCGTACGTGGCACCCGGCGACGGATCGGCCAGCAGCCCGGAGTTGAACACACCGCCGACGACCACGCTTTTGCCGGCCGCCTCCGCAGCGGGCAGCAGGGTGTCCAACGCGCCCTGTTCCAGAAGGGTGTAGCGCCCCGCGCACAGCACGGCGTCGACGTCCGTGTCGTCCAGGAAGCGCGTCAGCATCCGGGTCTGGTTCATTCCCGCGCCGATCGCCCGTACGACCCCTTGCGACCGCAGGTCCTCCAGCGCCGGGTAGGCCTCCCGGAACACCTGCTCCTCGTGGTCGTCGGGATCGTGCAGCAGGACCAGGTCGACGCGGTCGAGCCCGAGACGGGTGAGGCTGTCCTCCAGCGAGCGGCGCACCCCGTCGGCACTGAAGTCCCACCGCCGCCGGTGGGTGGCCGGAACGGCGAAGCCGTGGGCGAGGTCGTCCCCGCCGCCGTCGTGGGGCACCAGTACCCGGCCCACCTTGGTGGACAGGGTGAAGCCGTCCCGCGGCCTGTCCCTGAGAGCCTCGCCCAGTCTGCGTTCCGACAGACCGAGGCCGTAGTGCGGGGCGGTGTCGAAGTAGCGGACGCCCGCCGCCCAGGCGGCGTCCACGGCGGCCGCGGCCTCCTCCTCGCCCACGTCCTGGTAGAGACCGGCGACGGCCGCGCCGCCGAAACCGAGGGCGGTGACGCGGACGTCACTCCGGCCGAGGGCGCGGCTGGGCAGCGGCGGGCACGCACCGCTCGGGTCCGGCCGCGTCACCCCCCGCCTCCGGCCGCAACCGCAGCCCCTGCGTTCCGCCGTCCACGGCGAGCGCGGTCCCCGTGACCGAGGCGGCGGCCGGGCTCGCCAGGTACACGATGGCCGCCGCGACCTCCTCGGCCGTGACCAGCCGGCCCATGGGCTGCCGGGCGTCGAGCGCCTCCCGCTCGGCGACCGGGTCCGCCGCCCGGTCGAGGAGGCGGCCGATCCAGGGGTGTCCGCCGTGCCGGGGTTGACGCAGTTGACGCGGATGCCCTCCCGGAGGTGGTCCGCCGCCATGGCCAGCGTCAGGGACAGCACCGCGCCCTTGCTCGCGCTGTACGGGGCACGCTGCGGCAGGCCGGCCGTGGCGGCGATCGAGCAGGTGTTGACGACGGCGGCATGCGCGGAGGCCCGCAGGTGGGTCAGTGCCGCGCGGGTGGTGCGGACGATGCCGAGGACGTTCACGTCGAGGACCCGGTGCCACTCGGCGTCGTCGTTGTCCCCGACCGTGCCCACCGCGCCGATGCCGGCGTTGTTGACCAGGATGTCGACGCCGCCCAGGTCTTCGGCGGCGGTGGCGACGGCGAACCGCACGGACGCGTCGTCGGACACGTCCGCGAGGTAACCGCGCAGGGTTCGCCGACGGGCGACGGGTCGACGTCCAGCACGGCGACGCCGGCGCCGCCAGGCGGCCAGCAGGGCGGCGGTGGCCCTGCCGATGCCGGACGCGCCGCCGGTCACCAGGGCTTTGAGCCCGGACAGTTCACTCATCGGTTCGTACCTTTCCGCCGTTCCGCGCAACCGGTGGCGTCGCTGACCCAGAAGGAACCGTCCGGATACCGATGGGCGGCGATCGACGCGGCGTGCATCTCCGAGGAGAAGCCGGGTGTAGTGGGAGCCCTGTAGTGCCCGTTCGCGACGGTGGACGGGGTCCTTGAGTGCTCGTGCAGGTGGTCCACGTACTCGATCACGCGGTCCTCGCTCGTCCCACTCAGCGCCACGTAGTCGAACATCGACAGATGGCGCACCAGTTCGCACAGGCCGACTCCGCCGGCGTGCGGGCAGACCGGGACGCCGTACTTGGCGGCGAGGAGCAGGATCGCCAGGTTCTCGTTGACGCCGCCCACCCCTTGTCGCGTCGATCTGCAGCACGTCGATCGCCTCGGCCTGCAGGAGTTGGCGAACACGATGCGGTTGTGGACGTGCTCGCCGGTGGCGACCTTGACCGGGGCGACGCCCCTGCGTACGGTCGCGTGCCCGAGGATGTCGTCGGGGCTGGTGGGCTCCTCGACCCAGTACGGGGCCTGGTCGGCCAGTGCGTTGGTCCACTCGACGGCCTCCGCGACGTTCCAGCGCTGATTGGCGTCGACGGCGATCCGGACGTCGGGGCCGACGGCCGCGCGCGCCGCGCGCAGCCTGCGGACGTCGTCGGCGAGATCCGCGCCGACCTTCAGCTTGATCTGCGTGAAGCCGTCGGCGACCCGCCTGCTCGGCGAGCCGGACCAAGCTTCTCGTCGGAGTAACCGAGCCAGCCGGGGGAGGTGGTGTACGCCGGGTAGCCGTTCGCCAGGAGGCGGGCCTCGCGCTCGACGGCACCGGCCTTGCCCCCGCCGGAGCAGCGCCACGGCCTCCTCACGGGTGAGGGCGTCCTCGATGTAGCGGAAGTCCACCTGGTCCGCGAGCCATTCCGGTTCGGCGTCGGAGAGCAGCTTCCACACCGGTCTGCCCGCCCGCTTGGCCGCCAGGTCCCACACCGCGTTGACGACGGCGCCGATCGCCATGTGCATCACGCCCTTCTCCGGGGCCGAGCCAGCGCAGTTGGCTGTCGCCGGTCAGGGCCCGGCCCACCGACCCGGGGTCGGCGCACACCGCTTCGGCGGACGGGCCCAGGACGTGGTCGCGCAGGGCGGCTGTCGCCGCGGCCTGCACGTCGTTGCCGCGCCCGATGGTGAACGTGAAGGCATGGCCCTCCAGCCCGTCACCCGCGTCGGTCCGCAGGATCACGTACGCGGCCGAGTAGTCGGGGGTCGGGGTTCATCGCGTCGGAGCCGTCGAGCTCGCGTGAGGTGGGGAAACGGATGTCGATCACGTCGAGGTCGGTGATGCGCGCCGCTGCCATGGTCGTATCCCCACTGGAGTACCGGAGGGCTGGAATCACATAGGATCATGCCGCCTCTGATGGTGGGGGCAGATGCGATCACTTGGTCAAGATGCTTGCCGTACCCAGCAGATCCCATAGGATTCTTCGGATGGACGGGCCACCACCCGTGCTCGGCTCACTTCACGAGACCGGCGACGAGGGTGGCGAACTCGTCGGGGGTGGCGAGGCGGACCCCGAGCTGTTCGGCCTTGGCCCGCTTGGAGCCGGCCCCCTCACCCGCGACGACGAGCGACGTCTTCTTGGAGACGCTGGAGGAGGAGCGCCCGCCGGCCCGCTCTATGAGTTCGTTCATCTCGTTGCGCGAGAGCTTCTCCAGGTTTCCGGTCATCGCGCCGGTGACCACCACCCTCATCCCCGCCAGCGGACCGCCCTCCACCGGCGACGCGGCCGCGCCTTCACCGTCGCCGTCGCCTCGGCCATCGACCTCGGTACGCGCCTGCGGCGGTGGGCGCCGGGCTCGGTCATGCCGACGCCGGCGGCGGCGAGGCTTGTCGATCAGCGGGGCCAGTTCGGCGACCTCCGCGACGATCGCGGGGGCCTTCTCCGACCCGATGCCCTCGACCTGCCGCATACGGCGTCGGCATCGGCGGCGCGAACGTGGTCCATGGTCGCGAAGTACCGGGCGATGCGCCGGGACATGGACCGGCCGGTACCCCTGACGCCGAGCGCGCACAGCACCCGCGACAGCGGGCTGCTCCTTCGCCCTGGCGATCGCGGCGAGCAGGTTGTCGGTGCTGGTGTCGCCCATCCGGTCGAGACCGAGCAACTCCTCGCGCCGGAGGGTGAACAGGTCGGCGAGGTCGGCGACGAGACCGGCCTCGACGAACGCTGGACGACGCGGGTGGTGCCCAGACCCTCGATGTCCAACTGGTCGCGGCCCGGCGGCGTAGGCGAGGGAGGCGACCAGATGGCGGTTGCGCCCCTGCGCGCAGCACCAGCGCTCCTCGCTCGTGTCGATGTCCGACCCCGCAGCGCGGACACAGCTCGGGAAAGGCGATGGGCCGCTCGTCCCCCGTGCGCAGGTGGGCGACCGGCGCCTCGACGCAGGGGATGACGTCGCCGGCGCGGTGGACCATGACGTGGTCGCCCAGGCGCAGGCGCGGCGGGTGATGTCGGCCGGGTTGTGCAGGGTCGCGTAGGTGATCGTGGAGCCGTCGATGACGACCGGTTCCAGGACGCCGCGCGGGGCGATGATGCCGGTGCGGCCCACGTTCCACTCCACCTCCAGCAGCCGGGTGATCTTCTCCACGGCCGGCAGTTTGTAGGCGATCGCCCACCGCGGCGCGCGGGGCCAGATCCGGCGGCCCGCTGGTCGGCGGCCAGGTCGGCCCTGACGACGATCCCGTCGATGCCGAACGGCAGTTCGGCGCGCAGGGCGGCGATCTCCTGGACCCTGGCCACCACCTGTTCCGGCGTCTCGGCGACGACGTCCGGGACCGCCGGTCCCCCGCGCTGGTGTGCAGGCCGAGCCCGGCCGCCATGGACATCAGCTCACTGTGCGCGAGCTCCACCAGCCGCCCGGCGAGCGCGGCTTCGGTCTCGGGAAGGGGGCAGCATGCCAGTGCCCGAAGAACGTCACGGGGACCGGTGTAGGCGCGCTCCTTCGCCCTCAGCGTGCCCGCGGCCGCGTTCGCCCAGGTTGGCGAACGGCTGCCCGCCATGACGCAGGCGCACCTCGTTCGCGTGCTCGAACTGGGCCGTCGTCATGAGGATCTCGCCGCGCACCTCCACGGTGACCGGCTCGGACAGCGTCTCGGGCAGCCCCTCGACGGTGCCGATGGCGTGCGAGACGTCCTCGCCGGCCGTGCCGTCACGCGCGGGTGATCAGCCGGGTGAGGCGGCCATCGCTGTAGCGGGCGGCGACCGCGAGCCACGTCGAGCTTGGGGCCGACGCCGAACCGCGTGACCTCCCGGCCCAGGCGACGCGCCAGGGACGCCGTCCAGGCGGTGAACTCCTCCGGTGAGAACACGTTGTCGAGGCTGAGCATCGGCACCGTGTGCGGCACATCGCCCTCGGCCGCGCCGCCGGCGACCTTCCCGGTGGGCGAGTCCGGCAGCACGTCGTCGGGTGCTCGGCCTCCCACGCCGCTATACCTCTCGCCAGCCGGTCGTACGTGTCGTCGTCCGGTGGCGAGGAGCCGCCCGCGTAGTAGGCGGCGGCGGCGGCACGCCGCGTCCTGGACGGCCTGCGCGTAGGCGGCGGCGTCAACGATCACTGCTGCGGAAGTCGTCATGAGTGGCATCCTGCCTCTCACCACTGACAATGGGCCCGGCCACCACGGCCCCGCCGCATCGTGAGACGGCACCCGCGTGCGGGAATGGCGGGATCAAGGGCATCGTTGACACCTGTCATGCCCGACTCTTCCGCACGGCCCCCCGGCGTCCCGCATGCCGCTCGCCGTATACATCCTCGGCCTGTCCGTATTCGCCCTCGGCACGAGCGAGGTTCATGCTCTCCGGGCTGCTGCCGCCGCATCGCCGACGACATGGACGTGTCGATACCCCAAGCCGGGCTGTTGATATCGGCCTTCGCGATCGGCATGGTGGTCGGCGCGCCCCTGCTCGCGGTCGCGACCCTGCGGCTGCCACGGAAGATCACGCTGGTCGCGCTGATCTCGGTGTTCGGCCTCGGCCGGGTCGCGGGTGCGCTGGCGACGACGTACGAGATCCTCTTCGTCTCGCGTGTCGTGAGCGCGCTGGCGTCGCGCCGGATTCTGGGCGGTGGGCGCCGCCGTCGCCATCGCCATGGTGCCGAAGACCTCACGGGCCCGGGCGATGGCCGTCATGATCGGCGGCCTGTCGATCGCCAACGTCCTCGGTGTCCCCGGTGGGCGCCTTCCTCGGTGAGCACCTGGGCTGGCGGTCCGCGTTCTGGGCGGTGGGCGCGGCGTCCGCCGTCGCGCTCGTGGAGTGTGTTGACCCTGATCCCACACATCCCCCTGCCCGAGCAGCGGCCCCAGCTCAAGGGTGAGCTGGCGATCTACCGCGACCGCCAGGTGTGGCTGTCCATCGTGGTGACCGCACTCGCCGCAGGCGGCGTGTTCTGTGCCTTCTCGTATCTCGCGCCGCTGCTCACCGACGTGGCCGGGCTGGCGGACGGCTGGGTGCCGACCGTGCTGGGCCTGTTCGGGCTCGGCGCGCTGATCGGCACGACGATCGGCGGCCGGATCGCGGACGCCCACCTGTTCGGCGTGCTGCTCTCCGGCATCACCGCCTCGACCGTGCTGCTGGCCGCGCTGGCGCTGTTCGCGTCGAGCCCCGCCGTCGTGATCGCCCTCTCCCTGCTCCTCGGCGTCTCGGCCTTCCTCACGGCACCGGCGCTCAACGCCCGCATGTTCAACGTCGCGGGCGCCGCGCCCACCGCCGGCGCGACGACGACCGCCGCGTTCAACCTGGGCAACACCAGGCGGCCCCCTGGCTCGGCGGCACGGTCATCGACGCGGGCCTCGGCTACACGCCGCCACCGCCTGGGCGGGCGCGGCGATGACCCTGGTCGCGATCGCCTTCGTCGTCGCCTCACTGCGGTTGCACAGCCGGTCGCGCATCGTGATGGGGGGCATGGCGCGGAGCCCGTGGGTGCGGAACAGACCCAGCGGGTGTGACGCCTACCGGAACGCGGGGGCGTTCCGTATGATCATCGGCAAGGCGGGGTCGTAGCACAGAGGTAGTGCGCCGCGACAGCATCTCGGAGGACGCCGGTTCGAGATCCGGCCGCCCCGCCCCTTCTCGCCGCCCCGGTCGAGACCTTGCCGATGCCGGTGTTCTCGCGGGGCAGCAAGCCGGAGCCCAGCACGTCCAGCCAGACCGGGCCGAGGAGTTCCGGCGGGCCGCGCGGTGTCCTCGGCGCCGAGCGCCTGCCGGGGGGCGGCGGCCAGTTCGTCGGTACGGCGCTCGACCTCGGCGCGCAGGGCGCGGCCCGCGTCGGTCGCGGTGCCGTCCGCCTCCAGCAGGCCGCGCACGGCGAGTCGTTCGCGGGCCGCCGCCCACTCGTGCTCGCTCCAGCGCGCGGCTCGCTGAAGACGCCGGCCGGCGCCGCGCCGATCGCCGCGAAGGACACCAGCGCCTCCACCGGGGTCGAGGCCGCGGTCAGAAGAGCGGCGAGATGACCGTCGCCGCGGTGCTCGCGCAGGATCGTCGCGGCCTGCCACAGCACGAGATGCGGCTCCCGGGGCCAGGGCAGGCCGGCGTTGGCGGCGGCGAGCGGCCGGCCTCGGTGGGCGCGGCCTCCGCCGCCCGGCGGGCGGGCGCGGCGGCCTCGGAGAGATCGGGACTGCCGTCCGGTCCCCGATGAGCGCGGTGTACGCCCGGATTGACGCCGCGCGCCCGGGCGGCGAGCATCTTGTCGGTGCGGCGACGTCCCGAGGCGGCCGGGACGTGCTCGGCCACCATGCGCGGGCTGAAGCTGTAGAACGCCGATGCCACCAGACGGGTCTCCGGCGCCCCGAGCGGCGCCGCCCCCAGGGAAGTAACTCGGCCAGCGCTCCTCGGTGTCGTAACCGAGCGAGCGGGTCTCCTCGAAGACCTCCGGCGCGTAGTAGACGACGGCGTGCAGCGGCTCCAGCAGGTGCCACATCTGCCGCACGCGTCCGTGGTCGATACCCATGGCGTCCCTCGTTCCGCGAGTCCATATCTTGACACCGACTAGATTGCTGGTCGACGTACGGTCTTGTCAATGACTAGATTGCGCTAGCCTGCTCTCATGACCGCCGAACGCGCCTACCACCACGGGAGACCTGCGACGGGCCGTGCTCACGCGGCCCTGGACGTCATCGCCACCGAAGGACCGGCCGCCCTGTCCCTGCGGGACCTGGCCCGCCGGCGGGCGTCTCCCATGCCGCGCCCGCATCACTTCAAGGACCGCGCGGGCCTTCTCACGGCCATCGCGGCCGAGGGCCACGGCCTTCTGGCCGCCGCACTCGGCGAGGCGGGAAGACCTGCGTGACCTGGAAGGGTCCGGTACGTGCGCTTCGCCACCGCGCACCCGGCGCACTTCCAGGTCATGTTCCAGCCGGAACTGCTGCGCACGGACGACCCGGAACTCCTCGCCGCGCGCGAGCGGACGCGGACCCGGCTTCGCGCGGCCGTGGAGGGCGCGGCGACGAGTCCGGCCCTCGGTTTCATGGCGGCCTGGTCGATGGCCCACGGCTTCGCGACGCTGCTGCTCTCCGCAACCTCGACGGCCTGCTGACCGGGAGCGACCCCGAGGAGGCCTTCCGGGCGCTGGTGGGCGCCATGGTCCGGCCGGCCGGGAACCCCGCGTCGGGCTGAACCGTACGGCGCCCGTTCACGGCGCTCGACGGTCGGGTGGAGCGTCCTCCGTCGGCGCAGGCAGTGCGCTGGGTGTACTCCTCGCGGCGTCGGCGCAACGCTGGGCCAGGCGGGCGAAGGCCTCCTCGAGCGCGGGCGGGCCGATGACCTCGATGTCGGTGTCGAAGGCGCCGACGGTGGCGGACGAGGGCCGGCCACGACCAGGAACCCAGGGTGAGCCGGCGGCGGTCCGGAGCCGAGTTCCTCGACGGTTTCCCGGCGGGGGCGTGGGGGGACACGGTGGCGGCGGAGCAGGGTGGAGGACGACCTCCCACGCCAGCAGGGCCAATTCGGGGAGTGGTCGAACCGCGGAACCTGCCGGTCACGAAGGCGGCCGCATCTCCTCCGGGCAGCTCCCGCGGACGTGAAACGGGGCCCGGTGGGGGTGCGCGGGGTGATCCGGTCGGCGGAAGACGCGCCAGTCGTCCCGGTCGAGGTCCCAGGCGACGAAATCCACCAGCATCCGCCGTGGGTGACGAGGTGGTGTGGGGCTGCACCCGGCGCGGCGGCGGCACGGCGTCTTCGCCCTTCTCGGCCGGGTACGGCGAGGCGTAGCCGAAGCGCAGGGCCTCGTGGGCGCGGACGGCGGCGCTCGGGGTCATGAGGACGCCGCCGTCGGCCTGGACGTGGACCGCTCGACGGCGGTGACCTGGAGGGCGTCGATGCGGTGGCGCAGACGGGCGGGCGCATGACCTGCCGGAGGGTAGTCGGCGCGCGTGCCGCGCCGTCCTCGATACCCGCGCCGGAGGCGTGGCGGTACGGAGCGCCACGGCCAGGGCCACGGCCTGCTCGTCGTCGAACAGCAGCGGGGGCAACCGAGTGCCCGCGTCGAGCGCGGTATCCGCCGTCTCGTATCCCACGACGGCCACGACGGGGTAGCCGAGTTGGCGAAGCCGGTCGACATCGCGGCGCAGGGTACGCGGGCTGATGTCCAGCCGCCGGGCCAGCAGCCCTCCGGGCCAGTCCCGGCGCGCCTGGAGCAGCGAGAGCAGCGACAGCAGTCGTGCTGAGGTCTTCTGCATGAGCCCATGCCGCCCCGGTAGCGGCCACAACCTGACCGCTACCCCGGGCACCGTGGGAACCGCGGGGCCGAGCGGCCCCGCGGCCGGCCTCTCCCGCCTTGGGCGTCCGGTCGTATCCAGAGGCGGAGAGCCCATCGTGTCCGTCAAAGCCGTGACCCACCTGAACTTCCGCGGAGACGCCCGCGCGGCACTCGTTCTACCAGTCCGTCTTCGGCGGGGCCGTGGCCGTGGTGACGTACAAGGACGCCGGAAACGTCCAGGACGCCTCCGAGGCCGACCAGGTGATGTGGGGACAGGTGTCCGCCGACAGCGGTCTGTGCGTGATGGCCTACGACGTGCTCCTCGCGCATGCCGTGGCACCAGGGCGAGAACGCGTTCTTCGTCTCGGTCCGCGGTGACGGGGCCGGGAGATCACCGCGTACTGGGAGAAGCTGTCCGGACGGCGCGACCGTCCTGCAGCCGCTGGCGGCCGCGCAGTGGGCGCCGCTCTACGGGATGCTGCGGGACCCGGTTCGGCGTCACCTGGGTCCTGGACGTCGTGAACGAGTACAACGCGTCCTGACCGGCGAAGCGCCGGGTGGCGGGCGTCCCACGGCAAGGTCGGGCGTCCGCCCACCGCCACCGACCACGTCCCCGGCCGGGCGTCCGCGACCCGCCACCGCCCACCGCCCCGGCCGGGCGCCCGCACCCGCCACCGACCACCACCCGCCACCCCCGAGAAGGCAGGCCCCACAGTGAGCGGCCACGACCACTCGTACCGAAACCAACAACCCGCTCCGCCGACCGGCCCGGAGGTGTCGGCCCGATGACCGTTCTCGACGCCCGGGCACTCAATCGCGCGACCCTGGCCCGGCAGCTGCTGCTCGACCGCTCCGGCATCCCGGTCCTCGACGCCGTCGCGCACCTCGGCGGCATGCAGGCTGCAGGAGCCCCGAGGAAGCCGTTCGTCGGCCTCTGGTCGCGGTTGCGTGCCTTCGAGCCGTCCGTGCTCTCGGAACTGCTGACGGGGCGACGCGTGGTGCGGACCCACTCATGCGCCGCACCGTCCATCTCGTCACCGCCGACGACGTCCTGGCCTGGCAGGCCCGGCACGACGCCATGCTGCGCGGACGGGTCCTCGGCACCTACCGCCGCGAACTCGAAGGAGTGGACCTCGACGAACTCGCCGCCGCCCGCGGGCCGGGCGGTCATGCGCCCGACGGCCCGAGCCCCGCTCGATGAGTGCGAGCTGGCGCGGGCGCTCGCCGATGCTGGCCCGGCGCCGGGACCTCGGGCACTGGGGAGAATGCTGGTCGCCGCACTGGATCCCGATGGTGCAGTTGCCACACCACCGCGCGGGCTGTGGCGCACCAGGGCCGGTGTGCGCAACGCCCCGCTCTCCTCGCTGGGCTGGGCCGCGAGATCGACCCGCCGGCCCCTCACGGCTCCGATCCGGTCGGCGAAGCTGGTACGGCGCTATCTCGCCGCGATTCGGACCCGCCGCATCGGCGGACCTGCGCGCCGGGTGCGGCCTTGCCGGGCTGCCCGCCGCGGTCGCCGCGGTACGCGAAACTGGTCGCCTTCCGGGACGAGCGCGGCTGGGGAACTGCTGGACCTGGCGGACGCGCCGCGCCCCGATCCCGACAGCCCCGCCCCGGTGCGGTTCCTGCCGGCGTTCGACAACGCGCGATCCTGGGCTATCACGACCGGAGCCGGATCATCGACGACGCCCACCGGGGCCTGTCGGTCGCCGGCGCTCGTGTCGTCCTGGTCGACGGCCGGGTCGCCGCGACCTGGACTGTCGAGGCCGGCACGGTGACCGTCACACCGCGCCGGCTTCTCCCGGGCCGACCGCACCGCCGTCGCCGAGGAGGGGCGAGGCGCTGGCTCCTTCCTCTCCGACCGGGACAGTGACCGGGTCCGCGCCGCCGCGTCCACCGGCTGAGTGTCGCACTGGACGGCGGTCCGGCCACGACGGCGGACGCTGCTCGCCATGGCGCCATGGTCAGCGAGGGGCGTTCCGGGCTCCGTGCAGGATGCGCGGGAGCCCGATCTCCGCGACGTTCTTGGTCAGTTCGACGTTGACCCAGCCGGCCGCGTCCGTCAGGGGACATGCCCTCGCCCCAGGGCAGGGGTGACGGTCCTGTCGGTGAGTCCGGCTCGGCGTCGGTGAGGTCGCCCAGCCGCGCCCGCCACTGCCCGTGCAGTCCGCGCAGCCAGTCCACGGCGCCCTCCGCGGTGCCCGGCCAGAAGAGCAGTCGCGGAGCATGGCCGTCCACCCGTAGCGCCGATGTGCCAGGTGACCCATCCGATGGTGAGCGCCGGCACCGGGTCGGGCTCGGGCACCTGGACGTCGGCGACCCCCACTCAGCGGAGTCACCCCCTCCTGGTGGTGCGCGCGGCATCGGCTGCCCGCGGCAACGAAGTGCGGCGTACACCCATCGCCGCGATCTACACCCGGGGGAGAGGAGCACGGTCGCACTACACCTGATGCAGTACGTCAGTCCAGCCCCAGGGTCGGATCAAATGCGGGAGACGCCGGGCGAGCATGGAACCGTACCCCGGTCAGCGTCTCTGCCTTCCCCCATGTGCCGGGTCTTCGTCCTGCCTGAAATCCGACGGATTGGTCCCAGGTGGCTACGTTCCTCTACCGGTCTCGGCCGACGCGTTCCACGCCGCGCCTCGTCGCCCTGCTCTGGGTGGCCATACTCGTGGGCGCCGGCGTCGCCGCGTCCACGGCGCCTCGCCCCGCCCGAAGACTCCTTCCGATGCCCGGCACCGAGTCCCAGAAGGCATTCGACCTCCTCGACGAGCGCTTCCCGGCCGCCAGTGCCGAGGGCGCCACCGCACGCGTCGTGATCCGCGCCCCCGACGGCGGGAGCATCTCCGACCCGGCCGGCAAGGCCAAGGTCGAGGAGCTGGTGACGGCCCTCGGCGACGGACCGCAGGTCTCCTCGGTCGCCGACCCGTTCAAGGCGGACGCCGTCAGCGAGGACGGTACGACCGCGTACGCCTCGGTGACGTACAAGGTCAACGCCATGGAGCTGACCGACCAGGCACGCGACTCGCTCACCGCCGCCACCGACGACGCGCGCAGCGACGGCTTCACCGTCGAGACCGGCGGCGACGCGGTCATGGCCGAGCAGGAGATGGGCGGCACCGCCGAGTTGATCGGCATCGGTGTCGCCGCGATCGTCCTCCTGCTGACCTTCGGCTCGCTCGTCGCGGCCGGCATGCCGCTGCCGCGGCGATCAT
Source organism: Streptomyces thinghirensis (assembly GCA_021502835.1). The sequence continues at coordinate 133,567 of JAKFGP010000013.1, forward strand.
CGGTGTCGGCATCGGCATCTCCGCCATCGGGGCGCTCGGCAGCACGCTCGAACTTCCGCCACGACCTCGACCCCTCGCCATGATGATCGGCCTAGCGGTCGCCATCGACTACGCCCTCTCATCGTCCCCGTTACCGCGCGGAGATCGCCGAGGGCCGCACCCCGGAGGATGCCGCCGGACGCGCGACCGGCACCGCCGGCTCCGCCGTCGTCTTCGCCGGACTCACCGTCATCGTGGCCCTGGCCGGCCTCGCGGTGGTCAACATCCCGATCCTCACCAAGATGGCCTGGCCGCAGCGGCCACGGTCGGCATCGCCGTGCTGATCGCGCCTCACCCCCTCACCCCGGCGCTGCTCGGCTTCGCCGGCAAGAAGGCGCTCAGCCGCAAGGACCGCAAGGCGCCCGCCGGACAGGGGGCCGCGTCCGCCAAGCCGAAGCTCGGCACCCGCTGGGCGCAGTTCGTGCTGCGGCGTCCGGTGACCGTGCTGCTGACCGGTGGTGCTCGGCCTCCGGCGCCGTCGCCGTGCCCGCCGCGAGCATGGAGCTGGGCCTGCCCGACGAGGGCAGCTCCGCGCCCGAGACCACGCAGCGCAGGCCTACGACATGCTGTCCGAGTCCTTCGGCGCCGGGTTCAACGGCCCGCTGATGGTCACCATCGACACCCGGGGCGCGGACGACGCGAAGGCCGCCGCCGACACCGTCGGCAAGGAGATCACCGGCCTGGGCGAGGCCGCCGCCGTCACCCCGGCCAACTTCAACGAGGCGGGCGACACCGCCCCCTCCTCACGGTCGTGCCCAAGACGGGGCCGAGCGAGGCGGACACCGAGTCGCTGGTGAAGGACATCCGCTCGCTGTCCGGCGACATCGAGGCCGAGACCGGCGCGATCCATGCTGGTCACCGGCGCGACCGCGGTGACCATCGACTTCTCGCAGACCCTGGACGACGCGCTCATCCCGTACCTGGCCCTGGTCGTCGGCCTCGCCTTCCTGCTCCTGATGCTGGTCTTCCGCTCGATCCTCGTCCCTTGAAGGCGGCCCTCGGCTTCCTGCTCTCGGCGGCGGCGCGGCGCTCGGCGCGGTGGTCGCGGTCTTCCAGTGGGGCTGGCTCGCCGACCTCTTCGGTGTGGCCCAGCCGGGCGATCATGTCGATGATGCCCATCTTCATGATCGGCGTGGTCTTCGGCCTGGCCATGGACTTGAGGTCTTCCTCGTGACGCGCATGCTGTGAGGCCTACGTCCACGGATCGTCCGCCGCCGAGTCCGTCACCACGGGCTTCACCCAGGCGGCCGGGTCGTCGCGGCGGCCGCGATCATCATGATCAGTGTCTTCTCCGGCTTCATCATGGAGGACGACAACATGATCAAGATGATGGGCTTCGGCCTCGCGATCGCCGTCCTCTTCGACGCCTTCGTGGTCCGCATGGCCATCGTGCCCGCCATTGTTTTGGCCCTGCTCGGCACCAAGGCGTGGTGGCTGCCCAAGTGGCTGGACCGCCTGCTGCCGAACGTCGACGTGGAGGCGCGAGGAAGCTCCACAAGTGAGCTCGGTGACACCACCGCGCCTCCGGAGCCTGCCCGCGGAAGCCGGAGACGGCCGGCGTCACGACACCTACGCGTACGGCCCCGGTGACCTGGACCTCCAGGCCACCGGGGCCTTCGCACGGGCGCGCAGTCCTCAGAGGTCCCGAGCCGCGTCGGTCAGCGCCTCGTCGAGGACGGCGCGACGCCCCGGGCGATCTCGTCGTCGCTCGCGGTCAGCGGGGCGCGATGCGGAAGATGCCCCATGCCGGGCAGCTGGACGATGTTCATGTGCAGCCCCAGCTCGAAGCAGCGCCGGGTGACGGCCGCGCCGAGGCGGTCGGCGCCACCGTCGCCCAGGACCTGGTCCCCGACCAGTTCCACTCCCAGGAGCAGTCCCCGGCCGCGGACGTCCCCCGACGACGTCGTGGCGGGCGGCGAGCTTGTCCAGATGACCGCGCAGGGTCGTGCCGAGCCGGCGCGCACGCTCAACGAGACGGTCGCGGGACCAGGATGTCGAGGGACGGTGTTGCCCACGGCGGCCGGCAGCGGGTCGTTGACGTGGGTGGTGAAGAAGAGGAACCCCGGTCGTGGGCCTGCTGCTCGATCTCCGCGCTGGTCAGTACCGCGCCAGCGGCAGCCCCGCGCCGAGCGTCTTGGACAGCGGAGGATGTCGGGGACGACCCCTCGTGCTGGAAGGCGTACCAGTCGCCGGTGCGGCACAGCCCGGTCTGGGCCTCGTCGAGGATCAGCAGCATGCCGCGCTCCCGGCACTTGCGCGCCAGGGCCGCGAGGTAGCCCGGCGGCAGCTCGACGACACCGCCCGAGCTGAGGATCGGCTCGACCAGGCACGCGGCCAGGCTGCCGACCGACTGTGCGTCGATCAGCTCGAAGCCCATGTCCAGCTGGCGACGCCAGTCGAGCTCGCCGTCGGAGTCGACGACGGCGGGCCCAAGCGGTCCGGCACCGGAAGCGCGAGGTTGCCCGGCGCGGCGGGGCCGCTAGCCCTTGCGGCCCGCACTGTAGGTGGCGTTCGCGGCGGCCTGGGTCATGCCGTGCCAGGACCGGGCGAAGGAGACCATCCCGTGGCGGCCGGTGACGAGCTTCGCCATCCTCACCGCGCCTCGTTCGCCTCCGCCCCGGTGGTCAGGAGCAGCGCCTTGTCCAGAGAGTCGGGCAGGGTACCGGCCAGCCGGCGGGCGAGCTCGACGACCGGACGGCTCAGCATGCCGCTGTGGAGGTGATCGAGGTGCGCGACCTGCTCACGCACCGTCGAGACGATCGCCGGGTGGGAGTTGCCCGAGGATCAGCAGCTCATCTGACCGGGGTGAAGTCGAGCAGCTCACGGCCGCTCTCGGTGAACACCGACGCGCCTGCTGCGCGGGTGATGACCTCCGGCGAGAAGGGGGCGTGGCCGGAGTAGCGGATGAGGTGGCGCTCTGGGTCGGCGAAGGCTGTCTCGGAAGGCATGCGACTGACGTTAGAGACGCGCCGCTGCGCGTGTCCATCGCACAGATCCGACGTTGCCGTTCGGCAAAGCCGGACAGAGTCTGCACAATCGACGCGTGCTCAACTCGGGACGGCTTCGACTGCTCAGCCTGCTGGACACTCGGTACCGGTCCGTGCGGCTCGCCGAAACGCTGCATCTGAGTTGCAGTCGACGGTCTCCAGCAACTCAGGTGCTGAGACGGAGACCCGGTGCTGGCCGATCGAGCGACCGGGCGGCGGGTGTGAGCTGACCCCGGCCGGTCTCGTGCTCATCCGTCGGGGCCGGGAGATCCTGACCGGATGGCCGAGGCCGAGGCCGAACTGTGCGCACTGAACGACGGCGAGCTCATCGGCACCGTCCGGCTCGGGGTGTTCCAGAGCGCGATTACTACCCTCGCGGTGCCGTGGCGGCGACGCTTGGCCACCACCCACCCGCACCTGCACGTCGAGCTGGTCGAGATGGAGCCGCACGAGAGCGGGACCTGCACTGCGCTCGGGGAGGCGGACGTCATCGTCACCACCACCCAGACTATTGCGGGCCTTCCATGGGGCGCGGACCCCGAGATCACGTCATTGGGGACCGACTCGGTCGTGCTGCGCTGCCGCGTGGCCATCCGGCTCGCCTCCCGCACGGCGGTGAACCTCGCGGCCTGCGAGGAGGAGACCTGGGCCTGTGACCGACCGCAGTCGTGCCACATGGCGGACCTGGACCGTGCGGCTGTGCCGCGAGTCGGGGGTTCGAACCCCGGGTGGCATGCCGGTTCAGCAACTACCTGATGCTGCTGGGTGACACGTGGAGTCGGCCGGGTCGATCGCCCTGCTGCTCCGCTCCCGGCCGTCACGCCGGACCACGCCGTCGTCACCCGGGAGCTCAGTCACCGGGTGCACCGCAACGTCGCCGTCGTGGTGCGGCGCGGCACCCCGCAGCGCGCCGCGGTGAACGTGCGGTCAACGCCAGCTGCGCGAGAGCACCCGGAGATCCTGGCGCTGGCCGACCCCCGTGACGAGACGCCCCGAAAACCGTGAAGCCTGTCGGCACGAGCGGACGCGGCGCACACTGTCTTCAGTCCGCGGCAGGCCGGGATCCGGCTGTGGATGTCATCGAGCTCGATCCGGACCGACGTGTGGAAGATCTCGGCCTGATGCTCGCCCAGGAAAGAGGTATGCCGAACACCTCGAGGACGACGAGGCCGTGCAGGTGCCCCCACGCGCTCAGGAAGAGGCAGACCGCAGGCGGCGGTGGTCTCCTGCCCGTTCGGGTGGGCAGGCGTCCCAGATGCTCCCGGAGCGGGGACGAGAGCGCGGTATGTCGGCCGCTGCGAGTTGTGCCGTGGTGAACTCCGCGGAACAGCTCACGCTGGAAGATCGCGCCCATCCGGCGGACCGCCTGGGTGGTCGGGCCCTCGGAGGCGCCGCGTAGTACCGCAGTGGTGTGGCCGTAGAGGATTGCCGCAGCCGTGGGTGCGCGCGGATGTGGCCCCAGTTGCGGGTACGCCTCCGCCACCGTCACCAGGCGCGGTGTGGACGGGTCGTCCACCGCGGTGTCGACGGCCGCCTGCGCGTCGGCCAAGTCCCCGTAGGCCTTGGTGATGAGGGCCGTGACGAGGGCGTCGCGGTTCGGGAAGTAGTGGTAGAGCGCCTGCACGGTCATGCCCAGACTGTTCGGCGACCGCGCGAAGTGACAGGGCCGGGGAGGGCCCGTGCTCCCGGATGGTGCTCGGCAGCGTCCACGATCTCCCGGGCCAGCGGTCCGACGGCGCCGCTCGCGCAAGGGGAGCCCGAGCCGGCGGGTGCTCCGTCTGAGGGCACAGGGTGAGCGTACGGGTGCGAGCCTTGACGGAGAATCAAAAACCGAACGGTGTCAGGTAAATCTCACACCGCCAGTGACCTCGACCGGGGTCTGACCAAACCCGGTCCCGCCCGCCTGGTCAGCGGGCCGACGGAGGCCGAGCCCTCGGCGCCGGCCTCTCCCGCCGGTCTGAACTCCACGGCGACACCATCGACGCGCCGGCAGAGCTCTTCCAGCACGGAAACGGACACCCTCGCCCGGGAGCCGGCCGCTGAGGACGACATGGCCGTGGGTCAATCCACCTGCATCGACGAGGGAGTCAGTCCGAGTGACCCGACCAGCGCCTCCTCGATGATCTCGTGGGATCGCCCGGTCCTTGCGGGAGGAAGACCCGGCAGGTCGCTCGCTGACGACCCCGATCAGCCGCTCCTCCCTCGTCGACGACCAGGAGCCGCCTGATGCGTGCCGGGCCATCACCCTGGCGGCGTCCACGACGCCCAGCTCTCCCGGCGGCGCAGACCGGGCGGGCGAGGTCATGAGCCCGGCGGCGTCCGGGTGGCGGACGCCTTGCCTCCGGCCGGTCGGGACCCCCTCCCGTCCTCCGGGGAACGGCCGTGGTCTCCACCCCACATCTTCTGCAGGAGGGTCCGCCTCGACACCACTCCCACGGGATTCTGTTCTCCCTCGTCCACGACGGGCACTGCTGTGATGTCGTATTCCTGCAGCAGGTGGGCGATCTCCTTGAACGGAAGGCCGCGCTGACGCGGACCACGGCGTCGCTCATCAGATCGCAATAACACCTTCTGGTGCTTCATCGAGGTTCTTCTCTTCCGCTGCCGGCCTGTGCCGGCCGGCGTCAGTCCTACTTGCCTGTGTGAACGATCTGCTGGTCACGGAGTGCCCCGTGCGTCATGCGCGGGTACTGAGGAGGAGCAGGGCGATGTCGTCGCCGGGGCTGGCGTGCCGTGCCGAGGGGGGCCGGCCACCGCGTCGAGGTCGGTGGGATCGGCCTGTGCCTGAGCAGGCTACCCGGCGAGGCCGCGTGGCGTCGTCGAGGTCGACTCGGGGCTTCGACGAGTCCGTCGGTGTAGAGGGCGAGCTACGTGCTGGGCGGCAGGTCGCATTCCAGCACCGAGTACTGGGCGTCCGGTCGTCGATGCCGAGCAGTCGGGCGGCACCTGGAGGAGTCTCGATGCGTCCGTCGGCATGGCGCACCAGCGGCGGCGGGTGACCGGCGGAGGACAGACAGACCCGGTGCGTGGCGAAGGTCGAGGTGGACGTAGACACAGCTGGTGAACAGGCCGGGGTCCAGGTCGGTGAGCAGGCGGTTGGTGCGGGCCAGGACGTCGTCGTCGGGGTCGCCCCCCACGGTGGCGTGGGCGTGCACGGCGGTGCGGACCTGCCCCATCAGCGCGGCGGCGTCCACGTTGTGGCCCTGTACGTCGCCGATGGTGGCGCTGGCCGTGTGCTCGTCGAGACGGATGAGGTCGTAGAAGTCACCGCCGATCCCCAGGCCCCCGGGCCGCCGGCAGATAGCGGGCGGCGACCCGCAGGCCGGGCACGTGGGGAGGGTGTGCGGGAGCAGGGCGGACTGCAGGCGGTGTGCGAGGTGGTGTTTGGCGTCGTAGAGACGGGCATGGTCCAGGGCCTGCCCGACCAGGCCGGCCAGTGAGGTGAGCGCGGCCCGTTCGCCGGGCGGGAAGACGTGCGGCCGTTTGTAGAAGGCGAGGAGGAGGGGAGCCGATCGGCCGACCGGACGCGATCAGCGGCAGGACCGCCCACGCGGCCATGCCGTCCTCGTGCACGGTGGTGGGGTAGGCGTGCCGCAGCTCGGCGAAGGACGCGAAGAAGTCCGGGACACCGCGGGCCAGGACGTTGGCGCCGGGGATGTCCGAGCTGAGCGGAACGGCGTCGAAGCGGTCCATGAGTTCGGCGGAGTAGCCGCCGTGGCCGAGGATCTTGAGCGGCCGCCCTCGGCGGTCATCAGCACCATGGCCTGCGCGCCCAGAGCGGGGAGCAACTGGTCGGCGGTCTGCTCGACCACGTCCCGCACACCGACGGCCTCGGTCAGGGTGGAGGCCAGGTGCATCAGGTGGTACAGAACGGTGGCGCAGCTGGGGCCCGCGGTCGGCACGGACGGCGACGGGGAATGTCCTCGGCCGGGCCGCCGGGGGTGATACGGACGCTGATACCGGTGGCGTCCGGATACAGCTCGAAGGCCAGCCAGGTGTCCGGGGGACGCAGGACGCTGAAGTTCTGCGGCCGGCGGCTGACCAGCGCGGCCCGGTAACGGTCCTCCACAGGGGTGCACGTCCATCCACGGCAGCGCCTCCCACGGCAGGGCACCTACTAGGTCGGTCTCGATCGGCACCGACCAGGTCGGTCCCGGCCGGGGTGATGAACGTGATGCGTCCGTGCATGTCCAGGCGCAGGACCCGCCAGGGCAGGCGGTCGACGGCGGCCGACACCGCGGTCGCCTCGGCGGGGAGGAGTGCGCCTGGTCGGCGGCGGCAGGGTCCGTGGCCGGTCCGCGGGCGGCATAGGGTCGCCGCGTCCGCCGCCTGCTGCAGGATCCCGCCCAGGTGGCGAAGCAGCCTTCCTGGATGACGTCGCGCTCCTCGGGGCTCAACCGCTCCGGATGGGCTCCGACCACAGCAGCACCAGTCCGCCCTGGACGGTGGTGCCCGCAGCGAGCGGGGTGGCCGCCAGTGCGAAGTCGTACGGCAGGACCAGCGCCGGCCAGCGGATACCGGCGCGCCATCTCCTCCCGGCCGCCAAGACCCATACGAGGCGCCGCTCGCGGACGGCGTCCGCCACCGGCATCGGATCGGTCAGCGCGACGCGCCGCCACGGAGCGGCGATCTCCCGGGGGACGCCCGCCACCAGGATCTGCCACAGGGCGTCGTCGCCCGGCGGCAGCACGTACAACAGCCCTCCGAACGCACCGCCCGCTCTCCCGATTACGGCGGCCATCGCGGCGTCCATCAGAACTCCGGCTCCGGCAGGGCTGCTCGACGCCGACCACACCGAGCATCACGCATAAGGAGGACACTACGCCCGTCCTGCCGTGATGGCATGTGATGCCCGGGCCGAGGCCCGCGCCGGTGGCGCACTGCGGGCCTGCCGTGTCCCTCCTAGTCTGGTCCTGCTCGGGGACGCTCGTGGAGAGGCCTGTCCATGCCCCGGTCGATCTGGAGCGGTGCCATCTCGTTCGGCTTGGTCACCGTGCCGATCCATGTGGTCGGCGCGACCGGAGGACCACAGCATCCGCTTCCACCGGTACCACCTGGCGGACCAGGGGAGGATCCGGACCCGGAAGGTTCGCGAGCCTCGCGGACCGGGAGGTCCGCGCCGACGAGATCGGCAAGGGTACGCCGAGCTGACCAGGACGCAGACATCGTTCCGGTCACCGACGAGGACCTGCGGGAGCTGCCGCTGCCGACCGCGAAGGCCATCGAGATCGTGGCGTTCGTACCGCTGGGGTCCGTGGACCCGATCAGGATCGGCGACGGCTACTACCTGCAGCTGGACGGACAGGTCGCGGCGAAGCCGTACGAGCTGCTGCGTCAGGCCCTGGCACGGTCGTCGAAGGTGGCGGTGGCGAAGTACGCGTGGTCGGGCCGGGAGCGGCTGGGCCTGCTGCGGGTGCGGGACGAGGCGATCGTGCTGCACGCCATGCGCTGGCCCGACGAGGTCCGACCCCTCCTCGCTCACCCCGCCGCCGGTCGAGGTGGCCGAGGAGGAGATCGAAGGAGCGCTCGCGCTGATGGACACGATGACCCGCGACGACCTGGAGGGCGACGAGTTCCGGGACACCTACACGGACGCCGTCGCCGACCTGATCGAGGCGAAGCGCGAGCACGGGTGCCGCCGGCGGCCACCCGAGCAGGAGGAGCGGCCGGGTCAGGTGCTGGACCTGATGGCCGCGCTGCAGGAGTCCGTGTCCCGGCGAAGGAGTCCCGGGGCGACGGGCACGCCGAGGTGCACTAGCTGCCGGGACCGAAGAAGAAGCCCGCGGCGGGGAAGACACCCGCCAGGAAGACAGCGGCGAAGAAGACCGCGTCGAAGGCGACGACCGCGAAGGCGACGACCGCGAAGAAGGCACCGGCCCGCAAACCGCCGGCCCGCAAACCGAGGAGTGCCTAGCCCCGGTGTTCGAAGGGCCGACGCGCAACAGAACGCGGGCGGCCTAGGTGCGCAGCAGCCGCTGGGTGATCTCCCGGTGCTTCGCCGCAGCGCGATCCGGAGTTCTTCGGCCTGTCTCGGGGTCGCGGTCCTGCCAGCTCGTGAAGGGCACGGCGTCGTTCCGCGAGCGCGTTCGCGAGGTGGGCGGCGGCGTCGTCGAAGGCGCCCCTCCGCTTCTTCCAGCGCCTGAAGCGGAGTGTCGGCGAAGGTGTTGATGGCCTGGCGGAGCCGTTGAAGGACCGCGTCCCGCTCGTCCGACGGCAGGAGCGCGTCCGGCGCCGCGGATCGGTGCTCGGGGTGGCGCGGGGGCCTGATCCGACCGGCTGCTGTGGCGCGTCTGGTCGTACATCATCGAGTGCCGCTTTCCTGGGTTGCTTGGATCACCGGTTCCCCGGAGCGGCCTGGCTCTGCGCCGTACTGGTAGTCAACGTCCGATGGCGGTGTGTGTCAACGCGGTGACTTCCGGACGCTCTGGTCAGTGCTGCGGAGTGATTGGGGGTAGTCGGTGATGATGCCGTCGACGCCGAGGGTGGTCATTTTGCGTATGGCGCCGGGTTCGTCGACGGTCCAGACGTTGATGTCCATGCCGAGTTGGTGGATGCGGTCGACGAGGTTCTGGTCGGTGACGGTGTGTTGGGGGGTTGACTCTGGTCGGCCCAGGTGCTGAGTTCGAGGAGTTCGGTGTCGGTGGGCGGTCGGCGTCGAGGAGGCCGGGATGGGGATGTCGGGCATGTGGGTGTGGAATTGGCGGGCGTCGTCGGTCTGAAGGACTGGACGGGAGTTAGAAACGGGCGAGTGCGCGGCGGACGTAGCGTGGTTTGTTCTGGAGGTTTTCGGCGAGGTCGGTGGCGATGCCGGTGGTAGCGGGCCGCAGGCTGATCTCGGCGAGGAGTCCGGGTGCGGGTGTTGTTGATGCGTGAGATGACGTGGTCGACGGTGATGAGGGGTTCGCCGGTGTAGTCGCGGTGGAACCAGGAGCCGGCGTCGAGTCTGCGGGAGTTCGGCCCAGGTGAAGTCGGAGACGCGGTAGCGGGGGCGGTCGGGGTAGACCCTTCGATGTCGGTGGTAAGTCCCATGGTGCAGTCGTGGAAGTTGACGAGTTTGCCGTCCTGGTGTGCGTTGGACGTCGATCTCGACGAAGTCGGGCGTTGGTCGACGGCGAGGTCGATGGCGGCCGCGGTGTTCTCCGGTGCCATGCCGGACGAGCGCGTGCGCGATGGCGTCGGGCCGGTCGTCGGGACCGGTCGTCGGCGTGCGCGGTCGTCGATGCCGCCGCGCCAAGGTCAGACCGCTCAGCACGGTTACCCCCACACCGACGCGCCTGTTGCTCGCGTGTTCACTACAGCCTCCCGCGTCCGGAATGACCTCCCTGAGGCTGTCTGACGGTGAGCTGCCGGAAGCCTGGCGGCGGTCTGGTGGCGCGCCGGGATCAGCCGGTGGACCGTAACGGTGAACCGGCTGGATCCGAGGCCGAAGGGACGATATGCGCATTCGCGCCCGACCCCGTCCGCACGAACGGGCCGGCGCGAAAGGGGAGTTGGATCAACGGCTGTGGTGATCAACCGCGATGGCACGCGTCACCTGCCGAGGATGCCCTCGGGCAGCAGCGACTGCGGGGGACGTGGCCGGGTGGCCCACACCTCGAGCGACCCGAGGAGACTGTCCAGGAGAGGCCTCGCCGGGGGACCCCGGTGGATTCGGGCCGGGCACGGGGGATGCCTCAGCGGCAGGTGGGACGCCAGGAGAGCAGTGGCCATGACGGAGACACAGGCAAGCTTCTGGATCATGCCTCGCCTTAACGAACGACAGCCCGCGGAGCAACGCTCGCCGTCAGCCGACTGGCCCAGGGGTCGGGCTACGCGGGTCTTGATCGGGGCGGCATCCGCACTCTGAACATCCTCGATCAACCCCGGTACTTACCGCCTTCGGGGTAACCGACCGCTTCCCCTCCCCCCCCCTCCTTCCCCCGGCAGGATCGAGTGCGTCGACGGGAAACCCGCGAACCACCCTGGCCGGGCCCCAGCCGCAGCAGCGAGGAGAGCAGCATGTCCGCCAAGCTTTCACCGGCCACCACGCCGAGTTCCGCCGGCGCCGCGAGTTTGGTCGCCGAGGCCACCCGGGCCGTGAGGACTTTCCTCGCCGCCTGCATGGCCGGGGACACCGGGCGGCTGTCGACCTCTTCGCCGACGAGGTCGACTGGCTGCTCGCCGATAACCCCGCCGTCCTCCGTGGATCCGGCCAGCGTCCACGGCCGCCGAATGCGCCGCCCAGTTCACGGAGTTGATGGAGCACACCGGTGCTGAGGACGCGCACGCCTCCCCTCGACACCTTCCTCGTCGACGGTACCGACGCCGTCCTGATGGGACACATCTCGGGGACCGTACGGGTGACGGGCAGTCCTTCGCGGCCCGTTCGCCCTCCGCCTCACCCGTCGAGGACGGCCGGATCACCCGCCACCACCTCTACGAGAACAGCCTGTCCATCGCCGAGGCCTGTGCCCTGTAGGGCAGGCGCCGGTTCCCTCAGCCTTCTCCAGCCGTCGGCCCGCCGTGGTCCCCCAGGTCGGGGTCGTCGTCGGCATCCGTCGAATACTCGGCGGCGAAGGTCCGCGCCCCTTAACGCCGCGAGAGTCCTGGCCGTGATGCGCTCGACGTCGCCGCACTCGGCTCGGGGAGCGGGGCGCCCTGCGGCTTCCCGGGCGCGGGCGGCTGCGCCCAGGAGGCGGGCGGCCTGTGGCCGGTCGGCCCGCGAGGGCGTAGGCCTCGGCGAGACCCTCGCGGGCGAGGGCGAGGGCGGCGCCGCCGGCGCGGGCGACGGCGAGACCTTGGCGGTGCAGTGCGAGGGCGCCGCGATCGCCGCCGCGTTCCTCCACCCGCCACCCGACCACCGCGTGGAACCGCACCGCCGCCAAAGCCGGCGCCCTCGTCGCCCGGGGCGCCGTCCGTGCGGCGACCGTCACCGAGGCGGTCACCGCCGGCCCTCTGGTGATCGCCCCGCTCCTCGACCACGACGCGGTATGGCTGACCTCGGCCCCGCCGCCCCCGTGTTGCACGGCCGCACCCTGGTCAACCCGGCCAACAGCACCCCCGACCAGGCCCGTGAACTGGCCGCCTGGGCCTCCGGCACGGCGTCGACTACCTCGACGGCGCCATGCTGGTTCTCCCGACACCGTCGCCACACCGGACGGCTTCTTCCTCTACAGCGATCCCGGCATGCCTTCACGACCCACCGGCGTGAACTGGAAGTGCGATGGCTCCGGCCCACCGCCCCGGGGACCGACCCCCGGCGCCGCGGAGGTCCACGACCCTGCCCTGCTGGGCACCGGATACGCGGCCCTCACCGGGTTCCTGCACTCCGCGCCCTGCTCGCCTCGGTGGGCACCACCCCCGAGACGTTCGCCCCGCTGGCTGCCCGGTGGCTGCACGGTATGGCCGAGTTCCTGCCGGAACTGCACGTGAGGCCGGAACGGCGACGTATACGGACGGGGTCTCCACGGTCGATCTGAACCGGGCCGGCGTCGACAGCCTGATCGGCCTCGGCGAAGCCGCCGGAGTGGCCTCCGACGTCCATGAGCCGCTGAAGGTCCTGCTGGACAGACGGTCGGCGGACGGCCACGGGCAGGACAGCTTCTCCAGCGTGTACGAGCTGCTGAGAGGCGCACGTCGCGCTCCGGGCACCGAGAGCCGGCCGGTAGCGGCGCAAGCGGCCGCCCGGGCCCCTGGCCGCGCCCCGAGGCATAGCGGCGTGTGTACCTGGAAACGACTACTCCCGAACGGTCGTCGCAACGACGGTCGGCCGACACGGGGAGGGGTCTTTCGTGGATGTGCCCCTTATATCCTGAGGCCGCGGGTGGATCCACCGCTCGCCTCACTGCTGGGGGCCGCACCATTCCTGCACTCGCTCGTCGACGCGCTCGGCTCTCCGCTCAACGTGCTGCTCCCCGAGTCGGTCGCCGCGAACGCCGAGCGCTTCCGGGCCGTCTACCGTCGCCACCGTCTGGCCGGGCGCGTCTACTTCGCGCACAAGGCGAACCGGTCCAGCGCCCTGGTGCGGAGACTGGCCGCCGAGGCACCGGCCGCCGTCGGCGTCGACGTCGCCCTCGCTGGACGAACTGCGGCACGCCCATGAGCTGCGGCTTCACCGGGGGACCGTGTCATGGCCACCGGTCCCAAGGACAGGGAGTTCCTCTGGCTGGCGGCCCGCGTGGGCGCGACGGTCAACCTGGACTCGATCCGCGAGCTGGAACAACTCGCCGACCTGGTACGGAAGTACGGCCTCCCGCGGGTCGACGTCCTGGCGCGCCTGTCCGGGTTCGAGTCGGCCGCCGACCACGGGGAGCGGGCACCCGGATGCTGTCGCGTCGCAGCCGCTTCGGCACCGCCGCGGGGACGTGGAGGAGCTTCTGGCAGCCGTGGAACGGCACGCGGACGCCGTGGAACTGACGGGCCTCGCCTATCACTTGGACACCACGGCCTGGAGGAGAAGGGCCGGGCCCTGGAGCAGTGCGTGCTGCTCATGGACCGGTGCCGGGCCCGGGGCCTGGCACCGCGCGCCGTCGACATCGGCGGCGGATTCGGTGTCGGCTACGTCGCCGACGCCGAGGAGTGGGAACGCTGGACGACCGCGCTCAGCGAGGCGGTCCTCGGTGGCCGCCCGCCCCTGACCTGGCGCGGTCACGGCTACGGGCTGCGCAACGAGGGCGGCACGGTGCGCGGGTCCGTCGCGCTGTACCCTGGCCACCGCCCCGCCGCCGGCCCCGGCTACCTCGACGAACTCCTCTCGCTCCCCGCGCCGGTGCTTTCGGCCGGGGACCCGGCACTCTGTTCGCTGGAGCATCTCCACGACCTCCACATCGAACCCGGCCGTTCCCCTGGTCGACCAGTGCGGGCTGTCGCTGGCCCGCGTGCTGGACGTGCGCCGCACCGGGGAGGACTCGGCGCCCTACCTGGTGCGCCTCGGCATGAACGCCGGGGACGTGAGCCTGGAGGAGCACGGAGTCCTCGTGGACCCCGTATTGCTGCGCCGCGCGGCGAACCGGAGAAGGACGACGAGGGGCCGGTCGGCGTCCACCTCGTCGGCAACCTCTGCCTGGAGGCCGATCTGATCACCCGCCGCCTGGTGTTCCTGCCCAGGCTGCCGCGCGCCGGTGACCTGCTGGCCTTCGTCAACACCGCCGGGTACGCGATGGACTTCCACGCCCACCACGCGCAACGGCAGCCCCTCGCGCGGACGGTGGCGGTGGAGAAGGAGGGTGACTTCTGGCGCTGGTGCCTGGACGAGGACTACTGGCCGATCACACACCCGGGGGGAACGCCCCGCATGAGGTACGACAGCATCACGGAGGCCATCGGCAACACACCGCTGGTGCGCATCGACCCCGCCGTGCACGGGCTGCGCAACATCGACCTCTACGCGAAACTGGAGATGCTCAACCCGTTCGGCTCCGTCAAGGACCGGCCCGCCTGGCACATGGCGCGCCCCCCACCTGGAGGACGCGGCCGAGGGGGGGGGACGGTCGTTGAACTCTCCAGCGGAACACGGCCAAGGCGCTCTCCCTGCTGGCGGGCATGCACGGAATGCGGTTCAAGAGCGTCACCAACCGGATGCGCGTGCCGGAGATCAAGGAGCTGCTCCTGCTCCTGGGCGCCGAGATCGAGGAGCTGCCGGGGCGCAGCGAGTGCCTCGACCCGACCGACACGGACGATCCGCTGACCCACTTCCACCGGACCCTCTCGGAGCCGGGAAGCACGTACCTGCACACCGACCAGTACTTCAACCCGCGCAACGTCGAAGGCGCACGCGGAGGGCACCGGGCCGGAGATAGTCAAGGACCTGGACGGGCGGGCGCCGGACTGGTTCGTGGCCTGCGTGGGCACGGCCGGTTCGTCGACCGGTGTCGCCAGGTGCTGCGCGAGCACGACCCGGAGGTGCGGGTACTCGGCCTGGTCGCCCACAAGTCGGACTTCATCCCCGGCATCCGCACCATCGACGAGGTCCATCAGGTCGGCCTGTTCGATCCGGCGACGTACGACACGATCGAGTCCGTCACCTCGGGCGAGGCCATCGACGGGATGCTCACCCTCATCCGCCGCGCGGACTGCTGACGGGACCGACCGGGGGCGCCGCCTATCCAGGCGCGGTGCGGCATCTGGGTGACGCCGACGCCGCGTTGGAGGGGTCGGGGCGCCGGGAGACCGCCGTGTTCATCGTGTGCGACCGGGCGGAGAGCTACCTGAGTTGCGTGCGCGCACGCCGCCCCGAGCTGCTGGGCAGGGCGAGCCGCGGGCCACCCCGCGACGCTCACCGAGGAAGAGGTGCGGGCAGGCGGCCGGTCCGCGACCGTGGGACGAGGCCCGCCGCCGGCTCACGGCGGGCGACCCCCGGCCGCTCGGTCGTCGACCTGCGCAGCCCCACGCCTACGCCGCCCCGCACATCGAGGGCTCGGTCAACATCGTCGACGAGCTGTTCGAGGAACTCGTCCGCGGTGGGCTCCCCTTCGCCAGGCGGACACCGGTACTGCTGGCCTGTCCCGTCGGCGAGGTCACTGCGCTACGCCGCCCTGCTGACCCGCATGGGCCACCCCGACGCGAAGCCTGGCCGGCGGAATCGTCGCCTGGCGGGACGCGGGCGCCCCGCTGGTGCGCGAATGAGCGCGGCACCTGGCAGCGGGAACTGAGGGAGCAGTTCCCCATCGTCACCGCACATCCGAGTCGGCCTACCTCGACAGCGCGGCGACGTCCCAGAAGCCGCGCGCCGTGCTGGAGGCCGTCCAGACCTACCTCACGACGTCGAACGCCAACGCGGGCCGCGGCACCTACCCCTGGGCCAACCGCACCACGGAGCTGGTGGAAGGCACCAGGGACCGGGTCAAGGAGTTCCTCGGCGATCCCCGAACCGGACCACTCCACCGTGCACTTCACCAGTGGCACCACCGAGGGCCTGCGCACCGTCGCCCGTGACTGGCTTCGTGCCGTACCTCGACGACGGCGACGAGATCCTCGTGCCGTTCGCCGACCACCGGGCCAACCTGGACCCGTGGGTCGAAGCGCAGCGGCTGCTGGCCGCCCGCGGCATCCGCGTGCACCTGCGCGCCCCTGCCGTACCAGGCGGTCTCGGGCGACTACGACCACCGTGTCCTCGGCGACCTCGTCGGTCCGCGGACCCGCTTCGTGGCCGCCACGCACGTCCATCACGTCTACGGCGGTGACATGAACGTGCACCGCATCCGCGCGGCGGTCGGCCCGGACGTGCCGATCTGCCTGGACGCGGCCCAGAGCGTCGGCCATCTGCCCGTCGACCTGGCCGATCCCGCGCTCGACGTCGACTTCGTGGTCTTCTCGGGGGCACAAGGCGATGGCCCTGCCGGGTTCGGGAGCGGTCTGGGCGCGCAACGCGCGGGGCCCGCCTTCCGGCCGGCCGGCTGGCAGGGCACGCCCAACACGGTGGGCATCGTGTCGCTGAGGGCCGCGCTCGACTGGCTCGACCTGGCCGGTCCCGACCGGATCGCAGGCTGGACGGCCGGCCTCACGACCCGGCTGACCGACCGGCTCAGACACCTCGACCCGTACGAGATCCTCGGCTGTCCCACCAGTCTCGCCGCCGACTCCGCGCTCCCCGCGCCTAGCGCCGCCACGGCACCGTCACCTTCCGGCACCAGGACATCCCGTCCGACGACCTCGGGTTCATCCTCTACAGCCACGGCTTCATGGTGCGGGCCGACAGCCTCTGCCAGGCCGGCGCGGGCGAGAAGGACGGGTCGGTGCGGGGTGAGCCCGCACATCTACAACACCGTGGAGGAAATCGACCGTCTGCTCACCGTACTGGCGTCATTGGCGTGAAGGACGAGCGATATGGCAAGTGATAACCGTTTCCACCTGTAGATTCGATCGCGTCCACTACGGGTGAGGAACGGGAGAGGTGGCGCGACCAGATGGGCATCAGCATGGCGGTGGCCAGGACGTGGGTGGAGCGCTGGGAGCGACAGCAGCAGCGCTACGCCGTGGACCGCGAGGAGCGGTTCACGGTGATCACGGATGTCGTCGAGTACGTCACGGCCGGCCGTCCCCGGCCGCTCCTGCTCGACCTCGGCTGCGGCCCGGGCTCCCTGGCCGCCAGACTCGTCGACCGGCTGCCGGACGCGGAGATCGTCGCCGCCGACATGGGACCCCCTTGCTGGAACTGGGACGGACCCACCACGCGAACGCCGCCCGCTACGTCGACACCGTGATCGGCGCCGACGGCTGGACCGACGCCCTCGGGCTGGAGCGCCGCCCCTGGATGCCGCCGTCTCCACGACGGCCCTGCACTACCTCCCCGAGCCGGTACTGCTGGACACGTACCGCCGTCTCGCCGCGCTGCTGCGCCCCGGTGGTGTCCTCGTCAACGGCGACCACTTCCCGCCCGGCGAGGCACTGTGCTCGGACATCACCGGCCACGTGGCCGCCGCCGCGCCGAGCGGACGGGCGGCCCGCCCACGAGGACTGGCAGGAGTGGTGGACCGCGGCGGCCCGAGACCCCGAGCCGGCCGACCTGCTCGCCGAGCGCGCCCAGCGCCACGCGGCCCACGGGGGAGCGGAGCCGGGGAGGATCCGCGGTGGACCGCCACCCGAGTTGCTGCGCCGGGCGGGTTTCCGCCACGTCGCGCCGGTCCGGCAGTTCGGCGACAGTGCCGTCCTGGTGGCGGTCAAGGGCGACTGAACCCCAGCCGGTTTACAGGGCGAGGCTCATCAGGATCTCGTCACGGTCGTCACCGGGCGCCACGCGCAGCGCACTCGGCCATCGGCCGACCTCGGTCCAGCCCGCCCTGCCGGTAGAAGCCCCGAGCCCCAGACCGGCCCGTGCGGTGAGTCGCAGCCGTTCCATGCCCATCTCGTCGCGGGCGATCTCCGGGAGACGGCGCATCAGCGCGGCACCGACGGCCATGCCGCGGAAACGGACGTGCGTCTGGAGGTGGTTCACCGTTCCGCAGTGCGCGACAAGAGGGGTGCGGCTCGCGGCGCAGGAGTACCCAGCCCGCGAGTGCGCCGTCGACGGTGGCGAGGAGGATCCGGCCGCGCTGCGGAGCGAGCCCCCGGACGATCTCGTCCAGCGCGGGCTCGACCTCCGGCGAGGGCACCGGCGGCAGTGGACAGCCCATGGGGATGACCGCGCCCCCGGCGTTGATGACCGCCGTCCAGCAGTCCCGCAGATCCCGACGGAGGGCCGGGGGTGGCATCCTGCGCCCGGACGATCTGCGCGAACACGGGGGCGCGCACTGTCTCGTGAGCTGTTACGTCCGCCAGTTTGCCAGGCCGCCCCGCCGCCGCCGAAGACCATGGAACGTCCGAGCACACGTGCACGCTGCTGGCGGTGAGGTGTCGGCCTCGCGGTGACCCGCCGGGCCCGCGCCCGTGCGATCCCGTCCGCATGCTGCCGTTGCGCCCGTCTTGCGCCCCTGTCCCGCTCCCTGCCTTCCCCCGCACGCTCGCGTCCATGGGGGATACACACGAACCGAGCCTCTTCCCGGTACCCGGCCCCGACAGTCACCGGCAGCCGCCCGTCGATGCCCCACGGCCCTGGGAGAGCGTCGACCGGGGGCAGGCCGCCCGCGACGGCGCCACCGGGCCCGAACCGCCGGCCCGGCCGATCTGCGTCCGCACTGTGGCCTGGTCGGCGAACGCCGTCCCACCTACACCGGCCGGCACGTCCTGCTCGAGCCTCTGCCCGCCGTCCCCCGCACCTCGTCCCCGGCGGCCACCGCTGGCACATCGACTCCGGCGGGCAGGCCTGGAACAGCGGTCTGAATGAGCCTCCGCCCGGTACCGTGCCACGTCCCCCACCAACTCGCGTGCCCGGGCCTCACCCTGGACGAGATCAAGCCGTGGCGGTGGCTGGAGGCGGTGCGCGAGGAGAACGCCCGCCGGGCCCGGCGGCAGGCGGACGAGGACGGCCTCCCGGGGCGCTGCCCGACTAGCGGGCTGACAGGAGGCGATCGTCACCGGCGGCGTCGCCCTCCCCGGCCACCGGGACACGCCGCCCACCCGTCGGCCCGCGCCGACCACGAGGGCGCCCGCCTGACGGCTCGGCTCGGCCGGCCCGCCTGCGGCGACGCGACCTCCTATCTCCGGATCGCCCCCGTCGGCCTCCGGAGGATAACGAGCCTCCCCATCCACGCCCCAGCTAGCCCAACCAGGTCACATCCCCGCCCAACCCCTCCTCGGCCGGTGCGTCCACATGACCGGCGCGCGGCCACTCGGACGATGTTGGTGCCTGGTGTGCCGCGCCGGAGGGCTGCGTCGGCACCGGACAGGTACGAGTGAGGGAGCCTGCGATGCCGGAACTGTTCATCGACGGCGAGTGGACGGGCGCCGTGGGCGCGCGCGGTGGGACGTGATCAACCCCTTCGACGCGTCCGTCATCCAGCAGGTGGACGACGCCGACGAGGCGGACGTCGACCTGGCCGCACGAGCGCCCGGCGGGCCTTCGACCGGGGCGACTGGCCGTCGGCACCCACCCGGGAGCGGGCCGACGTGCTGCTCGGGGTGTCGCGGTTCCTCCTGCGCGACCAGGAGGAGATCGCCCATGTCCGATCCCTCGACACCGGCCAGACCGCTCGCCGAGGCACGCATCGACGTCGAGGACGTCTCCAACGCGTTCCGCTACTTCGCCGAGATCGCCGACAGGACGGCGGCCGGGTGGTGGACGTCGGCCCCGACGTACTCAGCCGGGTCACCTACCACCCCTCGGCGTCTGCGCCCTCATCGCGCCGTGGAACTACCCGCTGCTGCAGGCCTCCTGGAAAGTGGCCCCGGCGCTGGCGGCGGGCAACACCTTCGTGCTCAAGCCCAGCGAGACGACACCGCTGTCCACGATCCACATGATCCGGCTGATCGCGGAGGCGGGAGCGCCACCCGGGGTCGCGAACCTGGTCCTGGGCCCCGGCGGCACCGTGGGCGCGGCGATGTCCTCCCACCCCGAGGTGGACCTGGTCTCCTTCACGGGCGGCCTGGCCACCGGGCGCCGGATCATGGAGGCGTGCGCGCCGGGCGTGAAGAACCTCGCCCTGGAGCTCGGCGGCAAGAACCCCAACGTGGTCTTCGCCGACTGCGACTTCGACGCGGCCGTCGACCACGCCCTGGGGGCCTCGTTCCTGCACTCGGGGGCAGGTCTGCTCGGCCGGCTCGCGGCTGCTCGTGGAGGACGGCCTGCACGACCGGTTCGTGGAGCGGCTGGCCACCCGCGCGCAGTCCATCCGGCTCGGCAGCGGGCTCGAGACCGACGACCGAGAGCGGACCGCTCAGCCCGCGGAACACCGGGCGAAGGTCGAGAAGTACCTGGAGATCGCCCGCGACGAGGGCGCCCGCCTGGTCTGCGGCGGCCGCCGCCCCCGGCAACCCCGAGCTGTCCAGGCGGATTCTTCCTGCTGCCCACCGTCTACGCCGACTGCGACCGCTCCATGCGCATCGTCCAGGAGGAGGTCTTCGGTCCGGTCGTCACCGTGGAGCGCTTCCGCACCGAGGACGAGGCCGTCGAACTGGCCAACGACACCCGCTACGGCCTGGCCGGCGGCGTGTGGACGAACGACGCGAGCCGAGCCCAGCGGGTCGCCGGCAGGCTGCGGCACGGCACGGTCTGGATCAACGACTTCCACCCCACGTGCCGCAGGCTGAGTGGGGCGGCTTCGGCCGTTCCGGCTTCGGCCGGGAACTCGGGCCCACCGGCTTGCGCGAATACCAGGAGGCCAAGCACATCTACCAGAACCTCAGACCGGCTCCCTCCGGCTGGTTCAAGGAGCTGAGCGGGCAGGGCGAGAGAGAAGGCGACGCCATGGACGACGAGACGACGACCTACGACTACGTGATCATCGGCGGCGGGACGGCCGGCTGCGTACTGGCCGCCCGGCTGAGCGAGGACCCGGCCTGCCGCGTGTGCGTGGTGGAGGGCGGACCCAGCGATGTCGGCGACGAACGGATCCTGCGGCTCCGAAACTGGATCAACCTGCTCGGCTCCGAGTTCGACTACGGCTACACCACCGAGGAACAGCCCGCGGCAACTCGCACCATCCTGCACTCCCGCGCCCGCGTCCTCGGCGGCTGCTCCTCGCACAACACGCTGATCAGCTTTTCTTACGTTCCCGCAGGACCTGGCCCGGAGTGGGCGGAGCGCGGCTGCACCGGCTGGGAGCCGGAGACGATCCTGCCGTACCGGACACGGCTGCAGAACACGATCGTGCCCGTCGGCGCCGCCGACCGGAACGCGATCGCCCAGGAGCTTCGTCACGGCGGCGACCACCCGGCTCGGTGTGCCGGTCGTCGAGGACTTCAACGCCCGCCCTTCACCGACGGCGCCGGCTTCTTCTCCGTCGCCTACGACCCGGAGACCAACACCCGCTCGTCCGCCTCCGTCGCCTACCTGCACCCCGTACTGGACCGCCCGAACCTGACGCTGCGCCTGGAGACCTGGGCATACCAGGCTGACGCCAGACAGCCGGGGGCCGTTCCACCCGCGTCCAGGTCCGCAGCCCCGACGGCTCCTCTCGACACTGGAGGCGGACGCCGAGGTGCTGCTGTGCGCCGGAGCGATCGACACGCCCCGCCTGCTCATGCTCTCCGGCATCGGCCCGGCCGACCGACTGCGGGACCTGGGCATCGAGGTCCGCGCCGACCTGCCGGGGGTGGGCGAGAACCTGCTGGACCATCCCGAGTCGGTGATGGTGTGGGAGACCCGTGAACCACTGCCGCCCAACTCGGCCATGGACTCCGACGCCGGGCTATTCCTGCGCCGCGACCCGGCGGGGAGGCGCGCCCGGACCTGATGTTCCACTTACCAGGTGCCGTTCACCACCAACACCGAACGGCTGGGCTACCCCGTCCCCGAACACGGCGTCTGCATGACCCCGAACGTGCCACGCGCCCGGTCCGTCGGCCGCATGTGGCTGCGCAGCGCCGACCCGGACGTCAAACCGGCCCTGGACTTCCGCTACTTACCGACCCGGACGGGCACGACGAGCGCACCATCGTCGAAGGCCTGCGGATCGCCCGCGAGGTGGCGTCCGCCGCCCGTTCAGCGACTGGCTGCTGCGCGGGGTGGCGCCGGGTCCGGACGTTCGCTCGGACGCCGAGCTGTCCAGTACGGACGCCGCGCCGCGCACACCGTCTACCACCCGGCCCGGGACCTGCCGGATGGGCGCCGAGGACGATCCCATGGCGGTGCTCGATCCCCAGCTGCGGCTGCGTGGCCACGACGGGCTGCGGATCGTGGACGCGTCCAAATCTTCCCCACCATGCCGACCGTCAACCCGATGGTCACCGTACTACTCGCCGCGAACGCGCGGCGGACCTCATCACCGCCCGGCCGGCCCCACGGCCGCCAGCCGTGGAAGGGTAGGCCCGATGACGATTCCCGGAACGCCGGGCGGCCCCTCGGACGCCGGCCACGGGCAGAAGGAATCGGGTTCCGCAAGGACATGGGACCGTGGGCGAACTTCGCCCTCAGCTGCATCGTACCTCTCCCCGGTGGTGAGCACCTACACGCTCTTCGGCGGCACTCGCCGACGGCGGACCACCGATGATCTGGGCCTTCGTCATGGCCGGGTGCGGGCAGTTCCTCGTCGCACTGGTCTTCGGCGAGATCGTCGCGCAGTACCCGATCGCGGGCGGGGTCTACCCGTGGGCCCGGCGGCTGTGGGGCAAGCGCTGGGCCTGGATGACCGGGTGGGTCTACATGTGGGCCCTGCTCGTCACCATCACCAGCGTCGCCTACGGTGCCGGGCCCTACATCGCCATCATGCTCGGCTTCCGCGCCACCGTGCCACCACCGTGCTGTGCACGATCGCGCTGATCGTCATCGCGGTGCTCATCAACTACGCCGGCACGAAGGCCCTTTCGTGGGCGGCGCTGATCGGCTTCGGCGCGGAACTGATCGGCGCCCTCGTCGTCGGCGTCATCCTGCTGGTCACGCATCGCTTCCACGGCCTGGGCGTCCTTTTCCGACGACTACGGGACCGCCGGTGGCGGCTCCTACCTGCCGGTCTTCCTCGGTGCGGCGATCATCGGCTTTTACCAGTACTACGGCTTCGAGGCCTGCGGGGACGTCGCCGAGGAGGTGGCCCACCCCGGCAAGGTGATTCCCAAGGCGATGCGACGCACCATCTACGTGGGCGGCGCGGCGGCGACGTTACACCTGTCTGACGCTGCTCCTGGCCGTCGTCGACTACCGGGCGGTGATCTCCGGCGAGGACCCCGACCCGGTCGTCAGGGTCCTCTTCGACGCCCTCGGCGAAACCCGGCGCACGGGTGGTGATGGCCGTCGTCGCTCATCTCCTTCCTCTCCTGCACCGTCGGTCTCCCAGGCCGCGGCGAGCCGGCTGATCTACTCCTACGCGCGCGACGAGATGATCATCGGCCACCGGCTGCTGCGGAAGTTCTCCCCGACCCGCGCGGTGCCCGAGTACGCGCTGCTGGTCGCCGCGGTCGTCCCGGCGCTGATCACCGTCGGCTCGCTGATCTCGACGGACGCCCTCACCAAGATCGTGTCCTTCGCGATCCTGGGCATCTACGCCGCGTTCCAGATGGTCGTCCTGGCCGCTCTGCGAGCCCGCGTCAAGGGCTGGAAGCCGAGCGGCGAGTACCGGCTGGGCCGGTGGGGCCTGCTGGTGAACGTCGGGGGCGCTCGCCTACGGCATCTTCGCCATCGTGAACATCTCCTGGCCCCGGACCCCCGGCGTCCCCTGGTTTGACAACTGGATCGTGCTGCTCAGCGGGGGGGTGGTGGTGGCCGTGGGCCTGGTGTACATGTTCACCACGCACCACTACGGACGCAGCGACGCCCCTTCGGGGAGCGCTGTCCCCGACTAGCGGAGCACGGCGCCCGCGACCTGATGGCGCGCGGGGTCCGCGACCGGCCCCCTCGCCTCGTCTCCGGGGCGTGCGTCAGGACGACTCGCGCACCACCAGCTCGGTCGGCAGGGTCATTTGCTGCCGGGACGCGCCGTGCTGCGTGATGTCGGTGAGGATCCGGGCCATGGTCCGGCCCAGTTCCTCCACCGGCTGACGGACCGTCGTCAGAGGTGGGTTGGTGTGGCGGGCGAGGACGGAATCCTCGAAGCCCACCACGGCGACATCACCGGGAACCCGCCGCTTCTGCCGACGGAGCTCGGCCAGGGCGCCGACCGCCATGAGGTCGGAGGCGGCGAAGACGGCGTCCAGGTCCGGGACGCGTTCAAGAAGCTAAACGCATGGCATGTTCCCGCTCTCCTCCGTGAAGTCACCGGCCTCGACGAGGAGTTCCCTCGCGGGCACTCCTGCCTCCCCGTGCGCGGCGCGCCAGCCCGCGAGCCGGCTGCGGCCGACGTCCATGTCCAGGGGGCCGGTGATCGTGGCGATCCGCCGCCTGCCGCTGTCCAGCAGGTGCCGGACCGCCGCGGTGGCCCCACCGACGTTGTCGGCGTTGACGTAGCTCAGCCGCTCGCCCGCGTCGCGGCGGCCGGCCAGTACGGTGGGCAGGTCCATCTCCTCCAGCATGCCCGGCAGCCGGTCCTCGGAGTGCACGGAGACCAGCAGGACGCCGTCCACGCGGCGGGTCGCCACCGACTCGGTCAGCTGGTCCCGCTCGGCCTGGTCGCGGACGAGCATCAGCTGCAACTGGGTCCGGCTCTCCGCGAGAGCGCCGCTGACGCCCCGGATCAGTGCGGCGAAGAACGGTTCCGAGCCGAGGCGGCTCTCCGACTCCGGGATCACCAGGGCCACGGCGTTGGTGCGGTTGGTCACCAGGCCGCGGGCGACCGAGTTGGGTACGTAGTTCAGCTCCTTGATCGCTGCGAGGACCCTGGCGCGTGCGTCGGCACTGACCAGTTCCGAGCCGTTGACGACACGCGAGACCGTGGTGCGGCCCACGCCGGCGCGGGCGGCGACCGTTTTGATCGTGGGACGGCGGTTGCCGGTCATGCACTCCCCCTCGGCGGCCGCGGCGGCCGTGCCTGCCGCGGAGGTGACCTGCGGCAATTCTTGCAGACGCGGCCGTCGGCAGAGCACCCCCGAGGCTTGAAGGACGAGGCCGGAACTCGGAGTTCATTGGCAACTTGCGTTCAAGTCATTGACAGATGGGCGCGCTCCCACGAGTCTTCGATGCGCCGGTGGGAACGTGCCCACCAGATTTGGGCACGTTCCCAAAACTTGTCAGAGCCGCTGTAGTTGTCGCTGTGGTCATCGCACAACTCGTCACGCCGATGTGTCAGCGCCGTCGCTAGGAGGAGATCCATGGGCAGTCTCGGTTCGTTGCGCACAAGGGCGGTGGCGGCGGTCGCGGCCGCCGGCGCGCTGGCACTCGTCGTGGGCTGCAGCAGCAGTGACGACTCGGTCACCGGTGGTGGCAAGGAGGACGGCAAGACCACCATCACGATGGGCCTGTACGGCGTGATGGGCATCAAGGAGACCGGCCTTCTCGAGCAGTACGAGAAGGAGAACCCCGATGTCGACATCAAGGCCGAGATCGCCGGTGACGAGCAGACGTACTACACCGCGCTGCAGACCAGGCTCGCCGCGGGCAAGGGCCTGAAGGACATCCAGGGCATAGAGATCGGCCGGGCCAAAGGAGATCACCGAGACCCAGGCGGACAAGTTCGCGGACTTCTCCGAGATGTCGGGGACGGACCACTTCCTGCCCTGGAAGGAGTCCCAGATCAGCACCGAGGACGGCAAGGTGCTGGGCCTGGGCACCGACATCGGCCCGATGGCCGTCTGCTACCGCAAGGACTACTTCGAGAAGGCCGGCCTGCCCACCGACCGTGAGGAGGTCGCCAAGCTGTGGGAGGGCGACTGGACGAGAGTACGTCGAGGTCGGCCGCACCTTCAAGAAGGACTTCAAGGGTGGCGACGTGGCCTACATGGACGCGGCCAGCGGCCTGTTCAACGCCATGGTCTACGGCTACCCCGAGCAGTACTACGACGACAAGGGCGAGCTGATCTACGACACGAACCCGGCCGTCAGGAGGCGTGGAACCTCGCCGCCGACGCCGGGGGAAGAGGGGTTGTCGGCCAAGCTCCGCCAGTTCCAGCCCGGTTGGGACCCGGGTCTGGCCAACGGCACGTTCGCCACCGCCGTGTGCCCGGCGTGGATGCTCAGCCACATCAGTGAGAAGGCCGGTGCGGCGAACAAGGGCAAGTGGGACGTCGCGAAGGCTCCCAAGGGCGCCAACTGGGGCGGCTCCTTCCTCGGTGTGGTCGAGCAGAGCCCGGTGAAGGAGGAGGCCAGAAGCTCGTCGCCTGGCTGACCGCGCCCGAGCAGCAGGCCCACATCTTCAAGGAGATCGGCAACATCCCGTCCTCGCTCCAGGCGCTGGAGAGCGCCGATGTGAAGAGCGCCAAGTCGGAGTACTTCAGCGACGCCCCGATCGGCCAGATCTTCGGCGCCGCCGCCCAGGAGATCCCGGACAAGCAGGTACTCGGCCGCAAGGACGGCACGATCAAGGACACGTTCTCCCAGGGCCTGGCCCTGGTGGAGCAGGGCACCTCGCGTGACGAGGCGTGGAAGACCACCACGGAGCGCATCGAGAAGGCGGTCGGCTGACCCACCGCCCCCGTGCGGCCATCCGGGCCCGCCGGCGCCCCGCCGGCGGGGCCCGGGGCCCGGCTCACACATCCGCTTTCAGGAAGGAAGTCCGGTGGCCACCTCCACCACCAAGGCCCTGGCCGGGGACGAGCCTCCGAGCCCGTCCCCCAGGACGGGCGGCGAGCGCCGCCCGCCGGCGGCGGCGCACTGCTGCACCGGCTGGACATCAAGGGCGCCCGTACGCGTTCGTCGCACCGTTCTTCGTGGTCTTCGCCGCGTTCAGTTTCTACCCGCTCGTGTACACCTCGTGGATCTCCCTGCACGACGTGGAACTGGCCACCCTCGATGTCATGGAGTGGGTGGCGTTCGACAACTACGTCGAACTCTGGGGCGACTCCCGGTTCTGGAACGCGCTGCGGAACACCATCACCATCGGCGTCATCTCCACGGTGCCGCAGCTGATGATGGCGCTCGGCCTGGCCCACCTGCTCAACTACCGGATGCGGGCCTCGCTGTTCTTCCGCGTCGCCTCGCTGGTCCCTCTACGCCACCTCGGTGGCGGCGGCCGCCCTCGTGTTCACCATGATCTTCGAGCGCGACTTCGGCATGATCAACTGGGCGCTCGGAACGGTCGGTATCGACCCGGTGAACTGGGAGGCCGACAAGTGGCCCGCCCAGGCCGCGATCTCCACCATCGTCATCTGGCGCTGGACCGGCTACAACGCCCTGCTCTACCTGGCCGCCATGCAGGCCATCCCCGCCGACCGGTACGAGGCGGCCTCCTCGACGGCGCATCCCGGTGGCAGCAGTTCACCATGTCACCGTCCCCGGGATCCGCTCCACCATCGTCTTCACCATCGTGCCTCCACGATCGGCGCCACCCAGCTGTTCGGTGAACCGCTGATCTTCGGCCAGGGCCCCAACGGCATCACCGGTGGCGCGGACAAACCAGTACCAGACACCCGGCCTGCTGCTGTACGAGGAGGGCTGGAAGAACTACCAGATGGGCCGCTCGGCGACCGTCGCCTGGGCGATGTTCATGCTGCTCGTCCTCGTCTTCGTGACCCAGCGCCTGATCAAGCGCCTGCGTTCCCGTACGTCTTGACCTGGAGTCGCCATGACCACCCAAAGCCTCCTGGCCCGGACGGACGCCCCGGACCGGACCCCCGCCGACAAGCGGGCCGGCCGCGGCGGCCGCCGGCTTCTGCGCCGGGGCGCCGGCCGCCAGCACCACGCGGGCCCGCTCGCCTACGTCCTGCTCGCCATCATGGCGATCCTGTCCATCTTCCGCTCTACTGGACGATGGTGGCCGCCTCCACCGACAACACCCGGGTGAGCCAGACCCCGCCGCCGTTCCTGCCCGGCCCCAACCTGTTCAGCAACCTCGCCCGGGCCTGGGACGAGGCGGCGATGGGCAAGGCCATGCTCAACAGCCTCATCGTGGCCGGGGTGATCGCCCTGTCCACGGTGATGTTCGCGACGCTGGCCGGGTCTCGCCTTCGTCAAACCTGCGGTTCAGGGCCGCAACGCCCTGCTCATGCTGGTGATCGGCACCATGATGGTGCCGCCGCAACTCGGTGTCGTACCGCTGTTCATGATGATGTCCGAGCTGGGCTGGTCGCAGCAGCTGCCCGCCGTCATCTTCCCCACGCTGGTGAGCGCGGTCGGGGTCTTCTTCATGCGGCAGTACCTGTCGGAGGCGCTGCCGGACGAACTCGTCGAGGCCGGCCGCGTGGACGGGGCGCACTCGCTGCGGATCTTCTGGAGCATCGTGCTGCCCGTCGCACGGCCCGCGATGGCGGTCCTGTTCATGATCACTTTCGTGCACGCGTGGAACGACTTCTTCTGGCCCTTCGTGGTGCTCGACATGACCAATCCCACGGTCCCCGTCGCACTCACCCAGCTCAGCGCGGGATACGTCCGGGACCAGTCGCTGATCATGGCGGGCGCGCTGCTCGGCACCCTGCCGCTGCTGCTGATGTTCATCGTCTTCGGCCGCCAGATCGTCAGCGGCATCATGGCGGGCGCCGTCAAGGGCTGACCCGCCACCGTGCGGTCCGGCACCGAGCCGCCGGGCCGCACCACGATCCCCACCTCGCCAGGCGTTCGCGCGCCCGCGAACACCCCTCCCAGAAAGGACTTACGTGGTCACCGCAGCACAGCAGACCGCACGTCCTCCCCCGGACGCCGCCCGTGCCTTCCCCAAGGGCTTCCTCTTTGGGCTGGGCGACCGCCTCGTGTACCAGATCGAGGGGGCCGCCAGCGAGGACGGCCGCGGCCGCCGTCCATCTGGGACACCTACGCCCCGCACCCCCGGCCGAGAGTCCGCAACGGCACGACACCGGCGGTGACATCGCCACCGACCACTACCACCGCTGGCGGGAGGGACGTCGCCCTGATGGCCGAGCTCGGGCGCCGGCGCCTACCGCTTCCTCTCGCCTGGACCCGCGTCCAGCCCACCCGGCCGCCGCAGTCCCGCAGAGGAGCCTGGACTTCTACCGGCGCCTCGTCGACGACCTGCTGGAGAAGGGCATCCAGCCCGTCGCCACCCTCTACCACTGGGACCTGCCGCAGGAGGTTGGAGGACGCCGGAGGCTTGCCCGAGCGATGCCACGGCCGAGCGGT
Organism: Streptomyces thinghirensis; assembly: GCA_021502835.1. The sequence goes on from JAKFGP010000013.1 coordinate 162,697, forward strand.
TCGCCGAGTACGCGGCCCTCGCGCGGACGCCCTCGGCGACCGGGTGAAGACCCGGACCACCCTCAACGAGCCCTGGTGCAGCGCCTTCCTCGGGTACGGCTCCCGGCGTGCACGCCCCCGGCCGCACCGACCGGTCCGCCGCCCTGCGCGCCGCCCACCACCTCAACCTGGCGCACGGCATGGCCGTCCAGGCGCTGCGCGACCGCCTGCGTGCCGACGCCCAGGTCTCGGTCACCCTCAACATCCACCACGTCCGCCCGCTCACCGGAGCGACGCCGACGCGGACGCGGTCCGCCGGATCGACGCGCTCGCCAGCCGGGTCTTCATGCGGTCCGATGCTGCAGGGCGCCTACCCGGAGGACCTGTTCAAGGACACCGCGGCGCTGACCGACTGGTCCTTCGTCCAGGACGGCGACCTGCGGCGGATCCACCAACCGCTGGACTTCCTCGGCGTCAACACTACACGCCCACCCTCGTGCCGAGGCCGACGGCAAAGGCACCCACACCTCGGACCCGGACACGGCAGGAGCACCCACACCCCGTGGCCGGGGGCCGAGCGGGTCTCGCCTTCCAGCCAGCCGCCCGGCGACACCACCGCCATGGGCTGGGCCGTCGACCCCACCGGCCTGCTGCTGACCTGCTGACCCGGCTGGCGTCCGACTTCCCGCGGCTGCCGCTGGTCATCACCGAGAACGGGGCGGCGTTCGACGACTACGCCGACCCCTCGGGACAGGTCAACGACCCCGCCCGCATCGCCTACGTACGCGACACCCCCCACCTGGCCGCCGTGCACCGGGCCATCGTGTGGACGGCGTGGATGTGCCGCGGCTACTTCCTGTGGTCCCCTGCTGGACAACTTCGAGTGGGCCCACGGCTACGGCAGGCGCTTCGGCGCGGTCTACGTGGACTACCCGGACCGGCACGCGCATCCCCAAGGCCAGCGCCCGCTGGTACTCCGAGGTCGCCCGCACCGGCGTCCTGCCCGGCGCCTCCGACCCATGCGCCCAGCTCCCGCCCGCCGTGCGCCGACGCATGGCGGGGCGAGAAGACCGAACTCACCGGTTTCCTCAGTTCAGCGGGTCCAGCGTGAGCTGGGCCTGGGCCGGGTTGCTGTCGTGCACCAGCGATTTGGTGGCCGACGTCGTCGAAGGCGAAGGCGTACGCCTTCCCGTCGGCCATCCGGTCGTGGATGATCCGGGCGTAGTGGTTGGTCACGGACTCCTTGTAGAAGTCGGCCGCCGAGGAGTCGGGCTGGTTGGGGTTGCTCAGCAGCGTGGAGCGGTTGAAGCCGGCGCACAGCGTGCGCGAGATGGGCCCGCGTACCTGGTCGTTGGGGGCGTCCAGGAGCCTCAGACAGCCGAAGACACGGGAGGCGTCCGGGCTTCTGGAAGCTCGTGACGACGGTCCCCGGCGCTGTTGGTGAACTCATGACACCGCCCGAGACGCGCCCGAAGTACTTTGTGCCCGGCTGGTCCGCGAACGGTGTGACGGTGAGCGTGGCGGACGTGTACTTCTGCCAGACGCGGTTGACGTAGTCGTCCATGACCGACGCGGGCAGCGCCCCGGTCTCCAGCCCGTACAGCGGCGACAGCGCCCGCAGGACCGTGCCGTCGGACCGGGTCTGGATCAGCCCGCCCCAGCCGGGCTGCGCCCGTAGCGCGTTGAACACCGCGTTGTAGCCGCCGGCCTTGAGCCGTCCGGCGGGGCCACACTGCCGTCCGCGCGCTGCACGCCGACGGTGTAGGGCGCCGAGAACATGTCGACCTGGGTGCTGTTGAGCTACAGCCCGAGTCGTTGAGCGTGTACTCGGACCAGTTGAACAGGATGTTGCGGTTAAGTCGCTCGGGTTCTGCACGGCCGGTTGCAACAGGCCGCCGTGGTCAGCCGGAAGTCGTAGAGCTTCTGGCCGTACGAGAAGTAGATGCGTCCCGACAGCTTGGGGATGCGGATCGAAAGTTCTTGGTCTCACGGGCGGCGGGGCCGGGGGATGGACGCGTCCGGCGCGGGAGTCGAGGTTGCCGCCGGCGGACCAGGCGTGGAAGGTGCCGTTCGCATCGGCCTCCGGCCTCCTGCTGGCCCGTCGTCAGCGAGGTGCCCAGGTTGTAGATGTGGACCGGTTCGCCGTGATCGAGATTGTTGGTGATCTTCAGTGGGATGTGGCGGGCACCGCGGCGTCCGCGGGCGGTGCGGCGCCGAACGTGGAGCAGGGCGCCGGCCAGGCCTGTGGCCATGGCCACGGCGAGCAGACGGTGTTTGAGGCTTCGAGAGCACTCTCCACCTCCTGTGCGGGTGTGGGGGGGATTGGTCCGTACCGATTGTGAGAAGCGCTCTCAGAGTTACGCCGGGACGCGTTCATGTCAATCGAGGCGGAGCGGGGAATCGCGTGATCCGGAACCTGGGTCGGGTCGTGCCGAGTGCCGCCGGAGGTTCCGGGCGCACCCGTCAGTGGCGTCGGCGGGCGTTGAGCCGGGCGGCCTGGCGTGTCAGGTGGGCGCGCTCGGCGAGGTTGGGCGCCCTTCTGGGGCGCGTCGGCGTACAGCCGTGCCGCGGTCACCAGGTCGCCGTCGGCGCTCCCAGGTACGCCGCCACCGCGGTGTGGCGGGGCGAGTGGGCGTCCAGACCCGCGAGCGCCGCCGAAGGCCGCGCGGCCCGTCGGCCGCACCCACGGCCACCGCGCGGTTGAGCCGGACGACCGGGCTGTCGGTGAGGCGCGCGAGCTCGTCGTACCACTCGACGATCTGCACCCAGTCGGTCTCCCCGGCGGTGGGCGCGTCCGCGTGGAGCGCCGCGACGGCGGCCTGGGCCTGGAACTCGCCCAGTCGGTCGCGGGCGAGGGCCGCCTGCAGTATCCCGACGCCTTCGGCGATCGACTCCGTGTCCCACCGGCCGCGGTCCTGCTCGGCGAGCGGCACCACAGACTGCCGTCGGGCGCGGTCCCGGCGGCCCGCCGGGCGTGGTGGAGCAGCATCAGGGCGAGCAGCCCCGCCACCTCAGGGTGGTCGATCGCGGCCGAGAGCTGCCGGGTCAGCCGGATGGCCTCGGCGGCGAGGTCGACGTCGCCGGAGTAGCCCTCGTTGGAGACCAGGTAAGAGAAGCGCGCAGCACCGTGGCGACGTCACTGGCGCCGGTCGAACCGCACCCCGGAGACGGTGCGCTTGGGCCCGGCTGATGCGCTGCGCCATGGTCGCCTCGGGCACCAGGTAGGCCTGCGCGATCTGACGGGTGGGTCAGCCCACCGACGGCGCGCAGCGTCCAGGGCGACCGCCGACGACGGCGTCAGCGACGGGTGGGCGCACAGGAAGTAGAGGCTGGAGCGTGTCGTCCGCCTGGGGCGCGGGCCCGGGCGCCGGCTCCTCGTCGACGAGGTCCTCACGCCGGCGGCGGGCGGTGTCCGCCCGGGTCGCGTCCAGGAACCGGCGCCAGGCCACGGTGACCAGCCAGCCCTTCGCATCCCGGGGCGGGTCGGCCGGCCAGACGCGGCACCGCCTCGACCAGTGCGTCCTGTACGGCGTCCCTCCTGCCGCCGCGAAGTCGGCTCCGCGGCGGACGAGGATGGCGAGGACGCTCGGTGTGAGGCTGCGGAGCAGGGCCTCGTCCATGGGTGAGGTCACTCCGTGATGGTGGGCGTCACGCCGTAGAACGGGCGCAGCTCGAGCCACTCGTGGATGGGCTTCCCGCCCGCCCCGGGGCGGCGGACAGTTCCCCGGCCAGCTCGACGGCACGCTCGTAGCTGTCGACGTCGATCGCCATCCAGCCGGCGATGAGGTCCTTGGTCTCGGCGAACGGGCCGTCGGTGACCGGCGGGCGCCCCTCACCGTCGTACCGGACGAACGTTCCCTCGGGGGCGAGCGCCTGACCGTCGACTAACTCGCCGGTCTTCTCGAGCCGGGCGGCGAAGTCGTTCATGTACTGCATGTGGTCCGAGATCTCCTCCGGCGTCCACTGGTCCATGGGCACGTCGTTGACCGGAGCCGGAGCGCGCGGTAGTGCTTGGAGCAGCAGGTACTTGGCCATGGTGTTCCTCCTCGGCGGTGCTGTTGCGACCCATTGTGGTCGCGTTCACCCTGGGTCGGAGCCGATCACGGGTTCTCGACATCGCTGCCGAATTTCTTCGCCCGGCTCTCCGGAGAGCTGCCGCCTGCACGGTGGGGGCCGGTACCGGGCCACAAGCCGGCACGGCCTGACGCCGGGCCGGTGCGCGGAGCACCTTTTCTCATGGGTGGGGCTGCCGTGATCGAATGCGGGCGTGGCAGCCGGGAGACGTCTGCGAAGAGGGAGCGGGCATGGCTGAGGGCACGGGTGCGGGCGGCGGATGCAAGGCCTGCGACCTCATGCTCGGCAGGGCACCGCTGCCGGGCGGTAGCGTGCTGCGGACCGAGTCATGGGTGGTTGAGCACTGCGTCGGACCGCTCGGCCTGGGCACCTTGGTGGTCAAGCCGGCCCGGCACGTGCTGCACGTGGCCGAGCTGACGGCGCAGGAGTCCGGCGAGCTGGGCCCCCCTGCTGCAACGGGTCAGCGCCGCCGTCACCGAGGTGATGGCCCCGGAGCAGGTGTACGTGTGTCTGTGGTCGCACGCCGGCGGGGCGCCCGGTCACATCCACTTCGTCGTACAGCCCGTGGGCGCTCGGGACATGTCCCGGTTCGCCGCCTTCGGCCCCGCGCTGCAGGTGGCCATGGGGGAGGCGGGCATTTCCCCGAGGCGGCGGACGTGCGGCGGGTGTGCGAACCGGCTCAGGGAAGTTCTCGGTTGAACTCGTTCGGCCCGCTCCCGCGCACCCGGTCGGCGAGCACCTCGTAGCGACATACCCCCGGCGGGTCCTCGATGGGGGCCGCTTCGGGCCACAGGCAGTCCAGGACCGAGGCGGACGGAGCGAAGAGCGAGGACGGTACCGCACGGCGGTCGAACCACTCCCAGCGCACGATCTTGTCCGGCTCGGTGACCCGGGGCGTACCCGCGGCCCGCCGGGTGACGGCCGCGGCCGTTACCCGGGTCGAACCCGCCCAGACCGTCGACCAGGACCGCCACCACCCGTACGTCCCGTCGCCGGAACCGCGGAGTCCGGTCTCCTCCGCCAGTTCACGGGCGGCGGCCGTCTCGAAGTCCTCGCCGGTGTCGACCTTGCCACCGGGAGTTCCCAGCGGCCGTCGTGGCCGAGGCCAGGAGCGGGACCCGTCCGGTGGGATCGAGGACGGCGAGGCCGACACCGGTCGAGCTGTGGGAGGCGGGGCGGGCGCGCTCGGGGGCGCTCGGGGCCGGGTGTACGAGAGTTCACCAGGCCATTCCACACCCCGGGAGCCCGCGGGAGCCACCGCACGCGCGACCTGCTCCGTGGGTCAGTGCTGGGTGAGTGATTGGGGGTAGTCGGTGATGATGCCGTCGACGCCGAGGGTGGTCATTTTGCGTATGGCGCCGGGTTCGTCGACGGTCCAGACGTTGATGTCCATGCCGAGTTGGTGGATGCGGTCGACGAGGTTCTGGTCGGTGACGGTGTGTTGGGGGTTGACTTGGTCGGCCCAGGTGCTGGAGTTCGAGGAGTTCGGTGTCGGTGGGGCGGTCGGCGTCGAGGAGGCCGATGGGGATGTCGGGCAGTGGGTGTGGAATTCGCGGGCGTCGTCGGTCTGGAAGGACTGGACGGCGAGTTGTTCGCGGGCGAGTGCGCGGCGGACGTAGCGTGGTTTGTTCTGGAGGTTTTCGGCGAGGTCGGTGGCGATGTCGGTGTAGTGGCCGCAGGGGCTGATCTCGGCGAGGAGTCCGGTGCGGGTGTTGTTGATGCGTGAGATGACGTGGTCGACGGTGATGAGGGGTTCGCCGGTGTAGTCGTGGTGGAACCAGGAGCCGGCGTCGAGTCTGCGGAGTTCGGCCCAGGTGAAGTCGGAGACGCGGTAGCGGGGGCGGTCGGGGTCAGACCTCTTCGATGTCGGTGGTGCGTTCCATGGTGCAGTCGTGGAAGTTGACGAGTTTGCCGTCCTTGGTGCGTTGGACGTCGATCTCGACGAAGTCGGCGCGTTGGTCGACGGCGAGGTCGATGGCGGCCGCGGTGTTCTCCGGTGCCATGCCGGACGAGCCGCGGTGCGCGATGGCGTCGGGCCGGTCGTCGGACCGGTCGTCGGACCGGTCGTCGGCGTGCGCGGTCGTCGATGCCGCCGCGGCCAAGGTCAGACCACTCAGCACGGCCACCACGACACCGACACGTCTGTTGCCCACTTGCTTCACTACAGCCTCCCAGCCTCTCGAGACGATCGACCAACCGGCGGGTGGATCGGTGAATCGGCTGTCCGAGGACGGGGAACGTCCCGTCAGGCGTCGCCCCCGGCCGGCCCGGCCCCGGACGGCGGCCCGGCCGGAGCAGGAGCGGGCGGGGCATCGAGGACGGCGGCGGCCAGTGCCACGGGGTCGCCCGACGCTCGGACGGGGTAGCTGTCGCGCTGCTGGTTCCAGGCGTTCTCGAGCGCGAACCAGTCGATGGCCACGGGTGCCCGGCCGGTGGCCAGTGCGCGGTATCGAGGGAGTCGAGGTACGTCGTCCAGCGCATCGCGTAGAAGTCGGAGACCAGCCCGGACCACTCCCGGTTCGCGTAGTCCCGCAGGCCACCCGAGTCGCTGCCGGAGCGGTGGCCCCAGGTGGTGAGGATGGAGCGGGCGTCGAACTCGGCAGCGGCCTTCTCCGCCTTCGTGCGGCCCCCAGGACTTGGCGTCCTCCAGCCACGGGCCGAGGAGGGAACCGGTGTCGGTGGCGAGCAGCCGGTCCAGCAGGGCCAGGTCGCTCTTCCATTCGGCGGCCCGCTCACGGAAGCCGGGCAGATCCTTGGCGTCGTAGGCGGCCTTGATCTGCGGGAGCAGGGTCCGGCTGCGGTTGGCCAGGGCCTGACGGGCGACGTCGACCAGGTCGAAGCGGTAGGAGTCGGTGGTACGCAGTGCCGGTGCGACCTGGAGCAGCTCGGCCAGCGCCCGGTGCACCGTGCTCGGGTCGTAACGCATCGCGCCGGGACTCCAGGCGGCCGCGCTGGTGGCCGTCAGCCGGGGGCGGGCGGTGAACAGGCTGTCCTGGGACTCGCTCCAGGTCCCGGACGGCGTGCTGTACGGGCCGGTGCGCAGCAGCTCCCACGCCCGGGCGGCGTGCGGGTGCGGCACCGCCGTAGCGGCGTTCCGCGTACTCGTCGAACCACGCTCGGTGGTCCAGCGGGCCGGTACGCCAGGCCAGTTCGGTGAACAGTTCGTAGGCGACCGGGTTGCCGCCGGTGCCCTTCCGGCATATAGGCGATGCCCGAGAGTGAGCTTCCGGGCTTGGTGCGCCACTGGTCGAAGCGCTCGGCCCAGACGGCGGTGTTGGCGCCGACAGTGGTGTGACCGCCGAAGTTGGGGATCGTACCGAACGCGTAGGGCGCGTCGTGCCAGGTGGCTTCCCGGTCGAGGCCGTTGTAGCGGTCGGACAGTCCGTCGACGATGAGCAGCTTGCTCTTGTCGACGGCGTCGATGATCTGCGTCGAGGGGTTGTTCTGCCAGCCGATCAGGGTCCACACGGCGCCGGGGCGCGCGCGGTCTGGAGGCGTTCATCACCGCTTGGGCCGCGTCCCGGACAGGCACGTTCCCCCGGCCGTCCGCCCTCGTGCAGGAGGTCCATCTTGTACATGGTGGACTCGCCGAACAGCTCACGCTGGTGGCGGTAGAACGAGGCGGCGACCCTGGGGAACGCCTCGCTGCGCGGGTCGAGCCAGTCGGGCCGCTCGAAGCCGACCCAGTCGCCCTGCGGGACGACCGGTCCGGTGGGGTTCCGCTCGGTGAACCCCGGAGGCACGGTGCCGTAGTAGCCCGGCAGTACGGGGTCATACCGAGTTGGCGCAGCCGGTTCGCGATCCTGCGGCCGAGGTCTGCCCGCTGCTGGATGAGTCGCTCGGAGACGGGGCCGCCGAAGCCGGACATGTTCTGCATCAGCCACCACGGCTGGTGCGCCGGGCCGGGGATCCAGGATCTCAGTTCCTCCTCGGAGTAGCCGAACTCCTGGAGCGTCTCGTAGTAGACGGCGTCGGCACCCATCTGGACGAAGACCTCGTTCACACCGTGCAGGGCGAGGAGGTCGATCTGCTTCTCGTAGGACGCCCAGTCGCGGTAGGCACCGGAATAGCCGTCGTCGGTGTCGTTGAGCGCGAAGCGGTGCGGGACCGAAGCGTGCTTGCGGACGGTGCCCGTGGGCGCCGGGAAGGGTGCGGGGCAGCCTCGCCGTGCTCCGCCCGGGCCAACCGACGTCCACCTTGGCCGTGTACTTGAGATACCAGTTGACGCCGCTGAGGATCACGGCGGGACTGGTGCCCCGTACGCGCACGTGGCCGGCGCGGCCGGGAGACGCTGAAGTAGTCCCCGGACGCCGGGCGACGCACCGGAACGAGGCTGAACTGCGAGACATGGCGCGGCAACAGCCGGGCGAGCACCGCCTCGGCGGGGTGGGTGGCGAAGGCCGGCTCGCCCGGTGGGGAGGCGGCCGCCGGGGAGGTGGAGGCGGGGCTCTTCAGGGCCGTGGTGAGAAGGACGAGGGCAGTGGCTGCGTACAGGGCAGCCCAGGCTCTGAGGCTCTCACTGGTCACCTCGAACGGGAGTGAGCGACGGGGTGTTGGTGAATATGGGGGTCGGCGGGTCACCAGTCAAGGCGGCACCCCTGGGCGTACGTCGCTCTTCGGCCACGAGCGTTCGGCTGGCCGGCGTCGGTGTCCGCGAGCCGTCGCCCTCGCTCTGCCGCGGGCCCAGCCCGCCAGGACAACCGCAGCACCTCACGGGTGGGTGGTGGATCCGATCGGTCTCATGATGTCCGTCTCGCCTGGTACACCGAGTCGTAGATGGGGAAGACGTGCCGCAGCCCGGTCAGGGCGAAGAGCTGCTTGGTGTTCGCGTCGGTGATGACCAGCTTGAGCTCGCCATGGACCGTCAGGACGCGCCTGAGGACGCCGACCAGGACGCCCAGGCCCATGGAGTCGATGAACGCCACCCCGCGCAGATCGATGATGAAGCGGCGGTGGCCGTCCGCGAGCCGCTCGATCATGTACTGCTTGATCATCGGCACCGTGTACACGTCCACCTCCCCGTACAGCTCCACGATGGTCCAGCCGCCGACATCGCTGTAGCTGATCTCGATTGGGTTCCATGCATACCCAACGGCGATGCCCTGGGGAGAGGTTGCGCCGCACGTTCGTTCTGCATATGCACGAACGGCTGGCCAAAGGGTGACCGGAGGCGACAGTGGCCAAGAATTTCGCTGCGCGGCGCCCGGCGCCGTCGCCGAGCCGACGTCGGGGGCGCGGGGGAAGCGGGTTCCGCTCGATGCTGAAGACTGACGCCATGGAGTTCTTCTGCTACCACCGCGACAGGCCCGGGTCCGTGGCGCTACGACACGGAGTTGCTGGAAAGAGCACTGGTCCTACATGGACCGCTACTCCAGGGAGATGATCGCCCGCGCCCGACCCTCACCGGTGACGGCAAGGGCGACGGCGATGTACCCACGGGTAGCGTGCACATCGTCGACCTTCCGGATGCCGCCGCTGCCCGTGAGTTCGCTCTCGGCGAGCCCGGCTACCAGGCAGGTGTGTACCGCGACGTGCTGCTGCGCCGGTGGCGCAACGTCTTGGGGCGCACCATTGGGACTTTCCCGGGGGGCCGAAGCGGCGGCGACAGATATCTGGTGCTCGGCCTCGGCACAGGTCGGGCCGCCGACCTCGCGGTGCCGCCCGACCAGGACGAACTGATCGCGTACGGCCCCCTGCTGTCCGACGACGGCGTCAGCTGGCTGGGTACGGCGGTGCTGATGCGGGCACCGGACCCGGATGCGGCACGTGCCGTCCTCACGGCGGACCGGTACGCCGACATCGAGGTTCACACCTGGCAGTTCGGCGGGCGGTCGTGATGAACGGCGGCGGCGAATCCACCGCCGCCGCCGTCGACCACGGCCGACCTCATCCTCGAAGCGCCTCACGCCCGGTGTCGGTGGCGAGGCGCGTGCCGTACGGCTACGAGAGGCGTCCGGTCACCGGCTGTGCGGCGTCCGGAACGGTGTCGCCGCGGCGGAGGAGTCCCGACAGGGACAGGGAGCCCGGTCCGAAGAAGACCAGCAGCAGGAACCCCCAGCAGAACAGCGCCGGGGACAGGCCGCCGTTCTGCAGGGGAAGAGCCCGTCCTGCTGGTGCTCGGTGAAGTAGGCGAAGGCCATGGTCCCCGAGCTGGAGGAACGCCGCGCCAGCGTCGCCGCGCCGATGAGCACCAGGGCGCCGGCGGTTCGATGACTCCGGCGTACCAGAAGGGCCAGTCACCCGTGGTGCCGGCCGGCCGGTTCAGTAGCCCGAAGACCGTGGCGGCGCCCTCGCTGGTGGAACAGCAGGCCCAGGACGATGCGGAACAGTCCGAGGACCAGGGGCTGCTGCCTGGCCAGCCGGTCGTTCAGGCGTGCGGTGCTCATCGGTGCGCTCTCCTCGAATCGGTGTGCGTCCCCGGACGACGCGGGCCGGGAGGGCGAGAGCCCTCCCGTACTACCTACGTGCGCGCGGGATGTTCGACTCAGAGAAGGGCGCCGTTGGTGGCGACGACCGTATTGACATGTTCGCCACCAATCACGATGCTGAGCGTGCGTCTTCCATCGATGTAAATCAGACGCGTGGAAGTGGAGGGACATGTCGCCCCTGCCTGGACGTCCACCGGCGAAATGGACCATGAAGCGCCCCCGCCGCGCCTCCGCGTCGTCGCGGCCGCGCTGTCCGGTGTCCTCGCCGTCGTGCTGCTCCTGTCGTCCGCCGGGTCCGCGCAGGCGGACCGGACCAGCCTCCGGGCCGCCGACCCCAGTGTGATCCGGGTCGGTGGCACCTATAGTCCCGGTGCAGTCCACCGGTGGCGGCCTCCGCGGTACGCCAGGCCGCGTCGACTGGCCGGTCTGGCGTCGGCACCCGCTCGGCAGGTCTGGTCGGACACCCGCGACCGCGGTAGGTGTGGGCCCCGAGATCGTGCGGGACGGCGGCCGCTACTACATCTACTTCACGGCTGGCCGACGAGGCGGCCCACCGGATGTACGTCATCAGCTCCGCCGCTCCGGACAGCGGGTACACCGCCGAGACGCGGCTGGCCCTGCCGGACGACAAGTGGGCCATCGACGGAACTCCTAGTTCACCTTCAACGGTCAACGCTGGTTCGTCTGGTCGGGCTGGGCCGGCGACACCAACGTCGAGCAGAACCTCTACATCGCGCGAATGAGCAGCCCGACCACCCCGACCGGCGCGCGATACGTCATCTCGCAGCCGCGGGAGAGCTGGGAGCGGGTGGTCGGCAACCCGTTCATCAACGAGGGGCCCGAACCCGTCATGGACACTAGGCAGCTGCACATCGCGTACTCCGCCAACGGCAGCTGGAGCGACCAGTACTGTCTCGCCGACCTGAGACTGCGGGCCGGCGGCGACCCGACGCACGTGTGGGACTGGTACAAGTCAAACGGCTGTCTGTTCGGCTCGAACCGCGCGACCATGATGCCCGGCTGGGACCCGACACTGCACGTCGACGCGGCCCCGGCCACCACAGCTTCGTCCTGCTGCACGGCGACATCGCCACGAGCCCGCCCGCCGGCCCGAGGTTCCCCCTGATGTTCCACGCGGTGCCGACGGCCGTACTCGTGGAGAACCGGTACTGGTACACCGGCACCTTCTGCTGGTGGGGCGGCACCACCTACAGCCGCGCCAACGTCCCCGGCCTCGACAACGACACCGGCTGGAGCCTCAAGTTCTTCGAGTAGGGCCACAGCGCCCGGCGCGGACCGCGACTCCTCGTCAGATCACACGGAAGAGGTCGGCGACGGCGTGCACGTCGGTGAAGTCCTCCACGGAACGCAGGTTGTCGCACAGGGCGTCGAGGACCGAGTCGGCCTCGGCGACGCGTGGGGCGCCGATGGCCACGCCGAAGACGCGGAAGCCCAGCAGATGCTTGGCGTCGTTCCAGCCGCGCATCCATTCCTCGGTGACGCCGCAGTCGTCGTCGGTGAGCATCACGATGTCGCCGCGCCTGCGGGCGGCGTCGTTGAACTCCTCCGCCAGCAGTCGCGGGCCGCCGTCAGCGGCCTCTGGTAGCTGGTGCCGCCGCCGAGGAAGGTCTCCGCGAACTCGATGACCTGGGCGATGTCGGCGGGACCGGTCGGCCGGGAAGCGGAAGACCTGGAGCTTGTCGGCGGCGGCGAACAGGATGCCGACGAAGTCGCGCCCCGCATGGCGGGCCTGATCCAGCAGCGCCAGGGCGCAGGCCTTGGACCACGCCTCCGGGTGATCCCACCGGGCCCCGCCTCGTACATGGAGTGCGAGGTGTCCACGCACGCGATGATCGCGCCCTGGCCGGTGGTCTGCTCTCCCTGGCTGTCGTAGAGCATCAGTTCTCCTGCGGCGCGCGCGCGCGGCGAAGACCGCGCGCAGCTCGGGCAGGCCGAGGTTGACCAGTTCGGAGGGGATGACGCGGGAGAGGTCGTCGCCGAGTGTGACGCCGACCAGCTCGCCGGTGGCGTTCTCCACCTTGCGGGCGCGCTCGCCGTCGGCCATCTGCCGGAAGCGGCCGATCAGTTCGGCCCATCGTGCGAGACGGCCGGTGCGCAGCCGCTCGGCGAGCCGGGCGCGCCGGCCGAACGGCATCCGCTCCAGCCTCGCCGGGGCCGACACCCCATGCCCGCATCAGCGTGGTCTCCTCCCGCGGACTCGGCGGCCTGCGAAGCCGCGTTCCGTGTGGCGGAGCGGATGCCGGGGACCGCGACCGCGAGGGCCTGCGCGGCGTCTCGGGGCGGCCTCCCGGCGCGGCGGCGTCGGCGGCCTCGATCGCCTGCCGTACGGCGTCGGCGTCCGGGACGGTATCGTCCTCGCCGTCCTCGGCGGCGGTCTGGAGCGCCTCGCCCACCGCGGCCGCGGCTGCCGTCGGCGTCCTGGCGGGCCTTCTTCGCCTGTTCCGCCTGGTCCTGCGCCTCCCGCGAGCCTTCCAGCATCCGGCGCAGTGCGGGGCTCTGGGCGAGTACGGCCATGGCGGCGGCGTAGGGGTCGCCGACCGTCTCCCCGGTGCAGTTCCGCGAACTCCGGTGAGTCCACCAAGGAGGTGATGGCCGGTGGTTCACCAGCCGGGCGGGGTCCATCTCCGCGGCCGGCGACAGCCGCGGCCGGCCTTGTACGCGGCCAGGAACACGTCGGTCAGGAGGTCGGCGGTGTGGTCGTGGCGCTCCGTTCAGTTCCCCGGCCAGCTCGCGTAGCCCGGTCGACTGCTCGTAGGTGTCGCGCCATGCCATCCGGTCGAACCGGTCCGCGACCACGGCCGTGGTGTACCGCGTTGGCGCCGCAGGGAGGACAGGACCAGCCACTTTTCGGCCCGGCCTGCCCATTCGCCGAGGTTGCCCGGTGTCGCTTCCATGGTCTCCGTCGCCCCGGTCCTCAGAGCTGGGCCTGCACCGTGCTCGCGTCCACGCCGAGGGCCTCGGTGAGGACGCGGGCGCGTACGGCGCGTTGGCGGCCGGTGACCCGGTCGATGGCGGCGGTGGAGCGGCCGGCGCTCGCCGCCTCCTCGCGCAGCTTCTCCAACTGCTGCCCCGCGATGGCGAGCTGGTTGTGGGCCTCTTGATGACCCACTCGCTCAGTGCCTCGCGGGACTGCTCGGCCATGGCGTCGAGCTGGGCCTCCAGTTCGTCGATGGTGTCGGCGAGGTCGAGTGCCTCCTTGGCGTCGGGGTTGACCAGGTGCAGTACTCGCGTTCGACGGCCGGAGTTCGGCCGGGGAGTTCCAGAGCACGTGAGTCAGCACCGACAGGTCGGTCTCGATACCGCCGGGCGGCCGTCGAGGTACGCGGACGCCTGGAGCAGGCCCACCGCCTGCCGCCAGCGGCGATCGGATCGCCACGAGTTCCTTGCGGCGCAGGGCGGCCCGCAGCGTACAATACCCGCGTCCACGATCGCGTCGGGGACGTCCACGGTAGGACGGCTTCGGTCACGGCGTGCTGCAACGCGGCCAGTTGGACCGTTGTGCGTGCCGGTGCCGCGGTCGGCTGACGGCGGAGCGGACCAGCGAGGGCGAAGTTCGAGGGGTCTTCCAGGTACTTGGACTCGACCCGCACCAGCAGCCGGTCGTAGATCGCGGCCGAATCCCTTCGCTGGGCAGTTCGTTGCTCGCGGTGATGGCCCCGATCAGGGGCAGCGGATCGGTTCGCCGCCGCTCTCGGGATGGTAGATCCGCTCGTTCAGATAGCCCAGCGTCTCGTTGAGCGCGGCCGTGGAACACTTGAAGATCTCGTCGATGAACGCGACGTGCGCCGGTCGTGGCGCGGCCGTCGTAGACCTGGCGGTACTCGCCGCGGCCAGCGCGGCGACGTCGATGGGGCCGAACATCCTCGTCGGCGCGGTGAACTTCGACAGGAGGATCTCCAGTAGGACGCACCCTCGATCCTGCCGGTGAGCTCCCGGGCTTATCTCCGACTTCGCTGTTCCGGGTGAGCTTCAGCATCAACGAGTGCTGCCCGGCCAGGGCAGCGTCGTCGCCACCAGGGTCCGGCACCACGTCGGCACGCTCGTAGAAGCGGTCCGCCAGTCGCCGCTGATCGTCCGCAATCGCCGGCCGTGTCCTGCGCGGTCTGTGCCCGTGTGCGTCCTGTGGGGCCATGGCCAACTCCTTGCGTCTGGCGGTCGATCGGGCCGTCAGGCCTGTCCTGTCCAGCTGAAGACCACGACTCGGGAAACTCCCGTCCGGTCAGGATCGGCCGGCCGGCCGCGAACAGGCGTAATTCTACGACCGCCCGCCCCGCCGAACGTGCCCCCGGCCGTCGTCGAGCCGGTCGGCCAGGTCGGCCAGGCCGTCGGCGTGGTCGAAGCGGTCCGAGGACGCGGGCGGTTCGCCGACGGGACGGGCGACGTAGGCGGTGCGCAGGCCGAGGTCCTGTGCCGCGCGCAGGTCCCAGGCGTGGGCCGCGACTATCAGGAGCCGTTCCGGCGGTCGTCCGGAAACGGTGATGGCCAGTTGGTAGATCGCCGGGTCCGGCTTGTACGTCCGGGCGTCCTCGGCGGACAGGGCCTGGTGCCAGCGCAGTCCGGCGTGGGCGTTGAGCTCCAGCAGCGCCGCCCGGCCGGCGTTGGAGAGCCCGATCAGCGGGAACCGTTCGGCGAGTCGGGCGAGGCCCGCCACGGTGTCGAGCCACGGAGCGGAGCTGCAGACCCGACTCGGCCAGCGCCGCCACGGCCGTCGGTCGCCGACCCCGACGGCATCGGCGACGAGCCGGGCGGCCTCCAGGTCGAGCAGGTCGCTCGTGACGTAGGGGCGGGCGCCGGCGACGATACGACGTTGCTCGCGGTCGACGTGCCGCTGCCAGCGGAGAAGCTGTTCTCGACCCCGGCGTCGTCGAGAGACGGGTCGAGCGCACGGATGCCGGCGCGGACACCGCCGGGTTCGTCGACGAGAGTGCCGGAGCACGTCGAACACGAGGGCATCGATCTCCAGGTCTGGCATGTGAGCGTCTCCTGTATGAAGCAGGGGCGGAAGAGTGTCTGTGAGGCTAACCTCGGCGGGGAGTTCGAGACCACGGTGAACCGGCTGACGACTGACGAGGAAATCGTCAGCCGGCCGCTCCGTCGGCTACGGCGTGGGGCCGAGGTCGCCCCGGAGGACGGTCTGGATGATCGGGGGGCCGGCCCCAGAGGGCCAGGAGTTCGTCGACGACGGCCCTGACGGGCGCCACGTCCCGGTCATCGTCACCGTGCACCTTGACGGCGGCGGCCGACAGGCCGCGCGGGACGGCGTCCGCGTCCAGGAGGACGCGCCATTCCTCCGGACCGATCTCCAGGTACTCCAGGGCGGTGAGTTCGGCGATCTCCAGCGGATCGGCGAGCGTACCGGGGATAGGCGACGAGGGTCCTCAGCCGGGACAGTCCGAAGACCGGGGCGAGGCTGAGCGGCTCGGCGTCCCACACGCCGATGGACAGCACCTCCAGGCCGGGGTGCGCGGCGGCCTCGATGCTGGGCAGGCTTCCGGATGTTGACGTGGGCGACGGCACGGCGGCCGGTCCTCGTGCGCGAGCCGCCACGAAGGCTCGCCGAGCCGATCAGGCGGATCACCAGGTCGGTGAGGAAGTCCGCGACCAGTGAGGCGCCGACGTTCTCCTGTGGCCGATCGCGATGATCTGCCGAGTGTCCCGCTCGGGCCGGGCGTCGTCAACCGCCAGCCGATCCCCGCCGCCGTTGTCCCCGAAGACGAGCCAGCCGGGTGAGCCGGACCAGCCCTGCACGGCGGCGTGGGGCGGAGTGACGACCGCCTCCATCGCCGCGAACGTCCAAGAACAACGGCGGGACGACGCGTCGGCGATGTACACGTCGTCCAACGGGAAGGAGTTCACAGCCGACCCTGCACATTCCCGCGCCGGTGTCGCCATGGTCGTCGCCCCAGTCCTCCACCGGGACCGTGTCACCCGGTAGAGGGCCTTGAGCTCCTCGGGCAGGGCGAAGCCGAGGCGCGCCTTCGGCACCCGCGATCTCCGCCTCGGTCGCGCCGACGGCGTCGGGCAGCCACTCACGGAGGTCCGCTCCAGCAGCGCCGGGTCTCAGCGGAAGCGCTCGGCAACCGCCAGGCAGCCGGTCGGGAAGGCAGCGCCAAGGCTGTGGCACGGCACCTCGACCAGGAGGAGCGCGCCCGGATGCGGGGCTAGTCCGGACTCCGTGGCGGGACTGCGCGCCAGCAGGCGGATCGCGGTCTCCCCGGCGGGCACTATCTTCGTCGTGAACGAGATCTCGTCGATGCCGGCGGCCACGAGCGCGTGACGCACCCGCTCCACCGCCTCCGCCTCGTTCCGCGTGTCCGCTTCCTGGACGGCCCCGCCCACTCGGGGACGCCTGTCGTCGCAGAGGCAGACTCCAACTCTGTCGGCCGATGCGTCCCGTCAGCGCGCAGCGGCGAGGACGCGGTCGTTCTCGCGTGCCGCCGTCGCGCAGAAGGCCGCAGTACGGACGCGCAGGTAGAAGTCGTGCACCGAGTTCGGAGAAGGGTTCCGGTCAGCCATGCGCAGACCGTACGCGGGGCCACTCGACATCGAAGCGCCAGGGCCCCGCGAGCCGTCACTCCTGGCGCAGGCTCACCACCAGGTCACGGCAGACCGTGGGTGTCGTGCAGGTGATGGAAATGCTCTCCCCAGCGGGCCGCGGAGACCGGGGCCGGGCCAGCCACCTTCCGCCCGCGTTCCATGAGCCGGCCGAACCGGTGCTCCTCCTCCAGCAGGACTCGACGTACGTGGCCGGGCTCCTCCTCCTGCCGGAAGTGGTCGAGGGTGTGCGAGACCAACTCCGTCCGGCAGGTCGCCCAGTACCGCTGAGGGTCAGTCCCGCCACAGCACGGTGAGAACTCGTCGCCCAGCAGGCGCCGCAGCATCATAACCCCGGCCCGTGTTGGCCGGGCGCATCCCCCGTCGCCGACGATCACGACGGCCGACGGAGGTGGTCGTTGACCAGGCGGACGACGGTTCGTCCAGTGGCCACAGGGACGGCACGACACGCCGCCGGGGGTCGAAGACGTCGCACTCGAACACCGACGACTTGCCCTGCAGCAGCGAGGCGAGGCGCCCAGGCCCAGCCCGGTGTCGACGTTGCGCTGGGGAAGCGGTACGAGGCGGCCGTCGTCAAGGCGACGGTGGCGCATCATCACGTGGTTCCACACTTACACCCAGCGGTCGTCGCGGGTGGGCGTCGACCGGGGTGGGGTGTCACCGCTCCACAGGAACATCTCGAGTCGGGCACCGCAGGCCGGTCGGCCCGTTCGACCACCAGTTGTCCTCCACCGTGAGTTCCACGGGCACGCCGCGCTCCTGCCACAGGCGCAGAGAGTCAGTGTCCGGTCCTACCTGGTCGTCGCCGCCGTAGACGGTGGCGTGCAGCAGGCCCGGATCGACACCCAGTCCCTCGGTGAGCAGCCTGTAGCCCAGTCGAGACCCGCGAGCCGTCGTAGTCGCCCAGTGACCAGGTGCCGAGCATCTCGAAGACCGTCAGGTGGGTGCTGTCGCCGACCTCGTCCAGGTCCGTGGTGCGCAGACAGCGCTGCATCGCTGACCAGCCGCCGGCCCAGTGGGTGGGGGCGGCCTTCCAGATAGGGAGTGATGGGGTGCATGCCGGAGGTGGTGAACGGCACCGGTGCCGCCGGGCGGCAGCAGCAGTGTCGATCCGCTGATCCGGCGATGACCGTGTTCCTCGAAGTACTCTGACGAACGTGCGGACGATGCGCTCGCTGTGTTCGCCAGGGTGACCTCCTTCGCGTAGCAGCGGGAGAGGCACCGGACAGCAGGACCGCGTGGTCGTCACTCGGAGGCGAGGACGTCGGAGTGTCACAGAAAACCACCGGCGGGCCGTTTCCGGTCGCCGGTGGGGAGAGAAGAAGGTCAGGCGGCGGCAACCGGCGAGCTGGTCGCTCGCGCGGTCGCGGAGATGGTTCGGCCGATGACGTTCATGCCGACGAAGGTAACGCGTGTTCCGGTGCGGAGCACGCGATTGACCAGGGTACGAAGCGGTCAGGATCGGAGAAGCACCTGGGCCGGGGCAGCCCATACCTTCGGTGCATGACTCCATCGACTTCGTCACCCTCGGCGCGAACGACCCCGCCGGCAGCCACCCCGCTTCTACGACGCCGCCTTCGGCCTGGGCAGCCAGGCACGAGTACGGCGTCGGAGACCACGGCCGCCACCGGCTTCCGCGCTTCACTCTGTCGCTCACCGTGTCCCAGCCGGGCACCGTCAACGGCCTCATCGACGCGGCGGTGGCCGCCGGGGCGTCGGTGGTGAAGCCGGCCACGAAGTCCTTCGGGGTTACGGCGAGTGTCGTACGCCCCGACGGGGCGCTCTAGAAGATCGCGACCTCCGCGAAGAAGGACACCGGCCCGGCCACCCGGCGGATCGACCAGTTCGTACTCCTGCTGGGCGTCGAGGACGTCGTGGCGACCAAGAAGTTCTACGTGGCTCGCGGCCTTACCGTGGGCAAGAGCTTCGGCCGCAAGTACGTGGAGTTCGAAACGCCGCCGAACTCCGTGAAGCTGGCGCTCTACGGCCGTCGCGCCTCGCCAAGGACGCCGGAGTCTCTCCCGAGGGCACCGGACCGCACGGGCTCCACGATCGGCGGCGGCGACGGTTCCTTCACCGATCCGGAAGGGTTCGCCTGGAGGTCGCGACCGCGGTCCGGTAGTACGACTTGATGGCAAGTGGTTGCTTGCCTATCCTGTGGACGTGGCCGACGACCTTTTCAAAGCCCTGGCCGACCCCACCCGCCGTACCATCCTCGACGAGCTGGCCGAGAAGTCCGGACAGACACTGTTCGAGATCTGCTCGAGACTGAGCAGAGGCACCAGCTCGCCATCTCGCGCCAGGCGATCTCCCAGCACCTAGCGGTGCTGGAGGCAGCCGGGCTCGTCGAGACCAGGCGGGAGGGCCGCTACAAGTTCCACGAGCTGAACACGGCCCGCTGCGGCGGGCATGGAGCGATGGCTCGGGCCCGACACGTCCCAATCGGAAGAGAGCACCCCGTGAAGATCCATCTGACCAGCGTTTTCGATGGACGACCAGGCCAAGGCCCAGCGCTTCTACACCGAGATCCTCGGCTTCGTGACGAAGCACGACATGCCGGTGGGGAGCAGGACCGGTGGCTTACCGTCGTGTCGCTCGACGAGCCCGGCGGCACCGAACTCCTCCTGGGACCCGCCGGCCACCCGGCCCGTCAAGGCCTACCGCGACGCGCTCGTCGAGGACGGCATCCCGCTGGCCCAGTTCGCCGTCGACGATGTGAAGGCGGAGTACGAGCGCCTGCGTGGCCTGGGCGTGCATTTCACCCAGGAGCCCTTGGAGATGGGCCCTGTCACCGCCGCCGTCTTCGACGACACCTGCGGCAACCTCATTCAGATCGCGACTGAGCCGCGTGTAGGCAGGCTTCCGGCCGGAGCGCGGCGGCGCCGGGCACCGAGCTGCTGTCAGGGCGCGGAATGCCCCCCTGCGGCGGGCAGCCCGAAGTCGAACCGGAAGCCTCTCGCCCCCGGTCGGTTCGGCTCCGGTATGCCTGTTGCCGAGGCGAATGAGAGGCTTGGACCGTCCGGCCTCAGAGGCGCCGCCGCGAGGACAGGCGGATCGGATGGCCCGGGAGTGGTCGATGTTCCGCAAGCGTCCCGCACCTGACGGTGAAGAGCTGCTGGCCAGGCTGGCATCGCTGACCACTCAGGCACGGGAGCTGGCCGAGCTGCGCCGGTCCCAGGTGGAGCTGGCGGTCGCTGCTGCAACGCGACATGCTTCCCGCGAGCCTGCCCCGCGGTCCCCGGCTTCACCCGTTGCCTGCTATTCGCCCGCGTACGCCGGACTCAACGTGGGCGGGGACTGGTACGACGCCTTCGTACTCCCCGACGACCGTATCGGCCTCTCCGTCGGGGACGTCCGGGGCCACGCCATCGACGCGGCGGCCTTCATGGGGCAGATCCGCGTGGGCCTGCGGGCGCTCGCCTCCGTGACGAGTGAGCCCGGCGACCTGCTCGCCTGCACGAACGACCTGCTTCTCTCCCTGAACAAGGACCTCTTCGCCACCTGCACCTTCATGCGCTTCGACCCTGCCACCGGCGTCCTGGAGACGCGCGCGGGCCGGGCACATCCCCTGCGTATGGGCCACGGCCGACGGCAAGGCGGAGGTCTCCGAGGACGAAGGGGGCCACCGCTGGGCGTCCTCAAGGGGACCGAGTATCCGGTGACCCGGTACCGGCTCACCACGGGCGGAGTCCTCGTCCTGCTCACGGACGGCGTGGTGGAAGGACCTTCCCTGAGCGTCGACGAAGGGCTCGCAAGGGTCGTGCGGCTGGCAGGCGTCGCCGCCGTCGCGGGCATGGAGGCGCACTCGCTGGCGGCCGCCGTGCTCAAGAACGCCGAACTGGTGGGGCACGAGGACGACGCGGCCGTGCTCGTCGTCGGCCATGACGGACGTGCTGTTACGCCGTAGGGCGGGACGATGCGCGGCTCGCCTCGCTGATGCGTCGGCGCCGGTGTCTGATGGCTGCTGTGGTGGGTATCCGTGCTTGGCCGCGACCGATCGTCCTTGTCTGCGAGACGCTGCTCGTCGCCGTCTGCTACTACGCGGCGGGACGCCTGGGGCTCTCGCAGCAACTGGTCGCGGACGGCGCGGTGGTCACCCCATCTGGCCGCCCACCGGCGTCGCCGTGGCCTGCCTGCTGCTCTTCGGACTGCGGTGCGTGCCCGGCATCGCCGTCGGCGCCCTGCTGGTCGTCGCGTCTCTGACCGCCCCCCGTCTGTCCGCCGCCGGGATCGTGCTCGGTAACACCCTCGCGCCCGTGTGCGCCTGTCTGATGCTGCGCGCGGTGGGATTCCGCGTGAGTCTGGAGCCGCTTGCGCGACGGCCTGATGCTCGTGTTCCTGGGAGCGATGACAGCCATGCTGATCAGCTCGGGCGTGGGCATCGGCACCTCGCCCTCACCGACAAACTCGTCGCCGACGACTTCTGGCTCGTCTGGCTGGCGTGGTGGGTGGGTGACGCGATGGGCGTCGTGATCGTCACTCCGCTGCTGCTTGTGCTGCACCGGGCCCGCTGGCCGCCCCCGTCCGGTCGATGGGGCGAGGCCGCGGGGCTCGCACTCGTCGTGTGCGTCCTGGTGCCACTGGTCACGTACAGCTCGGTCAGCGTCCTGTTCCTGGTGTATCCGCTGCTCATCTGGGCCGCGCTGCGTTTCCAGCTGGCGGGCGGCATGCCGTGCGCCCTCTTCGCCTCCGTGATGGCCACCGTCGCGGCCAGGGAAGAGGCCGGTTCCTTCGCCAGGCTGACCGACATCGAGACGATGATGAAGCTTCAGGCGTTCAACGGAACCCTGGGCCTGACCGCGCTCCTGCTGTCCTCAGTGATCAGTGAACAGATCAACACCAGACGGTCCGTGGAACGGGCCTGCCAGGAACTGGTCGAGGCGTTGCAGCGACCAACGCCGGGGGCCCCGGGAGCACGGGGTCGTCCGGCGGAAGAGCGTCCGGTGGTGAGAGCCGTGGGCAAGAAGGGTCAGCGGTCGCCCAGGACCCGCCTGGCGGCCTCGGCCTCCGCCGCCGACGGGGACAACTCGTCGAGGGTGTCGAGATCGGTGTCCGCCCGGAGTTCCCGTTCCCAGTCCTCCGCCAGTCGTTCCTGCTCCTCGCGAGGCTTCGCACTGACGGCATCCCGGTGATCCGGGTCCAGAGCCGCCAGGAAACGTCCAACCGGGTCCGTCGGCATGGCCGTGCTCCTAATCGTGGGGAGGGCGCCGCTTCCGGCCCAGGATGGCCGACCGGCTCCGCGAGGGCCGCTCGACACGGCCTCCGGCCATCCTTATAGGCCCCCCGACGCCCCGACGGACGCCCCGACGGCGGGAAGCGCAGGGGCATGGCCGTGCGGGGTGATGACGCGCCGGACGGGTGCACTGGGCATTCGGGCCACATTCACTTCGCCTGTTTTCGGTCTGTGACTCTCCGGTAGCGAACGGCACGGCCTCACCGCGTCGCGCTGTCCGCCGGCCGCCCGGCGGCACCAACCGCGATGTGAACAGCCCACGGGCGAGGTCGGCATCGAGTGCCGCCCACCCATTCCACGCGGGCCATCGACGCGTTCCGGCCCGATTCCGCGTCGCCCCTCCCTTCCCGACGGCGCTCAGAACGGCGTATTGCCGACGGTGGGCCCGTGCGTGATCGAGTTCCGTGCTTCTTGTGCGGCGCTCGGGGGCAGACGGCTGGGGACCGGTGAGGGACAGCCCGGCGGCCCACGGGCGGCCGGGGAAACCAGGGGGTTGTACATGGTCCGGGTTCTTGTGGTGCACGACGCGACGCTGCTTGCGGTCGGCACTGGTGCAACTGCTGCGGTCGGCCGACGGACTCGACGTCTCCTCCATGTCATCCCGCGGGGACGGCCCGGACGACGACGACTTACCCGCGGACGTGTGTGTGGTCGACGGGGACTGTCTGGAGGGACCGCCCGGCGAGGCCGGCCGAGGTGCCCGTCTGGGACCGGTGCGGGACGCGGCTGGTCGTCCTCGCGGCGCCGGAGCGGCCGGGTGTGCTGCGCAGGGCGTTCGACGCCGGAGCGCTCGGCTTCGTGGACAAGGACGCCTCGTCGCAGCGGCTGATCGCCGCGGTGCACACGGTGGCCAGGGGGAACGGTTCCTCGACGAGCGGCTCACCGTCGCACTGCTGCGGGCCTCCGAGATGCCACTGACCGCCCGTGAGCTCGGCGTCCTGTTCCAGGCGTCGCAGGGGGCGTCCGTCGCCGAGATCGCCGCCTGTCTGCATCTTTCCCGGGGACCGTCCGCAACTACATGGCCAGTGCGATCCGAAAAGTCGGGGCGCGCAACCGCGTGGACGCCATTCGCATCGTCCAGGGCGCCGGCTGGATGTGACGGCGGCGGGGCACGCGGACGCGGGGGCACGGCTCGCGGGTCAGCCTCCGGTTCGGCTCCAGTGCCCCACCAGGTCGCGGTAGAGGGACGACCGCTCAAGCAGTTCCCGGTGAGTGCCGTGGGCCGCCCGGACGCCGTCCAGCACCAGGATCCGGTCGGCCCGGACCGCGGACGACATGCGGTGCGCCACGACGAGAGTGTTCCCGGACGCCGGGCGAGCGCCTCCTCGGCGCGCGCCTCGGACGCCGCGTCGAGATGGCACGTCGCCTCGTCGAGCAGGAGCAGCCGCGCCGTGGACAGGTGAGCGCGCGCCAGGACGATCAGTTGGCGCTCGCCCTGCGAGAGGTCGTCGGGGCGCAGCGGCGCGTCGATCCCGCCCAGGCGCTCGACCAGAGGAGCGGCTCCGAGATCTCGGACGGCGGCCTCGATGTCGCTGGTGGCTGCGTCCGGCCGCAGGTAGGCGAGGTTGTCCCGGACCGTACCGGTGAAGACGTACGCCTGCTGGGGCACCAGGACGCGCAGCGCGGCCAGCTCCGCCGCCCCCGGCCGGCGACCGTCCGGCCGGTCACCCGCACCACACCGCTCCAGGGCGCGCACGTCCCGGCGATGAGGCGGGCGAGGGTCGACTTGCCGATGCCGCTGGGACCCACGACGGCCAGGTGCTCGCCTTCCTCGACGCGCAGGTCGAGGGCGTCGAGGACCGGCTCCGCCCGAGCGCCGTAGCCGACGGTCACCGCGCGCAGTTCCACCGCGGGAACCCGCTGCGACGGCGCCGGAATCCGCGGGAGCGGGGAGCGGACCGGGGGTCGCGGCAGCCCGGCACGCCCGGGCAGCGCCGCAGGTTGCGCCGCCCCGTCGGGGGACGGCCGGGCCTCCGGCACGGTGAACCGGTCCAGGACCACGAGCAGCCGGGTCCCCGCCGCGCCGATCGCGGTCATGAGGGTGTGCAGGGCGGGCAGCAGGGCCTGGGCGAGGTAGGTGAACGCCCCGAGCAGAGCGCCGGTCGTCACACCCCTGCCGCGCAGCCACGGAACGGCGACCAGCAGGAGCAGTACGGGCAGCTGACCCGCGACACCGAGGGCGAGGGTGCGCACGCGCCCAGCGGGCGAGGACACGGGACGTGGCGGCGGCGTCCGCGATGAGCCGTGCTCCGCTTCGTGCCGTCTCCGCCGTGTACCGCAGGCGGTGATGTCACGCAGCTCCCTGGCGGCACGCGTGGCGTGATCGCCCAGTGCCTCGTCCGCGTTGAGAGCACGGCGCTGCGCCGCCGCCATGGGCCGCAGCGTCAGCAGGAAGAGGGTCAGGCCACCGGCGAGCGGCGGCAGGACCACCACGAGGAGCGCCGGGTCCAGCGAGAACAGTCCCGCCAGGGCTCCGGCCGCGGTGAAGACGAACGAGCGCAAGGTGAGGACGAGCCCGGCGAAGCTGTCCCGCACGATCTCGACCTGGTTGGTGAGCCGTGAGACGGCGGCTCGGTCCCCGCCACCGGGACGGGCCAGGGCACGGGCCATGGACTGGTCGACCGCCCGCCGCACCAGCCGGTCGCGCAGTGGTTCCGTCAGTCCGGCCAGCTCGGCGAAGACGCCCCTGATCACGGGCGCGCCGAGTACCACGGCGAGGGCGGCCACCCCGAGCCAGCCGAGACCCGTGCGGGTGTCACCGGCGAGGAATCCCGGTCGACGGCCTGCGCGACGCCGTAGCCGACCAGAAGGTCTGTGCCGACTCCACCAGCGACCATGCCGCGAGCCGTGCGAGGACTGTTCTGCGTGCGGCCAGGAAGCGGCGGGCGGGCGGCCCGACCCGTCGCAGGGTCCCCGACTCGCTCCGTGGCTCTGCCGTAGGTCCTCGGCCGGTGGCTGTCACGGTCGCGCCTCTTCGCGCGGAAGGCCGGTCCGACCGTGACGGGTCCCGCCCGGGCTGTCCTCGGCGGAGACCGGCCCGACACCGTTCCCACACGCGCCGAACACCGCCCGGTAGGCCGCCTCCTCCCGCACAGTCGCCGATGGCTCCCGACCGCCCGCACCCGGCCGTCGTCCAGCCAGATCACGAGATCGGCCCGGGCCGCGACCGACGGCCGGTGCGCCACGACCAGCCGTGTGGCGCCGCGGGCGAGGCGGCGCTGCGCCTGTTCCACCGCGTGCTCCGTGGCGGTGTCGAGGCTGGAGGTGGCGTCGTCCATCACCAGCAGCCGGCCCGCGTGGGCGAAGGCCCGCGCCAGTCCCAGACGTTGGTACTCGCCGCCGGACAGGGGCGTCGGCGAGCCGGGTGTCGTACGCCCCGGCGCAGGCGGTGTAGAAGGCTTCGGCGTCCGCGAGGCGAACAGCCGCCCTCACCTGGTGGGGTGACACGGTGCGCGGTCCGGCCGCCACCGCCTCGGCGACGGTGCGATCGCCCAGGACGGGACGCGCGAAGGCGAAGCCGACCTCGGCACGTAGACAGGAGCGGGTCAGAAGCCCGAGCGGTGTGCCGTCCAGCAGGACCTCGCCCTGGTCGGGATCGATGAGCCGGCCGGCGACGGCGGCCAGGACGGACTTGCCCGCGCCACTGCGTCCCACGACCGCGGCGGTCAGACCGCCCGGCACCACCACGTGGTCCGCCCGCAGGACTTCCGTCCCCTCCCCGCAGGACCCGTACATCGTGCAGTTCGAGGGTGTCCGGCCCGCCGGGGGCGAGTGTCCGGGTTCCGTAGGCCAGGGCGGGCAGCCGTTCCAGCGTCGCGGTGCGCTCCCGCGCCCTGCGGCCCCGGACCAGCGCGCCGACCAGCGTGGCGGCCCCGCCGAACCCCGCGGCCAACTGCGCGTACCGGCACACCGCGAGCAGTTCGCCGACGCTGAGGGCCCCGGCGCCGAGCCGCAGGCCGCCCACCGCGGTGGCGGCCACCGTCAGCAGCGGGACGAGGACACCGCCGGTGGCCAGCGCTCTGCCGTGCAGCCTCCACATGCGTGTGCCCAGCGTGCCGAGTTCGGCCAACGGGCCGAGCACCCGCTCGCGTTCACGTGCGGCGGTGCCGGCGGCGGCGATGGTCTCCGCGCCCTCCATGGTCTCCAGCAGCCGGGACGCGATGTCCGACTGCACCCGCTGGTAGGCCCCGACCGAAGCGCCCGTGTCCCGCGCGAACGCCCGCAGCACCAGGGCGAGGAACGGAAGTCCGGTCAGCACGCACACGGCGACCCACACGTCGACGACGGCAAGTGCGACGAGCGCGCCGGCCGGGGTGAGGAGCGAGGCCGCGAGCGCGGCCCTGGCGGCCGGTGCTGCGCCCGCGTCGGAGGCGTTGAGGTCCAGCCGGTCGCGACATCGCCGGGAGAATGGGGCCGGGCCAGGTCCGGCACGGCGTGCAACAGGCCTTTGAGGGCGCGCGATCGGATCGAGGCCGTCCAGTCGGCGGTGCACCGGCCGGTGAGCAGCGCGGTGAGACCGTCGAGGACTATCTCGCCGACGAGCAGTGCGGCGCTCGCCAGGAGCCGGGGCCGGCGGCGCCGTCGTGCAGCAGCAGATCCAGTGTGCGGCCCAGTACGAGGGGCTGGGCGACGGCGACCGCCGCCGCCGCCACCGAGCACACCAGGACCAGCAGTTCGGGTGCCCGCCCCGGGCCGGTGCCGGGTGAGCCGGGCGAGTCGTGCCCCTGACGCACGGCCGCCGCCGGCCCGGGTCCCTTCGCACCAGCTGCCCCTCCTCGTGGTCGGCGCCGCCACGGGCGGCGACGAAGCGCGGTACCGGCGCCCGGGCGGTGGGCCGGGGCGCCGGTACCGCAGGCGCGGCCCGCCGCGTTGATCGCGGCGGGCCGACTCGGACGTCAGTTACACGTCGTGACGCTGAGGCTGCTGTCGCCGCAGAGCAGCAGGCTCGCGCGGCTGCCGGTCTCCACGTCGCCCATGGCCTCTTCCTTGGGGGGTCTCCATCGACTGCAGCTCGAACAGGTTCATGTTCGCTTCCCTTCGTCGGACTACGGGTGCTTTCTTCACGACCCCTGATGGGGCCGGCTCATGGGCCGCGCACTCGCCGCGCGGCGGTGGGAGGAACGGCAGACCGGTGGGCCGGTCGCCGTGTACGGACGCGACGGCCAGCAGGCATCCGGCCGTCCCGGTGGAGAGGTCCATGGACAGGCGCATCATCTGCTCGCCGGGGAAGGCGAGATGACCGCGGTAGGACATGGCGTGCCAGGTCGCGCGTCGATCTGGCGCCGGACGGCCTCGGGGCCGGTGCCCGGCCGGTGGCCGTCGTACGGCCGAGGTACAGCACCATGCCGGCCACGCCGCGGTGCAGAGCCCCGGCTGGGCGTAGAACATGGCCTGCGCCGCGCGCACGATCTCCTCCCGTGCCCGCTCGAATCCGCTCGTCGGCGCGGTGCGCCAGGTAGTCGTCCAGCACCATGCCGATGCCCACGCTGCCCGCGCCGAGGGTACGGCATCGTGCGCCAGCCCTCGTCCACCTGGAGCGCGCCTCCCGCGCCGCGGACGCAGCGCGCGAGATCCTGGCGCAGCGCGTCGCCCGCGAGGTCGAGCAGGCCGGTGTCACCCGTGCGTTCGTACAGGCGCAGGAACAGCAGGGCGCTGCCCGTGGCGCCGTACAGGAGACCGGCTCGGTTCGGGCGTTCGGACCCTCGGTCCGGTGCGTCGGCCGGCAGGCACCGGGCGCTCAGTTCGGCACACCGCATGGCCGCGTCGCGCAGGGCGGAGATCGCCGGTGGCGGCGGCAAGGGAGTCCAGGGCCAGGCCCACTCCGGCCGTTCCGCTGTGGAGGTCGGTGGCGAGACCGTCGAGGGGTGATCAAGGAGCAGCCGCGTGAGATCCAGCGCCCGGGCCCGGTGGCCGAGGTGCTCCAAGGCCCAGGCGACTCCCGCGATCCCGTCGTGGAAGCCGAACGGCGTCCCCGACGGGAGTTCCTTGGTCCGGTCGAGCAGCCACTGCTCTCGCTCTCGTCGCGCTCCGCCCCACTCTCGGCCAGGGCGTACAGCACGCCGGCCGCTCCGTAGCCGAACGAGAGTCCTCCGCCGGCGGTGGCGAACTGAGCCACGTCGCCGGGGAAGAGACGCTCCTCGCGCGACGGAGTGGCCGACGCGCGGACGGCCGCCGTCATCGAGTCGCGGCTGCGGGGCCAGTCGCCCGGCGCCACGGGAACGAAGTGCTCGGTGGTGGGCCGTGCCGCCGGACGCCGGTCGGAGGAGTCGGCGATCTCGTCGAGCGCCGCGTCGAGGAAGGCGCGCCCCACGGGGAACTGCCGCGCCACCACGTCGGCCAGGTGCTCCGCCTTGCGCCGGTCCAGGGCCAGCAGACTGGTCAGCGGCAGGAAGAGGGCCAGGCGCAGACAGGCCAGCGCGTACCGGTCCACGGCGGTGCCCCGCCGGCCGGCAGGTGCCACGAAACCGGGGTGGGCGACCGTCTGCCGGCCCGGTTCGTCGACGCGGTGGGCGGCCTCGAAGTCCAGCAGGGCCACCCGCCCGTCGTCGCGGATCATGATGTTGAAGAGGTGCAGGTCGTTGAAGACCACGCCCCGCGCGTGCACCTCCTCGACGGCCCGCTCGACCTGGGCGTGGACGTCGAGCGCCCACTCGGTGTACTCGGTCAGCCGTCGCTCGTCCGGGTCCGCCTCGATGAGCGGGTGCCGCCGGGCGAAGAAGGTGTTGAGGGGCTTGCCGTCGAGGTACTCCAGTACCAGGAAGTGGTGCTCCCCGACGGCGAAGCTGTCCAGCACCTCGGGCGTGCAGGACAGGCCCGAGAGCTGTTCCAGGGCCCGGCGTTCGCGATGCAGCCGGGTCACCGCGTCGGCACCGTCGGCCGCCAGCCCGGCGTACGGACGGGCCTCCTTGAGGACCACCACCTCGCCGGTGCGGGTGTCCCGTGCCCGGTAGACACCACCGCCGTTGGAGAAGTGGAGCGCAGACTCGACGGTGTACGGGATGTCCGCCAGGGTCACCGTCGCCCGTGCGTCGATGTGGAACTGGAGGAAGGCGGGCACGCTCACCCAGTCGGGGACACGGAAGACCGGGCCGCGGAAGTCGGGGACGAGTACTCCTCGGGGTTCGCGACGGCAGGCCGCAGTTCCCCGCTCTCGTCGTAGCAGTTGCGGCGGGTGAAGCTGCCGTAGCGCACGTGCACCGGGCCGTCGCCGATCCTGAGATCGCTCAGGATGTGCGGTCCGGGCTCGCCGTCCAGCAGAGCGGCCAACTCGCCCACGAGGCGCTCGAACTGCTCCTCGTCCGCCGGGTACACGGTGACGAACTTGCCGCTGCCCGCCCGGTCCGCGTACTTGGCGTTGCGCTGGTGCAGCAGGTAACGGCTGGGCACGAACTTGAAGGCGATGCCACGCTCGACGCAGTGGTGCCGTACGCGCTCCAGGACGGACTCGGCGTTGTCGAGGCAGGCGGAGATGTGGATCTTCCAGCCCTGCGCCGGCAGTGCGGCGTCCAGCGGGCGCAGAGCGAGCCAGTCGCCGCTCTCCCCGCGCTGCCATCCCGCCGGTACGGGGCAGGGTGGCCGCCGCGTACCGGGTGCCCGCCGATCGGGTGCCGGGGCCGGTGCGGTGCGGCGCGTCGTAGAAGTGCGGATCCGCGTCGCAGTACACGGCGTAGCCCTTGTTCACGCCTGCTCCCTTCACCTGGTCGGTGCCGGGCATGACGCTGTCACGCGCCGCCGTGTCCCGGACAGTCACCGCTGTCACGTCTCCGACGTGCGGAACGCACAGGTAACTTCGCCGGGCGAGTGCTCGGGGAGGCGGGCAGGGTCCGCCGGGCGGACGTCGCTTCGCGTGGCCGGCCCGGCCGTGTGGCTGGGCTCCGGGCCGCCCAGGGAGGGGGTGGCCCGGAGCCCGTGTCACAGGGGGAGCGGGTGGTCAGAACTGGAGCGACCAGGCGTTGATGTACCCCGTGTCGTTGACCCAGTTGTCGTTCACGCGCAGCTTCCACGAGCCGTCGGCCGTCTCGGCGGAGGCGTTCACGGCGTAGGTGGCCCGCACGTTGTCCGAGCTGTCGTTGCTGTCGTAGTCCTTGAGCGGATACGTGGTGCCGTCGGGGGCGACCAGCTCCACGCGCAGGTCGCCGCGAAGCTGTGCCGGATGTCGACCTTGACGGAGAGGTCGGCCGGGGCGTTGCCGCCGACTCCGGTGACCGACAGGGGGGACTCGCACGGTGGCGTTGTCACGGATGGTGTGGTCGTCCGCGTTCTCGAACAGGGGTCCGGCGGGCGGAGGCGTGCCGGCCCCGGTGTGGAGCAGCTTGTTGGGCGAGCCGGCCGGGCGTCGCCGACCCGGTCGGACGTGGCGTCGGTGACCATCCGGTCACGCACCTGGGCCGGGGACCACGTCGGGTTGGCCGACAGCAGCAGGGCGGCCGCGCCCGCCGCGTGCGGCGCGGCCATCGACGTACCGCTCATCGGCTGGGGAGGCGGTGTCGCCCGCGTTGGACGTGGACACGATGGCGTTGCCCGGAGCGAAGAGGTCCAGGCAGGAGCCGTAGTTGGAGCCCTGGCCGTTGGACCAGCCGGTCGAACGGGCGTCGTTGGCGGACGTGGCGCCGACCGTGATCGCCGACGGTGTCGAGGACGGGGGAGTACTGGCAGGAGTCGGCGTTGTTGTTGCCGGCGGCGACCACCCAGGTGACGCCGGAGGCTATGGAGGCGGCCACCGCGTCGTTGACGGACTGGGTCCGGCCGCCTCCGATGCTCATGTTGGCCACGGCCGGCTCGACCGCGTTCTTGGTGACCCAGTCGATGCCCGCGAGGACCGGCTCCCAGGTGCTGCCGGACGTGCCCTGGCAGTTCAGCACCCGGACACCGACCAGCTCGACGCCCTTGGCGACGCCGTGCGCGGCACCGCCGACGGTACCGGCGACATGCGTGCCGTGGCCCTGGCAGTCGGAGGCGTCGCGGTCGTTGTCGATGAAGTCGTACCCGCTGACCGCACGGCCGCCGAAGTCGCGGTGGGACATGCGGATACCGGTGTCCACGATGTACGCCGTGACGTTCGAGGCCCTGGTGGAGTACGTGTAGCGCGAGTCCACCGGCCGGTCGCGCTGGTCGATGCGGTCCAGCCCCCACGAGGGCGGGTTGGTCTGTGTGTCGACCGCGTAGGCGACGCCGTCGGCCTCCACGCGGGCCACGGACGGGTCGGCGGCCAGCTCCTTCGCCTCCGCCTCACTCATTCTGACCGCGAAGCCGCGCAGCGCGGCCGTGTAGGTGTAACGCAGGCTGCCCGCGTGCCGCTCGGCCAGCGCCTTCGCGGAGGCCGGCACGTCGGCCCGGGCGACCGAGTCCTCGAAGGTCACGATGTAGGAACCGTCGACCGCGCCCGGACGGTCC
Organism: Streptomyces thinghirensis; assembly: GCA_021502835.1. Next base: position 194,380 of record JAKFGP010000013.1, read on the forward strand.
GCGCCGACGATGCGTCCCTCGCCGTCGCCGGGCGGTACGGGGGCGGCCCCGGCGGTCGTGGCGGCCCCGAAGAGCAGGGCGGCACGGCGCCGACGGCGAGCACGCGCCGGACGGCGCGAGCGTCGAACTCCATGGTTTCTCCCTTGAGAGCGGTCCGGAACCGGCTCGGATCCGGACGGCGGCAGCCGTCGCGGCGTGAGCCACCCAGTACGTGGGGAGTGCAAAGATGTGGCGAGTGCATGACAATCTCGCCACCGGTGTCCTGGGCGGTCCACGAGCGGTGGGGGGGGGGGGGGGGGGGGGGGCGGGGTTGGGCGGGTGCCGCGCGGAATGGGGCGCCGGGCGACACCGCGTCTGATGGAACGGGCGGCCGTTGCGGTGGCCGACCGCTCAGAGCTTCGGGCGTCCGGCCGCACCCCCGGCAATCCGTAGCCCTACCCAAAGAACGGCGACGACGGGTCGGCCCCGCGTACGGGACCGGGCGGGGTGGACGGCGTCTCCAATGCCTGGGTGGTGGACACCTATTGCACCGGAGTCCGCCGACCGGTAGACCACCTGCGCACGAGCGTGGTGGGCGGCGCCGAGGAGGCACCTGTGGAGAGACGCTTCCCGATCCCGGGACAGGTGACGGCGCCGGACCGCGGGGACGGACCCGCGGCAGCGGGCACTGCCGCCGGGTTCGTCGGGCGCACCGCCGAGGTGGCCCGGGTCCGTGCGGCGCTCCGCCGGCCACCGTGTCGTGGTCGTGCGCGGCGAGGCCGGTGCGGGCGCCTCCCGGCTGGTGGACGAGGCGCTGGCCGACGACGGGCTCCGGGACTGCGCGCAACTGCGCGGTGTCTGCCCCGACGTGTCGCGGGACACCGCCCTCACCCCGATCGCCGACGCCCTGGCCGGGCTGCCGTACCGCGCGGACGGGGCGGAAACGGCCCTGCCCCGCTGACCGGGGTGGTGGCCGCACTGGTGCCCGAGCTGGCGGACCGGCTCCCGGAGCCGCCCGAGGCGGCCGCCGATCCGGAGGTGCGGCGCGGGCTGCTGCCGCGCGCGGTCCGCTCCCTGCTGGCGGCCCACGGCCCCCGCGGTGCTGGTCGTGGAGGACGTCCACTGGGCCGACCCGGCGACCCGGGACCTGCTGCACCGACTGCTGGCGGATCCGCCGCCCCGGCTACGACTGGTCCTCACCGAGCGCCGGGCTCCGGGTTGCCCGCCCTCGGCATCCGCGTACAACCACGTGCTCGTCGGGGAGGTCGAGGTGCGACCGTGGACGCCCGAGGAGACGGGCGAGTTCGTCCGGCGCCGACTGGGGGAGCAGGCGACGGGGCCGGGGTCCGCGGAGCGGTGCAACGCCAGCGGACGGCGGTCGGCCGCGGCAGGCCCTGCTGCAGCCGTGCGAGGAAGGCGGCACCGGAGCGGTCAGGCCGTCGCACCGCCGAGGAGCGTCGCACCGCCGAGGGCGCCGTCGCCGGCTCGCCGCCGGGTGCCGTCGCGGCGAGAGCGATCTGGCGCAGCGCCGCGGACCGCTCACCGACGACGCGCAAACGGGTCGTAGAGGCGGCGGCGGTGCTGAACCTGCCCGTCACCGTCGACACCCTTGCCGAGTGGCCGACCTGGAACCCGGGCGGCCGAGCGTGCCGTCGCCCAGGCGGTACGGCGGTCGGTGCTCCGCGCCGACGGACCGCACCCGGGGTTCCGGCACCGCTGGACCGTCAGGGCCGTGCTGGACGACATGCCGGGGCCGAGCCTGGCGTGGCTGAGTCTGCGGGCCGCACGGGCGCTGCGGCGCCAGCGGCGGAGACCGCCGCTCGCGGAGCTGGCCCGGCTGTACCGGGGCGGCGGGCCGGACGAAGGAGGGCCTGCGCTGCCTTGTCGCGGCCGCGACCAGGCCGGGCCGAGGGCGACTACACCGCCGCGACCACCCTCTACACCCAGGCGGTCACCGAGGAACCGAGAGCCGGGGCCGTATCCGCACCGCCGCCAAGCTGGCCCGCACGGCGCACTGGCCGAGGCCGGTGAGCAGGTGGTGAGGCGCGGTGCGGCGGGTGCTGGACGAGGCGCGCCGCCGCCCCGGCTGAGCGGGGAGATGCGCCTCCACCTCGCCGTGGTCCTGCGCAACCAGAGCGGGGGCGCGCTCGACAGCCTCGACGAGATCGCCCGCGCCATCCCCGACCTGGAGGTCTCGGACCCGCGAACCGCGGTACGGGCGATGCTGGTGGCCGCCATCCCGTCGATCCAGGGCTGGCCGGTGCGACGGCACGTGGCCTGGCTGGAGCGGGCGGAGGTGGTGGCCGGGCGGGTCACGGATCCGGTGGCCAGGGCGGCGATGGCCGCCAACCGCGCCACCGCGCTCATGCTGCTCGGTGACCACCGGGCGTGGGCCGCGGCCGACGCGCTGCGCGGCCCCGCCTCGTCGGTCATGGAGGCGGCGCAGTACGCCCGAGGCTGGACCAATCTGGCGCACGCCTCGATGGCCCTGGGACACGCCGACAAGGCGAGGGAGTTCCTCTTCCGCGCGGCCGCCGGACTCGCCGACACCAGCAGTCCGTACCTGGAAGGGCTCACGCAGACCGGGCGCCTGGTGCTGGCCTGGCACGAGGGCCGGTGGGAGCGCCTGCACCAGGACGCCGACCACACCGCACGGCTGTACCAGGAGATACCCGACCTGACCGCGGAGGCGATGCTGGTGCGCGGACTGACCGCCCTGCACGTGCTGGGCGACGTCCCCCGCGCCCGCCGCGACCTCGCGGAGGCCGCCCGTACGACCCGCTACGACACCGGCGTCATCATCACCGCGTCCGCCGCGGCCATCGCCCGCGTCCACCTGGAGGCCGGCCGGCCCGGGCAGGCGTGCGACGCCGTCGAGGGCGCCCCTGCGACACCCTGGAGCGGACCGGTGGCTGGGTGTGGGCCACCGAGGTCGTCCCGCGGCCGTCGAAGCCCTGTGCGGCAGCGGCCAGGCCGAGCGGGCACACCGGATCGTCGCCGACTTCGACGCGGGCACCGTCGACCGTGACGCGCCCGCCGCCCGCGTGGCGCTGACGGTGTGCCGGGCACTGCTGGCCGAGGAGGAGCGGCGGCCCGACCGAGCGGCCCTCCTGCTGGCCGAGGCGGGAGGCGGAGTGGCGCCGCCTCGGCCAACCCCTTCGACGCGGCTCGGACCGCCGAGGCTCGAGGACGGTGCCTCCTGCCCGGCCCGGAGGCGGCGGAACGGGACGCGTCCCGAGCGGCAACAGGCAGCCGTACGCGCGATCCACGGGGTGGTCGAGCAGTACCGGAGGCTGGGGGCGCGCTGGGACGTCGCCCGGTGCCACCGGCTGCTGCGGCGCCACGACATCGTCACCACACCGCCGCGGACGCCTCGGCTACGGCGACCAACTGTCCCCGCGCGAACAGGAGGTGGCCCGGCTCGTCGTCCAGGGACGAGCCAACCGCGACATCGCCGAGAGCCTGGTGCTGTCCAACCCGACCGTGGAACACCACGTGGCGCGCATCATGCGCAAGCTCAACGTCAGCTCCCGCACGGACATCGCCGTGGCCGGCGACGGGGACGGCGCCGTGGGGGCGGTGAGACGGGGACGGCATCGCGGGGCGGTGACGCGGCCGGGGCCGGCCGGGGCACCGGTCAGGCCGTCACGACGTCCCCGGGCCGCCTTGCCCACCGTGGCCGTCGAGGGAGATGCCCAGCTGTTCGGCCACGCCGGTGAGGGCGGCTCTCAGCGGGAGCGCGACCCGGGTGAGGGCGTGCCGGTCGCCCCGCGTCGGGTCCCGGTTGACGATCAGTACGGCTTTCCGTCCTGGGCCGCCTGGCGGACGAACCGAGCCCGGACATCACCGTCAGCGAGAGCCCAGTACCAGCAGTGAGGACGAGTCGCGGACCAGCTCGCGGCAGTGCTCGACCCGCGCTGGCGGAACGGCTTCGCCGAAGAACACCACGTCCGGTTTGAGGACGCCGCCGCAGACGGCGCAGGGCATTACAGGTCCCCGACCTGCTCGTCGGTGAGGTCGGCGTCACCGTCGGGGTTGATCCACGCGCCACCGGATCGAAGCCCGGATTGGCCTCCCTCGAGCCGCCGGGCGAGTACCCGGCGCGGACTGAAGGCACCGCAGGACAGGCAGACGACCCGGTCCAGGCTTCCGTGGAGCTCCACGACGCCCTCGCTGCCGGCTGCCTGGTGCAGGCCGTCGACGTTCTGGGTGATCACCCCGCTGAGCAGGCCGTGCCGTGCGAACGCGGCGACGGCCCAGTGCCCGGCGTTGGGGCGGGCGCGGCCGAAGGTGCGCCAGCCGAGGTGGCTGCGCGCCCAGTACCGGCGTCGAGCCCGGGGATCGGCCTGAAGTCCTGGTAGGTCATCGGGACGTGCCGGCTCAGGCTGCCGCCCCGCCCCGGTAGTCCGGGGATGCCCGACTCGGTGGGAGATGCCCGCCCCGCTGAGCACCAGCACGCCGCCGTTGCTCAGCGCGTCGACGACCGGCTCCGGGTCGGTGGTGCCCGGCGGCAGGTCCTCGGCGGGGGTCCAGCTCAGAGGGGCGCATGCGCATGCCGCCAGGGTACGGAACGGGCTGCCGCGCGTCCGGCCGACCGGCGCCGTGGGCCGCGGCACCCCGGCCCCACGGACCGGCCCACGGTCACGGCAGTGGCGTGCCGCCGGTCGCGTTCAGGATCTCCGCCGTGACGTAGCCGGCCTCCTGCGAGGCGAGGTAGACGTACGCCGGTGCCAGCTCGGCCGGTTGCGCGGGACGGGGCCCAGGGGGCTCTGTTGCCGAACTCGGCGGTGTCCGGCAGCGTCGCCGGGATCAGCGGAGGTCCACACCGGCCCCGGGGCCACCGCGTTCACCCGGATGCCGCGCTCCGCGACCATCTGGGCCACAGCCCGTGCGGTCACGATCGCGCCGCCCTTGGTCGTCGCGTAGTCCAGCAGGTGCGGGCTGGGCTTGTACCGCCTGGACCGAGGTGGTGTTGATAACGCTGCCGCCCTCGGGAATGTGCGGCAGGGCGAACTTCGTCAGCCAGAACATGCCGTGGGGTTCGTCCGCACGACCCGGTCGAACCGCTGCTGGGTCGTGATCGCCTCGATGCCGTCCGGCTGGGACATCTGGTAGGCCGCGTTGTTCACCAGGACGTCGATACCGCCGAACTCCGCCACGGCCCGGTCGATCAAGAGGCCCGGCAGTTCTCCTCCTCCCGGATGTCGCAGGAGACGGCGACGGCCTTCCGTCCGGCGTCCTCCACCAGGCGGGAGGTCCCCGTGCCTCGTCCTGTTCCTCGGCGAGGTGGGTGAACAGCACATCGGCACCCTCGCGCGCGAAGGCCAGGGCCACCGCTCGGCCGATGCCGGAGTCACCGCCGGTGACGACTGATCCCCTGCGGCCCACCAGACGGCCCGACCTGGGCGGTAGGACTCCTCACCGTGGTCGGGCGGCGGGTACATCGGCCCGGTCAGCCGGGTACTGGGCTGGTCCTGCGAGGCGAAGTCGGGGCGGGGGTACTCTCGGTCGGATTCTGCTGGGCGTGCTGGTCGTCCGCCACGTCTGCCTCCTGTGTCTCGCGGTGCGCGGTCAGCGACCGTGTTCCCTGGCCGGTCCGTCCGAAAGCCTCTCCTGCGAGCGCGACACGTTTCAACGACCGCGCGCCGGGTCAGCAGAGAGGGACGCCGGGCAGCTGGGAGGCGGGGTAATCGATGTAGATGTTGCTGACGAAGCCGTTCTGTCGTCGCAGCAGCTTGCTCCACCAGTTGTTGGTGTAGCCCTCGGAAGTTCACCGTGTCGCCCTGCTTCTGGCACAGCACCCGGACGCCGGTGGGACCGGGAGCGTGGCCACCCACCGGGGGAGAGGCGAGAGGCGGGCGTCGGCGCGCACCCGCACCCCGCTGCCCCAGGTCGTAAACGGCGCCTGCCCCGCTTTTCGCAGTCGTTGTCGCTGGTCAGGTAGTACCGGTGATAGCCGCCCGGGTAGGCGAGCGCGCCGCCGTTGATGCGGATGTCCTGGCCGACGCCGTTGTAGAGCTGCTCGTAGTGGATGTGGGGGCCGCTGGAGTTGCCGGTGCTGCCGGTGGTTCCGATCTTCGCGGCCCTGGGCGACCTGGGCACCGTGGGGGACGCTGAAGGCGGAGAGGTGGAAGTAGTAGATTGCGCCAGCCGCCACCGTGCTCGATGGATATGTAGTTCCCGGCGCCGTCGGCCTGGAAGTGCCGGTAGGCGGTGCCCGCCGCGGAGGGCGAGGACCGGAGTGCCGTTGGTGGTGCCGCCGTCGACGGACGAAGTCCAGCGCCCGGCGGCCCTCGGCCAGTGGTGGCTGTAGGTCACTTCTGGCCGCAGGGGTACGGGGCCTTGAAGTTCAAGCCGCGGCCAGGGCCGCTACCGGAGGTGGCCGCGCCGGCCGGCTGGACGCGACCGAGCAACAGGCCGGCCAGCAGCGCGCAGCACGGCGGCGGTCACGGCCCACAGGCGTCTAGTGGCATGGCGGATCGCTCCTTCGTGGGGAAAGAAGAGAGACCGCCGCCCGTCGGGACGGCGGACCGCGGCTTAGTGGGAGGCGCCGTCGGCGGGGAGCAAGGCGGCGGCGTGTGTTTCGCTCAGGCTGCAATGACTTGCTCACGACACCGTGGGCGATCCATCATGCGACCACCGGCTGACGAGCTCCACGCCCCGTCGGCCCTGTTCGGCCCGCGCGCACCGCCGGCCGCGCCGCGGTGCCCGCGCGGTCCGGGCATCACGACGGTCGGCACGAGGCCGACCAGGCCCGCAGATTCCGTGCCCGCCCGCAGACCACCCCACACACACCCAGTGGGCACCGGAAGGAGAGAACCCCCACATGTCCTCCGGACTCCTCGTCGGACGCGTCCAGCAGCTGGTGTTGCGCCGCGGCCGTGGCAGCCGCCCTGCCCTGACCGACCAGCCGGCCCCGGCCGCCGCCGCGCCGGCGCCGTCCGCGCCCGACACCGCCGTCCAGACCGCCTTCGCCCGTGCGGCGGCCGCCTACGACGTCCCCGGGACCTCCTGGTCGCCGTCGGCTACGGCGAGACCCGCCTCGACGGCCACGCCGGCCTGCCCAGCCAGGAACAACGGCTACGGCATGATGCACCTGGTCAGCAACCCCGGACGGCACACCCTGGAACGGGCCGCGCGGCTGACCGGCGCGAGCGTCGCCGAACTAAGCAGGACTCCGGCGCCAACATCCACGGCGGGGCAGCCGTGTTGCAGGGCACTGGCCGACGAGGCCGGCCTGGACGCCGCCGACCGGGACCGCCTCGGCGCCTGGTATCCCGTCGCGGCCCGAGGCGCCTCCGGCGGCGAGTCCGCGCCCGCCTGTACGCCGACGCCGTCTACGACATCCTCGGCGACGGCATCCGGACCCACGTCACCGGCGGCGAGCGGGTCACCGTCGCGCCGCGTGCGGTGCGGCCCGAGCGCGGCGCGTACGCCGAGACCGAGGCCGTCGCGGCGCCGACCGCGCCGTGGACCATCCGTCCGCGCCTGGAACCCGGCGTATCCTGGGAACTACTCCGCCGGACGCGGCTCGGCGATCCACGACCGTGGTCGTCCATGTCACGCAGGGCTCGTACGCGGGCTCCATCAGCTGGTTCCAGGACCCGGCCGCACAGGTCAGCGCCACTACGTGGTGCGGTCCTCGGACGGGCAGGTCACCCAGACGGTCCGCGAACGCGACACCGCCTGGCACGCCCGCTCGGCCAACCCCCACCCGCGTGGGCGTGGAGCACGAGGGTTACCGTCAGCGATCCCGCCTGGTTCACCGACGCCATGTACCGCTCGTCGGCGGCGTTGACCCGCCATCTCACCGACAAGTACGGCATTCCGCGGGACCGCGCCGCACATCGTCGGACACAGCGAAGTGCCCGGCAACGACCACACCGACCCCGGCCCGCACCTGGGACTGGGCCTACTATATGAGCCTGGTCCGCGGCGACGACGGTGCCACGGGCACACCGTTCCCGACCCTGGGGCACGGACGTGAAGCGTCCGGCAGCAGCCGTCGACGGACTCCCGCCCGGGTGGCGAGCCTCGCCCGGACCGACGTCCGTCCGCGTGGCCTGCCGGGGTGCGCGGGCGGACTCGTGGAGTACGACGGCTACAGCAACGATGCCTGGTCGTACCTCGCCGGACCACGGCGGTTCATCTCCAACATCTTCATCGACGTCACTGACGCCTGGCCCCTGGAGTGCCCACATGCTGACCCCTTCCACCCGGCGCGGGAGCTCCGCCGCGCGCCCTGAAGCGTCCTCGCGCGCACTGAGCGGCACGGCCTGCCTGCTCGCCCTCGCCCTCGCCGGGTCGGCACTGGCCACGGCTCCGGCCGCCGGCGCCGCCTCCGCGTCCACCTCGGACTCCTTGGCGCCCGGATCTGACCCGGACCGGCGCCGACGATGTCAACGTCGAGTACGCCGCCGGCGCCCTGCGGGTGCGGGACGGCTCCGTCAGCCCCGCCCTCCCTGGGCCGGGACGGTGGCTACCCTCCGCCGTGCTGGAGGCGCACCGCGTGGACCGGCCGGTGAACCGGGTCACCGTGGCCTCGACGCCACGGTGCCCGAGGGCGGCGAGCGTCGAGGTCGACGTGGAGCCGGACGGCCGGCGGAACCTGGACCGAGTGGCGGCAGGCGGTGTCCGGCACCCGCGCCCGGTGGAACTGCCGCGCGACGTCGTCGACGTCCAGGCCTGGCTCACCCTGTGGAGCGCCGGGGGCGGGGCCGCGGCGGTCGTGAGCCCTGACGCTTGACAGCGGACGACACGGGAAGCACCCCCGCCGAACCCACGCCGAAGGTGGCGCGCCTTCTCGGCCCGCGTCTACGCCACCCGTGAGGGGCTGGTCGGGCACACCACGGCCAACGGCCACGTCATCCGCGAGAACGACCACTTCGTGGCGCTCCCCTCGCGCAGAGCCCTGTCGCCCAAGAAGACAGCGGCCAGTACTCGGTGCAGGTGTGCGGGCCGGCCCGCTGCGAGACGGCGCCGGTGTGGGACGTCGGCCCGTGGAACACGCACGACGACCACTGGAACCCTCCTGCGCAGCGCGAGCAGTGGAAGGACCTGCCACGGGGCCTGCCCCAGGCGCAGGCGGCGTACGAGAACGGCTACAACGGGGGCCGGGACGAGTTCGGCCGGCAAGGTCGCCAATCCGGCCGGCATCGACCTGGCCGACGGAACGCTTCTACAACGTCGGCCTCGACGACAACGGCTGGGTGACCGTCACCTACCTGTGGACCGACGGCGGCGGCGACACCACGTCGTTCCCGACGTGGGGCACCGACGTGAGCGTCCGGCAGCAGGCGACGACCACCTCCACCCGCGTGGCGAGCCTGCCCGGCCCCACGACCGTGCGGGTGAGGTGCCAGGTCCACGGCCAGCTCGTGAACTACGCCGGCTACAGCAACGACGGGTGGTCCTACCTGCCCGACTACGGCGGTTACGTCTCCAACATCTTCATCGACGTCGCCGAATCCTGGCTCCCGGGCGTGCCCACCTGCTGAACCGGCGGAGGGCTTCGGCGGGCGACCGGCGGCGCTGCCGGGAACGGCTCCCACGCGGGAGCCGCCCCGTCCAGCAGCGCACACCCCAGCCCTTGGTGCGGCGGTGCAGCACCCGGTTGCCCTCGCCGGCGGGTCGCCACCAGCCCCGCCTCACGCAGCACGGCCGCGTGCCGGCTCGCCGTGGACGGAGCCAGGCGCAGCGCCGTGGCCAGGGCCGTCGTCGTCATCGGGATCTCCAGCGCCTCCAGGACGTGGGCCCGGGAAGCACCGATCCAGCTGGGCGACGGACGGTCTGGCCCCGCCGGCACGCAAACGGGGGAGCCAGCCCGGCGCCGGACCCAGCGGATGCACCAGCACGAGCGGCAGCGACTCGTCCACCAGGGCCAGCGGGGTGCGTACGCAAGAATCCGGGCAGCAGGGTCAGCGGGCAGCCCGCGAACCTTGCAGCAGCCGGGGCTCGGGGTAGGGGGCCGCGAGCCGGGAGCTCCTGCCGCCGCCAGCCCGGCAGTTCCGCGTAGTTCGCCAGCAGCGCCTCGGCGCCACCGCCGAGAGCAGCCTGGGCTCGACCGGCACGGTCCTCTTCGTGGCCCGCGCCGCGGATCAGCGACGGTGTACGGTGCCACGGCAAGGGCGTGATAGCGCCGCAGGGTACCGCCCAGCCAGCGAAGCGCGGACGCTTCACCGGTGGCCACCCACCGCACACTGCGCGGCACCGGACCACGCAAGTTCGCGCACAGCCGGGCGAGTTCGGCGACGAGTCTGCGCCGGGGCGTCGACTGCACCCGGTCCACGCCGTCCTCCAGGGCAAGGTCGCACGACCGGGCGTGAGGAAGTCCGGGAAGTAGGCCCGCGGGCGGGCACAGCGGCAGCAACGCCCGGACGTCGTCGGCGGCTTCCAGTCCGGTGACGGCGCAGGGCGCCACGCACCTCGCGCCGCCAGGGGTCGTAGGCCAGGGACTCCTGACCGTTCTGCAGCAGGTGAAGGCTGAGCACCGTCTCCCAGAGAGGGTCGGTGCTCGGCGCCACCCCTAATCGGGTCAACGCGCCTTCGTCGAACTCCACTTGGAAGCACCGGGCCTCCATGCCGTGCGTCATGCTGACAGTGGGGTGATCGGGCATGCGGTGCAGGACGAATGGTGCCCGAGGTTCACGCGCGTACGCCAGTAGGGCGTCGGCCAGCGGTTCATGCCGCGTCATGCGGTGTCGCGGAGTAGGCCCGCCGAGCGAGGGTCATAATCAGGCATATGTCCGCGAATAGCCTTTCCGGGAATTTGTGTCCCGGCTGTACCCGAGGCCGCGACCGAACATACGGCCCGGCCCTGCCAAGCGTGGACCGAAGGTGGTGAGCGTCGCCGGACAGGTGCTCGCCGCAGGCAGTGCTGGTGGTGCTGCTGGCCGTGGCCGCGGTGATCGCCCTGGTGCTTCAGGTCCGGCGGGACGGCACCGAGGAGGCCCGGCGCGAGGAAACCTGTCGGTCGCGCAGACCTTCGCCAACGCCCCCGGTACCGCGGCGGCCCTGGACAGTCGCGATCCGGACGAGCCGTGCTGCAGCCCCGGCCGAAGAGCGGTCCGGCGGGGCGGCCGACCGTGGCCTTCGTCGTCGTCCTCGAACACCTGGGGGATCCGCCGTACACGCATCCCGATCCGGATCTCGTCGGCAAGCGTGTTCTGGGTCCCTACGAAAGTGGTGCAGGCGCACTCCCCCTGACGACGGAACTGGGCGGGCGGGTGGCGGGGCACCGGCGGGTCGATTCCCACGGTCCACCGTATTCCGGGACGGCAGTTCGATCGCCGGCACGTCGCCGTAGACGATCACGCACCTCGGCGCCATCGACCGGTCCATCGGCTCGTCAGATCCCGGTCATCCTCGCGCGCTTCCACCGGCGGACTCGTCTTCGCGCTCAGCGGCTCGGCCCTGGTGAACCGGCGTCTGTCCCGTCAGACCCGCGGCTGCTCGGCCCTGCCGAGATGACGCGGCAATGCGTGCGTCACGACGCGGTAACCGTACCGTCCGGGAGAGTGCTGATCGTCGGACGGGGAGGCTCGTTCTCGCCAACGACGAGGCGCGCAGACTGCTCAGGCTCCGGCGGACGTAGAGAGCGCCCGGTCGCCGAGTGCGGCTCCGTGCGCTCCCGGATCGCCGAACTGCTGGAGTCGGGCGACCCACCACCGACGGGTAGTGCCGGTGGGCGGTGCTCGCGGATCAACGTACGGGTCACCGGCGACCGCGGCGGGCCGCCAGGGCGCCGTCGCGACCCTCCGGGACACCACCGAACTCGCCGCGGTGATCGGCCGGGCCGAGGCGGTGCGCAGAGCGTCTCCTGCTCCTCTACGAGGCCGGCAAGATGATCGGCAGCACCCTCGACGTGACCACGACGCGGAGGAACTGACCGGGTGGCCACTCCGCGGTTCTCGGACTTCGCCACCGTGGACCTGGCCTTGTCGGTGTTCCGGGGGACGAGCCGCGTGAGTCGGACGGCACGGTCGTACAGGTGCGGCGTGCCGCCGTCGCCGGCCTGCGCGACGACCACCCGCTGCACCCCCGGGGCGGTGACCGGCACCGTGCCCACCAGCCTCGGCTCCCTCGGCGACGACGAGCGGCACTCCCCTGCCCGACGCGGACGTGGAGACCGTACTCGGCCGGTACGGGGCAGGTCCCGGCACACGCCGAACGGATCATCGAGTACGGCTTCCACAGCGTCCTGGCCGTCCCCCTGTACGCACGGGGCGTCGTCCTCGGGCCTGGCCAACTTCTGGCGCTCGGAGAACCCGGCCCCCTTCGACGCGGACGACGAGGTGTTCGCTCAGGGAACGGCCGCCAGGGCCGCCGGTGTGCGTCGACAACGCCCCGTCGCTACACCCGCGACACGAACGGCGGTGACCCTGCAGCGCAGCCTCCTGCCGAGCGGGCTGCCCGAGCAGGACGCCCTCGACATCGCCCACCGGTACGTGCCGGCCGAAGCCGGGGGTGGGCGGCGACTGGTTCGACGTGATCGCGCTGCCGGGGGCCGTGTCGCCCTGGTGGTCGGCGACGTCGTGGGTCACGGCTGCATGCCGCCGCCACCATGGGACGGCTGCGTACCGCCGTGCAGAACTTCGCCGCTCTCGACCTGCCGGCCGACGAACTCCTCGCACGCCTGGACGAACTGGTCTCCCGGCTCGACCAGGAGGGCGGCGCGGACAGCGCCGAGATCGCCGGGGCGACCTGCCTCACGCGATCTACGACCCGGTGGCGGGCCGGTGTTCCCTGAGCCGGGCGGGACATCCCAGCCCCGCGCTGGTGCTGCCGGACGGGTCCGTGCACTTCCCGGGCAGCCCCGTCGGGCTGCCCTCGGCGTCGGCAGCGGCCTGCCGTTCGAAGCGGTCGAGCTCGACCTGCCCGCAGGCAGCAGGCTCGTGCTGTACACGGACGGCCTCGTCGAGACCCGGGGCCGCGACATCGACGAGGGCATGGAACTGCTGCGCCGGAGCCTCGCCCGGGCCGGGCGAACCCCCGAGAGACCTGGGGATGTGCTGGCGACGCTGCCGTCCCGGCCGTCCGACGACGACGTGGCCCTCCTGGTGGCCGGCACCCGCGTGCTCGATCCGTCCAGGGTCTCCGCCTCGGGACGTGGAGCGGGACCCGGCCGCCGTCTCCGTATCCGCCGCGAGGTCACCGACCGGCTCGCCGAGTGGGGCCTGGACGAGGAGGCCTTCGTGACGGAGCTGATCCTCAGCGAACTGCTGATCAACGCGGTGCGCTACGGCACCGATCCCGTCCGGGTCCGGCTGCTCCACGACCGGACCCTCATCTGCTGAGGTCTCCGACGGCAGCAGCACCGCACCGCACCTGCGCTACGCGGCCACGACCGACGAGGGCGGCCGCGCCTGTTCCTCGTGGCCCAGCTGGCCGACCGCTGGGGAACCCGCTACACCGAGACCGGAAAGGTCATCTGGTCGGAGCAGACGCGACGGTGATGGCCGGCCCGGGAGCGTCCGGGCCGGCCACCGGCTCGTGAGCCACTACGACAACGGCTCTATCCAGATGTCGCGGTACCGCACCTTGTTGCCGTGGTCTGAAGGCGCAGCGCACCCGCCGTCGGCTCCTCCTGAGCAAGCTCCCGGCGGCCGGCCAGGTTGAGCGCCACGTCCTTGTGGACGGTCACGCCGTTCCACACCACCGTCACGCGCGCGTCCTGCGTCTTGGCGCCCTGGTCGTCGAAGCGCGCCGCGCGGAAGGTGATGTCGTACGTCTCGCCAGGTGCCTGGCGGGCGGGCCGCGTTGGCGGCCGGCGGCCTTCTCCGGTAGATCGCGGCGCCCTCGTTGTCCGCGGCGTAAGTCACCGTACGAGTCCAGGATCTGGATCTCAGCGGTCCTGGAGGTAGATGCTGCTGTTGGTCTGGTTCTTGCCCGTGACGTCCGGGGGCAGCTCCGGCAGCCATTTCTCGGCGTGCAGCTTGAAGTCACCGAACGCCTGCTTCGTGCGCAGGTCTCCCAGCACACCTCCATCCCGCCGTCCGTCAGCGGCCACTGCGCGGTGCGGCTGTCCGTCTGCTGAGGCTGCGCGGTCGGCGCCGTCGAACAGGACGACGCGCTCGCCCTCGGGATGGACACTGATCATGTCGAGGTTGACGTGTCCGGTGTGTCGCCTTCGTCCACCCGGTAGGTGATGGTGTTGGCGCGCCCTTGCGCAGCCTCAGCGACTCGGTCCGCGTGGACCAGTCGTCCCAGCCGCCCGTACTGAGCAGACCTCGACTGCTTCACCTTCCTGCCGTCCACGTACACGCTCACCGTCTGGTGCTGGAGAAGGGGCTTCGCCCGTTCGCGTACCGCAGCAGGGCCACGTCGTAGGTGCCCTCCTGTCCACGTCGACGGTGAACGAGGTGGCTGCGCCCCGGGTGCTGTAGCTGTCCACGCGAAGTGCCGCTGCCGGAGTAGCCGCCCGTGTGATCGGTGTTGACGCCGGCGCTGCCGGAGCGCTGCGCCTCCTCCGCCTCGTACGACGTCGTCGGGGCTGCTTGCCCGGCATGGCGTTGAGCGTGTACTTCAGGCCCTCGGTGCTCTCCACAGCGTCTCACCCTCGGCCGAGCTGAACGGACGGGGTGAGCGGACGTGCACTACGCGGTGGTCGGGCTTGAGCTTCGATGATCAGCAGCGTGACCTTCTTCCCGGTTCCCGGACAGCCGCGCGGAGGTCACCGAGGGTCTCCTCGTCGACCTTGGGGCCGCGCTGTACGCCGGTGTCGGCACGTAGCGCCACTGCTCGACCCGGTAGCTCTCGGCGAGCTTGTCCTCCGTCTCCTGGGACAGCGGCTGGGTGTACTCCAGCTCAAACCGCCCCGCTCGGCCCGCATGTACCTGGATGTCGAACGCCTTGGCCGCCGTTCGGGGTGAGCTTCTGCAGACCGTGGGACAGCTTGCCCTCCTGGCCCCAGTTGCCCCCGGCGCCCAGCCCGCCCGCGTAGGATCTCACCGTCCGGGCCCTGGGTGATGCGGTTGACGCCCGCCTCCAAGCTCCGGGTGTGGCGGAAGACCGCGCCCTGGTCCCTGCCCTTCACCTTCTCCAGGAAGATGCGCGCTGCATCGCCGTAGGTCACGTCACCGAACAGCATCTGGCCGGCGTACGGCCCCTTCTTCAACAGGATCGGGGTGTGCGGAGTTGGCGATCTCGTTCTGCGGCAGCCACAGCACTGGTTCGGTCACCGGCTGGTCGTCGAACGGGCCGGCCGGGTTGGTGTAGTGGTTGAAGAAGCGGTCGGGCTTGATGCGGACCAGCTTCGAGGCCGGGAGCCAGCCGCCCGGGTTGTCGGCGACGAAGAGGTCGCCGCCGGGTCCCCCAGCCGATGCCGTTCGGGGTGCGGCAGGGCCTCCGGCGAGGTAGGTCACCTTGCCGGTCTTCTTGTTCACCTTGATCGTGGTGCCCCGGTTCGGCGCCGGCTGCGGGTCCGTCGCTCGCCGCCTAGTTGATCGCGACGGAGAGGTTGAGGTAGAAGTGCCTGTCGTGGTAGAGCAGGCCGAGGCGAACTCGTGGAAGTTGCGGTACGGCAGGTCGCGACGGTGCGCCGCGCTGTCGGTGACGTCGTCGCCGTCGGTGTCGCGCAGCTCTGTGAGCTCTCGTGCTTCTGCGACACGTACAGGGCCCCGTCGAGGGCCTCGATGCCCATGGGTCTCCTTGAGGCCGCTCGCGACCTTCTTCGCCGTCACCTTGTCGGGACCGGTCGCGCCGGTGACGTTGTCGAGGAGTGTACACCCTCGCCCTCGGTCTTGTCGGTGCCGCCCCACGTGGTGATGCTGTCCGGCCGTCCGGGAGCCAGTCCATGCCGGTGACCTGGGGCTCGAAGCCGTCGGGCCGCAGGTCCGTCAGTGTGTAGTCGGGGTGCACGCCGTCCAGGGGCAGCCCGTCGCCGGGGGTGTCGGTGCCGCTCGCACTGCTTGGGGCCGGGGGGCCGTGACCCGTACGACGTCGGCGTCGGTGCCCAGGGCGGAGTTCGGCACGAGGGAGAAGTCCAAGCGTGCCGGGCGGCTTCCACTCCAGCGTCACCTGCTGGTCGTTCGTGCGGTCGAAGTGATCGACGCGCAGGGCGGGTGACCGGCCGTCAGTGTCGTCGTGCCGTCCTTGGGCCCGGCCGCGTGCAGGCCGTCGTGATCGATGACCGTCCGGTCGTCGATGGTCAGGCGCGAGCCGTCGTCGCTGGTCAGCCGGAAGGTGTAGGCCCCGTCCTCGGGGACCTCGATGTTCGCGATCACCTGTGAGACGAAGTTGTCACCGATACCGAAGTCCTCGGCGGTGGAGAAGTCGATGACGGGCATCAACTTGTCGACGTTCGGGGTCTGTCCGGGCTTGAGCACGCAGATCTCGTTCATCGGCTGTCCGATGTCGAAGACGCGCAGTGTGACGCCCGGTTCCTGCGGCGGCAGGTCGTCGGCCGTGCCGGCGGCGCCGGCGGGCGCGGAAGTGAAGCAGCCGAAAGGAACGGACGGCGACCAGACCGGCCAGCCGTCCGCGGGTTCTGGAGCGGGACCGTGAACTCATGCATCTCCTCCCCGGGGTGACGCGTTGGCGTGCGCGAGATGCCCGAAGACGACCGGGCGTCGGATACCATAGGAGCCTTTTGTCTCGCCGCGGCTCTATGAGTTTGTCATCAGTGAGTACAAACTCTGTTCGTCAACGGGTGAAGAACGCGGATGCCGGGTCGGGTTTCCCTTTCCCCGAACATATTGGCCGCGCGGCGGGCCTCAGCGACCGGGCAGGCTCGAACCGCGGACGACCAACTCGGGTTGGAGCACGACGTGCTGGTGACGGTGCTCGTCCGCCCGGTCGCCGGCTTCCTGGAGAAGCAGGTCGGCGGCCAGTGGCGCCCATCGCGCGGGCGGGCTGGCGGACGGAGGTCAGCGGTACGGTCGCCGCTGCGGCGAACTCGATGTCGTCGTACCCGACGATGGCCAGGTCGTCGGGGACCTTGACCCCCGGCCGTGTACACGAACTGGAGCACGCCGAGGGCCAGCAGGTCGTTGGCGCAGAAGACGGCGGTGGGCCGCTGGGCCAGACTCTAGCAGTCTGGCCCCGCGCGTCGCGTCCGGCGGCCACGTCGAGGCGTTCGGTGGGGATCTCCCGCAACGCCGTGGGGGCGCGATCGGCCTGGGCGACGGCTTCCAGCGCCCCGGTCCGGCGGTCCCGCACCTGCCTCCAGATGGGGCGGTCCGCTCGACATAGGCGATGGAACCGTGCCCGGCGCCGGCGAGGTGACGGATCGCCAGAGCACCGCCCGTGACGTCGTCGACCGAGACGGAGCAGCCCTCCGCGTCACCGGCCACCCGGTCCACCACGAACGTAGGGAATACCGTGCCGGCGGGAAGTCGACGAGGTTGCGCCCACTCGGGTCGGCGGGGTGACCAGTACCCCGCGGACCCGCTGCTCGGCGAAGAGTTCGAGGTACTCCGCCTCCTTCCGCGCACTCTGCGCGCTGTTGCATGGGGTGACGGCGAGTCCCGCGTCCCGGGCCGTGCGCTCGGCTCCCTGGGCCAGGTCGACGAAGAACGGATTGCCCATGTCGAGGACGAGCAGCGCCATGACACGGCTGCGGCCCGCCCGCAGTTGCCGGGCGGACTCGCTGCGCACGTCAACCCAGCCGCGCGATCACCTGCTCCACATGACGTCGCGTCCGCTGCGAGACCCGGCCGGGCCGGTTGAGCACGTTGGAGACCGTGCCGACGGAGACGCCGGCCCTCCCGCGCCACGTCCTTGATGCCGACCGTCGGCGTGGAGTGCGTCAGTGTGTTCCCTGCTGTCCTGCCCCCGCCCGTCGAGCCGGGCCCGGGGAAGCGTTCGTCCTGCGTTGCCGGGGCTCCGGTTCAGGCCAGGTGGAAGACCTCGGTGAGGGGACGCATGGCGGCATCGGGTGCCTGTCCGTCCAGTGCTTCGAAGAACCCCGCCATCTCGGCCGCCAGCGCGTGTTCACCTCGGTCGCGTCCATGGCCGCCCGGGCCGCCCCGAAGTCGTCGGTCTCCAGATAGCCGACGAGCAGGCCGTCCTCCCGCAGGAAGAGGGAGAAGTCGCGCCAGCCGGCCCGGGAGAGCGCGGCGAGCATGTCGGCCCACACGTCCCTGTGGCGCTCGCGGTATTCGGCGACCATCTCGGAGCGGACCTTGAGAAGAAAGCAGACGCGTTGCATCGGATCACCCTGTTGCCCGAGCGTGGGGCCCCGACGATGCCGGGGCCCCACGAGTGTCGTACGGATCAGAAGTCGCACTCGTCGATGTTGGCCTTGTCGAAGACGGTCGGCTCACCCGGAGAGACGACCACCGTCCGCGCCGATGGTCATGGTGCCGAGGTCGCTGGCGTCGAAGGTCTCGCCCTCCTTGCCGGTGATCTGCCCGGATTCGAGGGCGACCCGCGACGTGAGCGGCGAGCGCGCCGAGTTTGGCCGGTTCTCTACACTCGAACTCCTCGACGGTGCCGTTCTTGACGTAGGCGCGCATGTCGTTCGGGTGCCGAGTCCCGTGAAGCTTGACCTTGCCCTTGTACTTGGAGCCGGACAGGTACTGGGCGGCCGCCTTGATGCCGACGGTGGTGGAGATGATGCCCTTCAGGTTCGGGTACTCCTGCAGCAGTCCCTGGGTCTGCTGGAACGACTTCTGGGCGTCGTCGTCGCCGTAGGCGGTCTTGACGAGCTTGATGTCCTTGTAGGCGGGCTTCTTCAGCTCCTCCTTCATGACGTCGATCCAGGTGTTCTGGTTCGTCGCGGTCTGCGCCGCGGACAGGATCGCGATCTCGGCCTTGCCGCCGATCTGCTTCGCCAGCAGCTCGACCTCGGGTGCGCCCCAGGTCTCGGCGGAGGCCGGGGAGACGAACACCTGGCGGCAGTCCTGTTGGTGTCGGAGTCGTAGGTGACGACACTGACGCCGTTGCGCATGGCCTGCTTGAGCGCGGTGCACAGGGCGCCGGGTCCTGCGCGGAGACGGCCATGGCGTCGACCTGCTGCTGGGTCAGGGTGTTGACGTAGCTGACCTGGCCGGCGGTGCCGGTGCCGCTGCCGGCGCCGACCTCCTTGTAGGTGGAGCCCAGTTCCTCGAGCGCCTTCTCGCCGCCCTTGTCGGCGGTGGTGAAGTACGGATTGTTGACCTGCTTGGGCAGGAAGGCGACGGTGAGGCCCTTCTTGGTCTCCGCGTCGGGGTCGGCCCCGCCGACGGCCGCGCTGCCGTTGTCCTTGGACGCGTCGTCCTTGGTGGTGCCGCCGCAGGCGGTGGCGCCGAGCGCGAGTGCGGTGACGGTGGCGAGTGCGAGGGTCAGGCGGCGTGATCTGGCGGTGGTGCCGGACATGGGAGTTCCTTACCTGTGAGGGGGAGGGGAGGGCCGGAGAGGAGCCAGTGGCGAGGGACTACGGGGAAGGGGCCGTCAGGGGTGGGGAGGCGGCCGTTCTCCCCCTGGCCCGTGCCTGGGAGATCCGGCGGCCGATCCGCGGGGCGAGAACGGAGATCACCAGGAGGACGCCGGTCGCCACGGTCTGGGACTGGGCGGAGACGTTCAGCAGACTCATGACGTTCTGCATCGTGCCGAGCAGGAACACACCGGCGATGGCGCCGCCGAGCGTGCCCTTGCCGCCGTCGAAGTCGATGCCGCCGAGCAGCACCGCGGCGATCACGGACAGTTCCAGTCCGGTGGCGTTGTCGTAGCGGGCGCTGGCGTAGTGCAGCGTCCAGAAGACGCCGGTGAGAGCGGAGATCACACCCGTGGACACGAACATGGCCAGCTTGAGCCGCTTGACCCGGACACCGGCGAAGCGGGCGGCCTCCTCGGAGGCGCCGATGGCGAACAGCGACCGGCCGAAACGCGTGGCGTGCAGCACGACGACGGCGATCGCCAGCAGGATGACGAACGGGACGACGGCGTACGGGAGGAACGTGTCCCCGAACCGGCCGGCACCGAAGTCCAGGTACTGAACGGGGAAGTCGGTCACGGAGTCGGAGCCGAGCACGATCTGCGCGATGCCCCGGTAGGCGCCGAGCGTCCCGATGGTGACGGCCAGCGAGGGCAGCCCGAGCAGGGTGACGAGCAGGCCGTTGACCAGGCCGCACACCACGCCGAGCAGAACACAGAGCGGGATGATCGTCTCGATCGCCATGCCGGCGTTCCACAGCGCGCCCATCACGGCACTGGAGAGACCGGCCGTGGAGGCGACCGAGAGGTCCACCTCGCCGGAGACCACGAGCATCGCCATCGGCAGGGCGATCAGGGCGATGGGCAGGGTGTTGCCGATGAGGAACGACACGTTCAGGGCGTTGCCGGGGTTCTCCACGAAGGAGAACGAGCAGATCAGCAGGACGACCAGCAGAACGCCGACCGAGGTGTCCCAGCGCACCGCGCCGCCGAGGCGGGAGAGCACGGGGACTTGACGGTGGTGTCAGGCATGACGGGCACTCCTCGACTGTGCGGCCTTCTTGCGCAGGGCTCCGGGAGACTCTGAGCGCCAGAACCCGGTCGACGGCGATGGCGAGCAGCAGCAGGAAGCCGTTGATGGCGGTGACCCAGACCGAACTCACGCCGAGGGCCGGGAGCACACCGTTGATGGAGGTCAGCAGTACGGCGCCGAGCGCGGCGCCGTACACGGTGCCCGATCCGCCGGTGAAGGCGGACGCCGCCGACGACCACGGCGCTCACCACGACGAGTTCGTACCCGTTGCCGGTGTTGGAGTCGACGTTGCCGAACCTGGCGAGGTACAGGGCGCCGGCGAGTCCGGCGAGCGCCCCGCAGACGACGGTAGGCCGTCATGATGCGGGCCCGGATCGGGACACCGGCGAGCCGGGCGGCCTCCGGGTTGGACCCCAGGGCGTACATGTCCCGTCCGCCGCGGTAGTTGCGGAGGTAGTAGGCCACGACGACCAGGACGGCCAGAGTGAGCAGTGCGAGGTAGGGACCACCCCGATGCCGTCGCTGCCGAAGTCCACGAAGCCGTCGGGCAGGGCGCTCGCGGTGATCTGCCGGGGAGCCGACCCAGATCGAGTCGATGCCGCGGACGATGTAGAGGGTGCCCAGGGTCACCACCAGTGCCGGCACCTTGCCCAGACTCACCAGTGCGCCGTTGACCACGCCGAACAGCGCACCGACCCCCACGGCCAGCAGGACGGCGACGAGCGGGTGGCCGCCGTCCTTGAATTGGAGCCCGCGGCGAAGGCGGAGATGCTGCCCAGCACGGAGCCGACCGACAGGTCGACGTTGCGGGTGATCACCACCATCGCCTGGCCGATCGCGACCAGCACGAGGATGGTCGCGTTCAGCATCAGGTCCCTGATGCCCTGCTGCGAGAGGAACTCGGAGTTGGACAGCTGGGTCGCGCCGAGCATCACCACCAGCACGCGATCACGGCCAGTTCGCGGGCCTTGAATATCCTGTCCATGAGCCGCCGCGCGCGACGGACTCGGCTGCCACCTCTGGCCGCACCGGCTCGACGGTCGTGGTCATGCCGACTTCGCCCTCGGTCGGTGCGGCCGGTCGCGGCTGCCATCACGCTCTCCTCGGTCGCTTCCGCCCCGGGGATCTCCGCGGTCAGCCGGCCCTCGTGCATCATCGGGACCCGGTCGGCCATGCCGAGGATCTCCGGCAGATCGGACGAGATCATCAGCACCGCCACCCCGTCGGCGGCGAGCGAGGACGGCAGACGGTGCACCTCCGCCTTCGTCCCCGTCGATACCGCGGGTCGGTTCGTCCACGATCAGCACCTGGGGGGCCGTGGCGACCATTGGCCAGTACGACCTTCTGCTGGTTGCCGCCCGGAGCGTCCCCACGACATCGGCCAGGCGCGCGTACTTCACCTGGAGCCTCGTCGCCCAGTCCACGGCGCGACTGCGCTCGGCCCGCCGGTTCATCAGCCCGGCCCGGGAGGTGGCCGCGAAGCCGGTCAGCTCGATGTTCCGCTCGATGGACATGTCCATCACCAAGCCCCTGGGCGCGGCGGTCCTCGGGCACCAGGGCGAGTCCGGCGGCCATGGCCAGGCTCGGAGCTCCCGGCGGAAGCTTCCGGCCGAGCACCTCGACCTCACCGCCGTCGAACCGGTCGACGCCGAAGACCGCGCGGGCCACTTCACTGCGACCCGCCCCGACCAGACCGGCGAGGCCGAGGATCTCGCCGCGCCGGACGTCGAAGGAGACGTCGGTGAACACGCCTTCGCGCGTCAGCCGGCGCACGCTGAGGGCGACCTCGCCGATCCGGGTCTGCTGCTTGGGGTAGAGCTCCTGCGGATCGCGGCCGACCATGCGGCGCACCAGACCGTCCTCGTCGAGGTCGGACAGGGGTTCACTGGCGATCCAGGCACCATCCCGAAGGGTGGTGACCCGCTGGCACAGCTCGAAGATCTCCTCCAGGCGGTGCGAGATGAACAGCACCGCCGATCTCTGCTCGCGCAGCGCTCTCGACCACGCCGAACAGCCGGGCCACCTCGCTGCCGGTGAGCGCCGCCGTCGAGCTCGTCCATGATGAGGACACAGGCGTCGAAGGACAGGGCCTTGGCGATCTCCACCAACTGCTGGTCGGCGATGGAGAGTCCCCAGGCCGGCTGATCGGGTCGGGCGACACCGAGGCGGGCGAAGAAGTTCGGCCGCGGCCGTCTTGACCGTACGGTGGTTCACCCTGCCCAGGGAGCGCCGGGGCTGTCGTCCGATGAAGATGTTCTCCGCGACGGACAGGTCGGGAAGAGCGTCGGCTCCTGGTAGATCACGGCGATCCCCGCGTCGCGGGCGTCCGCCGGGCTGTGAAGTCCACCGGCTCGCCGTCGAGGAGGACCGTTCCGGTGTCCGGACGGTGCACGCCTGCGAGAGATTTGATCCAGGGTGGACTTGCCGGCGCCGTTCTCGCCCGCCAGGGCGTGGGCCTCGCCCGCGTACAGCCGCAGCGAGACGTCACGCAGGGCTGGGACGGCGCCGAAGGATTTACTCACTCCCTCCAGGGCGAGCACCGGAGTGGTCTCCGGTTCGGGATGAGTCAACGGAGTTCTCTCCAGTACGTGTGCCGAGTGGAAACGCCGCAGTGAAATGTTTCAATGGAGTTGCCGGGAAGCTAGCTTCAGCGCGTCCGGGACGTCAAGAGTCCGGGGCCAGTGCAGTCGACCGGTTTTCGCGGTCAGATAGCAGGAAGTAGCCTGGGTCGAGCCCTGCGGAGGCCCTTGACGGAGGTTGCGTCACGGGTTAGTTTCGGCGGCAGCCTGAATCGATTCATACGACAGGTCAATTCAAGTACCCCATGAAGGGGCAACTTGCGCATCCAGAGGTGGACATGCCTGACATCACTGCCGTGAGAACCGCACTCGCCGACCAGCGGGTCGAGACGCCTTCCTGGGGCTACGGCAACTCCGGCACGCGTTTCAAGGTGTTCGCGCAGCCCGGCGTGCCGCGCACCCCGCGCGAGCTGGACGACGCCGCCAAGGTGCACGAGTTCACCGGCGTGACCCCGGGTGGCGTTGCACATCCCCTGGGACGAGGTGGACGACTACACGGCGCTGGCCGCGCACGCGATGGACCGCGGCCTGGAACTGGGCGCCATCAACGCCAACGTCTTCCAAGGACCGACGACCTACAGAACTCGGCAGTTCTGCCATCCGGACGCCGCGGGGCGGCGCAAGGCATCGCGCACCTCACGGAGTGCGTCGACATCATGGACGCCACCGGCTCCCGCGACCTGAAGCTGTGGTTCGCCGACGGCACCAACTACCCCGGCCAGGACGACATCACGGCCCGCCGAGACCGGCTCGCCGAGGCCTCCACGCCGTCCACGAGCGCCTGGGCGAGGACCAGCGGATATGCTCCTGGAGTACAGAGTTCTTCGAGCCCGCGTTCTAACGACCGACACGTCCCCGACTGGGGCACGGCCCTACGCGCACTGCCTGAAGCTCGGCGCGAAGGCACAGGTCGTCGTGTTTCCGGGCACCACGCGCCCGGTACCAACATCGAGTTCATCGTCGCC
This sequence comes from Streptomyces thinghirensis, assembly GCA_021502835.1. Next base: position 218,289 of record JAKFGP010000013.1, read on the forward strand.
GTCCAGTGCTCCGCGAGGGAAAGCTCGGCGGCTTCGACTTCAACTCCCGCTTCTACGCCGACGACGACCTGATGGTCGGCGCCGCCGACCCCTTCCAGCTCTTCCCGGATCCCCTCCGCCAGGGTCATCAGAACGGGGCCCTCGGCCCCGCCGCCGGCGTGGCCTTCGTGCTCGACCAGTGCCACAACATCGAGGCGAAGATCCCGGCGGTCATCCGTTCGGTGATGAACGTCCAGGAAGCCACCGCGAAGGCGCTGCTGTAGTCGATGACGAGGACTGGCCGCTGGCCCAGGCACGGGCGACGTCCTGGCGTCCAACGCCGTCCTGATGGACGCGTACAACACCGACGTCCGGCCGCTGCTGGCGGAGATCCGCGAGGAGAAGGGGCTGAACCCCGACCCGGTCGCCGCCTACCCCGCGCCAGCGGCCCTAGCGGGAGCGGATCGTCGCCGAACGCGTGGGCGGCGAGCAGGCCGGCTGGGGCGCGTAACCGCGTTTCCGGGGCGCCGCGCGACCTCCTCAGGCATCCTCCGTCGTCAACTCATCCCGAAGGAAAGAGCATCATGGCCTCCGCCATTCATCCCGAAGTCGCCGGGCTCCTGGCGCACGCTCGCAGCGGCTGGGCTCGGACCCGCGCAACACCAACTACGCGGGCGGCAACACCCTCCGCCAAAGGGCACCGCCACCGACCCGTCACCGGCGGCGAGCTGGAGCTGCTGTGGGTCAAGGGCTCCGGCGGCCGACCTGGGCCACGCTGAGGCCGCGATGGACTGGCCGCGCTGCGCCTGGACCGGCTGCACGCCTTGAAGGGTGTCTACCCGGGCGTGGAGCGCGAGGACGAGATGGTCGCAGCGTTCGACTACTGCCTGCACGGCAAGGGCGCAGCGCCGCGCCGTCCATCGACACCGCCATGCGGTCTGGTCGACGCGGCCCATGTGAAGACCACCTGCACCCCGCCTCGGGTATCGCGCTGGCCTGCGCGGCCGACGGCGAGAAGCTGACCGCCGAGTGCTTCGGCGACAGGGTCGTGTGGGTACAGTGGCGGCGGCCCGGATTCCAGCTCGGCCTGGACATCGCCGGTCAAGAGGCCAACCCGCAGGCCGTCGGCTGTGTCCTCGGCGGCCACGGTGTCATCGCGTGGGGCGCCACCTCCGAGAGTGCGAGGCCAACTCGCTGCACATCATCCGCACCGCCGAGGCGTTCCTCGCCGACAGGGCCGCCCCGAACCGTTCGGCCCGGTCCGGGACGGCTACGAGCCACGCTGCCCGACGCGCGGAGCGACGCGCCCCGTGCCGCCGCGCCTCGCCCCGCACGTCCGCGCCATCGCCTCCGCCGACCGGCCACAGGTCGGCCACCTCACGGACTCTCGAGACGAGTTGCTGACTTCCCTCTCCCGCGCCGAGCACCCGCCGTCTCGCGGCCCCTGGGCACGTCGTGCCCTTGACCACTTCCTGCGCACCAAGGTCCGACCGCTGGTCCTCGACCTGCCCGCCGGGCGCGCCGCCGGAGCAGGCGATCGCCCGGCTGACGGAGCTGCACGCCGAGTACCGCGCCGAGTACCGGGCGTACTACGAACGGCACGCCGTCCCCGGCTCACCGGCCATGCGCGGCGCCGACCCGGCGATCGTGCTGGTGCCCGGGGGTCGGCATGTTCTCCTTCGGCAAGGACAAGCAGACCGCCCGCGTCGCCGGCGAGTTCTACGTCAACGCGATCAACGTGATGCGCGGTGCCGAGGCCGTCTCCTCCTACAGCCCCATCGAGGAGTCCGAGGAAGTTCCGCATCGAGGTACTGGGACCTGGAGGCGGCCAAGCTGCGCCGGATGCCCGCGCCCAAGCGCGCTGGCCACCAGGGTCGCGCTCATCACGGGCGCCGGCCTCCGGCATCGGCAGGGCCATCGCGCACCGGTTCGCCGCCGAGGGCGCCTGTGTCGGTGGCCGACCTCGACGCCGCGAACGCGCGGCGGCCGTCGCCGAGGAACTCGGCGGCCCGGACAGGGCCGTGGCCGTGACCGCGGACGTCACCAGCGAGGAGCAGATCGCCGCCGCGTTCGCCGAGGCCGGCCACTCGCGCCGCCGGAGGCGTCGACCTGGTCGTCAACAACGCCGGCATCTCCATCTCCGAGCCGCTGCTGGAGACGACGGCCGAGGACTGGGACCTCCCAGCACGACATCATGGCCGCGGCTCCTTCCTGGTCTCCCGCGAGGCCGCCCGGGTGATGACCGCGCAGAAGCTCGGCGGCGACATCGTCTACGTCGCCTCCAAGAACGCCGGCGTGTTCGCGGGACCCAACAACATCGCCTATCCGCCACCAAGGCCGACCAGGCCCATCAGGTGCGGCTGCTGGCGGCCGAACTCGGCGCGCGCACGGCATCCCGCGTCCCAGCGGAGTCAACCCCGACGGAGTCGTCCGCGCTCCGGCATGCTTCGCCGGCGGCTGGGGCGCCGAGCGGGCCGCCGTGTACGGCGTGGAGGAGGAGAGAAGCTGGGCGAGTTCTACGCCCAGCGCACGCTACTCAAGGCGAGGTGCTGCCCGAGCACGTGGCGAACGCGGTCTTCGCCCTCACCGGCGGCGACCTCACCCACACCACCGGCCTGCACATCCCGGTGGACGCGGTCGTGTCGCGACCTTCCTGCGCGGACCACGAGGCCGCCTGATGCGGGTGCGACGCCGCCGGCGACATCAGGGAGGCCACTCCTCGCCGCGCCCAGCGGTGGGGATACCACTGACCGCACCATCCCGGCCTCCTCAGGCGCTCCCCCTCGGCGTTCGCCGCGTCGACCTCGGGGCCACCAGCGGACGGGTGATCCTCGGCCGGGCAGGGCCGGGCGAACTCCCGACCTGACCGAGGCGCGGCACCAGTTCCCCAACCACGCCCGGCACGCCTGCCTGACGGACGCACTGGAACGCCAGCACTGTTCCAGGGAACCGTCGGAGACGGACTGGGAGGCAGCTCGGGCCGGTTCCGGTCGTCTCCATCGGCTGGACACGTGGGCGGTGGACTACGGGCTCCTCGACGCCGACGGCGTGCTCCTCGGCACCCCGTACCACTACCGGGACAGCCGCACCGACGACGCTGGCCGAGCGCGTCCGGCCCCGCGTCGGGCCCAGGAGCTGTACCGGATCACCGGGCTCGTCAGCCCTGCCGTTCAACACCGTCTTCCAGCTCGCCTCGGCGGCGGGCAGCAGCCAGTTGGAGGCTGGGCCCGCGCCCTGCTGCTGATCCCGGACCTGCTGGTCCACTGGCTGACCCGGGACCACCATCGGAGGGCCCGGAGGTGACCAACGCCGCCACCACGGGCCTCTTCGACGCCCGCGAATGCGCCTGGTCCGAGGACTCCTCGACCGGCTCTCCATCGACCCGGCCTTGCTGCCGCCCCTGCGCCACCCCGGCGGACCCGGCCGGAACCCTCCCCTGCCGTACATCGCCGCGCACCTACCGGCCTCGACATCGAGCACCCCGGCCGTCACCGTCGCCTCGCACGACACCGCCTCCGCCGGTCGCCGCCGTCCTGGCCACCGAACCGCACTTCGCCTGGCCATCTCGTGCGGTACCCTGGTCCCTGGCCGGCCTCGAACTGGACGCCCCGGTGCTGACCGAGGCTCCCGGGCCGCGAACTTCACCAACGAACTGGGCGTGGACGGCACCGTCCGCTACCTCCGCAACATCATGGGCATGTGGCTGTTCGAGGAGTGCCGCCGGACCTGGGAAAGCGCAGGCCCGCCCGCAACACATCCCCGTACTCCTCGCCGGGGCCGCCCGGTGCACGGCGTTCGGCGCGGTCATCGACCCGGACGGCCCCGGGTTCCTGCGCCCCGGGCGACATGCCGGAACGGATCCGCAGTATTGCCGCCGTACGGACTAAGCCGGCCCCCAGCAACCGGGGCGCCGTCGTCCGCTGCATCGTGGAGAGCCTGGCGCTGGCCCACCGCCGCACCCTGCGGCAGGCGGCCTGAGCTTCGCCGGCCGCGACATCACCCACGTCCCCCTCGTCGGCGGCGGCTCCCCCAACTCCCTGCTTTGCCCACCTCCCGCCCCCGGGATCGACTGCCCGTCGCTCGGCCCCCCCAAGCCACCCGACTCTGCCAAATCCTCCTCCCGGCCCGCCGCCGGGCGGGGGGCCGCCCGGGGGGCGCGGCGCGCCCCCGTCCCCTCCCCCCCGCCCCTCCGGCGCTCACACCCCCGTGCCAAAGCGTGGCCTGGGGCGCGGCGGCCCCCAGGCTCAGCCTGCCCTCACGGACCCCCGCAGCGCGCCCCCCTTTTCCCACCCCGCGTCCCCTCCCGTTTCCACTTTACCCGGCGATCCCCACCGTCCAGGAGCTGGTGGCCCCCCTGCTGGGAGGGGCCTTCCTGCCGCGGAGACCTCGGGGGCCCGCCGCAGTACAACACCGGCTACCGGCGCCACCTAACCCCTGCGCATGTGGCGCCGCCGCCCGCCTTCAGGGGCTACTAAAACGTCGTCAACCTCCGGTTCCTGCGTCGCCATGGTCCGCGACAAAAAACCCCCAATCGGGGCCAGGGGGTGGCCGGGGGCCGGGCGGGGAGCCCGCCCACGCCGCCGCGTCCGTGCCGCACGTGCACCAGCTGACGGAGTTCCTCGTGGACCTGCTCGGGGTGATTTCCACTTCGGCGCCTACTTCCCCCACCCGGTCCCGCCTACCCCCCCTCCTGCTTGCCGGCTGCGCGTGCTCCCCCTGCGCCCCCCGCCCCGCCGGCTGCTGGAGGCGGTCAAAGGGACCGGAACTCGTGGAACTCGCCGGGCGCCGAGGAGTGCTGGCGGCTTCGGCGGAACGTCCGCCGTGAAGAACGCGGACGTGTCCGAGGCGATGGGCGACGACAAGATCCCGCAACGCCCCGTCCACGGACGCGGACGTGCTGTGCGGCGCCGACAACTCGTGCCTCATACACTATCGGCGGCATGCTGCGCCGCCAGCAGGGCACCGCAGCCGAGCGCTGCACCTAGGAGATCCTCGCGAGCACGGAAGAAGGAGCCGCTGCGATGAGTGGGACCTTCTTCGCGGAATGCCAGGTCGCTTTCCCGAGGAGGCGGGCAGGACGCCGTACGGGTTTGAGCCCTGCGGGGCAATCTGCGGCACGCGACGCACACCATCCGGGACAAGCCGGGCCCGGGCGGTCGCGGAGCTGGACGATCGTAAGGCGCTGCGAGGCAGCAATACGCAACTGAACGAAGCATAC
>JAKFGP010000014.1 GCA_021502835.1 Streptomyces thinghirensis
TTGTACTTCGTTCAGTTGCGTATTGCTGCTGAACAAGCACCGAGAACATCACGGTGTTCGCGCCGACCAACGACGCCTTCGCCAGATCGAGGCCGACCTGGACAAGATCCTCAACGACAAGGCGATGCTCACCGACATCCTGACCACCACCACGTGGTGGAAGCCGAAGCTGGCTCCCAGGACCTGGAGAACAGCTCCGCTGGGCGCTGCAGAAGTCAAGCTGACCGTCCGGCTCGGACGAGTCCTACACGGTCAACGACTCGGCCAAGGTCGTCTGCGGCCACGTCAAGACCGCCAACGCCAACGTGTACATCATCGACACCGTCCTGATGCCCAAGGAGACGACGGGCGAGCGGGCGGGCGGCGCCGGGGACAGTCGGGCAGACGGCCGGCCCGGCCCCGCCGGCGTGGCGGGAACGACCACCGCCCGGAACCCGCGTGCTTGAGCCAACGCAAGCGACGGTTAAAATGGCGCGCATGCCCAAGCCGCCGTCCGCCCACGCCGGCGCCCCGGCCGACCCGTACGCGCGCGAGTCCATGGCGGTAGAGTCCGCTCGCCGTGCAGGCGTGCCCGTACGTCCTGCTCACCGTCGGTGACGGCTTCGCGCTGCGCCCAGAGCTGCTGCGGAACACGCTGCGGCTGGCGGGCTACCGGGTCGTCTGGCGCGGGGCGGTGCAGGCCATGGCCGGCTGACCGAGCGGTGCTTCGGCCGAAGTCGTCCTCGACGTGACGCTGCCGGACCTGCCGGCTCGGGGGTCGGACCGGCAGGCTCGCCGAGCCCGTCCGGCCGCCTGTGCTCCTGCTCGCCGGCGGCGAGTTCCTCGGCAACATGCAGTCCGGCGCCGGGGACGGGCCGGTGCACGGACGGCGGAGATCCTCGCCACCGCCGAGCGGCTGGTCCGGGCGGCCGAGCCTGCCGGACCGGTCCTCGCCCTGCGCTACGACGACCTGGTCCTGGACGGGGCGTCCTGCCGGAGCGCGGCGCGGACCGGCGCCCCATCGCGCTCACCCCCAGCGGTACCGCCTGCTGCCCTTTGCCTCCTCCAGCACGCGGAACGGGTGCTGTCCAGAGAGCAGCTCGGCCGTCACGTGTGGACCGACCTGCCGACCTCCGGCGCCGTGGGACAGCTCGTCTCGCGGCTGCGCCGCAGGGGTCGACGAGGAGGGGGACACACTGATCCACACCCGCCGGGGATTCGGCTACTGGCTGGGGCGGCCCGCCCACTTCTGACCGTCCCCGACCCTGTGACGTGCACCACGTGCGGTCGTCCACGGCCGGCTGTCAGGGGAGTTGTCCAGACTGGTTCACTGACTCGTGCCCGACTGGCTGGCCCGCAGAGGAACCGGGACACGCATGTCCGCCCCACACCTCACCCCTCACTCCCGGCCCCGCGAGCTTGGGTTTCGACCCGGAAGCCCTGCGCGCGCCAGTGTGCCGCGCGGGCCTCGACTGCCGGAATCCGCCCGGACGGCAACTCCCGGTACCGGCGCCCCACCGGCGCGGCCCGGCCTCCTTCGTCGCCGACACCAGGCCCCGCCGGCCCCGAGTACACCGGGCCGCCCCTGACCGACCGCGTCGGGGCACTCGTCATCGGCGGTGGCTTCGGAGGTCTGCTCGCCGGGAGCGCAGCTGCGTCAGGCCGGCGTGGGCTCGATACGGGTGATCGAGCAGGGCGGCGACTTCGGCGGCACCTGGTACTGGAACCGCTACCCGGGCATCCACTGCGACATCGAGTCGTACGTCTATCTGCCCCTGCTGGGAGATCGGCTACGTCCCGGAGGTGGAGTACGCGCGCCGGGGGAGGAGATCCGGCAGCACGCGCAGGCGATCGCACGGCACTTCGGCCTCTACGACGACGCCTGCTTCCAGACCCGGGCCACCGGCACGCAGGACGAGACCGAGGGCGGAGTGGACCGTCACCACCGACGCGGCGACCGGATCAGGGCCGCTGGGTGGTGGTCGCCGGCGGCACCCTCAGCCAGGCCAAACTGCCCGGCATTCCCGGCATCGAGACGGCCAAGGTCGTCTTCCCACACCAGCCGCTGGGACTACGACTACACCGGCGGCGACGCGAGCGGCGGCCTGCACGGTCTCGCGGACAAGCGCGGCTGATCGCCCTCGTGGGCACAAGCGCCACAGCCATCCAGGCAGTCCCGCACCTCGAGAGCCGACGCCCAGCACCTGTACGTTTTCCAGCGCACGCCCTCCTCGGTCGACGTCCGGGACAACGGCCCCACCGACCCCGAGTGGGCAAAGTCCTGGAGCCGGGCTGGCAGCGGCGCCGGCCGGGACAACTTCCTTCAGATCGTCACCGGCGTCGGGACGGACGAGGACATGGTCGGCGACGCCTGGACCAGCTGCCCCGCCTCCAGCAGAAGTAATCCCGACCGACGGCTACGCGGACCTCCCCGCCCGACGAACGCGAACTCGCCTACGAGCTCGCCGACTTCCAGAAGATGAACGAGCTGCGGGACCGCGTGGACGCCGTCGTCCGGGACCTCGGCGCGACGGCCGAGAAGCTCAAGCCCTGGTACCGCTACATGTGCAAGCGGCCCACCTTAGGCGACCACTACCCTCCAGACCTTCAACCGCCCCAACGTCACCCTCGTCGACAATCGCCGACAGGCCACGGCGCTGGAGCGGATCACCGGCCACGCCGTCGTGACCGGGGAGAGGAGTCGAGGTCGACTGCGTGATCTTCTCCACCGGATTCGAGACCGGGATCTCCGGCGTCCTGTCCGGCGGGCTCCCCGTCTACGGCAGGGGGAGGCGTGCCGCTGCTGGAGGCCTGGAAGGCGACCCGAAGACGCTCCACGGCTTCTACAGCCACCGGCTTCCCCCAACTTCTTCCAGCTCGGACCGCTGCAGGAACTCCAGCGCGGTCAACTACGTCCACATCCTCGACGAACAGGCCACCCACGTCGCCGAGATCGTCGCGCGGGCCCGGGAGCGCCGCGCCGGTACGTCGAACCGACCGCCGAGGCCCAGGACGCCTGGGTCGCCACCATCCGCGAGAAGGCGGCCGACCTGTACGCCTTCCAGGCCGGAGTGCACCCCCGGCTACTACAACATTGAGGGCAGGCCCCGGGGCACAGCCAGGCGTACGGCGACGGCGAGATCGCCTTCTGCGAGCTCCTCCGCCGCTGGCGCGCTGGACGGCGGCATGGCCGAGGTCATCGTCGAGGACGGGCAGCCGTGACGGCCGCGCCCAGCCGCTTCGACCCGACCGGCGACCACCGCGTCACCAGCCCGCACCGGCGGGTGGGCCGCCTGAACCGGCCCAGCCGGTTCCTGGGGTTCCAACGGTGTCGCGTTCGGCCCGGCTGACGGCCGGCTGTACGTCGCCCAGTTCCTCGCCGGGCAGATCAGCGCCGTCGACCCGCGACCCGGCGACGTCGACGTGGTCGTACCGATGGACGGCCCCGATCCAGTCGCCGGACGACCTCACCTTCGGCGCGGACAGTTCGATGGGTACGTCACCGACCTGGTGCCCGGCCGGAGTGTGGCGCCCACGACCCCGCCGGCGAGTACAGCCTCGTCTCGCGCTGGCCGTGACCAACCCCAACGGCATCACCTGCGTCGGCGACCGCCTCTTCGTCAACGAGATGGAAGCCACGACGGCCGCCTGCTGGAACTCTTCCCGGACGGCGGCGACCCGGTCGTGCTCACCGGCGGACTCGCGCTCGGCAACGCCATGCAGCTCGGGCCGGACGGCCACCTGGCACTACCCGCACATGAGTCACGGGCCAGGTCTCGGCGCATCCCACCCGACGGCGGCGTACCCGGGTGGTCGCCGAGAACGTGCACAAACCGGTCGCCGTCCGCTTCGACCAGGGCGGCGTCCTCCGCGTCCTCTCCCGGGGCGTGGAGGGCATCGTGACCCGCGTCGACCTGCACGGCGCCGGCTCCCGCACCCTCGTCACCAGCGGACTGGCCGGTCTGGACAGCGCCGCGTTCGACGCGGAGAACCGGATGTTCGTCTCCAGCTATGCCAGCGGCGGCGGTCACCGAGCTGCACCCCGACGGCCGGACCCGCGACATCGTGCCGCGCGGACTCGACGGACCGTACGGCGTCACGATCGACCTGGGCGGCACGGTGCACGCGGCCGGCCACTACCGGGTGGCGAGCCCGGAGCCGCCCGGCGAAGGCACCGGCGGTGACGTGACGACCTTCGCCCTGCTCACCTTCGCCCACGGCATCGCCGCCGACGGCGACCTGCTGCACCTCACCTCGCAGTACGGCACCGTCGTCACGTACGACCCCGCGCGCCGCAGTTCCCGGACCCGGGCGACCGGGCTCCGGCCGGCCCCTCGGCATCGCGGTCGGACCGGACGGCTCCCTCGTCGTCGCGGAGACGGGGGCGGGCCGGGTCGGTAGCCGTCGACTCCGGGGACGCGGTCACCGTGCTGGCGGAAGGGCTCGACCGCCCGGTCGACGTGGCGTTCGACGACGCGGGCCATTGCTACGTGAGCGACGAACGGGCCGGATCGGTGCTCCGCGTCCACCACGGCGACGGCGGCGGAGGCCGGACGACGACCCTCGCGACCCTCGCGGACGGGCTGGGCGCACCGCAGGGCACCGGCAGTCCTCGGCGACGACCTGTTCACGGTGGAGACCGCCCACCGCGCGCTCCGGGCGATCTCGCTCACCACCGGAGAGACCCGCGTCGAGGCGGAACACCTCCCCGTTGGGCCGCCCCCCGGGTGTCGTCCCCGCACCAGGCCCGCGCTGTTCGCGGGCGGCATGCCAGGCCTGGCGCGCCGCTTCGCCGGACTCGCCGCAGCCCCGGGCAGCTCACTCCTGCTGTCGGCCAACGGGAGGGCACGGTCCTGCACCTGTCTCGGTCACCGGCCGACGCCTGACGCGCGGCGGGCACGTCAGCATCCCCCCCCCCCCCCCCGCGCAGGCCGTCAGCATCCCGTCAGGGAAGTGCCCGGACGCGGGGGCGGGCGGGCATACCGTGAGGAACGAGCCCCGGCCCGCTTCCCCGCGTCCGGGGCCTTCGACCCGCTCCGAGGCCCGCGCCGGGCCGGTCAGTCCATCAGCCCGGCGGCGGGCGGTGGCCCCGAGTTCCCAGCAGGCCTCCAGATCGGCCTTGCCGGGCCCACCGGCCACGCTCACCACCGGCGCCGCGCGCTGCCAGGCGAGGCCCGTCGTGACCGACTCGACGGCGCGCACCGCGCCGGTGGTGTCGCTGCCGCCGTGCACGTAGTAGCCGAAGGGCCGGCCCCGGGTCTGGTCAGGCAGGGTAGTAGACCTGGTCGAAGAAGTGCTTCAGCGCCCCGGACATGTAGCCGAGGTTCGCCGGGGTGCCCAGCAGGTACCCGTCGGCCTCCAGCACGTCGACGGCGGTGGCCGCCAGCGCCGCGCGCCGGACCACCCGCACCCCCTCGATCTCCGGCGCGGTCCCCCCGGACACGACGGCTTCCAGCATCGCCTGGCAGTTCGGCGACGGCGTGGTCGATTGCACGATGAGCAAAGTGGCCACACCCCGAAGCCTGCCGTCCGGCACCCACCGACCAGCAAGGGAACACCACCGGGCCGGGGGCGGAGCGGCGGCCGGCGGCGCCCGACGGGCGCCGGGCCGGACGGCGTGTCGGCCGCCACCCCCCAGGCGGCCCGGGGGAGTGGGCAGGGTCCGCGCGGGCCCGGTGGCCGGGGGTACAGTCGGCTCGCCGCTCAGCCCGTGCCGGACCGGGCGCGCGCGCCGATGTTTCCTCGTCGTGATCCGGCCAGGGAATGCCATGACCAGTACGCAGGAACCGCCCGGACTGACCCCGCAGGCCTCGAAGACGTCGGGGACGGCCCGCCGCCACCGCCTCGGCCGACGCCCGCGTCACGCAGATACGGCGGCGCCTGGAGCGGCTGATCGGGATCGCGGCGACCGAGGGCAACGCGCTCACCGTCCTGCGCAACGGCGACGAGATCTTCGCCGCGATGCTGGCCGGTATCCGCCGTGCCGAGCACACGGTGGACATGATGACGTTCGTGTACTGGAAGGGCGACATCGCCCGCCGCCTCGCCGAGGCCCTCGCGGAGCGCGCCCGTGCCGGGGTACGGGTTCGGCTGCTGCTGGACGGGTTCGGCAGCAGGCTGATCGAGGCCGAGCAGCTGCGGACGATGGAGCGGGCCGGGGTGCAGGTGGCGTGGTTCCGCAAGCCGCTCTACCTGTCGCCGCTCAAGCAGAACCACCGCTGTCACCGCAAGGTCCTCGTCGTCGACGAGGAGACCGCCTTCACCGGCGGGGTGGGGATCGCCGAGGAGTGGTGCGGTGACGCGCGCAACCCGAACGAGTGGCGTGACACCCACGTCGAGGTCGGGGGCCCGCGGTGGACGGCGTCGCCGCGGCCTTCGCGCAGAACTGGGCGGAGTGCCATGACGAACTCTTCGACGACCGGGACCGGTTCGTCACGCACCCGCGCCAGGGCGAAGCGATCATTCAGGTCGTGCGCGGTTCGGCGAGCTTCGGCTGGCAGGACATGCAGACCCTGATACGCGTGATGCTGGAGTCGGCCGAGGAACGCGTCCGCCTGGCCACCGCGTACTTCTCACCGGACGAGTACTTCGTCGAGCTGCTGTGCGCCACCGCTCGCCGCGGGGTCGAGGTGGAGATCGTGCTGCCCGGGCCGCACACCGACAAACGGGTCTGCCAGTTGGCCGGGCAGCACTACTACGAGGACCTCACCGCGTGCAGGGTGAAGATCTACCAGTACCAGCCGACGATGATGCACGCCAAAGTCATCACCGTCGACCGCGTCGCCGCCCTGATCGGCTCGACCAACTTCAACCGCCGCTCCCTCGACCACGACGAGGAGGTCATGCTGGCCGTGCTGAACCCGGAGTTCACCGCGACACTGGACGATCACTTCGAGGCGGACATCGCGGCCAGCACCTGATCAGGGCGGGCCGGTGGAAGAGACGCTCCGCCGTCCAGCGGGTGCGTGAGGTCGCCGTCCGGCCCATCCGCCGGTTCCTGTGAGCCCGGGCTGGGGCCGGCCGTCCGGCCGGCTCAACTCGTGCCCGTAGAGCTCACGTCGAAGGAGATCCAGACGTCCGGTGGCAGGTCCGGGCGATGGGGTACCGGCCTGCGCTCCTCGGCCCACGCCTCGCCCGCGATGTCGGCGGCGACGCGACGCCAGAAGCGAACCGCGGCCTGGTTGGCATCCTGGAAGGCGACTTCCCACCGCCCCGGGTGCCTGGCCACGATCTCCCGGACGGCCCGCAGCCCGATCCCTCTCCTGCGCCCTCCGCGGACGACGAAGAAGCTGTTCAGCACGCGGACCCGGCCGGACAGGTCGCGCACGAACGCGAAACCGGCGGGGCGGTCCCCACTCAACAACGGGTACGGCGCCCAGTCGGCGTCGGTGGAGGCCGCCCGGAGCCGATCGGCGCGGAAGGTTCCGTCCGGGCCGGGCAGTTGGCCGTCCGTCTCCGACATGTCATGGCGGAACATCAGCCACAACCGCTCCACTGTCGGACGGTCGGCAGCGGTCGCGGGGCGCACAACGACTGACATGGGACTCCTTCGCGGGGACTGGTCGACTGGGCCCTCCAGGGCATGAAAAAGCCTCCCCCGGCGGACACGTGTCCGAGCCCGGGAAGGCGTCAGTTCGCTGACGATCTTAACAGGCGCGGTCACTCGCGAGCGACGACCACGAGGCCCCTGGCGCAGGACCGGAGGTTCGACGGCCGAAGCGGCGAGCGTGAAGAGCGGGGGAGGGGACGTCTCGGGGGCGATCAGATGGGCGACGGCCGAGGAAGCGGTGCGGTGCCAGCCGTCGTGGTGGCGGAGCATGGCGTGGTCGCCGTTCTCCACGATCAGCATGCCGGCCCGGGCACCGGCGGTGCGAGGGCGCGGGAGACGTACGCGGCGAATTCCCGGGGGTCGGTGATCCGGTCACGACTGCCGTGCAGGACGAGTACCTGCCGGTCCCGCAGCTGGCCGACGGGCTCGCCGGGCGGACACCAGGGGGCGAGGGGCCACCACACCCCGTACGTGAGGGGCGTCCGGGGCCGCGTCATGGACCGCGGCCTGTGAAGCTGGACCCGGCACCCCAACTACTTCGGTGACTTCCTCGTCCGGTGGGGCCTCTTCCTGATCGCCTGCGACGCGGGCGGCCCGGCCGCCGCCGTATCCGTCGTCTCCCCGCTGGTCACGACGTACCTGCTGATCGGCGGCAGCGGGAAGCGGCTGCTGGAACGGCACATGGCCGGCCGCCCCGGCTGGGCGGAGTACGCGGCACGCACCAGCGGCTTCTTCCGCGCCCGCCGCGTCGAATCCGTAGAGGTCCTCGGAGGGTGGGGGCCACGCGGGCCCCCACCCGGTTCACGCGGGCATGCTCATCAGCGCGATCGGCGTGCTGGTCGGCTGCTCCAGAGCCACCCGCCGGCTCCACGGTGATGCCGACGCCCGCCGCGTCGTCCACGTCACCCTCCATCAGCACCGCCTGGCTGCGCGCGACGCGGTCCATCAGCCCGCCGACCGCATCGTGCCGTGGTCGTCGAACCAGAGCTGGTAGACCTTGCCGGCCGGCGGCTCGGCCATGCCGGAGGCCAGGAAGACGGCGCGGTCCTGACGGTCGGAGACGACCAGCGTCCCGCTCGCCCCGTCGGCCAGGCGCACGGTGCGCGAGGCGGCGTCCGGGCGCGGCCAGCACCCCGGCCAGCTCCTCGGCCCGCTGCTGTGCCTGCGTGGCCCGGTCCCCGGCCTCCTGCGCCCGTTCGTACTGCCACACCGCCGTGCCGCCGAGCCCGGCCGCCGCGGCCACACGCCGCCAGTGCCCACCGGGCCAGGCCGCGCCCCCGGGGCGCCGACGCGACGCGCCCGCTCCACGGTCCCGCCGCCCGGCGGCACCTGGCGCACGGTGGTGACGCGGTGCAGCACCCGGTCCCTGAGCACGGGACCGGGCGGGACCGTGGCGGCCAGCCCCAGCCCCAGCCGCGCGCCGCCGCGGCGGCGAACTCCAGGCTCTCCTGCTCGCAGGAGCCGCAGTCCGGCAGATGGCGTTCGAAGGCCGCCCGCTCGTCGTCGGGCAGCGCGTGCAGGGCGTAGGCGCCCGTCAGGCTGTGCAGGTCCTCGGTGCGCATCACGCGCTCACCCCCAGGCAGTCACGGAGCCGGATGAGACCGTCGCGCAGCCGCGTCTTGACCGTGCCGAGCGGCAGCGCGAGCCGCCTCGGCGACCTGCCGGTAGGTCAGGCCGCGGTAGTAGGCACGGGGTGACGGACTGGCGCTGGATCTCGGTCAGGGTGCGCAGACAGCGCCGCACCTGCTCCCGTTCCAGCCGTGTCTCCACCTGTTCGGTCACTTCGTCGTCGCGGGCGTACGGTCGAGCAGTGCGGCCTTGTGATCGCGGGCCGCCGCGGCCTCCACCGAACGCACCCGGTCCACGGCCCGCCGGTGGGCCAGGGTCGGGATCCAGTTGACCACCGTGCCGCGCCTCGGGCCGGTAGCGGGGGCGCCGTGCGCCACCTCCACCAGCACCTCCTGCGCGACCTCCTCCGACTGCAGCCTGGTCCCGCAGCACCGCCCGGGCGATCCCGAGAACGGACCCCGCCACGGCGTCGTAGACCGCGGCGAAGGAGTCCTGATCGCCCAGGACCACCTCATGGATGAGCTTGTGCAGATCTGGCTGGGTCGATGGATTTCTGCCGATGTGTACGGCTTCCTTCACGACGGTTTCTCCAAAGAATGCGACGGGCGGGGATGTCCCCACGTAATCCGAGGCCACGCGGCCCACGGATTGGTCGGGACGCCGCCCGGAGGGCGCGGGTGACCTCGCCCGTGTGGCCGGGCACGGTGTCCCGTACGACGCGCCGGCTCCCCACCCTCCCACGCGGGCCGTCGCACCGGCCGCCCGTCCGCCGGACCCGAAGGCGGGGCGCTCCCCGCCGGTCGGGCCTGACCTGCCGTATTACCAGCCGTTTGCGGCCCGGTCCCGGGGGCAACCCGGTTGCGGATACCGGACCGCTGTCCTGGGGCTCAATGGTGCTCACCAGCGGGAGAACCGCCCGTTCCGCCGCCGCTGCCGTGCTGGCCGTGACGGCTCTGGCGCTGAGTGGCTGCGGCGGGGACGACAGTTTCGAACTGCAGGACTGGGCACGCGCCCGGCCAGAACGCGAGCGTCGGCCCCGTCCTGATCCGCTACGCCCACGTTGGCCGAGCCCGAGGGTGACCCGTGGCAGCCCGGTGACGACGTGCCTGCCTACGTCTGGCTGATGAACGAGGGCGACAGGACCGACCGGCTGGTGGGCGCGAGCAGCCCCAACGCGGAGTCGGTGGGCATCGTGGACGCGGACGGCAAGACCCTGCCGGACGGGGTGGAACCCCGCCGAACAAGTTGCAGCAACTGGAGCCGACCAACAACCACCTGTTCCTGCGGGACGTACGCAGAGGTCGTCCGCGGCGGTGACTTCATGAAGATCACCCTGAACCTTCGAAGGCGGGCTCCGTCACCTTCAACATCCAGTCGCAGGTCCCGGTCTACGACTCAAGCCCTTCCCCCAGCGAGTGAGGCCCGCCCGCCCCCGCGGGCCGGTACGGAGTAGGCTGGGGCCGTTCGCGTTCGACCGAGACTGAGCAGACCAGGACGAAAGGGGTGTGAGGTCGATGACCGCGCTCGAAGCCGCTCCGCGCGGCGCCGGGTCTCCCTCACGTCCCGGGCCATGGCCTGACCCTGTCGAACGCAACCCGGAAACGGATCCTCATCCCGTCGATGACCCATACCTAAACACACGCGCCGAGACCGGCCGCCGACGTCCCCGTCGTCCGTGACATCGTCCGCACCGCCTTCCCCACGCCGGAAGAGGCCGCCCTCGTCGATGCCCTGCGCGCCGACCCCGAGGCCTGGATCGACGGACTGTCCCTCGTCGCGGTGGACGACGACGACCGCCCCCGTGGGCCACGCCCTGCTGACCCGCTGCCACATCGGGGACAGCCCGGCGCTCTGCCTGGCACCCGTCGCCGTCCGGCCCGATCGGCAGAAGGGCGGCGCCGGCGCGGCGGCCGTCCGGGCGGCGCTGGCGCGGCCGAGCGTCTGGGCGAGCACCATGTCGTCGTCCTCGGACACCCGGAGTACTACCCGCGGTTCGGCGCTTCGGCCGAGGCCTCCGCCCACGGCATCGGCCTGACCATCGACGTCCCGGACGAGGCCCTCATGGCCCTCACCCTGGACGCCGCCCACCCGCTGCCCGCCGGCACCGTCCGCTACGCGGCACCGTTCGGCATCTGAGGCACCGGACCCACCACGCCGCACGGGCGGCGGCGTCCCCACATGATCTACGAGGCGGGGGAGAGCCTGGCCGGTTCGATTCGCGGTGGCCCGCGCGGCTGAGGCGGGCCGCACACCCCGACGGGGCCGCCCACCGGGATCGGTGAGCGGCCCCGCCGGGGTCTGCGCGTACTGCCCGCCGGCGGTCAGCCGACCGGCGCCGCCGGGCCTTGTCTGGCCGCGGCGGCGGCCGCTTCGCCGGACTCCTCGGCGGGGCGCTCCATGCCGCTGGTGGTCTTGAGCGGCTTCTCCTTCAGGAACACGACGGCGACCAGCGCCAGCAGCGCGAACGGCGTGGCGACGAGGAACAGGTCGGCCGTGGCGACACCGTAGGCGTGCTCGACGATGGACCGCATCGGTGCGGGCAGCGTGGACATGTCCGGGACGCTGCCCTCGCCCGAGCCCTCACCGCCGGGCACGGTGATGCCCGCGTTGCTGAGCCACCTTGGTCATCTCACTGGCGACCCGGTTGGCGAGGATCGCGCCGAGGACGCTGACGCCGATGGTGCCGCCCATGCTGCGGAAGAAGGACAGTACGGAGGTCGCGGCGCCCAGGTCGGCGGCGGGCGTCGTTCTGCGCGGCCAGCACCAGGTTTCATCAGCATGCCGACGCCGACGCCGAGGATCGCCATGTAGAGGCTGAGCAGGCCGAAGTGCGTCTTCGCGTCGATCGTAGCGAGCAGCGCGAGGCCGACGGCCGTGAGGGCCGCGCCCGCCGCAGGTAACGCTTCCACTTGCCGGTCCGGCTGATCACCTGCCCGGCGACGGTGGACGACACCAGCAGGCCGAGGATCATGGGCAGGCTCATCAGACCCGCGACGGTCGGCGACTTGCCCAGGGAGACCTGGAAGTACTGCGAGAGGAAGACGGTCCCGCCGAACGTGGCGACACCGACCAGGAGGCTGGCGACGGTGGTCAGCGTGACCGTGCGGTTGCGGAAGATGTCGAGCGGGATGACCGGCTCGGGGTACGGCCTTCAACGAAGACGCGGCGACCAGCAGCAGCACGCCACCGCCGGCGAGCGCACCGGTCTGCCAGGACGCCCAGTCGAACTCGTTGCCGGCCAGCGACACCCAGATGAGCAGCGCGCAGAACACCGGCGACGATCAGGAAGGCGCCGAGCCAGTCGATGCGCACCTTGCGCGACACGGTGGGCAGCCGCAGCGTGCGCTGCAGCAGCGCGATGGCGAGCAGCGCGAACGGCACGCCGATGAAGAAGCACCAGCGCCAGCCCAGCCACGAGGTGTCCACCAGGACACCGCCGATCAGCGGACCGGCCACGGTGCCCACGGCGAAGACGGCACCGAAGATGCCGGCGTACTTGCCCAGTTGCCGGGGCGGGATGACGGAGGCCATCACGACCTGCGCGAGAGCGGTCAGACCGCCCGCGCCGATGCCCTGCACGACCCGGCTGAAGATCAGCAGACCGACACCGTGGAGAAGCCGGCCAGCAGCGAGCCGACCACGAACCATGGCCAGCGAGAGCTGCAGCAGGGCTTCTTGTTGAAGAGGTCGGACAGCTTACCCCACAGGGCACCGTCGCGGTCATCGCCCAGCAGTTCGGAGGTGACGACCCAGGTGTAGGAGGACCGGCTGGCGCCCAGGTCGGCGATGATCGTGGGCAGCGCGTTGGAGACGACGGTGCCGGCCAGGATGGCGACGAACATGCCGGCCATCAGGCCGGACATGGCCTGGAGTATCTGCCGTGGGTCATGGAGGTGGGAGGCGCGTCGGCGGGCGCCTGGGATGCGGTCACAGCATCTTTCGGTGGTAGTCTGATGGGTCGCGCGAGCCCGGCGCGGAGGGCTACGCGGAGGTGCCGGGAGACCGGCGGCGAGGAGGGCGAACACCTCGTGGAACACGTCGAGGAAGGCGGCGTCCTCCTGATGGGCAGACCAGTGGTCCATGCTGGTCCGCACCGCGCGTTCGCCACCGAGGCCAGCAGTCGCGGGTAGGAGGCCCGGCGCCGCGCGCCGTTCCTCGCCGCCTCGGGCCCGGAACCGGGCCGATCTGCCCGCCCCGGCGCCGTGGAGGCGTTCGGCGATGCGCTTCCCGCCAGGTCCGCCTCGGCCGCCATGCGCGCCCCGACGCCGCGGGCCAGGAGGTGCGGTGAGGCATGCAGCACCTCGGCGTGCAAGCCGCCACAGCTCGTGGTGCTGCTCCGCCTCGGCGAGCTCGGCCGCCAAGGCTTGGCGCAGGGCTTCCAGCGGGGAGACCGGCCGGGTGCGTCGAGTACGGCGTGCCGCAGACGTACGCCCGCGTCGACGTCGATGACGACGAAGGCGTCGTCACGGGTGTCGAAGTAGTTGAAGAAGGTTCGCACCGACACACCGGCCGCGGCGCTGATCGCCTCGACGGTGACCTTCTCCGCTCCGTGTTCGGCGGCGAGGCGTACCGCGGCCTCGGTGAGGGCGGCACGCGTGGCCCGCTTCTTCCCGCTCCCGCAGACCGCCTCCGCGGCACTCTTCTCCGACATAAGTTGCATGGTATGCAAAGATGCATGCCGTGCAAATGTGAGGCTTCTCAGCCCCTCCAGCCGCGCCAGCGTCTCCTCGAACGGGACGGCGTCCCCGTGGGCCGGTTGTGCAGCGGCGCCTGGCCAGCACGGCGGCCATGCCGCAGGTGTTGGTCACCCCGAGAAGACCAGGCCCGCGCCGATCGCGCCGGACAGCCAGTGCCCGGGACGCCAGACGCGGCCCGCCAGGAAGCCGGCGGCGACGAGCGACCCGGCGGCGAGGCGCACCTGCCGGGTCCATGGGCCACGGCGTGCGGGCCCCGGCCGGACGCTCGACCGGGTGGCCGGCCGCCGCCCACGCGCGCCGGTGCCGCCCTGAAGGGTGGCCGCCTCGACGCCGCGTGCGGCCAGCCGCGCGCAGCCCTTGGCGGACCGGGCCCGGAGGCGCACACGAGCAGCAGCGGCCCGCGCGCGGCGGCCGCCGCCAGGGCGCCCGCGGCCCTCGTCGAGCCGTTCCAGCGGCACGTTGTGCGCGCCGGGGAGGTGGCCGCCGGCGTACTCGCCGGGGGAGCGGACGTCGACGACGGTGAACTCGCCGAGGCGGTCCGCTGCCTGGCCGGTGCTCAGAGTGGTGGTCGGTGTGGCGGGGGTGATCACGGAGGTGAACCTTTCTCGTTGCTGCCCTGGTGCGGGGTAGGATACCGCGGGGGTATATGGGGCAGTGTGGGCTTCGTGGAGGAGTAGGCGTGGAACTCGACATGTCGGCCGACGAACTGAAGTCGGCGCTCAACCGGCTGCGGCGCGCCCAGGGGCAGCTCGCGGGATCATCCGGATGATCGAGGAGGGCGCGACTGCGAGGGACGTGGTCACCCAGCTCGCCGCCGTCTCCCGGGCTCTGGACCGGGCCGGGTTCTCGATCATCGCCACGGGTCTGCAGCAGTGCATGACCAGCGACGACCCCGAGGTGCGGGATTCGGCGCAGATGCCGGCCCCGGCTGGAGAAGCTCTTCCTCTCCCTGGCCTGACCCGCCGCCCGCTCACAGCACCGCCGTGGCGCCCATCGCCACGGCGACGGAGAGCAGCACGGCGCCGAAGACGCGCCGCAGCGCGGCGCGGCGGGGGACCTTCGCCGCCAGCCGCCTGCCGTCCACGCGCCCAGGACGGCGGTGGCCAGGAACAGCAGGAGCAGCGTGAGATCCAGGTGCACGGCGGTGTACGCCCGGGCCGCGAGGGCCACCAGCGCGTTGGCCATGACCACCAGCAGACTCGTGCCCACCGCCGCGCTCATCGGCACGGCCCAGCACCGTCACCAGCGCGGGCACCGCTGGGAAGCCGCCGCCGACCCCCAGGAACCCGGTCACCGCGCCCAGCCCGGCCCCCCCCCCGCCGCCCGGACACCCGACACGGTGCCGCTGTCGCGCGGGGCGCGGCGGCGCAGCATGTGCAGGCCGGCCAGTGCGGCCAGTGCGGCGAACAGCAGAGTCAGTACGGCCCCCGGGACGCGCGCGGACAGGGCGCCGGCCACCGCGGCGGGCGGCAGCCCCGCCGCCGCAGTGCTGCAGCCCGGCCCGCCAGCGCACCGCCCCCGCCCGGGCATGGGCGACCAGCGCCGTGACCGATGTGACGATCACGACGACCAGGCTCGCCGTGGTCGCCGCGGCCAGGGTGTGGCCGAGCAGGTAGATGAGCGCGGGAACGGTGAGGATGCTGCCGCCCGCTCCCAGCGCGCCCAGGGGACAGACCGGCGGCGGCACAGGCGAGCAGGGGCGAGGGACAGAGCAGGGTCATCCGGCGGTGCCGCCCGGGGGCGCGACCAGCGGGAGACCGGCCTCGGCCGCCGCGGCGAGAACCGTCGTCGACCGCGACCACCACGCGTCCGGCGGCGTCCAGCGCGGACGCGGCGACGGCTCGCGCGCATGCCGCCCGCACAGTGCACCCACACCGTGCCCGGCGGCACCTCGTCCAGCCGCCGGTGGATCTCGTGGACGAGGAAGGTGCACGCTGCTCTCGACCCAGCCGTCCGCGCGCTCGCTGTCCCGGCGTACGTCGACCACCACCACGTCCTCGCCGTCCCGCCGCGTCGCGGCCAGCTCGGCGAACGTGGCGCGCCGGGACACGAGGCCGGTCCGGACCCGTCCACGAGCCAGTCGGCCGGGGAGCCGACCGCCGCCGCGGCCGGCCGGTCGATGCCACCAGGTCAGCTCCCGCTGGGCGCCGGGCGAGGTCCTCGGCGCCGCGCGCGAGCAGCGTCGCGGTCTGCCCACGGGATCATCCACGCGAGATAGGTCGCGAGCTGCCCGTCGACCTCGAAGTTGAACGACCCGGCGACGTGGCCGGCGGCGAGACGCCACCCGGCTGCGCAGGTCCACGACCCACTCACCGGCGGCCAGCCGCCGGGCGATCTCCTCCGCGTCGGCCCGCCGGGGCTCGGTCAGATCCACGGGGGCGGGGCCGTCGGCGTTCACCGGTCCCATGTGCGCGTAGTAGGCGGGGCGTCCTCCAGCCCGGCCAGCAGCTCCTGGACGAAGGTGTCCACGTCCTGGACGAGTGCGGGAGTTCCCGGCCGCCTTCTCGGCGCCGATGGTGCCTGGCCGCTCGCCGCCGGACGGCGAGGAGGAGCAAGAAACTGCCGAAGCCGTGCGTGGGCAGCACCGCCACCAGTCCTCCAGCTGGGCCGCGAGACGGTGCGCGGAGGGCGTGCTGCGCGCAGGCCAGCTCCTCGGTCAGCAGCGGCTCCACGAGGTCGGGCCGGCCCGCGCCGCCGATCAGCAGCGAGCCGCCGGTGAAGGCAGCGGCCGCCGCCCACCCCCAACTCCTCAAGGACATTACGAGTGTGGTGCGAGGGGTGTGGCCGGGCGTGGCCCACGGCGCGCAGCTCCAGCCCCTCGTCGACCGGCTCCACATCCCCGTCGGCCACCCCCGCGCGCGTACGCCACCTCGGCCCCGGCCGGCACCAGGTAGCGCGCGCCGGTGGGGGCGGGCGAGCTCCAGCCCGCCGGTGACGTAGTCGTTGTGCACATGAGTCTCGGCGACGGCGGCGATCCGCACCCCGCGCCGAGCGGCCTCGGCCATGACGCGGTCGATGTCCCGCGGCGGGTCCACGACGACGGCACGAGCGGGCACCGCCCGCCAGCGTAGCTGCGGTTGCCCAGCCCCTCGGTCTCCAGGACGTCGACAAAGAACACGGCGTACTCTCCTTCCGAATTACCCCCGGGGGTATCTTCGTCGTCCCACCGTAACAGAGATACCCGGGGGTATTGAGGGAATATGGGGTCGACGGAAGCGCGGGTTCCCGTCCGCGCGAGGCCAACGCTCCTGCGTGCGAGAGAGAGTTGGGGTGCACGGTCCGTCGGCACGGTCGGCACCGGGGTCGGCGCCGGTGACGGCCGTGCTGCTCGTGTCACGCGCCGCCTCCCGGTACCGGGGGTCCGGCCCCCGTTCGGGAACCGACGTGACCCGAACAGCCCTGTCGGGTACCCGACCGGTCCCGCGCGGGGTTGGGATGTGCACGGGGCACCCGTGCCCACCCGGCCCGACCAGCATGTCCCGACACGGAAAGGACCACCGATGTCCGCCGACACCCAGCAGGCGCCCCCCGGGCTCACTGGACGAAGGAGCTCGCCGGCCTGGACGCCCACTGGCGCGCCGCGAACTACCTCTCCGTCGGCCAGATCTATCTGATGGCCAACCCCTGCTGACCGAGCCACTGCGACCCGAGCACGTCAAGCCCCGGCTGCTCGGCCACTGGGGCACCTCACCCGGCCTCAACCTGGTCCACCCATCTCAACCGGGTGATCAAGGCCCGGGACCTCGACGCCCTGTGTATCTGGGGCCCCGGCCACGGCGGAACCGCAGTCCTGGCCAACTCGTGGCTGGAGGGCTCGTACACCGAGACCTACCCGGACATCACCAGGGACGCGAGCGGAATGGGCCGGCTGTTCAAGCAGTTCTCGTTCCCCGGCGGCGTGCCGAGCGAACACTGTCGCACCCGAGACGCGCGGGCTCGATCCACGAGGGCGGCAGAGCTCGGTTCCGCCGCTCTCGCACGCCTACGGCGCCGCCTTCGACCACCCCGGCCTGGTGGTGCGCCTGCATCGATCGGCGACGGCGGAGGGCGGAGACCGACCCGCTGGCGACGTCCTGGCACTCCAACGGTTCACTCGACCCGGTCAGCGACGGCGCCGTCCTGCCTTGATCCTGCACCTCAACGGCTACCAGGATCGCCAACCGACGGTGCTCGCCCGCCTCCCGAAGGCCGAACTCCGACGAACTCCTGCGCGGCTACGGCTACGACCCGATCACGTCACCGGCGACGGAGCGGCCGCCGTCCACCGCCGCCGATGGCCACGCCATGGACACCGCCCTGGACCGCATCGCCACCATCCAGCGCGCCGCGCGCAGGGACGGTGCCGGCGACCGCCCCGCTGGCCGGTGATCGTGCTGCGCACTCAAGGGGCTGGACCGGCCCGGCCGGGGTCGACGGCCTGCCCGTGGAGAACACCTGACGCGCCCACCAGGTGCCCTGTCCGCCGTGCGGACCGATCCGGAGCACCTCGCCCGGCTGGAGCGGTGGCTGCGCTCCTACCGGCCCGAGGAGCTGTTCGACGACGCCGGGGCACGCCGGCCGCGGTCCTCGCCACCGTCCGCGGGGAGCACGTCGACTGGGCGCCACCACCCGCCAACGGCAGGACTCCTGCTGCCCGGCGCTGCCCTGCCGCCACTGGAGAAGTACGCCGTCCCCGTCGACGAACCCGGTGCGAGCACGCACGAGGCCACCCGGAGTGCTGGGCGACCTGCTGGCGGACGTCATGGCCGCCACCGCCGGCTCGGCGCGACTTCCGCCTCGTCGGCCCCGACGAGACCGCCTCAACCGCCTCCAGGCCGTCTACGCCGCCAGCGGCAAGGCGCTGGCAGGAACGGACGCTGCCCGTCGACGAGGACCTCGACCGGCACGGCCCGTGTGATGGAGATCCTCTCCGAACACACCTGCCCAGGGCTGGCTGGAGGGCTACCCTCACCGGCCGGCACGGACTCTTCTCCTGCTACGAGGCGTTCGTCCACATCGTCGACTCCGCTGGTCAACCAGCGCATTGAAGTGGCTGCGCGTGACCGCCGCCTGCCCTGGCGCGCCCCCATCGCGTCCCTCAACTGCCTGTCACCTCCCACGTGCCCGGCGCCAGGACCGCGGCGGTTTCTCCCACCGGGGCTCGGCTTAGTCGACCACATCATCAACAAGAGCCCCGAGGCCGTGCTGAGGTCTACCTGCCGCCGGACGCCAACACCCTGCTCTCCGTCGCCGACCACGCCCTGCGCAGCCGCGACCTACATCAACGTGGTCGTCGCCGGCAAGCGGCCTACTTCGACTGGCTGTCCATGGAACAGGCGAGGTGCACTGCGCCCGGGGCGCGGCATCTGGGACTGGGCCGGCGCCGAGGACGGCAGCCGCGACCCCGACGTGGTGCTCGCCTGCGCGGGCGACGTCCCGACCCAGGAGGTACCCAGCCGCCGCCCAGCTGATCCGCCGCCACCTGCCCGACCTCGCCGTACGGGTGGTCAGCGTCGTGGACATCGCCCGGCTGCTGCCCCGGCGAAGAACACCCGCACGGCATGAGCGACTTCGGTACGACGGCCTGTTCACCGCCGACAAGCCGGTCATCTTCGCGTACCACGGCTACCCTGGCTGATCCACCGGCTCGCCTACCGGCGCACGGCCACACATCTGCACGTGCGCGGCTACAAGGAGATCGGGACCACCACCACACCTTCGACGGTGGTCGTCGGCAACGACATGGACCGCTACCGCCTGGTCATGGACGTCATCGACCGCGTACCCGGCCTCGCCGTGCGCGCAACGGCCATTGCAGCAGCGCATGGAGGACGCCAGGCTGCTCCCTGCCGACTGGATCCGCGAACACGGAGTGGACCTGCCCCGAGGTCGCCGACTGGTCCTGGGCGGGCTCGCGGGTGACGGCGACGCCCACGACCTGGGACTACGACCACTGCGACCCCGCCGAGGAGCGGCTGCGCGATCGCTGTGCACTACTCAGCAACGGCTACTCCGCCACCCGGGGCGCGCTGCCCGAGTGCGTCGCGGACGACGTGCACTACCCGGGCACCTACGTGGCTGGCGCTGCCACAACCGGCTCACCTCCAGCGTCGCCGGGACGAGAGGTAGAGGCACGTAGAGAACGAGGACGCATGGTCAACCCTCCCGAGCTGGCTGCCGCTGCGCTTCCGGGTCGCCGGAGGGGAGTGGCTCACGCCGGACACCGCCGACGTACTCGACCACCGCCAGACCGTGCATCTGGACTCGGGCGTGCTGGAGCGCCGCACCCACTTCGCGCTCGGCAGGGGACGTGTGCTGTCCGTGCGCCAGCTGCGCCTGGTGCACATGGCTCGATCCCCATCTCGCCGCGATGCGCACGGAGTTACGGTCGACTCGGTGCACGGCGAGACCTGGACGTGGAGGCGGCCCTCGACGGCCGGTGTCACCAGCTCCGGGGTGCCGCTACCGGGACCTGGAGGCCGGCCACCCAGACCCACGTGCACACTGGCAGCGCCGATGACGGCACGGTCTGGCTGCGCCGCCGCTACCCCGCACCTCGGACATCCGGGTCGGCCTGGCGGCCCGCGCGACGGCCGACGCGCCGGTCACCCCGGCACGGGAACACCTGCAGGTCACGCCAGCGCGACGCCCTGCGGGCGACACCGGAGGCCGCACCGTCACCGTCGACAAGGTGGTGGCTCTGCACACCTCACGCGACCCGGCGATCAGCGACCCGCTGCAGGCCGCCGTCGACCGGGTGGCCCGACGCCCCCGGCTTCGACGAACTGCTGGTGTCGCACCGGACGGCCTGGGGCCAGCTGTGGCGCCGCGCCGAACTCGAGGTACCCGGCGAGGCGGGCAGCATTCTGCGCCTGCACCTCTTCCACGTGCTGCAGACCCTCTCCCCGCACACCGCCGACCTCCGACGTGGGCGTACCGGCCCGCGGGCTGCACGGGGAGGCGTACCCGGGGGCATGTCTTCTGGGACGAGCTGTTCGTCCTGCCCCTACCTCAACCTGCACTTCCCCGGGTGTCCCCGGCCCTGCTCCACTACCGGCACCGCCGCCTCGGAAGTGAGCCCGCGCGCGCCGCGGCCGCGCGATCGGCAGGCGCGGCGCGCTGTACCCGTGGCAGAGCGGCAGCGACGGACGCGAGGAGACCAGCAGCTCCACCTCAACCCGCACCTCGGGCCGCTGGCTGCCGGACCACCTCGCACCTCCAGCACCATGTGGGGTCGGCGATCGCGTACAACGTGTGGCAGTACTGCGAGGCGAGCGGCGACGAGGAGTTCCTGCACACCAAGGGTGCCGAGATGCTGCTGCAGATCGCGCGCTTCTGGGCGGACTCCGCCACCTGGGACGAGCACCTGGGAAGGAGCACCGCATCAGGGGCGTCGTCGGCCCCGACGAGTACCACGAGGCCTACCCCGGCGCCGTGCGTCCGGGCCTCGACGACAACGCGCCTACACCAACGTCACCGCCGCCTGGGTCCTGTCCCGCACCCTGGAGGTCCTGGCGGACCTGCCCGAGCCCCGCCGCCGGGAACTCGTCGAGCGCACCGCCCTGCACGACGGCGAACTGGAACAGTGGAGGACGTCTCCCGCACCCTCCACGTGCCCTTCCACGAGGGCGTCGTCAGCCAGTTCGACGGGTACGGCGACCTCGCCGAACTCGACTGGGAGGGCCTGCGCAGGCGCTACGGCGACATCCGGCGCCTCGACCGCGTCCTGGAGGCCGAGGACGACAGCGTCAACAACTACCAGGCGTCCAAGCAGGCCGACGTACTGATGCTGGGCTTACCTCTTCTCCCCCGGCCGAACTCCGTTCGCTCTTCGAGCGGCTGGGTACCGCTTGACGAGGCGACCTGGCAGCGCACCGTCGACTACTACCTGGCCCGCGCACCAGCCACGGCTCCACCCTCAGCGGGCTCGTTCACGGGTGGATCCTGGCCCGGGCCCGCCGCGCCGAAGCCTGGACGTTCTCGCCGGGAGGCCCCTCAAGGGCGACGTCGCCGACCTCCAGGGCGAGCACCACCGGCGAGGGCATCCACCTCGGCGCCATGGCGGGCACCCTCGACCTGGGTACAGCGGGGCCTGACCGGACTGGAGACCGTGCGGGCGCCCTGTGGCTGGACCCGGTGCCGCTGCCGGAGCTGTCGTCGTACGGGTTCTCCATCCGCTACCAGGGCCACCGGGGGTACGACTCCGGCTGGAGCACGGCAGCCTGGAGATCGCCGTGCCGGCCTCCGGCAGCCTGCCGTTCGACGTCCGGCTGCCGGACCGCGCGGTGCGCCTCCAGCCGGGCGACACCTGCCGCCTCGCGCTCCCGGACTGACCGCTCCGTCCCGTCAGGCCCACGGGGAGTAGGTCACGACGCGGGGGCTCCGTCCGGCCTGCCCGTCGGTGTAGGTCAGCGTCATCCGCATGTAGCTGCCGCTCGCCCGGGTCCTTCTCCAGTGCCCGCGGCTGGTCGAGCCGGACGGTGACGGATACGAAGGTGGAACGTGCCCGCGGCGCAGTACGGGTCGCAGTCGTTGATGGCGTTGCTGCCCCGGCCCACCGCGGCGTTCGCGTCCCACCGGAACCAGTGCAGCGACACCAGGCGACTGTTGCCGTCACCGCAGGCCAGCAGGAACGCCTCGGGCCGCACCTCCGGCTGCCGGGAGCGGTCGACCAGCACGGGATCCCGCGTCTGCTGTGACGATGTCGCCCGTTCCGCAGGCGGTGCGGCGGAGGCCGTGCCCAGGGGTACTGCGAGCGCGGCGGCGGCACAGAGCGTGACCGCTGCCCTCATCGGGTTCCTGCCCATGTCTGCTCCCGGCCGTCTCGGGGTCGCTTGTCTCCGCTCTCCGTCTCCCCGTACCGACCGTACGGCCGTGTCCGGAAACCCACCACTCGTACGGAGCAACGCGGGCCGGGAGGCGCCTGCGCCGGGCCGGGTGGTGCGATAAGGCGCCGATTGCATCCACCGTGTGGTCCTCGGGGCGGTCCGCAACCACCGTCGCCGCCCCGGTGTCTCATGCCGTCAAAGAACGGCGACTCCATCGGGTGGAGGACCGCGGTATGCACACGATGACTGCCCCGACTGCCCCGACTGCCGCCGACCCGGCGCGCTGCGCTCCCGCGACGCCCAGGGCGACTTCCTGCTCCAGCCGCCCGACCCGGCCGCACGCGTCCCCAGCCGCATCGACCCCGTCGACCTGCGCCGCCTGGACCTGCTCGCCCTCCTGACCGCGGTGCGGGCATCGCGCCCTCCAGCCGGGGACCGTGCCGCCATCGCCCAGCTCAGCGAGCTGCCGGGCAGCGTGCACACGGCACTGCACCGGTGGCTGGAGCAGGCGTACGGGTTCTGCCGGTGAGGGCCGGTGAGGGGCGGTGAGGGGCGGTGAGGGCCGGTGATGTGCGGTGGCGTGCCCCCGGGACTCGCGCTCAGAAGTCGACGGGGTCCCGTACCAACGGGCACGTCATGCAGTGCCCCCGCCGCGGCCCCGGCCCAGTTCCGCGCCCACGATGGTGACGACCTCGATGCGGGCCTCGCGCAGCAGGGCGTTGGTGAGGGTGTTGCGGTCATAGGTGAACACCACGCCGGGTTCCACGGCGACGGCGTTGTTGCCGCTGTCCCACTGCTGGCGTTCGGAGGCGTAGGCGTCGCCGCCCGTCTCCACCACCCGCAGCGAGGACAGCCCGAGCGCCCTTGGCGACTACGTCCACGAAGGGGTGGTGCCCTCGTCGACGACGTCGAAGCCGGGCGCGCGGTCTCCGGGACGCAGGGAGAAGGTGTGCACCCCGTCCATGATCCGGGGGTAGAGGGTGACCACGTCCCGGTCGGCGAAGGTGAACACCGTGTCCAGGTGCATGGCGGACCGCAGCTTCGGCATCCCGGCGACCACGACGTGCCGCGCGGCGCCGTTGCGGAACAGCGCGGCGGCCACCTGGGTGATGGCCTGACGCGAGGTGCGCTCGCTCATGCCCATGAGGACGACGCCGTTGCCCACCGGCATGATGTCGCCGCCCTCGAGGGTGGCCTCGCCCCAGTCGAGTTCGGGGTCGCCCCACCACACCGTCGAGCCCCTGAAGTCGGGGTGGAAGGTGCTAGACCGCCTTCATCAGTAGCGTCTCGTCGTGCCGCGCCGGCCAGTACAGCGGGTTGAGGTGAGCCCGCCGTACAGCCAGCAGGTCGTGTCGCGGGTGTACAGCGTGTTGGGCAGGGGCGGCATCAGGTACTCGCGCGCGCCGGTGGATTCGCGGGCCAGCGCGAGGTGGGGGGAGCGGAAGTCCTCGGGCAGGTCGCCGGTGGCGAGCCCGCCGACGAGGTACTCGGCCAGTTCCCTGGGCGACAGGGTCTCCAGGTAGGCGCGGGTCGCGTCGATGAGGCCGATGCCGACCTGGTTGGCGGTGATCTTCCGGTCCAGGAGCCATGACCTCGCCTCCGGGATCGCCATGATCTGCGCCAGCAGGTCGTGCAGCTCCACCACCTCCACCCCGCGCCGGCGCAGTTCGCCGACGAACGCGGCATGGTCGCGCTGGGCGTTCTCCACCCACATCACGTCGTCGAAGAGCAGGTCGTCGGAGTTGGTCGGGGTGAGCCGCCGGTGCGCCAGACCGGGGGAGCACACCAGGACCTTGCGCAGCCTGCCGACCTCGGAGTGGACGCCGAGCGCGGACATCGCGGCGCTCTCGTTGCTGTTCACACGGCCTCCCTTGAAGGATGCGGGACGAGGCGGAGGAGGGGAAACGACGGGGACGCGGTGGCTCACAGGCTGATCCATCCGGCCGCCAGGGCCACGATGCCGAGCACCGCGCCGACCACGGAGACGGCCAGCACGACGAGTTCCCCGGGCGAGAACAGCCGTCGGCCCTGTTCACGGCGGGCCATCACGAACAGGGCGGTCGCCGGGGCGTAGAGGATGAAGGAGACCAGCACGAACTTCAGGCCGGCCGCGTACAGCAGGAATGCGGTGTACAGCGTGGCGACGACACCGACGACGAACTCGCGCCGGGAGGTACGGCCGCCCGCCGTGAGCGGGTCGGCACGGGCACCGATCCGCACGGCGAACCCCGCCGCCAGCAAGTACGGGATCAGCGAGAGCGCGCTGGTCAGGTTGAGCGCGAAGTTGAAGGCGTCGTCCGAGAAACTGGTGGCGATCAGCACCACCTGGGTGAGCAGCGAGGTCATCAGCAGCGCCGGCACGGGCACATCGACGGCGTTGGCCCGGCGCAGGAAGCGCGGCATGTCGTCGTCCTTGGCCGCGACGAAGAGCACCTCCGCCGCCATCAGCGTCCACGCCAGATAGGCGCCCAGCACCGACACGATCAGGCCGACGCTGATGAACACCCGGCCCCAGGTGCCGACGGCCTCCTCCAGGACGCCCGCCATGGAGGGCTGACGCAGTTCGGCGATCTCGGCCATCGGCATGATGCCGTACGACACGATGGTCACCGACGCGAAGACGGCGAACACGCTGAGGAAGCCGAGCACCGTCGCCCTGCCCACGTCCGACCGGCGCTTGGCGTGCCGGGAGTAGACGCTGGCGCCCTCCACGCCGAGGAAGACGAACACGGTGGCCAGCATGGTGCCGCGCACCTGCGAGAACAGGGAACCGGCGTAGTCCGCGCCGCCGAAGTTGTCGGCGAACACGCTCGGCCGGAAGTACACCAGGGCGAGGATGACGAAGATCACGATGGGTACGAGCTTGGCCACCGTGACGACCTTGTTGATGGCGGTCGCTTCCTTAACACCGCGCCGGATCATCCAGTAGAACGCCCACAGCCCGATCGAGGACAGGACGACCGCGAGGGCGGTGTCCCCGTCGCCGAGGCCCGGCCAGATCGAGCCGATGGTCGACATGATGAGGACCCAGTACGTCACATTGCCGACGCAGGTGCTGGCCCAGTAGCCGAAGGCGGCGAAGAAGCCCAGGTACTCACCGAAGCCGGCCTTGGCGTACGCGTACACACCGGCGTCCAGGTCGGGTCTGCGTACGGCGAGCGACTGGAAGACGAAGGCCAGCATCAGCATGCCGGTGCCGGCGATGGCCCAGGCGATCAGCGCCCCCGCGACGCCGGTCTCCTCGGCGAACCGCCCCGGCAGCGAGAACACCCCGGCGCCCACCATCGAGCCGACGACCATGGCCGTCAGGGTGAACAGCGGCAGCTTGGCGGTCGGCGGGGACTCCCCGTCCGTGTCGGAAGCAGCGGCCTGTGACATGCCGTCCCTCTGGGTCGCCGAGCGATTGCGACCACTGTGCATCACATGGTGGCTCCGGGCATCTTGTTCACCTCCGCCACCCGGCTCCGCACGGCGCGCTCATCGCCCGGTGCGCAGGTCGATGCCGCGCCGGGCGAGTGTGAGTACACCCATGACGATCAAGGCGACGCCGAGCAACTGCGGCACGATCCACCAGCCGGCGCGCACGTCCTCCTGGTAGAGGACGACACCGAGCAGGAGGCTCACCGCGGCGTCCCCCCAGAGTGAGGGCGGGCTGGGAGGCGACGAGGGGCCGCCCTGCATGGCGTGCTCCAGCAGGAGCACGGCACCCACACCGGCCGCGGCGAAGCCATGCGTCTGCCACGTGGTCAGGGAAGCCGACCAGGCCGTCGGTGTCCAGGACGCGCATGGAGTCCTTCATCAGAGCGGCCGTCAGGGCGTAGCACACCGCGGTGGCCGCACCGAGACAACCGGCGCGGGCCTTGCCGACCAGGCGCTTCAGACCGGCCGCGGTCAGCAACACGGCCGCCACGGCGCAGGCCACCAGCGCGGGCACCCACCGATCCAGGGGCACGTCGGCCTCGCCGCCGTCGGGCGCGGCCGACGCCAGCGCGACACCGAGCCCGACGACGACCCCGCCGACGGCGAGCCACATGACGTGACTCATGTGGCGGCCGGTCATCAGCGAGGCCAGCAGCAGGGCCAGGGGAAGCTCCAGCACGAACAACGGCTGTACGAGTGACAGCGGCCCCGTCGCCCAGAGCCACCGCCTGCGCCACACCGGCGACGACGACGGCCAGCATGCCGCCGATCCAGACCGGCCGCCGCAACAGGTCGAGCACCAGTCCCGGGCGGGAAGCCCTGGGTCTGCGGCACACTCAGCGCGGCACGCCGCTGGAACACGGTGGCCAGCGCGTTGCTGAACGCGGCGAGGAGTGCGAAGAGCACCGGTAGTACAACACCCATCCACCGATCCTCACCCCGTATCCCCCGACCGCGCGCGCGCGCCACGACGGGGAGGACGGTGCGACCGTGTGCGGTGCCGGGCGCGAACGCCGTCAGTTGTCGCTCTGCGCGGACGGCTTCTCCGTTCCCGCGTCCTGCTTCTCCTGCTTCTGCTTTCGCCTCCGGCGTCTCGGTGGCGGTGTAGTAGACCGAGGTGCCCTGCTTGGAACGCTGAGCCTGGTTCTTGGCGACGAGTCCCTCGAGGGTGGTGCGGACGACCGTGGTCTTGATGGTGCGTCCGGAGTTGGCCTGACCGAGCGCCGTGGTGACCTCGGCGGCGGAGCGCGGCTCATTCTGTTCGACGAGGTGGTTGCGCACCAGCTCGACCAGCGTGGGCCGGTCGGCGACCGGCGTCGACGCCTTCTTCGCCGCCGGCTTCTTGACGGCCTTGGTGGACGACTTGGCGGTCGGCTTGGCGGTCGACTTGGCCGCCGGCGGTGGCAGGCGCCGCGTCGGTCTTCGAGGCCGGCTTGGCACCCGGCTTCAGGGGCGGCGGCGCGCTTGGGAGCGGTGGCGGCCTTCCTGCTCCGCGTGCGCTTTCCGGCGGCCGACTCCGTGGCGGCGCTGTCCCGGGGAGCGGGGACGGCGGCCGTGTCGGTCGCGGGCTGGGCCGGCGGGGGAGGTGATGCCGAGCGCCTGCTGCATGTTCACCAGCAGGGCGTGGTCGTGCTGCAGCGCGGCCAGCTGCTGCTGCAGAGCGGTGATCTCCCGCGCTGACGCGCTCCTGCTCCTTGATGTTGCTCTCCAGGTCGTCGGTCACCTGGACGCTGTACTGCGATGCCAGGTTGGGTGGCGGTCTGCATCGTGCTCTCGGACATGGTGTTGACTCTCCTCGATTCGCGGCCGTGAAGGCTCGTGAGGAACGGCGGGACATCAGGCGCGGGACATGGGGACCATGTCCGATCGGCGCCCGGCACGCGGAGAACTGGAGACTGCCACCGGCTGTGCTGACACACAGATAGTACGGACGGACAGCGCCTGTTGTTCCCCTGTTTGCTGCCGGGCCGGTATACCACGTATGGCCGCCAACGTGGTATGTGCCGCGAGTTACTCGCGCACATGTTCGGAGCGCCGACACTCGGCACTCACTCGCCGCCGGGCACCTCGACGATGTTTCCGTCCTTGTCGACGGTGTGAGTCTGCCAGTAGGTGTCCCACTCGTCGCCGACGTGCTCGGGGACCTTGCCCTCGGGGTAACGGGTGTAACCCTCGGGCGGCCTCCTCGTCGTTGGGAACGCAGGCACTGCCGGTGCTGCCGATGGTCATGACCGGGTACTCGCCGCCGCCGCAGGTCGCCTCCTGCATGGAGCAGCCGGTCAGGATCGCGGCGACGGTCACGCAGACCAGGGCGAACCCCGGGGCGGACCGCGTCGCGCGGTTGACGCGCGGGGGCGACGGGCGGTGAACTCGGCCGGCGGTGCGCACGGTTGGCTCCTCTGGGTGGCTGGTACGGCAAGCCTCCCCCGGCGGGAAAACACCTCATGAGTACGAGTACTCAATCGGGAGGGCCGTACTACCTGACACGGCCGGCCAAACGGTCGACCTCGCGCGCGGTCTCATGTGCCTCCCGCTCGGCCCGGGAGAGCGCGTCGGCGGCCGTGCGCCTCCGCTGCTCGGCGTCGCGCCGCTCCCGCTCGGCCCGGTCGAGTTCCTCGTGTGCCTGCCTCAGTCGTTGCTCCGCGGCGGACACCTCCTCGCGTGCCCGCCCGTGTTCCTCGTCGGTCTGCCGCAGGGGACGCCTCGGCGTCGGCCTCTTCCGCGCGTCTGTCACTCAGCTGTCGCGCGGCTTCCTCCGCGGCCTGTTCGGCCCGGGCGAGTTCTTCCTGGCGTTTGCGGCGCCGCTCGGCGAGTTCGTCCCGAGCCCGGCCCGCGGGCGCGCGCCGAGGGTGTCCGGCCGGGGCCGCTCGCGCGGTGCGGGTTGGGCCGGCGCGATGTCCGAGGGGAACTCCGACGGCGGGGTGAGGGAGACCTCCAGGCGTCCGCCTGCCCACTGGCCGGCCGCGTCCGGGTCCGCGAGGACCGCGCGCAGGGTCGACTCGACCTCCCGCTGCGCCGCTTGCGACAGTTGGTGCCCGGCCTCGCGGGAGAGCTGGGCGGCCTGCCGGGACAGGGCGGAGACGATGTGCCGACGCTGCGCGGAGAGTTCCTTGAGGCCGGTCGCGTCCAGGGGTGCGGTGTGCCTCGCGCAGCGCCTGCCCCAGCTCCAGGAACCGCCGGCTCTCCTCCGGTCGGGAGCGCCTCAGCAGGTTCGCCGCCCAGGCCGCCAGCGTGGGCCGACGGGCGGCGTGGATGCAGCGGGCGTCCTCCTTGCGGCCGGCCGTTCTGGCGGCCGCGGCGTGTTCCTCACGACGGGCGACGAATTCGGACGGCGGCGTCGCGTAGAGCTCGTCGAGGACCGCCTCGACCGGCTCGACGTCGTGATCGCCGGTCTCCCGCCGGCGCCCGCCCTTGCGCTGCATGTCCGCTGCCTCCGCCTCGCCGCTACGACCGTCCCGACCTCGACGCGGCCGACTTCGCCGCCGCTTTCTCGTCGTCGTAGACGAGGAGGCCGTCCGTCCGCAGTCGAGCGCCGGGGGTGGGGGAGTGGGCCGTCAGGCGGCCGTCGTGCATGAGGTGGTCCACGGGCGTGCCGCGGGCCAGGACGGCGAAGTCGGCGATGATGCGCCGGTGGCACACGCCACCACACCGCTTCGCCGCACATGACCGCGGTGCGTTCCCGCGCCGCCTGCTCCAGCAGCTCGTCCATGGCGGTGACGAACTCCGGCGTGCGGGTGTGTCCGGCGTACCCGCGGAACGAGGTGTTGCGCCAGATGACGTCGGGCGAGTCCGGTACCGGCTTGCGGAAGCCGCCCAGGCGCTGCTCCCACCGGTAGGCGAGGCCCCTCCTCGGGCATCCACCCGGCGAGCCGGTCCCGGGAGCAGGTCGGGGTCGCGGCGGCTGCCGGGGCGCCGTCCTGACGTCGACCACGGCGGCGATGTCGGCACCACGCAGCAGTTCGGCCAGCGCGGAGCGGCCCGCGGTGCCGTGCCCGAACGTGACCAGGTGAGGCTGGGACATGTCGTCGGGGTCCCCTCGCTGCCTGCGCTCATGCCTCCTGTGTACGGTCCGCGGACCGCCCCGCGACCCGGGGGCGGGCCTCATGCGGGCGACGGTCGATTCGGACGGTCCCCGAATTCGGACGGTCCCTGGCACCGGCATGGCTCCTTCCGCCGAAGGAACCTAGTCGCCGTCGCTCCCGGCCCGCGACCACTCCTCACGCAGGATGCCGAACAGCACCCGGTCGTAGCGCCGGCCGTCCATCAGCACGGCGGAGCGCAGCCGGCCCTCCTCGCGGAAGCCCAGCTTCGTGAACGAACGCATGGCACGCTCGTTGCCGCTCCAGGTGTCCAGCTCCAGCCGGTTGAGACCGTACGCGCCGAACAGGTGGTCCACGAGCAGCCGCAGCGCCTCCGACCCGTGGCCGCGCCCCCAGAACTCCTTCTCGCCGATAGTGATGCCCAGGGTGGCCACCCCGGCGTACGGGTCCAGGTCGCGGTAGTCGGCCATGCCTATCACCCCGCCGCCGGCCGTGTCCTCGACCGTGAACACGGCCGACTCCCCTCGGGCTGAGCCGCAGCATGGTGTCGAAGGCGAGCGTGATCGCCTCCGCCGTCACGGGGCCGAAACACGGGTCTCCGGCAGCCGCCCAGCGCACCACCTGGGGATCGTTGCGCCACCGGAGATGATGCGCCGCGTCCTCTGCACGCAGCGCGCGCAACCTCGTCAACCCGCCTTTGATCATTACCGGATCATAAGAGGTGTCGCGGAACGCCTGTCATGCGATGACCTTGTCGACGAATGCCGCGAGGTTCGCCACGGTCCCGCCGGATCTTCTCCTCCTGCGTGATCGTCTCGTGCAGTCGCGCGCCGGCGCCCGCATCCCGCTTGCCCCGCACATACAGCGAACAGGCCAGGTCGCTGCATATGTAGGCGCCCACCGAGTTGCCCTGCTGCCCGGCCTTGCCCGCCTTCGGCGCGACCATCAGGGAGACGCCGCCGGAGTGGGTGGTCAGGCACATCGAGCACATGCTGCGGCGTGCCTGCCCGGAGGCGGCGCCGGAGGAGCGCAGCGCGAGTGCCGTCGGACGGCCGCCCAGTTCGGTCACCAGGTAGGCGCGGTCCGGCGCCTGGGGATCCCGCCAGCCGAAGTAGTCCAGGTCGTCCCACGGGCGGTCGGCCAGGTCGTGGGGTATGGACAGGCGCTTGGCCGCGCCCTTGGTGCAGTTCACGAAGGCGGCACGGATCTCTTTGTCGGTCAACGGGTTCATACACATGAGGCTAAGTTGCCTAAAGAGTTTAGGCAACTGCATAATGAGTTCAGGCTATCGGAAGGATGACTATGGTGCGGGTGGGGCTGACCACGGAACGCCTGGTCCGGGCGGGCGCGGAACTGGCCGACGAGGTCGGCTTCGACCAGAGTGACGGTCTCCGCGCTGGCCAGGCACTTCGACGTCAAGGTCGCGAGTCTGTACTCGCACGTCAGGAACTCCCAGGACCTCAAGACCCGGATCGCCCTGCTGGCCCTCGCCGAACTCGCCGACCGGGGCGCCACGGCGCTGGCCGGGCGGGCCGGCAAAGACGCCCTCGCCGCCTTCGCGAACGTCTACCGCGACTACGCCCGGGAACCCCGGCCGGTACGCCGCCGGCCCAGCTGCGGCTCGACGCGGAGACGGCGGCGGCCAGCGCGGGCGTCCGCCACGCACAGATGACCCGGGCCATCCTGCGCGGCTACGACCTGGCCGAACCCGACCAGACCCACGCCGTCCGACTCCTGGGCAGCGTCTTCCACGGCTACGTCAGTCTGGAGATGGGCGGCGGCTTCGGCCACAGCGCGCCCCGGACACCCAGGAGACGTGGACCCGGATCGTGGACGCACTCGACGCCCTGCTGCGCAACTGGCCCGCGGCGTGAACCATCCCGCCCCGCGGCCGAACACACCCCCACAGCCGGAGACGACATGCACACCACGGACGACTGGATCACCACGCCGATCACCATGAACCTCCTGCGTGGTGCCCTCGACCTCGAGCGCACCGAGCAGGGCCTGCTGCCGCACCGGCTGCCCGCCCGGGCCCGCGCCCGGAACACCGACGGACAGTTGGCCATGGCCGAGTCCCAGCCCTCCGGCGTACGCCTGGCCCTGCGCACCCGGGCCACCGCCCTCGAACTGGACACCCTGCCCACCAAGCGGGTCTACGCCGGCGTCCCGCCGCGCCCGGACGGCGTGTACGACCTGCTCGTCGACGGCCGCCCGGCGGGCCGGGGCGGTGTCGCGGGCGGCAACACCCTGACCATCGACATGACCACCGGCACGACGGCCGTCGAACCCGGTCCCGTCGGCACCCTCCGCTTCGCGGGCCTCGCCCGAGGGCGCCAAGGACATCGAGATCTGGCTGCCGCACAACGAGGACCACCGAACTCGTCGCCCTGCGCACGAACGCCCCCGTCGAGCCCGCCCCGGACCCGGGCCGCAGGGTCTGGCTGCACCACGGCAGCTCGATCAGCCACGGCTCCGACGCCGCGAGCCCCACCACCACCTGGCCCGCACTCGCGGCCTCCCTCGGCGGCGTCGAACTCGTCAACCTGGGCCTGGCGGGCAGCGCCCTGCTCGACCCCTTCACCGCGCAGGCCCTGCGCGACACCCCCGCCGATCTGATCAGCCTCAAGATCGGCATCAACATCGTCAACGCGGACGTCATGCGCCTGCGTGCCTTCGGCCCCGCCGTCCACGGCTTCCTCGACACCGTCCGCGACGGCCACCCCGCCACCCCGCTGCTGGTCGTCTCGCCCATCCTGTCCCCCATCCACGAGGACACCCCCGGCCCCAGCGCGCCCGACTTCTCCCCATCTCCCCGAGGGGCGACTGCGCTTCACGGCCATGGGCGACCCGGCGGAACGCGCGAGCGGCAAACTGACCCTGAACACCGTCCGGGACGAGCTGGCCCGGATCGTCGGGCAGCGGGCGGCCGACGACCCGAACCTGCACTACCTCGACGGCCGTGACCTCTACGGCGAAGCCGACTCCGCCGAACTGCCCCTGCCCGACGACCTCCACCCGGACGCGGCCACCCACCGCCGCATCGGCGAACGCTTCGCCAAGCTGGTCTTCACCGACCACGGCGCGTTCACGGGCTGACCCACAACCCTGCTGTGCGTCCCGGCCTGCCGGCCCTCCGACGCTCCCCGGCCGCTCATGTGCCGACGACCGCGGCGAAGCGCCGGGCGACCTCGCGCCAGACCACTTCGGCCGCGGTCTCGTCGCGTTCCGCCCGGCGGGAGAGTTCCGCCGGGTCCAGGCCCTTGGCCCGAATCCGCTCCGGAGCCCACGACCGGACCCGGTCCGCGCCCGCCTCGGGGTGGAACTGCATCCCCCCACGCCCGGTCGCCGACCCGGAACGCCTGGTACGGGCACCGCTCGCTCTCCACCAGCCAGGCGGCGCCCCGGCGGCAGGGCGGTGACGGCGTCCACATGGTGCTCGACCGCCGTCACCTCGCTCCGGCGGACCTCGGAAGAGCGGATCACTCCCGGTCTCCGCCCGCAGGGTGAGCGGCGTGCTGCCGAACTCCGGTTCGCCGTGGTCGGCCCGGACCGTTCCTCCCGCGACATGGGCGAGGAGTTGTCCGCCGAGGCAGATCCCGAACACGGGGACACCTCGCTCCACCGCCTCGGCGACCAGTGCCCGGGTGGGCGCGAGCCAGGGCGCGCGGACGTCGTCGTCGGGCAGGTAGCCGCCGCCGAGCACCATGACGCCCTCGTGCGCCAGGCGCCGGGGGAGCGGCGCACCGGCGTACGCGTGGACCACGTCCAGTGCCGGCCCGTCCGAGGCCAGCCAGTCACCGAACCGGCCCGGCCCGCCGTCCGGACCGTTCTGCACCACCAGCAGCCGCGACATCGCCCACTCCTCGCTTCACACCCCTCGGACACCGTCCCACTGCCCAGGACGGGGAGGGCCGCAACCCTCCGGCCGGATCTAGGGCTCGCGGCGCGATGCGTCCGGGTCGCCGTCCAGTACGGTCAACAGCACCGGCACGTCGGCCAGTTCGGTGGCCGGCACGGTGAGCGGGTCGGCGGCGAGGACCGTCAGGTCCGCGCGGTGCCCGACGGCGATCCGGCCGGCCTCGTCCTCCTCGCCCGCCGCGTACGCCGCGTTGACGGTCATGCCGCGCAGCGCCTCCAGCGCCGTCAGTGCCTGTTCCGGGCCGTGCGGGTCCCGGCCGAGGTGGCGGGTCGGCCGGCGGTGACGGGCGCCCGCCATGACGCCCAGCGGCGGGTAGGGAGGCGATGGGCCAGTCGGGAGCCGAGGACCACGACGGCACCGGGAGTCGTGCAGGTCGCGGCAGCTGGCCAGGCCCGCGAGGCGCGCGGCTCGCCCCAGCCGGCGGGACCAGTTGTCGGTGTGGTCGGCGCGGGTGAAGTCGCAGCAGTGGGGTGGGCTGCATGGACGCCACGACGCCGAGCTCGGCGAACCGGCGCAGGGTGTCGTCCGGGACGGTCTCGATGTGCTCGACCCGGTGCCGCACCCCGCGTCCGCCCCGGCCTGCGCCTTCTCGACGGCATCGAGCACATGACGTACGGCGGCGTCGCCGATCGCGTGGGTGGCCGTGGGCACCCCGGCCCGGTGCAGCTCGCCGATGACCCGGGTGTACTCCTCCGGGTCCGGCCAGAAGGCGTGCCGGGACTCGCCGTGGCAGTCCGGCTGCTCCAGCCAGGCGGTGCCGTTGTCGACCGTCCCGTCCATGAAGATCTTGACGCCGGCGGTCCGCCACAGCCGCCCGCCCGCACCCTGCTGCCCGATGAGCGTGCGCACACCCTCGGCGTCGATGCCGGGCTGGCACCACGGCGCCACCCGCAGCCGCAGCGGCAGCCGTCCGGCCTGGTCCAGGTCACCGTAGAAGGCGAGGCTGTCGCCGTTCGCGTCCATGACATGACCGCCCGTCGCGGGCCGGTGGCGGCCATGGCGCGCAGGGCCGCGGCAGCCGGTCGCGGCGCTCGCGTGTGGGCTGCGGAGCTATCCGCTCCACCAGCTCGCACGCGGCGTCCTCCGGCAGCAGACCGGTCGGCGTGCCGTCCGCGTCGCAGACCACCTCCGCCGTGGCCTGGTCGAAGGTGCGCGGCCCGTCCACCCGCGCCAGCTCCAGCGCGCGCCGGCTGGCGAGCATGGGTGCGCGTCGAAGAGCAGCAACAGCAAGGGCACGCCGTCGAGTACGGCGTCGAAGGGTGCCGTCTCGACGGGGCGGCCGGCGAAGACGTTGGGGTCGAGGCCCCAGGCGTGCAGCCACGCCCCGGGGCGAGGTCAGTACCGCGCGGGCCAGCGCCTCGCGTACCTGGCCGACGTCGGTGCAGCCCGACAGGTCGAGACCGTGGGTCAGCTCGGCGCCCGGAGACGGGAAGGTGGATGTGCCCGTCCACCAGGCCGGGCGTCATCCCCGGGCGGCGCCCTTGAGGGGTCGACCACCGTGGTGGAGGCGTCCGCGAGCGCGCGGATGTCCCGGTCGTCACCGAGGGCGGAAATCCGGCGATCGGCCGCGGCCAGCGCGGTCGGGGCGAGGATTTCCCCGGTGACCGGGTCGAGCAGCCGGGCCGAGAGCAGGATGAGGAGAGGTGCGCACGGTCACTCCTTGGGGGCGGGGCGGTTCGGGGTGTCGGGGTCGTCAGGTGCCTGCGGGGCAGGCCCAGTTCGCGTTCCGCCGTGGTGACGGGCATCAGCCGGACCAGCGGGCGGATCGTCAGTGGTGTCGGCGCTGTTGACGAGCATGCCGAGACCGTCGAGGACGACCAGGATCTGGATGGCGGCCACCAGCGGGTCCTCGGTGGGAACTCGCCCGCCGCACGCCTTCGCGGATGAGCGACTCCATCCGGTCCGCCAGGCGGCCTCCGGACGGCGACACGGTCGCGCAGCGTGGGCCGGTAGCGGCTCAGGTCTGCCGGGCGTTGAGCCAGAGCCGGCTGATGTCGTCGAACCCTCGCTCCGGTCGCTTGGGCGAAGAACCGCGCCAGATGCCGCGTCGGCGTCGCACCGGCCAGGGTCGGCAGGCAGGAGCGTCTCCAACTCGGCGTCCGCGGCAGTCGCCGTGGCCTCGGCCACCAGGTCCTCCACTGCGGGGAAGTAGTGACTGATCCAGCTCCCGGGCGGACGTCGAGGTTCCTCGGCGATCCGCCTCGGGGTGATGCACTCCAGTCCCTTCGGTCAGTGCGACACCGTAGCTGCGGCAACGATTTCCGCACGTCTGGCCGCTGGAGTTTGCGGATTCGCTTGTTCGGGACGCTTGACGGCATGGAATCCATGCTATTGAGTGTGCGACCAACAAGCAAGCAGGTGGGATACTGTGCACCCCGGAGAGCCTCATGGCGTCCACGATCCCCGACCCGCACCCCGGCACCGGCGCCCGCGCGTCAGGAGGCTCTCGCCACCCCAGCCCCCGTCGGAACGGGCGGGCCGCGTCGAGGCCCACGGCATCGACCACATCCCCGACCACGAACGCCACGGCAACCGAGAGCCCAGCTCTTCTCCGTCTGGGCGGCGGCCAACGTCGCCTATCTCAACCTGGTGACCGGCGGCGCCCCGATCCTCGTGGGCCTGACTCCCACGGCGGGCCCTCGCGGTGATCGTCGTGGGCAACCTGTTCCGGCTGCTCACTGGCCTGCCTTGCCATATCCGGCCCGGCGGCGGGCGCCGCCGGCAGCGGGAGTCGTCACGCGGGCGATGTACGGGGTGCGCGGCAACCGCGTGAACAACGCGGTCGTCGGCTGGCTCATCTCCGTCTGCTACTTCGCCCTCAACCTGGCCGCCGCCGCATGCGCCGCCTTCGCCCTCGTCCAGATGGCCGGCATCACCGCGACCACCGGCGTTCAGGTCGTCGTGGTGATGGTCGTCGCCGCCCTCACCCTGACCATCGGGGTCTACGGCCACGGCATGATCATGAAGCTGTACCTCCCGATCCACTCACCCTGACGGCCGCCGCCGCCGTCGTCGCGGTCGGCGATGTTCCGGCACACCGACTTCGCGTACCTACCGGCCGAACCGCTCACCGGCACCGATCTGTGGGCGGTCTGATCGCCGGCGTCACCCCTCATCCGGATCCGGCCCGGCTCTCGTACACCACCAGCGCCGACTTCTCCCGCTACCTGCCCCGCACGACGTCCCCCAAGGCGATCGCCGGCTGGACCGCCCTGGGCGGCTTCCTGCCCGGCGTGCTCGTCTGCTCCCTCGGCGCCCTCGCCGCGACCGCCGTCGACATGACGGACCCGCAGGACCGGTCTGCGGCAGCTCCTGCCCGGCGGTTCGGCCCGGTGTTCCTGCTCGCCCTGGTCCTCGGCACCATCGCCATCAACGCCCTGACCGCCTACAGCGCGGGCCTCGCCCTCCAGGCCGTCGGCATCCGCATCCGCCGCTCGCTCAGCGTGCTCCGCCGACGGACGCGGCTGCGTCGCCCTCACCCTGTACGGGCTCCTCGCCTCCGACTTCCTCGACACCGTCAGCAACGTCCTCCAGCTCACCGTCGTCCTCCTCGGCCCCGCCATGGCCGTCTACGCCACGGACATCGTGCTGCGCCGCAACCGCTACGACGGCCGGGCCTGATGGACGAGACACCCGGCAGCGCCTTCTGGTACACCGCCGGTGTCAACCTTCGGCGGGCACGCCCTGGCCTCGCCGGCGGCGTCACTGGCCGCGCTGAGCGTCAACACCCTCTACACCGAGCCCATCGCACGCGCCCTGGGCGGCTGGACCTCGCCCTGCCGGCGGGCATCGTCGTCGCCTCCCGCTGTTCTACGCGGTCCTGGCGCGCGGCGGAAAATCCGGGCGCCGGCGGCCAGACGAGCGGTACGGTCCCTCGCATGTCTGACGAGGACCGGCTACTTCGGGGAAAGCGTCGCCGCGCACTACGACGAGTCGGCGGCGGACCGGTTCACACCCGAGGCGGTGGATCCCGCCGTCGACCTGCTGACGGAACTGGCGGGCACCGGCCGGGCACGCTCGAGTTCGGCGTCGGCACCGGCCGGATCGCGCTGGCCCTGGCGGGGCGCGCGGAGTCCCGGTACCACGGCATCGACATGTCCGGGCCATGACCTCCCGGCTGAGTGCCAAGCCGGGCGGCGACTGCCGTAGGGGTGACCATCGGCGACTTCGCGACGACTCCGGGCACCGGGCTTCTTCACGGTCGCCCTACCTCGTCTTCAACACCATCAACAACCTGACGACGCAGGACGCCCAGGTCGACTGCTGCCGCAACGCTGCCGACCATCTGGAGCCCGGCGGCTGCTTCGTCATCGAGGTGGGCGTGCCGGAGCTGCGTCGGCTGCCCCGGGACGAGACCGCCGTGCCGTTCCGCATCGGCCCGACCGGGTGGGCGTTCGACACCGACGACACCGCCACCCAGGCGATGAGTTCGAACTACGTCACCCTCGTGGACGGACGCCCCAGTGCGAGTACTACCCTTCCGGTACGTGTGGCCTTCGAACTCGACCTGATGGCCGGCTCGCCGGACTGCAGCTGCGCGACCGGTGGGAGGTGGACCCGGAAGCCGTTCACCCACGAGAGCGACGGCCACATGCATGGTCTGGGAGAAGCCCCGCCGACTGACCGGCCGGTCCGGGCCATGCCGGTCGGCGCTGCTCCGATCCGGTCTGGTCGGTCCGGTCTGGTCCGGGACGACTCCAGCGCACCGTGCCAGGTACAGGCCCAGGGCCTTGTGCAGCAGCTTGTTGAGCGGGTAGTCCACTCGCCGAGGTACTCCACGGCCTCACCGCCCGCTCC
Source organism: Streptomyces thinghirensis (assembly GCA_021502835.1). The sequence goes on from JAKFGP010000014.1 coordinate 38,781, forward strand.
GGCCTTGAACCGCGCAGCAGCCCCAGCAGGCCAGATTCGTCCTCGTCCAGGGTGTCGGTGATGCGCGGAAATCGTAGACGGCCGCGCCGAGTTCTGGGCGTCGCACATCATCCGCCACTGGAGCGCGTTGTTGAACACCTCGCGCCAGCGGCTCGTGGAAGCGCCGTAGGAGTACCAGACGTGCTCGCCGACGGTCAGCATCGTGGCACCCGCGAGCACCTCCCCGTCGTGATGGGCGAGGTAGAGCGCATGCAGTCCGGGTCCTCGGCCGTCGAAAAGCGCAGTCCACATGCGCTGGAAGTAGGTGAGGGCGCGGGATGAACCCTTGCGGTCCGTTCGGCGGTCTCGACGTAGAGCTCGTAGAAGGCCGGGAGGTCCTCCTGGTCGCCCCGGACGACTTTGACGCCGGCCTTCTCGGACTTCTGATGTTGCGGCGCCACCTTGGTTGAAGCCGTTCTGGGCCTGCTCCAGTGACCGCCGGCGAGCGGTACCTGGCACGTAGCGCGGCTGGCCGGCGAAACCGTCCTCGCCCAGCGCGGTGCCGCCAGCCCGCCCGGCGCAGCCTCGGCGATGTCGGCGGCCCCGAGCCGTGCACGGTGGCCTCCACGTCCCCAGCCGCCGAGCCCCGGGTCGGCGATCGCAGCCTTGACCGCCTCGGCACTCCAGCGCCGGGCCGCACGGGCGGCCCCATCCGCACCGAAGACGCGCCTTCAGGTACCCGAGCATCGGCTCCAGCCACCGCTCCAGATCCGCCGTGCCCCAGTCGATGACCGGGCCCTCGAGCAGATGGGCCAGATACCGCTTCAGCCTCGGCAACGGCCGCGGCCAGCACCAGCCCCGCGCCCGAGGTCGCCGCCCTCGTCGAACCAGCCCAGGCTCTCCGCCCGCCAGTCCGGCTTCACGTCGCCCCACGAGGGCGTCTGCAGATGACTGACGGAAGGCCGGGACGTGACGAAGCGCAGATGCTCCTCGCGGGTGATCGCCTTCAGGTGACAGCTCATGGGTCGGGGTCCCTTTGCTCGACGTTGTCCGTCCTGGTTCGACGGGAGGAGCGGCGAGGGCGCGCAGTGCGTTCGCCGTCCCGCACTTCACAGGGAGTACGAACTGGGAGCCGATGCGCGCGCTGTCACCCGGCTGTTAACCCGTGTGCACCGCCGTCCGGCGCGCGGGATCCGCGCACGTGGTGTGAGCGTGGTGGGGTTGGGCGGTGCGGGCAGGACGGACGGGGGCGGACGGCCATGGCGCGGGCGATCTGGACGGGTGTCATCACCTTCGGGCTGGTCTCGGTGCCCGTCGGTCTGTTCCACGGCGACCCAGGGACCACACGGTCCGCTTCCACCAATTGCAGCGCAGCACGCTCTGGACCGGATCCGCAACCGCCGGGTCAACGAGCGCACCGGCAAGGAGGTCGGCCCCGGTGACATCGTCAAGGGCTACGAGGTCGGCGAGGGCGAGTACGTCGTCGTCGAGCCGGAGGAACTGAACGAGATCGCGCCGGGCCGCTCCCAGACCCTGGAGATCACCGACTTCGTCGACCTCGACCGCATCGCACCGGTGTACTTTCGGCCGCACCTGCTACGTCGCCCCCGCGCGGCAGGGAGTACCTCAAAGGTCTAGAGCTGCTCCGCACCGCCCTCGCCGAGGCCGGCAAGGTCGGCGTCGCCACCTTCGTCATGCGCAACCGGCAGTACCTGACCGCGCTCCGTGCCGAGGACAAGGTCCTGGTGCTCCAGACGCTGCACTGGGCCGACGAGGTCCGCGACCCGATGAGGAGCTGCCCGAGCTGCCGGAGGGCCGGGCGGGCCGGGGCAAGGAACTGGACATGGCGATGCGTCTCGTCGACGCCCTCAGCGCCTGGGACCCCGCCCGCTACCACGACTCCTACCAGGAGAAGGTCCGCGAGCTGGTCCGGGCCAAGGCCGAGGGCAAGGAGGTCGCCGTCGCCGAGGAAGCGCCCGGGCCACCAACGTCGTCGACCTGATGGAGGTCCTGCAGGGCAGTCTGGAGCAGGCGAAGGGCGGTCCAGAGGCAAGCCCTCGGCACCCCGGAAGAAGGACAACACAACACCGAGGGGCGCAAGGACACCGAAGGCTGCAGGGCACCGAGAGGCGGAAGGGCACCGAGAGGCGGAAGGGCACCGAGAGGCGGAAGAAGGCCACCGCACCCTCCCGCAAGGCGCGCCGCTCAAGCGGGGCAGGCTGCGGGGCTGGGCCGGCGGAAGCTGCAACTGGGCGCAGTACCAGCGGCCATGGCCGGCGGACGTCGAGGACAAGACCGCGAACAGCGTATCAACATCTAGCCGGTGCAGGCGGCAGCCGAGGAGAGACGGCCGCCGCCTGAGACGCCACTCAGGGTTGCTGAGCATACCTTCCCGCAGACGGGCCAGCAGGCGTGAGATCAGGCCGGGAGACGTGCATCTGCGAGCACCCGAGGCTGTTCGCCGATCTCCTTCTGGGTGAGCCTCCTCCACGAACCGCATGTGGATGATCTGCCGGTCGCGCTCGCTGAGCTCGGCCATCAGCGGGGCGAGGGGTGGAAGTCCTCGACGAGCGCGCAGCGCCGTCCTCCTCCACACCGATGAAGTCGGCCAGTACCGACCTCGCCGTTCTCGGGCCCGTCCCCGGTCAGCGCGGCGTCCAGCGGAGGCGGAGTTGTAGCCGTTGGCCGCGATCTGGCCCTCGACGACCTCGTCCTCGCTGGGATGTTCATCAGCGTGGCCAGTTCCGCTATGGTGGGCTCGCGGTCCGGACGGTGGACAGTTCCTCGGGCCTCGGGCCAGCTCACGCGCACTCCTGGAGGCGCCGCGGTACGTGCACCGCCCAGGTGGTGTCACGGAAGAACCGCTTGATCTCGCCGACGATGTACGGCACGGCGAAGGAGGTGAACTCGACCTCGCGCGCCAGCTCGAACCGGTCGATGGCCTTGATCAGGCCGATCATGCCGGTCTGGACGATGTCCTCCATCTCGTCCCCGCGACTGCGGAAGCGGGCCGGCGGCGAACGCGGACCAGGTGACATGTTCATCTCGATCAGCGTGTTGCGCGCGTACTGGTACTCGTGCGTGCCCTCTTCGAGTACCGTCAGGCTGCTTGAAGAACGGCTTCGACAACTCCCGCGCGTCCTCGGGCGCCACCTGGTTGCGATCCGCTACCTCCGGCATGCCCGTGGTGGTGTGCTCGGTGATCTGTGCGGTCGTCCGTCCACTCACGATGCGTCCCCTCCCAGTCGATCGGGCCCCGTCACTGTCGGCTTGTCGGCCGACGAGAGAGCCGCCTACCCCGGGTCAAGAGGCACCCACACATGCTTCCGCGATCGGCATGGCGGGCGAGCGGCTTCCGACAATCGTTTCAGAGGCCGAGGTAGGAGCGGACGGTGGTGCCGTCGTCCGACGTGTGCACCCGCACCAGATCGGCGACGTAGTGGACGAGAGCAGGCCGGCCGCAGATCTGCCCCGTGCGCCGGGGGCCGGCGGCCGGCCAGCGGATCCGAGGCGCACCGCGTCGCGGACCTCGCACACCACCTGCCCGGCATCGGACCAGATCGCCAGCGTCCCGTGACCACCGCCGTGGACCACGCTGTTGGTGGTGAGCTCCGCCACCGCCAACTCCGTGTCCTGAAGGCGTTGCTCGGCCAGCCCGCGCGACGCGGCCCGGCCGACGGCGAAGCGCCGCTACCTCGGGCAGCTCCCGGGCACCGAAGGCGAGGACGTCGGCGTCCGGGCGGGATCCAGCGGCTCTGCTAGCCAGGCGACGACCGGCGGGCCAGTCGTAGGCCCGCTGGCCCGCTCACCTGCCTCCGGCGATGACCGTCGGATGGGTGACGAAGGGCGTCGGCCGGGACGTCCGCGTCCGGCCCGGCCTCGTCGTGCGGGCCGGATCGTCGCGGAACGGCCTGCGAAGGCCGCGTTGATCAGTGCCTCGTGCTGGGCGCACGCCGGGTACTCCGCGCGCTGCGCCCGGCCCCGACGGACTCGCCGATGATGCGCACCCGTTCGTCCGCGTGCGCGTCGGCGAACGCCTTGCTGAGCACCCCGGGGATGATCGCGCCCGGATTGCGCCCGGCCTCCGTCATGTCCAGAAGGAACGTCCGCGTCCGTTCCCAGCCCGTCCCTGATCAGCTCCAGGTTGCGGGCGGGCACGGCCACCGCCACGGGTTCGCGCGGCCAGTCCCTCCCGTACGAACGGCAGCCGTCCGGTCGGCGTACTCGCGCTCCGAGCGGTAGAACAGCGCCGGATGCGCGAACGCCTCCTCGTGGGTCACCGTGCTCATCGCGGCGCCACCTCGATACGGCGCAGGGACGGCCAGAACAGCTCCAGCACCCGGGGCAGTTGCGGCGGGGGCTGTTCCACCACGACCCGCCCGCCGGGCAGGTTCATGGCGGTGACGGCGAGTGCCGCGACACCGGCCACATCGACGAACCGCACGCCGGACAGTTCCAGGTAGGACACGTCCGTGTGCTGCCTGGACAGTTCCGTGAGGGCCTCTTCTCCCAGGACGGGCGGGTGGTAACGCTGACCTCTCCGCTGGCGCGGAGTCCGGGACGGCCGGGCAGCGGCCGTACCCAGCACGGCCCCGCTGCGCACCGGGGCGGTCCGCCCGTGGCGCCTGTAGCATCCACACTCGATCTCCTTCGTCCGGCCAGGCAGCCTATCGCGATGAGCTGTCGTTCGCCGGTGTGGGGGACAGAACATGCGAGGGGGACACGAAGCGGGGAACAAGCACAGTGAGCGTCCTCGGAAGGGGAAGACCGATGTTTGAAGCGAACAACATTCGTGACTGGCGTGGACATGACGTCGTGGACGGTGACGGCCGTAAGATCGGGGCTCTCGAGTCCATCTCACTTCGACACCGCCACCGATCGGCCCGCGTTCTCCGCGGTCATGATCGGCCTGCCGACCCGCCGACGATCTGGTGTTCGTCCCGGTGGACAAGGCCACCGTCGGGCCGGGCTACCTGAAGGTGGGCTATGACAAGAGCCTGGTCAAGGACGCGCCCGGGATCGGCTTCGACGAGGTGAGAACTCGCGGCCGAGGACAGGGGCGCCGTCTTCGCCCACTACCAGCCCTGCCCTACAGAGCAGGGCAGCGCGGTGAGCAGCGCCGGCTCGGCCGGCGGCTGAACCGTCCGACGAGCCTCTTCGAGGGGAGACGACCTTGAGCCTGTTCCTCCTGCTGTTGCTGGTGGCGCTCGTCCTCGGCGTGATCGGGCTGGCCGCCGAGGGGCTGTTCTACCACTTCGTCATCGGCGCCGTGGTCCTGGTCGCCGACCTGGTCCTCGTCGGGTACTCATCGGACGCCGAGGACGACCCGCACGCTGAGCGGCACGCCGGGCGGGCACCCGCACGCCGGGCGGGGCACGCACCGGGGCCGACCGCGCCGTCGCCGGTGCGATCGGCCCACCTCGCGCGACCGGGGGACAGGCCCCGGCTAGCCAGTTCCGCGCGCGGTCCGCGGCCTCCGTCTCGGACGTCGCGCCGCCCGTCGCCAGGGTGCCTCCGGAGCTCTCCAGATGGGCCCGCACGAACCACTGGAACTGCTCCAGGTCCCGGGCTGGCCGATCGGAGGTCCTCCGTGGCGGGATCGATGTCGCCCGCCTCCTTCACCGCCTCGCGCACTCCCTCGATCACGCCGGTGTACACGACATCGAGCGCGGCGAGGTGGGCGATGGCGTCGGCCCGGCCGATGGGTAGTCGTCCCAGGGCCGCTCGGCCACCAGCGCCCCGGGCGTGCCCTGCGCCACCCCGCCGAGTGCGGCGATGCGCTCCGCGACGTCGTCGGCCATCTCGCGCACCTGGTCGACCTGCGGGTCGATCTATCTCGTGCACGGCGATGAAGTGCGGTCCCGACGTTCCAGTGCAGCGCTTGGAGGGTCAGATGCAGGTCGTTGAGGGCGTGCAGGCGCATCCGCAGCGCGCCGATCAGCCGGCCGGCGGCCTCGCGCTCGATGCCGGGGACCGTGTACTTCGGGGTCAGGTCGTGCGTCATGGCGGACACCAGCTCCTCATGCGTTTCGTTACGTCGTTGCACGTGAACGACTGCCCCGCATCGGCGACGGCAGACATACGCGTGCGCTGTGCCTCGAGGAGGACGGGTCTCCCCGAGCGAGAGTCAACCCTCGGGGGCGTCCTTCCGGCGCCGCGTCGCGGACCGTACCAGGGAAGCGACGCCGGGGCGGCGGCCCGCCGACAGGATGATGTGCGTGACCACGACACCACGGATTCCCGCCCCCGCCCGCTGGGCGGTCCTCGCCGCCCACGCCGTCGCGCTCCTCACCCTGCCGACCGGACTGTGGCGCCTCCTGCCGGCGGCCGGGCGGCCTGCCGGGTACACCGAGGGCGGGCTACGAGGCGATGGGCGTCGACGGACGGGGCGTGGTGTACGGTGGTGGGACTGAGCGTGGTGAGCGAGGCGCTGGCCCTGCTCACGCTCGGCCTGGTCCGGCCCTGGGGCGAGGTGGTCCCGCGCCGGGTCCCGCTGCTCGGCGGGCGGCCGGTCCCGGTGATGGCGCGGCGGTCCTCCCGGCAGGTCTGGGTGCCGTCGTGCTGACCGCCCTGTGGACCCCGTTCGCCTGGTGGTGGGCCACCCCGCACCCCGACATGACGTCGCTCGGCGCCACGCTCCTGGGCTTCGCCTACCTGCCCCTGGTCGCGTGGGGCCCGCTGCTCGGCGCCGTCACCGTCTCCTACTACCGCCGACGCCGTCCCGCGGTGACCGGTTCCGGGCGGGCGCCGATCACAGGGCTCTAGGGTGCCTGCCCGTGACGGGTGCCCCGGATTTCCACGACGGCGTGCCCCTGTGGCGCGATCAGCGCTTCGTGCTGCTCCTGAGCGCACGCGTCATGTCGGCACTGGGCAACGGCTTCGCCCGGGTGGCGCTGGGGTTCGCGGTACTCGCGCTGCCGGGGGCCGGGGCGGGCCGGCTGTCACTGTTGCCGGCGTGCCAGGCGTTGCCGCAGCCCTGTTCAACCTGATCGGCGGCGTCACTGGTTCGGCTCGCTCGCCTCGCCCCGCTCGGCCTGCTCGTCGCCGGCTCCGTGGCGACGGCCGTGGGCACCGCCCGCGCGCTGGCCGGCTGCGCGGCCCCGATCGTTCCGGCCGGCGCGGCGGCCCTGCTCTCCCCGCAGGTGCGCGGACTGCGCGCCGACGACGTCAGGACGGCGGAGCGGGCAGGGGCATCGCGCTGAGCGCACGCGCCGCGTGGACGAGATTGGACGCCATGGCCCGGCCGGTCGAGGTCGACCAGTCGTGGCCGCGGTCGTCGTCGAGGTAGTCGGGTCCGGGGCCGGGACCCAGGTGCCAGTAGGTCCAGGCCTGACCCGGAATCGTGTAGCCGATGTCCGAGAGCCCGCCGCTGATCTCACTGATGACGTGGTGGGCGCCGTCCTCGTTCCCGGTGACCAGGACCCCGGCGACGCGGTTGTAGGCGACGGGACGCTCCTCGTCGTCGGTCTCGCTGAGCATGGCGTCCATGCGTTCGAGGACCCGCTGGGCCACCGAGGACGGGCGGCCGAGCCAGGTCGGCGAGGCGATGATCAGGATCTGCGACGCCAGCAGCTTCTCGTACGCCCGGCCAGTCGTCGCCGTCGCCCATGTCGGTCTCGACCCCGGTTTCAGGTTCAGGTCGACGGCCCGTACGACATCCACCTCCGCCCCGTGGTCCTTTGAGGGCCGCGATGACCGTGGCGGCGAGGGCCTCGGTGTTCGACGGCTGAGGGGAGGGCTTGAGAGTGCAGTTGATGACGAGTGCGCGCATGCCTACCCCTCTTCCCCGGGCGGCGGCTTTCGATCGTCCGAACGCGGGACCGTTCACCCACCCGGACGCGCGGCGGACCGGCGGTGTCCGCTCAGGGCAGGGGCGATGCCGTCCAGTTTGCCCTGCTTGGCGTCGTCGACCAGCGACGAGAACTGGTCGGCGCTCATCTGTACGCGCTGGCCGAAGTCGTCGGTCAGGACGACCCGTTGCTCCGCCGGGGCGTCGGGGTCGACGAACAGCTGGGGGCAGCCGCAGTCGCAGTTTCCGCAGAACGTCGCTACGGGCTCCAGGCCATGAGGGTCGGTCATACCGGTGCACCTTCCGTGGGAGACGGGTGTCCGCGCCGGTGTCCGCACCGGCGGTCGTGGGGGAACTGACTGGGGGATACCCGGCCCGGCGGCCGCGGACGCCGGTGCCTCCGCCCGGCGCGGAGGCACGGCGGACGGTCCCCGTGCGCCGGCGCTCCCGCGTCCGCTTCCGGTGCTCCGGTCCGGCGGGGACGGCCGGTGAACCGGACGGGCCTTCAGTCCGACCGTATGTGGGTGAAGTGTGCTGTGGATGTGGTGTGGATCACGCGCGTCGTGTTGAGTGGGGGGACCGGACCGGAATCCGTACCCACCGGTGATCACGGGAGCCCGGATGCAAGGATGAGGCCGCCATGACTGCAGGGTGGTGTTCTCGCACGGTACGGGCCGCGGTGTCCCGCGGCCGTCTGCGTGCTGCTCGCCGCCCTGGGCCACATCCTGATGTCCGGGACCGCGGTGCCCTGGTGGGCCATGGCGGCGGGCGCGTTGGCCACGGGCGGCGCCGCCTGGTGGCTCGCCGACCGGGAACGCGGACCGCTCGCCGTCGTCGGTGTCGCCGTGGCCGCCCAGACCGTACTGCACACGTCCTTCTCGCTCGCCCAGGCGACGAAGCGGCCGCCGTCGTCGGACGACGAGTCCCTCGCGCGCCGTTGGCTGGACGTCCTGCTGTGCCGGATGCCGTCCGGCCCGGGCGGGGGAGCACGGCGCCATGCCGACGTCGATGAACACCGCGGGCCACGGCCCTCATGCCGGGCACTCCATGCCCGGTATGGACGCCATGGACCCCGCGGCCACGCCATGGGCGGCATGTCCTCGACCGGCATGCTCACCGCCCACCTGGTGGCCGCGCTGCTGTGCGGCCTCTGGCTCGCCCACGGCGAACGCGCCGTCTTCCGCGTCCTGCGGTGCCTCGCCACCCGGCTCGTCGCGCCCCCTGCGCCTGCTGTTCCGGCTGCCCTCGCCGCCGCACCGCCCGCGCGTCCGGGCCCGCCGAGCGGCCTCGGACCGGGCACCGCGCCGTCTTCTCCTCGCCCACGCGATCACTTCTCGGGGCCCGCCCGCCGGGGTCGCTGCCGTCTGACGGCAGCAGGTCCCCCGAGGCCACCGGCGAATCGTCGAGCCGTCGAGCCGCCGGCGTCGCGCCTCGGGGCACCGGCCGTGCGCTCCCCGCGCCCGGCCGCCCACCCCTTGGCCGGTCCCGCCGTGCCGCCGGTCCCGTTCCGCACGGGCTGGCCTCGCCCGGAGACCGGGTCCCTGATCCCGAGAAGGACAGACACAGGTGATCACTCCTGCCCTGCCCCCACCACGCCGGCAGCCGGGTACGTCCGCGAAGGGAGGCGTCCATCACGGCCTGGGCACTCGCCGCGCGCACCGGCGACCCCGTCGCCGTCGACCGCTCGTACGCGCCCTGCACCGGGACGTCCGCCACTACGTGACCTTCCTCGGTGCCGATCCGCAGAGCGCCGAGGACCTGACCCAGGACACCTTCCTGCGGGCCCTCGGCAGCCTGCACCGCTTCGAAGGCCGTTCCTCGGCCCGCACCTGGCTGCTCGCCATCGCCCGCCGCGCGGCGGGTCGACAGCATCCGTTACGACTCCTCCCGGCCCCGCCTGGCGGCCACGGACGACTGGGAGTCGGCCGTGGAGCGCACCCAGCCGCGCCATCTGCCCGGCTTCGACGACGGCATCGCCCTCGCCGAACTGCTCGCCGCGCTGCCCGACGACCGCCGCGAGGCGTTCGTCCTCACGCAGATGCTGGGGCTGCCCTACGCGGAGGCGGCTGACGTCAGCGACTGCCCGATAGGGACGGTGCGGTCACGGGTCGCCCGCGCCCGTACCTCCCTGATCGCGTGGCTGAACGAAGCCGAGCGCACCGTGCCGGTGGCCGCCGCCGCGTGACGGCCGAGTCCGACGGCGGCGGGCCCGGATCACCTGGTGACCCGGGCCCGCCGCTGACGTCGCCCGCGTGTCCTCGGGCCGGTCCCGGCCCGAGGACTTCGTGGAGGGCTTCGGCTACCGTCGGCCGCATGGCTGACGAGTGCTTCCGGCATCCACGGCTGGCCGCGGCACGACGCCCCCGACCCCGACCGCGGCGACCTCGACGCGTACATGCGCATGGCCGAGGAGTTCCGGCGCGCGGCGGGTGCTGGACATCGGCTGTGGAACAGGCGTGTTCGCCCTGCTGCTGCCGGCCGCGGCGTGGAGGTCGTCGGCGCCGACCCCGCCCGAGCCTCCATCGAGGTGGCCCGGGGCAAGGCGAGTGGCGACCGGGTGCGTTGATCGAGGGCGACGCCACCTCACTGCCCGCGCTGCGGGGTGGACCTGGCGACCATGACGGCGAACGCCGCCCAGGAGATCACCGACACGCGGCTGTGGCACAGGACGCTGAAGGGCGCCTACGAAGCCCCTGCGCCCCGGCGGACGCCTCGTGTTCGAGACGCGGGACCCGGACCGGCGTGCCTGGGAGGAGTGGAACCTGCAGCGGACCCACCGGGTCACGGAGATCGCCGGCGTGGGCGCGGTCGAGAGCTGGTGCCGGCTGGTGGAGGTGAGGGTGGCCGCTGGTCTCGTTCCGCTGGACCTACGTATTCGGCTCGGACGGCGAAGTGCACACCTCGACTCGACGTTGCGCTTCCGAGCGGCGGCAGGAGGTCGAGGCGGACCTGGACGCACAGGGCTACGTGGTGGAGGAGGTGCGCGACGCACCCGACCGTGAGGCAAGGAGTTCGTCTGTCGCACGAGGCCCTGCGGACGACCGGCAGCTCACCGGTCGTCCGACCCCACTGCAGGGTGGGTGAACCAGGAGCGGAGGCCCGCCCGGAAACCGGCAACCGACTTCGTCCCTCACTGCCGGGCCACACCCGTGACCCGGCGACCCCAGGCGCCCATCCTTGACCCCATGGCCCGCTTCGAGCACACCGTGACGCTCGCCCCCGTACCCCGCCGTTGGTTCGAGTCGTGCGTTACCGCACTCCACGACCTCGCGGAAGACCTCGGCGTCGAGGGAGCGTGCCTGCGCCTGCCCGACGGACGACTGCTGCCCGGGCTGGTCCTGTCCGAGGGGCGTCACCTGCGGCCGGGCGCCCGCTACCGGCCGGTGAACGAGGAGGACGGACGACCGGACGCCGGCCAGGCGGTCACCGTCCTCGCCTGGGACCGCCACCGTGAGACGGCGCTGGAGGCCGTCACCCTCCGACGACGACCCGGCACACCCGGCCCAGTCGACCTGCGTACCCGGCTCGTGAGCGCCGCACGGCCGCGAGAGGTGTGGTTCTCGGCGACGCTGCGGACCGGCGGCGACACGGGCGAAGTACCTCGGCGGCACCGCACGACTGCACCTCGATCTCGGCGGATGGTGGCCGGCGGCGGCCGGCCGAGGTCGCCGCCCCCTCACCGCGCCCCTGAGCGGTACCCCTCATACACGCACTCGCCCGCGCCACCGTGACGGTCGTACCGCGTTCCCGGACCCCGACGGACACTGGCGGGTGACGGTGAAGGCGCGGGTCAAGGTCGCTCCTTCGCCCGGCCCCTCCCTCCCCGTCGCGATGGCCGTCATGGGGCGGCGCGCACACAGGCCTTCGCCGAGGCGCTGGACGACGCGGCGCGGGAGTGGGACGGGCGGCTGGCCGCGCTGGTCCGCAAGGAAGAGAGGAACTGCGTGCGGAGTTGGCCGGTGCGCTGCTCGCCCCTTGAGGCATGCGCACGCCCCATGCTCCCCGCCGGGTGACACCCCGTTAGGGTCCCGGAATGGACTCCACAACTGTGCGCGGCGCCACGATCGACTACGACGACCCGGCCCCTCGTCAGGGCCCTTATCCTCCCTGATCCGCCGGCGACCCTTCAACCGCACCCCTGGGCGCCCCAGGTGACGGCACTGGAAGCCGGCTACCGGGTCGTCACCCCCGACCTGCGCGGGTACGCGGCCGCAGCAGCGTGAGCACCGGCAAGGTTCTGCGCTCGCGGACTTCGCCGACGACCTCGCCGAGCTCCTGGACCACTTGGACATCGAGCGCGCGGTGGTCGGGGGCGTCTCCATGCGGCGGTCAGATCGCCATGGAGTTGCAGCTGCGTCACCCGGGCGGGTGCGGGCCCTCGTCCTGTCCGACACCTCCGCGCCCGCCGAGACCGCCGAGGGCAGGCGGTTCCGCAACCGGCTGGCCGACCGGACTCCTCGCGGAGGGCATGGACGGTTACGCGCACGAGGTCATCGGCAAGATGCTCGCCGCCTACAACGTCACCGCCATGCCGGACGTGGCCGCCCGCGTCCTGGAGATGATGTGCGCCACCGACCCGCGGGCGCCGCGGGCGGCACTGCGCGGACGTGCCGAACGCCCCGACTACCGGGACGTCCTGGCCGCCGTCGAGGTCCCGGTCCTGGATCGTCGTGGGCGCGGACGACGTCTACACCCTGGTGGCGGAGGCCGAGTCCATCCGGCGCCTCGTCCCGTACTCCACCCTGGCCGTCATCGACAAGGCCGGTCACCTGCCGGGTGCCGAGCAACCCGAGCGCTTCAACGCCGTGCTGCTGGAATTCCTGGCCGCGCGGCTGTGATCGTAGGCGCGCGAAGGGCGCATGGTGAATGAGTGAGCCCTGTACGCGCCCCCCGCGGCGGTGCGGACAATGCGCAGTGGCCGTGATCACGCGGCGGAGGCGCGGGGTCGTCCACCGCCGCCTTCCCGGGAAAGCAGGTCGATCGCCATGCTGTCGCGTCTGCCCACGTCCGTGTCCGAAAGCGCAGGAGTGCATGGCCGAGGGGGGCGGTGGCCATCGGCGGCGCCACCCCCGTGTGGGCGACCTGGCAGCGGGACGGCTTCCCGGAACTGGCCATGTCGCTGCGGAACCTGCCCGAGGCGACCGCGGTCGCACCCGAGACGCTGGGGCGGCCGTGGTGCTGCACCGCATCGACGAGCGCGTTCCGAGGTGCTGCGAAGGGCGGCGGCACGGTGGGCACCGTGAGCGGTACGCAGGACGGGACGGTCTGGCGGCAACCTCGTCGGCAGCAGTCTGCGCTGCCTGCTGCCCGCGGCCCTCGTCCTGGACGCCCGCGCCACGGTGCTGGGGCCGGACCGGGCCTACGAGACCGACCTCGCCGAGGTCATGGCCAAGCGTCACCTGCTGCTGAGCCTCGGCTGGCGGCACCCCGATAGCCAGCGGCTACTGAAGCAGCCCGCCGAAGCCGATTCCGGGCCGCCGCACCCTGATCGTCGCCACCGCCGTGCACGCCGACGGCGAGGGGGCGGCGCCACCGCCTTCGGATCGCCGTCCGCGACGGCTACGAAGTCCTGAGCTGAGAGCAGCATCGTGCCGATGCGGAGTGCCGACGAGGTACTCGGCGCTCTGGAACGTACGGGACGTCGGCGCCCTGCCCTCCCGGGGCCCGGGACGTGGTGCGTGAGCAGGTCGCCGACATCGTGGGGTCTCTCACCGATCGCTGAGCCACGGACGGCCGGGGGCCTGGCGGTCCGCGTCAGCCGTTGGCCAGCGCCTTGACCGCGATCAGAGCGCCCCGTTGAACTTGTCGTGGTCCCCGACGGTCGGCCCGGAAGAGGTGGTACTGCCACATCGTGTGGACGTCCCAGCCGGCCGGGAGGGGCCCACGGTCGAGGGCGTACGGGCGATCCACAGCGGGTTGGCGGAGCCGGAGCCGCTGTAGTCCCCGGTGCACTGCTTCCACCAGTTGGCGTTGGAGTGTAGATCACGGCCTGCCGGCCGGTGCGTTCCTCGTACCGGTCGAGGAAGTCCCGGATCCAGCCGACCATCTGACTCGGCGTCCTGCCGTAGCAGGTGTCCCCGTACGGGTTGTATCGATGTCGAGCACGCCCGGCAGCGTCCTGCCGTCCTTCGACCAGCCGCCTCCGTGGTCGACGAAGGGGTAGTCGGCCTGGGCCGCGCCGCCGGCGCCAATGGGGGACTCGGCGAAGTGGTAGGCGCCGCGGATCATGCCGACGTCGTACGAACCGTCGTACTGCTGGGAGTAGTAGGGATTGCGGTACGACGTTCCCCTCGGTGGCCTTCGTGTAGGCCCACTTCACCCCGCTGTTCAGAGGGTCGACCAGGCGACGTTGCCCTGATGGCTGGAGACGTCCACCGCCCTCCGTCTGGGTGGCGCGGGTGTCGGCGGGCCGCCCCTGGACCCCCTCGTGGGCGAGAACCCCGCTGCCCATGTAGGCGGTACCGCGGACGGGCGTCCGCGCGTCGTCGGCCGACGCGGGGGCCGCGGACAGGGTGAGCAGGAGTGACTGGGAGGCGAGGAGGACGCCCGACGTGAGGCGGGCGGCGAGTGGCTGGACGCCAACGGCTATGGGTCTGCGCATGGCACCCATCCATCCGGCTGTCACGCCCGACCGCATCCCACGGGCGCCCAGGACGGTGCTGGGCGGTCGGTCCCGAGGGCCAAGACTCACTGTCCCTCGCATTTGAACGTGTTCAAATATGGGATAGGGTCGGACCGCGGGAAGACATCGAGGCGGGGAGGAGCATCCGATGAAGATCAGATCCCGGGGGAACCGGACAGGTCGGTACGGTACAGCGTGCGTGACCGCCGCCGGCCATGAGGCGTCGTGTGCTTCACCCGGCACCGCAGCGGCCGGGCGAGGTCCGGTGGACGGCCGGACGGCGGGAGTGGATCAGGGAGACCACGGCAGCGACCTGGTCGTCAACCTGGCCGGCCGCAGCGCGAGCTGCCGCTACACCCCGGCAACCTGAAGGCGATGATGGATCACGCGTGGAGTCCGCGCGTGTCGTCGGCGAGGCGATCTCGGCGGCCGCCGCCGCCCCGCGTCTGGCTCCAGATGAGCACCGCCACCGTCTACGCCCACCGCTTCGACGCGCCCAACGACGAGGCCACCGGCCTGATCGGCGGAACCGAAGCCGGAGTTCCGGACGACTGGTCCTACAGCGTCGACATCGCCAAGGCCTGGGAACGCGAACAGAGCGGCCTGGCGACGGCCCCGCGACAACCCGCAAGGTGGCCCTGCGGCCTGCCATGATGAGCCCGACCGGGCGGTGTCCTGTACGTCCTGCTGTGGCTGGCGCGCCTGGGGCTCGGCGGCTCCGTCGCGGGCGGTGCGCAGTACGTGTCCTGGGATCCACGACGAGGACCCCCGTCCGCGCGGTCGACTTCCCTCGTCGGCCGTGACGACATCACCGCCCCGTGAACCTCGCCGCGCCGGCTCCGCCAGTTCCCGCGCGTTCGTGCGCGCACTGCGCAAGGCGTGGGCATGCCGGTGGGTCTGCCCGCGACACGGTGGATGGCCGAACTCGGCGCTCGTCCTGCGCTCGGACACCGAGCTGTTCAAGAGCCGGCGCGTCGTCCCCGCCTGGCTGCGCGAAGCGGGTTTCGCCTTCGACCACCCCGAGTGGCCCGAAGCCGCCGACGACCTCGTACGGCGGGTGCGCGGACGTCGGTAGCGAGGGCGGCGCCCCGAAGGCACCCCTCTGAGCTGAGCCGAGGCCGTCAGCGTCCCCGTTCCCGGGCCCCGCGCACCAGGACGGCCAGGGCCCCGCGACCACGAGGGCGAGCACGCCCAGTAGGGCACGGTCGGGGACGGCGTCCCCGAGGCGGACAGGCGCTGCTCCCCAGGTGAATCCTGTGTCCACGCCCATCGGCGACGGCAGCGCCGACGTCCCGTCGAAGAGCAGGAACACCGTACCCAGGGCGATGAACATCGCCCCGCCGAGCAAGGTGACGTGGAGTGCAGCCGCAACCGGCCCAGTCGTACCGGTCGGCCACCGCAGCCAGTGTCGCCGGCCCAGGTCGAACCGGTCCCACAACGCCGCCAACACGAACATCGGCACGGGCCACGCTGCCCAGGGCGTACACCGCGAGCAGCGACCCACCCCGCCAGGGGTCACCGCCGATCGCGGCCACCAGTGAGAACGCTGCCGAGGATCGGGCCCGCGCAGAAGCCGGCCAGCCCGTACACCGCGCCTTCCAGTGCCGTCACGGACAGCGCCGGAACTGGACTGGCGTGCCCCGGCGGACCCCTGGAGACGGCGCGAACCGGAACCTCCCCAGGCCCGTAGCAGTTGCGCCACCCCGAGGGCGATGACGACGTTAGCCAGCCCGCCGTGACCAGCACGTCGCGATGCCTGCAGAAGAGGCGCCCGGCCAGCGAGCTCGCCACACCCAGCGCGCACCATGGTCAGGCACAGCCCGGTGTAGAAGAGCGCGGTGAGTCCGAGCAGCCGGGTGCGGCTGGTGAACGAGTAGGCGAAGAACGCGGGCAGCAGAAGCGCCGGAGCAGGGGCCGGAGCAGCGCCAGCAGTCCACCGGAGGAAGGCGACCACGAAGCCCGGGTCACTCATCGGTGCCGCCCTGTGCGCGCGCGCCTCCGCGGCCGCCTCGGCCGCCTCGATCGCCTCGGCGAACACGTCCAGGTGGGCTGGGCGCCCAGGATCGGCCGGTCGTTGACGAGGAAGGCGGGTGTGCTGCCAGACGCCGAGCGCGTAGCCCTCCTCGAGGCGTCCCGGGTCACCGCCGCGTCCGCCGCCGGGGAGGCCGTGTCCGCGCGGAAGCGGTCGAGGTCCTCGATCCCCCGCCTCCCCGGCCATCTTGAGCAGTGCCTTCTCGGCGAAGTCGCCCTTGTTGCACTCGCGCGGCCGTGCGTAGGCGGTGTCGTGGAACCGCCAGAACCGGCCCTGTCGTCCCGCCGCTCCAGGAGGCCCGGCCGCCTGCTCCGACCTGCGCCGAAGACCGCCGGGAAGCGGCGCCATTCGAATCCGCAGTACGCCCTTCCTCCACGTAGTCACGCAGCAGTTCCGGCTTGGTCTCGCGTGGGCGAACTCGTCAGCAGGCATTGGAAGTCCGAGTACTCGATCAGTACGGACGGGCGCGTCCGGCTTCCCCACGGCGTACGGGTCACCGGACCTCCGTCGGGCGAGTGGAGCAGCGCGGGGTCGGCGGAGGTGGCGTGGACTGCGCGGCCGGAGGCCGACGCGCCGGAGGGACGACTCTCCGCCTCCGCCAAGGCGCACCACGGAGACGGACGACGGAAGCCACGAGGACGAAGGGCGAGGGCGGTCGCAGACGGCGACGCGGTAGCGGGTCTCTGCCGGGGTGACTTCGAGCCGGGCTTCCGGGCAGGCGTGATTCAGCGTTCGCGGGTCGACCTGCCGTAGAAGGGAGAGAAGTGAGGGAGGAAGAGCGGATCGCGGGGGATGCGCGGCGCGCGGACCTCAGGCGCGGGCCGGCAGCGGGCAGGCCTTCGGCCGTCGACAGCCTCGCGCAGCGCCGCCTCGGCCAGCAGCACCAGGGAGGCGACGGCGACGACCGGCTGGAGCGGAGCCCAGTGTCACGCGCCGGAACTGCCGAGCAGCAGCAGGACGACCTTGTTGCAGACGGGGCAGCCCACGGCGAGGAAGGACAGCAGGCCGCCGAGCGGGCCGGAGTCTTGCTGCTCGGGGCCGTCGGCTCAGCGGGCAGCAAATCCGCAGCCCCGGGGAGGCGGACGAAGGTGGCCAGGGACCACGCCCGCGAGCGCGGCGGTGGCGGCGAGCACCGGATAGTCTCCACCCACTGGACGGGGACGGTCCGGCCGAAGAAGGGGCGAGGGCACGACCGCGTGTGGGGACACCCACGACGACGGCGGTCAGGACGGCACCGGCTCCGGGCGGCGGACCACTGGGCGGGCCGCCAGACGCGAGCGCTGGCTCCGCCCGGCGCGGTGACCGGGAGGGGAGGAAGGCATGGGAAAGGGCTCCGTTCGAGGGAGGATGAGACGCACGCGGCACGAAGGGCCGGTCTAGATCCCTTGGAACGGTGGTTGGTCGAGACACCACTGGCAACAACGCGGTGGCGGGGCGGGTCCGGTGGACGCGTGGGCGGGCGTCGCCGACAGCGGCGTTCCGCGCTGCGCGGTCGTGTCCGCCGACCCGCAAGGCCGACGGTTCGCCGGTGCGGAGATCCCCGCGCGTCGAAGTCGGCTCGACAGCTCCCCTTCTCTCGCACGGGCGAGGCGCGGTGGCTCCCGGTTCGTCCCCGGTGACCAGGTCCGACGGAGAGCACGGCGACCGGAGACGAGGAGGCCGCCACGGCAGCTGCCTCACCGGCGCCCGCGGCCGCCGAGCGGCCCGCCCCCGTCACATACAGGACGGCGGACGGTCAGGGTGGACCATCGCCAGCACACAACGCAGCAGCGACACCGCTCGGGTGTGCCTGCCGCGCTGGGACATGGGGAACGGCTCCTACCGCTGGGACTGCTCGGGGACGTGCACGAAGCGACATGTACGAAGCGACATGTACGCGAAGCGACGTACGCGGAAGCCACCCTACATACCCGCCCCCGAGCCGGCCGGGAGGCGACTAAGGGATGGGCACCGCTCCGCCCCGTGACCCGTGTGCGCGGGTCTCCGCGGCTCACGTCGATGAGAGCAGGTCGCCGGGGCGGCCCATGTCCTCGCCCTGGGGGATCGTGATCGTGCCGGGCCGCGGCACCAGGCCCAGTTCCCGAGGTACCCGCCGAAACGCGGGTGGTGGCCGCTCCCGTCGCCGGGTCCCCCACGACACCGCCGCCGACGGGAACGTGGGTTGCGGGCGTGGAAGGCCCGGCGTGACTCCCGCCACAATTTAGGTCCACCGTCGTCCAGTCAGCCGCCGCATGACCTCGGCGAGTCCGTCGAAGTCGTAGTCGAGGTCGGCCAGTGGCCTGAGACGCCGCGCGGCGCTGAGCACCAGGCGGTCGTTGCCGCCGAACGCCACGTGCGGGGGCAGGGCGGGGTCCGAGATCGTCCGGAGCCCATCTGAGTGTCCGAGCGCCGCGTCCAGCTCCGTGGCGGAGCCGGGCGGAACGCGCCGGCACACTGGGTGAGGGCGGCCCCGCACCGCGCCGGCGCCGTCGGTCACGTGTGGACACGGGAATCTCGCCGGCGGGCGTGTCGGAGGACGATCCCGCCGGGCCCCATCCGCTCGGCGAGGGCGACTCGCCAGCGCGACGGTCGCGTGCCCGGCAGAACGCCACCTCGGCGAGCGGACTGAAGTAGCGGACCCGGAAGCGCCGAGTCGCCGCGTCGCGCCGCCGGTGACGAAGGCGGTCCGGAGTAGCCCACCTCGGCGGTGGCGATCGCCCGCATCGCCGTGCCGCTCGAGTCCGGAGGCGTCGAGGACCACCCCCGGCCGGGGTTCCCGCCCCCCGGGTCGTGGGTGAAGGCGGAGTAGCGCAGGATCTCGGTCTCGTAGGGCGGCCTGGAACGGTCTGTCACGTCGCTCGTTCCCGTCACCACGTCGGTGCTCTATGACCCCCACGCTGCCACCCGGCCACCACTCGTGTCCAACGATCGATCCCGATACTTCCTGCATCGGCAATACGCGGTAGGCTGGCCTCGCGTGGACACCCGGACTACTGACGACCTTCACCCACGCTCGCTCCGCACGGGCAGCTCTCACCGCCGCCGCCGCCGAACTGCACCTGGCCCAGTCCACCGTCACGGTGCACATCCGCACCCCCTGGAACGGGACCTCGGCGTCCGGCTCTTCGACCGCCTGCCCACCGGCGCGCTGCTCACCGACACCGGCCACCGGCTGCTGGAGCGGGCCGAGGAGGTACTCGACACCGTGGCGCGGTTGCGGGCCACGTGCGACGACACCGGCGTCGTGTCGGGGCGGGTGGTCGTCGGCAGCTTGAGTCCCTGTGCGCGAGCCGCCTGCCCGGCGTCGTCGCCGCCCTGCGGACGAGCCACCCCGAGGTGGACGTCCATCTCTACGCGGCCGGGACCGCGGAGTGCCTCGAAGGACTGAGGTCCGGACGGCTCGACCTGGCGCTGCTGCTGGAGGAGGAGACCGAGTTCCCCGACGTGACGGGCGAACCCGTCGCCCGCGAACCGCTCGCCCTCGTATCCGCCCCCGGCACCCCCCTGGCGCCCGGGCGCACGCGGCGGGCTGGCCGGAACTGGCGGCGGAGAGCTTCTTCCTCCTGGAGGAGGGCTGCCCATACAGCGACGCGCTGGCACGGCGGTTGCTCGACGTGCCGGGCGGGCGGCCCAGGCTCACCCGGTTCGGCAGTGTCGACGCGGCGCGCAACTGCGTGGTGGCGGGGCTGGGGCCGACACCGCTGCCGCTGACCACCGTGGCGGAGGAACTGCGACGGGGGCCGGCTGGTACGGGTCGACGGGCCGCGCTTCCCCTGACGTACCGGTGCGGCCGGCCCGGCACTGGCCGGCGGTGGCGCCACCGGCCGCACAGGAGGTCGCACAGGCACTCGCGCGGCACCTGGGCGACTGACCGGTCCCCGCGTCGGAACAGCCCGGGCGGGGACACCCAGGGGTCGGGACACCGCCTCAGCGGGAGGTGACGCCGTGGAGGGCCGGCTCGCGGGTCTCCGGCGTTCGTCGTGCCTACGCCCGCGTTGCGTCGAACGCGTGGCCGTGATCCGAAGCAGTTCGGACACGTCCGAACCCGAAGGCGACCCTCACGCTGGGGAGCCGAGCCCCGCCGGAAGAGCCGGGCGTCCCGTTCGCCCCTGGTCACGGCCCGTCGCCCCCGACCCGCAGCCAGGAGCCCTCCCGCAGCCTGAGCACGGGCACGTCGTTCTCCCTCCAGGAACTCCGTCAGCCGCTCCTCGCGCGTCTCGCCCCTTGTGTGTCGAGGCGGGGTCCGGGTCGAGGTAGTGCGGGTTGATCTTGAACGGGACCAGCCCGAGCGCCTCGAAGGACGGGGGCTCGACGATCGGCATGTCGTTGGTGGTGCGCAGCGAGGGCGCCGCCATGTGGTGCCGGCGCTGGCGCCCATGTAGGGCAGCCTCGTCGCCGACCGCCTTGATCAGCGCCTCCCGCAGACCGGTGCGGTACAGCGTGCTGAGCAGCCGGAATGAATTGCCGCCGCCGACGAACACGGCGTCCGCTCCTCGCCGAGCCGGGGCCGACGGGTCGCCGCTCTCCCGTGGACAACCCCGCACGTCGATCCCCGCGTGCCGGGCGAGTGCGCTGCGCACCTTGGCGGGTGTAGGCGTCGTGGTCGGCGAGCGCGTACGCGGCACGAAGGCCAGCTGGCGCCCCTCAAGGGCAGGGAAGCCGGTCACGGGTGTCCAGGGCGTGTCCCAGGTAGTCGCGGCCGTGCTGGTGGAGTTGGACAGGAGCAGCAGATTCACGGAGTGGTCCTCATCGGCGGGGTGGATCAGCGGGGGAGGGGGAGGGGGCGATCGGTGGCGTCAGGTGGCCCGGAGAGGTAGGCGGGCGCCGCTGGTGCTGCGGCGGGCGCCTTCACAGCGCCGTTCCAGCAGCGTGCGGCGCGGCGCAGCGTTTCTGAGCCGTCCTCGGCCCCTCCGGGAAGCGCTCCTTCCTGGCGGCGCCGAGACTGAGGCTGCCGTAGGGCCCGGAGCCGAGGAACACCGGCATGGCGACCGTGCCGATACCGGCGTCGTACTCACCGACCGTCCAGGCGTAGCCCTGCGCGCGGACCTGGCGGAACTCGCGCTCCAGCTGATCGGGGTCGGTGACCAGTGCGCTCGGTGAAGTGGTTCATGTGGGGGCGCCCAGCGTGAAGAGCCGGTGGCGCTGGTCGTCGGGCAGGAAGGCGTAGAACGACTTGCTGGTGGCGCCCGCGTGCGCCGGGTACAGCTCGCCGACCAGCGGGTAGTAGCGCAGCGGCCCCTCCTCGCCCTCTCGACGGCCGCGACGCAGCGCATGTGGAAGCTGACGGGCAGGGGCAGAAGAGCACCGTGTCGCCGGTCGCCGCCCGCAAGTCCTGGGAGGTACCGGTTCCGGCGAGCAGTTCCAGGGAGCCCGAGCGTTCTCAGAGGTGGCCCAGGCGCAGGGGCGGCCGGGCTGATGCGGTAACGGCGGGTCGCCGGGTCGGAGACCAGGGAAGCCGCGGCCCGCGAGCGTGGACTGCAGCCGCTGGGCGACCGAGGTGTCCCAGCCGATCCTCGGCGGCGATCTCCGTCACGCCCCAGTCGGGCCGGGTGCGCTCGAACGCCAGCAGCACCAGCAGGGCGCGGTCGACGGTCTGCGACCCCGGCCGGGGCCCCGCGGGTCCGCGGCTGAACGGGCCGAATCGGCCACGGCGGCTCCTCCTCTCACTGGTGCGCCCTACCTGCTCGCGCCGTTGCCCCGTGTATCTCACCATTCAGACCCTGATTGCAGATAACGGAAACAGTTGCGGAGAACGTTAGTCGATCCCGAACCTGCTGTCAGCACCGTCCCAGGTGCGGATCAGGAGAACTGGCCCATGCTGGAAGTACGTCCCGGACCTCGTGGATCTGCTGGACGCATCCCGACGTCGACGGCAAGCGCGTCGCCGCCCACCTCGACTCCGTGGCGGGGCCCGAGGGCTCCGGCGCCGAGGTCACCACTGTCACCGGCGAGCGCGGCTCGACGGCCCCGTGCTCGTGCGGGTGCCGGGCAGCGACGACCAGTTCCCGCGGCGGCTCGGCGCGCACCCCTCGGCGTGGTGGGGCGGCTCGGCGGCATCGGGGCACGCCCGGAGATGACCGGCCTGGTCTCCGACGCGGACGGCGCGGTCGCGGCGCTCGCCACCGCGGCCAAGTCCTCGACATGCCGCCGCGGAGACGCTCGAAGGCGATGTGATCACCGCCACGCACATCTGCCCGAACGCCCCGACTGCACCCGGCACGACCCGGTGCCGTTCATGGACTCGCCCGTCGACATCGCGACCATGAACCGGCACGAGGTCACCGGCGAGATGGAGGCCGCGCTCTCCGTCGACACCACTCAAGGGCAACCGGATCATCAACCACAGGGGCCTCGCCCCGTCGCCCACCGTCAAGGAGGGGCTGGTGCTCAAGGTGAGCGAGCGGCTGGGGAGCTGCTGGCCGTGGCAGGACCGGCTGAGCCGTTGGTCACGCACCCGGTGACCACTCCAGGACATCACCCCGTACGGTATCGGGGTACATCACATCAATTCGATCCCGCAGCCGGCCACGCGATTGCGCGGCTCCGGTCGTCGGGCCATGCGATCACCCCCGCCTCGGCGGGTGCCCGGCTTGCCAGACGCCCGGGCGCGAGCCACGAGACCGGACATCGCGGCGGCGGCCCGGTTCGCCGTCGAGACCGCCAAGGCCTACGGCGGCGGACGCCTCGACTTCCACGACGACCAGGAGTTCGACGCGCTCGTGTCCCGTTACGGCTCCCCGACCCCACCTGCAGACCTTCGGCTGCGAACCCGGGAGTCGTGGATCATAGGTGGCTGCGGCACAAGAACACCGCCGAGGAGGGGGCGGCGCCGCGGCTGTGGGCAGCGACGACTACGCCCTGTCCCGCGTTCCGGCGCCATGCTGCTCGGCTGCCGGAATGATGCTGCTCCAGTGGCTCGCGCAGCCGGCTCCGACCCCGCAGTTCACTCCTCTGCGCCACCACCGGCGGGGCATGTCCTTCGGCGACGCGTTCCTGCGTTCACCCTCGGCGCGGGTGACCTGGAGGTCGTGATCTCGCGATCGGGCTGGCCGGCATGCGCGGAGGGGCTCGCGACCCCGCTGCTCACCCGCTGGGGCCGGCTTCGGCCGCAACGGCTCGGCCCTGGTCAGCCTGGTCATCTCGGCTCAGTCCCGTCGGCTGTCTTCTGGCGTCCAGAACACGATCTTCGGCGACAGCGTGTCCGCGCTCGTCGGCGGTCCCCTCCCTGGTTGTGGTGCATGGCCGCCGGTTTCGCCATCACCGTCCTGGTGATCTTCGGCTTCCGGTACATGGGCCGTCTTCGCGAAGATCGTCACCCCCTTGCGCCTCTTCGCGATGGTCGCCTGGTCGGTCACCGACGCGCTGAGCGACCACTGCCGTCCGAGCCGATCAATCCCGAGCGCCCGGCGAGACCCATCCCGCTCAAGCCGTCGCCGCGACCGCCATCGCGGGCGGTTTCATGACCGGCGCGATCGTCTCCCCGGAGGATGGACCTCGCTACAACCGCAAGGGCAGTCACGTCTTCCCGCAGAGCGCTGTTTGATGATCCTCTCCGAGTACATCGTCGGCATGACCGGCGTCCTCCTCGGCCACATGGTCGGCAGCGGCCAGGTCTCCCAGATCGTGCCTCCACCTCCGGCGTCTTCGGCGTGCTGGTCGTCCTGATGTCCACGGGCGAAGATCAACGACCGGAACCTGTACGGCTCCTCGCTCGGCGTCAGTCAATCTCTTCCAGGTCGTCTTCAAGAAGCGCGTGCACCGAGGCGCGCGGTCACCATCGTCCTCGGCATCGCCGGCACCGTCCCGTCCGCCGTCGGCATCATGAGCCACTTCACCGACTTCCTATCCGTGCTGGCGCTCGCCATCCCGCCGGTGGGCGGCATCATCGTCGCCGAGTACGGTGGTGCGCCGTATGCGCGCACCCCTGGGACGCCACCTCGCGAGGCGCAGACCCCGCTCCGCCACCCTCGCCGACCTGGGTGCCGATGTCCCTGGTCATCTGGGCCCTCCGCCTTCTGCGTCGGCAAGTTCTACGACGGCGGCATCCCGGCCCCGAACTCCCTGCTGACCGCCTTCGTCCTCT
Source organism: Streptomyces thinghirensis (assembly GCA_021502835.1). The sequence goes on from JAKFGP010000014.1 coordinate 63,265, forward strand.
ACAGCGTCCTCGGTCTCGCCGGCTGATCAGGGACGGCCGGCACCACCACCCTCGACGACGACGACGACGCCGCCGACCGCACCCCGGCCGCGTCCGGCAACCGCCCCGTAGTACACCGCTGAGCACCACCGACCCGCTCCGCCTCCGAGGAAGCGCAGCGCAGTCGTCGACCTGTGCGCGGAGCTGATCCGGTTTCGACACTACCAACCCCACCAGCGACGAGCGGGCCTGCGCCGACTGGGTCCAGGTCCGTCTCAGCTAGCGCCGCCTCCCGCCCCGAGCTGGTGGAGAGCGCCCCGGGCCGCGCCAACGTCGTCGCCCGCATCCCCGGCGCCGACCTGGCCCTGGGGCGCCTTCCGTTGGTCCACGGCCACCTGGATCGCCGTACTGGCCGACCCGGTCAGGAATGGCAGGTGCTGCCGTTCTCCGAGAGATCCGCGACGGCTACCAGGGCTGCGGCGCCATCGACATGAAGGACACCGGTGGCCGCCAGCTGGCCACCGCCCGGCACTTCACCCGCACCGGCACCCGGCCGGCCCCGCGAGATCGTCCTCACTTCCTCGCCGACGAGGAGGCGGGCGGCAGGATCGACGCCCACTGGCTGGTCGAGCACCGGCCCGAGCTGTTCGCGGGCGTCACCGAGGCGATCGGCGAGGGCGGCGGCTTCAGCTACGCCCCTCGACGACACCCGGCGCCTGTACCCGATCGAGAACGCCTAGCGCGGCATGGCGTGGATGGAGCTGACGGCGTCGGCCGGGCTGGCACGGCTCCTCCCCGAACGACGAGAACGCCGTCACCGACCTTCGCCGAGTCCCCTCACCCGCATCGGCCGGACACCTTCCCCGGGTCCGGCTGATCGAGCCGGTGCGCGCGCCCCGGCCGCCGAGCCGCCTCGGGCCCAGCGCGCTCTACATCGATCGACGCGGGAGGACCGGACGCCGAACTGGCCGAGCTGCCCACGTGGCCGACTTCATGCAGGTGGTGCTGCGCAACTCGGCCAACCTCCCACCATGTTCACCGCCGGCTACCAGACCAACGTCATTCCGGGGAAGGCCACCACGCGTCGACGCTGCTCTGCCCGGCCACGGAGCAGAGCCGATCGACACCGATCGACGCGCTGCTCCTGCCTCGGTGTCCCCGTGAGTGGGTCAACCACGCATCGCGATGGAGACCACCCTCCTTCGACGGCCCGCTCGTCGACGCCATGTGCGCGGCCGTGCGCGCCGAGGACCCCGGACGGCCACCCGGTGCCGTACGCAACCCGGGCGGCACCGACGCGAAGGCCTTCACCAAGCTGGACATCCGCTGCTTCGGCTTCAAGGGCCCGAAGCCGCCCCACGACCCGACTACGGCCGGCTGTTCCACGGCGTCGACGAACGGGTGCCGCTGGAGGGGCTGCGGGCGCTTCGGGGTACGGGTGATGACCTGGCTGTGGCAGGGCTGCTGAGGACGGGCGGCGGTCAGTCGGCGACGTCGCGGCCCGGGTCCGGCAGTGTCGGGAACGGCGCGCCGGACCGTGCCGCCCGTGGCCGCACGCCCTGACACACCGTTCACGTGTCACCCGCCCGGCCCCCAGGAGGACTTCCGCCGCCAGACCGAGCAAACTGCTGGACCGTGTCGTACCGGTACGAGCGACGGTTCAACGCGCCTTCGGGTGGCGTACTTCGACTGATTGGGCGCGACGCCAGACGCGCCGTCGTTCAGCCGCTTCACCCCAGCGCCTGGAACTGCCGCAGCCATCCCGTCTCGCGCGGTAAGTGCGCGGATGCGGGTGGTACTGCTCCACGATGGCCGCGGGTGGCTGGTGACCGACGAGCCGGTCGAAGGACCGGACGCCGCCGCGCTGAGCGTCGAACTGCTCCAGACCCACGGCCTGGTGCACGACGACCTCATCGACGACAGCGCCACCCGCCGGGGCGGCCCACGACCTACCACGCCTACCGGGAGCGGCCCTGGCCATCCGGGCGGCGGGTGCTGTGGGCTCACTGTACTCGCGGGCGACCTCGCGCTCACCGCTGCGCGTGCTCCTGGACTCGGGGCTTGCGGTCGAGGTGCGTCAGCCATGGTCGAGGCGCAGACCCGGGCCGCTGCGGACGACGCGTTCGTGGGGCCAGATCGTCGACCTGGAGCGCGACTTCGCCTCCGCGGTCCCGGACGACGAGGTCCTGCAGACGACGGTTGACCACAAGTCGGCCCGCTACCTCGGTTCTCGCCCCCTGCAGCCTCGGACTCTGGCCGCGGCGAACAACCGGCCGCCCACGAGAAGGAGTTGCCGCCAGCGCTAGCGACTGGTCGGCATTCTGCGGTCAGCTGCGCGACGACGAACTGGACCTGTCTCGGCGACGCGGCCGCCATGGGCAAGCCGACCGGCACCGACATCCGTGAGGGCAGGCGCAGTTACACCGTCGCCCGCCTGCCGTCCAGCGCAGCGGCGCCGAGCGCGCCGTCGTCGAGGGAGGCGCGGGCGTAACTCCGCCTCAGTCGCCGGAGACCGTCGCCGCGTCCGCGAGATCGGCGAGCGCCGCGCGTGTCGCCGACCGGATGCGGGCGGACATGCGGAAGTACGCCGAGCAGGCCCGCCCGGTGGCTTCGAGGGCTGGCGTCCGGGCGTGGAAAGCGCGAGTGAGGCGGTCGCCTCTTCGAGAGTCTGCCGCGGTGGAGCGTCGAACGGCCGGGTGAACCCGCGAATCGGCCTCTGCCGCGATCGCGGGAAGAACCGAAGGAAAGGGAGGGGAGGACAATGGCCGTGAGCTGGTCCTGTCCGTTGTCGTCGGGTCGTCCTCGGAGGACTCAACCTGCGTCGTGTGGGCGGAGGCGCGGGGCGGCCGTCCCGCGCTGGTGCGCGCGGTGTCCGCCAGGACTGCGGCGCGCGAATCCGCGCAGTTCGAAGGGTCCTGGTCGAGGCCGGAGCGGTCGGCGCGACTCGGGCGACTGAACCGGCCCGTCTGACATCTGTTCCCCATGTCCTCAAGGGGGATTCGCGTGGGGATCTTCCGCCCCGCTGCGTCCGGTCATACTCTGAGCGGACGCGCCGTTGACCGGGCGCGTCCGCAGACGACGCGATCCCTGGGGGAGAAGCATGACGCACACGACGCAACAGGGCACGGGCCCGGACGGCCAGGCGGTGCTGCTGGTCGCCGGACTCGCCGACCTCGCGGTGAGCAACGATCGGCTCGGCGGTGGGCGCGGGCTGCGCGGGCTCCCTCGGCCGTCCGGACACCGCCGACCCGGCAAGTGTGGAACGGGACCTCCAGGCTCGGGGCAGGCTCGCGCTGACCGGTGCACGAACGTGCCCCCGCCCACCTGGAGGTACTCGCCCAGCACGCACAGGCACGGCGGGTTAGCCGACGGCGGCGATGTCTGGACCCCTGGGACCCGGCCGCCTTCAAGACCCGCGTCGACGGCGATCGACTGCGGAGAGCCCTCGACGAGGAGGTCGTGGCACCTCGTGGGCCCTCTCCGACGCTTTCCGGCACCCGTGGCCGGGCAGTGCCGGGAGCGCGGCCGGGCACGGCAAACGGATGCGGGCGGCGCTCGTCACTGGGGCTGGCGGGCCGCCGGACACCGGACAGCGACGCCCCTGGTACGGGCGGCGGCCGCCATGGAACTGGTGCACGCGGCGGCGATCGTGCACGACGACCTCATCGACGACAGCGGCCTGCGCCACGGCCTGCCCACCGCCCACGTCGCCCTGAAACCGTACTACCGATGGCGGCCCCGGGCCCGGCCCTGGACGGCCGCCGGGCCCGCACGGCCGCCCGGTCCCTGGCCATGCTCGTGGGCGATCACCTGATGGCCCTCGCCGCGCAGCTCTTCACCACCAGCGGTCTCCCGCCGCCTACCTCGCCCGTGCCCGGCACCTGTGGGCCGCGCTCGCCCGCGAACTCATCGCCGGCGAGTGCCTGGAGATCCTGCACACCGGCGGACCACCGGACACCGCGACCTCCTCAAGGTGGTCCGGTACAAGACCGCCAAGTACACCGTCGAGCACCCCTGCTCATCGGCGGCCTGCTCGCCGGCGCCCCCGCCGCGCTGCGGACACCTACCCGCCTACGGCCTGCTCGGCGAGGCCTTCCAGCTCCGTGACGACCTGCTCGGCCTGTTCGGCGACCCGGAGCGCACCGGCAAGGCCGGCCTGGACGACCTGCGCGCCCACCGGCCCACCGCACTGCTGGCCGAGACCTGGCAGGCCGCCGACACCTCCCAGCGGGAGCGGTTGCGGCAGGTGCTGGGCCGGAGCGACCTGGACGAGAACCACCCTGCGCGAGGTGCGCGACCTCAGTGGTGGAGCTGGAGGCACCGCAGCGGGTCGAGCGGATGATCGTCGCCCGTGTGGAACGGGCCACCCGCGCCCTGGACGCCGCCGGGACATCACCGCAGGCGCGCCGGAGGCTGCGCGAGCTCGCACAGCGGGCCACCGACCGCGTCCACTGACGCAACCGACCGCATCCACTGACGAGGAGACCGCGATGACCTACACCGACACGTCGATGGACGCCCTTAGCCGCGGCGGCGACGAACTGCCGACGCCGTCGTCGCCACCCTTTTCGAGCGTGGCGAGGTCGGCAAGTTCAACTCCCTGATGCGTTACGTCTCCACCAGCGGCCAGGAACTGCCGGACGGCCTTCCCGGGTGGCCCGGGAGGCACTGCAGGGCGACCGCCACCCCGCCGGCCTGGGTGGACTGGGCCGAGATGGAGAAGGCCCGCCTGTTCTTCATCGACAACAACGTGCACATCTCGACCGCGTTGTCGTTCGCGTCGATGCCCGCCTGCTACGTCGTCCCGCACGTCGCCAGGCTGCTGTCGGCCACCCACGGACTCAGTTACCCCTCCAAGCGGATGGCGGAGACCGGCCAGTTCACCGTCTACCTCATGCAGCCGGACGCGTTCGAGGCCGGCGGACGCTTCGTCCCGGCCGCCCAGAAGGTACGCCTGCTGCACGCCGCCATCCGCCACCACCTGAAGCGGAGAACCGCTGGGACACCGACACCCTCGGCGTACCGATCTCGCCAGGAGGACATGATCGGCGGGCAGATGTTCTTCTCCCTGCTCGTCCTGGACAGCCTGCACCGTCTCGGCATCCACATGTCCGCCGAAGGCGCGGACGCCTACTTCTATGCCTGGCGGGTGGTCGGCGCCATCCTCGGCGTCGACCTAGTCGGCCGTGCCCACCACGCTCGACGAAGGACGGCAGTTCCTCGACCTGTACATGCTGCGCCACATGGGCCCCTCCGAGAGAGGGCGCCCATCTGACGAGGCAGCTGATCGACCTGTATGAGGAAGTGGTGCCCGGCACCCTCTTCGACCCGGTCGTCCTCGCCCTGATCCGCTACCTCGTCGGGGACACGTGCGCCGACTGGCTGGACGTACCCCGCACCCCCTGGGACACCTGGTCAAGGCCGCCCCGCGCTTCCTCGGCGTCCTGGAGACGACTGCGAGGACCGCTCACCCATGGGCGCGTGGGCGCTGGACCGGTTGGGCCACCTCACCACGATCCTCGAACTGTCCTCCCTCACCCGGCGACGCGTCATGCACTACGCCATCCCCGAACAACTGAAGAAGGACTACGGCGTTCCCGGTGCCGCCGCCCGCACCCGCCGCTGGACCCCGCCACCCGCGACCGTCTCCTGACTCACGGCCTGCGCGCGGCCGGGCGGCCCCAACGGCGTCAGGCGATGGAGGCCGAGATGACCGCGAAACGGCCAGGTTCAGGAGGCCGTCACACCACACCGCGGGTGGGGCTCGGGCTCGACCAGCGTCCCGCCCAGCCGGCCCGGGGTGATCAGGTCGACGATCAGGAAGGCCACGGCCATCATCACGAGGCCCAGCAGCCCGAACACCGCGGTGGACACCAGGCCCTTGCCGAAGTCCTCTGTACGTCGTCCAGATGGAGGTGAATACGATGCCGCCGATGCCGAGCAGCGCCGAGCTGAGCACCATGGCCGCGTTGCGGTTCGCGCTGCTCCCAGATCTCGCCGGCCGAGCTTTCCGGGCGTCAGCACGTCGACCAGGACGATGCTGAGGACCAGAAGGACCAGGCCGAGGCCGCCGTAGGCGGTGGCACGGCCGAGTCCGCTGGACGATGTCGCCTAGGTGGGTTGCCGGCTCCGTAGCGTGAGAGATCGTGAGTGATCGTGGTCAAGGCGCTGCAAAATGTAGCGCACCCGTCTGGCCCTTGATCTCCTCGGTCCGGCGATCCGGGAATTCGGCCGGACGTGGAGTCAGGGAGGACGCCGCCAGTGCGCGGTTGCGGCGCACCGAGGACCAGAAGGAGGTGCCGATCAGGACGACGCCGATGAGGCCGGTGACGATCTCGTTGATCTCGTACCGGATGGTCACCAGGAGGACGGTGGCGAGGGCGCCGATGGCGTAGTGGGCGCCGTGCTCCAGGTAGACGTGGTCGTCGAGGTGCCCTGGCGGACCAGGTAGACGGTGAGGGACCGGACGCACAGGCACCGATGCCCAGGCCGATCGCCATCAGCATCGATGTCGTTGGTGATGGCGAAGGCGCCGGACGCCGTCGAGGAGAAGAATGCGTCCAGGACCCTCCCAGGTACAGGAACATGAAGAACGCGGCCTTGCCGGCTGAAGGGTGTACGCCGAGCGGTTTAGGCCCTGCTGGCGGCGTTCGGCCGCTTCCTCGGCTGCGTGCTCGCGCTCCTCCTCCCGTTGAGCTTCCCCTGAAGTAGCCGGAGAGCACCGCCGACGACCATGTAGGTGATCAGATCCGGCGACCCCGGCGAGCAGTAGGACCGTCTGCGTCTTGTCGACGTGGGTAAAGCGCCGTGCTAGTGGCGCGCGCCGACGGTCATCGCCGCGAGGAGCAGCACGATCACTGCGATGCAGACCTGGTCAGTTAATGCCGACCCTGCGAGCTTCCAAAGTGGCGCCCAGCGGCCGAGCCACCTGATCTCCCGGTCCGTGAAGACGAAGTCAGAGGAAGATCATCAGGAGGAACACGCCACCGAAGGTCACGATCGAGCGATGGGCGTCCGTCACCAGCTCCCAGCCGCGCCAAGCTTGTCGGTGAGCGCCAGATGCACCGCGACCAGGGGCTCAGCCGGGCGCTGATCGCCACGATCACCACCGGGAAGACCAGGCGCAGATGCCCGAAGACGGCGACTGGTGATGCCGACGGTGAGGAAGATCTTCCGCCAGAAGGCGCTCATCTTCTTCAGGATCCCGGTGTTGATCACCAGCGGGCTCGAAGGACAGGGAGATCTCCAGCATTGGCGAGGATGGCTACGAGGCCGAAGGCGGTCCACCCTCGTACAGCACTCCCGGGCGCTGTGCCCAGGCAGTGACGGCGAAGGGCCCAACGGAACGTCTTCGTAGCATGCGCCGCTCACTCACTCCTGTTGTCGTGCGCGGTGCCGGGATGTGGCATTTCGCCGCAGTGCTCCCTCACCGACGTTGTCTACCACGATCGTTCGCCGTCACCAGGGGCAGGCCGGGTGCTGGCACCCGACGGTCACTGAAATGGATCGGTTCGTTTCCCTGAGCGGTTCGGTGCTTACGCGAGCGCCCGCCGCCAGTGACCGCATCCCGAGATCCGGGCCGGGCCGTCGCCTGGCTGAACCTGTGCGGGGCCGGCCTACAGTGATCGCCGCCCGTCTCGCGCCGCTCGAGACCGTCCGACGAGGTTGATCACCTCGTCGTCGAGGCGATCGCGTCCGGGGTGCGCTGCGCGTGGGCCACGTCTCCCTCCAGGCCGTGTACGAGGGCCTGCATCGGCGCTCCGCGCGGTGGGCTTCGCGCCGCATCCAGCCGCTCCGGCGGCCCGGCGTGTTCGAGGGACGGGTGGGGACAACCACCACCACGTCCTGTGCCGGTCCTGCGGTGCGCCTCGCCGACGCCGACTGCGCCGTCGGCGAGGCGCCCCGCCTGACCGCCTCCGACGACCACGGCTTCTCGATAGACGAGGCCGAGTGTCATTCTACCGCCTAGCCCCGACTGTTCCACCACCACCGGCAGTTCTCCAGCACCTGATCCGCCCCGCTTGGAAGGATTCCGTGTCCGAGAACCACGGTCGACGCCATCGTGACCGACGCGAAAATCGAGGAGGCGGGTGGTCGCCCGGTCGCCCACGGGCGCCCCTGCACCACGCAGGAGGCGGAAACCGTCCGAGTGGTGGCCGGAGCGGCTCCAACCTGAAGATCCTCGCCAAGAACCCGGTCGACCGCCAACCCGCTGGGTGAGGAGTTTGACTACGCCGCGGCGTTCAACGCCCCCAGACCTGCCGGCCGCAGCGGGACATCGCCGTCGCGCTGACCACCTCCAGGACGGGTGGCCCGTCGACTTCGGGCAATTACGGCCCGCTGATGAACCGTATGGCTCCGGGCACAGCGCGGGCACCTACCGCATCAGCGACGGCCGGGGTGGCGGGCCGGCGCCGGCCAGCAGCGTTTCGCGCCGCTCAACAGCTGGCCGGACAACGGCAACTCGACAAGGCCCGCCGCCTGCCGGGGCTCCGCGGAGAAGAAGTACTGGCCAGAACGATCTCCTGGGCCGACCTGCTGGTCCTCACCGGTAACGTCGCCCTGGAGCAGATGGGCTTCGAGGACCTTCGGTTTCGCCGGTGGCCGCGCCGGACGTCTGGAGGGGCCGAGGAGGACGTCTACTGGGGTCCCGAGACGACCTGGCTCGACGACGGGCGTTACACCGGCGACCGCGAGTTGGAGAACCCAGCTCGGCGCGGTCCAGATGGGCCTGATCTAGTCAACCCGGAGAGCTCGAACGGCAACCCGGACCCGACCGCCGCCGCCCGCGACATCCGTGAGACGTTCCGCCGCATGGCGATGAACGACGAGGAGACCGTCGCGCTGATCGCCGGCGGACACACTCTTCGCAGACTCCATCGGCGCCGGTCTCCGCCAGACGCCGTCGGCGACGACCCCGAGGCTCGCCGCCAGTGGAGGAGATGGGCCTGGGAAGAGCACCCACGGCACGGGCAAGGGCGGGGACGCCATCACCTCCGGGCCTGGAGGTCACCCGGACCACGACCCCGACCCGGTGGAGCAACGGCTTCCTCAAGAACCTCTTCGAGTATGAGTATGAGCTGGAGCAGAGCCCGGCCGGCGCCAACCAGTGGGTGGCCAGGACGCCCCGGAGATCGTCCCCGACGCGCACGACCCGTCGAAGAAGCACCGCCCGAAGATGCTCACCACCGACCCGTCGCTGCGCTACGACCCGGTCTACGAGCCGATCTCCCGCCGGTTCCACGAGAACCCGGAGGAGTTCGCGGACGCCTCGCCCGCGCCTGGTACCAAGCTGACCCACCGTGACATGGGCCCGAAGTCCCTGTACCTCGGCCCGGAGGTCCCCGAGGAGACCCTGCTCTGGCAGGACCCGCTGCTCCGAGCCCGAGGGCGAGGCCATCGACGCCGAGGACATCGCGCACCTCAGACCAAGCTCCTCGAGTCCGGTCTGTCCGTCGCGCAGCTGGTGTCCACCGCGTGGCCTCGGCGTCCACCTTCCGCGGCAGCGACAAGCGCGGTGGTGCCAACGGCGCCCGCATCCGCCCTGAGCCGCAGTGCGGCTGGGAGGTCAACGAGCCTGACGAGTTGGCGCAGGTCCCGGTCCTGGAGGGCGTCCAGCGGGTGTTCAACTCCGCGCCAAGAGGGTGTCGCTGGCCGACCCGATCGTCCCCGGCGCAGTCACCGCCGCCGTCGAGAAGGCCGCCAAGGAAGCCCGGCCTCCAGGTGGAGGTTCCCTTCGCCGCGGGCCGCGTGGACGCGACGGAGGAGCACACCGACGCCGAGTCGTTCGAGGCCCTGGAGCCGACCGGCGCGACGGGTTCCGCAACTACCACGGCAAGGGGCAACCGGCTGCCGGCCGAGTTCCTGCTCCTCGACCGGGCGAACCTGCTCACCCCGAGCGCGCCCGAGATGACCGTCCTGGTCGGTGGCCTGCGCGTCCTCGGTGCCAACCACCAGCAGTCCCAGCTCGGCGCCTTCACCAGGACGCCCGGCTCGCTCACCAACGACCTCTTCGTCAACCTGCTCGACCTGGGCACCACGTGGAAGTCGACGTCCGAGGACCAGACCACCTTCGAGGCCGCGACGCCGCCACCGGTGAGATCAAGTGGGCCGGCAGCCGCGCCGACCTGGTCTTCGGCCTCGAACTCCGAGCTGCGGGTACCTCGCCGAGGTTTACGCGAGCGACGACGCGAAGGAGAAGTTCGTGCACGACTTCCGTCGCCGCCCGGGTCAAGGTCATGAACCTCGACCGCTTCGACCTGGTCTGACCCACCGGCGTCCGGGCCGGCCGGCCACCCGCCCGGCCCGGATCGCCCCGGTATTACGCCGTTCCGTGAAGGTGTTGCGATACGCGCGCGGTGACACACCTAGACCTCATGGAAGTGCTGGCGCATCGCGGTCCCGGTGCCGAAACCGGAACGGGCGGCGACGCGGTCGATCGGCTCGTCGCTGCGCTCCAGCAGCCGCCGGGCGTAGTCGAGACGCTGCCGGCCGAGCCACCGCATGGGCGTCACCCCGGTTCTCCTGCCGGAACCTCCGGTTGAGGGTCCGCACGCTCATCGCCGCCCGCCGGGCGAGTTCTTCGAGGGTGAGGGGCTCCGCCCAGCCGCTGGAGCGCGTATGTGCGGGCGGCGGCCGTCGAGCAGTCGTCCGCCTGCTGGATCGGCCGGTCGATGTACTGCAGCCTTGACCGCCCTCGTGATGGGGCGGCACCACGGTGCCGTGTGCCACCGAAGTTCGCCACCTCCGCGCCGTGGTCGTCACGGGATCATGTGCAGGCACAGATCGATCCCGGCGGCCACACCGGCCGAGGTGAGCACGCCCCGGTCGTCGGTGCAGAGCACGTCCGGATCGACGTCGACCTCCGGATACAGCGAGGCCAGTTCGCGCACGACTTCCAGTGCGTGGTGGCCCGGCGCCCCCTCCAGCGCGCCGGCCGCGCCACGCACGAACGAACCGGTGCAGATGGATGCCAGTCGGCCCCTCGCGGGAACCCGCTCCAGGGCCGCGCGCACCGGCGCGGCGAGCCGTCCCCGCTCCTGCGGCCCGTAGTCCCCTCCACGGCCGCCGGCACCACCACCGTGTCGGCGCCTCCGACCTCCGGCCCGTGGGGGATGTTGATGCCGAAGTCCGTGTCGGTGGCCACCTCGCCCGGCGTGGACCGCGCACGTCAGCACCGAGTACGGGCCGCCCGCCGTCGTCGGCGGCCGTCCCGAACAGGGCGGTGCACGATCCCCAGCTCCATCAGCAGCAGTCCGGGACGTACGAACACCACCACCTGGTGCACCGTGTCTGCCTTCGTGTCTCGCATGACCAGATTCTTTCACTCGCTGTCCATCCGGCCAGTGGTTTGCGTCCCGCACCCGGCGAAGAGGTGGAGTGCATGCGCTACCCGACCCGACCCCCCCCGCGCCCTCCACGGACACCGCGCCTGGTGGGTGGCAGCCGTCACCGGAATCGCGATCGTCGTCGCCGGTGCCTTCTCCACCATGCCCGGCATCCTCCAGGGGCCGCTGCAGCGCGGACTTCCACTGGTCCCGCGGCTCCATCGGCCTCGCCGCGTCGCTGAACATGGTCCTGTACGGCCTCACCGCCCCGTTCGCCGCCGCCCTGATGGACCGCTTCGGGATCCGGCGGATCGCCGTCACCGCCCTGGGCGTGGTCGCCGGGAGCGCTGCCCACCACCGGCATGGCCGCCGCCTGGCAGTTCACCCTCTGGGGCTCTCCTCGTCGGCCTGGGCACCGGAGCCCTGTCCATGACCCTCGCCACCACCGTGGCTAACCGCTGGTTCACCGAGCGCCGCGGCCTGGTCACCGGCATCCTCGCCTCGGCCGGTGTCCTCGGCCAGATGGTCTTCCCTGCCCGCCCTGTCCTGGACCATCGACCACTACGACTGGCGCCCCGCCCTGGTCACCCTCGCCCTCGCGGCACCGGCCACCGCGCTCCCTCGTGCGGCTCGCCCTGAGCGACCACCCCGCCGACAGCGGCCGACGCCCCTACGGCAGCCCCGTCTTCGTCCCCAAGCCGCCGCCCGTGCCCGGCGCCGCGCGCCGCGCCGTCACCGTCCTCGGCCACGCGGCCCCGCACCGGTCCCTTCTGGCTGCTCGCCGCCGCGTTCGCCGTCTGCGGGGCCTCCACCAACGGCGTCATGTGGACCCACTTCGCGCCCGCCGCCCACGACCACGGCATGCCGGTGCACCACCGCGCCACCCTGCTCGCCCTCATCGGTGTCTTCAACGTCGCCGGCACCGTCGTCCGCCGGATGGCTCACCGACCGCGTCGACGCCCGCAGGCTGCTCGCCGTCGTCTTCACCCTGCGCGGCCTCCTGCCGGTGGCGCTGCCCCCGATCATGAGCGCGACCGTCACGCCGCCGATGATGGCCTTCGTCGTCCTCTTCGGCCTTCTCGACCTCGCCACGGTGCCGCCCGTCATCGCCCTGTGCCGCCGGTTCCACGGCGACGGCAGCGCCATCGTCTTCGGCTGGACCAGCGCGGCCCACCAGGTCGGCGCGGCACTGGCCGCCTTCCTCGGCGGCGTCGCCCGGGACGCCTTCGCCGGCTACGGCCCCGTCTGGTCGTCCTCGGCGCGGCGTGCGCCGTCGTGGCCCTCCCCTCGCGCTCACCGTCCGCCAATACCGGGCCGCACCCGGCAGAGGCGCCACCGCCGGGGGCGAAAGCGCTGGCAACCCGTGGGACGCGATGCTGAGATGGCGTGATGCGGAGCGAGCCGGGAGACGTCAGTGGTCGTGGACTGGGGTCGGTACCAGTATACTGTGACTCCCTGGGAGGACGAGGCCTGGCGGACCGCGGCCCTCGGCTGGGTGGCGGGCGAGCTGGCCGCCCGTGGCCTGCGGGCGACGGGCAGCGGCGGGTGCCGGCTGCGGCCCTGGTCGGTCCTGGTGCGGCGTCCGTCGAGGGCGCGGCGCGGTCTGGTTCAAGGCGAATCCGCCGGACAGGTGCCTTCGAGGGGCCGTTGACCGAGGCGCTGGCCCGCTGGTGCCGGAGCACGTACTGGCGCCGCTGGCGGTGGACACCGACCGCGCTGGTCACTGCTGCCCGACGGGGACCGCTCTTCCGGGACGTACTCGACCGGGAGCCGGCCGGTCCCGACGCCTGGGAGGAACTGCTGCGCCAGTACGCCGCCATGCAGCACGCCCTGACTCCGCGTCCGGGAGATCGAGTGGCTGGGTGTCCCCGGCGCGCCGGTCACCGCACTGCCCGACGTCTTCGACCGGCTCGACCACACCTCGCTGCGTCCGGAGGAACGGGCAGGTCTCCGGGAACTGTGCGCCCCGCCTCACGGAATGGTGCGCTGAACTCGCGGCCCTGGGCGTCCCGGACTCCCTCGACCACGCGGATCTGCACGACGGCCAGCTGTTCCACCCCCGGACCGGGCAGGTTCACGTTCTTCGACTGGGGGGACGCCGTCGTCTCGCACCCCTTCTGCAGCCTGCCGGTCCCCGCCCGCGGGCCCGCGGACGATACGGGCCGCACGCACCGCGCGCGCTGCGTGACGCCCACCTGGAACCGTGGACGGGGCGGCCGGAGCACGGCGGAACTACGGCGTGCGGTGAGCCTCGCGGTGGCGGCTGAGTGCCCTGAGCCGGGCCGGCGCCTACGGCAGGCTGGTTCCCCGCCGCGAGCGGCGCCGCCGGTGCCGGTGGCCGGGAGGGCGCCCGCTGCCTGCTGGAACTGCTCGACGAGCCGCCCGTCTAGGACGGACGGGGCGGACGGGCCCTGCGCGCCGTTGTCAGTGGCGGATGCGAGGCTGCGAGGATGGATGAGGTGGAGTTCGCGCGGGCGGGGTCTACGGCGCCGACCACGACGACCCCGGGCCGCGGCCGGACGCGTCTACGCCCAACTGGTGGGCGGCCCCCTGGACGGCCTGCTCCTGGACGTCACCGACCTCACCGAGCGGGAGCGCGGCGGAGTGTCGCTGGCGACGGAGATAGCCGTTACGGCTCGGGCGGCCGCCCGCAGCCGGCCCGAGGCGGGGCGACCCCCGCCGCTTCGACTGGTGGGGCGACCTGCCCTGACGGCACGTCGGCCACCATTCTTTGCCTCCTTCGATTGGCTCCCGGACCAATCCGCCGACGTGGGCGGGGCCGGATTACCGGCGTGAGTGACGGAGAGAAGGAACCGCGGCATCCGGGGACAGGCGACGGCTCGGGCTGGGTGGTGCGCTGAGCGTCTCCTGGCGGGCTTCGCCGCGCTCGCCGTCGCCGAACTGGTGGCGGCGGCGGTAGCGCCCGCAGGCCGGCCCGGTCGTCGCGGTCGGCGGGGCCGCCATCCGACCGTACGCCGATCGCCGTGAAGGACTGGGCGATCCGCAACTTCGGCACCAACGACAAGTTGATTCTCCAGCTCGGCATCCTCGCCGTCCTGGCGCTCTTCGCCCCTGGCCCTCGGCGCCGCCCTCCGCCACCGGCGCACGGGGGCGGCGGGGGTCCTGGTCTTCGGGGCGGTCGGGGGCGGCGGCGGCCACCAGCCGCCCCGACTCCACGAGCGTCACCGACGCCCTCCCCTCCGTCCTGGGGCGATCGTCGGCGCGGCGCTCCTGTATCGTCCTCGTCGGCCGCCTCCTGGCGCCGCTCCCGGACGCGCCGGAAGCCCCCCGAAGCGCCTGGAGCGGCACCAGCGAGGGCTCCGCAAGGCTGGGACCGGCGCGGGTTCGTGATCGCGGCGACTGCCACTGCCGCCGCCTCGGCCGGGGCGGGCGTACTGGGCCGGGTCCTGAACGGTTCCAGCGGCCAGGAGGCCGTGGCCTCCTGCAACGAACATCGACCTGCCGCCGCCCGACTCACGCGCCCCCGCGGCGCCCCCGGGGCGCACAGGTCAGGGTGGCGGACGTCAGCCCGTTCATCACGCCCAACGGCGACTTCACCGGGTGGACACCGCCCTGGTGGTCCCCAAGGTGGACGCCACGGCCTGGCGGTTGCGCATCCACGGCGAGGGCGTCACCAGGAGAAGACCTGACCTTCGACGACCTGCTGCGCCGCGAGCTGATCGAGCGGGACATCACCCTGACCTGCGTGTCCAACGAGGTCGGTGGCCCGCATCGTCGGCAACGCCCGCTGGATCGGCGTCCACGCTCGACGACCTGCTGAAGGAGGCGGCGTCCGGCCCTCGGCCGGCGGGCGGCCCCGCCGATCAGCTGGTGGCCCGCTCCGTGGACGGCATGACCATCGGCAGCCCGGTCGAGGAGGTCATGGACGGCCGCGACGCGATGCTCGCCGTCGTACGAACGGCCGGCTGCTGCCGTTCGACCACGGCTTCCCGTCCGCATGCTCGTCCCCGGCCTGTACGGCTACGTGTCCGCCTGCAAGTGGATCGAGGACATCGAGCTGACCACGTTCGACGCGTACGACTCCTACCGGGTCAAGCGCGACTGGGCCCGCGAGGCCCCGATCAAGACCCAGTCCCGGATCGACACCCCGAAGCCGTTCGCCCGGCCGAAGGCGGGCACGGTGATGGTGGCCGGCGTCGCCTGGGCCCAGCACCCGCGGCATCGACAAAGATCGAGGTCCGCGTCGACGACGGGCCCTGGCAGGGGGCCACCCTCGCGGCCGAGGACTCGCGCGACACCTGGCGCCAGTGGTCCTACGCCCTGGCAGGCCGCCAAGGGCGGCCACACCCTCACCGTGCGGGCGACCGACCGCACCGGCGAGGTGCAGACCGAGAAGCGCACCCGCACCGTTCCTGACGGCGCCAGTGGATGGCACTCCGTCGTGGTGACGGTCGAGTGACTCACAGGACCAAGCACCCTCCCCTGCTCGGCGGCGGTTCAAGGCGTCGGCGTCCGCACCCGGGCGGTGAGGAAGGCCGGTCCGTTCGGCGACCGTGGTCGCCGATCCGATGCACACGACACTTTGTCCCCGCAGCGGAAGAAGAATCGAGATCTTGCGCGAAAGGGGTTACAGGTGCGGACCAAGGCCGCTAACTTCCTTGAAATGAACCGGTCATAGTCATCTCTCGACCGGGCTCGACTGCGCGACGGCGCGCGCCCGTACTCCCTCACGGCAGGCCTCGCACGCCTGCCGCCACCCCCCCACTCCCCGGGAGAACTCTGTGCGCACGAGACCGCTCGGACGCAGACGTGTCCGCTCCTTACTGCCGGCCCTGGCATGATGCCCTCGCCCTGGCGCTGCCGATGAGCCCGCCGCCGCCGCCCCGGCCGACCCCGGCGGCGGCCGCGGCCGCGGCCGCCGAGGAGTTCCAACAGGTCACCTCGCCGAGGGCGTGGCCGAGACGGGCGAGCCTATGACGATGGCCGTGCCGCCGGACCGGTCGGTGCTGCACACCTCAGCGCGACGGCACACTCCGGCTGACCGACGCGGCGGGCACCACGAAGGTGGCGGGCAGGCTCGACGTCTACAGCCACGACGAGGAGGGGCTGCAGGGCGTCGCCGCCACCCGGGCTTCTCCACCAACCGGTTCGTGTACCTCTACTACGCCCCCCAGCTCGACACACCGGCCGGTGACGCGCCGGCCGACGGGTCGGCGTCCGACTTCGCCCGTTCGACGGGGTCAACCGCCTCTCCCGGTTCGTCCTGAAGACCGACGGCACCCTGGACCCGGCCAGCGAGAAGAAGATCCTCGACGTGCCCGCCTCCCGCGGCCTGTGCTGCCACGTCGGCGGCGACATCGACCCCGACGCGGCGGGCAACCTGTACCTGTCGACCGGCGACGACACCAACCCCTTCGCCCCCGGACGGCTACACCCCCATCGACGAGCGCGCCTCGCGCAACCCCGCCTACGACGCCCAGCGTTCCTCGGGCAACACCAACGACCTGCGCGGCAAGATCCTGCGGATCAAGGTGAACGCCGACGGGTCGTACGGCATCCCGTCGGGTAACCTCTTCGCGCCCGGCACCGCGAAGACCCGGCCCCGAGATCTACGCCATGGGCTTCCTGCAACCCCTTCCGGATGAGCGTCGACAAGGCCATTGGCACCGTCTACGTCGGCGACTACGGCCTGACGCCGGCAATTCCCTCCGCGGGCGCCTCCCAGGGCTCCGCGCCGGACAGGTCGAGTTCAACTCGATCACCAAGGCCGGCAACTTCGGCTGGCCCTACTGCACCGGCGACAACGACGCCTACACCGACTACAACTTCGCTACTGGAACCTCAGGTGCCCAGTTCAAACTGCGCTGCCCCGAAGAACACTTCACCGAACAACACCGGCCTCACCGACCCTGCCGTCCGCCCAGCCCGCCTGGATCCCTCTACGACGGGTGGCTCCGGTACCGGAGTTCGGCGGCGGCTCTGAGTCGCCCATGGGGGACCCGTCTACCGCTACGACGCGGACTCCACCTCCGAGGTGAAGTTCTCGAGGCCTACGCGACGGCGACTTCTTCGCCGGCGAGTTCGGCCGCCGCTGGATCAAGGCATCGAGACCGGCGGCGACGGAACCGTGCAGTCCATCAACCTCCTTCCCCGGGAGCGGCACCCAGGTGATGGACATGGCCTCTGGCCCGGACGGCGCCCTCTACGTCCCCGACTACGGCACCGGCTACTTCAACGGCGACGCCAACCCGCCCTGTACCGCATCGAGCACGTCACCGGCGGCCACGCCCCGGTGGCTCCAGGCCAAGGCGAACACCACCTCCGGCACGGCGCCCCTCGCGGTGACCCTTCTCGTCCGCCGGCAGCCTCGACGCGGACGGCGACGCCCTCACGCATCGGCCTGGGACTTCGGCGACGGCGCGACCTCCACCGCCGCCAGCCCCTCCCACACGTAGCGACCGCCAACGGCCAGTACACGGCCACCCCCTCAAGGTCACGGACAGACCGGCGAGTCCGCCACCGCCTCTCCGTGCAGATCACCGTCGGCAACACCGCGCCCACCGTGGCGGATCGACCTGCCCACCGACGGACGCGTCTACGACTTCGGCGCCGCGATCCCGTTCAAGGTGATCGCGGACCGACTCCCGAGGACGGGGCGCCGTCGACTGCGCCAAGGTGAAGGTCACCTTCATCATCGGCTACGACAGCCACGGACAACCTGCAGACCTCCGCCACCGGCTGCACCGGCACCCTCCAGACCCTGGCTGACGGCGAACACGACCCGAACGCTATCATCTCGGTGTCATCGACGCCGAGTACACCGACAACGGGCGCGAACGGCCAGGCCCGCCCTCACCACCCACGACCAAGCACATCACCCAGCCCAGCCACCGGCAGGCCGAGCACTACGGCGACTCCGCGGGCGTCCAGAGTCGTCACCCATCGCCCTCGCGCACGGCGGCAGGACGGTCGGCTACATCGAGAACGGCGACCGGATCTCCTTCCAGCCGTACGCCCTCGACAACACCCAGGGCCTTCACCGCCCGGGTTCCCCGGCCGGCACCGGCGGGACGATCGAGGTGCGCGCCTGATCGCCGACCGGCACCCCGCTCGGCACGGCGACAGTGCCGGTGACCGGCGGCTGGGAAATCCCTTCCAGGACGTGACGGCCGCACTAGCAACCAGCCGGCCGGCTCCACGACCCCTCTACCTCGTCTTCGCGGGCGGCGCCGGCTCGCTGTTCGGACGTGGACGAGTTCCTCGTTCGGCACGTCGGCGACACCCGCACCGGTCCGGTCACCGGGGTCGGCGGGTGCGCCCGGACGTGGACAACCGGGCACGGCCGACGGTACGGAGGTGCAGGTCTGGACGTGCAACGGGAGTGCGGCGCAGGAGTGGACGGCTGCCGGTGACGGGACGCCAAAGGCGCTGGGCAAGTGCCCGACGTGTCCGGTGGCGGCAGCGCGGACGGTACGCGGATCCAGCTCTGGACGAACGGCTGAAGCGGCGCACGAAAAACGCGAAAGCGTTTCACGATAAATGCGAAAAACAAGGTTACACAAACCCTGGACAAGGGTTAAACACCTAAATCTGGATAACTGGAACGAAGCAATACC
>JAKFGP010000015.1 GCA_021502835.1 Streptomyces thinghirensis
CTGCGCGAGCGGGTCCTGGCCGCCGTACGGAGCGCTCCCCAGGGAGCTCCGCGCCCGGGCGCGGGCCCGTGCGCCGGCTGCCGCCGCACGTGTGGGGCGTGCAGCCGCCGCCGGAGCGCTCCCGCGCGTCCCGGCCGCGCCCCCTGCTGGTGCCCTTCGCCACGGCGACGGCCGCCACGGCGCTCGTGGTCGCCTCGCTCTTCGCCGTCCAGGCGAACCGGACCTGGGGCGAACTGGACACCGCGCGGGACCGGGCGCATGAGATCGCCCACGTTCTGGCCGCGCCGGACGCCCCGCGCGACGAGCGGCGAGGACGACCGGGGCCGCGGTATCGAGGTGGTCGCCTCAGCGTCCGAGGGGCGCCGCGGTCGTCACCCTGAGCGGGTACGGCGAGCCGTCCGGCGACCGCGTGCACCAACTCTGGCTCATGCGCCCCGGCGCCGTACCGCGCCCTCGGGCTCTTCGACGGCGACACGCCCCTGATCGCCTCCGGCAAGGCCAGGCCACCCATCACTGGCCGTGACGATCGAGCCCGACGGGGACTCGGCCCGCCCGACGAGCGAACCGGTTGTCCAGCTCACCCCGGAATCTGTTGGATTCGGAGAGTAATCGTCAACCCCCTTACGGGGAAAGGTGAATCCTGTGACCGCGATACACGCATGCCGTACCAGGGCGATAGGGTTACTCTGCCCGGGCCGGGTGGACTCGTACGGGTGGGGAGTGACATGGAACAGATAACAGTGCGCAGCAGGGCAGGGGTCCCTGCGATCACTTGCGGAAGCAGCGCGACCAGCTCGCGTCTCGACCGTCATCTCGCGGTGCTCGGAGGGCCTGCCTCTCCCGCAACGGGAGACAGTGGAGGGCGACATCGCTGATGCGTGAGCTGACCGCCGCGTGAGCCCGCGCACAAGCGCAGCAGCTGAAGGCGCAAGGGTGCGTCGGGTCTCGCTGTTCGCGCCGTTGCGCCGACTGCGCCGCTCCGCTGTTCGGCGGCAACTGGGGACCCGCGCGCCGGCGGTCGCACCGACCCGGCGCGGCGCCGCCTGTCCGTCATCCCCACGGCAGGCAGCGGCGCCCTGCGGTGTGCTCCCGAGCGCGGGTAATCCTCCGTACGCCCCGTACCCGTTCTACGTCCGTCTCTCCCGTACGTCCGTCCCCGCCGATTCCCACCCGGCGTGGCGCCCATCGGCCCGCTCAGCCCTCCCCGCGCGCGTACCGGCGTACGGCGAGCGGGACGAGGACCGCGAGCAGCACCGCGCACCAGGCCAGCGACCCGGCACGGGATGAGCCCACCGGCCAGGCGGCCCCCTCCGGCACGAGGCGCGTTGCCGAAGAGATCGCGCAGCGCCGTGGTCACCGCGCTGATCGGGTTCCACTCGGCGACCGTGCGCAGCCAGCCAGGCAGTCCACTCGGTCGGGATGTACGCGTTGGACAGCAGCGGCAGGATGAAGGTCGCGCCGCCCAGTTGACCGGCGGCCTCCTCGTTCCGGGTGAGCAGCCCCAGGAAGATCCCGACCCACGTCGTCGCGAACCGGAACAGCAGCAATAGCCCCACGGCACCCACCGCGCCGAGCACACTGCCCTCCACCCGCCAGCCCACCGCGAGTCCGACCAGCAGGAAGGGCACCGTCCCGGCGGCCGTGACGAGCACGTCCGCGACCGACTGTCCGAGCGGCACCGCGGCCCGGCTCACCGGCAGCGTCCGCGGACGGTCCGTCACGCCCCGGTGCGTGTCCTGGGCGGCCTGGAACATGCCCGTCATGATGCCGTTCGCGGCCGTCGCGACCAGCAGGCCCGGCACCAGGAAGGACCGGTACTCCTCGCCCGGCATCGCCAGCGCGCTGCCGAAGACGTAGCCGAAGAACAGCAGCATCGTGACCGGCATCGTCTGGGTGAGGATCAGCAGCCCCGGATTGTTCCGCAGCCGCCGCAGCTGCCGGCTCAGCATCGCCGTGCCGTCGTACGCCAGGTCGTGGGTCACCGTGCTCATGCCACAAGCTCCTTGTTGTCGCCGGTGAGGCGGAGGAAGACGTCGTCGAGGGTCGGCGGACGCAGGCTCGCGTCCAGCAGGGGAACGCCCGCCGCGTCGAGTTCCCGCACCAGGCGCGGCAGGGTCAGCGTCGGATCGGTGCTGACCGCGCCGACGGTGCGCCGGTCGTGGTCCAGCGCCGGCTCCGCGCCGGTGAGCCGGTCCAGGACCGCCGCCGCCCGCGCCATGGCGTCCCCGTCCGCGACGACGGCCTCCGCGTACGCCCCTACCAGCGCCTTGAGTTCGGCCGGCGACCCCGTGTGCGCGACCCGGCCCCGGTCCACCAGGGCGATGTCGTCGGCGAGGCGGTCGGCCTCCTCCAGGTACTGCGTGGTGAGCAGCACGGTCGTGCCCTCCGCCTTCAGGGCGCGTACGGCGTCCCAGATCTGATTGCGGCTGGCCGGGTCGAGACCCGTGGTCGGCTCGTCCAGGAACAGCACCTCGGGGCGCCGGACGAGGCTCGCGGCCAGGTCGAGACGGCGCCGCATGCCGCCCGACAGGGTGGACGCGGGCCGGTCGGCGGCGTCGGTCAGCGCGAACCGGTCGAGCAGCTCGTCGGCCCGCGCGGCCGCGTCACGCACCCGGTGCAGCCGGGCGAACAGCCGCAGGTTCTGCCGTCCGGTGGAGGTCCCCGTCCACCGACGCGTACTGCCCCCGTCACACCGGATCCGGCGGCGGACGGCGGCGGCCTCGCGTACCAGGTCGTGCCCGGCGACGCGCGCCGAACCGCGTCCGGCCGCAGCAGCGTGGTCAGCAGGCGCACCGCCGTGGTCTTGCCCGCCCCGTTCGGCCCGAGCAGCCCGCACACCGTGCCCTCGGCCACCGCCAGATCCAGCCCGCCGGAGCGCGTGCACATCGCCGAAGCGCTTCTCCAGCCCTTCACTAAGTACAGCGTACGTAGTAGTCATGGGTCGACCATAGCGCACTACGTACGCTGTACGTAGCTAGGGATGGTGGCCGAGGTGATGAACCATGGCGGGCCGAGCGGCCGTACCCGAAGTGATCTGGTCGCGCCCCGAGCGCACCGGCCGGGGGCCGAGACCGGCGTACACCCGCGCCGACATCGCCGCCCGCCGCGGTGCGGATCGCCGACGCCGAGGGACTGGACGCGGTCTCCATGCGCCGGGTGGCCGGCGAGCTGGGGTGCGGCACCATGTCGCTCTACAACTACGTCCCCCGCAAGGAGGACCTGTACGAGCTGATGATGGACGCCGTCAGCGCCGAGCACGAGCTGTGGGAGCCGAGCGGTGACTGGCGCGCCGACATGATCCGGGTGGCCCACCAGACCCGGGCGCTGATGCACCGCCACACCTGGCTGCCCCGCCTGATGTCCCCGGTCTACGGCTTCAGCCCCAACGCGCTGCGCTACCTGGAGCACTGCCTGGCCTGCCTCGACCCCTTCGACGCGCCCTACGGCACGAAGATGGAGCTGGTCGCCATGGTGAACGGCGTCGTGACGACCTACGTCAGCAACGAGATCGCCACCGTCGAGCGCACCCGCTCACTGCCCTGGTCCGAGGAGCAGGAGAACGCCATGCGCATCGCCTATCTGGGCCGGCAGGTCGCGAGCGGCGCCTATCCGCGGCTGGCGGCGTCCTTCACCGAGGACGCCGGTCCGATCGACCTGGAGGCGGTCTTCGAGCGGGCGCTGACGCGGGTGCTGGACGGGTTCGCCTGAGCGGGGCTTGAGCGGGGCCTGAGCGCGAAGACCCCGGCGGCCCGAGTCGAGCGGGCCTACAGCAGCGCCAGCTACCCCTCCGGCCCCTCCTCCCGGCCGTCAGGACGGAGGCCGGCCGACGGGCCGCCGGGGGCGCCGGGATGACGCCGCCTCGCGCAGCTCGGCCGACGTGATCCCGTCCGTCACGGTCAGTTCCCGGCACGCGGCCGCAGTTCGGCGAGCAGGGCGAGGACCGTGATCAGTTCCAGCAGCTCGGACGTCCAGGTCTGCGGCCAGGTGGCCGGGCGGATCGCCGCCAGCGTGCCCGGCTCGCCCTCGGCGGTACGGGCCGCGAACCACTGCTCCAGCACCCGCACCCGCCCACCTCGAAGTCCCAGGCGCCGGGCGGCGCGGGGGAGACCCGGCCCTCGTCCAGGTACAGGGCCTCCTCGTCCCGGTCGTAGCGCAGGGTCAGCAGGCGCCCGGGCGGTGGGGCGCGGACGTACAGGCGACGGCCGCCGGGCAGCAGGGCGCTCCCCGTCGCGGCGCATCAGCCACAGGGGCGCGCCGGCCCAGGCCGACACCGCGCTCCCACAGCGCGGGGTCCCCTGATCAGCGGGACCAGGGAGCCACTCCGCACGGTCGCCACCGCCCAGGCCAGCACGTCCTCCGGCGTGGGACGCCGGCCGGGCCGAGCGGCCAGGTGGTCGAGGAGGCCGGGGGCCAGGTTCGGCTCCGCCCCATCGGGACGCCGGTACAGCGGGCGTACCCGGGGGCCGCCGAGCAGCGGCAGCCGCGAGGTCGCGACGAGCAGGGGAGGGCCGGCGGCGTCGGGCGCCTCCACCACGAAGACCTGTCGCTCGTCCGCCACCCGCCACAGCTCGGGACGGGCCGCGTCGATCAGCCGGTGGTCGGGAATGAGCCACTGCTCATCGAAGGGCGCGCGCAGCACGCACCGGCTCCGGACACGGCCCGAGGCGCGCGCCAGCTTCTCGGTGCCGCCGGCCCCGCCCGGCAGCTGCCCGCCCGCCGTGTGCGCGGTCCGCGAGCGCGTCGGCTCCAGCAGGCCCTCACGGTCGGGTCCCTCGGCCTTCATCAGGGCGTCCCAGCGGGCTTTGAGGGACGCCGCGTCGGGTGCCGTCGGCCACCCCCGGCCGAGCGCGCGGCGGTGCGACGGACCACGGCATGAGGTCCGCCAGCGGCGGAGCGTCGTCGTGCGTCACGCTGGGCATCGTACGACGGGGCGCCCGGGCCTCACGTGGCATCCAGGGTGACCGTGAACGAGAAACGGTCCCCCGGTAGTGGATGACCGCCACGTCCAGCACCCGCCCCGCCGTGTCGTACGTGATGCCCGTGTAGTGCAGGATCGGGCTGAGCAGCGGGACTTCGAGCAGCCGTGCCGTCTCCGGGTCCGCGAGCCGGGCCTCCACGGTGTCCGTGATCCGGCTGATGTCCATGCCCACCACGTCCCGCAGCACCTTGGTCATCGGCCAGCGGGCCAGGTCGTCCACGTCGATGCGGGCGGCGACCTCGGGCCGGACGTAGTTGTGGGCGTGGTTGGTGGGCTCACCCGTCTTCTCGTCGCAAGCGCAGCCGGTGGTACGTCGCCGTCTCCGCCAGGTCCGGGAAGAACTCGGCCAGTTCGGGCGGCACGGGCCCGGTGCCGTGGCCCAGTAGCTGGGCCTTCATGCCGGACTGCTGGGCCACGATCGCGTCGACCGAGCCCAGCAGCCGCACCGGGGCGCCCGCAGGGCGTCGGGCTCGATGAACGTGCCGCGCCGGCGGTGCCGGGTGATCAGCCCTTCGTCCTCCAGTTCCTTCAGCGCCTGCCGCATGGTCAGCACGCTCACCCCGTAGTGACCGGCCAACTGCTCCTCCGTGGGAAGGCGCAGCGGGTCCCGGGCGAGCGGCCGAGTATCGGGGCGCGCAGCGATTGCCGACACCTGGTACCACAGCGGCAGCTTGCGGTTCCAGGACGATGGAGTCCGGGGCGAAGGAGGTCACGGGCCATCCGTACCGGTAGGGAATCCTCGGTGCAAGGGGCGGAAGTGACGCTCCAGGCCCTGCCAGAACGTCGTCGTAGCCCTGCTGCAGGTGTTCGGCACGGGCCGCGTGGGGCGTGAGGGTCACCGGCCAGCGCGTCTCCGAACATGAACGCCAGCCCGTCGTCGATCCGCTGCGGCTTCAGCTCGGCCGCGCTCGCCCGGTCGAAGGTCTCCCGGTCCGGACCGTGCGCCGACATCATGTTGTGCAGCGAGCCGCCGCCCGGCACAAAGCCCCCTGGACCGGCAGTCTTGGCGTCGTAGGCGCCCTCGATCGAAGCCCATGTACTCGCTCATCACGTTCCGGTGGAAGTACGGCGGCCGGAAGGTGTCCTCGCCCACCAGCCAGCGCGGCGCGAGACCACGAAGTCGACGCCCGCGAGGCCGGGGGTGTCCGACGGAAAGAGGTCAGCACCGTGAAGATCGACAGGTCCGGGTGGTCGTGCGAGATGGTGCCGATGACGTTGAAACGGCGCAGGTCGTAGACGTACAGGACATGGTTGCCGTGCCACGCGACCACGTCCAGCGAGGGAGTGGTCGTAGGTCGCGGTCCAGGGGTTGCCGCAGAACTTGGTGACCACCTCCACCGGGCCCTCGACGTCCTCGTAGGCGGCGACCGGTGCCATGAAGTCCCGCACGTTCGCCAGGCCGTTGGCGCCGATCGGGCCGAGGTCGGGGAGGCGGAAGGGGGCGCCGTAGTTCTCGCAGACGTAGCCGCGGGCTCCCTCGTCGAGCAGTTCCACGCGGAAGCGGACCCGCGCGGGATCAGCGCCACATGGCCGGGCTCGGCGTGCAGCAGTCCGAACTCGGTGCGCAGCAGCAGACCGCCGTGCTCCGGGACGATCAGCAGTTCGCCGTCGGCGTCGCTGAAGACGCGCTCCATGGAGGCCGTGGCGTGGTACAGGTGCACGGCCATGCCGGTGCGCTGGGCGACGTCGCCGTTGCCGCCCAGCGTCCACAGGCCCGCCAGGAAGTCGGTCCCCGCCTCCGGCTCGGGCAGCGGGTTCCACCGCAGCCGGTTCGGGTCCGGCACGGCCTGGGTGAAGGGCGCCGTGCGGATCGCGCCGTTGCCCGCGCGGGTGAACGCCGGGTGCGCGGCCGACGGGCGGATCGGTACAGCCAGGAGCGCCGGTTGTCCGCCCTCGGCTCCGTGAACGCCGTGCCGCTCAGCTGCTCCGCGTACAGTCCCCAGCGGCGCCCGCTGCGGCG
The DNA here is from genome assembly GCA_021502835.1 of Streptomyces thinghirensis. Next base: position 6,939 of record JAKFGP010000015.1, read on the forward strand.
AGTTCGGCCCTCGGGCAGGGCGCCCGGAACGGCCTGCGAGCTGTGCTCGTTGCCGAAACCGGACGGGTAGGCCAGCCCCTCCGCCGGTCTTCCGCGCGTCCCCGCTCATTGATCGCTCCCTCGCAAACCGATTCCCACCCGATTCCTATGGGACACCGTAGGATTGCGGTTTCCCGAGCGCAAGAGGTCGTACAGGGTTCTGGTCACGCGGGTAGTCCCGGAGGAGGATGACCGGAACCAGACCCCGGGGGATCGGACTGTCGGACCGGTGTTCTAGTCTCCCGTCATGTCGTGGATGCGGGGAGTGCTCGCCGTGCTCGCGGTCTGTGTCCTGCTGCTGACCGGACCCGCCGGCTGCGGCTCCAGTGATACGGGCGGTACGGGCGAACCGGAGGCCCGGGATTCGGCCACGCCGGTGGGCGAAAGCGGCTGCTCGACGCCACCGACGAGGAGGGCCGGCGCTACCGGGAAGTGGACGGCGAGCGCGCTCCGAGGTCGGTATCGAGGTACAGCCCGAGACCGACGACAGCTGGGTGGTACGCCTGACCGTCCGCGACTTCAGGTTCTCGCCGGCCGGTACGGAGGCGGAGGCGGTGGCCGGCCGCGGCGTCGCCCACCTCTTCCTCGACGGCGACCTCCTCACCCGCCTGCGCGGACCGGAGTACCGCCTCGCCGCCGACCTCGTGCCCGCGGCGCACCCACCAGCTCACGGTCCGCCTGTACGCCGACGACGGCACCGTCTGGGCCGTCGACGGCGAAGCCGTCGAGAGCACGGCGGACATCACGGCGTCGGACACGGAGCCGGGGAGCCGACGGAGCCGGAGGAGATGGAGCCGGGGGAGAATGAGGGCAAGTCGCCTCCCGCACGCACGGCGGTGCGGTGAGGGGAGCGGGTGGCCACCGCCGTACTGAAGGTCACAGTTCACCGGACCGCGGCGGAAGGGCATCATGAAGACCGTGTCCCACGCGACCTCGCTCCGCCGTGCCCCGTGCAGCGGCGCGGCGCCGAACAGCTGACCCGGATCCTCGACGCCTGCGCGGACCTCCTCGACGAGGTCGGCTACGACGCCCTGAGCACCCGGGCCGTGGCGCTGCGCGCGGACGTCCCCATCGGCTCCGTGTACCGCTTCTTCGGCAACAAGCGGCAGATGGCCGACGCGCTGGCCCAGCGCAACCTGGAGCGCTACGCGGAGCGCGTGACCGAACGGCTGACGGAGACGGGCGACGGCGGCTGGCGCGGGGCGCTGGACGCGGTGCTCGACGAGTACCTGACGATGAAACGGACCGCCCCGGCTTCTCCCTGATCGACTTCGGCAACCAGATACCGGTCGGCGGCCGCCACGCCCGTCCCCAACCACCGCGTCGCCGACCGGCTCACCGAGCTGCTCTCCGGCTACCTCGGCCGCCGCCCGGACGACGATCTGCGCCACACCTTCCTCGTCGCCGTGGAGACGGCCGACACTCGTGCAACTCGCCTTCGGTCGCGCCGGGCGGGGACGAGAAGATCATCGAGGAGGCCCGGGAACTGCTGCGGGCGTATCTGGGGCGGGTGCTGGACTGACGGGGCGGTGCCCCGTGGTCCTCGGCGGGGCTTGGGATCACCCGACAGGGCTCCCAACATGCCTACCGGTCGGTATGCTCGCCGCAAGAGAGGCGTCGCTGCCGCCGCCCTACGGGAGGACCCGTGTCCCGCACCGCCCTGCGTATCTGCCCCCTGTGCGAGGCCACCTGCGGCCTTGCGCTCACCATCGACAGCACCACGGTCCGCGGCCCGGGGACCGCGACGACGCTCTTCAGCCGCGGGTTCATCTGCCCCAAGGGTGCCTCCTTCGGGGCCGTCGACTCCGACCCCGACCGGCTGCGCGCCCCCCTGGTGCGCAGGGACGACGAGCTGCGCGAGGCCACCTGGAGGAGGCGTTCGACGCGATCGCCGCCGGTGTCCGGCCCGTCATCGAGCGGTACGGGCCGAACTCCGTCGGCGTCGTCCTCGGCAACCCCAACGTGCACACCATGGCCGGCGCCCTCTACCCGACCGTCCTGATCGGCGCCCTCGGCACCCGCAGCGCCTCTTCACCGCGTCGACGGTCGACCAGATGCCCAAGCACGTCTCCAGCGGGCTGCTCTTCGGCGACGCCAACGCCATCCCGGTGCCCGACCTCGACCGCACCGACCACCTGCTCCTCATCAGCGCCAACCCGCTGGAGTCCAACGGCAGCCTCTGCACGGCTCCCGACTTCCCCGGCCGCCTCAAGGCGCTCAAGGCCGCGGCGGCACCCTCACCGTCATCGACCCGCGCCGCACCCCACCGCCAGGCTCGCCGACCGGCACGTGGCGATCCGCCCCGGCACCGACGCCCTGCTCCTCGCCGCGATGGCCCACGTGCTCTTCGAAGAGAGCCTGGTGGACCTCGGCACACTCGCCCCGCACGTCGAAGGGGTCACGGAAGTCGCCGATGCCGTAGCCGACTTCACGCCGGAGTCCGTCGCCGCCGCCTGCGACGTGGACGCCGACGTGACGCGCGCCCTCGCCCGCGAACTCGCCGCCGCCCCCACCGCCGCCGTCTACGGCCGCATCGGCAACTGCACCGTCCCGCACGGCACGCTCGCCAGCTGGCTCGTGGACGTCCTCAACATCCTCACCGGCAACCTCGACCGGCCCGGCGGCGCCTCTTCCCGCAGGCCGCCACCGACAGGACGCCCCGCCCCGCCGGACCCGGCCACGGCCTTCGCGCTCGGCCGCTGGCACTCCAGGTGAGCGGACACCCCGAGGCCAAGGGCGAACTGCCCCTGTCCGCCCTCGCCGAGGAGATCGACACCGCCACCGACACCGACGCCGCCACCGCCGTCGAGGCGGGCGAGCCGGTCCGCGCCCTGGTCACCATCGCCGCCAACCCCGTGCTGTCCGCACCCGACGGCGACCGGCTCGACCAAGGCGCCGGCCTCGCTCGACTTCATGGTGAGCGTCGACCCCTACCTCAACGAGACCTCGCGCCACGCCCACATCATCCTGCCGCCGCCCCCGCCGGCCCAGAGTCCGCACCACGACTTCGCCTTCAACACGCTCGCCGTGCGCAACCAGGTCCGCTACACCCGCCCCGCCGTCCCGCTGGAACCCGGCCGGATGCGGCCAGGCCGAGATTCTGGCCCGGCTGATCCTGGCCGCCACCGGCAGGCACGGCGCCGACCCGGCCGCCGTCGACGCCATGGTGATCGAACAGACCCTCGGCAAGGCCGTACGGGAACCGCACTCCACCCCGTGCACGGACGCGACCCGGGCGAACTGACCGCCCAGCTCACCGGCGAGAACGGCCCCGAGCGGCGACTCGACATGATGCTGCGCCTCGGCCCCTACGGCGACGGCTTCGGCGTACGGCCCGACGGGCTGTCCCTGCGGCGGCTGCTCGCCCACCCGCACGGCATCGACCTCGGCCCGCTGCGCCCCAGGCTGCCGCAGCCGCTGAAGACCCGCAGCGGCAAGGTGGAGCTGCTGGCCGGGCCGATCGCCGGCGATCTGCCGCGGCTCGGGCAGGCCCTGACCGAGCGGCCCGACGGCCTCGTCCTCGTCGGCCGGCGCCATCTGAGGTCCAACAACAGCTGGATGCACAACATCCCGGCCCTCACCGGCGGCTCCAACCGCTGCACCCTGCACCTCCACCCCGACGACGCCGAACGGCTCGGCGTGCGCAGCACGGAGAGCCCGTGCGCGTGACGGGCGCCGGGGAGAGGTGACCGCCCCCGCGGAGGGTCACCGACGCGGTGCGGCAGGGCGTGGTCAGCCTTCCGCACGGCTGGGGCCACGGCCGCCCCGGCACCCGTCTGACCCACGCAGCCACCGAGCCCGGCGTCAACGTCAACCAGCTCCTCGACGGCACCCTGCTCGACCCGCTCTCGGGCAACGCGGTCCTCAACGGCATACCCGTCGCGATCGCTCCCGCGCCCCGGCCCTGACCGGCGTACCGCTGTGACCTGGAGTTTTGCGCTTATTGCTCGCATGTCAACGTCTTGTTAACGCTGCTTTGCGCCACCTAACGTCGCTCGCACCGCCTGCCCCGGTGGAATGTTCAAGGGCGAACGTTGTACTCCACACATGCTGACCATCCTCGGCTTCGCCATGATCGCGACCTTCCTGGTCCTGATCATGATGAAGAAGATGTCGCCGATCGCGGCGCTCGTGCTGATCCCCGCGCTGTTCTGCGTGTTCGTCGGCAAGGGCGCCCACCTCGGCGACTACGTCATCGACGGCGTGTCCAGCCTCGCCCCCACCGCGGCGATGCTCATGTTCGCGATCGTCTACTTCGGGGTGATGATCGACGTCGGGCTCTTCGACCCGATCGTCCGGGCCATCCTGAAGTTCTGCAAGGCCGACCCGATGCGGATCGTCGTCGGCACGGCCCTGCTCGCCGCCATCGTCTCGCTGGACGGCGACGGCTCCACCACCTTCATGATCACGGTCTCGGCGATGTACCCGCTGTACAAGCGCGCTGAAGATGAGCCTGGTCGTGATGACCGGCGTCACCGCGATGGCCAACGGTGTGATGAACACCCTGCCCTGCGGGCGGCCCCACCGCCCGCGCCGCCACCGCCCTGAAGGTCGACGCCACGGACATCTTCGTCCCGATGATCCCGGCCCTGGCCGTCGGTCTGCTCGCGGTCATCACCCTGTCGTACGTGCTGGGTCTGCGCGAGCGCAGGCGGCTGGGCACGCTGACGCTGGACGAGGCGCTGGTGCGGGAGCCGGAGAGCGAGACGGTGCTGGTCGGCGCGGGTTCGGGCACGGCCTCCGGTGCGGGTTCGGGGAAGGCGTCTGTGGGCGGGGGCGGGTCCCTCGGGTCCCAGGACACCGCCGCCGAGGACGGCGGAGTCCGACGACGCCGACGACGACTTCAAGGGCCTCGACCCGAACCGCCCACCCTGCGCCCCAAGCTGTACTGGTTCAACGCGCTGCTCACGGTCGCGCTGCTCAGCGCCATGATCATGGAGGTGCTGCCGATCCCGGTGCTCTTCCTGCTCGGCGCCGCGCTCGCGCTCACCGTCAACTTCCCGCACATCCCCCGATCAGAAGGCCCGGATCGCGGCCCACGCCGACAACGTCCTCAACGTCTCCGGCATGGTCTTCGCCGCCGCCGTCTTCACCGGCGTCCTCACCGGCACCGGCATGGTCGACCACATGGCCAGCTGTTCGTGGACACCATCCCCGACGGCATGGGCCCGCACATGGCCTGGTCACCGGTCTGCTGAGCCTGCCGCTGACCTACTTCATGTCGAACGACGGCTTCTACTTCGGCGTCCTGCCGGTGCTCGCCGAGGCCGGTCAGGCGCACGGCGTGTCGACGCTGGAGATCGCCCGCGCCTCGATCGTCGGCCAGCCGCTGCACATGTCCAGCCCACTCGTCCCGGCCGTCTACGTCCTGGTCGGCATGGCCAAGGTCGAGTTCGGCGACCACGCGGTTCGTGGTGAAGTGGGCGGTTCTGACGAGCCTCGTGATTCTCGCGGCGGGCATCCTGTTCGGCATCATCTGATGATCGGCCCGGCTCCCTGGGAACTCGTTCAGGGAGCCGGCATTTCGAGTTCGCGGGAAGGACACGATCATGGCGCCCGGTGGAAACCGCGGCTGGCTGCTCCGCCTCGTCATCGCCTTCGGCTTCGCGCAGGGGCGGTGTCGATGGCCCGGCCCGCCGTCTCCTACCGGGCCCTCGCGCTGGGCGCGGACGAACAGGCGGTCGGCGTCATCGCCGGCGTGTACGCGCTGCCGCCGCTGTTCGCCGCCGTCCCGCTCGGCCGCCGCACCGACCACGGCCGGTGCGCGCCCTTGCTGCCCGTCGGCGTGGTGCTGATCGCCGGCGGCTGCGCGTGCTGAGCGGCGTCGCGGGCTCCCTGTGGGCGATGGCCCTGGTGGAGCGGCGTCATAGGCCTCGGCCACCTCTGCTTCGTCATCGGCGCCCAGTCGCTGGTCGCCCGCCAGTCCGCGCCGCACGAACAGGACCGCAACTTCGGCCACTTCACCATCGGCGCCTCGGCTCGGCCAACTCGTCGGGCCCATCGCGGCGGGCGCGCTGATCGGCGGCCACGACATGGCCGCAGCAGCGCCCTGGCCCTGGTGGTGGCGGGCGCGGGCGCGGCGGTCGCGTTCACGTCGCTGTGGCGCATAGAGCACCCGGGGGCCGCCAAGTCCCGCACGGAGGCGGGCGCGCGCGTGCCCGTGGGGAGCATCCTGCGCGCCCGGGGCGTGCCCGCGGGCATCCTGATCAGCCTGTCGTCTGTCCGCCACCGACATCCTCACCGCCTACCTGCCGGTGGTCGGCGAGCACCAGGGCATCTCCCCCGGCCGTGATCGGCGTACTGTTCAGCCTCCGCGCGGCGGCCACCATCGCCTGCCGACTGGGCCCGACGACGCCGCTGCTGCGGCTGCTCGGCCGCACCGCGCTGCTCACGGTCACGTGTCTGCTGGCCGCCCTGCTGTGCGCCGGTGTCGCGCTGCCGGTGCCGGTGTGGGCGCTCGCGCTGATGCTGGTCGTCCTCGGCTTCTGCCTCGGCGTCGGCCAGCCGCTGTCCATGACGACCATCGTTCAGGCGGCCCCCGACGGGCCCGCTCCACCGCCCTCGCCCTGCGCCTGACCGGCAACCGCCTCGGCCAGGTCGCCGCACCCCGCGGCGGGCCTGATCGCCGGCGTCGCGGGCGTGGCCGCGCCGTTCGTGATGCTGGGTGCCCTGCTGCTCCCTGTCCTCCGGCATCGCCCTGCGCGCCCCGTCCACCGAACCGACCACGAACCACCCACCGACCGAACCTCCCGCGGACCTCCCGCCCACCGAGGACACCCCGACGACACGCCCCGGCGCCGCCGCTACGCCGATCGGCCCGCTAGGACGGCCAGGGCCGTCCGCCGCATCCCATCCCGCCGCCCCCGCGCCCACCGGCACCTCACCCAAGACGCCCCGATCCTGAATTCGGTCGTCCGCTTTCTCACCAGGTGGACGGTGCGGCCCCGAGATACGGTCCAGCGTCTTCCCCCGGCCGCGCACATTTCGGTTAGCTTCCGTGACTCAAACGCCCCGTACGACCCGCACGGGGCGTCCGACCGCGGAGCACCAGCGCTCAGTGAGCCCCCGGGAGCGCACCTCCGCACGACACGCGCCATCTCCCTGCACGACGTGAGCAAGACCTACGCGCGGAGGCGTCCGCGTGGTGGACCGGCTGTCGCTGGACATCGCGCCCGGCGAGTTCCTCGTCCTGCTCGGCCCCTCCGGCTGCGGCAGTCCACCGTGCTGCGGCATGATCGCCGGCCTGGAGGGGAGATCACCGACGGGCGGTTGCTGCTGGACGCCGCGCGTACCTAACGACCTGCTCCCCGCCGAGCGGAGCATGGCGATGGTCTTCAAGGGGGGGGAACTTCGCCCTGTACCCCGAACACGACTGACGCGAGGAACATCGGCTTCCCGCTGCGCGTCGAGGCTCCCCAGACCGACCCCGGCCCCCGCGTGGACGCCACCGCCCGCATGCTGGGCATCGAGGACCTTCTCGACCGCTTCCCCGCCCAGCTCTCCGGCGGTGAACGCCAGCGCGTCGCCATGCGGCCGGGCCATCGCCCGCGCCACCCCAGCGCCTTCCTCATGGATGTGCCGCTGTCCAACCTCGACGCCAAGCTCCGCAACCACCACCTGCGCGCCGAGATCACCAAACTGACCCGGGAGCTGGGCGTCACCACGATCTGCACGTCACTCACGACCAGTCCGAGGCCATGTCCCTCGGCGACCGCGTCGCCGTCCTGCGCGGCGGCGTGCTCCAGCAGGTGGACAGCCCGCGCCGTGTACCGCCCTGCTGCGCAACGCCTTCGTCGCCGCCTTCATCGGCACTTCGCATCAACCTCCTGCGCGGCCTGTCCGCGCTGCCTGACGGCGCGATGACCATCAGCCCGGGTGCGCTGGTGCCCTGCGCCTGCCCGAGCGCTCTCCTGGACCACCAGTTGCCTGCGTCCAGCAGGGCCGCGAGGTCATCGTCGGCCTGCGCTCGGAGGCCGTCCGGATCGCGAAGCCCGCCTCCGCCCGCCCCGGCGAGGTGCTGCCACCGGCCTGGTGAGCACGTGGAGTTCCAGGCACGAGGTCCTTGTCCACTTCAACACCGGCTCGCGGCCCGCCGTCGTGCCCTACCTGGAGGTTTCCGCGCCCTGCCACCCCCCCCGCCATGACGCTGTTGCCGCGACGGCACGGTCCTGGACCGGCTGAAGGAGCGGGCGGCGCCCGCGCGCTGACCGGTGGTGGTCATGGATGACCCCGAGGACGCCGGGGTCGCCGCACCCGCGTCGTTGCCCCCGACGGCCGCCTCCCCGGCGACCTGATCGTCCGGACCACCCCCGACATCGACCTGCGCCACGGCATGCAGGTCCCCTCCTCGTCGACCTCGCTCCACCCGTTCGTCTTCGACCAGCACGGCGAGCGGATCTGCTCCCCCCCTGGCGCGGCTGCCGGATCTGGAGGAGTAATCCTTGCCGCGACCGGGGCCCGCCGGAAGGGGGACCCGCGCCACCATGCCGGCTGCCCTGGCGCTATAAAACTATCGGCGCTAGTTTGGGGCGCGGACGACGAGGCCCTGCCCGGAAGGAACGCGATGAAGGTATGACGGGATGTGGACATCGACGGAGCCTGGCGGCCCGCCGACGGCCGGGACACGATCGAGGTCGTGAACCCGGCCGACGAGCAGGTGATCGGCAAGGTCCCCGCCGGCACCGCCCTGGATCGCCGACACCGCCGTACGGGCCGCCTGCGCCGCCCTGCCGGCCTGCTGGCCGCCACCTCCGCCGAGCGGGCGCCGCCTGCCCGGCCGCCCTGCGGGACGTACTGGTGGTTCGCAAGCGACGAGGTCGCCGAGACGGTCACCGCGGAGCTGGGTTCGCCGCTGAAGTTCTCGCAGGCCGCGCCACCGCCGCCCCTATCGCGGTCGCGGGCTCCCTACGCCGAGCTGGCGGCGACGTACGCCTCTTGAGGAGAAGATCGGCAACTCCGTCGTCCACCACGAGCCGGTCGGCGTGGTCGGGGCCATCACCACCCCCTGGAACTACCCGCTCCACCAGATCGTCGCCGGGCGTCGCCCCCGGCGCTCGCGGCCGGCTGCACCATACCGTAGCTGAAGCCTGCCGAGGACACCCCGCTCACCTGCCCAGCTTCTTCGCGGAGGCGGTGCACGAGGCCGGCGTCCCGGCGGGCGTCTTCAACCTGGTCATCGGCTCCGGCCTGGTCGCCGGCCAGGCCTCGCCGAGCACCCCGGCGTCGACCTGGTCTCCTTCACCGGCTCCACGGCCGTGGCCGGCGGATCGGCGCCCTCCGGCGCTCGCCGTCAAGCAGGTGGCCCTCGAACTCGGCGGCAAGTCCGCCAACGTCATCCTCCCGAGCGCCGACCTGGCTAGGCCGCCGAACGTCGGCGTCGCCAACGTCATGTCCAACTCCGGCCAGACGGCAGCGCCTGGACCCGCATGCCTCGTGCACGCCGACCGGTACGACGAGGCCGTGCAGCTGGCCGCCGAGGCTGCCGCGAAGTACGGCGACCGGATCGGCCCGGTCGTCAACGCCAAGCAGCAGGAGCGCGTACGCGGTTACATCGAGAAGGGCGTCGCCGAGGGCGCGCGCGTCGTCGCGGGCGGCCCCGAAGCCCCGCGCGAGCAGGGTTACTTCGTCAGCCCGACCGTCTTCGCCGACGTGCGCGAGGACATGATCATCGCCCAGGAGGAGATCTTCGGGCCGGTCCTGTCCATCCTCCGCTACGAGGACGAGGAGGACGCCCTCCGGATCGCCAACGGCACCGTCTACGGCCTCGCCGGCGCTGTCTGGGCCGGCGATTATAAGGAGGCCGTCGCCTTCGCCCGCCGGATGGACACCGGTCAGGTCGACATCAACGGCGGCCGGTTCAACCCGCTGGCGCCCCCCGGCGGCTACAAGAAGTCCGGCGTGGGGCCGCGAACTGGGGCCGCACGGCCTGTCCGGGAGGTACCTCCAGACCGGATGTCCTCCAGTTCTAGCTCCAGGGGAGTTGTCCACGTCAGTGGTTGCCCTGCACCGCTGTCCGTGCTGCCGTCGTACCTGCCGTAGGCGCCCCGCTGGAGGTCACCGGGATCGAGTTGCCCGAGCCCGGACCGGGCAGGTCCGGGTGAAGCTGCCGCCGCCGGGGTCTGCCACCCGACCTGTCCCTGGTTCAACGGCACTATGTGCGCCCGTCCCCGCCGTCCTCGGCCACGAGGGCGCCGGCACGGTCCTCGCCGTCGGCGAGGGCGTCACCCGCGTCGCGCCCGGCGACGACGTGGTCCTCAACTGGGCCCCGTCCTGCGGCGCCTGTCACGCCTGCTCGCTCGGCGAGGTCTGGCTGTGCGCGAACGCCCTGGCGTGGTGCCGCGGCGTGCACGCCCGCCGCGCCGACGACGGCGCCGACCTGCACCCCGGCCTGAACGTCGCCGCGTTCGCCGAGGAGACGGTCGTGTCCGCGGCCTGCGTCCTGCTCCGTCCCCGGACGGTATCCCGCTCACCGACGCCGCCCTGCTCGGCTGCGCCGTCCTCACCGGCTACGGCGCCGTCCATCACTCGGCGAAGGTCCGCGAGGGCGAGACGGTCGCGGTGTTCGGCGTCGGGGGAGTGGGCCTCGCCACGCTCCAGGCGGCCCGCATCGTGGGCGCGCGTCGAAGATCGTCGCGGTCGACGTGTCCCCCGAGAAGGAGGAACTGGCCCGCGCCGCCGGCGCCACCGACTACCTGATCGCCTCCGACACCACCGCCCGCGAGATCCGCGCCCTCACCGGCAAGCAGGGTGTGGACGTCGCCGTCGAGTGCGTCGGCCGTGCGGTCACCATCCGCACCGCCTGGGGCATCCACCCGACGCGGCGGCCGCACCACGGTCGTCGGCATCGGCGGCAAGGACCAGCAGGTCACCTTCAACGCCCTGGAGATCTTCCACTGGGGTCGCACCCTCTCCGGCTGCGTCTACGGCAACGCCGACCCGGCCCGGGACCTGCCGGTGCTGGCCGAACACGTCCGCGCCGGACGCCTGGTCCTGGGCTCCCTGGTCACGGAGCGCATCGCTCTGGACGGCATCCCGGCGGCCTTCGAGAACATGCCTGGCGGGCAAGGGCGGGCGGGCGCTGGTGGTGTTCTAGCCGCAGGCATCGCACGCACGCGGGGCACGGCGGTGCCGGGGCCACCCCGGCGCCCCGGTCCCCGCGCTCGCGTGCCGTTCGCACCACCGCTTTCTCGCCACCCACGCCGCCACGATCGCCGTTCGATAAACATCCCGCACGACCGTTGACCACATACCGTCCGGTCAGTACGTTCCCGGGAACGTCCCACACGTCCCCGACGTCCCCCGCACCACCCGGAGCGTGCACGTATGGACACCCACCCTCCGCTCAGCTCCTCCCCACCACCGCCCCGCCCGCGCCCCCAACCGCCGTCGCGTCGCCACCGCCGCCGCCCTCGCGTCGGCCGTCTGAGTGGTACGACTACTCGTCTCTGGCATCGCCGCCGCCCTCGTCCTCGGCGACCTGTACTTCCCGGCCGGCAGCCCCACCGCCGGGGTCCTGGGCCGCTTTCGCCACCTCGCCGTCGGCTTCCTCGCCCGGCCGATCGGCGGCATCGTCGCCGGCCAGCTCGGCGACAAGAAGGGCCGCAAGCCGATGCTGGTCCTCGCGCTCACCCTGATGGGCGTGGCCACCACGGGCATCGGCCTGCTGCCCACGTACGAGACCATCGGCGTGGCCGCCCCGATCCTGCTCGTCCTGCTGCGCATCGTCCAGGGCATCGCCGTGGGCGCCCAGTGGGGCGGCGCGATGCTGCTGGCCACCGAGTACGCCCCCGAGGGCAAGCGCGGCATCTACGGCAGCGTCGTCCAGCTCGGTGTCCCCATCGGCGTGGTCACCGCCAACACCGTCTTCCTGCTGGCCGGCGCGTTCACCTCCGAGTCGGCCTTCGAGGCCCTGGGGCTGGCGGGTGCCGTTCGTGGTCGGCCTGCTCGTCCTCGTACTCGCCTGGTACATCCACACCCGCGTCGAGGAGACCCCGAGTTCCGGGAGGCCGAGCGCGCGCTGGCCGAGAAGGAGCAGGGCGAGCAGTCCTCACCGCTGCGCACGATCATGCGCGATCACCTCGGCACCGTGCTGCTGGCCGGCGGCTCCTTCGCCGTGAACACCGCGACGTTCTACATCCTCATCACCGGCGTCCTCGACTACACCACCCGCGAACTGGACATGGAACACGGCGCGGTGCTCGCCGTCTCGCTCTGCGTCAGCCCCTCACCCAGCTGGTGCTGATCCCGGCCGCCGCCGCCCTGTCCGACAAGTTCGGCCGCATCCGGATCTACACCGTCGGCGCGGTCGGCATCGCGGTGTGGGCCGTCCCGCTGTTCCTGCTCATCGACACCGGCTCACTGGTGTGGCTGGCGGTCGGCACCTTCGTCGCCAGCTGCTTCCTCAGCATCATGTACGGCCCCCAGGCCGCGCTGTTCGCCGAGCTGTTCACGCCGGAGATGCGCTACACCGGCGCCTCGGCTCGGCTACCAGATCGCGGCCGTCGGCGGGGCGGGCTCGCGCCCTTCGTCATGGTGCTGCTCCTGGAGGCGACGGGCACCTCGATGGCCGTCTCCGGCTACATCATCGGCCTGTCGGTGATCGCCCTGGTGTCCATCAAGGTGCTGTCCGACAGGGCGCGTTCACGCTGACCGCGAGGCGTTCTCGGACCGCGACTCCGGTGACTTCGTCCGGGGCCGCGTTCGCGCCCGCCTGCGGGACCGGGACACCGCCACGCCCGCCAGGCACAGCGCGCCGCCCGCGAGCGTCAGTAGCCCCGGCACCCTCGCCCAGCGCCAGCCACGACATCAGCACGACGAGCGCGGGCACGGCGTACGTGGTCGCGCCCATGCGGCCCGCGGTCGTACGGGCCAGCGCGTACGCCCACGTCGTGAACGCCAGCGCGGTCGGGAACACACCCAGGTACACCATGTTGAGCGTCGCGGAGACGGGACGCGTCGGCCGCCTCGGTCACCAGCGCTGCCCCGTGAACGGCAGGCAGAGCACCGCCCCGACCAGGCACCCGAAGGTCGTCACCTGGAGCGCGCTCGCGTGCCCCAGCGCGGGCTTCTGCGCCACCAGCGCCGCCCGCACACCCTCACCGGCGCCGCAGGCACAGCACCACCCCGAACAGCGAGGAACCGCCCTCGCCGGACATCGACAGGCCCACGGTCACCGCACCGGCGAACGACACCGCCATCCCCGCCAGCAGCGGCGCGGGCAAAGCGTCCCCGAGCAGGCGGGCGCCGAGCAGCGTGAGGATCGGGCCGACGTTCACCACGAGGGCGGCCGTGCCGGTGTCCACCTGGCCGCTCGCCCCAGGTCAGGACGACCCCGTGTAGAAGCCGAACCACAGCAGCCCCGATATCGCGATGCCCCGCCAGGCGGGGTGCCGGCAGTCCGCCTCCCGGCGCAGCAGACAGATCACGCCGAGCGTCAGCACGCCCGACAGCAGCCGCCCGAGCGCCAGGGCGCCCGGCGAGTAGGCCCTCGCCCGCGCTCGCGGATCGACACGAAGGCGGAGGCCCACAGGACGACGGTGACCGTGCGGCGGCGCCTGCCGCGAGGACTTCGACGGCGAGAAGGGGCGGGACGGGCGGTGCTCATCATGCTCCAGAGGTTGTGGTGTAATCGGACGTTGTTCCCGCTGGCGGATTTCCGGACCGGGAACCGGTGCTCAGCGCAGCCCCGGCCGGGTCGATGCTCAGCAGCTCGGACAGCGCGTCCTCGCCCGCCGGCGTCACCTTCACCGCGCGCTCCGAGCCGATGCGAATGCACCAGCCCGTGTCCAGGGCGTGCCGGCACAGGAGCCCGCGCCCGCGACACCCGCGAGGTGCGGACGGCGTTCGGTCCAGTCGAGGCAGGCCCGGGCCAGCGGCCGGCGGCCGGTGGGCTTCCAGGGGATGCCGGCGGTCTCGAACCAGCCGAGCCCGGCGTCCGTGAGCGCGAAGCCCGGTGTCCTGGCGCAGCAGGCCGCGCCCGGTCAGCCCGCGTCGGTGACCGTGGATGCCGAGCCGCCCGGCGAGGTGGTTGTACAGGTGCGGCTCCCGGGCCATCGCCGATCTCGGCGCCGGCCGCCCGCAGGGTGCGCGGACGCCGTGCCGCCGCCCTCGGGCGCGACCTGCGCGGCCAGGTCCTCCACCAGCTGCGCGATCGCTCGTCGGCAAGCCGCACGGCCACCGGTGCCGCCCCGCGTTCCTCGGCGAGCAGCCACCGCCCGCGACGAGCTTGCCGAGGTGCTCGCTCAGCTTGTCGAGGCGGCGACTCCGCGCGTGCCGGGCCAGCTCACCGGCGGTCCACGCCCGCCCGTCGAGCAGCGCCAGCAGGCGCTAGGCGGCCCTGGTGCGGTCGGCGATCAGCTCCGCCAGCCGCGCGAGCCCGGGCGCCTCGGCGTCCCTTGTCGGTCATGCGTCCCAGGATGCGGTACGCAGGTTCGGTGGGCACCGAAGTGTACTCAGGCCCCCCGCGCCACCTGCGCGTACTGTTGCGCCAGCCCGTCCAGCAGCGCCGTCAGCTCGGTCTCCGAAGGCCCGCTCGTCGATCTTCTCTGCTGTTCGGCCGGGAGGTGGGCCTGCTGGAGGTGCGGGTAGTCGGCGGGGTCGTAGGCACCGGCGGGTCGTCCACGAAGCCGCCGGCGAAGGAACCCAGCGCCGAGCGCCATGATGAAGTACCGCATCACGCGCCGATGGACGTGGCCTGGGCCGGGGGCCAGCCCGCCGGCGACCACTCTCGCAAGCGTAGACGGCGTCCGCGAAGATGCAGGGGCGGCCGGCGGCGGCCGGGGCCGTGGGCCAGGACCGGGACGATGTTAGAGTAATTAAGCGCAGCGCCGCCCGTAGGAGACGGTGGCCCAGTCGTGCAGCGCTGTCCGCCACTCCCCGGCCGTCCTCGAACATCGACAGGTCGACCTGCGCGCTCACCAGGAGTCGGCGACCGCCTCCAGGGATCTCGTCCTTGGTGTGGAAGTGGTTGTAGAGCGAGGGCCCGCTGACTCCCCAGCTCCGCTGCGAGCCGGCGCGTGGAGACGGCCGCGAGGCCCTCCGCGTCCACCAGCGCGCGGGCCGTCTCGACGATCCGGTCGGTGCTAGCGAGCAGGGCTTGCGCGGTCGGGCCATGGCGCACATAGTAGGGCTGCGGCTGTAAACTAGCAGGCTAATTTAAATGTCCGCCGTTCGATATCGGTCCAAGATCCGGCGTTCGAGATCTGTTTCTGTGGGGTGACTCGGCATGAACCTGGAGCTCAGCGAGGAGCAGAGCGCCGTACGGCAGCTCGCGCGGGACTCTCGTGGAGCGCGAGATCGCCCTGCACGTCGTCGCCTGGGACCAGGCCGAGGAGGTGGACCGGTCCATCGTGAAGAAGCTCGGCGAGGTCGGCTTCCTCGGAGCTGACCGTCGACGAGGAGTACGGCGGCTCGGGCGGCGGCTACCTCGCGTACTGCCACCTGAGTGACCCGGAGGAACTGGCGCGCACTGACTCCGTGCGCGGGATCGTGTCCGTCTCCCTCGGTCTGGTCGGCCACGACGATCGCCGCCTGGGGCGACGAGGAGCAGAAGCGGCGCTGGCTGCCGGGGCTCACCTCCGGCGAGTCCGTCCCGGCTGCTTCGGCCTCACGGAGCCCGGCACGGGTTCGGACGCCGGGAATCTCTCTCACACCGCGCGGTCCGCGACGGCGACGCGACTACGTCATCAACGGCACGAAGATGCTCATCACCAACGGCACCTGGGCCGATTCGTGGCCTGCTCTTCGCCCGCTCATCTCCACCCGGACGCCCCCCGGCCGCGGGCGTCGTCCCGCCTTCCTCGTGCCCACCGACACCCCCGGGCTCAGCCGCCGCACCATCCACGGCAAGCTCCGGCTGCGCGGCTGAGGCCACCGCCGAGGTGGTGTTCGAGGACGTCCCGCGTACCCGCCTCCGCCATGCTGGCTCCCGAGGGCGCGGGCTTCTCGGTCGCCATGTCGGCCCTCGCCAAGGGGGCGGATGTCGGTCGCGGCCGGCTGCGTCGGCGCCAGCCCAGGCCGCGCTGACGGCAGCCGTGAAGGAAATTACGCGGGCGAGCGCGAGCAGTTCGGGAAGACCATCGCCCACCACCAGCTGGTGCAGGAGCTGATCAGCGACATCGCCCTCGGCGTGGACGCGGCCTCGGCTGCTGACCTGGCGGGTGGCCGACCTGATCGACCGCGGGCAGCCCTTCACCGTCGAGGTCCTCCAAGGCCAAGCTGTTCGCCTCGGAAGCGGCCGTCCGCGCCGCGAACAACGCTCTCCAGGTCTTCACGGCAGCTACGGCTGCATCGACGAGTACCCGGCCGGCAAGCTGCTGCCGCGACGCGCGTGATGACCCTCTACGAGGCACCAGCCAGATCCAGAAGCTGGTCATCGGGCGTGCTGCGCGACAGGTGTCTCGGCCTTCTGGAGTACGTGGACTGGGAGTACGACGGCGGATGGCGGGGCTACATCCGCCGATGCTTGGCCCCATGAGTGACACCACCGTCAAGCAGCAGAGCACGGCGGCCTTCTACGGGCAGGCCGGTCTTCGTTCGCGGTGGCGATGATCGCCACCGCCGTCGGTATCTACAACCTCCAGGCCGACGCCTGGGTGCGTGCTCCTCCCCGTCGCCGTCCTGTACCTCCGTCACCTCGGCCTTCACGCTGGCCAAGATCATCCGGGACTGTCAGGAGGCCGGGCAGATCGTGAGCCGCGTGGACCAGGCCAGACTGGAGAAGCTCCTCGCCGAACACGACCCCTTCGAGAAACTCGGGTGACGCGTCCGCCCGAAGGCCGTACCAGCGATCGCTCAGCTTCAACGGTATGGTGGTGCTCCTGTCACCGAGAGGGGCGAACAAGCGATGAGTACGGCGGCCGAGACGACGGGCGGCGACATCGAGCCGTGGAAGAGGTCACCCCGACGCGGCCCGGCGGCTCCTGGTCGCCGGCGGTGGAGGCCTTCGCCGAGCGCGGGTACCACGCGACCACCACCCGCGACATCGCCGGGCGGGCCGGTACGAGCCCGGCCGCGCTCTACATCCACTACAAGACCAAGGAAGAGCTGCTCCACCGCATCAGCGCCGGATCGGCCACGACCGGGTCGCCATCCTGCGGGCCGCGCCCAGGGCGAGGAGTGCCGCCGAGCGGCTCTGCCGACGCCGTGAGCTCCTTCGTGCGCTGGCACGCCGGGCGGCGCACGACCGCGCGGGTGGCAGTACGAGCTGGACGCGCTCGGCCCCGAGGCCCGCGACGAGATCCTCACGCTGCGCTGGCAGTGCGATGCCGCGTGCGCGGCATCATCGACGACGGTGTGGCGTCGGGGGAGTTCGACGCCGGGAGTAAGGGCACGACGCTCCGCCGTGCTGTCGCCTGCATCGACGGCCCGCTGGTCAACGTGAACGGCCCCCGGACGCCTGACGAGGTCGGCGCGCTCTACGCCGACCTCGTGCTGCGGATGGTGGGAGCCGAACCGACCGGCGCCGTCAGAAGTAGTAGCGCGAGACCGACTCGGCGACGCACACCGGCTTGTCGCCGCTCCTCGCGTTCCACGGTGAAGGCGGTCGCCACCTGGATCCTCCCCTGACGTCCTCACGCCGGTGACGCGTCGCCGGGCGCGCAGCCGCGAGCCGACCGGGACGGGGGAAACGGACCTTGTTGGTGCCGTAGTTGACGCCCATCTTCACGCCTCGACCGCGATCAGCTGCGGTCCGAAGAGTGGAGCAGCGACAGGGTCAGGTAGCCGTGCGCGATGGTGGTGCCGAACGGCTCGTGGCGGCCTTCTCCGGTCCACGTGGATCCACTGATGGTCGCCGGTCGCCTCCGCGAACAGGTCGATCCGCTTCTGGTCGACGTCCAGCCAGTCGGTGTACCCCAGCTGCTCCCCACCGCCGCCTTCACCTCGTCGGCGGATGTGAAGATCCTCGGCTCTGCCATGTCCTGCCTGCTCGCACGACCTGCTCACGCGACCTGCCCACGCAACTCCCAAGCGACTGCTTAGCATGGTCGCGCGCGACGCTCATGGTCAACGGGCCGGAGGGCGCCGCACGGGTGACGGGTCGGTAGGGTTCGAGGAGTGCCTCAGATCTCCCGAGAAGATTCACGAGCTCACTGGTCGGCCAGCTCGCCGCCGCGCGCAGCGGCGCCGCCGTCTCCGCCCTGCACTTCTACTAGTCCACGAGGGCTGATCAGCAGTCGCCGCACCTCGGGCAACCAGCGCCGCTACAGCCGCGACGCGCTGCGCCGGGTCGCCTTCGTACGCGGCGCAGCGCGTCGGCATTCCGCTCGCCACGATCCGCGATGCGCTCGCCGAACTGCCGGAGGGGCGCACGCCCACCGAGGACGACTGGCCCGGCTCTCGAGGCCTGGCGCTCCGAACTGGACGAGCGGATCAAGCAGTTGAACCGGCTGCGCGACCACCTCACCGACTGCATCGGCTGCGGCTCGCCTGTCCCTGGACACCTGTGTCCTGTCCAACCCCGACGACGTCTTCGGCGAACGCCTCACCGGCTCCCTGCCTGCTGGTGGAGCGCCGCGACTCCACGACCCGGCGTTACCGCGGCGCCGCGAGCCGTGGCATCGGGCGCGGCCAGCCGGACTGGAAGGGAGGTTGCGGACCGACGATCTGGTCACTCCGGCCCCTCGCGCCGGACGCCGCCCTTGTCGTGCCGTGACCCACCCGGCCTGTCCCTCGGTGACCAGCTCGGCGTTGACGATCGGCCCGGCGGCCGTCCGGCAGGAACAGGGTGTCCTCCAGGCCGATGCGGGCCGGAAGACCCAGCCGGCCGGCCAGTTGCAGGACCGGCCAGGCGCCGGCGTCCTCGCCGTGCAGCAGGACGGGGCGGCTGGCCGTGCCGAGCGCGGTCAGCAGGCGTGCGCGGTGTCCTCCGCGTCGCCGGGTCGGTGTCCGTGACCTCCGCCAGGACCCGCAGCACCTTCGGCCCGAGCGGTGAGCGCAGGAACCGGGCCGCGCCGTCCGTGTTCGACCAGATACCGGCCTCCACACCCACCCCGCGCTCGATCAAGGCGGCGGCGACCTCGGCGCCCGGCTCGTGCCAGCTGACCGAGGCGGGTCGGGCAGGATCGTCCAGCTCCGTACTCCGGGTTGCCCGGGCGACCGCATCGGGCCGGCCCAGGTGCTCGTCGTCACGCCGACCGGCACCGACGCCGGCACCCGTGCGCGTATCGCCTCCAGCGTGGCCCGCGAGACGCGGGGCGACAACGAGTCCTGCCCGCACGGTGTCTTGGGATGGACATGGACATCCGTGGCTCCTGCGCATCACCGCCGCCGCGACGGGATTCGGCGAGCGCTCTCCGCGACAGCGGCACCAACTGCGCCGCGTCGCCGTTGCCACGGCTCCGTTCACACACCTGCACCATTCCCCCATGGTGCAGGGCGCCACCTACAACACCCGCGGGCCGCGAGGCTCAGTACGGGCCGTCGCGGAGGTGCGGCATCCCCGGCACACCTCCGGCGTCGGCCAGGCCGTCATCAGCAACCGACCCCGCCGGGCGTCCGCCAGCGCGTCGGGGGTGAGGACGGCCGCGGACCAGATCCCGCAGTCCGTGCAGACCGGTCCTGTCGAGGGTTCGTGTCCAGGTCCACTCCAGACGAGGCGCTCCCCGTCTCACACCCCACACCCACCCCGGTTCCCGCTCCAGCGCGCAGATCAGGCCGCGCAGCACCCTCTGCCAGCGGTTCGTCGGGATGGACGCGGGGGTCGTCGCACCAGGCGACCCCTAAACCCCCCCAGGTCAGCCGGTGCCAGCGTCGTCCACGCTGCCCGGCCCGCGCAGTGCCCGTGGTAAGCCTGCGCCGCTCGGCCAACCCCACCCCGTATGCTGGGGCCACACCTAACGCGCTGCCTCCAGCTCCTCCAGTGCGGCCACCAGCCGCGCTGGGTCGGGGAGCGGTCCTCGGGTCCTAAACCGGCCCGGCAGGTGATGGTCCGCAGGTCGCCCTTGTGTCCATAAGGCGAACTGCTCAAGGCACTGGTGCAGCGAATAGCGCGCTGCAGCGCCAGGTCGTGCACCGTGGATCGCGGACGAGTCCTTCGCCAGACTCGAAACCGGCTACCTGTTCCTGCACTCCGTCACAACAGGAAAACCCGATCTTCGGTCACTTCGGCGTCGTCGAACGGACGTCGCCGAATAGACGTGGTCGACACGCGATTCGGTTCCATCCTATTTCCGAAGCCCTTCATGGGCCGATCCACCCGCTCAAAAAGTGACGCGTGTTCATCTTCCAACTCGATACCGGCGGAAAACGTCCGGCGCACCCCACGTCGGGAGGAGCTGCCGCGCCACGGCGCACCCCACGCAACGCTCCCCGAGGACTGAGAACTCCTCATGCTTCCACGGGTTCCTTAAGGCGCTTCCGGATGCGCCTTCCTTGGCCGGCCTTTGTCGCCGCTTTCCCCGCGATGGCCGCCGGAACGGCTCCCACCTCGGAAAGACCACACCGGCGACAGCCGGAACGATTTCGAAAGCGGCGGCCAACGACCACTGCGGCGGCCAGTGTTCCGACATCCTGTTGCCCGGCCAGAACGGCAACGCCACCCTCGCCCAGATCCTCTCAACCAGGGCTCTCGGGGGTGACCAGCCCGCCCACGCCGAGGACTGTGCTCGGGCCCTACGCCGGCCTCGCCACCGGCTACTCCGCCCCACCAACGACAAGATCAACACCTTCTTCAACGACGCCCCGGCGTCCCCGACGGCCAGGTGGCCTCCACCGTCCGGCGGACGCGGCGACGTGACCATCGTCCGCGACAAGAAGACCGTGCCGCACATCATCGGTACCACCCGCTACGGCACCGAGTTCGGCGCCGGCTACGCGGCGGCCCAGACCGGCTGTGGCTGATGGACCCTTCGGCACGTCGGACGAGCGCTGACCCTCGCCGGCGGCGCCCTGCCAACCAGGGACTGGAGCAAGGCGTTCTGGTGCAGCGCCCTGCACACCGAGGCCGAACTGGCGGCCCAGATTGAGCAGCGCCGCCGCCAAGGCCGGCGAGCGCGCGAACTGGCCCTGGCCGACGGGGACGCCTACGTCGCCGGCATCAACGCCTACATCGACGCTCTCGACAAGGGCTGCTACTTCGGCGAGTACGTCCTGACTGGCCACGCCAACGCTGGACGCCCAACGCAAGGCTGGTATCACCCATCGAGTACTTCGCCGCGTTCTCGACCGGATCGCGCGACGGCCGGTCGGTTTTCGAGGTGCTGGCGGCAAGTGGGGTAGAGGTCACTTGAATTGCGATCTCGCGTTGCCTGCTGCCCATGAGGCGCTGGCCGGCGTGGCCGAGGGTATCGGGTTCGGGAGTCCTTCCGCTGGGCAACGACCTCGAGGCGGTCTCACCAACACGCCGGCAGCTTCCAGCCTGCTCAAACCAGGTAACCCGTCGCGCCCTGCCCGACGCTGGCCTGGTCGAGGAACCGCTGGTGTACGACCGTGCGGGCAGCGCGGCTGCGTCGAGCGCGACCGGCGCCTCGGCCACCGCGAGGACGCGGCCGTGACCTCGGCCCGGCGCTAAGGTCCAACGCCCTCGTCGTCAGCGGCGAGCACACCGAGAGCGGTTCGGTCGCCGTCTTCGTCTGCAGAGGCTACCTCGCGCCGCAGCTCCTCATGCTCCAGGAGATCCAGGGTTCGGGTAATCAGCGCCCGCGCGCTCCTTCGCGGGTCTGAGCATGTACGTCGAACTCGGCCGCGGCCAGGACTACGAGTGGAGCGCGAATCGCCCTCCGGCCAGGACATCATCGACACCTACGCGGCCGAACTGTGCCAGGACGACCACCACTACCTCTACTGGCGTAATCTGCACGCTGATGGAGAAGACTGGCGGAAGAACCCCTGGAAGCCGACCGTCGCAGACTCCACCGGCGGCCGGCTCCTACACGATGCGGGTCTGGCGCACGGCGTACGGCTCGGTCGAGTACCGCGCCACGGTCGGCGGCAAGAAGGTCGCTCACACCACCCCGTGCTCTCATTCATGCACGAGGCCGACTCGACTACCGGCTTCCAGATGCTCAACGACCCCGAGTAACGGAACAGCCTCGAGCGCTTCCGGAGCGCCGTCCAGAACATCAACTACAGCACTTTCAACTGGTTCTACGCCGACTCCGAGCACACCGCGTACTACAACAGCGGCGACAACCCGGTACGGGCGACGGCGTCGACGCCGACTTCCCCGGTCTGGCGCGAGCGGCGCACGAGTGGAGGGACTGGGACCCGGCCGCCAACACGGCCGAGTACACACCGGCGTCCGTGCCCACCCCCAGTCTCGACCAGGACTACTACGTCTCCTGGAACAACAAAAGAGGCCAGGACTACGCCACCGCTCTGGGGGTACCGGGTTCGTGTCCATCAGCGGCAACTCCTCGACGACTGCGAGTTGCCGCCGACGGCGGCGTCACCCGCGCCGCACTGTGAAGGCGGTCGAGGCGGGCTCCCGCCGACCTGCGGGCCGAGGACGTACTGCCGGACCTGCTGAAGGTGATCGGCTCCGCGCCGGTGACTGACCTCGTCGCCGAGGAGGCCGGACCGGCTCAAGGTGTGGCACGCGGCGGGCGCCCCGGCACGGGGAGACCCCGGCCGGCCCAGGAGTACGCCCACCCCGACGCGATCCGCACCCTGGACGCCTGGTGGCCGCTGCTGGTGAAGGCCGAGTTCGAACCGGGCCTCGGCAGCGACCTGTACACCGCCTTCACCCGCAACCCTGCCCGTCGACGAGTCCCCGTCCGCCGCGCACGGCCCGACCGGCGCAGCACGCCGGCAGCGCCTTCCAGTACGGCTGGTGGAGCTGTGTCGACAAGGACATCCGGTCCGTGCTCGGCGAGTCGTCCGGGACCGCTCCCGCGCGCCTACTCGCGGCGACGGCGACTGCTCGCCGCCTGCCGGGACACCCTGCTCTCCACCCTGAAGGAGGCGGCGGGCCGGACGCCCGCCCAGGTCTATCCCGGCAGACGACAACTGCCCGGCCGGCGACCAGTGGTGTGCCGACTCGCGTGATCCACCGCACGCTGGGCGGCATCAAGCACGGCGGGATCAGCTGGAGAACCGGCCGACCCTACCAGCAGGTCGTGGAGTTCACGTCCCACCGGTGACCGAAGGCCGGTCGCACGGTCACCTGTAGAGGAGGTACTGGCGGCGCGTCCGCCCGGGACGCCGCCAGTTCCTTCTCCCAACCGCCCACCATCCTCGTCGGTGTCCGGGGTGGCCCGCGTCGATCGATCGTGCGCACCTGCGTGGAGCCGGTGGAGTTTGTCGATCCAGTTGTCCGACCGCCAGGCAGAACCCGTCCCAGGTCCGCTTGGCGGTCACCCGGGGCGATCCGGTGCGCACCGGGTCGAAGGCGGCCCGGTCGTGCACATGGAGCTGCACGCCGCCGACGGTCTTCCCTGGAACTTGGAGAAGGTGGGCGCGAAGTACTGCCTCCCTGAAGCGCACGCCGGGCGGGTCGAGGCCTGTTCGCGGCGGCGGCCCAGCTCCGACGATGCCCACTCCGCCCCGATCAGCTCGAACGGGCGGGGTGGTGCCGCGCCCCTCCGACAGGTTGGTGTCCCTCGAACGAAGGCACGTGCCTCGAGTAGACGAGCGCGCACTCCGGCGTCGGCATGTTGGGGCTCGGTGGCGACCCTGCGGCAGCCCGGGAGGCGTCGAAGAACTCCGAGCGCTTCCAGCCCGACATCGGCACCGTCTCCAGCGGCACCGGCGACGCCGGGTGAACTCGCCGTTGGAAGAGCCGCGCCAGCTCGGCGACCGTCATGCCGTGCGCCTGGGCGATCGGCTGCCGGCCGACGAAGGTCGCGAACTCCTTGTGCAGGATCGGGCCGAGAGCCGCCCGCCCGGTCACCGGGTTCGGCCGGTCAGGACCACGAACCGCTTGCCCGCGAGCCGGGCCGACTCCATGCAGTCGAACAGCGTCCAGATGTACGTGTAGAAGCGCGCGCCGACATCCTGGATGTCGAAGACGACGGTGTCCACGCCGGACGCGGTGAAGATGTCCGCGAGCAGCTGCCCGCTCTTCAGGTACGTGTCGTAGACCGGCGGCCCGGTCGCGGGGTCGTCGTAGCGGCCCTCGGAGCCGCCCGCCTGCGCGGTGCACGCCCAGGCCGTGCTCGGGACCGAAGACGGCGGTCAGGTCCGCGGTCGTCGGCGTGCATGACGTCGACGATGTGGCGTACGTCCCGGGTGATGCCGGTCGGGTTGGTGACGACGCCGACCTTCTGTCCGTCGAGGAGGGCGTAGCCGTCGTCGGCGAGGCGCTCGAAGCCGGTGCGCAGCCGGCGGCCGCCGTGGCCTCGGGGTGTCGCCTGTGCCGTGCCGGTCGTGGCGGCCGTGGCGGTGGCCGCCGCGGCCGTCGTGGCGAGCAGGTTCCGTCTGGACAGCGTCATGCGGTGACCTCCGTGATCGCGGCGGGTGTCATGCGCACGCACGCTAACCCGCGCCGCGTGCCGCACGGAATGGAGTAGACCCGCGGTTCGCCTCTTCCGTCGCACATACCGACTGGTTAGTCTGGCGCCGCGGCAGGGCCCGCATGTGGCGTCGCAGCCGTGTCGCAGCCGTGTCGAAGGAGACCGATGGTGGAAACCGTGCAGGATGCCGGAGTCGTCGTCACCGGAGCGGGAGGCGGCATCGGTGCCGCGCTGGCCCGCCGCTTCGCCGCCGAGGGCGCGCCCGGGTCGTCGTCAACGATCTGGACGCCGACCCGGCCGAGCCGTCGCCGACGAGATCGGCGGCATCGCGGTCCCGGGCGACGCCTCCACGATCGTCACCACCGAGGCGCGCGAGGCGCTCGGCAGCACGGTCGACGTGTACTGCGCCAACGCGGGCGTCGGCTCGGGGTTCGAGGCGGCCGAGGAGGCCGTCTGGGCGCTCGCCTGGGACGTCAACGTCATGGCACACGTACGGGCGGCCCGCGAGGCGGTCCCGGACTGGCTGGACGCGGCAGCGCTTGGTTTCGTCTCCACCGTCTCGGCCGCCGGACTGCTCACCATGATCGGCGCCGCGCCCTGCAACGTCACCAAGCGCGGCGCCTACGCGGCCCCAGCCGAGTGGCTGTCCCTCACGTACCGCCACCGCCCGGGGTCAAGGTGCACGCCATCTGCCCGCAGGGCGTGCGCACCGACATGCTCACCGCGAGCGGCAGCGCCGGGCGGGCAGGTGCTCCAGCCCACCGCGATCGAGCCGCAGGACGTCGCGGACGCCCTCTTCAAGGGCATCGAGGAGGACCGCTTCCTGATCCTGCCGCACCCCGAGGTCTGCCGGTGCTACCAGGCCCGCGCCGCCGGGCCCGACCGCTGGCTGCACGGCATGAACCGGCTCCAGCGGCAGTGGGAGGAGGGCGACGGCCCCGATGACCGGCTCCGTTACGCGGCTGAAGCCCTGGCTGGACCTGCTGACCGACGCCCAGAAGCCCCGCTCGACCCGGACGCCTCCCTGGTGCACGCCCTGCACCGGGCCGCCGCCGAGGCTCCCGACCGCGCCTTCCTCGCCTACTTCGACGGCCGCCTCACCTACCGCGAAGGTGGACGAGGCTGAGCGACTCCGTCGCCGGGCACCTCGCCGCGCGCGGCGCCTGGAGCGCGGCGAGCGGGTCACTGATCCTGCTGTCAGAACCCGCACTGCGTATCGGCGTCCCTCGGCGCCTGGAAGAGCAGGCGCGATCCGTCGTGCCCGTCAACCCCATCCCCAAGATCGGGGAGGTCGGCCACGTCCTACCCGGGACGGCGAGGTGGCCGCGCTGGTCTGCTTTCCGACCGGGCCTGGGAGTCGTACCTGCGCGAGACGGCGGCGGACTCGCCGGTGCGGATCGTGCTCACGGGGTGCGCAGTTGGACTTCCAGACCCGCCAGGACGCGCGCGTGCTGACCTTCCGAGCGAGCGGCTGCCGGGCGCCACCGACGCCGACGACCTCGCGGAGACCGCCCGCGCCGGACACAAGGCTCCGGCCGGCCGGGACCCGGCGAGCCCGGCGACACCGCGCTCATCAGCTACACCTCGGGCGCCAGCGGCACGCCCGAGGGCGCCACCAACACGCACCGCAACATCATGCTACAACGCGGAGCGGCGGCGCCAGGCTCGGCCTGCCCGAGGCGCCGGTCTACTTCGCGCTGGCGCCGCTGTTCCACATCACCGGCATGGTCTGCGAGTTCGGCGCCTGCCTGAACAGCACGTGGGCACGCTCGTCCTGGCGTACCGCTTCCCGAGGAGCGGGTGTCGTGCTGGACGCCTTCGCCGAGCACCGGCACGCACCACACGGTCGGCCCCGTCCACCTGCCTTCATGGCGCTGGCCGCCATCCGTCCATCACCCGCAGAGCGCTTCCGCCTCGCTTCGCCGGCATCTCCTCCGGCGGCGCCCCCACCGCCGCCCGCTCTGGTAGAGCAGTTCCGCGCGCGGGCTTCAGGCCCGTACATCCGCAACGGCTACGGACTCACCGGGTGCACCCCTCCCTGCGCCTCCGTACCCGCCCCACCTGGAGGCGCCCGTCGACCCCGGTCTCCGGGACGCTCGCCGTCGGCGTGCCCGGCCCCGAGACGGTCGTCCGGATCGTCGACGAGCAGGGCGCCGAGGTGCCCTTCGGGGAGCAAGGGCGAGATCGTCGTCAGCGGTCCGGAGGTCGTCCCCGGCTACTAGCGGCGCCCACGGTACCACCGCCGGGACATTCTCCCCCGGCGGCGAGCTGCGCACCAAGCGACATCGGCTTCATGGACGCCCAGGGGTGGCTCTACGTCGTCGACCGCAAGAAGGACGTGATCGGCACCTCCGGCTTCAAGGTCTGGCCGCGCGAGGTCGAGGGATGTCCTCTACACCCACCCGGCGGTGCGCGAGGCCGCCGTCGTCGGCGTGCCCGACGAGGTACCGCGGGGAGACCGTCAAGGCGTACATCAGCCTCCGTCGGGTGCCGAGACGGACCCGGACGCGCTCGCCGCATACTGCGAGGAGAACTGCCGCCTACAAATACCGCGTCAGGTGGAGATCCTGCCCGAGTTGCCGAAGACGGCGAGTGGGAAGATCCTCCGTCGGGAACTGCAGTTCCCGTAGGCACGGCTGACGGACGAGTGAAGACGGACGAAGTCAAGAACGGAAAAGGCAGGTGACGGCAGTGCCCAAGGACCACGGACAGGGGACGGCACTTCCGGTGCCGCAGCGGCTCCCTGGCCGCCGCCACCCCGGCTCTTCGCGGAGCAGGGCTACGACCGCACCTCGGTACAGGAGATCGTGGAGGCGGCCGGCGTCACCAAGGGAGCGCTGTACCACTACCCCGGCTCCAAGGACGACCTCCTGCACGAGGTCTACGCGCGCGTGCTGCGCCTCCAGCAGAACGCCTGGACGCGTTCGCGGACTCCGACGATCCGGTCGAGAAGCGGGTGCGGGACGCGGCGGCCGACATCGTCGTCACGACCATCGACAACCTCGACGACGCGTCGATCTTCTTCCGCTCCATGCACCAGCTGAGCCCGGAGAAGAACAAGCAGGTGCGCGCGGGCCTCGGCGGTATCACGAGCGCTTCCGGCGCTCATCGAGGAAGAACCAGCAGGCCGGCGTCTTCACCAAGGAGTCCCCGGCCGACCTGGTGGTGGACTACCACTTCGGCTCCGTCCACCACCTGTCCACCTGGTACCGGCCGACGGCCCGCTCGGCCCGCAGGAGGTCGCCGACCACCTGGCCGACCTGCTGCTGCGGGCACTGCGGCCGTGAGGTGACGGCCCCCCCGGGTCCCGGGGGCGCCGCCTCGCTCGGGGTACTTCTTGATCTCCCGGCGTGCCAGCGAGCGCTGGTGGACCTCGTCCAGGCCGTCGAAAGCGATCATCAGCGTCCGGAGCGCCCGCGGCCTGCAACTCGGCCAGCGGGAAGTCCTGGCTCGCACCGCCCGCGCCGTGCGGCTGGATCACGCCCGGTCGATGATGTCGACCACCGCGCGGGGCGTGGCGATCTTGATGGCCTGGATCTCGGTGTGGGCGCCCCGGTTGCCGACGGTGTCCATCAGCCAGGCGGTCTTCAGGACGAGGAGCCGCAGCTGCTCGACGGTGACGCGCGCGTCCGCGATCCAGTTGTGCACCACGCCCTGCTGGGCCCGGCGCCTTGCCGAACGCGTCGCGGGACGCCGCGCCGGCGGCACATCAGCTCGATGGCCCGCTCGGCCATACCGATCAGCCGCTACGAGTGGTGGATACGGCCCGGACCGAGGCGGGCCTGGGCGATGGCGAAGCCGCCGCCCTCCTCGCCGATCAGGTTCGACACCGGCACGCGCGCGTGGTCGAAGGTCACCTCGGCGTGGCCGCCGTGGTAGTGGTCCTCGTAGCCGAAGACCTGCATGGCCCGGTCGACGGTGACGCCCGGCGTGTCGCGCGGGACCAGCACCATGGACTGCTGGCGGCGGATGTCCTCGCCGTCCGGGTCGGTCTTGCCCATCACGATGAAGATCTGGCAGTCGGGTTCATCGCCCCGGAGATGTACCACTTGCGGCCCGTGATGACGTACTCGTCGCCGTCGCGCTCGATGTGCGTGGTGATGTTCGTGGCGTCGGAGGAGGCCACGTCCGGCTCCGTCATCGCGAACGCCGAGCGGATCTCACCGGCGAGCAGCGGCTGGAGCCTGCTTCTTCTGCGCCTCGTCGGCGAACTGGGTTCAGCACCCTCCATGTTCCCGGTGTCCGGCGCCGCGCAGTTCGTCGCCGTCGGCGCCAGGTGCGGGCTGCGGCCGGTGATCTCGGCGAGCGGCGCGTACTGGAGGTTGGTGAGGCCGGCGCCGTGCTCGGCGTCGGGGAGGAAGAGGTTCCACAGGCCCTGGCGGCAGGCCTCGGCCTTCAGGTCCTCCACGACCTGCGGGGTGTCCCAGAGAGCAAGCCGGGCTCGCTGCTCGTGGGCGACCTGCTCGGCCGGGTAGACGTACTCGTCCATGAAGGCGAGCAGCTTGGCGCGGAGTTCCTCGGTGCGTGCGTCGAACGCGAAGTCCATGACGGTTCAGCCTTCCTGAAGGGTGGTCAGGCCGTGCTCGATGAAGACGGGGACGAGGTCGCCGATGCGGTCGAAGCGCGGCCGACGGTCTGGCCCAGCGGTGTAGCGGTAGTGGATGCCCTCCAGGATCACGGCGAGCTTGAACCAGGCGAACGCCGTGGTACCAGGCGACGGCGGACACGTCGCGCCCCGAGCGCGCGGCGTACCGCTCGATCAGCTCGGCGGGGGCGGGGTGGCCGGGGGCCTGGGCCGTGGTGGAGACAGAGTCGGGCATGCCGAGCGGCATGCTGTAGCATCACCAGCAGGCCGAGGTCGGTGAGCAGGTCGCCGAGGGTGGACATCTCCCAGTCGAGGATCGCGTTGATCTCGTCCCGGTCGCCGCCGATCAGGACGTTGTCCAGGCGGTAGTCGCCGTGCACGACGGTCGGGGCGGGGGAGCGGGGGCGGTTCCCGGCCGAGGGTGGCGTGCAGCTCGTCGATGCCGGCCAGGTCGCGGTTGCGGGAGGCGTCCAGCTGCTTGGCCCAGCGGCGCAGCTGGCGGTCAGGAAGCCCTCGGGGCGGCCGAAGTCGCCCAGGCCCACGGCGGCGGGGTCCACCGCGTGCAGCTCGACGAGCGTGTCGACCAGGTTCAGCACGGCGGCCCGGGTGCGCTCGGGGCCGAGCGGGGCGAGCTGGTCGGCGGTGCGGTACGGGGTGCCCTCGACGAACTCCATGACGTAGAAGGGCGACCCGATGACCTCCTCGTCCTCGCAGAGGAGGACCGGGCGCGGCATCCGGTGCGTCCGTCGGGTGCAGGGCGCTGATGACACGGTGCTCGCGCTTCATGTCGTGCGCGGTGGCCAAGGACATGGCCGAGCGAGGGGTCGTCGTACGACCCAGCGCGCGGTACCGTCGAGACCGCGTAGGTGAGGTTCGACCGTCCGCCTTCGATCAGCCGGCCGGACAGCGGGCCGGTCACCAGGCCGGGCCGCTCGCGGTCGAGCAGGCCGCGCAACCGGTCGAGATCGAGTCCGGGCGGGTGGTCGGGGCTCATCGTCGCTCCTACGGGCAGGTGAACAGTACCCGACTCATGATGCCGACCGGTCGGTATGCCGTCCAGTAGGGGGCGGAACGTGATCGGCGCCACGATAGGACGACGGCTCCCCGCGCGGGGGCGCGGGAGCCGTCGGGTGGGCGTTATGTGCGGGTATGGGTGGGTTAGGGGGGTGGTGGGTGGGGGCGGGGTGGGGTGGGGGCGATCGCCGTTGTCAGTGGTCGTCCCGAGTGGTCGTCGTGGGCGGCGTGGCGGTGGCCGTCGTGCAGGTAGTCGACGTGGTCGCCGTGGGGGACGCCCGCGTGTCCGCAGCCCTCGCCGTGGCGGTGGTCGTGGTTCTCGTGCGTGGTGTGCCCGGAGGGCTCGCACTCGTCCCAGTGGCCGCTGTGCTGCCGGTGCAGGTGCCCGTCGTGCGCGTAGTCGACGTGGTCGCCGTGGCGCACCTCTGTGTGGCCGCAGTCCGGGCCGTGGTCGTGAGCGTGGTCCTGGGCGGGGTGTTCCTGGTGGAAGTGGTCCATGGCCTCACCTTATCGGTGCATATCCGGACATTCAGCTTGCGTGGTGTCCGGGTACCCCGAGGGTCGGGCCATGAAGGCGATCAGTTACGCACGGTACGGCGGTCCCGAGACCCTGGAGTACGGGGACGTCCCGGATCCGCCGGGTCGGTCCCGACTCGGTGCTCGTGAAGGTGCGGGCCGCCGCCGTCAATCCCGTCGACTGGAAGTGCCGCGACGGCCATCTCGACGCCATCCTCCAGCCCGTCTTCCCCGTGATTCCCGGGTGGGACGTCTCGGGGGTCGTCGTGCAGCCCGGGGCCTCCGTCACGGAGTACGCCGTCGGGGACGAGGTCATCGGCTACGTCCGTGAGGACTTCCTGTCCCGGGGGACGTTCGCCGAGTACGTCGCGGCGCCCGTGCGCACCCTCGCGCGCAAGCCGCGCAATCTCACCTACGAGGAGGCGGCCGGACTGCCGCTGACCGGGCTGACCGCGTACCAGGTGCTGGTGAAGGCGCTGGAGGTGAAGCGGGGCGAGACCGTCCTCGTGCGCGCGCGGCGCGGGCGGGGTCGGCTCGATCGCCGTGCAACTCGGGCGGCATCTCCGGGGCGCGGGTCATCGGTACGGCGAGCGAGCGCAACCACGACTTCGTGCGAGGGCTGGGCGCGGAGCCGGTTTCTGTACGGGGGGGGCTGGCCGAACGGGTGCGGGGGCTGGCGCCCGAGGGTGTGGACGCGGTGTTCGACACGGTCGGCGGCGAGACGCTGACGGTCTCGGCGAACCTGCTCGCCACCGAGGGGCGCCTCGTGTCGATCGCCGACGCGGACGTCGTCGAGGTACGGCGGGCGGTACCTCTTCGTGCGTCCCGACGCGGCGGATCTGCTGCGGTTGAGTGAGCTGGCGGAGCGGGGGGTCGTGAGCGTGCACGTGTCGGAGGCGTTTCCGTTGGAGCGGGCGGCGGATGCGCATCGGTTGAACCAGGAGGGGCGGACTCGGGGAAAGATCGTGGTGACGGTGGGGCGGGAGTAGCGGGGCGGGCGGGGGCGTTCACCGGGTCACAGAAGACGGGGAACGCGCCGCACACCGCCAGTGCCACCGTGCACAGGGTGGCCGCCGTGGCGTACGGAGGGTCAGGGCGCGGGGTCTGTTCGTCGAGGCCAGGGGTGCGGATGCGGCCGTGGGCGATGCGCAGGAAGGTCAGCCAGAGGGCGCAGCGCAGGGTGCCCGCGACGATCGTGGCGGGGGTCGCGCCGCCGTGCAGCGCCGTCTTCGCGGCGGGGTACGGCCACGACGGTGCCGGACAGGGTCGTGCGGCGCCAGGCGAGGTCTTGTGCGTTCGGGCTGGAGTCCGGGGTCGCGGCCTGGGTCGGCCGGGTCGGCCGAGGTCGGCGTCCGGGTCCGCGTCGGCGCTCATGCTCAGCCCTCCCATCCGACGAAGGACCACCGGGACCATCGCCACGGCGACCACGGCGACGACCAGGCTGAGCAGGGCCGGGGAAGCGGGAGACGGGGAGGTCGTCGCCGCGACGCATGGCCCGTTCGCAGCGCACCCCAGTGGTTCACCGCGCGCAGCGGAAGCACAGCACGCCGGCCGCGGCGAGCAGCGCCAGCGCGAGGCCACCCGCCAAAAGCCCCAGCGCAGGTCGGGCGGGAACTGGGGTCCACCGCGAAGCCGCCGCCGATCGGGGCGAAGGCGGTGCGCAGCCGGGCGGGAAGAGGTGCGCTCGTTCGCCAGGGAGAACCGGTAGTCGGGGTGCTGCCCTCCCGCCGGATCTCCTCCGGGCGCGAACCAGAGCCGGGCGTTCCGCACTGCAGGTCCGTCACGCGGGGACCTATCGGGCGGTCACGGAATGCCTGCGGCGGCACTGCGCGAGGTTTTGTGGGGGTTCGGGTAGCGCGTTCTGTTTCGTCGTGGGTCGGGGGGCGCGCCGGGGGATGTCCGTCCTCCGGGACGGCGCGGAAATCGGTCGGCCACAGAAGTGCGGGCGATGTGTTGACGCGCCAACCACCGCGGAGCGAACCCCCCGACACGCCCCTCCACGCCGCACGCGGCTCTCCGTCCGACCCGCCCAGAGTACGGGTAGTCGTGTCGTCGTGCCGTGGTTCTCCGTCCCGCCGCTGCGGGTAGTCGTGCCGTCGTGCGCGGTTGTCCGTCCCGCCGCTGCGGGCAGTCCTGCCGCTGGGGCGGCACGGGTGGGCGCAGCGGCACCCCGTGGCGCCGGGCCGCGTGACCCACCCCGGCCCGCTCCCACGCCGGGCGCCCCGTGAACGCCAGTCACCTCACCCCCGCCAAGTCCGCAGCCGCGCGTACGCGTCCAATCCGTCCGGCACCCACTCCCCACTCCCCGAGGCGCCGTTCCACCTCCGCCTCCGTGAGGAACCCGTGCCAGGCCACCTCCTCCACCTGCGGAGCAACCGGCCCTCGCAGCGCACCGTCGTACACCCCGCCGACCACCAGGTCCGCCCGGCGCCGTCGTCGTACAGGAACTTGAAGAGGAACTCCGGGCGCGGCAGCCCCGTCACCCCCAGTTCCTCCTCCGCCTCCCGCAGTGCCGCGTCGTCGTAGGACTCGCCCGCGCCCACCACCCGCCGACGAACATGTCGTACAGGGACGGAAACACCAGCTTCGTCGCCGTGCGGCGGTGGACGAAAGACGCGTCCGGCCGGATCCCGGGCGAACACGAACACGCAGCGGTGACGCAAGCCCTGGGCGTACACGTCGCCCCCGCCGGGACTGCCCGGTGACGCGGTCGTTCTCGTCGACGATGTCGAGGATCTCGTCAGCAGCGCTCATCGGTCCATCCAAGCAGCGGCCACGTCCTCGCCGAGGAAATGGGGAGGGTGGTGTGGCGGTATGGGGCAAGTTCCTTTGGTGTCAGGTCAGTTGACGCGTGTAACGGGCTGCCGGGCCTTGACGGAAAGCGTTGGCTGCCGCTTTGCTGTGCGTGATCAGTTCATGGCAGACCGGCTACGACGACCTACCGCGTCGCGTGAGGAAGTTCCCGCGGTGTCCCCACCTCCGCCTCCCCTCGGCCGCGGCCGCAAACGCGCGGCCCAGGCCTTCGACGACGCCCTCGACGACGCCGAACTCGCCTCCGCCCGTGCCGCGTTGGTCCAGGGACGATGGCAGTCCGCCCGCTCCCTGCTGGTCCACACGGGGGACGACTGGGACCGCCGCGGGCACCGGGTGACCGTGCTCGCCAAGAGCCCTACAGCGCCCCCTGGGCCCGTGAGTGGCTGCTGGCCGAGCCCGATTCCGCCGACGCCTCGGTACTGCTCGCCCTCGCGCTGGTCCACCGCGCCCTGCGCGGCAAGGGAGAAGCCCGCCCGGGTCCGGGAGGTGTGCCGGGGACGCCGCCGCGCTCGTCCCGACTGATCCGACGCCCTGGCTCGGGCTTCTCCTGCTGGAGCGTTCGCTCGGCGCGGTGGACGAGGTCGTCCGGATCTTCGAGGCGGTGCGGGCGCGATACGCCGATCACCACCACGCCCATCACCTGATGGTGGCCCGGCTCTCCGAACGCGGCGGCGACGGCGGTGCCGACCCCTGCACGAGGTGTACGACTTCGCCAACTGGGCCGCCGAGCAGGCCCCCGCCGACTCCCCCGCTGGCCATCCTCCCGGTCGTCGCGCACGCCGAGCGCTACCGCGTGCTTCGCCGCCGCCGGCCACGAGTCCGCCGACCCCGAACGCCTGTGGCCTACTGGGTCGGCCGCCGTGCCCGGCTGGTGATGAAGGCGGCCTTCGACTGGTGGCTGGAGTGGGAGCAGGACGGCCACCCGCGCCGGCTGATCGACCTCAACTTCCTCGCCCACGCCAACCTACGAGGGCCGCGGCGCCGAGGCCGCCGCCCTGTTCCACCGCATCGGCGAACATGTCACGCCCGCCCCCTGGTCGTACCGGACCGCGACCCGTACGCCGCCTTCCGAGCCGCCCGCGCGAGGTGCGCTCGGCACGGCCTGACACCCCGACGAACGAGAGAAGGACGTCCTCCGATGACCACGGGCAGTTCGAGCAGGGAGCAGATCCGCGAGCGGTGGCGACATCAGCACCTTCAAGGGGCAGGAGCGGGCGCTGCGCGCCGACCGCTCGGTACCGGGGGCCTGCTACTCTCCGTGCTGGCCGCCACCGCCCCGCTGATAGGTGGTCGCCGGGTCATGCCCACCACGTTCGCGGTGATGGGCATCGTCGGGCAGCCGCTGCTCTTCGTGCTGCTGGGCGTGGTGCTGATCCTGTTCAGCATCGGTACGCCGAGATGAGCCGGCACGTCCACAACGCGGGGGCCTTCTACGCGTACATCTCCCGCGGACTCGGCGGCACCGCCGGCGCGAGCGCCGCCATGGTCGCGCTGGTCGCCTACAACGCACTCCAGGTCGGCATCTACGGCATCTTCGGCTTCGAGGTCTCGGGCTCCTGGCCACCTACGCCGACCTGGAGGTCGCCTGGTGGGTACCGGCGCTGCTGGCCGTGCTAGCGGTCGGCACGCTGGGCTGGCTAAGATCGACGTCAACGCGCGCGTGCTGGGTGTCCTGCTGCTCATCGAGGTCGCGCTCGTGGTCGTGTTCGACATCGCCGCCGTCGCTGATCCGGGGGCGCAGGGCTGTCGCTGCACGCCTTCAACCCCGACACCCTGACGGGAGCGGGCGTGGGGACCGCGCTGTTTGCTGCATCGCCGCCTTCCTCGGCTTCGAGCAGGCGCCCGTGTGCGCCGAGGAGACCAGCCGGCCGCACGTGCTCGTGCCGCGTGTCATGTTCCTCGCGGTGGGCGGGGTCGCGGTCTTCTTCGCGCTCAGCAGCTGGGCCCTGACCGTCGCCACCGGACCCGACAAGATCGTCGGCACCGCGCAGGAACAGAGCGCCGGGCTCCTGTTCTTCCTCACCGAGGACCGGCTGGGCGGCACCTTCACCGACGTCCTGCACGTGCTCTTCGTGACCGGCATGTTCGCCGCCCTGCTCAGCTTCCACAACGTCGTCGCCCGGTACGCCTTCGCCATGGGCGGGAGGGGCTGCTGCCCGCCGCCTTCGGGCGGACCAGCGGCTCCAGCGGCGCCCCGGGCACCGGCTCGCTGCTCCAGACCGCCGTGTCCGCGGTCGTGGTCATCGGCTTCGCGATCGCCGACGACAAACCGAACGGCGACCCGACCCAGCCCGTGCTGCACCTGTTCACCTGGGGCGGCAACATCGGGGCCCTCGGCGTGATCGTGCTGATGGCCGCGGCCCGTTCTCCGTCGTCGCCTTCTTTCGTCCGCCGTGGCGCCGCCGGCACCCAGGGCGTGCGGCTGGCCACCTCCACCGTCGCGGGCCTGGCCCTCGTGGTGATCGCCGGCTACACGGTCAAGGACTTCGACGTCCTCGTCGGCGCGGGCCCCGGACTCCTCCCTGAGCTGGATGCTGCCCGGCATCATCGGCCTCCGCCGCGATCGCGGGGCTCGTCCAGGGCCTCGTCCTGCGTTCCCGCGCACCCGAGCGGCACGCCCGCATCGGCCAGGGCAACGAGGCGTTCCAGCTGGACAAGGCGGCGTCATCCTGACCCTCACGGGGACGCCGAGGGCGTGAGATCCGGGGCGGCGAGCGTGAAGGCGCCCTCCCGGGCCACCTCCGTACCGCCGGTACCGGACGCGCACGTCGACCGGCGTTCCGGGGGCGGCGGACAAGGGCGGGAAGCGTGACGGTGAGGCGCAGGTGGTCGGGCCGTGACCCGGGGAGTGCGGTGAAGGGGCCCGGCACGCTCACCCCGTCGACGGACACGCCGCCGTCGCGGAGCAGCTCGGCGTGGTCGAAGTACGTGCCGCGCAGCTCGATCGGGATCACCTCGCCGGGCCGGGCGGTTCCGTCCGGGTCCCGCGTCCACCGCGGCGATCCCGTACGCGCGCACGCCGGGGCACCGTCCGGTGCGCTCCCGAGCCGCACCGTGGCGCCGGGATGTTGTGCGTGGAACTGCAGCGAGGCCGGTGAGTACGGCATAGGCGGCGCGGCCCTTGCAGCCGTCCGGGCGTCCCGCCAGCTCCGCGTGGTCGCGGGCCGCCGTCCCCCAGCTGCCGCCCCGGCCCTGCACCGCCAGGCGGCCGTTGGCCAGACCGCGCAGCAACCGCCAGTCGTCGGTCGGGGGCAGCGGCGGGATCGTGCGCAGGACGTCCGCGCACCCGGTGGCGGGAGTGCGGAGCCGGTCGTAGAGGCCGGCCGGGTCCGGTACGGCGTCCGTGTCGGGGAGGCGGGGCCGGGCGGGAGCCAGGCGGGGGCGGTGGGGAGGCGGTGTGCCGTCGTCCTTCGCCGGCCGGTCCGAGCGGGGCGTGGGCGTCGGGACGGCGAGGGTGGGCGGTGGTGGCTGTGACGGACGGTCGGGTACCGGTGCGCCCACCGGGCCGCCGCTGCCGTCGGGGCGCCAGGAAGGGGCGGGCTCGGAGGATCCGGCCGCTCTGCGCGGCGTACCGTCCGGGCCGCCGTTCGACAGCCCGCCCGCCACGCTCACGTCCCGGCCGCCACTGGGTGGTCCGGCTTCACCGGCGACACAGGAGGCCGCGACCACCGCCACCGTCCCGGCAAGGCACAGACCCGCGACCCGCGTACCGAGCGAAACCCCCATGACGCCCCCGACGTGACCGCCCCGGACGCGCACCGGGAGTCTCCCATCATCCGGGTGCGCCCTCCGCCAGGGAAGTACCGGGGGAGTGGCTCAGGAGCCGGAGGCCGCGCCGAAGATCCAGCAGCACCTTGCAGGACCGGCTCCGGTCCGCGGCCAGCACGAACGCCGACTCCGCTTCCCGGACCGGCACCACCGTGCTGACCAGCGCGTCGAACGCGGGCTCGGCCGCGAGCAGTTCCAGCGACTCGTCGAACTCGTCGTCGAAGCGGAACGCTCCGCGCAGCTCGATCTCCCGGCTCACCACCAGGTTCCCGGCGAAGGGGCTCTGCCCCGGCGGCAGCATGCCGAGCTGCACGACGACACCGCCGCGCCGGACCAGTCGCAGGCAGGTGTCCAGCCCCGCGGCCACCCCGAGGCCTCGATCGCCGTGTCCACCCCGGCCGGCCACCCGGCGTCTTCGGGTGCGTCGGCCAGTACGAGGCTGTCGGCGCCGGCGGCACGCGCGTACTCCAGGGCGGCGGGCAGCGGGTCCGTCACCGTCACGTGCGCCGCGCCCGCCGCCTTCGCCGCCGCGACCACCAGGCAGCCGATCGGCCCGGCGCCGGTGACCAGCAGGTGCCGGCCGGTCAGGTCCCCGGCCCGGCGTACGGCGTGCAGGGGCGACGGAGAGAGGCTCCGCGAGGGCGGCCCGGCGCGGGTCGAGGCCGGCGGGCAGGGGGCGCAGCTGTTCGGCTGGGACGATGATCCGCGCCGCGAAACCGCCCTGGACGTGCAGGGACCGGGCAGCGCTGCCCGGGTGGCGGGTGTCCCGGCAGCCGTTGCGCCCGCCCGTCCGCGCACTCCGGGCACACCCCGCACGGGGTCGCCGGGTGCACGGCGACGGCCGTACTGGCGGCCGGGCCCGGCGCGTCCCCTGTCCGTGTCCGGGGGCCGTATGCCGACTGTTCCGACCACCTCGTGTCCCAACAGCATCGGCTCCTTCAGGCGGAAGTCGCCGACCCCGCCGTGCCGCCAGTAGTGCAGGTCCGGAGCCGCACACGCCGCCGTAGCGGACGGCGACCAGCGCCTCGCCGGGGCCGGGGCGGGGACCGGCAGTTCCTCGACGCGCAGATCGCCGGCGCCGTGGATGACACAGCCGAGCATCGAAGCCGTCCTCCTCGGGGCGAGTGGGACAAACGGATCGCGTGCGGGGTTCACAGGACGCTCGTCATGCCGCCGTCGACGATACAGGATCTGTCCGCCGACGAAGTCCGCGGCGGACGAGGCCAGGAGCAGCAGCCCGCCCACCGGGTCCTCCCGTACGGCCCCAGCGGCCGGCCGGAGTGCGCCGGCGACCCAGGCGCTGAACTCCTCGTCCTCGACGAGGGGCCGGGTCAGTTCCGTCTCGATGTAGCCGGGACCGAGACCGTTGACCTGGACGCCGTACGGGCCCCAGTCCGCGCACATGCCCTTGGTGAGCATCTTCCAGCGCGCCCTTGGTGGCCGCGTAGGGGCGCGATGCCCGGACGGACCACCTCGCTCTGCAGCGCGAGCAGATGTTGACGATCTTGCCGTGGCCGCGTTCCGTCATCCGGCGCGCCGCCTCCGGCCACCAGGAAGGCGCTCGTGAGATTGGTGTCCAGGATGCGGTGCCAGTCGGCGTCGGCGAACTCCAGCAGGGGCGCCCGGGTTGCATGCCGGCGTTGTTGACCAGGATGTCGAGCGGGCCCACCCGCTCCTCGACCTCCGCGATCCCGGCCGCCACGGACGGACCGTCGGTCACGTCGAACACGGCCGTGTGGACGTCGCCGGGGAGGCCGGCGGCGGCCGCGGTGAGGCGGTCGGCGTCGCGTCCGTTGAGGACCACCCGGCAGCCGGCCTCCGCCAGGCCCCGGGCGAGGGCCAGCCCGATGCCCCGGCTGGAACCGGTCACCAGGGCCGTGCGCCCGCCGATGTCGAAGGGGGTGAGCCGTCATCGTCGTACTCCTGAATGACGTCGCGTAGTGCGGCTATATGACCAGTGACAGGAGCAGGACGAGGCGCCCGCGACCACCGAGATGATCGTCTCCATGACGGACCAGGTCTTGATGGTCTGGCCGACGTTCAGGCCGAAAGTACTCCTTCACCAGCCAGAAACCCGCGTCGTTGACGTGGCTGAAGAAGAGCGAACCGGCGCCGATGGCCAGCACCAGCAGGGCCGCGTGCGTCGTCGACATGTCGGCCGCCAGCGGCGCGACGGGGCCGGCCGCCGAGACGGTCGCCACGGTCGCCGAACCCGTGGCCAGCCGGATCGCCACCGCGATCAGCCAGGCCAGCAGCAGGGCCGGGATCGACCAGTCCTCGGAGATCTCCAGGATCATCTGGCCCACGCCGGAGTCGATCAGCGTCTGCTTGAAGCCGCCGCCCGCGCCGACGATCAGCAGGATGCCCGCGATGGGCGCGAGCCCCTTCTCGACCAGGCCCGAGAGGCGCTCCTTGCCGAACCCGGCCGGACGCAGCAGCGTGAAGTGCCGACGATCACGGAGGCGAGCAGGGCGATCAGCGGGTTGCCGATCACGTCGAAGGTGCGCTGCACCAGGTTCTCCCGGGTCGTCGACGATGATGTCGACGAGCGCCTTGGCCAGCATCAGCACGACCGGCAGCAGGATCGTGGCCAGGGTCGCGCCGAAGCCGGGGCGCTTCTCCAGCTCCCTCCGAGGCGCGCTGCGGGATCATGCGGTCGGGGGCCGGGGACGTCCACCCAGCGGGCCGCGTACTTCGAGAACAGCGGACCGGCGATGATCACCGTCGGGATGGCGATCAGGGACACCCAGCGCAAGCGTCACACCGAGTTGGCACCGACCGCGTCGATGGCGACCAGCGGGCCGGGATGCGGCGGGACCAGACCATGCATCACGGACAGACCGGCCAGCGCCGGGATGCCGATGCGCATCAGGGGGTAGTTGCCGCGCTTGGCGACCATCAGGACGACCGGGATCAGCAGGACGATGCCGACCTCGAAGAACAGCGGCAGTCCGATGACGGAGGCGATGAGCACCATCGTCCACGGCATCGAACGCGGGCTGGCCTTGGCGAGGATGGTGTCCACGATCTGGTCGGCGCCGCCGGAGGTCGGCGAGCATCTTGCCGAGGATCGCGCCGAGGGCGATCAGCACGCCGACACCCGCGACGGTGGAGCCGAGCCCGGCGGTGAAGCTGGTGATGACCTTGTCCAGCGGCGCCCCGGCGAACGCGCCGAGCGCCAGTGACCCGATGGTCAGCGACAGGAGGCATGCAGCTTGAACTTGGTGATCAGCAGGACGATGACGGCGATGCCCAGGAGCACGGCGATGCCCAGCTGGGCATGGCCGGCCGAGGTGATCGGCTCGACGGTGTCCGCTGCCAGTATCTCGACGCTGAGTCTGGTCACGGTGGTTCCCCTTGCGGTGATGGGGATTCGGGGAGATCGGGGCCGTGTCCGCGCTATGGCGGCACGACCCCGGGGGAGGTGTGGGGGTTACTGGGCCGGCTCGGGAAGGTCGGTCAGGGCGTTCAGCGCCCGTTCGGCGATCTCCTCCGGGGTGCCGGCGACGTCCACCGCGACTCCCGCCTCGTCCGGCTCCAGGGGCTGGAGCGTGGCGAACTGGGGAGTCGAGCAGGGCCGTCGGCATGAAGTGCCCCTGCCGTTGCGACATCCGCTCCCTCGATCAGCTCGCGGCTGCCCGTGAGGTGTACGAAGACGACACCGGGAGCGCCGGCCCGCAGCCGGTCGCGGTACGACCGCTTCAGCGCCGAACTGCTCACCACCCCGCCAGGCCCCCGCCCGCCCGTGCGCCCAGTCGCCGATGGCGTCCAGCCAGGGCCAACGGTCCTCGTCGGTGAGCGGGGTGCCGGCCGTCATCTTGGAGATGTTGGCCGGCGGGTGGAAAGTCGTCGCCCTCGGCGTAGGGAACGCCGAGCCGGGCCGCGAGCAGGGGGCCGATGGTGGTCTTACCGGTGCCCGCTACGCCCATGACCACGACGACATGGGGGTGTGCAGTCGCTGCATCGCACTCTCGCTGTCTGCTGTCTTCGTCGACACGTGATGTCGACGCAACTGAAACCCATTAGGTACGACGAATTCAAGAGTCTGTGACATATAAGTCTGACTTTTTGTTCCCGTGATCTGACCCGTACGCTGAGTGCATGAGCACACCGGGCCGGGGGCTGCACGGCCGCGTACTGGACACCCTCGGGCCCGCGATCACAGCGGGCGAGTACCCTGCGGGCAGCGTTCTGCGCACGGACGAGCTGGCACAGCGTTTCGAGGTGTCGCGCTCCGTGATGCGGGAGGCCGTGCGGGTGCTGGAGTCCATGCACCTGGTCGAGTCGCGCTGCCGCGTGGGCGTCACCGTCCTGCCCGAGTGCGAGTGGAACGTCTACGACCCGCAGGTCATCCGCTGGCGCCTGGCCGGCTCCGAACGCCGCGGCAACTGCGCTCCTTGACCGTGCTGCGCTCGGCCGTCGAACCGGTGGCGGCGGGCCTGGCGGCACGGCACGCCACGTCCGAGCAGTGCGCCGAGCTGACCGAGTGCGCGCTCGGCATGGTCGCCAACTCGCGCGGCCACAAACTGGAGGCGTACCTCTTCCACGACGTGGCCTTCCACCGCGTCATCCTGACCGCCTCCGGCAACGAGATGTTCGCCCGCCTCGGCGGCGTCGTCGCCGAGGTCCTGGCCGGTCGCACCCACCACGACGTGATGTTAGAGGACCCCGACCCGGCCGCCGTCACCCTGCACGTCCAGGTCGCCGAGGCGGGTGCGGGCACGGGACGCCGAGCGCGCCGAGCGGCTGACCCGGGAGATCACCGTCGGGGCGCTGCAGGAACTGGACATCCTGGCGCCCTGAAGGCCCTGCCGGGCGGATCTACGCCAGGAACTCCCCGTCGACGTACACCCACGTCCCGTCGACGCGCTCGAACCGGCTCCGCTCGTGCAGCGAAGCCACAGCGTAGGACGCGCGGAACGTCACGGTCCCGGCGGAGTGGAAGGCGGACCCGTCGCTCGTGCCCAGGATCTCCAGACCGGTCCACCGCATCCCGCGATCGAGGTCGAGGCGCTCGGGACGCGTCCTCGGGTGCCACGTCCGCAGCAGGTAGCCGCCGTCCAGGCGCACGAAGGCGCTGTAGCGCGAACGCATCAGGGCCTCGGCGGTCGGCGCGGAGGCGGCTCCCGCGTGGAAGCGGCCGCAGCACTTCTCGTACGGCTCGGACAGCCCGCACGGGCAGGAAGGCGTGGTCATGGCGGCCATTGTGCCCGGTCCGGGACACGCCCCGGAAAAGCAGAAGACCCCTGCCGCAGCAGGGGTCTCGACTGGTGTCCGAGGGGGGACTTGAACCCCCACGCCCGATAAAGGGCACTAGCACCTCAAGCTAGCGCGTCTGCCATTCCGCCACCCGGACAAGGTGTATCTGTCGTGCGGGGCTATTGCCCGCGGCGACGACGTAAACATTACCAGGCTTTCCGGGGTGGCCGATCACCCCTCCTTGGGCCCGGACGGTCCGGGGAGGAGGATGAGGGGACCCACCAGCAGTGACAGCGGGAGGAACCACGTGAGCGACTCGGGCACGGCCAGGAGCGTCACCGGCGAGGACGAGGTCGTCGACCTCTGCCGCGAGCTGATCCGGATCGACACCAGCAACTACGGCGACCACTCGGGTCCGGGCGAGCGCAAGGCGGCCGAGTACGTCGCCGAGAAGCTCGCCGAGGTCGGACTCGAACCGCGGATCTTCGAGTCCCACCCCGGACGCGCCTCCACGGTGGCCCGGATCGAGGGCGAGGACCCGTCCCGGCCCGCGCCCTCATCCACGGCCACACCGACGTAGTCCCGGCCAACGCGGACGACTGGACCCATCACCCCTTCTCCGGCGAGATCGCGGACGGGTGTGTGTGGGGGCGCGGCGCGGTCGACATGAAGGACATGGACGCGATGACCCTCGCGGTCGTCCGCGACCGGCTGCGCAGCGGGCGCAAGCCTCCGCGCGACATCGTGCTGGCGTTCCTCGCGGACGAGGAGGCCGGCGGAACGTACGGCGCCAAGCACCTGGTGCGCAAGCACCCCGAGCTGTTCGAGGGCGTCAGCGAGGCGATCGGCGAGGTCGGCGGGTTCTCCTTCACGGTCAACGAGAAGCTGCGGCTCTACCTCGTCGAGACCGCCGAGAAGGGCATGCACTGGATGCGGCTCACCGTCGACGGCACGGCCGGGCACGGCTCGATGACCAACGACGACAACGCGATCACCGAGCTGTGCGAGGCCGTGGCCCGGCTCGGCCGGCACAAGTGGCCGGTCAGGGTCACCAAGACCGTACGGGCCTTCCTGGACGAGCTGTCCGACGCGCTCGGCACCGAACTCGACCCCGAGAACATGGAGGAGACCCTCGCCAAGCTCGGCGGCATCGCCCGGATGATCGGCACGACCCTGCGCAACTCGGCGGCGCCCACCCAGCTCGGCGCCGGCTACAAGGTCAACGTCATCCCCGGCCAGGCCACCGCGCACGTCGACGGACGCTTCCTGCCCGGCTACGAGGAGGAGTTCCTCGCCGACCTCGACCGCATCCTCGGCCCGCGCGTGCGGCGCGAGGACGTGCACGCCGACAAGGCGCTGGAGACCGACTTCGACGGCCGGCTCGTCGACGCCATGCAGACCGCCCTGCGCGCCGAGGACCCGATCGCGCGCGCGGTGCCCTACATGCTCTCCGGCGGCACCGACGCCAAGTCCTTCGACGACCTCGGCATCCGCTGCTTCGGCTTCGCGCCGCTCAAGCTGCCGCCGGAGCTGGACTTCGCGGGCATGTTCCACGGAGTGGACGAGCGGGTGCCGGTGGAAGGGCTGCAGTTCGGCGTGCGGGTGCTCGACCGCTTCATCGACGCGTCCTGATTCGTCGGCGGGCCCTGATTCGCCGACACGTCCGGATTGGCCCGATGAAACGTGACTTCCGCACGCGACGGTATTCGGCCGCGCGTGCGGGAGTCGACCGGGAAGAGTGAATGCGCTCATAAGCTCGTAGCCTCATTAGTTCCTCCTCGTTACAGGTGATGCGATCAGCAAGCTGGGATCGCGTTTGCCAACTAGGAGGAATAATGTTCAAGAAGGTCGTCGCCGCCGCGGCTGCCACCGGCGGTCTGGTTCTCGCGGGCGCGGGCATGGCCGTCGCCGACTCCGGTGCCCAGGGTGCCGCCGTGCACTCGCCCGGCGTCCTTTCCGGCA
The DNA here is from genome assembly GCA_021502835.1 of Streptomyces thinghirensis. The sequence continues at coordinate 51,225 of JAKFGP010000015.1, forward strand.
ACGTCGTTCAGGTGCCCGTGCACGTCCCGGTGAACGTCTGCGGCAACACGGTCTCCGTGATCGGTCTGCTGAACCCCGCCTTCGGCAACGTCTGCATCAACAAGTGACGTTGTGCCTCGCCCCGTGAGGGTCTGAGTCCGCCGGCCCCGGAGCGCGCGCCACGCGCTCCGGGGCCGACGGCCTTGGAGCCCTTCGAGGGGCGGGGAACGACGGCGACGTCGGAATTCCCGGCGTTCTCGGCATTCTCGGTACTAGCGGGACTAGGGCAAGGCAGGGATTCAGGAAATGCGACAGGTCACCCGCAAGGGCCTATGACGATGGCGGCCGCCACCGGCGTGATCGCCGCCGCGGGCGGCACCGCCCACGCGGACTCGGGGGCGCACGGCTCGAGTTCGGGTTCGCCCGGCGTACTGTCCGGCAACACGGTGCAGGCACCGGTGCACGTGCCGGTGAACGTCTGCGGCAACACGGTCGACGTCATCGGTGTCCTCAACCCGGCGATGGGCAACTCGTGCGCCAACCAGGGCGGCGGCGCGTCCGGCGGTTACGGCGACTCCGAGGGGCAGGGCGGCTCGCACGCCGGCGGGCACGCCACCGACTCGCCCGGCGTCGGCTCCGGCAACCACGTGCAGGCGCCGATCCATGTGCCGGTGAACGTCTGCGGCAACAGCGTCGACGTCGTCGGCGCCCTCAACCCGACCACCGGCAACGACTGTGGCAACGGCGGTGGCGGGGATCACTCGACGCCGCCCGGCGATGGCCACGAGACGCCGCCCGGGACCCGGCAACCCCGGAGACCCGGGTAATCCGGGAGACCCGGGGGAGCCCGGCACTCCGGGCAGCCTCGCCCGACTCGGGCGACGAGACGCCGGGGGCTCCTCGCACGTCAACCAGCCAGGCACCCAGACCGTCGCCCAGCCGCAGGGCGACGCGCAACTCGCGGAGACCGGCAGCGACCTCCCCCTGGGCCTCGCCCTGCCGGTGGGCGCGGGCGCGCTGCTCGCGGGCACGGTGCTCTACCGCAAGGCGCGCGCCTCGGCGTGACGCCGCTCGGGCCGGGCGACCGGCACGTACAGCGGGCCCCGCACCGGCGGGGCCCGTTCCGTCTCCGGTTTCGTCACCCGCGCGTGGTCGAGCCCGGTCACCGGCTCACCAGTTACCGGCTCACCAGGTCGCGCGTACCTGGCGGATGATCCGCCGCCGCAGCCGCACCTTGCGGCTGCCGTCGCGCAGCAGGCTCAGGCGGTACAACTCCCAGTGTCCGTACTCGGCGTGGTCGGTCAGCAGACGTGTCGTCTCCTTGCGGGAAACCCCGCGCGGCAGGTACACGTCGACAAATTCGTATTCCGGCATCGCATCTATTGTGCGGGCTGGGGCCCGGTACGGATAGCGTCTGCACTATGTCTGATGCTGCGCAGCCCACCGCTGCCGAGGTACGCGCCGCCGCCGAGGCGGTCAAGACCGCGCTCGACCGCCACCTGGCCGCGGTCGAACGCCGGTCGGGGGAGGACGACCCGACCGTCTACGACGCGTTCAACCAGCTGGCCGCGGCCGCGGAGGCGTACGACGAACTGCTCTACGACCGTTACGACGAGGTCACCCCTTCGAGATCCCCGGCGCGGACGACTCGATGCCGCCGTACACGGGCCCCCGAGGAGCCCAGCGCACTGAGCGTCCTGATCCGCCGTGACTACGCCGTGGCCGAGCCGCAGCGGCTGATGGCCCAGGCCCGGCGGGTCGAGGCGGCGGACGACGAGGGGGGCGGGCGTCGAGGCCTCCGGCACGGTTCACGGGGCGCTCGGCCTCCTGTTCGGCGAGTTCGAGCCGGACGAGATCGCCTCCCGGCACAAGGAGTTCGGCCTGGAGGAGGGCGACTCCACGCTCTGGTGACGGCCGCGGACGAAGGCCGCCGAACCGGGCGAGTGGCTGGAGGCCCCCTTCGAACAGGCCGACCCGCAACGGGTGGTCTGCCGCTTCGACGTCAGCGCGGTGTTCGACGACGAGTTCGACGACGGCCTCGATGACGACGAGGACGACGCGGCCGGTGGCGGTGGCGTGCGGAGCTGGAGGAGGACCTCGACACGGACCTCGACACGGACGAGGACCTGGACGCGGACGAGGACCTCGACCCGCACGGGGACGAGGCCGACGACCGGGACGAGGACGGTGAGCGGGCGCGGCTGTAGGCGGGCCGCTGAACGGCACGACGACGGCGGCGGTCACGGGGATTGTCCCCGTGACCGCCGCCGTCGCATTCGCCCAGGCCGGTCCGGCAGGGCGCCTGGGCGAGGTGTCCGGGTTCACGCGGCCCGGTGTGCTCCCGGGGTCAGCCTTCCACCGGCACCTGCGGCGCGAGCAGCACCGGCAGACGGGTCGTGCGCGGCTTCGCCGGGACCTCGGCCACGGCACGGGGCAGCGCCTGCTCCACGCCGTGCACCGCGGACAGGTGGCGGGCGGCACGGCCGAACGCCGTGTAGATCCAGGGGCGGCTGAGGGCCTGCGCGGCATCGCCGGGCAGGACCACGACCACCGCCGGCCAACGGCCGCCCACCGCCTGGTGCGCGGTCCACCGCCGTCCCGTGCCTGCACGGACTGCTCCACCCGCTCCTTGGGTACGACGACGGCCTCGCCCGCGCACGACAGGTGCAGCCCGTCGGCGTCGGCCTTCACCACCCGGCCCGGCAGCGTACGGCCCGGCACGGGGAGTAGGCGACACGGTCCCCGGGGTCGAAGCCGCCGAAGCGGCCGGGGCCCGGGTTCAGCCGCTCCTTCAATGCGGCGTTGAGGGCCCGGGTGCCGCCGCGCCGCCGTGGCCCGGCGTGATCACCTGGGTCTCCTCGGTGGGGACGCCGATCGCGCGCGGCACCGAGTCCGCGACGAGCTGGACGGTGCGGTGCACGGCCTCGCCCGCGTCCCGCACCGGCACGATCACGACCTCCTTGCCGGGCGCCTCCACCTGGCCCAGCTCTCCGATGCCGATGCCGGAGACCAGCTCCCCGAGCGGGCTCGGGTCCGGGCGCCGGGAGGCGGTCTGAGAGGCAGACGCGCGCCGCCAGCAGATCCGCGAAGACCCGCCCGGGCCCCACGGACCCCAGCACCGCAGGGTCCCCGGCCAGCACCAGCCGCGCCCCGTCCGGCAGCGACTCCGCCAGCAGGGCGCCCGCCTCGACGTCCAGCTGCGGCGCGGTCGAGCACGACCAGCAGATCGAGGTCCAGCGCACCGTCCGCGTCCCGCCCCGGCCCCTCGGCCCCGGCCAGCAACCTCGGCCAGGGTGACGACGGCGGGACCGGCGGGGACGGAGACGTCCGGGGCGGTGGGAGCAGGAGGCTGTGGCGCGGACGACGGGTCGCCCAGCAGGGCGGCGAAGCGGTCGCGGCCGAGCGGTCCGGGTGCGGCGGCCCAGGCCCGCAGGCCCAGGGCGTGCGCGGTGTGCATCAGGGCCGCCGGTTCGGCAGGGACGCCTCCCCGCCGGTGTGCAGGACCAGCCCGTGGTCCGCGACGGCGCGGATCAGGTCGGCGGCGGACCCCTGCGCGGAGGCGGCGGCGCGCTCCCCAGTCCGCGCGCGGAACCATCCTGCTTCGGCGCCGAGTTGGCCAGCCGGGCCGAGGCCGTCGGCGAGGCTCTCCTCGGCGAGCGCGTACCGCTCCAGACCGACCAGGACCCGGACCGGGCGCTCCTCGTCCTCGTCCGTCCCCTCCGCCCCGCCCGCGGTGTCGTCCTGGCGGGCGCCGGTCTCCTCCAGGGCGTCCTCGGAGGCCAGCGCCTCGCCCTCCGCGAGTGTGCTCTGCACGGCGGCGTTGGGGTCCGGCACGCCGCGCTGGGCCAGCGTGGCCGTGAGCCGGGGGCAGCTCCAGGGCCGTGTGCCCGGCCAGGGCGGCCTGCTCCAGCAGCCACACCGTGACCGCGCGGCCGCGCCGCTCGTCGTCCGGGCCGCACGCCGCGCCCAGCAGCGCCCGGGCGAAGCCGTCGGCCTGTTCCGGCCGCACTCCGCCGACCCGGAGCAGCTGCCAGGTCGGCGCGCAGCGCCTCCTCCGCGCCCCCACCGAGGAGCGCGGCGGTTTGCGGTGCGAGCGTCTCGGGGGCGCCGCCCTCGGCCAGTACGCGCCGCACGGACTGGACGGTCTCCGGCGCGGGCCCAGTGGGTCCGGCGGTCGCCTCGGCCGGCGTCGGCCGAGGCTGTCGTACCGGTTCCGGGGCGGGACGGCGCGGGACGGGCTCGGGGTCGTCGACCCCGTGGCCGCCGGCTTCTCGCCGCTCCTCCACGGCCCTCACCGCGGCGAGCAGATCGGCGCGCCGTGCCGCTGAGTTGTCGGTACCGGCGTCGATCGGGGCCTGCTTCTCGGCCTTCCGCCGCTCGATCCGCTCCCGCACGAGCCGCTGAGCGGCCAGCCCGGCCTCGGCCTCGGAGACCTGAGCCGCCGCACCGCCGCCGTCCGCGCTCGCACCACCCGGCTGCCCGGCGGGCATCTCGTCCCCCGCGTCGCCGGCCTCCCCGGCAGCAGCCTCGGCGTCGGGAGCCCGGCCGTCGGCCGGCACCTCGGTCCCGTCGGCCGGTACCTCGCCCCCGGCGGCGTCCGGCTCGGCCCCGTTCGCGGTGCCCGGGGGTCTCGGCCCGGCGTCCACGGTGTCCGCGGTGTCCTCGAGAGGCGGGCTCGGGCTCTGTGCTCACAGCGTGCTCCAGTCGTGATCGGGATAGCGGTGCACGGGCGTCGACACGTCGTCGAGAGCCCGGCAGATCTCGTCAGGAAGACTAAGGGTCTCCACTGACAACGCCGCCGTGAGCTGCTGCGCGTTGCGCGCGCCGACGATCGGGGCGACCACGCCGGGCCGGTCCCGGACCCAGGCCAGCGCCACCTGGAGCGGCGTCACCGCGAGCCCGTCCGCCGCCGTCGCCACCGCGTCCACGATGTGACCGGCCGTGTCGTCGAGGTAGGGCGCGACGAACGGGGCCAGGATCTCCGAGGCGCCGCGCGAGTCCGACGGCGTCGCGTCCTTGCGGTACTTGCCGGTGAGGACCCCGCGGCCCAGCGGCGAGGAGGGAGCAGACCGATCCCCCAGGTCCAGGGCGGCCGGCAGCACTCGCGCTCGATGCCCCGCTGGAGCAGCGAGTACTCCATCTGCGTGCTCGCCAGCCGGTTCCGCACGCCCGGCGCCGCCAGCTGCCAGGTCGCCGCCTTGGCCAGCTGCCAGCCGCAGAAGTTGGACACTCCCGCGTACCGGGCGCGTCCGCTGCTCACCGCCACGTCGAGGGCGTGCAGCGTCTCCTCCAGCGGCGTGTGCGGGTCGAAGGCGTGCAGGTGCCACACGTCGACGTGGTCCGTGCCGAGGCGGGCCAGCGAGGCGTCCAGCGCGGAGAGCAGGTGGGCGCGCGAACCGTCGAAACGGCGGTCGGGATCCGGCACGCTGCCGGCCTTCGTGGAGATCACCAGGTCCCGACGCGGAACCAGGCCCTCCATGAGCCGCCCGAGCAGATACTCGGACTCCCCGTCGCCGTACACGTCCGCGGTGTCGACGAGGGTCCCGCCCGCTTCCCAGAAGGTTTTCAGGAGGTCCGCGGCGTCATGCTCGTCGGTGTCCCGGCCCCAGGTCAGGTGCCGAGACCGATGCGGGACACGCGCAGGCCGGTGCGGCCGAGATGCCTCTGCTCCATGAACGCCGACATTACTGGCCACGGCTTGCGCTGTGGGGGCCTGGACAACCGAATTCCCGCGCTAAGGTCGGGGCCCAGAAGACGTTACTCATCAGTAAGGGAATCGGCCATGCAGCTCGGGATCAACCTCGGCTACTGGGGTGCCGGAATGGACGCCGGACAACCTGGCCGTCGCCCAGGAGGCCGACCGGCTCGGTTACGCCGTCTGCTGGGCCGCCGAGGCCTACGGCTCCGACGCGGCCACCGTGCTCACCTGGGTCGCCGCCCAGACCGAGCGCATCGACGTGGGCTCGGCCATCTTCCAGATCCCGGCCCGGCAGCCCGCGATGACCGCGATGACGGCCGCCACCCTGGACTCCCTCTCCAAGGGCCGCTTCCGCCTCGGCCTCGGCGTCTCCGGACCGCAGGTCTCCGAGGGCTGGTACGGCGTCAAGTTCGACAAGCCGCTGGCCCGCACGCGCGAGTACACGTCGAGATCGTGCGCAAGGCGATGACGCGGGAGCGGCTGTCGTACGAGGGACAGCACTGGACGCTGCCGCTGCCCGGGGGCCCCGGCAAGCCGATCAAGCTGACCGTGCACCCGCAGCGCGAGCACATCCCCTCTACATCGCCGCGATCGGCCCGAAGAACCTGGAGCAGACCGGCGAGATCGCCGACGGCGCCCTGCTGATCTTCCCGTCCGCCGACCACCTGGAGGACACCGCGATCCGGCACCTGCGCGCCGGCGCGAGAAGGCGGGCAAGACCCTCGACGGCTTCGACGTCTGCCCGACCCTGCCGCTGGCCCTCGGCGACGACAAGGACGTCACGACGCTCGCCGACACCTTCCGGCCCTACACCGCGCTCCTACGTCGGCGGCATGGGCAGCCGCAAGCAGAACTTCTACAACCAGCTCGCCCAGCGCATGGGCTACGAGGCGGAGGCCGCCGAGATCCAGGACAAGTACCTGTCCGGCGACAAGCAGGGTGCCGGCGCGGCCGTCCCGCACGACCTGATCGACCGGACGACGCTGCTCGGTTCCGTGGACCGCATCGCGGACCGGATGAAGGCCTCACGCCGCCGCCGGCGTCACCACGCTGACCCTCGCGCCCGCGGACTTCACCCTGGACGAGCGGCTCGCCGCGCTCCGCGCCGGCACGGAGGCCCTGGAGCGGGCCGGACTCGCGTAGGGAGCCAGGTCCGTCGGTAGGTTCTGCGGCCGTGGTGGGGGCTCGGGGGTCTTCCCCGCCACGGCCGTCACGGATAACAACGCGCCCACGCGCGTGTGGTTACGCCTCCTCGCGTTCCCGGCCGTCCTTCTTTGGCTGAGTTGCCGCCCGTACCTGTTGCCGCCCCCTCATCTCCCGCACTTGACTCGGTCTTTGCGGAGTCTGCGGAACCTGCGCCACCTTGCAGAGGCAGAGAGGTGCCACCGATGCTTTCGGCCAAGAGTCTGTTCCAGGAGATCGTCGACAACGACGAGTCGTTCCGTCTTTTCTGCTCCATCGCGGCCAGCGGCGAGTCGCAGGGCGGCTGGGAGAACGCGCGCATCGCGGCGCTCGTACCGGAGAGGCGAGCGCGCGCTCGCCCCGAAGATCACCCGGCACGGCGCGGACGAGGACAAGCACGGACGGATCTTTCACGCCCTGCTGAAGAAGCGCGGCCTCGAACCCGTCGCGGTGCCCCCCGAGACCGACTACACCATGCTCCTGGAGCGGCACGGCATCGGCCTCGCCCACGAGAAGCTCAAGGCCGACGCGCCCCTCACGGAACGGGACATCATCACCTACCTCGCGCACAGCAGGGTCACCGAGCAGCGCGCGGCCGAGCAGATGGCGATGCTCCTCAAGTACTTCGCGGACCACCCCGACCTGGGCCGGGCCGTCCGGATGATCTCGGCCGACGAGGACAACCACCTCGCCTACTCCCACGAGGAGCTGCTGCAGCTTCGCCGCCGCCGGACACGGCCGGTACATCCAGCGGACGCTGCGCGAGTGCGCGCTCGCCGAGATCCGCGTCCACCGGGACGTCAGCCTCGCGGTGATGGACCGTATGGGGCGCCTCCTCGGCTGGCCGCGCACCAGGTCGGCGATGCTCGCGGCGGGCATCCACGCGATGTACGCCTACGAGCGGCTGGCCGGCTGGCGCCGCATGGTGACGCTGCGGACACCCGGACGGCGCGACGCGCTGGGCGGTCCCGCCGCCGCGCCCCGGAGGTCGCCTGACGGCCGACCGCGGGCCACCTGGCCCTACAGCCAGCCCCGGCGCTTGAACAGCCGGAACAGCAGCACCTCCAGAGCGGCCATCAGCACGATCACCGCCGGGTAGCCCCACTCCCAGTGCAGCTCCGGCATGTGGTCGAAGTTCATGCCGTAGACCCCGCGAGCATCGTGGGGACCGCCGCCATGGCCGCCCACGCGGGAGATCTTCCGCATGTCGTCGTTCTGCCGGACGCTCGTCTGCGCCAGGTGAGCCGACAGGATGTCCGAGACCAGCCGGTCCAGGCCCTCCACCGACTCGTTCACGCGCGTGAGGTGGTCGCTCACGTCGCGGAAGAACGGCCGCGCCTTCTCGTTCACGAACGGCACCCCGGCGCCGAACGCCCCGTCCCCGCCAGCCGGGCCAGCGGCGGCGCCAGCGGGCCCGTCGCCCGGCGGAACTCCAGGACCTGCCGCTTGAAGGTGTAGATCCGGGACGCGGTGTGCCGCGCAGCCGCCGCCGTCCGGGGAGAACACCTCTGCCTCCAGCTCCTCCAGGTCGTTCTGCAGCTCGACGGCGACGTCCAGGTAGTGGTCGACGGCGGCGTCCGCTATCGCGTACAGCACCGCGGTGGGCCCCTTGCCGAGCAGCTCGGGCTCGTGCTCCAGTCGCTGCCGTACGGCCTTCAGCGGGGCGCCCTCGCCGTGCCGGACGACGACCACGAACGCGTCGCCCAGGAAGATCATGAGCTCGTCGGTGGAGACGGCGTCGCTCTCCGGCTCGTACACCACCGGCTCGGGGACGGCGAAGAGCGAGTCCTCGTACACCTCCAGCTTGGGCCGCTGGTGGGCCTTCAGGGCGTCCTCCACCGCCAGCGGATGCAGCCCGAACTCCTGGGTGACCAGGTCGAACTCGTCCTCCGTCGGTTCGTGCAGCCCGATCCAGACGAAGCCGCCCGCGGTCCGCGCTCGCCGAGCGCGTCGGAGAAGTCCTCGGGTCCGTCCGTGCGGTGCCCGTCCCGGTAGATGGCACAGTCGACGATCACCGAACGCATTCTCCCTTCGCCCCGGCGCCCTCGCACCGCGCCGTACGCCTACCCCGGCCGCATGCCCACGCTGATCCTGGTTAGGCACGGACGTTCCACCGCCAACACCGAGGGGCTGCTCGCCGGCTGGACGCTCGGCGTCGCCCTCGACGAACGCGCGGGGCCGCGCAGGCCGCCGCGCTGCCCGGTCGGCTCGCCGCCCTGCCGCTCTCGGAGATCGTCGCCAGCCCGCTGCAACGCTGCCAGGAGACGATCCGCCCACTGCTCGACGCCCGGCCCGGGCTGAAGGCGCACACCGACGAACGGATCGGGGAGTGCCACTACGGGGACTGGTCCGGCCGCAAGCTCGCCGAGCTCAAGGACGAGCCCCTGATGGAGGTGGTCCAGGCGCACCCCTCCGCCGCGGCGTTCCCCGGCGGCGAGTCGATGCGCGCGATGCAGACCCGAGCCGCCGAGGCGGTGCGCGGGTGGAACGCGCGCGTGGGCGCGACCACGGCGCCGACGCCGTCTACCTCATGTGCTCCACGGCGACATCATCAAGTCCCTCGTCGCGGAGGCACTCGGCCTCCATCTCGACCTCTTCCAGCGGATCTCCGTCGAGCCCTGTTCCGTCACCGCGATCCGCTACACCCGGCTGCGCCCGTTCCTCGTCCGCCTCGGCGACACCGGTGACTTCGCCTCCCTGGCCCCGCACGAGGAGCCCCCTGGTGACCAGGCCCCCGTCGGTGGTGGTGCGGGCGCACCGTGATCGTCGGCCGCAGTAGGGTGAAGCGGTTGCAGCAGTGCCTCCGCTATACCTTCCCCGACTTCCATGGAGACAGGACGTGTCCCGTCAGGTGTTCCTCTACGACCAACCGGAACGTTTCGTGGCCGGTACGGTCGGGCTGCCCGGGCGCCGTACGTTCTTCCTCCAGGCCACCGCAGGCTCCCGGGTGACCAGCGTGGCCCTGGAGAAGACCCAGGTCGCCGCTCTCGCCGAGCGCATGGACGAACTCCTCGACGAGGTCGTACGGCGCAGCGGCGGCAGCACCGTCGTCCCCGCCATGGCGCCCACGGAACCCGCCGACACCGCTCCGCTGGACACCCCCGTCGAGGAGGAGTTCGGGTCGGCACCATGGCGCTGGCCTGGGACGGTGAGGACCAGCGCATGATCGTCGAGGCGCAGGTCTCGTGGAGCTGGACGCCGAGTCCGGAGGAGGACCTGGCGGAGGCCGAGGAGCGGCTGCTCCAGGACGAGGAGAACGGCCCCCCGATGCTCCGGGTCCGCCTCACCGGCGCGCAGGCCAGGGCCTTCGCCAAGCGCGCCCTCGACGTCGTCAACGCCGGGCGGCCGCCGTGCCCGCTGTGCAGCCTCCCGCTCGACCCGGAAGGACACGTATGTCCGCGCCAGAACGGATACCGCCGCGGAGCGTGACCACCGACGCGGCGGCCGCCGAGTTGCTCGCCCGGGGCGAGCTGACCGTGCGCGGATGCATCCGTGACGCCTCCAACGCGGCGCTGTACTGCACGGTGACGCACGAGGGACGCTGAGGCGGCCTGCATCTACAAGCCGGTCGCCGGGGAGCGGCCCTGTGGGACTTCCCCGACGGCAGCCTCGCCCAGCGCGAGGTCGCCGCGTACGAGGTCTCCGAGGCGACCGGCTGGGGGCTCGGTACCGCCCACCGTGCTGCGCGACGGTCCGTACGGCGAGGGCATGTGTCAGCTGTGGATCGAGGCGGTGCCGGAGACGGAGCTGCTGGCCCTGGTGGAGGACGAGGAGCCCGGCCCCGGCTGGAAGGCGATCGCCCTCGCCGAGGTCGGCGAGGGCCGCACCGCGCTGCTACGTGCACGCCGACGACGAGCGGCTGCGCCGGCTCGCCGTGCTGGACGCCGTACTCAACAACGCCGACCGCAAGGGCGGCCATCTGCTGTCCGCGAGCGGGGAACGGCTGTTCGGCATCGACCACGGGGTGACCTTCCACGCCGAGAACAAGCTGCGCACCCTGCTGTGGGGCTGGGCGGGGGACCCGCTCACCGGGGAGGCCCTGGCGGTGCTCGACGCCCTCGGAGAAGCCCTGAAGGACGGCAGGACCCTGGCGATCCGGCTCGGCGCGCTGATCAGCCCGCCGAACTCGACGCCACGCGCGCGCGTGTCGACGCGCTGCCGGCCTCCGAAGCACCCGGAACCAGGCGGCGAGTGGCCGGCCATCCCCTGGCCGCCGGTCTAGCGAGCCGGTGCCGCCCCCACCGCACAACGGCCGGTTTCGCGCAAGAGCGCCTAACCGGCCATCCGGCAGGGTCCGGTTCGTGTACGGAACACCCGTCGGTTACGCTCATGACATGCATGCCTGGCCCGCTTCCGAGGTCCCCGCCCCGCCTGGTCAGGTCGCGACCGCGAAGATCCACGACACCGCGACCGGCGGCCTGGTCACTCGACCCCGGTCCCGTCGCCCGCATCTATGTCTGCGGCATCACGCCGTACGACGCCACCCACATGGGGCACGCGCGGCGACCTACAACGCGTTCGACCTCGTACAGCGCGTGTGGCTCGACAACAAGCGGCAGGTTCACTACGTCCAGAACGTCACCGACGTCGACGACCCACTGCTGGAGCGGGCCGTGCGCGACGGCGTCGACTGGACCGCCCTCGCCGAGAAGGAGACCGTCCTCTTCCGCGAGGACATGACGGCGCTGCGGATGCTGCCGCCGCGGCACTACATAGGCGCCGTGGAGGCCATACCCGGCATCGTCCCGCTCGTCGAGCGGCTGCGGGACGCGGGCGCGGCGTACGAGCTGGAGGGCGACACCTACTTCTCCGTCGAGTCCGACCCCCACTTCGGCGGTGTCTCCCACCTCGACGCCGCCGCCATGCGGCTGCTCTCCGCCGAGCGCGGCGGCGACCCGGACCGGCCGGGCAGAAGAACCCGCTCGACCCGATGCTGTGGATGGCCGCTCGCGAGGGCGAGCCCAGCTGGGACGGCGGCTCGCCTCGGCGCGGCGGCGCCCCGGCTGGCACATCGAGTGCGTCGCCATCGCCCTCGACCACCTCGGCATGGGCTTCGACGTCCAGGGCGGCGGCTCCGACCTGGCCTTCCCGCACCACGAGATGGGCGCCTCGCACGCTCAGGCGCTCACCGGCGAGTTCCCCATGGCCAAGGCGTACGTGCACGCCGGCATGGTCGGTCTCGACGGCGAGAAGATGTCCAGAATCAAGGGCAACCTGGTCTTCGTCTCGCAGCTGCGCCGCGAGGGCGTCGACCCGGCCGCCATCCGGCTCACGCTGCTCGCGCCCACCACTACCGCTCCGACTGGGGAGTGGACGGACCAGGTGCTTCCAGGACGCGCTCGCCCGGGTGGAGCGCTGGCGCGCCGCCGTCTCCCGGCCCGACGGCCCGCCCGCCGAGGCGCTCGTCGAGGAGATCCGCGAGGCCCTCGCGAACGACCTGGACTCCCCGGCCGCGCTCGACGCCGTCGACCGCTGGGCCGCGCTCCAGCAGGAGAGCGGCGGCACGGACATCGGCGCCCCCGGCGTCGTCTCCCGCGCGGTCGACGCGCTGCTGGGCGTGGCGCTGTAAGCGGGCGCACATACCGAGACAGCAGGCGCACAGACGGAACAGGGGCGCTTCCCAGCGGAAGCGCCTGTTTCCGTTCGTTCAGTCCTCCGACGACTCCTCGTCGTCCCCGCTCGTCTTCGGCGGCCTCGGCGGCCGCGTACGGCCGCTGGGATTGTCCCGCAGATACGGCGTCCCGGAGGTTCCGTCGCCGCCGTCCGCAGTGGCGTGACCACCCGGCCCGCCCGGTCCGGAGCCGTCCCGGCGCCGCAGATACCGCTCGAACTCGCGGGCGATCGCCTCGCCCGACGCCTCCGGCAGTTCCGCGGTGTCCCGCGCCTCCTCCAGCGACTGGACGTACTCGGCGACCTCGCTGTCCTCGGCGGCCAGCTGGTCCACACCCACCTGCCAGGCACGCGCGTCCTCGGGCAGCTCGCCCAGCGGGATGCGCACGTCGATCAGGTCCTCCAGCCGGTTCAGCAGGGCCAGCGTGGCCTTCGGGTTCGGCGGCTGCGACACGCTAGTGCGGCACCGCGCGCCCACAGCGACACGGCCGGTACGCCCGCGTGCGTGCACGCCTCCTGGAGGATGCCGACGATGCCCGTGGGGCCCTCGTACTTGGTCTCCTCCAGGTCCATGCACGCCGGGCCAGGTCGGCGTCCGACGTGGTCCCGCTGATCGGGACCGGACGGGTGTGCGGCGTGTCTGCCCAACAGGGCGCCCAGGACGACCACCAGCTCGACGCCCAGCTCGTGGGCGAAGCCCAGCAGCTCGTTGCAGAACGACCGCCAGCGCATGGACGGTTCGATGCCGCGGACGAGGACCAGGTCGCGTGGTTTGTCGCCGCCGACCCGGACCACCGAGTCTCGTCGTCGGCCACGTGATCTTGCGGACGCCGGCTTCCATGAACACCGTGGGGCGGTTGACCTGGAAGTCGTAGTAGTCCCTCGGCGTCCAGCGCCGCGAACACCTCGCCCTTCCACTCCCTGTCGAGATGCGCGACGCGGTGGAGGCGGCGTCGCCGGCGTCGTTCCAGCCTTCGAACGCGGCCACCATGACCGGGTCGACCAGCTCGAGGAACCCCCTCGAGCTCGATCACCCGGCACCTCCTTCCGACGTGCCCTCGCGTACCCCCCAACCTTACGGCGTGCCCCCCCGAGGGACCGCCCGCAGCCCCCTTGCACAGGGGAGTGAACGCATCACTGCCCCGTTCCCGGCAGCCGGAACACCCGCCGCCAAGGCCCGGATCGGGGCTGGGTCAGAGGGTGGAGCGCAGCCACTGTTCCACGGACGCGATGTGCACCGTCGCCCAGGGAACGCGCGCCGCCTCCCGCGTCCCGGTCGCGCAGTGCGCCGAGGATCGCGCGGTGCTCGTACAGGGGTGCGGCTGACCGCGTCCTCCTGGGTGAGCCCGCGCCAGACGCGGGCCCGGGTGGTGGGCCCGGACGAACCGTCCAGGGAGGGAGCAGAGCACCGAGTTGCCCGAGGGCTCCGACGATGCCCCGGTGGAACTCCAGGTCGCGGTCGACCAGTTCACTCCACCGACGGCTCGGCGCCGGGGGGCGTCCAGCGCCCCCCTCCAGCTCGTCCAGCACCCGGTCGGTGATCCGGGAGGCCGCCATCGCGGTCGCGGCCCAGCTCCAGGATGCGGCGCACGGCGAGGAACTCCAGCACCGTGTCGTCGCGGTGGAAGTCGACGACGAAACCGATGGCCTCCAGCACAAGCTGCGGATCCGAGGCTGCTGACGTAGGGTGCCGTCGCCCTGCCCCACGTCCAGGATCCGGATCAGGGACAGGGCGCGCACGGCCTCGCGCAGGGAGTTGCGGGACAGCCCCAGGCCGGCGGCGAGCTCGCTCTCACCTTGGGAAGCCGGTCGCCGGGCCGCAGCGCGCCGGAGACGATCATGCCCCTGATCTTCTCCGATCGCCTCGTCGGTGACCGCCACGGCCGACCTCCCTGTGTCTCCGGGATGCCGCTCAGACATCCGATGTCTCTCGACATTATGAGGGCGGCGCGGCGTGCGACGCGCACACGCGTGAGGCGGCAGACTCCATCGGCGCGGAGCCGCCGCCCTCACGCAGCAGGTGGCCAGGTCCTACTTCTTGTCGAGCAGGTCCTGGACCTTCGCGCGGACGTCGTCCGTGGCCAGGCCGCGGATCGTCAGCGTGGTCCGCCGGCGCAGCGCATCGTCCTGCGTCTCCGGCCCACTCGTTGTCCCGAGGCCCCACGACCTGCGCCCAGATCTCCGGGGCGTCGGGGTGGACCCGCTCGGCCAGCTCCGGGTTGTCGTTGGCCAGGCGGGCGATGTCGAAGGCCAGCGAGCCGTAGTGCGTGGCCAGGTGCCGGGCGGTGTCCGCCGCCATGCGCGGGCCGGGCGCCGGGCCGTCCACCAGCAGCCGGTGCGCGACCGCGCGCGGGTTGGCCACGCCGGGCAGCGGCAGCTTCTTCGGCAGCGAGGCGATCGGCTCGAAGTCGTCGCCCAGCGGGTGGCCCGGCAGCCCTCCAGCTTCTTCATGACCGTACGGCCGATGTGGCGGAAGGTGGTCCACTGCCGCCCGCGACGGACGGCATGCCGCCCCGGCCCTCGCTGACGACCGTCTCGCGCTTCGCCTTCGCCGTGTCACCGGGACCGCCCGGCTAGCACGCGCAGACCCGCGAAGGGAGTATGTGATCAGGTCCCGGTCGAGCTGCTGGTCGCGGATGGAGAACGCGGCCTCGTCGAGGATCTGCGCTATGTCCTTGTCGTTGACCGCGACGTCCCCCGGGTCGCCCTCAAACTCCCTCGTCGGTCGTGCCGAGCAGCAGCATGTCCTCCCAGGGGAGGGCGAAGGTGATCCGGTACTTGTCGATCGGGGTGGCCAGCGCGGCCTTCCGGCGCGGGTGCGCTTGAGCACCAGGTGCGCGCCCTTGGAGAGGCGGATGGACGGGGCCGCGTTCCGGGTCCTCCATGCGGCGCAGGTGGTCGACCCAGGGGCCGGTGGCGTTGAGGCACCAGGCGAGCGCTGACCCCGAACTCGTCGCCGGTCAGCCGGTCCTTCCAGCTCGGCGCCGGTCACCCGGCCCTTGGTGAAGCGCAGGCCCGGTGACCTCGGCGTGGTTGAGGACGACCGCGCCCGAATCGACCGCCGCGCGGACGGTCATCAGCGCCATGCGGGCGTCGTTCATCTGGTCGTCGCCGTACACGGGCCACGGCCTTGAAGGTTGTCGGTGCGCAGCTCCGGCACGTCCTGCGCGGCCTTGGCCGGGGGAGAGCAGGTGGCCGACGCCGTCACCGAAGGCGGACAGCGCCGAGTACGCGAAGACACCGGCGCCGAGCTTCGCCGCGCCGTGAGGCCCGCCCTTGTACACGGGGAGGTAGAAGGTGAGCGGGTTCGCCGGGTGGGGGGCCACCTGGCGGGAGACCGCACGGCGCTCGAAGTGGTTCTCCGCCACCAGCTTCACCGCGCCGGTCTGCGAGGTAGCGCAGGCCGCCGTGGAGCAGCTTGGAGGAGGCGGAGGAAGTGGCACCGGCGAAGTCGCCGGCGTCGACCACGGCCACCCCGGGGCCGGACTGCGCGGCGTGCCAGGCGGTGGAGATGCCCAGGATGCCGCCGCCGATCACGAGAAGGTCGTACGACGCGCCGGAGGCTGCTCCCGGGTCTCGGCCCGGCTCGGGTTCGAGCCGGAGGCCGGGTGCGTCCCCAGGGCAGGCACGGACTGCGGGGTGGACTGAGTGGTCATTGCGGTTCTTACTCCTCGTCCTCGAGCCAGCCCATGGTCCGCTCGACGGCCTTAAGCCAGCTCTTGTACTCACGGTCGCGGATCTCCGCGTCCATGCAGGGGTCCACTCGGCGGCCCGCCGCCAGTTGGCGCGCAGGTCGTCGGTGCTGTTCCGAAGCCGGCGGCGAGACCGGCGGCGTAGGCGGCGCCGAGGCAGGTGGTCTCGGCGACCATCGGGCGCACCACGGGTGCGTCCACGAAGTCGGCGAGGGTCTGCATCAGCGGGTTGTTGGAGGTCATGCCGCCGTCGACCTTGAGGGCGGTCAGCTCCACACCGGAGTCCTTCGTCATGGCGTCCGCGATCTCCCGCGTCTGCCAGGCGGTGGCCTCCAGGACGGCGCGCGCGAGGTGCGCCTTGGTGACGTACCGGGTGAGGCCGGCGATCACCCGCGGGCGTCGGAGCGCCAGTACGGGGCGAACAGGCCGGAGAAGGCCGGCACGAAGTAGGCACCGCCGTTGTCCTCGACCGTCAGGGCGAGGGTCTCGATCTCGGCGGCGGTGGAGATCAGGCCCATCTGGTCGCGCATCCACTGCACCAGCGGACCCGGTGACGGCGATTGAGCCCTCCAGGGCGTAGACCGTGTCCTGGTCGCCGATCTTGTAGCCGACCGTGGTCAGCAGGCCCGAGTAGGAGTTGATGAGCTTGTCGCCGGTGTTCATCACCATGAAGGTTGCCGGTGCCGTACGTCGACTTGGTCTCGCCCTCGGAGAAGCAGGTCTGGCCGAACAGGGCCGCCTGCTGGTCGCCGAGCGCGGAGGCGACCGGGATGCCGCCGAGCAGGTCGCCCAGCCGACCGCCGGTGATCTCGCCGTAGACCTCGGCGGAGGAGCGGATCTCGGGCAGCATCTGCGTCGGCACGCCGATAGACTCGGCAATCTTCTCGTCCCACTGCATGGTCTGCAGGTTCATCAGCATGGTGCGCGAGGCGTTGGTGACGTCGGTGACGTGTTGCCGCCGTTCGCCCCGCCGGTCAGGTTCCAGATGACCCAGGTGTCCATGGTGCCGAAGAGCGGGTCGCCCGCCTCGGCGCGCTCGCGCAGGCCGTCGACGTTGTCGAGCAGCCAGCGGGCCTTCGGGCCGGCGAAGTAGGAGGCCGGGGAGGCCGGTCTCGCGGCGGAAGCGGTCCTGGCCGACGTTGCGGCCCAGCTCCCGGCAGAGTGGCGTCGGTGCGGGTGTCCTGCCAGACGATGGCGTTGTGGACGGGCTCACCGGTGTTCTTGTCCCAGACGAGGGTGGTCTCGCGCTGGTTGGTGATGCCGATGGCCTTGATGTCGTCGCGGGTGATGCCGGCCTTCTCGACCGCCCCGGCGACGACCTCCTGGACGTTGGTCCAGATCTCGGTGGCGTCGTGCTCTTGACCCAGCCCGGCATGGGAAGATCTGCTCGTGCTCCTTCTGGTCGACGGAGACGATGCGCCCGTCGCGGTCGAAGACGATGCAGCGAAAGAGGTCGTGCCCTGGTCGATCGCGGCGATGAAGGGGCCTGCGGTGTGAGGCGTCGGTCACAGTGTGCTCCTCGGGTTCCGTGGTGTGGTGTCGCCGGTGCGTACGGCGCGTGTTCTGCGGCTCGATGATGGCCGAGCGGGATGCCCGCTCAGGCGAACGCGACGTTGTAGACACCCGCGGCGAGCGCACCGCCGAGCAGCGGACCGACGATCGGGACCCAGGCGTAGGACCAGTCGGAGCCGCCCTTGTTGGGCAGGGGCAGCAGGGCGTGGCACGATGCGCGGGCCGAGGTCACGGGCCGGGTTGATCGCGTAGCCGGTCGGTCCGCCGAGGGACGAGGCCGATCGAGGCGACCACCAGCGCGGTGATCAGGCCGCCGAGGATGCCGAGGCCGTTGCCCTCGTCGTTCAGGCCCTGGGTGAGGACGGCGAGCACCAGGTCTCGGGTGCCGATGATCTCGGTGGAGAGGTTCTGTACCGCGTTGCGGACCTCGGGGCCGGTGGAGAAGACGCCCAGCACGGGGCCGGCGCCCTTCTCCTGGGCCTCGACGGCCTTGGCCGTGGTGTCCTGGGCGCCCGGCCCGCCGACGATCTCGCGGTCGGTGAGGTGGGCGAGGAACTGGCCGTAGTAGGCGGCCCGGACCAGGGCCGCGCCGATCATGGCGCCGAGCATCTGCCCGGCGAAGTAGGTGGGGACGTTGCCCCACTCACCGTCCTTGACCGCGATGCCGACCGTCACGGCGGGGTTGAGGTGGGCGCCGGAGAGCGGGCCCGGAGATGTACACCGCCGTCACGACGGCGAAGCCCTAGCCGAAGGCGATGGCGAGCCAGCCGGCGTTGCATGGCCTTGGAGGCCTTGAGCGTCACGGCGGCACACACGCCGCCGCCGAGCAGGATGAGTATGGCGGTACCGATGGTCTCGCCGATGAAGATGTCGGAGCTGGACACCCGCGACTCCTTTGTCCTTCGTCCAGGGAAGCCGAACCCCGGGTCCCTCCGGGTGTTCTGGCGCCCTCGGTATGAGAGCGATGGCGGCCCTTGGCGTTGTCACACTCTAACGCGTATTGCCGGTAGGTGTTCGACAATGCCGACCGATGGACGCGAGTCTCGCTTCGGCGTCGCGCATGCGTCAAGAGCTCTGTAATCGAAAGCACGATCGTTATTGATCGTCCTGGGTTATCGACCTTCGGGCGCGGCGTGTCCTGCCGCGGAACGCCGAAGGCCGGGACGCGTTTCGGCGTCCCGGCCTCCGGCTTCACGACTCGCGCCCGCGTGCCTAAGAACCGCCCGGCGCCCAGGTCCCGCGACACCGCGCAGGCGCAGTCCCGCACCGCCGCGACCAGCTCGGGCCGCAGCTCGCCGTCCCGGCACAGCCGCTCCACGGCCCCGTTGATACCGACCGCGCCGACCGGCATGCGCCTGCGGTCGTGGATCGGGGCGGCGATGGCGGCGATGCCCTCCCAGGTCTCCTCGACGTCGGCCGCGTAGCCACGCGCGCGCGTGATGTCCAGGATGTGCTCGAACCTGTCCGGCTCGCAGACGGTCCGGTCCGTGTACGCCTTGCGGTCGGCCTCCAGGGCCTCGCTGTGCGCGACCGGGTCGTAGGCCGACAGCACCTTGCCCAGCGCCGTGGAGTGCAGCGGCTGCATGGACCCCGATCTCCAGCACCTGCCGGCTGTCGTCGGGCCGGAAGACGTGGTGCACGATCAGGACGCCCTGCTGGTGCAGGACGCCGGAGGTGGACGCTCTCGCCGCTGGACCGCGCCAGGTCGTCCGTCCACACCAGGGGCGCGTGCCCGCAGCTCGTGCACGTCGAGGTAGGTGGTGCCCAGGCGCGGCAGCTCGGCGCCCGGCTGGTGGCGCCCGGAGGTGTCGTCCTGCTCGACGAAGCCCTCCTGCTGGAGGGTGCGCAGGATGCCGTGGGCGGTGCCCTTGGCCAGGCCCAGCGACGAGGCGATGTCCGACAGGCCGAGCCGCCGCTCGCCGCCCGCGAGCAGGCGCAGCATCGCGGCCGCCCGTTCGAGCGACTGGATGTTCCGTGCCATCGACGTACTGCCTCCGTCCCCTTCGACTTCCGACCTCGGCGTCGCTGACATCGGTCGGCAATGCCGAACACTACCGGTCGATGCCGACCTCCCGCTAATGGTCGGCGGACAGCTGTTGCACTCCGACCACGTCCTGACGGCCCGGACCTGCGTCCCGGCCCGCCCATCAACGGCCCGCCGACGGCCTCCGGAGCTTTCCCGGCCTGTCTCCGGACCGCTTCCGGAGCACCCACGGACCGTTCCCGGCCTGTCTCCCGACCGTTCCGGGCCCGTTCCCGGCCCGTCCCGGGGCCGGGATGTTCACCCCTTCGGCGGGCACCGTCGGCGGGCGTCCGCCCCGCCATACTCGTCCGTCTCGTGGACGCCCCGACCATCAGCCCCCGGTCCCGGCTACCCTGGCGGCGTGCGTTCTCCCCCGGGACGTTCCCAGCGGACGGCACCGGGCAGCGCAAAGCCGACAGCCGTCGCATCCTAGGGAGCCCTTTCATGGCCTCGTCGCCATCCACCCCGTCCGCCGACACCCGGACCCGTGCGTCCGCCCTCCGCGAGGCACTCGCCACCCGTGTGGTGGTGGCCGACGGCGCGATGGGCACCATGCTGCAGGCGCAGAACCCCTCGCTGGACGACTTCCAGCAGCTCGAGGGCTGCAACGAGGTCCTGAACCTGACCCGGCCCGACATCGTGCGTTCGGTGCACGAGGAGTACTTCGCGGCCGGCGTGGACTGCGTGGAGACGAACACCTTCGGTGCGAACCACTCGGCGCTCGGTGAGTACGACATTCCCGAGCGCTGCATCGAGCTGTCGGAGGCGGGTGCGCGGGTGGCCCGTGGGGTGGCCGACGAGTTCGCCGCGCGGGACGGCCGGCAGCGCTGGGTGCTGGGCTCCATGGGCCCGGGCACGAAGCTGCCCACCCTGGGCCATCCCGGTACGGCATCCTGCGCGACGCCTACCAGCACAACGCGGAGGGCCTGGTCGCCGGTGGCGCGGACGCCGTTGATGGTGGAGACGACGCAGGATCTGCTGCAGACCAAGGCGATCGGTGCTGGGTGCGCGGCGGGCGCTGGATGCCCTGGGTCTGAACGTGCCGCTGATCTGCTCGCTGACCGTGGAGACGACCGGGGTGATGCTGCTGGGTTCGGAGATCGGTGCGGCGCTGACCGCGTTGGAGCCGCTGGGTATCGACTGATCGGCTTGAACTGCGCGACGGGCCCGGCGGAGATGAGTGAGCACCTGCGCTACCTCGCCCGGCACTGCGCGTACCCGCTGATCGTGCATGCCCAACGCGGGCCTGCCGGTCCTGCAAGGACGGCGCGTACTTTCCGCTGACACGCGCCCGAGCTGGCCGACGCGCAGGAGACCTTCGTGCGCGACTACGGCCTGTCACTGGTCGGTGGCTGCTGCGGCACCACGCCCGAGCACCTGCGCCAGGTCGTCGAGCGGGTCCGCGAGACCTGACGCCGACCGCCCGCGAGTCCGCGGCCCGAGCCGGGCGCCGCCTCGCTCTACCAGAGTGTGCCGTTCCGGCCAGGACACCGCGTACCTGGCGATCGGCGAGCGGACCAACGCCAACGGGTCGAAGAAGTTCCGTGAGGCGATGCTGGAGGGTCGCTGGGACGACTGCGTGGAGATGGCCCGCGATCAGATCCGCGAGGGCGCGCACATGCTCGACCTGTGCGTGGACTACGTCGGCCGCGACGGCGTCGCCGACATGGAGGAGCTGGCCGGGCGGTTCGCCACCGCCTCCACGCTGCCGATCGTCCTGGACTCCACTGAGGTCGAAGTGCTTCGGGCCGGCCTGGAGAAGCTCGGCGGCCGCGCGGTGATCAACTCGGTCAACTACGAGGACGGCGCCGGCCCCGAGTCGCGATTCGCGCGCGTCACGAAGCTGGCGCGCGAGCACGGCGCCGCGCTGATCGCGCTGACCATCGACGAGGAGGGCCAGGCCCGCACCGGTCGGGGCACAAGGTGAGATCGCCGAACGGCTGATCGACGATCTGACCGGCAACTGGGGCATCCACGAGTCGGACATCCTCATCGACTGCCCTGACCTTCACCATCTGCACCGGCCAGGAGGAGTCCCGCAGGCGACGGCGTCGCCACCATCGAGGGCGATCCGCGAGCTCAAGCGCCGCCACCGGACGTGCAGACCACCCTCGGACTGTCGAACATTTCCTTCGGCCTCAACCCGGCCGCCCGGATCCTGCTCAACTCCGTGTTCCTGGACGAGTGTGTGAAGGCGGGCCTGGACTCGGCGATCGTGCACGCGATCAAGATTTTGCCGATCGCGCGGTTCGACGAGGAGCAGGTCACCACCGCCCTGGACCTGATCTACGACCGTCGCCGGAGGGCTACGACCCGCTGCAGAAGCTCATGGCGCTGTTCGAGGGCGCCACCGCCAAGTCGCTGCGGGCTGGCCAAGTGCCGAGAGCTGGCCGCCCTCCCGCTGGACGAGCGCCTCAAGCGCCGCATCATCGACGGCGAGAAGAACGGCCTGGAACAGGACCTGGACGAAGCCCTGACACAGCGTCCGGCCCTCGACATCGTCAACGAGACCCTGCTGGACGGCATGAAGGTGGTCGGCGAGCTGTTCGGCTCCGGCCAGATGCAGCTGCCGTTCGTGCTCCAGTCCGCCGAGGTGATGAAGACCGCGGTGGCCCATCTCGAACCGCACATGGAGAAGACCGACGACGACGGCAAGGGCACGATCGTGCTGGCCACCGTCCGCGGCGACGTCCACGACATCGGCAAGAACCTCGTCGACATCATCCTGTCCAACAACGGCTACAACGTCGTCAACCTGGGCATCAAGCAGCCGGTCTCCGCGATCCTGGAGGCGGCCACCGAGCACCGTGCCGATGTCATCGGGATGTCCGGGCTCCTGGTCAAGTCCACGGTGATCATGAAGGAGAACCTTCAGGAGCTCAACCAGCGCAAGCTGGCCGCCGACTATCCCGTCATCCTCGGCGGTGCCGCCCTGACCCGGGCCTACGTCGAACAGGATCTCCACGAGATCTACGACGGCGAGGTCCGCTACGCCCGTGACGCGTTCGAGGGCCTGCGGCTGATGGACGCCCTGATCGGGGTCAAGCGGGGCGTGCCGGGCGTGAACCTGCCCGAGCTGAAGCAGCGCCGGGTCCGGCCACCGCCACGGACCGTCGTGGAGGAGCATCCCGAGGAGGGCCGCGGTCCGCTCCGACGTCGCCACCGACAACCCCGTCCCCCAGCCGCCGTTCTGGGGCACCCGCGTCATCAAGGGCATCCAGCTCAGGGAGTACGCGTCCTGGCTCGACGAGGGCGCCCTGTTCAAGGGCCAGTGGGGCCTCGAAGCAGGCGCAGCACCGGTGACGGGACCGACGTACGAGGAGCTGGTGGAGAGCGAGGGCCGGCCGCGACTGCGCGGGCTGTTGGACCGGCTGCAGACGGAGAACCTGCTGGAGGCGGCCGTGGTCTACGGCTACTTCCCGTGCGTGTCCAAGGACGACGACCTGATCGTCCTCGACGAGGCAGGGCAACGAGCGCACACGCTTCACCTTCCCGCGCCAGCGCCGCGGCCGCCGACTCTGCCTGGCCGACTTCTTCCGGCCCGGAGGAGTCCGGCGAGATCGGACGTCGTCGGTCTGCCAGGTCGTCACCGTTGGCTCCCCGGATCGGCGAGGAGACCGCCAGGCTCTTCCGAGGCGAACGCCTACCGCGACTACCTCGAACTGCACGGCCTGTCCGTACAGCTCGCCGAGGCCCTCGCCGAGTACTGGCACGCCCGCGTCCGCTCCGAGCTCGGTTTCGCCGGGGAGGACCCCGCCGAGATGGAGGACATGTTCGCCCTGAAGTACCGGGGCGCCCGCTTCTCCCTCGGCTACGGCGCCTGCCCGGACCTGGAGGACCGCGCCAAGATCGCCGACCTGCTCCAGCCGGAGCGCATCGGCGTCCACCTGTCGGAGGAGTTCCAGCTCCACCCCGAGCAGTCCACCGACGCCATCGTGATCCACCACCCCGAAGCGACGTACTTCAACGCCGGAGGCAGTCGAGCATGAGCGCCCTGCGGAGCTCCTGGCCGGAGGCCGGCGGTCCTTCTCCTTCGAGTTCTTCCCACCGAAGACCGAGGCGGGCGCACGGGTCCTGTGGGACGCCATCCGCCGGATCGAACCGCTCGCGCCCTCCTTCGTGTCGGTCACCTACGGCGCGGGCGGCTCTTCCCGGGACCGCACCGTGGAGATGACCAAACGGATCGTGCAAGAGACGACGCTGCGGCCCGTTGCGCACCTGACGGCGGTGGGGCACTCGGTGGCCGAACTGCGCCGCATCATCGGGCAGTACGCCGACGCGGGTGTGCGGGACGTGCTGGCACTGCGCGGCGACCCGCCCGGCGATCCCAACGCACCGTGGGTGTCCCACCCGCAGGGCTTCCGGTACGCACACGAACTGGTTTCCCTGGTACGGGAGTCGGGCGACTTCAGCGTCGGTGTCGCCCGCCTTTCCCGGAGCGGCATCCGCGCTCCCCGGACTGGGAGGAGCGACATCCGCCACTTCGTAGCCAAGTGCAAGGCCGGCGCCGACTACGCGATCACCCAGATGTTCTTCCACGTGGAGGACTATCTGCGGCTGCGGGACCGGGTCGCCGCGGCAGGCTGCGACACCCCGGTCATTCCGGAGATCATGCCCGCCACCGACATCCGGCAGCTCGCCCGGTTCGCCGAGCTCAGCCACGCCACCTTCCCCGAAGGGCTGGCCCACCGCCTGGAGGCGGCCCGGGACAACCCGGCGGAGGGGCGGCGGATCGGCGTCGAATACGCGACCGCGATGGCCGACCGGCTCCTCCACGAAGGCGCGCCGGGCCTGCACTACATCACGCTCAACCGTTCGACGGCGACGCTCGAAATCCACCGCGGCATCCTGAACTCAGGAGCACACATGTCCTCGCGCACGGCTGACTTCACCGATTTCAAGGTCGCGGATCTTTCCCTGGCCGAGTTCGGCCGCAAGGAGATCACCCTCGCCGAGCACGAGATGCCCGGCCTGATGGCGATCCGCAAGGAGTACGCCGAGGCCCAGCCCCTCGCCGGCGCCCGCGTCACCGGCTCCCCTGCACATGACGGTGCAGACCGCCGTCCTTATCGAGACCCTGGTCGCCCTGGGGGCTGAGGTCCGCTGGGCATCCTGCAACATCTACTCGACCCAGGACCACGCCGCCGCAGCCATCGCCGCCGCGGGGATCCCGGTCTTCGCCTGGAAGGGCGAGACCCTGGAGGAGTACTGGTGGTGCACGGAGCAGGCCCTGACCTGGCCGGGCCACACGGGCCCGAACATGATCCTGGACGACGGCGGTGACGCCACGGTCCTCATCCACGAGGGCGTCGCGTACGAGAAGACGGGCGTCCTTCCTCCGGCTGACAACAGCGAACTCGTGACAGTGCGAGCCCTGTTGAGGGCGAGCCCGCTCACCTGGACCCGGCTCGCCTCGGAGATCCGTGGCGTCACGGAGGAGACCACGACCGGCGTCCACCGCCTGTACGAGATGCACCGCGACGGCACCCTCCTGTTCCCGGCGATCAACGTCAACGACGCGGTCACCAAGTCGAAGTTCGACAACAAGTACGGCTGCCGCCACTCCCTGATCGACGGCATCAACCGCGCCACGGACGTCCTGATCGGCGGCAAGACCGCCGTCGTGTGCGGCTACGGCGACGTGGGCAAGGGCTGCGCGGAGTCCCTGCGCGGTCAGGGTGCCCGAGTGATCATCACCGAGATCGACCCGATCTGCGCTCTGCAGGCGGCGATGGACGGCTACCAGGTCACCACGCTGGACGAGGTCGTCGACCAGGCCGACATCTTCGTCACCACGACCGGCAACAAGGACATCATCATGGCCGGTGACATGGCCCGGATGAAGCACCAGGCGATAGTGGGCAACATCGGCCACTTCGACAACGAGATCGACATGGCGGGTCTGGCGAAGATCCCCGGCATCGTCAAGGACGAGGTGAAGCCACAGGTCCACACCTGGACGTTCCCCGACGGCAAGGTCCTCATCGTCCTGTCCGAGGGCCGCCTGCTGAACCTGGGCAACGCCACCGGACACCCGTCGTTCGTGATGTCCAACTCGTTCGCGGACCAGACGCTGGCCCAGATCGAGCTGTTCACCAAGCCCGACGAGTACCCGACCGACGTCTACGTGCTGCCCAAGCACCTGGACGAGAAGGTCGCCCGCCTCCACCTCGACGCGCTCGGCGTCAAGCTGACGACGCTGCGCCCCGAGCAGGCCTCCTACATCGGTGTCGAGGTCGAGGGCCCGTACAAGTCGGACCACTACCGCTACTGAGCCGGCGGCGGCGCCGATGGTCGCCACCAGTGGGGCTCGACCGGAGGTCGAGGGGAAGTTCGGAAGCTCAAGTACCGGCCATGGCAGCCACGAAGCGCAGACGGTCCCACCGGCCGGGCCGCGCACAGGAGGACTCACTCGTGAAGGACACCCAATGAGCCGTCGCGTCGTCATCACCGGCATAGGCGTGGTCGCACCGGGGGGCTTGGGTACCAAGGAATTCTGGTCCCTGCTCACCTCGGGCAGGACCGCGACTCGGGCCATCAGTCTCTTCCCACGCGTCCCCGTTCCGCTCCCGGATCGCCGCGGAAGCCGACTTCGACCCGCTGTTCCACGACTTCACCGCCGAGGACGCCGAGCGTCTCGACCGCGCCGCCCAGTTCGCTCTGGTCAGCGCCGAGGAAGCGGGAGCGGGCTGCGCGGCCCCAGCGGGGTGCTGGTCACCGAGCAGGCCGGTGGCCTGGACGCGGTGGCGCAGGCCCGCAGGCAGATACGCAGGGGCGTACGGCTGCTGGTCACCGGCGGGGTGGACTCGTCGCTGTGCCCGTGGGGCTGGGCGGCACACCTGGCGGGCGGCGAACTTACCGAGGTCGCCGACCCGGCACGGGCGTACCTGCCGTTCTCCGAGGCCGCGTCCGGTCATGTGGCCGGTGAGGGCGGTGCGCTGCTGGTTCTGGAGGACGCCGCCGTCGCTGAGGCGCGCGGCGCCCGGGTGTACGGCACCGTCGCGGGTTACGCCGCCACCTTCGACCCGGCCCCGGGTTCGTGGTGGTGCCGCGGTTGCGGGCCGCCGCCGAACAGGCGCTGCGGGGAGGCCGGACTGGCCCCGGCCGAGGTGGACGTGGTCTTTCGCCGACGCGGCCGGACGCAGGGATGCCGACCGGGCGGAGGCCGAGGCCGTGGCCGGCATGTTCGGGGAGTACGGGGTGCCGGTGACGGCGCCGAAGACCATGACGGGCCGGCTGGCGGCGGGCGGCGCCGCCCCTGGATCTGGCCGCAGCCCTGCTGGCGCTGCGCGACCAGGTGATCCCCGCCGACCGCGTATGTGACCGCGCCGGCCGGGGACTGCCCGCTCGACCTGGTCACCGAGACCCGCCGACCGGTCGGCGGGCTGCGCACGGCCCCTGGTGCTGGCCCGCGGCCGGGGCGGCTTCAACTCGGCCATGGTGGTGCGTGCCGCCGGCTGAGCCCCGGCCGAGCCGCCGCTCGCGCCCCTCGCCTCCCCGGCCGCCCGTGTGACAGGGCGGCGGCAGCCCGCCGCCCCCGGCCCACGGCCCGCCGGCTGGACCAGACTCCCAGAGCCAGGAGGACCGTTGTTCACCGTCGATCCCGGCGGACTTCGTCCGTACCATGGCCCATGTGCTCACTCCGGTCACCGTCGTGACCACGATGGACCCGAGCGGACGTCGCTGGGGCTTCACCGCCAGTTCGTTCAGTTCGCTCTCACTCGATCCGATGCTGGTGCTGGTGTGCCCGGCCAAGTCGGCCTCCTGCCACGACGCCTTCGTCTCCGCGGACCGGTTCCTGGTGAACGTACTGGCGTCGGACCAGGCCGACATCGCCGCCGTGTTCGCCCGGTCGGGCGCGGACAAGTTCGCCGACAGCCCCATGGAGCCCTGCGAGTCCGGGCTGCCCGGGTTGCCGGACGCGACCGCGCGGCTCGCCTGCCGCCTGCACGACGTCCTGGACGGCGGCGACCACAGCATCCTGATCGGCCGTGTGGAGGCGGTCTCGGTGGGCGGCGCCGAGCCGCTGGTGTACTACAACCGCCTCTTCACCCGGCCCGGGAGCAGTCCCGCTCTGGCGTCCTCAGCATGACCACACAGACCAGGAGAAGAGCAGTGACCCTTCGTCCCCCCGTCACGGCCGAACCGTACCTGTGTGAGGTCGCCGAAGACGTGTACGCCTACATCCAGCCCGACGGCGGCTGGTGCCTGAACAACGCGGGCCTGATCACCTCGGGCGGGCGGCCGGCCCTGATCGACACTGCGGCCACCGAGGCGCGGACCAGAGCCCTGCGGGTGGCGGTGGCAGCGGTCACCCCGCGCGCCCCGCGTTTCGTCGTCAACACCCACCCGCACGGCGACCACACCTTCGGGAACCGGTTCTTCGCCGACGAGGCGGTGATCGTCTCGCACGAGGCGACCCGTGCCGAGATGGATTTCGTGGGCCTGCACCTGACCGGCCTGTGGCCGGAGGTGTGCTGGGGCGACGTCAGTGTGGAGCTGCCGTCGCTGACCTACCGGGGCGCGCTCACCCTGCACTTGGGCGACACCCAGGCGGAGTTGATGCACCTGGGCACCGCCCACACCCGCAATGACACGATGGTGTGGCTGCCGCGCCAGCGGTGCTGTTCACCGGCGACGTCGTGATGTCGGGTGCCACCCCCGTTCTGTCTCACCGGATCGATCTCCGGCTCCTCGATGTGATCGAGCGGCTGCGGTCCCTGGATCCCGAGACCGTCGTCTCGGGTCACGGGCCGGTCGGCGGCCCCGAGTTGCTCGACGAGACCGCCGGCTACCTGCGGTATGTCCAGCGCTTGGCCGCCGAAGGCACCGCAGCCGGGCTGACCCCGCTGGAGGTGGCGCAGGAGGCCGGTGCTGGCCCCGCACGCCTGCCTCCTCGACAGCGAACGGCTGGTGCCCAACC
Organism: Streptomyces thinghirensis; assembly: GCA_021502835.1. The sequence goes on from JAKFGP010000015.1 coordinate 79,844, forward strand.
TGCACCGGGCGTTTGCCGAGGCCCATGGGGCCGAACCCGGCCACTGGCTGGACATCGAGAAGCTGTTCTCCGAGATGGTGGCGTTTCACGGCGGTCTTCCGGCTTGCGCGGCCTGACACGGGAAGGGTATTCCTCAGCCCCGACAGCGGCCATGTCGCCGCCATCGACTGGCTGACCCTGGAAGAACAGGACTGGGACGGCCCACGCAAACTGCTCGACCTCACCGGCGGAAGCATCGACGAGGCCGGCCACCCGGGCTGGGTGTCCTCATCGCTGCACGCGGCGCACACACGGGCTGGCGTCGCCAACTTCACGCAGTGGCGCACCGCCAGCGGACCTGAGCGCTTACTACGACAGCGTGGCCCATTACGACGAGCTGCTCCGGGCTGGGCGGCCTGGTCACCGGCAACCGGATGCCGGCCGCCGAGCTGGTGTCGGTGCAGCACGCTCCGGTCGTCGTCGGCGGCGCGAACATCACACCCACCCGCGACGACTGGACGCAGATCGCGATCAGCGGGGGCGCCGGAGGACTAGGAGGCGCTGGTCACCGAGTTGACCCGGCCTCGGGAGGAGTGGGTCCACCTGCTGCCCGGCCACCGATCGCACAGCGCGCTGCGCGGCCTGGACGGTAGGTTCGTGATGGACAGGACCCGACCCAGGACCTCCGGTGGCGTAGTTGCGCGGCATGTCCTTCAACGTCCAGGCGGCCGAGGCGCGGGCCGAGATCCTGGGGGTGCTCGGCTCCCGGGCGGGTGCCGTGGTCAAGGAGCGCGGCGTGCCCGCGCCCCGCCGGCCGGTGCTTCCGCTGCGCGTTTTCCTCGGCCGACAGCTCGACTGGCTCGCCGCCCACGCGGCCGCGGGCGAGTTCTCCGGCGAGGTGGCTCGGCTGGCGCGCCGCGCTTTGCCGGGTGGTGGATCCCGAAGTGCGCCACGAGATGCCGATCGACGAGTGCGTCGAGCAGGGCTGCCCGGGGTCGCTGACCGCGGCCGTAAGCCCGCGGCAGGCGCAGTTGCCCGCGGTGATCCGTTGCGACCACGACTCCGCGCATCGCCGGCTGGGCCACGAGTGGCTCCAGCTCAGCCGTCGGCTCGAAGGCGCGGCATCCGTCGCGGGCGCAGCCTCCCGCCGGTCCGCCGTCGCGGAGGCCGAACCAGTGCGGTGGGTGACCGCGGCCGACATCGCCCGCCCTCTGGGGCATGTCGACCGGCAGCGCGCGTACCGCCACGCGAGCGAGGCCAATTGGCGCCGCCACAGTCGGCACGGACGTACCTACTACCACGGCGGGGACGTCATGGAGACGCTCAGCAGGCGCGGTACCGCCACGGCTGGTGGGTGAACCCTGGCGTCAACCGCTGCCGCACTCCTCTTTCATACGGGCTTCACACAGGCAGCTGTCACGACTCCGGGCCGACGGGCGGACCGCCGCCCCGGAGAGGCTGGGAACATGACGTGCGCGGCCGACTGCCTCAAGGTGCTGCACCAGGCTGCGAGCCTCGGCCGCTCGCTGTGCCTATCGCGTGTCACTCACTTGCCGATCTCCATCGTCGGCGATCCGGGGAAGTGGAGACTCCACCGGAATTCTGCTGGGCAGCATGTCAAGGCCGTTCTGGCTACGGATCGTTCTCTCACCGGCGGATCCACCGACCCCGCGGCCCAGATCGTCCGTGGCAGAGTCACGTTCCAATAGGGCGCAAGGCGTCCGAGCGCTGTAGACCCTGTCCCGCTTCAGGTCTCCCGACGGGGTGACTCGCAGCAGGGGCCGGCGGCTGCGATGCCAAGGCGAAGTGCGTCATCATCCGGGCACGCGCGAGTTCCAGCAAACCTCGCCGCTGTCCTGAGCCTGGTCGTCAGTACCGGCTCCGCCGTTGTCGCCGCCATGGTCCACGCCCTCCACAGACTTCGGAATGAATCTGCCGGATGCGTCCCGAACAGATCGGGCGGGCTGCTGGTCTTCTCCCCAATCCGGAGCGGCTCCGGGCGGTGCTGCGCTTTCCGCATGCGTCGTGGGGGCCGAGCCCCATGAGTGTGCCGCCCCGTACGGGTCGAGCTCTCTGTCCCGTGGGAGTAGACCGCACTCGGAATGACCTTCCACCTCGGTTGTGCCTCTTGGTCCGTCTGCACGCTGTCGCGAACCAGGTAGGCCGACGGGTGGCGTCGAGCAGAGCACGCCACGTTGCGGTAACGAGGTAGTCCCCCGTCTGGGGGATGCTGCTCGATGTCGGCCAGGGCTGCTGGGCCGTCTCCACTTCTGTGCGCGCACGGCCCGGTCGCAGGGTTCAGGGGAACTGCGCAGACATCGTGATGTCGCTCGCCCCAGGCGGAGGAAGCAGCCGCCCACCTTGCCATCGGGCAGGCACAAATTGGACTGGGCAACAAACAAACCCCAGGCCGCCGGCCTGGGGTTTCGCATGGAGCGGGTGACGAGAATCGAACTCGCGCTCTCAGCTTGGGAAGCGACGGCGCTTGGATGGCGTTCGCAGCTCGACCAGCATGGATAGCGGTACTGCGAGGTGGTCGCGTGGCTCGGATGGCACCGCTGTTGACCGTGAGTTCCCGCCCTTACGGGCACGGGGAGGGCACGGAGCCCCGGGAAGAGTGGCAGCCGGCGCCATCAGGGGAAAACTCCGCATGGTCCGCCCCATGCACAGATCGGCCGTTGAGGCAGCGTTGCTGCTGTACAGCCCACCATCCTCCGCGCCTGATTCCGTCGTCATCCGATCACAGGCCCGTCCGTACGCGCTGCACGAAATGCTATATCTAATGGCATACTCGACGTGTGACTGACGACGACGTTGACTTCCCGCCCGGCGACGGCCCCACCAGTGGTATCTCCGTCACGCTGACCACCGGAACTCTGCAGGCGATCCGTGAGCGGGTCGGCAAGCGAGGTGTCTCGGCGTACCTGGAGAAGGCGGCCCAGCGCCAGATCGAGCGCGACAACCTGGACGAGCTGATCGCGGACTTCGACAAGGTGCACGGCCAAGCCGACCCCGCGGCCGTGGCGGCCAAGCGAGCCCGGCTGACCGGCGGCGCATCGGACGCCGGGGCGGCCGCGTGAGCGGTGCCCTGGTCCTGGACAGCGAGGGCCTGGCGAAAGCCGTACGGCGGGATCGGGAAATCCACGAGTGGCTGACGGCGGCTCGGGACGCGGACCTGCCGGTGATCACCTCAGCCGCCGTGCTGGTCGAGGTGATCCACCCGAAGATCAATGACGCCGCACTGAAGTGGACCCTGTCCCGTCTGAGTGTCGAGCCGGTTACCCAGACCCTCGCGCAGTCCGCGGCCGCCTTGCTGCGTGCGGCGGGGCTGCACGGCCAGCAAGTACGCCATCGACGCCATGCTGTGCGCGACCGCCCTGCACCATCCCGGCCGGGTGACGATCCTGACTTCGGACTGGAAGACATCGGGCTGCTCGCTGCCGAGCATCCGCGCCTGAGTGCGGAGAAGGTCTGAGCCGCGACGCCTGACCGCGCATGCGGTCGGGCTGAGGCGCAAGGGCCCCTTGATTCTGCCGCTCTTGCCGAAAGCGCCCAGCGTCACGTCTTCTCCTCCTCCCGGACTCGGGCGTGCGCAGCCGCTGTGGCGTATGTCGATCCCCGCCAGGTTCACGGGGAACGGCAAGTTGAGGGCTTCCATGGGTGAGGGTCGCGGTGAACGCGGCGAACCCGCAGGGTAGTGGCGTCCGGCGACGCCGGGAGTGGCGGAGCCGTCGAATGGGTGGAGAACTCGTGCCTCCGTGTGCCCGATCTCCGTACTCCTGTCAGGCACGAACAGTCGCCGAGTGGCTGACAGCAGAAGCCCCAGGTCGCCGACCTGGAGCTTGTATAAGAGCGGGTGACGAGAATCGAACTCGCGCTCTCAGCTTGGAAGCGATGGCGCTTGGAAGAACCATGTGATCGTTGACCTGCGCTTATGTGTTGGAGCGGCCGCCTCGCGACAACTGGTTCGCGCCGCTGTTGACCGTGGTTATCCGCTCTTGCGGGCACGCTGTGGGCACGGCTTTGACGCATGGCGGCCGAGCGCCAGAGTGGAACGGGCTCCGCCTTGGCCGTGCTGGCTCGCATGTCCAGCTCGGGGAGCGCTTCGCGAGTGCAGAGCCATCCGGCGAAGCGCCCCGTCTGCACCAGCCTCACTTGCCGGCTTCGGGGCCGTACCACTGGAGTGCCTGGCCGGTGACGGCGGCGATGCACCTCGAAGTCCCGGTCACGGGGCGTACTCGTCGAGGAGGTGCTCCAGGCGGGCGATGTCGCCGTAGGGTGTCCACAGGGGCTGCTGGACCTGCACAGATTCGTTGTGGCGCCCGCACGCGTCAGAGTCTGCTGACACTCCTGTTGACCTTGGTTGTCCGCTCTGCGGGGCACGCTTGGGCACGGCGTCGTGGGTTCGGCGGGAGTTGTGCCCATGTCGGGTCATCCGGTGCCGCGGGAGGGTCCGCGGATGACGATTCGCGATCGCACGGGTGGGACATGGCCGGTCCGGCGACTTGGGCCGCACCAGCAGAGCGCCCGGCCAGTGACGGCGGCGATGCGGCCCCCCAAGGGCGTTGGTGAAGTCGACACTGGAAACGCCGTAGAGCCCGGTCAACTCGGTGACGACACGGGCCATCTCTGTACGGGCCTCGGCCGGTTCGACGATCTGGACGTCGGTGCCGAACTGCAACAGGTGGCGGACCGCTTCCACCACGGGATAGACCACCTCCACCCGCAGCCACTCCTCGCTGCCCGCTTCGGCGACAGGTGGTCCGGTGAAGTAGCTGCCGGCGATACGGGTCACCATGTCCAGCCGCTCCCGGCGCAGCAGCACGGTGACCCGGACGCCGGTCGTGTGGTCCTCCACCTCGCGGCGGAGAATGTGCCAGACCTGGGCCAGCTCCCACACCGGGACGGCGGTGTGCCGCAGCCTCGAGGACGCGGACCTGCGCCAGCCGGTCGGTACGGAAGAGCCGGGGCCTGCTCCGATGGTCGGCGACCAGGTACCAGGCACCCGCTTTGGCCACCAAGCCGTACGGGTCGACGGTATAGCCGCGCAGCGCACGCCGGCCGCTGTGGCGGTAGCGGATGTGCAGCCGACGGTCACTGAGGACCGCGGCGTACAGCGCCTCCAGGTCCGTGTCGGAGCGGGGCCCGGCATGCCAGCGCTCCGGGTCGACCAGGATGCGGCGGCTGGTCAGCTCGGCCGCCGGGCGGTGCGGTGCGGGCAGCGCGGCCATCACCTTGCGCAGCGCGGAGCCGAGGGCGTGGTCCAGGCCGGAGCGCCGCGTGTGCGCTCTGGGACGCCAGCACGAACAATGCGCGCGCCTCGTCGGTCGTCAGGCCGGTGACGTCGGTGCGGAAACCGGGCAGCAACCCGATGCCCCCGTCCTTGCCGCGCTCGGCATACACCGGAACACCGGCCGACGACAGCGCTTCGACGTCGCGGTAGATGGTGCGCTGCGACACCTCCAGGCGCTCCGGCCAGCTCCTTGGCCGGGATCAGGCCACGGTGCTGGAGCAGTAGCACGATCGAGAGCAGACGGTCGAACTTCACCCCCGGAGAATATGACGGCAGGTGTCATATATGCCTCTCAGGATTGCTCCCGCTGACACCGACGAAGGAGCAGGACTGTGGAGCGCACCGACTTCGATTCCCTGGCCGCCCGCTGTGAGGGCCTGTGCTGTTGCCCGGTCAGGAGGGTTACGACGAAGAACGCACGGGATTCAATCTGGCCGTGCGCCACCGTCCGGAGGTGATCGTGGGGGCCGCACGGGCCGACGACGTGACGGCGGCCGTCGCCTTCGCCGTCGGGCATGACTTGCCGGTCGCCGTGCAGAACACCGGGCACGGCTTTTCAGTGCCCGCCGAGGGCGGTCTGCCTCGTCACCACCCGGCGCATGACCACGGTCCGCGTCGACCCGGCCACACGAAGCGCGTACGTCGAAGCCGGCGCCCGCTTCCAGCAGCTCATTCCCGAGGCGGCACGGCACGGGCTGGCGCCGCTGAACGGCTCCGCCCCGCACGTGGGCGTCGTCTCCTACACCTTGGGCGGTGGTCTCCTTCTGCTCGGACGCAGCCACGGCTGGGCGGCGGACCAGGTGCTGGCCATGGACGTCGTGACCGCCGACGGCGAGCGGCGCCACGTGACCCCGGAGGCCAAGCCGGACCTGTACTGGGCCCTGCTGGGCGGACGGGACAACTTTCGGCATCGTCACGGGCATGGAGTTCCGGCCTGGTCCCGGTGGCCCGGCTCTACGGCGGCGGCCTCTTCTACGACGCCGAGCATGTCCCCGGCCTCAGGAGGCGTACGCGGGGGTGGACCACCACGGTGCCCGGACGAGATGAACTCGTCGGTGGCGCTGATCCCCTTCCCGGACGATCCGCAGGTTCCGGAGCCGATGCGAGGACGCCGCGTCTGGCACATGCGGATCGCCTTCACCGGCTCCACCGTGGACAGCACCCGCCTGGTCGAACCGCTCCGCCGGCTCGGCCCTCGGCTGTCGGAGAACCTGCGTGACATGCCCTACAGAGCGGAACGCCGACATCCACGACGACCCTCCGGTTCCGATGCCGTGGGTTGCCGACAACGTCTTCCTGGCCAATCCCGACGGGGGAACGGTCCGTACCCTCCTCAAGCACATCAGCGACGAGTCAGCGCCGCCCGCGATCGTGGAAGTGCGTCACCTGGGCGGCGCGCTCTCCCGTCGGCCTGCGCACCCGAACGCCGTGGGCCGCCGCGACGCGCCCTTCATGCTGGCCGGTCCTCGTGCCTCTGACGGACGACTCGACAGCCGGGGCACACGCGTTCGCGTTCCTCCGGCACCTGTTCGAGGAGCTGGAGCCTTGGACCGCCGGCCGGTTCCTCAACTTCATGGGTCATGGCGCCACCGCTGACCGGGAACGGACCCGTACCGCCTACGCCCCGGACGACTACAAGCGGCTGGACCGCTCTGAAGGCGGCGTACGACCCACGGAACACCTTCCGCCTCAACTACAACATCGCGCCGGGTAGCGGCGAATGACGCCGCTTCCCGGAGCCCTCGACGACACCGTCATCCGCGCCGGCACCGGGGCGCTGTCCCGCCCGCTGGTGGATGCCCGGCTCCGTCGCATCCTCGCCCTGGATGCAACCGGGATGGTCTGTCCGGGCTGGCCTACCTTCTATTCGCCACGAGTCTCGCCCGGCTCCTCGGGGTCGGTGGCACGCTGGTGATCACCGTCGGCGGTCTGATGCTGACGATCGGCACGGGCGTCGCTCTTCTGGCCTTCCGTGCCCGTCCACCGTCCGCGTGGGTGCTGTCAGTGATCGTGATCGGGGCCGTGTGGGTGGCGGCGAGCATCGCCTCACTCACCCTCGACTGGTGGGACACCACCACCGTCGGCACGGCGTGGATCGCCCTGCAGGCCGCGCCTGTCTCGCTGCTCTCCATCTTCCAACTCGCCGCACTGCGCGCCAGGGACCGACTCCCTGCTCACTCCTGGGGTCCCCGTGACCACTCACCACCGGCCCGCCAACGTGCCGGACACCGCCGTGTCCTTCATCAACATCTTCGAGGTATCCGCTGATCACCTCGACGCGTTCATCACCGAGTGGGAACAGCGTGCCGCGCTCTTGAGCACCAAGCCCGGTTTCATCGACTCCCGGCTGCACCGTGCCCACCGCGCGGAGACCCGGTTCCAGCTCGTCAACTGTCTCACTGGACGAGCAGGGGAGGCATGGGAGGCGGGCACCGCGGACCCCGAGTTCCGCAAGCGCACTCGAGCCGTACGAGCAGGACTCGCGGGTGCCGGTCACCTCCAGCCGAGGGCTGTACGACGTCGACGCCGGAGTTCTCCGCCGCGGCGAGGACTCGAGGAAACCGCACCTGACCCACCGTGCCGGCCCGCGCGGGACCGGCATCGGTCGAGAGGAGGCAGGGGCTCACTCGTCCGAAGGGAAACAAAAGCGACCCCAGGCCATCGGCCTGGGGTCCGTGGAGCGGGTGACGAGAATCGAACTCGCGCTCTCGGCTTGGGAAGCTGATGTTCTACCATTAAACTACACCCGCGTAAGACGCCGACCACGTCGGTGCCTGGACGCTCGCTCACTCTACCTCATCGCTGGCCCCCGGTGTTCGCGCCGTGGGGCCGGTGGGCGTTTCGGCGGGGGTGATGCGGCTGCGGAGGAACGGAGTTGAGGCGTACGGTGGGCGCGTGGGCGAGGGGTCCCGGAGGGCCGGAGTGCCGCCTGGAGAGTCGTCTCTTTGATCCCGTACTGTGGCTTTTGTCGTCAGGGTAGTAAGCCAGACGCGGCTCTTGGGGAAGGGACTTGAAGGACTTGATGGATCGCACCGTCCTCCGCTGTGCCGATGGGCACGTGTTCACCGCCGCCTCGTTCCCGATGCAGCAGGCCGAGCGACTCGGCCCCGGTCGGCTCGTCCGATGTCCGCGGTGCGCGGCTGCGGAGTGCCGTGCCGGTGGGGTCGGAGAAGCGGTAGCCGGCCTTCCCGCCGGGGAGACATCGGTAGGACTCAGTAGGAGTCAGTAGGACCGGGCGCGCGGGGCGGCGGCGATTGTCGCTGCTCCGCGCGCCTTGCGTATCCTCGGTGCGTGCTTCTCTCAGACAAGGACATCCGGGCCGAGATCGATTCCGGGCGGGTCCGCATCGAACCCTTCGACGACTCCATGGTGCAGCCGTCGAGTATCGACGTGCGCCTCGACCGCTACTTCCGGGTGTTCGAGAATCACCGGTACCCGCACATCGACCCCTCCGTCGAGCAGGCGGACCTGACCCGGCTCGTGGAGCCGGAGGGGGACGAGCCGTTCATCCTGCACCCCGGCGAGTTCGTGCTGGCCAGTACGTACGAGGTCGTCTCGCTGCCCGATGATCTCGCCTCGCCGGTTGGAGGGGAAGAGCTCGCTCGGGCGGCTCGGTCTCGTCACGCACTCCACCGCCGGGTTCATCGACCCCGGGTTCTCGGGGCACGTGACGCTCGAGCTCAGCAATCTCGCGACCCTGCCCATCAAGCTGTGGCCCGGGATGAAGATCGGGCAGCTGTGCATGTTCCGGCTCACGTCGCCGGCCGAGCACCCCTACGGCAGCGAGCGGTACGGGTCCCGTTACCAGGGGCAGCGGGGGCCGACCGCCTCCCGGTCCTTCATCAACTTCCATCGGACCCAGGTATGAGCCGGGTATGAGCAGCGAGAACGCAGGCGGGACGCAGTATGAGTGACGTTCGGGAGAATCTGACCTACGAGCAGTTCGGCGTCGCCGTGCGGGAGCTCGCGCAGGCCGTCGCCGACGACGGGTACGAGCCGGACATAGTGCTCTCCATCGCCCGGGGCGGGGTCTTCGTGGCCGGCGGGCTGGCGTACGCGCTCGACTGCAAGAACATCCACCTGGTGAACGTCGAGTTCTACACCGGGGTCGGGACCACGCGCTCGAGATGCCGGTCATGCTCGCGCCCGTGCCCAACGTCATCGACTTCTCCCGGAAGAAGGTCCTCATCACCGACGACGTCGCCGACACCGGCAAGACGCTCAAGCTGGTGCGGGACTTCTGCCTGGACACCGTCGCCGAGGTCCGCAGCGCCGTGATCTATGAGAAGTCCCACTCGCTCGTCCAGTGCGAGTACGTGTGGAAGCGGACCGACGAGTGGATCAACTTCCCGTGGAGCGTTCAGCCTCCCGTCGTGCGGCGGGCCGGGCAGGTGCTCGACGCCTGATCCGCGGAGGCGGACGGATACGGACGCAAGGAGAGGGGCCCCCGGCGCGATGCCGGGGCCCTTCTCGTGCCGGTCGGGGCGTCGTCAGAACGTGCCCAGCTCACGATCGACAGCAGCGCGATCAGCTGGATCGCCGACGCGCCGAGCGCCTTCAGCCAGGGCAGGTCGTGGGAACGGCCGACCATCAGGGTCAGCAGGAGGCCGGCCGCGACCCAGGTGGCCCAGCCGAGGATCTGGACCAGGGCGCGTCGCCGCCGGCGAACATGCGCGACGATCAGACGCGGGGCGTCCGTGATCGACATGATCAGCATGGAGAGACCGACCGTGGGCTGCCACGCGCCGTCGCCGCCGAGCTGGCGGGCCAGGGTGTGGGTGACCACGCCCAGGACGAACGCGCTCAGCACCATCGCCACGGCCGTGGTCAGGACGATCGGGACCGCGTTCGAGAGGGGTGGCGTTGATCGCCTCCTCGCGCGCGCCGTCGAAGCCGAAGACCGCCAGCAGGCCGTAGAGGAAGGTCACGATGAGCGCCGGGGCCCACATCGCGTAGTCCCGCATCTGGAGGAAGGGTCTGGTTGGGGGCGACGACGACGCCCCTCAGCAGGGCCTTCCAGTGCAGGCGGGGGCCGACCGGGCCGGGCGGCGGGGCGGGGCCGGCGCGGTAGGTCTCGCCCTGGTTGTAGGGGTCGTCGCCGACCGTGAACGCCTGGGTGTGGCCCGGGTTGTTGGCCGCGTACGGGTCGTGCGGGGCCTGGCCGCCGTGGTGGCCGCCCTGGGGGTAGCCGCCGTCGCCGAAGTACTCCGGCTCACCGTGCCCTCCGCCGTGCGGCTGCGGCCACGGTGAGCCACCGGCGCCGGGGCCGCCACCCCCGTACGGCTGCTGCGGGTACGGCTGCCGAGGGCGTCGCGGGACCGCCGTACGACGGTCCCTGGGGCGCCTGCTGTCCGTACGGAGGGTGTTGCGGTCGCGCGTTGGGAGCGCCGCCGTTGTTCCGGCCGCGTCCGATCCTGAATCCAGCCACGCCTTCAGAACGTACCTGGTCCCGGAGAGTGACGTGCGTGGCCCGGCCTTTCGAGGGGCCCTTTGCTGCCGAGCTGTGACATCCCTTACGGGGGTTGAGCGGGGCATCCCCTAGGGGCGGTCGTGCGGGGGTCGGGCAGGCCTCAGAGGCCCCGGCCCGCCACGGAGGAGGAGGAACGGCAACGGCCCCCGACCCGTTCTGGGTCAGGGGCCCGCCGTAACTCGGACTGCCGGGCCGGGTGGGGCCGGTTACTTCACCGGCTCCGGCGTCGGCTCGCTCTCCGTCTCCGGCTCGCCCGCCGGGTCGGCCGGGGTCTTGACGGAGTCCAGCAGGAGCTGGGCGACGTCGACGACCTGGATGGACTCCTTGGCCTTGCCGTCGTTCTTCTTGCCGTTGACCGAGTCGGTCAGCATGACGAGGCAGAACGGGCAGGCGGTGGAGACGATGTCCGGGTTGACCGAGGAGGGCTTCGTCGACGCGCTCGTTGTTGATGCGCTTGCCGATCCGCTCCTCCATCCACATCCGCGCGCCACCGGCGCCGCGGCAGAAGCCGCGCTCCTTGTGACGGTGCATCTCCTCGTTGCGGATGCCCGGGACGCTGGCGATGATCTCGCGCGGGGGCGTGTAGATCTTGTTGTGGCGGCCCAGGTAGCACGGGTCGTGGTACGTGATGATGCCCTCGACCGGGGTGACCGGGAGCAGCTTGCCCTCGTCCACCAGGTGCTGGAGCAGCTGGGTGTGGTGGATGACCTCGTAGTCGCCGCCGAGCTGCGGGTACTCGTTGCCGAGGGTGTTGAGGCAGTGCGGGCAGGTGGCGACGATCTTCTTGGCCGACTTGGGCTTCGCCGACTCGGGCACCACCTTGCCGTCCTCGTCCATCTCCTCGCCGAAGGCGGCGTTGAGGACATGACGTTCTCCATGCCCAGCTCCTGGAACAACGGCTCGTTGCCCAGCCGCCGTGCCGAGTCACCGGTGCACTTCTCGTCGCCGCCCATGATCGCGAACTTGACGCCCGCGATGTGGAGCAGCTCGGCGAAGGCCTTCGTCGTCTTCTTGGCGCGGTCCTCCGTGCGCCGGCGCAGCCGACCCAGTAGAGGTACTCGACCTCGGTGAGGTCCTCGATGTCCTTGCCGACGACCGGGACCTCGAAGTCCAGCTCCTTGAGCCACTCCAGGCGCTGCTTCTTCGCCAGGCCCCAGGGGTTGCCCTTCTTCTCCAGGTTCTTGAGCATCGTGCCCGCCTCGGACGGGAACGCCGACTCGATCATCACCTGGTAGCGGCGCATGTCGACGATGTGGTCGACGTGTCTCGATGTCCACCGGGCACTGCTCGACGCAGGCGCCGCAGGCGGTGCAGGACCACAGGACGTCCGGGTCGATGACGCCGTTCTCTTCGAGGGTGCCGACCAGCGGGCGCTCGGCCTCGGCGAGGGCGGCGCGGGACGCCCGCCAGCTGCTCCTCGGACGCCTTCTCCTCGCCCTCCATCGTCTTGCCGCCGCCGGCCAGCAGGTAGGGGGCCTTGGCGTGCGCGTGGTCGCGCAGGGACATGATCAGGAGCTTGGGGGAGAGCGGCTTGCCCGTGTTCCAGGCGGGGCACTGCGACTGGCAGCGGCCGCACTCGGTGCAGGTGGGAAGTCGAGCAGGCCCTTCCAGGAGAAGTGCTCGACCTGGGAGACGCCGAAGACGTCGTCGTCGCCGGGGTCGGCGAAGTCGATCGGCTTGCCGCCGGAGGTCATCGGCGGCAGCTCGCCGAGGGCCGTGCCGCCCTTCGCGTCGCGCTTGAACCAGATGTTCGGGAAGGCGAGGAAGCGGTGCCAGGCCACGCCCATGTCGGTCTTCAGGGCGACCGTGATCATCCAGATGAAGGAGGTCGCGATCTTCAGGCCGGCGAAGAGGTAGACCAGGTTCTGGAGCGTGGAGACGTCCAGGTCCTGGAGCGCGGAGACGACCGGGTACGAGATGAAGAACGACGCCTCGTAGCCGTCCACGTGGTGGAGGGCGCCCTCCAGGGCGTGCAGCATGAAGATGCAGACGCCGACGATGAGGATGACGGCCTCGACGAAGTACGCCTGGCCGAAGTTGGAGCCGGCGAAGCGGGACTTGCGGCCCGGCTTGTTGGGCTTGCTCAGCTGCCGGATCCCGATCAGGACCAGGATGCCGAGCACCGTCATCGTGCCGATGAACTCGACGAAGACGTTGTACGGCGCCCAGTCGCCGATGACCGGCAGGATCCAGTCGGCCTCGAACAGCTGGCCGATCGCGTTGACGATCGTCACGCGGGAGGGAGAAGAAGCCCACCGCCACGAACCAGTGCGCCACCCCGACGATGCCCCAGCGGTTCATCCGGGTATGGCCGAGAACTCCCTGACCACGGTGATGGTTCGCTGTGCGGGTTCGTTGGTCCGCGTGCCGGCCGGCACCGGCTGGCCGAGCCGCATGGAGTTGTAGATCTGCAGGACGGCGCGGCCGAACAGTGCGACGCCGACCACGATCAGGACCAGCGACACGATGATCGCGGCGAGTTGCATTTGGGGGCTCCTCGGGCCTGCGAGGTTTCGAGGGGGCGGTATTACTAAGCGGTAACTTAGGTAGTTCGTCTGAGACTACCCCCATCCTCCGCCGCACTGTAGCCGGACGTGCGGTGATCTGCGTCGCTGAGGCAACCCTGACCGGCGGGCCCGGTCGCGGGGCGCGGCGTCTCGCTGAGTCGGACGCGCCATTCGTCGCAAATCATGATATTCGGCTTGTTCCGGGCATAGGTTGTGCCCGTGCTCTACGGGATCATCGCCGCCACAGCCTCCTTCCTCCTCGCCGCCCTGCTCACCGCGCTGCTGAGGGCGCCCGCGCTGCGCCTCGCCCTCGTCGACCGGCGACGGCAGCGGCCCGTCCCCCTGCTCGGGGGTGTGGCCGTCGTCCTCGTCACCGGGCTGGTGGCGTGGGCCGAGGGACTGGACCGGTGTCGTGCCGCTCGGGTCATTGGTCGGCCGGCTGCTGGTGGCCGGGACCGCCGTCGGCGCGCTCGGCCTGGCCGCCGACGTGTGGCGGCTGCGGCGGCGGTGGCTGCTCGCCGGTACGGCCGTCGCGGCGGCGTGCGTGGTGCCGTACGAGGTGACCGGGCCGGTGGTCGGGGCGCTCGCCGCGGGCTGGATCGCGGTGGTCGCCGTCGCCTTCCGGGGGCTCGACCACGCCGACGGGGTGGCCGGCACGGTGGGGGTGGTCACCGCCTTCGGTGTCGGTGCCTACGCCGCCGCCGAGTTGATGGACGGGCTGGCGGTGCTGCTGAGCGCGCTGGCCGCCGCGCGCTGACCGGGTTCCTGCTGCACAACTGGCATCCCGCGCGGATCGCGCTCGGGGCCTGCGGGTCGCTCTTCGCGGGCTTCCTGCTCGCCGGGGCGGCGGTGTTCTACCCGGGCGGGGCACGAGCCCGGGGCCGGCGTGGGGGTGCTGTTCGCGCTGACGGCGCTAGCGGGCGTCGACGCCGTACTCGTGCTCCTGTCGCGCCGGCTGGCCGGACGGCCCCTGCTGCGCGGCGGGCCCGACCACCTCGCCCACCGGCTGCGGCGGCTCCAGGGCTCACTCCGCAGGGCGCTGTGGTGGTCCTCGGTGTGGCCTCGTTCTGCGGGGTACTCGTGGGCGCGCTCGTGCGACACCGGCTGGGCGGGGAGACGGTGGTGCTGTGGTTGGCGGGCGTGGCGGCGGCCGGGTGCTGGGGCTGCTGCGGGTACGGGTGTACGAGCCCCGAAGGGCGGGGACGGATCCCCGGACCCGTGCGTCACTTCACGGGCCTCGCGCGGAACGCGGGGACGGCCCCAGGAGTCCCCCGAGGCGACGGACGCCCCGTCCCGTGCGTCCTCCCGGGCGGCGATTTTTCCGGTTCGTCAGGGCAGGCGCGGCGGAGGAACCCCAGGTCAGCGCGTCGTTGCGTGTAAGGAACGGATAAGAGTTGAGCCTGCCCGACTCACCTCTGTTGACCCAGCGATCGGCGTCATGCACACTTGAGCCTGTTCCACTCAAGTCAGCTGGAGGTTATTCACCCATGGCACGTGCGGTCGGCATCGACCTGGGCACGACTAACTCCGTCGTCAGCGTTCTGGAGGGCGGCGAGCCCACCGTCATCACCAACGCCGAGGGCGCCAGGACCACGCCGTCCGTCGTCGCCTTCGCCAAGAACGGCGAGGTGCTGGTCGGCGAGGTGGCCAAGCGCCAGGCGGTCACGAACGTCGACAGGACCATCCGGTCGGTCAAGCGCCACATGGGCACCGACTGGAAGATCAACCTGGACGGCAAGGACTTCAACCCGCAGCAGATCAGCGCCTTCGTGCTGCAGAAGCTGAAGCGGGACGCCGAGTCCTACCTGGGCGAGAAGGTGACCGACGCGGTCATCACCGTCCCGGCGTACTTCAACGACGCCGAGCGCCAGGCCACCAAGGAGGCCGGTGAGATCGCGGGCCTCAACGTCCTGCGCATCGTCAACGAGCCGACGGCCGCCGCGCTGGCGTACGGCCTCGACAAGGACGAGCAGATCATCCTCGTCTTCGACCTCGGTGGCGGTACGTTCGACGTCTCGCTGCTGGAGATCGGCGACGGCGTCGTCGAGGTGAAGGCCACCAACGGTGACAACCACCTCGGTGGTGACGACTGGGACCAGCGCGTCGTCGACTACCTGGTCAAGCAGTTCCAGTCCGGCCACGGCGTGGACCTGGGCAAGGACAAGATGGCCCTCCAGCGCCTCCGCGAGGCCGCCGAGAAGGCCAAGATCGAGCTGTCCTCGTCCACCGAGACCTCGATCAACCTCCCTTACATCACGGCCTCCGCCGAGGGCCCGCTGCACCTGGACGAGAAGCTCACCCGCGCCCAGTTCCAGCAGCTCACGTCCGACCTGCTAGAGCGCTGCAAGACGCCGTTCCACAACGTCATCAAGGACGCCGGCATCCAGCTGTCCGAGATCGACCACGTCGTTCTCGTCGGTGGCTCCACCCGTATGCCCGCCGTCGCGGAGCTCGTCAAGGAGTTGACCGGCGGCAAGGACGCCAACAAGGGCGTCAACCCGGACGAGGTCGTCGCCATCGGCGCCGCCCTGCAGGCCGGTGTCCTCAAGGGTGAGGTCAAGGGACGTCCTGCTCCTCGACGTCACCCCGCTGTCCCTCGGTATCGAGACCAAGGGCGGCATCATGACCAAGCTCATCGAGCGGAACACGACGATCCCGACGAAGCGTTCGGAGATCTTCACCACCGCCGAGGACAACCAGCCCTCCGTGCAGATCCAGGTCTACCAGGGCGAGCGCGAGATCGCGGCGTACAACAAGAAGCTCGGTATGTTCGAGCTGACCGGTCTGCCCCGGCGCCCCGCGGCGTCCCGCAGATCGAGGTCGCCTTCGACATCGACGCCAACGGCATCATGCACGTCACGGCGAAGGACCTCGGCACCGGCAAGGAGCAGAAGATGACCGTCACCGGCGGCTCCCTCGCTGCCGAAGGACGAGGTCGACCGGATGCGCCAGGGAGGCCGAGAAGTACGCGGAGGAGGACCACGCCCGCCGCGAGGCCGCCGAGTCCCGCAACCAGGGCGAGCAGCTCGTCTACCAGACGGAGAAGTTCCTCAAGGACAACGAGGACAAGGTCCCGGGCGAGATCAAGACGGAGGTCGAGGAGGCCGTCACCGAGCTGAAGAAGGAGAAGCTCAAGGGCGAGGACACCGCCGAGATCCGCACCGCCATGGAGAAGGTCGCCGCCGTCTCGCAGAAGCTGGGCTCGGCCATGTACGCCGACGCCCAGGGCGCGCAGGCCGCCGGCGGCGAGGCCCCGGGGCGCGGGCGCCGGTGCCGGTGACAAGGCGGCCGACGACGACGTCGTCGACGCCGAGATCGTGGACGACGAGCGCAAGGACGGTGCCGCGTGACGGAGGAGACCCCGGGTTTTGACGCAGAAGCCCGACGTCCCCTCCGGCGCCACCCCTGACGTACGCCGAGCCGAGGCCGCCGCTCCCTCTTCGAGGAGGGCGCGGCCCCCGGCCGGGGACGCGAGTGAAGAACGCGGGCCTGGTGGCCCAGCTGGACCAGGTGCGCACGGCGCTGAACGAGCGCACGGCGGACCTCCAGCGACTCCAGGCCGAGGAGTACCAGAACTACCGCCGCAGCGTCGAGCGGGACCGCGTCGCGCGTCAGGGAGGTCGCCGTCGCGAACCTCCTGTCCGAGGCTAAGCTTCGCCGTCGACGACATCGGCGCGCGCCCGGGAGCACGGCGAACTCGTCGGCGGCTTCAAGTCCGTCGCGGAGTCGCTGGAGACGGTCATCGCCAAGATGTGGCCTCCAGCAGTTCGGCAAGGAGGGCGAGCCCTCGACCCCGACGATCCACGAGGCCCTGATGCACTCGTACGCGCCGACGTCACCGAGACGACGTGCGTGGCGATTCTCAGCCCGGGTACCGGATCGGCGGAGCGCACCATCCGCGCGCCGGTGGCGGGTGGCCGAGCCGCCGGCCGGGTGCGCAGACGGCCGAAGCCGGCCGGGGAGGACACCCCGGGCCACCGGCCGACTCCGGCGGGAGAACGACGGGACCGCCGGGAACGGCGGAAACGCCGGAAACGCCCGGAACCGCCGGGAACAAGGAGAGAGCGGTGGCCCCGGACGAGGGCTGAGCTTGACGTGACGAGAGAGGAGGGACGTGAGGATGGGCACCAGGACTTCATCAGGACTATTACAAGATCTCGCTACAAACCCCGCCGAGATCAAGAGGCGTACCCGGAGGCTCGCCCGCGAGTACCACCCCGGACGCCAACAAGGGAAACGTCAAGCGCGGAGGAGCGCTTCGCGGAGATCTCCGAGGCCAACGACATCCTCGGTGGCCCCAAGAAGCGCAAGGAGTACGACGAGGCCCGCAGCCTTCGGCAACGGCGGTTTCCGTCCGGGGCCGGGCGGCGCGGCGGCGGCGGCACCTTCAACTTCGATCTGGGCGACCTCGAGGCGGCGCCCAGGGCGGGGCCAGGCAGGGGCCGGCCTTCGGCGGGCGGGCTCGGCGACGTCTTCGGGGCCTGTTCAACCGCACCGGCGCCGGCGGCCCCGGCACCGGCACGCGGACCCAGCCGCGGCGTGGCCAGGACATCGAGTTCGAGGTCACCCTGAGCTTCACGGAGGCCATCGAGGGCGCGACGGTCCCGTTGCGCATGTCCTCGCAGGCACCCCTGCAAGGCCTGTTCGGGCACCGGCGACAAGAACGGCTACGCCGCGCGTGTGCCCGACCTGCGTCGGCACCGGGCAGGTCGCCCGGGGCTCGGGCGGCGGCTTCTCGCTCACCGACCCGTGCCCGGACTGCAAGGGCCGCGGCCTGATCGCGGAGGACCCCTGCGACATCTGCAAGGGCTCCGGACGCGCCAAGTCCTCCCGGACGATGCAGGTCCGCATCCCGGCCGGGGTGTCGGACGGGCAGCGCATCCGGCTGCGCGGCAGGGCGCACGCGGTGAGCGGGGCGGTCCGGCGGGCGACCTGTACGTGGTAGTGCACGTCAAGGAGCACCCCGTCTTCGGCCGCAAGGGCGACACCTCACCGTCACCGTCCCGGTGACGTACGCCGAGGCGGCCCTCGGCGGCGAGGTCCGGGTCCCGACGCTGGGCGGCCCGCCCGTCACGCTGAAGCTGCCGGCGGGGCACCGGGCGCGGCGCACCATGCGCGCCCGGGGCAAGGGAGCGGTCCGCAAGGACGGCACCCAGCGGCGACCTTCTGGTCACCGTCCAGGTGAGTGTTTCCGAAGGACCTGACGGGGAAGGCTCGTGATGTGCGCTGGAGGCGTATCGCGAGGCGACCGCGACGAGGATCGCGGGCGGAGCTGAACCGAGGCCGCGAAGGGAGCTTGACGGAGATGGACGGTCGTCGACGCAACCGGTGAACTGACCGAGGACACCCCGGTCTACGTCATCTCGAGTGGCGTGGCCAGCTCTCCGGCCTGCACCCCGCAGACCCTGCGCCAGTACGACCGCCTCGGCCTGGTCTCCCCGGACCGCACGGCCGGCCGCGGCCGGCGCTACCTCGGCCCGCGACATCGAACCTGCTCCGCACGGTGCAGCAGTTGTCACCCAGGACGAGGGCATCAACCTGGCCGGAATCAAGCGCATCATCGAATTGGAGAACCAGGTCGCCGCGCTCCAGGCCCGCCTGGCGGAGCTGCAGGACGCCCTCGACGGCGCGGCCACGGCGATGCGCCAGCGCGAGGCGGCGGTACACGCCTCGTACCGCCGCGACCTGGTCCCGTACCAGGAGGTACAGCAGACCAGCGCCCTGGTGGTGTGGCGGCCCAAGCGGCACGGCCAGTCCTCGGACTGACGTCCCGCACAAGGCAGAACGGCGACGACCGGCCCGGAGGTTCCACCGGATCCGCAGCCACTCGGGCCGGTACGCAACGTTGCTGTCTCATTGGTCTGAGTACTTCTTGACGATTTAGTGAAGACAGCGTTGGCTTCCCTCACCTGGGTCACCACTATACCGTGTGATCGGAAGGTAAAGCGCAGTGAACGAAAAGCCGTGCCCGTCGTATCTCGCCATATCCCTGGCCGCGTCCATGATGACCTTCTCGCTGGCCTCTGTGGTGTGCTGGGCGCGTCCGAGAGCAGTGACGAGGCGAGTCCGACCAAGGGCAACGACATCACTGTGGGGCTGCTCCTGCCCCCCCGGAGAAGGCAGACACGCGCTACAGCAGTTCGACTACCCCCTACTTCAAGGCGAAGGTCGCCGACCTCACGCGCGACCAGGGCAACGTCAAGTACGCCCAACGCCGAGGCGAACGCCTCGAAGCAGGCCGACCAGATGCAGCAGATGATCGACGACCAGGTCGACGGTGATCGTCCTGGACGCGGTGGACGCGAAGTCCATCGGCACCGCCGTGCAGAAGGCCAAGGACGCCGGCATCCCCGTCATCGCCCACGACCGGCTGGCCGAGGGTCCGATCGACGCCTACATCTCCTTCGACAACGAACTGGTCGGCGAGTGCAGGGCCGCTCCCTCATCGAGGCGCTCGGTGACGACGCGGACAGCTCCGACAAGATCGTCATGATGAACGGCTCGCCCACCGACCCGGAACGCCGAGCAGTTCAAGGCGGGCGCGACGTCCGAGCTGAACGGCAAGGTGACGATCGCCCAGTCCTTCGACACCAAGGACTGGAAGCCGGAGAACGCCGAGGCGAACATGACCGAGGCGATCGAGAAGATCGGCAAGAACAACATCGCGGGCGTCTACTCCGCCAACGACGGCATGGCGGGCGGCGTCATCAAGGCCCTGGAGGACGCGGGCGTCACCGACCTGCCGCCGATCACCGGCCAGGACGCGGAACTCTCCGCGGTGCAGCGGATCGTCACCGGCGAGCAGTACATGAGCGTGTACAAGTCCTACCCGCAGGAGGCCGAGAGCGCCGCGGAGATGGCCGTGGCGCGCGCGTCCAGGGCCGGGACATCCAGTTCGACGCCCTCGCCCGCGACAAGGTCGACAGCCCCACCCACAAGGGCATTCCCGCGCAGCTCGTCCCCGTTGTCGCCCTGACGCGGGACAACATCGAGCAGACCGTCATCGCGGACGGCTTCTACCAAGGTCTCCGACATCTGCACGGCCAAGTACGCGGCGGACTGCGCGGAGATCGACCGAAGTAGTCCGGTTCGGCCTCGGCCGACCGCCCTGGACGTACCTGTGGCAACCGGCATGTTCCGGCCGCCGTCCCACGCCGAGCCGTGTTGCGGACCCGGTCCCGGCCGCGCATAGTTGCGCTGCGGAAAGAGCCGGAACCGGGGGTGGGATGGGCGATGGCCGGGCACGGGGCGGATGAGCATCCTCACGGTGCCGACCGGCTGTGCGCGGCGGGGGACCGCGTGTACTCCCGGGCCGTACGACGTGGCCGGGGTGCCCCGCCGGGACGCCGAGCCGGCCCCCCTGCCTCCTGGAACTGGCCCTGCTGCACCCCGACCCCGACGACATGGACTGGCTGGTGCGCGACCTCGCCGCAGGAGGTCATGACCCGGCTGCTGCGCGGTGTCCACGACGAGGTCAACGCCAGTCACGGCGGGTGGGCTCCGCGGTGGAGGCCTTCGAGCGGTACGCGGGTCTCGGCCGCCAGCTCCAGACCCCGGCCGGCACGGAGGGCACGGCGATCCGCGTCCTGGACGGTCTGGGCCGCATCCAGGCCGCGATGGACGAGGCGACGCAGGCGTGCACGACGGAGGTGCTCACCGTCCAGCCCGGCGGCATCCGGCGTGAGCATGAGCTGTCGGAGGGCTGCACCGGGCGCTGGCGCTGCGCGGGCGCGGGGTACGGATGCGGGACCTGTACACGCACGTGGCCCGGCACGGGCAGGGCCTGCTCAACTACCTGAGCTGATGGGCGACGCGGTGGAGGCCCGCACCCTCGACGAGGTCATCGACCACCTCATCCTCTTCGACCGCACGGTCGCCTTCATCCCCGCCAACACCGACCGCACGATGGCCCTGGAGCTGCGCCACCCCGCCCTGATCGCCTACCTGGTCACGGTCTTCGAACGCCTCTGGCGCCTGGCCCACCCCCCTGACCGCCCCCTCCCCGACACCGGCATCGAGGGGCATCTCCCACCGCGAGCAGTCCATCGCGGCGCTGCTGGCGGAGGGCCACCAGGACGCGGTGATCGCGGAACGCCTGGGCATAAGCGTCCGCACGGCGCGGGCCCACATCGCCCGCCTCTCGGAGACCCTGGGCGCGGCCAGCCGCACGCAGCTGGGGTACGCATCGCCCAGGCCGGCCTGGATGGCTCTCCCCGCCTGCCCGCCGCGATCAGCGTGCCCGATCAGGCTCCGGGACGAGGATCCCCGACTGGCCGATGAGGTAGCCGAGCTGTGCCCGGCTTTCGCTACCGAGGGTGGCGGCGAGTTTGGCGATGTGGACGCGGGCGGTGCGGACGTTCATGCCGAGGCGGTCGGCTATGTCGGCGTCGGTGTGGCCTTCGATGAGGAGAGCGGCTATGGCGCGTTGGCGGGGGTGATGCCGTTGAGGGTGGGGGGTTCGACGCCGTGGGGGTGCATGGGGGTGGCGAGGCGCCAGAGGCGGTCGAAGGTGTTGATGAAGTAGGAGATCAGGGCGGGGTGGCGGACTTCCAGGGCGAGTGAGCGGTCGGCGCTGGCGGGGATGAAGGCGACCGTGCGATCCACGATGATGAGGCGTTCGGTGATCTCGTCGAGGGTGCGCCTCCACGTCGCCCGTCAGTTGCTCGTAGCGGGCGCGTGAGTATGCGGCGTGGCGTGCGGTGTGCTGGTAAAGCGCGCGCATGCGAGCGCTACGGTCGAGGAAGGCCTGGTCCCGCCTGATGGCCCCTTCGAGGATGTCGGGGCGTCTGGAGACCTTCGAATCGTAGGGCTGAATCGCCAGCAACCTCGTGCCTGCCCTCGACCATGGCTTCCTCGATGGCCTGCCCTGTGCGCTCCCTACTACTGAGGATTCTGAGTGCCGGAGTGTCCTCGCTCGCCGTCGCACGCGCGCCGAGGCGCATGAGGGGTTCGAAGACATCCGCCAGGCGTTCACCACGCCTTCGCTCGCGGGCTATGCGGTCTTCCGACGTGCGCAGCAGTCGTTGCAGGGCGACGGTCGGCGAAACGGGCTCCAACCTATTCAGGTTCTCGAGGGCCGGGTGGAGCAAGCCCTTGTCGAGCAGGCAGGGCCGCCGCTGCCGCGTGCGTGCCGGAGATGTACCCCTCGCGTAGTGCGCGGGCATAGAGCTCCAGACCCGCATCACACAACTCCTCCGATCCGTGACGGTGCGCCTCTGGGGTCACATGCAACTCTCTTCGTCGAAGGCGAGTCAGTGCTTCTGCGCCAGGAGCCCGGACTGGGCTATCAGGTAGCCGAGCTGGGCACGGCTTCCGCTTCCGAGAGCAACCGCCAGTTTCGCGATATGGGCTCGACAGGTGCGCACGTTCATGCCGAGACGCCGGGCGATGGCCTCGTCGACGTGGCCCTCGACGAGCAGCTTGGCGATGGAGCGCTGGACGCCGGTGATCCCGTCCGTGGGGGGAGCATAAGCGGGTTCCTCGAGTAGCGGCACCGCACGGGCCCACAGTTGCTCGAACACCTTGACCAGATAGTCCACCAGGCCGGGGTGGCGAAGTTCCAGGGCAACTTGACGGTCGTCGCGCGCCGGGATGAAGGCCACAGTCCGATCAAAGATCATCAGCCGCTCGATGAGTTCCTCGAGGGTGCGGATCTCGACCTTGCCCTTCGCCATGATCTCCGCGTATGCGAGAGTGCCCTGACTGTGCCGGACAGTGTGCTGATACAGCGTGCGCATCGACACGCCCCGTTCGATGACGTCCTGAGCCTCGCTTCCAGAGCGGTGCCCAGTACGTGTTCACTGCGGCCTCCGCCCGGTTGGACGGTGAGCACTTCCGACTGGCACTCCGCCGTGGCGCGTTCTATGGCCGAGTTGATGCGCCTCGATTCCCTCATGCACCGTGACGGCATGCGTCTCGCCGGGGCTCTGTGCGCTGATGGCCATGAATGGCTCGAAGGAGTCGGCCAACTCGATGGCGAGGTGCCTGCGTTCCTGGATCTCTCGTTCCAGGGGATGCAGGCGCTGGAGCCAATCGCTGTGGCCGGCGGTACCGGCCGCAGCCAGTTCAGGTCATCCGGATCCGGGTGTAGCAGCGCGAACTCCAGCAGGCACGGGGCCGTCTCGGCTTCCGTACGAGCGATGCGTCCCAGACGAAGCGCGTCGGCGTACAGGCGTCCTCCGTCGTCACAGAGGTTCACCATCCCATGAGGATGCGTCCCGTTTATATCCGTATTAGGCAAATCTCCACCCCCAGGGTCCTGAACATGCAGGAACATGATGCACCGATCCTGTGGCTTTGACGTGGCTTGATGAGCCATCGTCTTGAAGGCGGGGGAGAGACACCGGGGAAGTGAGGACGAAGCCCATCATGTGCAAGAGAATGCTTCGCTCGATGCTTGCCGTTGCCTTCTCCGCAGGGCTGGTCTTCGGTACGGCGACCGGTTTGGACCTCGGCTGGGACAGCAGCAAGTTCGTCGTGGACCGACGCCAAGGGCGTGCCCGACCTTGGCTGGGATGTGGTGCAGGCAGGTGTAAGGGTATGACCACCCCGCCTGACGACCGCTCCTTCCGTCGTGAAATGGCCACCGCCTACCGCTCCGGCTGGCACTTCATCGACCTGGTCACCGCGATCCCCCACGCCGGTGACTCCCTGATGGTGACCGTCTTCGGCGAGCCGGTCGTCGTCACGTTGGACGAGGACGGCGACGTACGGGCGTACCGGTGTCTGCGGCGGCCTCGGGGGGCGCCGCAGCCCGTGCGGTGCGCCATCCGATACGGAATGATCTTTGTGAACCTGGACCAGAGGGACCACCGGCTCGCGCAGCCGGAGGACCCCGAAGTGAGGACCATCTCGGCCACCCCCCGCAGCGCCCGACGCGATTCCCCGTCGTTACAAATCGCTCAGGTGCTTCCCCGGCGGCGGCGTCACCGTGACCTGAACACGGTGACGCCGCTGTCGTTTTCGGCGGCATTTCGGGGTATCGGCCCTGCTCCCAGGCTGGCCGAAAAGGCTCTCGTGCGGGGGAAGTGGGCACCCTGGTGGCATCCGGCGGGAACCCGCGCCCGTTTCCTCCTTGAGTGGAATAGACTCAACTTTGTGTACGTTGTCTGAGTCAGCACTGGGAGACATGGCCGACCGCCGACGGCCGACACGAGGAGGAGAGCCAGAACGTGGACGCCGAGCTGACCAACCGGAGCCGGGACGCGATCAACGCGGCCAGCTAACCGGGCCGTGACCGAGGAACGCCGACCTCACCCCGCCCATCTGCTCCTGGCTCTGCTCCAGGGCAGGACAACGAGAACATCACCGACCTGCTCGCCGCCGTCGAGGCCGACCTCGCGGCCGTGCGCGCCGGCGCCGAGCGCATCGTCGCCGGGCTGCCCAGCGTGACCGGGTCCACGGTCGCACCGCCGCAGCCCAGCCGTGAGATGCTCGCCGTGGTCGCCGACGCCCAGGCTCGCGCCAAGGATCTCGAGGACGAGTACTCTCCACCGAGCACCTGTTCTCGGCATCGCCCGTGCGGGCGGCGCGGCCGGTGAGGTACTGGAGGGGCAGGGTGCCAGTGCAGAAGAAGCTGCAGGAGGCCTTCCGCAAGGCCAGGAGGGCGCCGCGTGACCACCGCCGACCCCGAGGGGCAGTACAAGGCGCTGGAGAAGTTCGGCACCGACTGCACCGCCGCCCGCGAGGGCAAGCTCGATCCCGTCATCGGGCGGGACCGGAGATCCGGCGGGTGGTGCAGGTACTCAGCCGGCGCACCAAGAACAACCCCGTCCTCATCGGTGAGCCCGGTGGCGGCAAGACCGCCGTCGTGGAAGGGCTGGCCCAGCGGATCGTCAAGGGGACGTGCCCGAGTCGCTCAAGGACAAGCGGCTGGTCGCGCTGGACCTCGGTGCGATGGTCGCCGGGGCGAAGTACCGGGGCGAGTTCGAGGAGCGGCTGAAGACCGTTCTCGCCGAGATCAAGGACTCCGACGGGCAGATCATCACCTTCATCGACGAGCTGCACACCGTGGTGGGGCCGGGGCCGGCGGTGACTCCGCCATGGACGCCGGGAACATGCTCAAGCCCATGTCTGGCGCGCGGTGAGCTGCGCATGGTGGGTGCCACGACGCTGGACGAGTACCGGAGCGGATCGAGAAGGACCCGGCGCTGGAGCGCAGGTTCCAGCAGGTGCTGGTCGCCGAGCCGACCGTCGAGGACTCCATCGCGATCCTGCGCGGGCTCAAGGGGCGGTACGAGGCGCACCACAAGGTGCAGATCGCGGACAGCGCGCTGGTGGCCGCCGCGACGCTCTCCGACCGGTACATCACCTCCCGCTTCCTGCCCGACAAGGCCATCGACCTCGTCGACGAGGCCGCCTCGCGGCTGCGCATGGAGATCGACTCCTCCCCGTCGAGATCGACGAACTCCAGCGCGCCGTCGACCGGCTCAAGATGGAGGAGCTGGCGATCGGCAAGGAGACCGACGCCGCGTCCCTGGAACGGCTGGAGCGGCTGCGGCGCGACCTCGCCGACAAGGAGGAGGAGCTGCAGGGCCTCACCGCTCGCTGGGAGAAGGAGAAGCAGTCCCTCAACCGGGTCGGCGAGCTGAAGGAGAAGCTCGACGAGCTGCGGGGCCAGGCCGAGCGGGCCCAGCGCGACGGTGACTTCGACACGGCCAGCAAGCTGCTGTACGGCGAGATCCCGACCCTGGAGCGGGACCTGGAGGCCGCCTCCGAGGCCGAGGAAGAGGTCGCCAAGGACACCATGGTCAAGGAGGAGGTCGGCGCCGACGACATCGCGGACGTCGTCGCCTCCTGGACCGGCATCCCCGCCGGGCGGCTGCTGGAGGGGAGACGCAGAAGCTGTTGCGGATGGAGGATGAGCTGGGCAAGCGGCTCATCGGGCGGGGGAGGCCGTGCGGGCCGTCTCCGACGCCGTACGGCGGAGCAGGGCCGGGATCGCCGACCCCGACCGGCCCACCGGGTCCTTCCTCTTCCTCGGCCCGACCGGCGTCGGCAAGACCGAGCTGGCCAAGGCGCTCGCCGACTTCCTCTTCGACGACGAGCGGGCCATGGTCCGCATCGACATGAGCGAGTACAGCGAGAAGCACAGCGTCGCGCGGCTGGTCGGCGCCCCGCCCGGATACGTCGGGTACGAGGAGGGCGGCCAGCTCACCGAGGCCGTGCGGCGGCGGCCGTACTCCGTCGTGCTGCTCGACGAGGTCGAGAAGGCGCACCCCGAGGTCTTCGACATCCTGCTCCAGGTGCTGGACGACGGGCGCCTCACCGACGGGCAGGGCCGCACCGTCGACTTCCGCAACACCATCCTGGTCCTCACCTCCAACCTGGGCAGCCAGTACCTGGTCGACCCGACGACCGGCGAGGCGGAGAAGAAGCAGCAGGTCCTGGAGGTGGTCCGGGCCTCCTTCAAGCCGGAGTTCCTCAACCGGCTCGACGACCTGGTGGTCTTCTCGGCGCTGAGCAAGGAGGAGCTGAGCCGGATCGCGCGGCTCCAGATCGGCTCCCTCGCCCGGCGGCTCGCCGAACGCCGCCCTCACCCTGGAGGGGTCACCGACGAGGCCCTGACCTGGCTGGCCGACGAGGGCATGGACCCGGCGCGTACGGCGCGCGCCCGCTGCGTCGCCTCGTGCAGACCGCGATCGGTGACCGGCTCGCCCCGGGAGATCCTCTCCGGCGAGATCAAGGACGGCGACACGGTCCGCGTGGACCGCTTCGGCGACGAGCTGGTCGTGGGCCCGGCCGCGAGCGGCAAGACGCTCTAGGGCGCGGCAAGGCGCTGGAGGCGCGGTGCGATGCGCGGCGGCCCGTCACCCCCCGGTGGGTGGCGGGCCGCCGTGCGTCACACGGTGAGGTCGACGTCGACGTCGCCGCCCGCGCGGAACTCCGTCGTGGGCGCGGGCGCGTCCGGGCAGGTGTGCGCCGGCCGGTCCTGGACACCGCATGCCCGGCATGCGGGAGGTCGCGCTGTGTCGAATGCCCTGGAAGCCCCTGCATCGTGCACCTCCCGACCGGCCGCGCGCCGTCCGGCAGGGCGGCCTCGCCGGCGTTCCGGTCGTCCGGTTCGGGTCCGCGTGCCCTCGCCGCCGCGTTCCGTGTCCGCCCCATGGCCCGCGTCCGTCCGCCCGGCGTCCACCCGACCGGCCGGATCATGTCAGCCCAGGGCTGACAGGCCCCCCGGCGGGCTGCCACGCCCCTCCCCGTATGGGGAGGATGGCCAGATCCGTACGAAGGGAAATTCACGGTGACCATCGATCCGTCCTCGATTCCGAACTCGGGGCAAGCAGCCCGAGCCGCAGTCCCAAGGACCGGCGGGCCCCGTCGTCCCGGATCAGGATCTTGTAAGCAGCTCCTCGAACAGATGGAGCTGAAGTATGTCGTCGACGACGAGGGTGACCTCGCGGCGCCGTGGGAGCAGTTCCGTACGTACTTCATGTTCCGCGGCGAGGGTGACCAGCAGGTCTTCTCGGTGCGGACGTTCTACGACCGGCCTCACCAGATCGACGAGAAGCCGCAGCTGCTGGAGTCGATCGACGACTGGAACCGGCGCACCCTGTGGCCCAAGGTGTACTCCCACACCCACGACGACGGCACCGTCCGCCTGATCGGCGAGGCGCAGATGCTGATCGGCATGGGCATCAGCCTGGAGCACTTCGTCTCCTCGACGGTCAGCCTGGGTCCGCGCCGCCATCGAGTTCGACCGGTGGCTCGTGGAGCAGCTCGGCCTGGAGCAGGAGGTCAACGAGTCGGAGAAGCCGACGGACGAGGACGGCCGAATAGTCCGTCCCGTGTGAGGAGAGCCCGGCCCGGCGGTGATGATGCCGGGGCCGGGCTCTCACCGTTCACCCCGCCAGCGTCTTCAGCCGCCGCACCGCCTCTTCCAGTACCGAGGTCCGCTTGCAGAACGCGAAGCGGACGAAGGGGGCGCCCGCCTCACGGTGGTCGTAGAAGACCGCGTTGGGGACGGCGACGACGCCGGCCCGTTCCGGCAGGCCGCGGCAGAAGGCGAAGCCGTCGCTCTCGCCGAGGGGGCGGATGTCGGTGGTGACGAAGTACGTCCCGGCGGGGCGGTAGACGCCGAAGCCCGCCTCTGCCAGGCCCGCCGCCAGCAGGTCCCGCTTGGCCTGCATGTCCGCGCGGTAGGCGGTGAAGTAGGAGTCGGGCAGCGCGAGGGCCTCGGCGACCGCGTACTGGAAGGGCCCGGAGGCCACGTACGTCAGGTACTGCTTGGCCGAGCGGACCGCCGTGACCAGGGCGGGCGAGGCGGTGATCCAGCCGACCTTCCAGCCCGTGAAGGGAGTACGTCTTGCCGGCCGACCCGATGGTCACCGTGCGCTCGCGCATCCCGGGGAAGCTCGCCAGGGGATGTGCTCGGCCGTGTCGAAGACCAGGTGCTCGTAGACCTCGTCCGTCACCACCAGCAGGTCCCGTTCCACGGCCAGCTCGGCGATGGCCGCCAGCTCGTCGCGGGTCAGGACGGTGCCCGTCGGGTTGTGGGGGGTGTTCAGCAGCAGCAGGCGGGTGCGGTCGGTGACCGCGTCGCGCAGTTCGTCGAGGTCGAGGCGGAAGGTGCCCTCGTGCGGGCGCAGGGTCACGGGTACGCGCGTACCGCCCGCCATCGCGATGCAGGCCGCGTACGAGTCGTAGTACGGCTCCAGCGCCACGACCTCGTCGCCGGGCTCCAGCAGGGCGAGCAGGGAGGCGGCGATGGCCTCCGTGGCGCCGGCCGTGACCAGGACCTCGGTGTCCGGGTCGTAGGACAGGCCGTAGCGGCGCTCCTGGTGGGCGGCGACGGCGGTACGCAGCTCCGGGACGCCGGGGCCCGGCGGGTACTGGTTGCCGCGTCCGTCGCGCAGCGCCCGTACGGCGGCCCTCCTGATCTCCTCGGGACCGTCGGTGTCCGGGAAACCCTGGCCCAGGTTGATCGCCCCGGTCCGCACGGCCAGGGCGGACATCTCCGCGAAGATCGTCGTCCCGAACTCGGCGAGCCGGCGGTTGAGGAAGGGGCGGGCGCTGGAGCTCATGGAGGTCATGGAGGTCATCCTGTGCCGAACCTCTGGAGTTCCTCAACTCTGCTTTGGGGCGTGGTGGAGAGGGGCATCTCCCGTTCACGCAACGAACTTCGCAGCGTCACAACGAGCTTCGAACAGAGAGCGAGGCGCCCAACGGGGGGCTGCTTCGGGGGAACTCCGGGCGCGAGCCCGGGAAGCGGAAGGAGGTGGCGCCATGGTCACCGGCATCATCCTGATCGTGGTCGGCGCCCTGGTGGTCCGGGGGCTCATGGCGGGCGCGCGGAGCGGCGGCGGAGGCGGCCGCGCCCGAGGCCGCGGCCGCCGGAACAGCTGGTGGGCCGACGGCTCGTCGTCCGGCGGGCACAACACAGGCTCCTCCCTGCGGCGGAGGCTCGTCCTGCGGAGGCGGGTCGTCGTCCTGCGGGGGAGGAGGGGGCGGCGGCGGATGCGGAGGAGGCGGCGGCTGACACGGGGCAGCCGAGCCTTCGCAGGGGGAACCGCATCCCCGTCACGGGGCTCGCACCTGGGAGCGGGTCCCGCGCCCCATCACGAGTGCCCGCCGGGAAACCCACCCGGCGGGCGCTCCCACGCACCGGTGCGCGCCGCACGGGCGGGGTGTGCGCCCTGGTTGAACAGTTGAGCTGTGGAGCCCCTGAGGGATGGAAACCCCACGAAGTTGGGTAAAAACGCTGTGGCGGCGCCACAGTTCATGATTCCCTCTCCATCACCAACGCAGCTCCTCGGACGACCTGTTGACCCCCTCCTGACCGGCCGACTGGGCTGAGCGGGCCGCATCCCCGGCAGTGACCGGGATGCGCAGGCCCCACACCTTCCTCTCCTTGTGTGCTTGCGGAGCCGATCCATGCTCACGACCCTGAAAACCTCCTACACCGACACGCGCGCGGCCGACCTCGCCTGGGCCCTGGGGCGCGAGCCGCTGCCCGCGCTCGCCAGTCTCGATCTCGAACTGACGGGCGCGAAAATGCAGTTGAGACTCCTGGGGGCCTCCCATCAAGTCCTGCTGGAGGAGGAGCGGGGAAGCTGTTCGGAGACGGTGGCGTGCATCCCCGGCAGCAGCACCCCCTTCCGGCTGGGCGTCGCCAAGCGGAAGGGCGACTGGGAGTACGAGTTCGCCGCTCGCGTGGAGGTGCTGACGCCGGGCTCCTTCGCCGGACGTGCCCAGGAGCTGCTGGCCTTGGTCGCCGACCACCCGCACGGGCTGGCCGGAGTCTTCCCCGGCAATCCGCACGCCTTCACCGCGCTGCTGGCCCATCGGCACGAGGGGCAGGTGCACTGGCGGACCTGGCACGCCTATCCGCAGGACGGCCACCTGGTGGCGACCCGGACCCGGGTGGGTGTCCGGGTGCCGACGTCGCAGCTCAGCCCGTCCGAGGTGTGAGCGGGTGCGGGGCGGGGGTCCGGGCGGTCCTGGGCGGGATAAACCTGTGGTGCCCGACAGAACGTCAGTTTCACGTGTGGGTGACGAAGCGCAGTGCTGTAGTGACGTAACGTCACCCCGTGATCGAACCGCACGCGCCTGCCCCGCCCGGCTCTCCGCCGTCCTGGGGCGGCCCCGGCGGCTCTCCCGATTCAGCCGGCGGTACGCCCGGTGCCTCCGGGCCCGGTGGGCCGGCCCGGCTGCCCGTCCGGCCGGCCGTCGGGCGGTTCCTGGTGCTGGCCGGTGTGTTCGTCTGCGCGGCCTGTGGGCTCGTGTACGAACTCGAACTCGTCGCCCTCGCCTCGTACCTGATCGGCGACTCGGTCACCCAGGCGTCCGTCGTCCTGTCCGTCATGGTCTTCGCCATGGGCCTCGGCTCGCTCGCCGCCAAACGGCTGCGCAGGTTCGCGGCGGCCGGCTTCGGCGCGGTCGAGGCCGTCCTCGCCCTCGTCGGCGGCTCCAGCGCGATGGTGCTGTACGCCGTTTTCGCCTGGACCGGAGGCTGGGCGGCCTGTGGGCCGACGGCCCGCGCTTCCTCCTGGTCGCCTTCTCGCTCACCATCGGCATGCTGATCGGCGCGGAGGTACCGCTGCTGATGGAGCTGATCCAGCGCGTCCGCCGTCAGGACGCGGGCGGCGCCGTCGCCGACCTGTTCGCCGCGACTACGTCGGCGCGCTCGTCGGCGGCCTCGCCTTCCCCTTCGTACTGCTGCCCTTCCTCGGCCAGCTGACCGGCGCACTGCTCACCGGCACCGTCAACGCGCTCGTCGGCGCGGCCCTGGTCCTCGGCCTGTTCCGGCGGGACATGACCCGCCGGGCCCGTTGGCTGCTGCTGACCGCCAACGCCGTCGTACTCCGCCCTGCTCGCCACGGCGACCGTCCTCGCCGACGACTTCGAACGCGCCGCCCGGCACGCCGTGTACGGCCAGGGACGTCCGCGTGGCCGTGAAGACCGACGTGCAGGAGGTCGTCCTCACCGGCGACGCCGACGGTCGGCCGCTCGACCTGTTCCTGGACGGCCGGCTGCGGGCCGGCGGCAGCGGCGAGCGGCGGTACCACGAGGCCCTGGTGCACCCCGCCATGAGCGGCCCGCACGCGCGCGTGCTGATCCTCGGAGGCGGCGACGGCCTCGCCGCGCGGGAGGTGCTGCGCCACCCGGACGTGCGCCGCGTCGACGTCGTCGAACTCGACCCTGGGCTCGCCCGGCTGGCCCGGCACGACCCCGGACTGTCCGAGCTGAACGAGCACGCCTACGGTGATCCGCGCGTCCACGCCATCACGGCGGACGCCTTCCACCGGCTGCGCTCGACGCCCACCGCGACGTACGACGTGGTGATCTCGGACCTGCCCGACCCGGGCCTCACGGCCAGTACAAAGCTGTACTCGCAGGAGTTCTACGGCCTGCTCCGGCGGGTGCTCGCCCCCGACGGGCGGCTGGTCGTGCACGCCGGTCCGCTCTCCGCCCGCCCTCGGGCCTTCTGGACGGTGGACGCGACGCTCCACGCGGCCGGTCTGCGGACCGCCCCCACCGTGTCGCCGCCCGGACACCGGCCTCGCACCGGACCCCGACCGCACGGCCGCCACCCTGAACGCCCCCCGCGACTGGGGCTTCCTCCTGGCCGCCCGCACGCCCCCCGCCCTGCGGCTCGAACCGACGGGCCCCCGCCCGAGCACCCCTCACGCCCCGGTCCCTGGCCCAGGACGCCCGCGCCGCGTCCCGCGCCCGGATCGACGACCTGCCGCCGTCGACGCTGGTACATCCGCCGGTACTGAGCCCGCGCCCGCGCCGTGCCTGCGCCCGCGCCGTGCCTGCGCCCGCGCCGTGCCTGCGCCCGCGCCGTGCCTGCGCCCGCGCCGTGCCTGCGCCCGCGCCGTGCCTGCGCCCGCGCCGTGCCTGCGCCCGCGCCGTGCCTGCGCCCGCGCCGTGCCTGCGCCCGCGCCGTGCCCGCGCCCGCGCCGTGCCTGCGCCCGCGCCGTGCCTGCGCGCCCGCGCCGTGCCTGCGCCCGCGCCGTGCCCGCGCCCGCGCCGTGCCCGCGCCCGCGCCGTGCCCGCGCCTGCGCCGTGCCCGCGCCTCGCGCCGTGCCCGCGCCCGCGCCGTGCCGCGCGCCCGCGCCGTGCCCGCGCCCGCGCCGTGCCTGCGCCCGCGCCGCCTCCGCGCTGTGCCCGCGCCGCTGTTCGCCCCCGGTCTCCCGGCGCCTGGTGGAGGCGTTCACGCGGATGTCGGGCACGAGCCGACCGGACTCGTCGGACGCGGCCCGCCGCCCGGACTGACGGCGCTGACCGCCCGCGCGGCCGAGGTCCTGAAACTGGTGGCCCGCGGCCTGAGCAACGCCGACGCGGCCGACCGCCTGTTCATCAGCGAGGCCACGGTGAAGACCCACCTCAACCGCACGATGACTAGCTGGGCCTGACCAGCAGGGCCCAGGCGGTGGTGGTGGCGTACGAGACGGGACTGGTGACGCCGGGGGGGTGTGGGGGGCGCGGGAGGGGGCGGGTGACTTTGTGCCGACGGGGTGCGTCGGGCGCCCGCTGGGTAGGGTGGCGGGACATGGAGCATGAGGTGTTCGTTCCGGTTCCGGCCGAGCGGCTCAGGGACGTGCTGGCCGACCCCGTCCGGGTCGCCCGGGCGGTTCCGGGGCTCCAGCAGGACGCCGGTGCCGAGCCCGTCGCGGGACGGCTCAAGGTGCGCATCGGCAGTCACTCCATCACCTACCGGGGCTCCGTGCGCCTGTCCGCGCGCGAGGACGGTGCGTACGCCGTCGAGGGCGACGCCACCGAGTCGCGCGGCACCGGCACGGTCACGCTCGCGCTCACCCTCCGCGTGGTGGACGCCGACGGCGGTTCCACCCTCACGTTCGCCGGGACGGCCACCGCGGACGGACGCGTCACGGAGCTGCCCGAGGAGTCGGTGACGTCGGCCGCGGCCCGGCTGCTGACGCGGTTCGCGGGGAACCTGGGCGCGGCGGCGGAGCGGGAGCGGGAGCAGGGGTCTGAGCAGCCCCGAGGCGCGGCCGGAGCCGCAGCAGCACGCCTCCGTCTTCGACGCCGAGATGCCCCCGCCCTCCCTCGCGGACACGGACGAGGGCGAGGCGGACGGGCAGGGCGAGGCGGGCGATCCGGACGGGCACGGCGGGCAGGGCGAGGCGGCTGAGCAGGGCGAGCCGGATGCCCCGCGGCCCCCGCCGCCCCTGAAGCCCCCGCCGCCCCTGAAGCCCCCCGCCACCCCTGAGTCCCTGCCCCCCTGGAGTCCCCGCCAGCCCCGAAGCCGCCGAGCCGCCCGCCGCCGAGGGCCGGCGCACGCGCGCCGCACGATGATCGGCCGCAGTGCCGAGGAGGTGGACCACGCCCCGCCCCGGCGGCCGGTACGCTCCCGTCCCCGCACCCCAGGCGAGCGCGGCCGGTGCTCCCCTGCGCTGGGCCGCCCCGGCGGCGGCACTGGTCGTGGCGTCCGCGATCGTGGTGGGCCGCGCGCTGCGCAGGCGCCGCTGAACCGTCGCGGTCGAGCCGTACTCGAGCCGCGGCTCAGCCGCCGTAGCAGGGCCGCGGCTGAACCGCCGTAGCCGGGCCGCCGCTCAGCCGCCGTAGCCGGGCCGCCGTAACCGAGCCGCGGACGAACCGCCCTAACTGGGCCGCAGCCGAACCGCCGTACCCGAGCCGCCGTAGCCGGGCCGCGGACGAACCGCCGTACCCGAGCCGCAGCCAGCCGCCGTAGCGTGCCGCCGCTCCGCCGCAGCCGGGCTCTGTCGAGTCGGCCGGGTGGGGGCGGTCTTGATCGCCCCAGTAGGGTCGTGGCGTGAGTAACGAACCCATCACGCTGACCGCGGGTGACGCGGAGGCGACCGTGCTGCCGGGCAACGGCGGCCGGATCGGCGGGCTGCGCGTCGGCGGCACGGAGCTGCTCCGCCAGGGCGAGCGCTACGGCTGCTTCCCGATGGTCCCCTGGTGCGGCCGGATCCGCGAGGGCCGCTTCCGGGACGGCGCCGTCGTCCACCAGATGCCGCTCAACTCCCCGCCGCACGCCATCCACGGCACCGCCCGCGACGCCGCCTGGCGCACCGCCCGCGTCACCGCCGACGAGGCCGTCCTCACGTACGACCTCACCGAGCCCTGGCCCTACCCCGGCCGCGTCACCCAGGTGATCGCCCTCGCCGAGGACGCGCTGACGCTGACGATGTCCGTGGAGACGTACGACTCGTCCTTCCCGGCGCAGATCGGCTGGCACCCCTGGTTCAACCGGACGCTCGACGGCGCGGACGGGGCCGGCGTCGAGATCGCCTTCGACCCCGCCTGGCAGGAGGAGCGCGGCGACGACCACCTGCCCACCGGCAACCGCGTCGACCCGAAGCCGGGCCCCTGGGACGACTGCTTCGGCATGCCGGACGGCGTCGACGTCACCCTCACCTGGCCGGAGCGCCTGGAACTGGAGGGTGACCAGCCCGGAACGGTGGGCCGTGGTCTACGACGAGCAGGAGGCCGCCGTCTGCGTGGAGCCGCAGACCGGGCCGCCCGACGGCCTGAACACCCTCCCGCGCCTGGTCACGCCCCTGGAGCCGCTGGAGGCCACGACGACCTGGAGCTGGACCCGGCTCTAAGCTGGTCGGCATGACGGACGTCAACGAAGTAATGCCGCCAGGCACGCGCGGCGCGCTGCTGCAGCAGATCAAGGACAAGGCCGTGGTGCACGGCAAGGTGACCCTCTCCTCGGGTCTCGAGGCCGACTACTACGTCGACCTGCGCCGCATCACGCTCGACGGCGAGGCGGCGCCGCTGGTGGGGCAGGTGCTCCTTGACCTGACCGCCGACCTGGACTTCGACGCGGTGGGCGGGCTGACCATGGGCGCCGACCCGGTCGCCGCGGCCATGCTGCACGCCGCCGCCGCGCGGGGCCGGAAGCTGGACGCCTTCGTCGTCCGCAAGGCCGCCAAGGCGCACGGGCTGCAGCGGCGCGTGGAGGGCCCGGACATCAGGGGCCGCCGCGTCCTGGTCGTCGAGGACACCTCGACCACCGGCGGCTCCCCGCTCACCGCCGTCGAGGCCGTGCGCGAGGCCGGTGCCGAGGTCGTGGCCGTCGCGACGATCGTCGACCGGGCGACGGGCGCCGCCGAGAAGATCCAGGACGGCGCCGGGGTGCCGTACCTGTACGCGTACGACAAGGACGAGCTGGGCCTGGACTGAGCCCGGAAGGACGTCCGGCGGACGTCCACTCGGAGTATCCCGCTTCGTCTGGAAAGATGGGGCCGACGATGACGTCGCCCCCCCAGGTCTAGGTCAGGGCCGTAAGCACGTTTCACGCCCCCGCACATACAAGGAGCGGACAGATGCCCATCGCAACTCCCGAGGTCTACAACGAGATGCTGGACCGGGCGAAGGCAGGAAAGTTCGCCTACCCGGCCATCAACGTGACCTCTTCCCAGACGCTGCACGCGGCCCTGCGCGGTTTCGCCGAGGCGGAGAGCGACGGCATCATCCAGATGTCCACCGGCGGCGCCGAGTTCCTGGGCGGCCAGCACAAGAAGGACATGGTGACCGGCGCCGTCGCCCTCGCCGAGTTCGCGCACATCGTGGCCGAGAAGTACGACGTCACCGTCGCCCTGCACACGGACCACTGCCCGAAGGACAAGCTCGACGCGTATGTGCGTCCGCTGCTGGCGGTCTCCGAGGAGCGCGTCAAGGCCGGCCGCAACCCGCTGTTCCAGTCCCACATGTGGGACGGCTCCGCGGAGACGCTCGGCGACAACCTCTCCATCGCCACGGAGCTGCTGGAGCGCGCCCGCGCCGCCAAGATCATCCTTGAGGTCGAGATCACCCCGACCGGCGGCGAGGAGGACGGAGTCTCCCACGAGATCAACGACTCCCTCTACACCACGGTCGACGACGCGATCCGCACCGTGGAGGCGCTGGGCCTGGGCGAGAAGGGCCGCTACCTGCTCGCCGCCTCCTTCGGCAACGTGCACGGCGTGTACAAGCCGGGCAACGTCGTGCTCCGCCCCGAGCTGCTCAAGGAGCTGAACGAGGGCGTCGCCGCCAAGTACGGTCAGCCGGCCGGCAGCAAGCCGTTCAACTTCGTCTTCCACGGCGGCTCCGGCTCCTCCGCCGAGGAGATCGCGACCGCGCTGGAGAACGGCGTGGTCAAGATGAACATCGACACGGACACCCAGTACGCCTTCACGCGTCCGGTCGCCGACCACATGTTCAGCAACTACGACGGCGTCCTCAAGGTCGACGGCGAGGTCGGCAACAAGAAGACCTACGACCCGCGCACCTGGGGCAAGTTGGCCGAGGCCGGCATGGCCGCGCGCGTGGTCGAGGCCTGCGGCCACCTGCGCTCGGCGGGCCAGAAGATCAAGTAACGGCCACGGCGCGCGGCGTCCGCGCCGTGTCGTCCGCGACGGGCCCGGCACCCCTGGATTCTCCTGGGGGTGCCGGGCCCGCGTACGTATGCCGACGGCATGGCGCAGACTTGTGCCCATGGCCATTCACGAGAACCTCCTCGGGGGACCGCCCCCGACCCACCTCCCCGACGACCCCGGGCCGCGCGAGCTGCTGGCGGGCGGGACCTCGCCCGCCGATGTCGCCGCGAAGTACCCGACGTCCTCGCTGGCCTGGGCACAGCTGGCCGACGAGGCGTTCGAGCGGGGCAGCGTCGTCGAGTCGTACGCGTACGCCCGTACCGGCTACCACCGCGGCCCTGGACGCCCTGCGCCGCAGCGGCTGGAAGGGGCACGGCCCGGTGCCCTGGGAGCACGAGCCGAACCGCGGCTTCCTGCGCGCCCTGCACGCCCTCGCCCGCGCCGCCCAGGCGATCGGCGAGAAGGAGGAGTACGAGCGCTGCAGCCAGTTCCTGAAGGACTCCTCGCCGGCGGCGGCCGAGGTACTGGGCTGAACCGGGGACCGGACGTGTCCTGGCCCGCCTGCCGTGCGCAGGCGGGCCTTGCGGTTTGCTGCGACCATTGCGGAGGATGACGTTGGGGACCGGGGCCCCGTGTCGGTAACGGCAGGGCGGACCGCTACCCGTAGTGCAGCAGGAGACAGCGATGTCCCACGAAGCCCCCGAATCTCGACTTCGAGGGCAGCACGCCGTACGAGGACTATGTCAAGGCGGACGTGCTCACCCACCTCCAGCACACTCTCTCCGACGATCCCGGAGAGATGGTCTTCCTGGTCACGACCCAGGTCATGGAGCTGTGGTTCACCGTCATCGTCCACGAGTGGGAGACCGCGCCCGCGCCCTGCGCGAGGACCGGACCCAGGTGGCGACCGACGCGCTCAAGCGCTCGGTGCGGGAGCTGGAGGCGCTGAACGCCTCCTGGACGCCGCTCGCGGGCCTCACGCCCGCCCAGTTCAACTCCTACCGGAGCGCCCTCGGTGAGGGGTCCGGTTTCCAGTCGGCGATGTACCGCCGCCTGGAGTTCCTGCTCGGCG
The DNA here is from genome assembly GCA_021502835.1 of Streptomyces thinghirensis. The sequence continues at coordinate 117,963 of JAKFGP010000015.1, forward strand.
ACAAGTCCGCGTCCATGCTCGTCCCGCACCGCGGTGCCCGCGCGCGTCCACGCGGAGCTGGAGAAGGCGCTGCACGAGCCGAGCCTGTACGACGAGGTGGTCCGGCTGCTCGCCCGGCGCGGGTACGACATCCCGGACGCCGTCCTCCAGCGCGACGTCACCCGGAAGTACGAGGCGGCGCCCGAGGTGGAGGCCGCCTGGACGGCCGTCTACGCGGGCGACCAGAACGGCGAGCTGGCCCGCCTCGGCGAGGCGCTCACCGACGTCGCCGAGCTGGTGTGGCGCTGGCGCAACGACCACCTGGTCGCCACCCGCCGCGCGATGGGCTCCAAGACCGGCACCGGTGGCTCCGCCGGGGTGGCCTGGCTGGAGAAGCGGGCCCGGAACAACGTGTTCCCCGAGCTGTGGACGGCGCGGTCGTATGTCTGAGCTTCTCGAAGCGGCGGCCGAGGCCGGGAAACTGGACGCCGCCGACGGGCTGGCGGCGCTGCGCGAGCGGTTCGTCCTGGACGACGTCGTCTACCTGGACGGCAACTCGCTCGGCGCCCTCCCGGCCGGTGTCCCCCGCGCGCGTGGAGGACGTCGTACGCCGTCAGTGGGGCGAGCTGCGCATCCGGTCCTGGGAGGAGAGCGGCTGGTGGACCGCGCCCGAGCGGATCGGTGACCGGATCGCCCCGCTGGTCGGGGCGGCGTCCGGGCAGATCGTGGTGGGCGACTCCACGAGCGTCAACGTCTTCAAGGCGCTCGTCGCCGCCGTACGGATGGCGGGTGACGGCCGGGACGAGATCCTCGTCGACGCCACCACCTTCCCCACGGACGGGTACATCGCCGAGTCGGCGGCCCGGATGACGGGCCGCTCGCTGCGTCCGGTGACCCCGGCCGAGGTGCCGTCGGCGCTCGGCGACCGTACCGCCGCGGTCCTGCTCAACCACGTCGACTACCGCACGGGCCGGCTGCACGACCTGCCCGCGCTCACGGCGGCGGTGCACGCGGCGGGGCGTACGTCGTCTGGGACCTGTGCCACAGCGCGGGCGCGCTGCCGGTCGGGCTCGACGAGCACGGCGTCGACCTGGCGGTCGGCTGCACCTACAAGTACCTCAACGGCGGACCCGGTTCGCCCGCGTACCTGTACGTGCGCCGCGACCTCCAGGACCGTTTCGACTCCCCGCTGCCGGGCTGGAACTCGCACGCCGAGCCCTTCGGCATGCGGCCCGCGTACGCCCCGGCGTCCGGCGCGGTGCGCGGCAGGGTCGGCACGCCGGACATCCTCTCCCTGCTCGCCCTGGAGGCGGCGTTGGAGGTGTGGGACGGGGTGTCGGTGGAAGCGGTGCGGGCCAAGTCCCTGGCGCTGACGGACTTCTTCCTGCGCTGTGTCGGGGAGTACGTCCCGGACGGCCTGGTGGAGTCGGTGACTCCGGCGGCGCACGCCGAGCGGGGCAGCCAGGTCGCACTGCGCTGTGCCGACGCGGGGGACGTGATGAAGCGCCTGATCGAGCGCGGGGTGGTGGGGGACTTCCGCGCCCCGGACGTCCTGCGCTTCGGCTTCACCCCGCTGTACGTCGGCTTCGCGGACGTGGAGCGGGCGGCGCGGGTGCTGGCGGAGACGCTGGAATGACGGGCGGGTGAGGACGGGGCGGATCGCCTCGTAGTGGATCGCCTGCTCCTCACCCAGCGTTACATCCCCATGTCCGGGCACGTCACCGGCCTGATACCGTCCCGCCAACGGCCGATTTCGTTCCCCCGGTCCGCCAACACCGTTTTGCCGCTGAGAGGTTGAGCATGCCGGACGCCGCCGCAGAACCGGGCACCGCTGCCGCGAGGAGCGCCGCGGAGGCGGCGGAGGAGAAATCGGCCTTCTCGCATCCGGCGGTCGACCCCGACAGCACCGCTGTGTACGGCGACCACCCCGACCAGGTGATCGACTTCTACGTCCCGCGCGGGGCGGTGGGTCCGGGCGGTGCCGCTCCCGTCGTGGTGGTCCTGCACGGAGGTTCGTGGCGGGCTCCGTACGACCGGCGCCATGTCAGCCCGTTCGCAGGCTTCCTCGCCCGGCGGGGGCTCGCGGTGGCCAGTGTGGAGTACCGGCGCGGTGCGGACGGCGGGGACGGTGCTGAGGGCGCCGGTGGCGCCGGTGGTGCGGGTGGCGGGGATGCGGGGGGTCCCGTCGCGGGGCGCTGGCCCGAGACCTTCGACGACGTGGCCGCCGCGCTGGACGCCCTGCCCGCGCTGGTACGGCAGCACCTCCCGCAGGCCGACGCGCGCCGTGTCGTGCTCACCGGCCACCCGCCGGCGGCCACCCCGCCCTGTGGGCGGCCGCCCGGCATCTGCTGCCCGACGACGCCCCTTGGCGCATCGACCGCCCGGCGCCTCTGCGCGGTGTGGTCGCCCTCGCGCCGATCGCCGACTTCGAGGTCGCCGACAAGCTCGACGTGTGCGGCGGTGCGGCGCGGCAACTCCTCGGCGGGGAGGAGCTCTTCGCCGAACGCCGGCCCTACGCGGACCCGGCCCTGCTGCTGCCCACCGGCATCGCCACGACCCTCGTTCAGGGGCGTGCCGACGTGGACGTTCCGCAGGCGGTCGCCGAGGCGCATGCCGCGACGCGGCGGCGAAGGCCGGGGAGGTGGTGGGCGTGACGCTGCTGGAGGACGTCGGCCACTATCCGCTGATCGACCCGGCGGCGGACGCGTGCGCGGTGGTGGCGGAGGAGATCGCGCAGCTTGCTTGGTGAGACCGGAGCGTTTCGCTGGGCGTGCGGGCGTGCGGGCGTGCGGGCGTGCGGGTCCCGGTCGTACCCGTAGTACCTGAGAGCTACCCCGCAGGTGAGTTCCCTGGCGGGACGCGGGTTACCCGGCGCGATTCATAACTTCCTTACAGACAAGCCCGATGGTCGGGCGAGCTGGAGGGAGAGGCCATGGGGCCCGGCACGGCGGTACGTTGGCGGCGGCGCGTGAGCAGATGGCGTCGGACTGCCCTCGCCGCGCTCATCTGTGGCGCCGTGGTCCTTCCCTCTCCGGTGCCGCGCGCCCCGAGATCCCCCGCTCCGGCTCCCGCCGCGCTCGCGGCCCCCACGGCCGGCACCCTGGAGGAGGCGTACGCCGCCAACCGGGCCAACGCCGCCGAGGCGTCCCGGATGGCCGCCGCCCACGGCGACCGGCACCGCGCGGCGGCGAACGGCTCGATGGCCGACCCGTCCCGGCGTCTGCTCGCCTTCGACGGCCGGGGCGCAGGACTGGCCACGGAGGTCTTCGGCGACCTGGCCCACGCCGACCGCGTCGCCGTCCTGGTCCCGGGCTCCGACACGAGCCTCGACACGTACGGCCGCTTCCGTGCCGCCGCCCTGGCCCTGCACCGGCGGCTCGCCGCGCAGGCACCCGAGGGCGCTCTCCCCGGGAGGACTCCCGCCGCGGTCGTGGCCTGGCTGGGCTACGAGACACCGGGCACCGTCAGCACCACGGTCGCCACCACCGGCCGCGCCGACCGGGCCGCCCCCGAAGCTGCGTGCCCTGGTCGACACCCTGCGCGGGGTCACCGGCCCCGACGCCCGCCTCGCCCTCCTCTGCCACTCCTACGGCTCGGTGGTCTGCGCCCGCGCCGCCGACGGCCTGGACGTCGCCGACATCGCCCTGGTCGGCAGCCCCGGCACCGGCGCCGACTCCGCCGCGGACCTGCACACGAGCGCCAGGGTCTGGGCGGCCCGGGGCGCCGACGACTGGGTGCAGCACGTGCCGCACCTCAGCGCCGACCTCTTCGGCTCCACCGTCGGCTTCGGCACCGACCCGGTCTCCCCGGACTTCGGCGCCCGGTCTTCGCGGCCGGCGACGGCGGCCACAGCGACTACTTCAAAACCGGCTCCGTCTCCCTGACGAACCTGGCCCGCATCGCCCTGGGCGAGATCACGGAGGTGACCCATGACTGAGGTGACCGAAACGACCCGACCGACCCGACCGAGCTCACCGCACGCCACGCCGAACCGGGGGCGCGACGCCGCCACGGGGCCGCGGCTTCGCCGTACCGCCACCCGGAAAGGGCCGCACCGCATAGCCGCCCGGCAGGGCTGTGCCGTGCCTCCGCCCGGATCGACGCCGCGACGCCCGCGTCGCGGGACCGGGCCGTCGACGCCCTGCGTGCCATGGCCATCCTCGGCGTGGTCCTCGGCCACTGGCTGGTGACGGCCCTGGTCGCCGACGGCGGCAGCCTGCGCGCGGCCAGTCCGCTCCAGGACATGCCCTGGCTGTCCCCGATCTCCTGGGTCTTCCAGACCCTCGCCGTGTTCTTCCTGGTCGGCGGCCATGTCGCCACCCGGGGCTACGCGTCGGCCAGAGCCCGCGGCACCTCCTACGGCGGCTGGCTGTCCGCCCGGCTGTCCAGACTGTTCCGCCCGGTCGCGGCCGTCCTCACCCTGTGGACGGTGACAGCGGCGCTGCTGCTCCTGACGGGCGCGGAGTTCGTGACCGTCCACACCCTGGTGAAGCTGGCCCTGTCCCCGATGTGGTTCCTCCTGGTCTTCGCCGCGCTGACGGCGGCGACTCCGCTGCTGACCCGGCTGCATCCGCTGTGGCCGCTGGTCGTCGTCCTCCACGTCGACCTGCTGCGCTTCGGGTTCGGTGCCCCGTCCTGGCTCGGCTGGATCAACCTCGCCGCGGGCTGGCTGGTCCCCACACCTCGGGGCCGCCTGGACCCGCGGCGAGCTGGACCGCCGCCGCGCGGGCGGGCTCCTGCTCACCGGCGGTACGGCGGCGACCGCGGCGCTCGTGGCCTGGGCGGGCTATCCGGCGTCGATGGTCGGCGTCCCCGGCGCCGAGGTGTCGAACCTCAACCCGCCGACGCTGGCCGCCGTCACCTTCGGCCTGGCGCAGTGCGGCCTCGCACTGCTGCTGCGCGAGCCGCTGCGCCGCGCGATGCGGCGGCCCGTGGCGTGGGCGGCGGTCGCGCTGGTCAACCTCTCCGCGATGACGATCTTCCTGTGGCACCAGACCGCGTTGATGGCGACCACGGCCACCGGCCTCCTGGCCGGCCGCCTGCCCGGGCTGCACACGCTGCCCGACGGCCTGGACTGGGTCGTGGCCCGGCTCGCCTGGCTCCCGGTGTTCGCGCTCGTCCTGGCCGGCTGCTGGGCGGCCTTTCGCTCCTGCGAGCGCGGCGGCCGGCGCCGCTCCCGGGTCGTCCGGACGCATCGCCCGCCGAGCCGGACGAGGACGGCGGGTGCACGTCATGTCTAGGGTGGGCCGAGTGCTGCGATGGGGGGATACGGCGGATGACCAGGGACGGCCGGGGCGCGCGTGTGCTGCGGGTGCTGCACGACGACCTGTGGACCTGGCGGGCGGACCCGCTGCCGCCGTCGGTGTGGCTGCGCTGGTTCCCGCACGGTGTCGTCTGCCTGGCCGCCCTCGGCGTGCTGCTCGGCGACGCGGCCCAGCTCAACGACAACGGCGGGGTGGAACCCGGTTTCGCCTTCCTGATCGCGCTCGCCCAGGCCGGCGCGATGGTGCTCGCGCTGTGGCGGCCGGTCGCGGCGTGGTGGCTGTCGATGGCGGCCATGCTGGTGGGGGCCTTCGCCGTGCGGTCGGAGATGGACCCGGACGGCGCCGCGTTCACCTGGCCCTGGCCGGCCGCCGGGATCATCGCGCACCTGTTCGTCCTGCTGCTGTTCGCCCTGCGGGTCCCCACCCGGGTCTCCGCGAGGCGCTGGCCCTGACTGCGCTCGTCACCTACGTCGTCCAGGGCCTGGTGGGCGCGCTGAACTACCAGCCGACCGGCCAGCTCGCCGTCATCCTGTTCGCGGTCGTCGTGGTGCTCGGCATCGCCCTGCGCGGACGCCGCGAGGCCCGCGCGGAACTGAAACAGCAGACCTCACTGACCGCCGAGGAGCGAGCCCGGCGCACCCTGCTGGAGGAGCGCGGCCGCATCGCGCGCGAGCTGCACGACGTGGTCGCCCACCACATGTCGGTGATCTCCATCCAGGCCCAGGTCGCCCCCCTCCTCGTCGAGCACCCGCCGGACGAGCTGAAGGAGAACCTCGCGGGCATCCGGCAGAACGCGCTGGAGGCCCTCACCGAGCTGCGCCGGGTGCTGGGCGTGTGCGCTCTGAGCACCCCGACGCACTGGAGACGCCCGACGGGGCGACACCGCTCCACATGCCCCGCAAACCCACCCTCGACCGGCTCGACGCGCTGGTGGAGAACATCCGGGCCGCCGGGTTGATCGTCACCACCGAGACGAGCGGGACGCGCGTGCCCCTGCCGCCCGGTGTGGAGCTGTCGGCGTACCGGATCGTGCAGGAGGCGCTGAGCAACGTCCTGCGGCACGCGCCGGGCGCGAGGGCCCGGGTCCACCCTCATGCATCTTCCGATCGGACTGCGCGTGGACGTCTCCAACACCCGCCCGGAGCGGGCCCCGGCACCGTCCCAGGGGGCGGGGCACGGGCTGCTCGGCATGCGGGAGCGGGTGGCGATGCTCGACGGCACCCTGACGGCGCGGCCACTGCCGGACGGCGGCTACCAGGTGGCCGCGTTCCTCCCGGCCGACGGCCCCGACGGCCCTGACCGCTCCCTCAGCCACGACGGCCCCTGAGCCCTCCATCCCTGCCTCTGCCTCCACTCACCACTCCACCGAGGACGACACCCCATGACGACCAGCAGCAACGGCCGCGTGATCCGCGTGCTGATCGCCGACGACCAGCAGATGGTCCGGCAGGGCTTCACCGTGCTGCTCAACACCCAGCCCGACATCGAGGTGATCGGACAGGCGGTGGACGGCCTGGACGCCGTGGCCAAGGTCGCCGAACTGGCACCGGACGTCGTCCTGATGGACATCCGCATGCCCCAGCTGGGCGGCATCGAGGCCACCCGCCGCATCACCGGGGCGACCGCGTCGATCAGAGTGCTGGTGCTGACCACCTTCGACCTCGACGAGTACGTGTACGAGGCGCTGCGGGCCGGCGCGTCCGGGTTCCTGCTGAAGGACGCCTCCGCCGACCAGCTTGCCGAGGCGGTCAGGGTGGTGGCGGACGGCGACGCGCTGCTCGCGCCGGGCATCACCCGGCGGCTGATCGCCGAGTTCGCCCGGCTCGACGACCGGCCGCGCGGCCCGCTGAAGGCCCGCGTCGGTGAGCTGACCGAGCGGGAGACCGAGGTGCTGGCCCTGATCGCGCAGGGCCTGTCGAACGCGGAGATCGCCCAGCGACTGGTGGTCGCCGAGCAGACGGTGAAGACCCATGTGGGCCGGATCCTGGTGAAGCTGGGCCTCCGGGACCGGACGCAGGCGGCGGTGTTCGCCTACGAGTCGGGGCTGGTGCGGCCGTCGGGGTACTGACCCGCCCGGCGCCCGCGCCCCCGTAGTACCTGAGACGGATACCGAAGGACCCCTCTCACTGGTGACGACGGTGCACCCCGGCTGCGCCTACCGTTGCGAACGTGACCGAGACGACCCAGATGCGGACCTCCTCCGGCGGGGGTGACGCGCCGCGCAGCCCCCGAGTTCCGGCTGGCCATGGACGCACTGCAGGGCCTGCGCCAGGACCTGTTCCACGACGCCTTCGCGTACCGCCCGCTGCCGCTCATGACCATGGACGGTCCGCTGACCCGACGGCTCCCCGACCGCCTGCGGTCGTACGCGGCCCGCCTGCCGCACGCGGTGGTGGTGGGCGCCGCGCTGATCGCCCTGTTCGGCGGTTCCGTGGCCAGCGGCGCCCTGGGAGGGCCGGCGGCCCTGCTGAGCGGGCTGGCGTGCGCGATCCCGGTGCTGGCCACGCTGGTCCGGCCCGTCGGCGCCTTCTGGATGTCGATGGCGGCGACCCCGGTGGTCGCGGTGCTTCTCGGAGAATTCGGCGAGTGGCCGTGGCTGCCCGGACCGTTCATCTGCCATCTGACGGTGCTGGTGATCGTGGCCATACGCACCCGGCCCCGCACGGCCGCCTGGATGTGGACCCTGACCGGCGCATACGCCTTGCTCGTGGAGACGCTGTTCGGCGACGGGGAGTACAACACCTCCGCGCCGATGCTGTTCCTCTCCGCCCTCGCCCTCCTGGTGGTCGCCGTCCGGCACGTCCGCCGGGAGGCGCAGCAGGAGGTCACCGCCCAGCAGACGGTCACCGCGCACGAGCGGTCGCGGCGGACCCTGCTGGAGGAGCGCACCACCATCGCCCGCGAGCTGCACGACGTGGTGGCCCACCACATGTCGGTCGTCGCGATCCAGGCGGAGGCCGCCCCCTACCGGGTGGAGAATCCGCCTCCGGAGCTGGAGCGCGCCTTCGCCACCATCCGGGAGAACGCGGTGGCCGCCCTCACCGAGCTGCGCCGCGTCCTGGGCGTCGTCCGCGCCGAGGACTACGAGGCCCCGGACGCCCCGCAGCCCACGCTCGCCGATCTGGACGCCCTGCTCGCCAACGTGCGCGACGCCGGCCCGAGCGTGGAGAAGGCGGTGACCGGAGCGGTGCGCGAGCTGCCGCCCGGTGTGGAGCTGTCGGCGTACCGGATCGTGCAGGAGGCGCTGAGCAACACCCTGCGGCACGCACCCGGCGCGACCGCCCGCGTCGAGGTGTCCTACGTCCTGGGCGGCCTGGGCCTGCGGATCGTCAACGGCCCGATCCCGGAACTGACCCTGGTGAAGCCCTCGCCCGGCGCCGGGCACGGCGTCACCGGCATGCGCGAGCGCGTCTCGATGCTGAACGGCGAGATGACGGCCGGCCCCACCGACGACGGTGGCTACGAGGTGGCGGTGTTCCTGCCGGTCACGGCACCGACCGAAGGTGAAGCATGAGCGACCGCACGATCCGGTACTGATCGCGGACGACCAGATGATGGTGCGCGAGGGCTTCTCCGTCCTGCTGAACGCGATGCCGGACATCGAGGTCGCCGGTGAGGCGGTCAACGGCCGGGAGGCCGTGGCGAAGGTCCGCGAACTGGCTCCGGACGTCGTCCTGATGGACATCCGCATGCCCGAGCTCAACGGCATCGAGGCGACGCGGGAGATCGTCGCGGCGGACGGCACGTCGAAGGTGCTGGTCCTCACCACCTTCGACCTCGACGAGTACGTGTACCAGGCGCTGCGCGCGGGCGCCTCCGGCTTCCTCCTCAAGGACGCCTCGGCCCGCCAGCTCGCCGACGGGGTCCGGGTGGTGGCCGCGGGCGAGGCCCTGCTCGCGCCCTCCATCACCAAGCGCCTGATCACCGAGTTCTCCAAGCTGTCCGACGCCCCGCGTCTGATGTCCTCGGCCCAGGCGGCGTACGGGGACCTGACCGAGCGGGAGACGGAGGTGCTGGTCCTGATCGCACAGGGCCTGTCCACTTCGGAGATCGCCGAGCGCCTGGTGGTCGCCGAGTCGACGATCAAGACGCACGTCAGCCGCATCCTGGTGAAGCTGGGCCTCAGAGATCGCACCCAGGCGGCGGTCTTCGCCTACGAGGCCCGCCTGGTGACGCCTGGCTGAGAGAGTCCCCGGGCCTCTGGCCCCGGTCGGCACCACCCGTTAGCGTCCGTCCATGGCCGCCTTCGACAGGTTCGACAGCTTCGACCCCTGGGACCCGGCGTTCGTCGCCGACCCGTACCCCGCCTTCGCCGAGCTGCGGGCCCGGGGGCGGGTGCTCTACTACGAGCCGACCGACCAGTGGCTGGTCCCGCACCACGCGGACGTCTCGGCGCTGCTGCGCGACCGTCGACTCGGGCGGACCTACCGGCACCGTTTCCACGCACGAGGACTTCGGCCGTACCGCGCCCCCGCCGGAGCAGGAGCCCTTCCACACGCTCAACGACCACGGGATGCTGGACCTGGAGCCGCCGGACCACACCCGTATCCGGCGTCTGGTGTCGAAGGCGTTCACGCCGCGCACGGTGGAGCGGTTGAGGCCGTACGTGCACGGGCTGGCGGACGATCTGGTGGCCCGGCTGGTGGCGGCGGGCGGCGGCGACCTGCTGCGGGACGTGGCCGAGCCGCTCCCGGTCGCCGTGATCGCAGAGATGCTGGGCATCCCGGAGTCCGACCGTGCCCCGCTGCGGCCCTGGTCGGCGGAGATCTGCGGGATGTACGAGCTGAACCCGTCCGAGGAGACGGCGGCGAAGGCGGTCCGCGCGTCGGTCGAGTTCTCGGAGTACCTGCGCGGACTGATCGCGGCCCGCCGCAAGGAACCGGGCGACGACCTGATCTCGGGCCTGATCGCGGCCCACGACGAGGACGACGACCGGCTCACCGAGCAGGAGATGATCTCGACCTGCGTCCTGCTCCTGAACGCGGGCCACGAGGCCACGGTGAACGCCACGACCAACGGCTGGCTGGCCCTGTTCCGCAATCCGGACCAGCTGGCGACCCTGCGCGCCGACCACTCCCCTCGTCCCGTCGGCCGTGGAGGAGCTGATGCGGTACGACACCCCGCTCCAGCTCTTCGAGCGCTGGGTGCTGGACGAGATCGAGATCGACGGGACGACCGCCCCGCGCGGCGCGGAGGTGGCGATGCTGTTCGGCTCCGCCAACCACGACCCGGCGGTGTTCGCGGCCCCGGACCGCCTCGACCTCACCCGCGCGGACAACCCGCACATCTCCTTCAGCGCCGGCATCCACTACTGCATCGGCGCCCCACTGGCCCGCATCGAACTGGCGGCGTCCATGACGTCCCTGCTGGAGCGGGCCCCCGGCGCTGCGCCTGGCGACCGAGCCGGAACGGAAGCCGAACTTCGTGATGCGCGGGCTGACCGAGCTAGGGCGTGGAGGTCTGAGCGAGGCCGGCGCCGTCCCAGCAGCCAGGCGCCCAGCGCCCAGACCACGGCGGGTACGACGGCTCCGGCGAGGAGGACGAAGGGCAGTTCGGTGAAGAGGACGCCGAGGTCCATGCCGTTGTTCTCGAACTTGTTGCCGAGGTGCCGCTGGGTACGGTCCGACATCCCCCAGACGGACACGGCACCCACGGCCCCCACCGCCGAAACCCCACAGCCACCACACGTCACCGCATCCCGACTCATACCCGCGATGACGCCCCCGCCCCCTCGCGGGGTTCCGGACAGGCCGGCCACCAGGGGGTGTCGTTCGGATCCTGCCGGGGTCGCGGGGCCCGGCACGCACCAGACCCCGCTCGAGGTCAGTCGCAGGACACCGTTCCCTGGAGCCGGCCTGATCCGAACGACACCCCCTGGCTCACGTCGTCATGTCCCGCCGCCGCAGCCTCGCCCAGCCCCGCCCCCCACCAGCACCACCGCGATCGAGGTGAGCACCAGCACCGGCGACCAGCTCATCTCCCCGCCCGGCAGCTTCGGCAGATGCCCGAACGGTGACACGTCCAGCACCCGCTGCGGCACGTCCAGCGCCGGCCCGACCCACCCGAGCAGCAGCACCGCACCGGCGACTCCCCACGCGGCCACCGCACCCCGGGGCAGCACCCCGTGCAGCAGCATCGCCGCCCCGCCGATCACCCACACCGCAGGCAACTGCACCAGACACGCGCCCAGGATCGCCCCGGCGTCCCGGCCGTACCCGAGGGCGAATCCCAGCCCCGCGAGCAGCATGACGATCGCCGCGCCGCCGAAGGCGATCACCAGGTGCCCCGCGCGCCCACCGCAGCCGTCCCACCGCGCCCGCGAGCACCGGCTCCGCCCGTCCGGACGTCTCCCTCGCCGTTCAGCCGCAGCACCGACGCGACGACGAACAGCGCGGCGATCAGCCCGAGCATGCCGACCATCGCCGACACGAACGCGTCGGTCAGCCCGGCCTGCCCGCCCATCCGCTCGATGATCTCGCGGGCCTGCTCGTTGTCCCCGACCAGATCGGCCGCTCCTCGGTCATCCCGCCGTAGACGACCCCGGCGAGGAAGAAGCCGATGCTCCAGCCGAGCACACTGCCCCGCTGCAACCGCCAGGCCAGCGCACCGGCCGTACGCAGGCGCCCGGCGGCCGGTCCCGGCCGGGTCGGCAGGAAGCTCGTGCCGAGGTCCCGGCGACCGGCCAGCCCGTAGGCCACCGCGCCCTGCACGCCCGCCGCGCCGGCGATCAGCAGCAGCACCCACCACCGTTCGGCCGCGAAGGCGCGCAGGTTCTCCAGCCAGCCCAGCGGCGACAGCCACGTCAGTACGGACGAGCCGTCGACGGTCGCCGAGTCACCCGCCGCGCGCAGTACGAAGGCGCCGCCCAGTACGGCCGCCGTCAGTCCCCGGGCCAGCCGCGCGCTCTCGGTCAGCTGGGCGACGATCGCCGCCATCGTGGCGAAGAGCATCCCGACGCCCGCGATCCCGAGCCCGAGGGCCAGCGCCCCGGCCGTCCCTTGTCCGGCCAGCCCGGCGACCACCAGCAGCGCCAGGACGCCGTTGGCGACCGCCGCCGTGAGCAGGGCCGCCGTCAGCGAGGCCCGGCGGCCGACCATCCCGGAGGCGACCACTTCCTGCCGCCCGCTCTCCTCCTCGTCGCGGGTGTGCCGTACGACGATCAGCAGGCTCATCACCGCGGCGAGCGCGGCGGCGTACACACCGACGCGCCAGGCCGTGAGCGCGCCGAGGCTGTCGTCGAAGACGGGGCCGACCATCGCGCGCAGCGAGGAGTTGGTCTCCATCTGCCGCACCAGGTCGGCGCGTTCGGCGGCGGTGCCGTACAGGCCCTTGATGGTGCCGGGCATGGAGAGCACCATGAGCGCGTTCACCGTCACCCAGACCGGGATCATCACCCGGTCGCGGCGCAGGGCGAAGCGCAGCAGTGTGCCCGTGCCGGCGAGCTGGCGCGCGCCGCCGGACCCTACCGCGAGAGCCGTGGTGGTGGCCGTGGCGGTCATCGCGACGTCACCGCCCCGGCGGCTTCGGCGGCTTCGCCGACTTCGGCCTGGTAGTGCCGCATGAACAGCTCCTCCAGCGTCGGCGGCGTCGACGTCAGCGACCGCACGCCCGACTCGCTCAGGCAGCGCAGTACGGCGTCCAGCTTGTCGGTGTCGACCTGGAGCCGGACCCGGCGGCCCTGGACGTCGAGGTCGTGCACGCCCGGCAGCCGCGCCAGCCCGCCCGGGGCGCCCGCGAAGTTCGGCGCTCACGCTCGTCCGCGTCAGATGGCGCAGGTCGGCGAGCGAGCCGCTCTCGACGGTCCGCCCCTTACGGATGATGCTGACCCGGTCGCAGAGCTCCTCGACCTCGCTGAGGATGTGGGAGGAGAGCAGGATCGTCCGGCCGCGCTCGCTCTCCTCGGCCACGCACCGCTGGAAGACCTCCTCCATCAGCGGGTCGAGGCCGGAGGTCGGCTCGTCGAGGATCAGCAGGTCGACGTCCGAGGCGAAGGCGGCCACCAGGGCCACCTTCTGCCAGTTGCCCTTGGAGTAGGTGCGGCCCTTCTTGGTCGGGTCCAGTTCGAACCGCTCGACCAGGTCCGCGCGCCGCCGCGTGTCCAGCCCGCCGCGCAGCCGGCCGTAGAGGTCGATGACCTCGCCGCCGGAGAGGTTGCGCCACAGCGTCACGTCGCCGGGGACGTACGCGATCCGGCGGTGCGCCTCCACCGCGTCCGCCCACGGATCGCGGCCGAGTACCTGCGCGGCGCCCGAGTCGGCGCGCAGCAGGCCGAGCAGGACGCGGATGGTGGTGGACTTGCCGGCGCCGTTGGGGCCGAGGAAGCCGTGGACCTCGCCGGCCTCGACCGCCAGATCGAGCCCGTCCAGCGCGTGCGTCCGGCCGAACGACTTGTGGAGGCCGGAGACGCTGATTGCCTTCGTCATGATTTCGAAAGTACGCTTCCTTCAGAAATTTGTGAAGTTAAGGAAGCGTCAGGATGTGAGGGATGATCGAAGGATGAGGGAAGCAGCGGAGTCGGCGGAATCGACGGGACGGGGTCGTGACCCCGAGGCGGTGTCGAAGTTCGTGGAGGGCTTCGCCGCCCAGCTCGTCGAGGCCGGGATGCAGCGGATGCCGGCCCGGGTCTTCGCCGCGCTGCTGGCCTCCGACCCGGGATCGCTGACCTCGGCCGAACTCGGCGAACAGCTCCAGGTCAGCCCAGCCGCCGTCTCCGGGGCCGTGCGCTACCTCTCCCAGCAGCACATGGTCTCGCGCGAGCGCGAACCCGGCTCACGCCGGGAGCGGTACCGGGTGCACAGTGACCAGTGGTACGAGGCCCTCACCAACCGCGAGACGATCCTCAAGCGGTGGGAGAGCGCGCTGAGCGAGGGCGTCGCCAGCCTCGGTGCCGAGACCCCCGGCGGGTCGCCGCATGGCCGAGACGCTGGCGTTCTTCGAGTTCCTCGACGGGGAACTCGCCGCGATGATGGAGCGCTGGCGCGTGCACCGCGAGAAGACCTTCGGGCACCGCTGACGCGAGCGCACCGACACGAGGGCGCCGGCACGAGGGCGCCGAGGTGAGGGCATCGGCACGAGGGCGCCGAGGTGAGGGCGCCGACGCGAGGCCGCTGACGCGAGCGCACCGACACGAGGGCACCGGCACGAGGGCGCCGACGCGAGGCCGCTGACGCGAGCGCACCGACACGAGGGCACCGGCACAAGGGCACCGACGCGAGGCCGCTGACGCGAGGGCGCAGGCACGAGGGCACCGACACGCGAGCTCCGACACGACGGCACCTCGGCCCCGGCCGGGCGGCCCGGCGGACCGGTGCCGACACAGTCGCCGTGCGGCGGACCCGGCCGCCCGCACGCCGTTCACCGCGTCGGCAGCGTCAGCCCCCACGCCCCCTCCCGCACCGTCCAGGTCCGCGTCCCCACCGGCCCCGACACCACCGCGTCGGCCCGGTACCGGAAGTGCGCCCCCGACACGGTCACCGTCCGTCCGCTCGCCGTCAGCGGCGACGCCTCCGCGCCCACCGACAGCGGCCGCACCTCCACCACGGCCACTCCGCCGGCGCCCGGCATCACCGAGACCCCCTCGACCGGCTGGTCCAGGTCCACCAGCGTCACCCCGTCGACCTCCACCCGCAGCCGCGCCGTACCGGCCGCACCCAGCGCCGCCGTGACCCGGGCCGGCCGCGAGGACGCCAGCGTCCGGTACGAGGGACCGACACGTCCGCAGCCACGGGTGGGCCGGCGCTCCCGGCCCCACGTCCGTGCCCTCGGGGGCGGTGACCGGCGGAATCCCCACGGCCCCCAGGACCACCCCGTCACTGTCGTCGACGAGCAGGTCGAGGCGGCGTTCCGTGCCGTCCAGCACCGCCCGCGCCGCCGCCACCGCGCCCGACGGCAGCCCGAGCGCCCGGGTGAGGCCCAGTACCGGCCCCACCGGCACCACCGACAGCGAGCAGCCGGCCAGCTCCCGCTGCCGGTGCAGCAGGCCCACGGCCCGCAGCAGCGCGCGGTCGTCGCCGACCACGACGGGCCGCCGTGAACCCCTTCGCCGCAGCGCCCGGGCGAATTCCTCCGGATCGTCCGGCAGACACACCTTCGTACTCGCCGCACCCGCGCTGAGCACGTCTTTCGCGATCCGGACGGACTCTCCGTCCGCCCGCCGGGCGACCGGATCGATGACCACCAGAAGCTGATCGGGCGTCGCGGAAGACCGCGCGGAAGTCGCCACCTCGGCCATGCCTCGCTTCCTCGGGTAGCATCTTTGTGCAAGAGCCCCTTGCGCCTTTGCGCCAGGGGGCTTCGTCTATTCCGGGGGCATCCGGTCCGACGGTTGGCGGCCAACGACGGTCGCGGTGTACGTGGCGGAAACCCACCGCGTACGCCCTCGACCATGGACATGCCCCGCCCGGAAGGGGTGTACGCGCGTGCCCGCACTTGTGCTGCTCGGTGCTCAGTGGGGTGACGAAGGCAAGGGAAAGGCGACGGACCTGCTCGGTGGTTCCGTCGACTATGTGGTGCGCTACCAGGGCGGCAACAACGCCGGCCACACGGTAGTCGTGGGCGATCAGAAGTACGCCCTCCACCTGCTCCCTTCCGGAATCCTGTCTCCCGGCTGTACGCCGGTCATCGGTAACGGTGTCGTTGTCGACCCGTCGGTCCTGTTCTCCGAGCTGAGCGGGCTGAACGAGCGCGGCGTCGACACGTCCAAGCTCCTGATCAGCGGAAACGCGCACATCATCACGCCGTACAACGTGACCGTCGATAAGGTGACGGAACGCTTCCTCGGCAAGCGCAAGATCGGCACCACCGGTCGCGGCATCGGCCCGACCTACGCCGACAAGATCAACCGTGTGGGCATCCGCGTCCAGGACCTCTACGACGAGTCGATCCTCACGCAGAAGGTCGAGGCGGCGCTCGACGCCAAGAACCAGATGCTCACCAAGCTCTACAACCGCCGTGCGATCGCCACGGGCCAGGTCGTCGAGGAGCTGCTGGGCTACGCGGACAAGCTCGCGCCGTACGTCGCCGACACCGTCCTGGTCCTGAACCAGGCCCTCGACGACGACAAGGTGGTCCTCTTCGAGGGCGGCCAGGGCACGCTGCTGGACATCGACCACGGCACGTACCCTTCGTCACCTCGTCGAACCCGACCAGCGGGCGGCGCCTGCACCGGCGCCGGCGTGGGCCCGACGAAGATCAGCCGGGTCATCGGCATCCTGAAGGCGTACACGACCCGCGTCGGCGCCGGTCCCTTCCCGACCGAGCTGTTCGACGAGGACGGCGAGGCGCTGCGCCGCATCGGCGGCGAGCGCGGTGTGACGACCGGCCGTGACCGCCGCTGCGGCTGGTTCGACGCGGTGATCGCCCGTTACGCCACCCGCGTCAACGGCCTCACGGACTTCTTCCTCACCAAGCTCGACGTCCTCACCGGCTGGGAGCAGATCCCGGTCTGCGTGGCCTACGAGATCGACGGCAAGCGCGTCGAGGAGCTGCCGTACTCGCAGTCCGACTTCCACCACGCGAAGCCGGTCTACGAGATGCTGCCGGGCTGGAGCGAGGACATCAGCAAGGCGAAGACCTTCGCCGAGCTGCCGAAGAACGCGCAGGCGTACGTCAAGGCGCTGGAGGAGATGTCCGGCGCCCCGATCTCCGCGATCGGCGTGGGCCCGGGCCGGGACGAGACGATCGAGATCAACTCGTTCCTGTAGAACCGAAGGCTGACACCGACGGCCGGGACCCCGCACGGGGCCCCGGCCGTCGGCGTTCGGCCGGCGGATACGCTGACCGGTGACAGCAGTGGACGGAACGGACAGCGCGGAGCGGATCGGAACATGCGGAAGCCCACCACCCGGATGTGGATCTGGCTGACCGTCGCCGTCGTGGCCGTCGCCGGTGGCCTCCTCTACGTCGACAGCCACCGCGTCTCCGCCGCCCCGCACGCCGCCGACGCCAAGTGCGACGAGGTGGTCTCCCGCCTTCCGGACGACATACCCGGCGCCGCGCGCGACTGGGCCCTCGGCGACGGCGTCGCCTCCCGGGGCGGCCAGAAGGCGGTGTTCCGCTGCGGCGCCGAGGAACTGCCGCCGAACATCAACCTCTGCGTCACGGCCGACGGCGTCGACTGGGTCCTGGACGAGGAGAGGCTCAAGAGCGACGGCGTGAGCGTCCTGCGGACGTATGGCCGCTCACCGGCCGTCGAGGTCACGTACTCCCGGTCCGCGCGCGAGGAAGTGGGCGGCATCCTCGCCGCGCTGGACCCGGCCGTGAAGTGGATCCCGCAGGAGCGGGAAGTGCGTCGGTTCGGAGGACGCCGACGTCCTCGGCTAGCCGTTCGGCCCCCTCTGCCGGGCGTCGGCGCGGAGCCTGGTGTCGGATCGGGGGCATGACCGACCGTGAGAGCGGGGGCATGACCGGCCGTGACCACGCCGCTTCCTGTCAGGGCCCGTACGGTGGCGAGACCGACCCCGGGGGCTGCGGTGACCCGGCCCGCTTCGAGGTCGCCCGGCATCTGCGGGCGCCGCTGCGGGTGTGCCCGGTACATCTTGGGCCGTCCCTGCTGCTGGCGGACGGGGTGCTGTGGCCGCCGGGGATCTCCTGATCCGCGAGGACGCGGGCCGCCGTAGTGGTTCACTTGGGTGACTCGGCCGGATCGGACCGGTCCCGAGGACGGGGAAGGAAGCCGTACGGTGCCTGGACGATCCGACGCGATGGCGGAGCGCTTCGAGCTGACCGCCCCCGGCTGCGGGCGGTCGCCTACCGGATCCTCGGCTCCCCTCGGCGAGGCCGACGACGCTCTCCAGGACGCGTGGCTGCGCGCCGACCGTGCGGACACCTCCGGGGTGGAGAACCCGTCCGGCTGGCTCACCACGGTCGTGGCCCGGGTCTGCCTGAACATGCTCCGCGCCCGGGACACGCGCCGTGAGGAGTCCTTGGACGACGGGACGGACCGTGGACCGGCCGCCGTCGCCCCGGTGTCAGGCGGGCCCGCCGCCGACCCGGCCGAGGAGGCGCTGCTCGCCGACGAGGTCGGCGTCGCGCTGCTGATCGTCCTGGACACCCTGGGACCGGCCGAGCGGCTCGCGTTCGTCCTGCACGACATGTTCGACGTGCCCTTCGACGACATCGCCGCGATGCTCGACAAGACGTCCGCGGCCACCCGCCAGCTGGCCAGCCGCGCCCGCCGCCGGGTCAGGGGCGTGCCCGCGCCCGATGCCGACCTGCCCCGCAGGCGCCGCGCGGTCGACGCGTATCTGGCGGCCAGCGCGCGGCGGCGACTTCGACGCGCTGGTCTCCCTGCTCCACCCGGACGTCGTCCTGCGCGCCGACGCGGCGGTCGTTCCGACGCCCGAGCCCATCGCCGTCGCCGGCGTGGAGCAGGTGGCCAGGGGCGCGATGGCCTCGATGGGCCGGGGCCAGGTCCGCAGGTGTCGTCCTGGTCGACGGCCGGGTGGGCATGGCGATGGCCGAGCACGGCCGGCTGCGCGTGGTGCTCCGCTTCGCCTTCGCGGACGACGGTCTCATCACCGGCATCGATGTGATCGCGGAGCCGAACCAGCTGAACAATCTGGTCATTTCCAGCGCATAAGCTGAGGCTGTACACGTCGCGTCGACAGAAGAAGGTGAGTGCGATGCGCGTGCTGCTCAAGGCTACGCTGGACACGGAGAAGTCGAACGAACTCGTCCGCAGCGGCAAGATGACGGACCTGATGCGGGAGACCCTCGACCACATCAAGCCGGAGGCCGCCTACTTCGGCGTCCTCGGCGGTCGGCGGACGGCCCTGCTGGTCCTCGACATGCAGGACAGCTCGGAGATGCCCCGGCTCGGTGAGCCTTTCCTCACGGAGATGAACGCCGAGGTCGAGGTCTGCCCGATCATGAACGGCGAGGACCTCGCGAGGGCCCTTCCCAGCTGCGCTGACCGGCACCGGGTCAGCTGAAGACGATCATCGAACCCTGCGCCAGGCTCCGCGTGGTTGCCGCGTGCAGGCCCAGCCACATGGCGCTTGCGGGCGAAGGGGCTGGAGTCGTACGGCGCGGGCACGGCCGGCTCCTCCAGCTCCGTCGGGGGAGCGGCGGCCGCGGGGGTGCCGGGGGTTGGCCGGATCGATGCCCAGGGCCGGGGCGACGGCCTCCAGTTCCCGCAGGAGAGTGTGCGAGGAGCCCAACGGGCCGCCACCAGTGAGGAGTTCGTCGCTGGAGAGCGGGTGCGGGAAGTCGACGGGGATGTAGGCGCCCGCGTGGTCGTAGTGCCAGACCAGGTGCGACTGCTGGGTCGTCGTCTCGAACATCTCCAGCAACTGCTCGTAGTCGCCGCCGAGTTCGTCCACCGGCGTCACCGGCAGCCCGCACACCTGGAGCAGGTGCGCCCGGCGCAGGAAGTGCAGCGCGTCGTAGTCGAAACCGGCCACCGGGGCGACCTCGCCGGAGAGTCCCGGCATGTACTGGTACACCGGCACCGGCGGCAGCCCCGCCCTCGGCCAGCACCTTGTCGTACTGCGCGAGTTCCTCGGCGAACGGGTTGTCCGGCGTGCGGTACAAGACGTCGACGAGCGGTACCAGCTACAGGTCACAGGCCAAAAGAGGGCTCCTCACACAGCACGGCGATCAAGCAATGATGGTCAGGCTCGGTGGTCAGGAAGCGTAGTCGGTGCGCGTTGCGTGCAGTTCCCATACCCATCTGGCGCCGGACCACGACACGCGGGACGTTGGTCATCGCCGGGCGAGCCGCTCGATGAGGGCGAGGGAGTGGGTGTTGTACGCCTCGACGAGCGACCGCGCCCCGCGGCGTCGCGGCGGGCGAGGGCGTCGACCAGTTCGGTGTGCCCGGACCACAGCGCGCCGCGCAGGTCACTGAGCCGGCGCAGGTGCTGCACCGTGCACACCCAACTCCGCACGCGCAGCCGGTGCAGGAAGTCGGAGAGGTAGGGGTTGCCGAACAGGACGGCCAGCTCGCGCCAGTACCGCAGGTCGTAGCCGATGAGGATGGTCAGGTCGCCGGCCGCGGCGGCGCGCTAGTGCTCCTCGCCAGCGCCGGCGGACCCCGGCGAGGGCGGCGGCGATCCGCGGGTCGTGGGGTCCGGGCCGCGCGCGGTCGTCGACGAGGACGAGGAACATCCCGTCGGTGACGAGGCTGCGGGCCTCGATCATGCCCCGGAAGTCGTCGACCGAGTACTCGTGCACGCGGAAGCCGCGATGGTGGTCGGCGTCGAGGAGCCCTGCGCGGAGAGGTCGACCAGGGCCTCGCGCACCGGCGTCGCGGAGACCCCGTACTGCTCGGCGATCTCCTTGACCGTGAATTCCTGCCCCGGCTGGAGCCGCCCGGCCAGCACCTCGTCGCGGAGCGCGTCGGCGATCTGCTGCCGAAGGGTGCTGCGGGTGACGGCACCGGTGCCGCTGGGGCCGGGCATGGTCGGGCGGTCTCCTTGTCGCGGGCGGGGGAGGGGCGTACTGCACACATGTCTCACCGTGTACGAGCACGCCACCTTACGCGCTCGGATCCCTTTTCTGCCCGTATGCGGGCAGGGCCCCGCTCGGGCCTTACTGGGTGTACTCGTCCGCCACGGACAGTGCCGTGTCCAGGGTTGCCAGGCCTCCTTCAGCTCCGCCTCGGAGACGTTGCACGGCGGCACGACGTGGGGTGCGGTTCATGTTCACGAACGGCCACACGCCGTGGGCCTTGGCGGAGGCGGCGAACGCGGACATCGGCGTGGCCGCCCGCCCGGTCGCGTTGTACGGCACCAGCGGCTCCCGGGTCTCCCGGTTCTTCACCAGCCTCCAGCGCCCAGAACATGCCGACGCCGCGCACGTCGCCCACGCTCGGGTGGCGCTCGGCCAGCCTCCGCAGCGCGGGCTCGACGACCTCGGCGCCGAGCCGGGCGGCGTGCTCGACGATGCCCTCCTCCTCCATCACGTCGATGGTGGCGACGGCGGCGGCGCAGGCCAGCGGATGCCCGGAGTAGGTCAGCCCGCCGGGGTAGGGCCGCTCGGCGAAGGTCTCCGCGATCTTCCCGGAGATCGCGACGCCGCCCAGCGGCACGTAGCTCGAGTTCACGCCCTTGGCGAACGTCATCAGGTCGGGCACGACGTCGTAGAGGTCCGCCGCGAACCACGTACCGGTCCGCCCGAAGCCGGCCATGACCTCGTCGAGCACGAAGACGATCCCGTACTTGTCGCAGATCTCGCGGACTCCCGGCCAGGTAACTGGCCGGCGGGATCATGATCCCCGCCGTGCCCGGGATCGTCTCCAGGATGATCGCGGCGACGGTTCCAGGTCCCTCGAAGGCGATCGTCGTCTCCAGGGTGCTCCAGCGCCCGCGCGCACTCCTGCTCCTCGGTCTCGGCGTAGAAGCGCGAGCGGTAGAGGAACGGCGCCCAGAAGTGCATCGACACCGGCCGAGCCTGTCGTCCGAGGCCCAGCGGCGCGGGTCACCGGTGAGGTTGATCGCCCGCTGGGTGCCGCCGTGGTCTGAGCGGTACGCCGACAGCACCTTCGACTGCCCGGCGTGCAGCCGCGCCATGCGCACGGCGTGCTCCACGGCGTCCGCGCCGCCGTTGGTGAAGAAGATCTTGTCCAGGTCGCTGGGCGTCCGCTCGGCGATCAGCCGCGCGGCCTCCCGAGCGCGCCTCGACGGCGAACGCGGGCGCCGACAAGCCGTCATCTTCGCCGCCTGCTCCCGAATCGCGGCGACGACCTTGGGGTGCTGGTAGCCGATGTTCGTGTAGACGAGTTCGTTGGCGAGGTCGAGGTAGCGCTTGCCTTCGTAGTCCCAGAAGCAGAGACCCCTCGGCGCCGGCGACGGCGAGCGGGTCGATGAGCTCCTGTGCGGACCAGGAGTGGAAGACGTGAGCGCGGTCCGCGGCCTTCACGGCGGCGCCGGCCTGGGGATTGGGCTGAGGGGTCATGCGGCCGAGGGTAGATGTCCGCGATGCGGAAACGGAATCGGCGTCCTGTCTGCGGTCGGGGGCTTTCCACGACAGGCCGTCGACCGCTGCGCACGCCCCACTTCATTGACAGCATGTTGTCGTCATGACAGTCTTCTGTCATAAGGATCCGCGCAACCGCTGGAGGAGTCATGAACGGCACCGCGAACGGCACCCGCAAGCCCGTCCATCTCGCCGTGTACGACACCCTGGCCGACTGGGAGACCGGTCACGCGACGGCCCACCTGGCCCGTGCCGGGTACCAGGGTCCGCACCGTCGGCCCCATCACCGCGCTCCGTCACGAGCATCGGCGGCCTGCGCGTCCAGCCCGACCTGGCCCTGGCCGGCGTACGCCCCGAGGACAGCCCTGCCGGTCGCTCCCGGGTGCCGACCCTCTGGGACACCACGACGACCTCGCCCTTCGCCCGCACCGCCCGTGCCTTCCTGACGCCGGCGTGCCGGTCGCCGCCATCTGCGGTGCTACCGCCGGACTGGCCCGCGAGGGCCTGCTCGACGACCGCGCGCGCCCAGCGCCGTCTCCTTCTACCTGGCGGCGACCGGCTACGCGGGCGGCGAGCGGTGTGTGGAGGCCGACGCGGTCACCGACCGTGCCTGATCACCGCCGGCCCCACCGAGCCGGTCGCCTTCGCCCGCGAGATCCTCGGCCTGCTCGGGGCATACGAGGCGAGGTGCTGGACGCCTGTACCGGCTGTTCCACGACTCCGACCCGGAGGCGTACGCCGTACTGGAGAAGGCGGGCGCCGCGTGAGCGGCCGGGAGCGAGCAGGACCTGCTCAGTGGCGCCGCGCTCGGCGTCTTCCGGCTCAACGGCCAGTTCCTCGCGGTCGCCGAGGAACTGGCCCGCCCCGCCGGACTCACCGCCGCCCGGTGGCAGGTGCTCGGCGCGGTGCTGCGCGAGCCGCTGCCCGTCTCCGGCGTCGCGCGGGCGATGGGCACTCACCCGGCAGAGCGTGGCAGCGCATCGCCGACCTGCTGGTGGAGCGCGGCCTCGCCGAGTACCGGCCCAACCCGGCCCACCGCCGCGCCAAGCTCCTCGCGCCGACGGACGCGGGCTTCGCCGCCGTCTCCTGCATCGGCCCTGGCCACGCCGCCTACGCCGACCGGCTGGCGGAGGCGTACGGGTCCGAGGCGGAGCTGGCGGAGGCGGTGGCGGCCCTCGAACGACTGTCGAGTGCGCTGGCCGGCTCGGCGGATCGTCCACCGCGACGACCCGCCTGTTACGGAACCGTAGAACCCGACCGGCTCATCGCGCGGCCGCCCCGCACTATCCTCGATCTGCTGCTCACGGGGTCTCACGTGCGGGGAAGGCGGCGCGACATGGAGAAGCTCGGGGGCGGGGACCCGATGGGGGGTCCCCCCAGGCGTTCAGCACTGGGGACGATCGGCGGTTACCGGCTGCTGGGGCGGCTCGGGACGGGCGGTATGGGCCACGTCTACCTGGCCTGCTCGGACCGGCGGACGCACGGTCGCCGTCAAGCTGGTGCGCGAGGAACTGGCCGCGCAGGAGGAGTTCCGGGAGCGGTTCCGGCAGGAGGTCGAGTCCGCGCGCCGGGTCGGCGGGTACTGGACGGCGCCCGTACTGGACGCCGACACCGAGGCCGCCGTGCGCGGGTCGCCACCGGATACGTCGCCGGCCCCAGCCTCCAGCAGGTCGTGGGGCACGATCACGGCGCCCTGCCCGAGCGTTCGGTATGTACGCTGGCGGCCGGTCTCGCCCACGCGCTCCAGGACATCCACGCCGCCGGGATCATCCACCGCGACCTCAAGCCGTCCAACGTCCTCGTCACCATCGACGGCCCCCGCGTCATCGACTTCGGCATCGCGCGCGCGCCGCAGACGATGACGACGCCGGGCTCACCCGAACCGGCGCGCTGGTCGGCTCGCCCGGTTTCATGGCGCCCGAGCAGGTGCGCGGCGACCGCATCACGCCCGCCTGCGACGTCTTCTGCCTCGGTTCCGTCGTCGCCTACGCCGCCACCGGCGAGCTGCCCTTCGGCACCGCCAACAGCGGCGTGCACGCGCTGATGTTCCGCATCGCGCAGGAGGAACCCGATCTCGACGGCGTGCCCGAGAGCATCGCCGACCTCGTACGCGATCTGCCTGAAGAAGGACCCCGCCGCACGCCCCGCCCTCACTCGAGGTCCTGGAGCGCACGGGCGCGCAGGACACGGTCGCCGACGGCCGCTCCCGCGAGCCCTGGCTGGCCTAGCGCGCTGGTGGCGCAGCTGGGCCGGCACGCTGTACGGCTGCTGGACATGGAGAACCCGGAGCACCCGGAGGCGCCGGGAGCGGCCGGGGCCGCCGCGACGGCCCCGGAGCCGGACGCGCCGTCCCCGACCCCGACCCGTCCACCTAAGCCGGATCGGGCACCGGCCGCCGCGACGCCGGACGGTCCGCCGCCACCGCGCGAGCCGGGCAGCGGCGGCGCCCCGCTGACCACCTCCCCACACTGGTCGCGGGCCAGAGCCCGCCGACGCCCCCGCCCGCCCACGGCCACCCGCAGCAGCCCCAGCCCCAGCCCCCTGCCCACGGATACGCCCCGGCCTCCGCGGCGCGCCGCCCGGGTATCACCCGTACGGCCCGTACGGCGGCGGTCCCGGCTCGACCCCGCCCTATGGGCCCCCGCCGTACGGCCCGCCGCAGGCACCGCCCCGAAGAGGCCGCTCCACCGCCCTGCTGATCGTGGTCGCCCTGGTCGTCGCGCTGGGCGCCGAGGCTCGGTCTACGCCCTGATGAGCGGGGACGACGGCAACAACCGGGCCGGCGACGACCCCACGACCGCCGCGACGGCCGGCGCACCCTCGACCCGGACTCCGGTACGGACGGCCTCGGCTCCGACGACCGAGGCAGGCCAGCCGACCACGCCCACGTCGTCGACGCCCCAGGACGGCACGATCCCGACGGCGTACCTGGGCACGTGGGACGACCATCGACAACGCCTCCGGCGTCCACACCAGGCGGCTGACCATCCAGCTAGGGCGACGTGGGCGACACGGTCCTGTCGCCCGTCGCGGAGGGCCCCGCGCGGCAACGGCACCTACCACTGCGTCTTCGAGGCCGACCTCAGCAACGCCCCGGACTCCGACGGCCCGCTGAACCCTCGGCCCTCCAAGGTGACGGTGGGCCCCGCCGCCACCTGCACCCCCGGGCGAACCCACCCAGGTCACCCTCCTGCCGAACGGCACCCTGGAACGCACCAACACTCAGCAACGGCGAATCGCTGACGTACCGACGCCAGTAGCGCGGCTGCCAGCAGCGCGGCGGCGGGACGCCGGAGCGGTCACCGCGGCTCCGGCGGCCGCTGCCGAGGCGAATGTTCGGCCGAGCCCCGTTCGCCGGTATTGCCGAGAACCGGCTGACACCCCCACCGCCCCCGCTTCCGACCGCGCCCCGCCCGCGGACACCGCCTGCAACTCTAGCGGCGCCGACCCGGTCCCGAATCCACCATCCAGTCCGCCGTCTCCGTCCGGACCAGCTCCGTACGTCCTCCGAGAACCGCCGCAGCACCAGCAGACACCGCTCGGCCGCCTCGCTCGCCGTCCCGTCCGCCGGCCCCAGCACCTCCCGCACGCTCTCCGACGCCCAGTCGAACTGAGCATCTGCAGCCGCCGCTGCACGGTCTGCGCCGTGGCAACGTCCCGCATCCACCCGGACGTGACCCCGAAATAGCGGTCCCCGGCCACGCACGCCACCCCGAACAGCAGCGCCAGATACCCCAGGGAGCGACCCCGCCCCACCACCCCGGACATGTCCAGCAGCGGCAGCGCCGCCCGGCGACCGCCCCACCGCCGCCCTGCCCCGCAGCATCATGGCGCCCCGTCGCTTCCACACCCGGTCCGTCAGGTACTGCGCCGCCGTGTCCAGCGCGCCCCGCTCACCCACCGGTACAGCTCGTCCAGGCGCTCGCGGCGCGCAGCGCCCAGTCCCGAGCGGAAACGCCTCGCCCGGTGAGGTCGCCCGGTCGCGGCCCGGCCGCCCCCTCACCGCCCCGCCCGTCGTGCGGCGGCCCCTCGGGCTGCATCGGCTGACCCACCCGGCACTCCCTACTGCTCACCGTCCGTGAAGACCCTGAAGACCTGAAGACCTCATGCGCCGGCACCCTTCCTATCGCCCAATGGGTGGCGGAGCCTGGGGTTCCGCCGCTTTTCCGCCCGGAAGGGGGTGTTGATCAGGTATAGGGGCCCCCTCGGCATCACCCCGAAAGAGTGCTGGGCGAGGGCCGCGCGGACCACGTAGGCTCGTGCCGAACGGCAAAAACTCCGCGACCCCGCTGGCGACAGCGGCGACAGGAGCTGAACGTGATCCCCCGGTGGTGGCCAGCCCAAACATGCAGCAGCTGCTTCAGCAGGCCCAGAAGATGCAGCAGGACCTCGCCCAGGCCCAGGAGGAACTGGCGAGGACCGAGGTCGACGGGCAGGCGGGCGGGGGCCTGGTGAAGGCCACCGTCACCGGCTCCGGCGAGCTGCGCGGCCTCGTGATCGACCCGAAGGCGGTGGACCCGGAGGACACCGAGACCCTCGCCGACCTGGTCGTGGCCGCGGTCCAGGCGGCCAACGAGAACGCGCAGGCCCTCCAGCAGCGAAGCTCGGCCCGCTCGCCCAGGGCATGGGCGGCGGCAGCGGTATCCCGGGCCTGCCTTTTCTGAGTCCGCGTCCCCCGTTCGGCTTTCTAGACCGGCCCGGGCCCTCTACCGGCGCGGAGTGCAGGAACATCAGGAAGGACGGCAGTCCGTTGTACGAAGGCGTGGTCCAGGACCTCATCGACGAACTCGGTGCGGCTGCCCGGCGTCGGTCCCAAGAGCGCGCAGCGGATCGCCTTCCACATCCTCCAGGCGGAACCGACCGACGTACGGCGGCTCGCCCAGGCCCTCATGGAAGTGAAGGCCAAAGTTCCGCTTCTGCGCGACCTGTGGGAACGTCGCGCAGGAGGAGCTAGTGCAACATCTGCCGCGACACCCGGCGCGACCCCTCCGTCATCTGCGTGGTGGAGGAACCGAAGGACGTCGTGGCCATCGAGCGCACCCGCGAGTTCCGCGGGCGCTACCACGTGCTCGGCGGCGCGATCAGCCCGATCGACGGGGTCGGCCCCGACGACCTCCGCATCCGTGAACTGCTCGCCCGCCTCGCGGACGGCACCGTCACGGAACTGATCCTGGCCACGGACCCGAATCTGGAGGGCGAGGCCACGGCCACGTACCTCGCCCGCATGATCTAGCCCATGGGCCTCAAGGTCACCCGCCTGGCCAGCGGCTCCCGGTGGGCGGCGACCTGGAATACGCGGACGAGGTGACCCTCGGCCGCGCCTTCGAGGGGAGACGACTCCTAGATGTCTGACGCCACGCTGCACGCGACCAACCAGAACCCCGACGACTTCGCCGTCCAGATCGCCGACCAGATCGAGAGCTTCCTGGTCGCCGTCACCGAGGTGGCGAAGGGAGACGAGCCGGACTCCGCCGTCCCCTTCCCTCCTTCTGGAGGTCTCCCAGCTCATGCTGGCCGGCGGCCGCCTGGGCGCCCACGAGGACATCGTCCCCGACGAGCGCTACGAGCCCGACCCGGGCCCGGAACTCGACGTGGACGAGCTCCGCGAGAACCTCGCCCGCATCCTCGACCCGATCGACGTCTACTCCGAGGTCTTCGACCCCTACGAACCGCGCAAGGCCCCGGTCCCGGCCCGCATCTCCGACGACCTCACCGACGTCATCACCGACCTCCGCCACGGCATGGTCCACTACAAGGCCGGCCGCACCACGGAGGCCCTGTGGTAGGTGGCAGTTCTCCTACTTCTCCAACTGGGGCTCCACGGCCTCGGCGACCCCTGCGGGCGCTGCAGTCCGTGGTGGCGCACGTGAGGCTGAACCAGCCCCTGGAGGAGCTGGACGGCCTCGACACCGACCAGGGCCTCGGCGACGACACCCTGGAGACGGAGGCCGGCCGGGTCATGGTGGAGGAGATCGCGGGCCCGCTGGGCCTGCGCCCGGTCACGTGACGCGGGCCGCTTGAAGGAGTCGGCGGACCGACCGAGGCCCGAGGCCCCCGGGCCAGTGACTCGCCGTCGGTCAGGAGACCGCCGTGTGGTCGGGTACGTGTTGAGGACGGTGTCGGCCTTCCGGGCGCCGAAGGGTGCGCGCCAGTTGCCGGTGCCCGGGTAGTAGTACGTCTCGTCCGCGCCGTAGGCGTACAGGTCGGGACGGCCGTCCCGGTCGGCGTCGCCGATGCCGACGGTGTACCGGTAGGCGTTCCAGCCGCCGCCGATCCGCGTGCGGGGGCGAAGGTGCCGTCGCCCTTGCCGAGGTGGAGCCAGAGGACGCCGGCCTTGTCGCGGGCGACCAGGTCTCCGGTCGCCGCCCCGCCGATGTCTCCGGTCGCGGTGATCTGGTTGTAGCCGCCGTAGCCGGTACCGGCCTTGACGCGCCCCGCGAAGGCGCGCGCCAGTTGCCGGTGCCCTTGTAGAGCCACAGGACACCGCTCTTGTCGGTGGCCAGGAGGTCGGCCCCTGCCGTCATTGGTGACGTCGCTGCCGGCGGCGATCTTGTCGTAGACGCTCCAGCCGCCACCGATCCGACTGCGGGTGGCGAAGGTGCCGTCGCCCTTGCCGAGGTAGAGCCAGAGGACGCCGGCCTTGTCGCGGGCGACCAGGTTCTCCGGTCGCCGCCCCGCCGGATGTTCCCGGCCGCTTCGATCTGGTTGTAGGTGTTCCAGCCGCCGCCGACGAGCTTGTTCTCCGCCTCGGACAGCTGGCCGTTCTCGCCCAGCCAGGGGTTGAGGTGCGTGTCGGCGCGCCACAGGCGGCCGGAGGCGTCCCGGGCCAGGACGTCCGGGGTGCCGTTGTCGGTGTAGTCGTGCGGGGCGCCTCGCGGACGACCCCGAAGAGAGCCGGACGAGGCCAGGGCCGGGCCGATGCCGTTGCGCGGCCGTGCCGTCATCTTCAGGTGTAGTCCCCGTTGGGCGCGCTCGCCCTCGACTGGTCGACGTCGCCCAGCCAGTCGAAGGTGAAGCCGTTCTGTTCCGGACCGTAGAAGACGGCCTCCGCGGTCTTCCCGGTGCGTACGGTGGCGCAGTGTCACCCGCACTTCCGCGTTGCTCCGCGACAGCGTCCACCGCAGCTTGACCCGGCCGCCGTCGCGGTCGAGGTCGATCACGGCGGGGACGTTGTGGCCGACGAGGCCGAGCGCGGTCGGCTCGCCGGTGCTCGCGACCAGGGTCGCGGCTGGGGTGCCGTCGGTGCCGGGGGCGATGCAGGTAGAGCCCTCGCCCTCGGCGACCGTGCTGCCGCGGACGTGGAGTACACCGTCGGGGAGGTCGCGGCCGAGGTGGGGGTGGTCCAGCAGCTCGGTGCTGGTCCGGTTCTTCGGGTGATAGGCGGTGAGGGCGTGCATGGCGCCCGCGTACGTGTCGGTCTGGCCGCCGGGATCCCCGTACACCAGGTGGTCGCCCTGGAGGCCCACCTCCACGTCCCGGGAAGGGAACTGGACAGTGCGACCCGCTGGGTCTCACCCGTGGCGCGCGTGCGGACCGCGATGCTGGTCCGCTCCGTGGCCGTACTCGACCCCACGCCACGTAGGCCGGGAGACGGCGATGTCACCGTTGCCGGGATGATTCGATCCCTGCAGCCGTGTCTCCGTAGTGACGGCGCCGGTGGCGAGGTCGATCAGACCCCAGTACCACGGGTGCCGCGCTGGTGTACGTGATCAAGCCGTGGGCCGGGATAAGCCGGCCGAGACCCTGCGGGCCGTCGCGCGCGTGCGGTCGGAGGCCGGTGCGACCGGACACGCCCGCTGCCCCTGGTGTGCATGAGCAGGTCGGCCCCGCCGGCGCGCTGCCGCCTTGTCCGTGATGAATAGAACAGGCCTGGCCGGCGGCGCCCGCGAAGTCGAGGCCGGCCGCCGGCTGGGCGAGGAACGTCGAAAACCGTTCCGGCCGGTGGCCAGGTCCCGCAGTTCCGCACCGTGTCGCGGCGGGAGCGGCGAGGCCCCGGCCACGAGGTCGCCGTAACCGGTGGCCTGCATGGCAGAACTTCGTCCACCGAGATCGGTGCACCGCGCCGTCCGAGGGCCCGGACCCCAGGCCCGATCGCCCTTGGTGTTGTCCCAGGTCAGGTAGCCCGAAGCGGTCACTGCCACGATCTTGTGGCCGACCGGGAAGGGCGACGCGCGGCCGCGTCGGCCGACACCGCCTGCTGTGCCGCCCCGCAACCGGCGGGGCGGCCGCGGCCGGAAGGGCCACGACGGTGGCGCCGATGGTGGCGGCAAGGGACGACGGTGGCACGGTGACGGCGAGCCGTCGGCGCGCCGGACGTGCGTGAGACAAGGCGGTGGATCCTCCCCAGGGCGCGGCGCACCACGCGTCGCGGCGGAAGACTGGGATCTTCACCGTCGTTCACGGAGGTTGTAGGCGGGAGGCCTTGTGAACGTGTGACTCACGGCACTTTCCTGAGTGACCCGCGCCCTCCCTGGGCATGAGCCAGCCTGAGCGAGTACCCGGGTCTCAATAAGTGCGATTACCGCAGTGGAGGAATCGGACGCTCGGTGAAATGAGCCGACCGCAGGCTATATACGTACCGTGCGGAAAGAGACGGATTGAGCGAGGAGCGCACGTGGGCCTTGTCGTGCAGAAGTACGAGGCTCCTCCGTAGCCGATGCTGAAGGCATCAAGCGCGTCGCCAAGCGGATCGTGGAAGCGAAGAAGAACGCGGCAACCAGGTGGTCGCCGTCGTTTCCGCGATGGGCGACGACGACGGACGAGCTGATCGATCTCGCCGAGCAGGTATCCCCGATCCCTGCCGGGCGCGACCTGACTATGCTGCTGACCGCCCGGAGAGCGCATCTCCGCTGGCGCTGCTGGCCATGGCGATCGAAACCTGAGGCCACGAGGCCCAGTCGTTCACCGGCAGCCAGGCCGGAGTCATCACCGACTCGGTCACAACAAGGGCGCGCATCATCGACGTGACGCTGGGCGCATCAAGACCTCGGTGGACGAGGGCAACGTCGCCATCGTGGCCGGCTTCCAGGGCGTCAGCCAGGACGAAGCAGGGCGACACCGCCTACGCTGGGGCGCGGCGGGTCCCGACACCACGGCCGTCGCTCCTCGCCGCCGCACTCGACGCGGCCGCGCGCGAGATTCACACCGACGTCGACGGCGTGATGTTCTGCCGACCCGCGCGTGGTGAAGAAGGCGAGAAGATCGCTGATCCTCGCTTCAGAGCAATACTGGAGCTCGCGGCCTCCGGTTCCAGGTGCTCCTCCACACCGCTGTGTGGAGTACGCCCGCCGGTACAACATCCCGATCCACGTCCGGTCCAAGCCTGCGCGACTCCAGGCACCTGGGTCAGCAGCGAGCCGATCAAGCAAGGGGAAAAGCAGGTGAGCAGGTCTTCATCTCCGGTGTCGCGCACTACACCCCGAGCGCGCCTGTCGTCGGGGTGCCGGATAAGCCTGGCGAGGCGGCCGCGATCTTCCGCGCCGATCGCTGACGCCCAGGTAACATCGACATGGTCGTGCAGAACGTGTCCGCCGCCTCCACGGCCTGACGGACATCTCCTTCACCTGCCGAAGACGGAGGGCTGCAAGGCCATCGACGCGCTGGAGAAGAGCTGGCCGGCATCGCCGGACGGCGCTACGACGACCAGATCGGTGCGACCTGGTCGGCGCGGGGATGAAGAGCAACCCGGGGCGTCACCGCCGACTTCTTCACCGCGCTGTCCGACGCCGGGGTGAACATCGAGCTGATCTCGACCTCCGAGATCCGTATCTCGGTCGTCACCCGCAAGGACGACGTGAACGAGGCCGTCCGCGCCGTGCACACCGTCGGGCTGGATCGACAGCGACGAGGCCGTCGTCTACGGGGCACCGGGCGCTCGATGGTCGACATCGGGTGCCGGGCGCACGGGCGGCCGACCTGGTTGTCGTCGGAAGCCGACCGGCGCCGTCGGTGCGGTCATGCTCCAGATCCTGTCCCAGCACGCGGACGTCTGGGGCGACATCCGCCTGATCGCCTCGCCGCGCTCGGCCGGCCGCAAGCCGACCGTACGCGGTGAGGAGGTCGAGGTGGTGCCTGGCTCACCGAGGAGGCCTTCGACGGGGTCGACGTCGCCATGTTCGACGTAATCTTCGACGAGGTCTCCGTCCAGCGGGCGCCGGTCGCCGCCGCCAAGGGCGTGGTGGTGGTCGACAACCTGGCGCGTTCGGATGGACCCGACGCGCTCGTCGTGCTCGCCGAGGTCAACTCGCACGCGGTGCGGATGCGGCCACGCGGGATCGTCGCCAACCCCAACTGCACGACGCTGTCCATGATCGCAGGCGCGCGCTGCACGCCGAGTTCGGGCTGCGCGAACTGGTCGTCTCCTCGTACCAGGCGGTGAGCGGGGCCGGGCGGGACGGCGTGGAGACGCTGCGCGGGTGAGCTGTTCCTGGTGGCCGGACGAGCCGACCAACCCCGGCGACGTGCGCGGCCGTCGGCGACGACACCGGGCCGTTCCCGGAGCCGGTCGCGCTGAACGTCACCGTGGGCCGGGTCGTTGAGGGACGACGGCTGGTCGTCGGAGGAGATGAAGGTGCGGGACGAGTCCCGCAAGATCCTCGGCCGCCGTGCTGCCGGTGGCGGTGACGTGCGCATGGGTTCCGTGGATCACCACGCACTCGGCCAGATCGGTGTGGCCTCGCGGCCTGCTCGAGGGCGAGGTCACCGCCGAGGGGCCTGGATTCCGGCCACGGCGGGCTCGGCGTCAGTCTTTCGACAACCCGGCTGCCGGGGAGTTCCCCCCCCCCGCCGACGTGGTGCCGGTACCGACCCGGACCTGGCCTGCCGGTGGGCGGGCCCTGGACGGACGCTGACGGTGCTCGATTCCCTTCGTCTGCGGGGATAATCCCAGGTGCAAGGGGGCTGCCCTGAACACCGCGCAGATCGCGGAGTTGGTGGCGGCCGAGTTCGCCTGGAAAGTGATCTGTGGGAGATGAGTCCCTGGTCGTTGTGGGGCGCCGGTCGGAGGATCCATGAACGAGATGTGATCCGGAAGTTGGTCCGGACCACGCAGGCTCCGGCACCGGTGGCATCAGAGGCCGCTCCGCAACCGTGCGGAGCGTCGGAGAGCGTTCTTCGCGCTCCGCCCATCTAGCGCCAGGACGCGTGAGTCGGTTAGGACGCCGAGCGATCGCGTCGCGGGGACGCTCGTTCACATGGGAAGTATAGGGGTAGAGCGGGTGATGAGGGCCCGCGATGCACCGTCAGCCGGGTGGGCTGCCCGACAGACGCGGAACGTGACGCCCGGCACGTACAAGCTCACGGGGGTGAGCGTGTCCAACTGGCGTGGCAGAGGTACCGAACCTGCCCGTAGGAACGCGGGGCGCGGCTCTGCGCTCTGCTCAGCCGGTCCGTCCGTCCCTGCGTGTGGCCGGTCCGGCCGGTGGCATACGCCGGTGATCGCGCCCATGCCCGCAGCGCGGCCGGCCCGCATATCGAACCAGCGCGACGGCGCGGACGAGGACGCGGTGGCGGCGGGTACCACCGTCGACCACCCTACCGAGACGTACCGGGCGCACCGCCGTCGTTGGCTCGGCCCCTCGCCTGCCCTCCTCGACGACACCGTCCTGCGAGGACGTCGTCCAGGAGGCCTCATCCGTGTGCACTCGGCGCGCAAACGCGTCCGTGACCCGGAGAAGACCCTGGCGTACCTGCGTCAGACTGTCGTGAATCTCGCGTTCGGCGCTGCGCCGCCGCATCCTCGGCCTCGCTGCTCTCCGAGCCGGATGCCGACATGGCGAGCGCGGAGGAGGGCGCCTACGACCAGCTGGGGAGCGTGACTCCCTGATCAAGGCGATGAAGCGACTCCAGCGCCGCCAGCGCGAGGTCCGGTCCTGCGCTACTTCGCCGACATGACCGAGGCGCAGGTCGCCGAGGACGCCCGGCATATCCCCGGCTCGGTCAAGGCGTACGGTTCGCGCGGCATCGCGGCGCTCAGGGTGGCTATGGAGGCACCGGCATGAGCGACGGCAACGACGCGCGGCGCGACGCCCGCGACGAGCACCGCCCCGTGGAGGGCGTTGCCGACCGAGCCGACCGGACCGGCCGGGCTGATCGGGCAAGAGCAGCCGAAGCACACGCACGCTGGGAACGGAACTGGTGAACCACGGCCCCGCCGAACAGGGCCCCGACGCCGAGGGGCCCCGCGCTCAGGACCCGACGGGCCTCGACCCGACGAGTTGGCCCTGCGCAGGATGCTGCACCACGCAGTCCAGGACGTGGAGCCGAGCGACGGCACCCTTGACCAGTTGCGCCGCGCGGTGCCTCGCCCGGCGCGCCTCGCAAGCGCCAGGCCGCCGTCGGCGTGGCGGCCGCCGCCCTCTTCCTCGGCACGGCTGTCCCGCCCTCGTGCACGTCTCGGTGCCACCGGCCCGGGGGCCGACCCGTCCGTCGCGGGCCACGCCTCGCAGGCCCAGGGCGGTGCCTCCCAGGGTAAGGGACCGGCCGGCGGCCAGAGCGGCATCGCCGGTCTCCGGCGGGCACGGGACGAGGCGCGGACAAGGCCGGTCCGAAGGAGACGCCCGACAAGGACGAGGAGAGCGGCGCCGCGACGGGCGCGGCCCCGGGCGCCGACCCTCCGCTGCAGCACTGCCGCCGACATCCCCCGTCTGTACGGCGAAGCAGCTCGGCCCGGCCGTCGCGAGCAGCGCCGCCCCCGACTCCACGGGCGTGGTCTAGCAATACGCAACTGAACGGGTTACTAC
>JAKFGP010000016.1 GCA_021502835.1 Streptomyces thinghirensis
TCTATCAGATCCTTTCGGGCTCTGATTCCCCGTCAGGGGGTTGTCTTCGCGGCTGTTGGGCCGTTTCAACGAGGTGAGACTCTGGCGGATTCCCGGCTCCCGAGCTAATCGGGGGCCGCGTCCTGGTGGACGTGGATTCCTCATTTCCGTAAATACGCGCACCGACAATACGACGACGCCGACAGTGCGACTGTTCGTCGAGGAGGTGGATTGGTACTTGCGGAATCGCTGTCCGGGGACCGACCGGAGTCGGCGCTCACGTCGGACAACTCGGAGAACACTACAGGCGCGGGACGGGTGTGTCAAATGCCGTGCCGGACGGCCTCCGCACACGTACTGTGGGATGCGTGATGACGCGTACGTGCACCGGGCTCTGGTGGGCCGCCTGACGGCGGCCATGCTCACCATGCACTCAGCGGCCGCCGCTTCGGCGGCCGTTCTCATATCTCCCTCCAGGAGGGGCGGCCGGCGGGTGGCGGCGGCCTGACCAGGAAGGTGGAGAGATGACGCGGGTCTTCAGTGGGGTCAAGCCGACCGGGCATCTGACGCTGGGGAACTATCTGGGAGCCATGCGGCAGTGGGCGCGGAGGATCAGCACCGATCGGACGCCCTGTTCTGCGTGGTCGATCTGCACGCGCTGACCGTGGACCACGATCCGGCGCGGGTGCAGCAGACTCAGTCGGCAGGCGGCCTCGTTGCTGCTGGCGGCGGGGGTTGGATCGGAGCTGTGCACCGTGTTCGTGCAGAGTCACGTGGACGAGCACGCCCGGCTGTCGTACGTACTGGGTGCGTCGCCACCGACGGGGAGATGCGGCGGATGATCCAGTACAAGGAGAAGGCCGCGCGGGGCAGGAGCGGGGCGGGAGTGTGCGGCTGTCGCTGCTGACATATCCGGTGCTGATGGCGGCCGACATCCTGGCGTACGGGACGGACGACGTGCCGGTCGGGAACGACCAGACGCAGCACGTGGAGCTGGCGCGGGATCTCGCGGTGCGGTTCAACCAGCGGTACGGGCACACGTTCGTGGTGCCGCGGGCGACGAATCCCGCGGTGGCGGCTCGGGTGATGAATCTGCAGGAGCCGGCATCGAAGATGGGGAAGAGCGACGACGTCGGGCCGGGGATCGTCTATCTGCTGGATGAGCCGGACGTGGTGCGGAAGAAGGTCATGCGGGGCCGTGACCGACAGCGGACGCGAGGTCGTGTACGACCGGGAGGAGCGGCCGGGGCTCAGCGAATCTGCTGGAGATTCTCGCCGCCTGCACGGGCGGGGGAGCCGGCGGAGCTGGCGGGTGGGTACGACTCGTACGGCGCGTTGAAGAAGGACACCGCCGAGGCCGTCGTCGAGTACTGCGGCCGGTGCGGGGGCGGCACAAGGAGCTGTGCGCGGACCCCGGGTATGTGGAGGGTGTGCTCCGGGAGGGGGCGGAGAAGGCCCAGGCGATGGCTCGGCCGACCGTGGATGCCGCTTACCGGGCGATCGGGTTGCTGCCTCCCGTGAACGCGGCCCGGTAGGCGCGGGGGCTGGTGGCGAGGCGCGACGCGAAGTGCTGGCGCATCGTGACCTCGCTGCCGAAGCCGGACCGGCGGGCGACCTCGGGCATGGGCAGGTCGGTGCGTTCGAGGAGCTTCTGGGCTGCGGCGATGCGCTGGTCCAGGAGCCAGCGCAGTGGGGTCGTACCGGTGGCGCGGTGAAGTGGCGGGCGAAGGAGCGGGGGGACATGCCGGCGCGGGCGGCCAGGTCGGCGATCGTCAGCGGCTCGTGAAGGTGGCGCAGGGCGTGTTCGCGGACGGCGGCGAGGGCGTCGGCGTCCCGGGCGGCCCGGGGTGTGGGGTGCTCGATGAACTGGGCCTGCGTGCCGGTGCGGAAGGGGGGCCGTGACCATCGAACGGGCGATGGTGGCGGCGGCTTCGGCGCCGTGGGCCAGGCGGACCAGGTGGAGGCAGAGGTCGATGCCGGCGGCTGTGCCGGCGGCGGTCCAGATGTTGTCGTCCTCGATGAAGAGGGCGTCGGGGACGACGGTGACGCGGCGGTGCCGGGTGCGCAGGAGGTCGGTCAGTCGCCAGTGGGTGATGGCTCGGCGACCGTCGAGCAGGCCGGCCTGGGCGAGGGTGAAGGCGCCGCCGCACAGGGCCGCGACAGTGGTGCCGCTGGCGTGGGCGCGGCGGAGGGCGTCGAGGACCGGGGCGGGGGGCCGGGGTGAGGTGGTCGTCGAGGCCGGGGACCAGGACGAGGTCGGCGCCGTCCAGCCAGTCGAGGGTGCGGTCGGGGTGGAAGGGCGAGGCCGCCGCGCATGGGGGACGGCGGTGGTGCCGTCGGCGGTGACGCGGCGCAGGTCGAAGGCGGGGGCGCCGCGGTCGGTGCGGTCGGTGCCCCAGACCTCGGTGATGACGGAGACGTCGAAGGCCCGGATGCCGGGAAGGCGACGAGGGCGACGCGGTACGGGGCTGCCACGAGTGGCAGTAAAACATCGATCGCTGGCTTCTGTACCCCCTGGGGCCCGGCGCTGCCGGGCGGCACGATCGAGGGCATGGACATCGCTGAGGA
This sequence comes from Streptomyces thinghirensis, assembly GCA_021502835.1. The sequence continues at coordinate 2,548 of JAKFGP010000016.1, forward strand.
CGCAGCACTGGTGGTCGTGGACGTGCAGAAGGGCTTCGAGGAGGTCGACTTCTGGGGTGCGCGCAACAATCCGGCGGCGGACGACAACATCGCCGCCCTCATCGACGTGTGGCAGTCGACCGGGCGGCCGGTCGTCTCGTACGGCACGACTCCGTCAAGCCCGGGTCGCCGTTGCGGGCGGGGTACGAGGGCAACGGGTTCAAGGAGTACGTGGAGGGGCGACGCGGGAAGGGGGCGGGGCCGAGCTGCTGGTCACGAAGAGCGTGAACTCGGCGTTCCTCGGGACGCCCGACCTGGGGGGCCTGGCTGCGGGAGGCGGGGATCTCCCAGATCGTGCTGGCCGGGATCGAGACGAACATGTGTGTCGAGACGACGGCACGGATGGGTGGGAACCTCGGGTACGAGGTCGTCGTCGCGTTCGACGCGACGTACACCTTCGGTCTGGAGGGGCCCTTCGGCTGGCGGCAGAGCGCGGAGGAGCTGGCGCGGGCGTCGGCGGTGTCGCTGCACGGGGGGCGGGTTCGCGACGGTGGTGGCGACGGAGGATGTGGTGGCGGCGGCGAAGTGAGCCCCGCAGACGTACGTCCTGTCAGTCCTTGGTGCCGGAGGCGAGTTCGCGGCTGCGGTCGCGGGCGGCTTCCAGGGCGGCGATGAGGGCGGCGCGAACGCCGTGGTTCTCCAGTTCGCGGATGGCGTTGATGGTGGTGCCGGCGGGGGATGTGACGTTCTCGCGGAGCTTGACCGGGTGTTCGCCGCTGTCGCGGAGCATGGTCGCGGCGCCGATCGCGGACTGGACGATCAGGTCGTGGGCCTTGTCGCGGGGCAGCCCGAGGAGGATGCCGGCGTCGGTCATGGCCTCGACCAGGTAAAAAGTACGCGGGGCCGGAGCCGGAGAGGGCGGTGCAGGCGTCCTGCTGGGACTCGGGGACGCGGAGGGTCTTGCCGACGGCGCCGAAGATCTCCTCGGTGTGCGTGAGGTGGTCGGCGTTGGCGTGGGTGCCGGCGGAGATGACGGACATGGCCTCGTCCACGAGGGCGGGGGTGTTCGTCATGACGCGGACCACCAGGGTACCGGGGGCGAGGCGCTCCTCGAAGAAGGCGGTCGGGATGTCCGCGGCGCGCTGGTGACCAGGCGGTCGGCGGGGACGTGCGGGGCGAGTTCGTCGAGGAGGGGTGCCCATGTCCTGCGGCTTGACCGTGAGGATCAGGGTGTCGGCGGACTTGGCGGCCTCGGCGTTGGTGACCGGGGTGACTCCGTGGCGGGCGCGGAGTTCTTCGGCCCGTTCCCGGCGGCGGGCGGTGACCAGGAGGTCGGCGGGTGCCCAGCCGGCTCCGATCATTCCGCTGAGCAGGGCTTCGCCGATCTTGCCGGTGCCGAGGACTGCGACTTTCTGGGTCATGGCGTTCGGTGCCCTCCGGTGACCTGTCTTGGGTGCGTCGTCCGTCGTCGTCATCCTCGCATTCGCGAAGCGGGTGGGGACGTCGCGTCCCGATCCCCGGGACGCCGGTGGGCGGTCGGGCCCTGGAGGGTTTTCGCCCCCGCCGCCCCTTCCCGTTCCCGTCCCTGGGGCTGCACCCCCAGACCCCCGCTATCGGCCTTGACGGCCTCGTCCTCAAACGCCGGACGGGCTGTTATGCCGTTCGGCGCTTCAATGTTGCCGCGCCCAGAGCCAGGACCAGGAGGGCGCAGCCTGCGACGATCAGGGCGTCCCGTACGAAGGCGGTGGTCATGTCGGCGTGGCGGAGGACCTCGTTCATGCCGTCGACCGCGTAGGACATCGGCAGTACGTCGGAGACGGCCTCCAGGGCCGGGTGCATCTTGTCGCGCGGGGTGAAGAGGCCGCAGAGGAGGAGCTGGGGGAAGATCACCGCCGGCATGAACTGCACCGCCTGGAACTCGGAGGCCGCGAAGGCCGAGACGAAGAGGCCGAGTGCGGTGCCCAGGAGGGCGTCGAGCAGGGCGACCAGGAGGAGCAGCCAGGGGCTGCCTGTCACGTCCAGGCCCAGGAACCAGACCGCGAGGCCGGTGGCCAGGGCCGACTGGACGATGGCGAGGGCACCGAAGGCGAGGGCGTAGCCGGCGATGAGGTCGCCCTTGCCGAGCGGCATGGCGAGGAGGCGTTCCAGGGTGCCGGAGGTGCGCTCGCGCAGCGTCGCGATGGACGTGACCAGGAACATCGTGATCAGCGGGAAGATGCCGAGGAGCGAGGCGCCGATGTTGTCGAAGGTGCGCGGGCTGCCGTCGAAGACGTAGCGCAGCAGGAAGAGCATCACGCAGGGGATCAGCATCAGCAGGGCGATAGTGCGGGGGTCGTGGCTCAGCTGGCGCAGGACCCTGGTCGCGGTGGCTGTGGTGCGGGACAGGCTCAAGGGGCGGGTGGGGGCCGGGGTGAGGACGGGTGCGGGGTCCGTGGGGGCCGTGGGCGTGGTCATCGGGTGGTCTCCTTCGTGCGGGCCGCCGCCTTCGCCTTCGCCTCGTCGACCAGGTGGAGGAAGGCTTCCTCGACCGTCTCTGAGCCGGTACGGGTGCGCAGGGCGTCGGGGGTGTCGTCGGCGAGGACCTCGCCCTCGCGCATCAGGAGGAGGCGGTGGCAGCGCTCGGCCTCGTCCATGACGTGGGAGGAGATGAGGAGGGTGGCGCCGCGGTCGGCGGCGATGGAGTGGAAGAGGGTCCACAGGTCTCGGCGGAGTACGGGGTCGAGGCCGACCGTGGGTTCGTCGAGGACCAGGAGTTCGGGGGCGCCCAGGAGGGCGACGGCGAGGGAGACGCGGCTGCGCTGGCCGCCGGAGAGGTTGCCGGCCAGGGCGTCGGCGTGGGTGGCGAGGTCGACGTCGGCGATGACCCGGGTGACGTCCTCGCGGCGACGGTCGGAGGCCGTCCGGCCGGGGTCGAGGATCTCGGCGAAGTAGTCCAGGTTCTGGCGGACGGTCAGATCGTCGAAGACGGACGGGGCCTGGGTGACGTAGCCGATGCGGGTGCGCAGGGCCGGGTGGCCGGCGGGGCGGCCGAGGACGTCCAGGGTGCCGGTGACCTTGGCCTGGGTGCCGACGATCGCCCGCATCAGCGTCGACTTGCCGCAGCCGGAGGGGCCGAGGAGGCCGGTGATCCGGCCGCGCGGGACGGTGAAGCCGAGGCCGCGCAGGACGGTGCGGGGGCGCGGACGACGGTGACGCCCTCGGCGTGGACCGCGGGCGGGGCGGGGTCGCCGCCGGCTTCTCCGGGCGGGACGGAGGAGTAATTCATCATGTGATGAATACTCCTCCCGGCCTCATCCGTCGTCAAGGGGTCACGGGGTCATGGGGTCAGGGGCTCCTGGCGAGCAGAGGAGGACGACGACGTACGTCTCCTCGACGACTCCGTCCGGGAAGGCGGTCAGGAGGTGTGGGCGCTCGTCGGCCAGGAAGGCCGCGCGGCGTTCGTCGGTGTCGGTCAGGAAGACCGAGTGGCTGGCGAGGTTGGCCAGGTGGGCGTCGACGGGGACGCGGCGGCTCCAGCGGATCTCGCGGCGGGTGAGTCCGAGGCGGTCGGCGGGGTCGGCGGCGCCCGGGCCGAGGTTCCGCTTCTCGGCGGAGAGGTCGAGGTCGAAGTGCTGGTCGATGCGCCGGGCCGCCGCGGCGATCCAGGGCACGTCGAGCGCCTCGGTGTTCCACCACAGCGCCAGCGCGCCGCCCGGACGCAGCACGCGCAGCGCCTCCGGAACGGCCAGGGCGGGGTCGGTCCAGTGCCACGCCTGGGCGTAGGTGAGGAGGTCGGCGGTGTGGTCGGCCAGGGGGAGGGCGTTGCCGTTGCCGCGGACGATCGGCACGCCGGGGAGGGTGCGGCGGAACTCGGTGGCCATGCCGGCGCCGGGTTCCACGGCGATCACGTCGGCGCCGCGCTCGTGCAGGCGGGCGGTCGCGAGACCTGTACCGGCGCCGACGTCCACGACGCGGGAGCCCTTGAGGGGGCGGCCGGACAACTCCTCCAGCGCGTCGAAGAGGGCGGGCGGGTAGGAGGGGCGGTTGGCGGCGTACTGGGCGCGGCGGCGTTGAAGGAGTGGGCCCGGGCGCTGTGGCCGGCCTGCGCGGGGGTGGTTTGAGCGGCTGGGTCGTCCGGGGTCGGCGGTGTCGGCGGTGTCGGCATACGGCCATGGTGGCCGGGTGGGGCGGCGGGCCCAGGGGTTTTCGGGAGGGCCGCGGAAGGGAGCGTCCGGGCTCCCGTCCTGCTGCGGGGCTCTGGCTCCGGGCGCTCGCCTACGGGCTCTTGCTTGCGGGCGCTCGCTTACGGGCTCTTGCTTGCGGGCCCTCGCCTACGGGCTCTCCCCTCCGAGTGCTCGCTCCCGAGCCCTCGCTTGCGGGCTACCCACTGCTTCCGGCGGCGCTTCTTCTACTTCCGGCGGCGCTGCTTCGTCGGGTTGCCCGAGCGGCGGGTGGTGCGCTTCTCGTACTCCTCGCGGGCCTTCTCGTACTCCGCGCGGTGCAGTTTCTCGCCCGGGGCCTCGGTGAAGGTGCGGAAGAAGTAGGCGAGGAGGGAGCCGACGAAGCCGATGGCGAGCAGGCCGCGCATCGATGCCTGACGGTCGGGGTCGGGACGGCTGGTGAAGCCGGACCAGGTGTGGCGGAATGCCAGGGCGCTGCAGATCGCGAACATCACGATCATCAGCAGCGAGACGAAGCTGCCGATGTCGGCGATCTGGAGGCCCTGGTAGGCGATGCGGAGCACGAAGCAGGCGGCGGCGGCCACGGCGAGGGAGCCGACGGCGAGGCCCGCCCGGCGGGCGGTATAGCCGTTGTCGTGGTGCACCCAGGTCGTGCCGTAGAACCGGAGGGGCTCGGGGCGGGGGCCGGCGGGGGCGTCCGGGATGCCGTTCTTACCGTTCTCTGCGCTCACGGGTCGATTATGGCGCCGGTGCGGCGCGGGCCCTGGGCGGGCCCGGCACACCGGACGAAGACTCGTGGGACGTGGGGTGCGTCAGCCGCCCTGGCCGGCGCTGCCGAGCGGGCCGACCTGCACCGGGGTGCCGGAGCCGTCCGTGACGGGCAGCGTGGCGCCGCCCGGCCAGTCGAGGGTGACCGACTTGGTCTCGTCCGGCGGGGGTCACCACCAGGCCGGTGACGCGGACACCGGAACCGCCCGAGTCGTTGATCGGGTAGGTGATGCCGAAGGTCACCGTGTCGCCGTCCGCGAGGACGACCGAGGGGGCCGACTCACCCGTGCGCTCGGCGGACACGGTGCCGGAGTTCGTCTTCAGGTCGACGCCCGCGTAGCCCGCGAGCGAGCAGTCCCGGCCGCCGCCGTTCTTCAGGTCCACCGCGACGGTGCCCCCTGTCGTCGCCGCCGATCGTGGCGTCGGTCGCCGTGATCTCCAGCTCGTCGGTGCGGCACTTGGCGGCCTTGCCGTCCTCGTCCGTGCCGCCGGTTCCGCCGGTGCCACCGGTGCCGTTGGGGAGTCTTCCCTTCGGAGTCGGTGCCGCCCTGCTGGTCCGAGCCGGCCGAGTCCGAGCCGCCGGTCGATGAGGACGCGGTGGAGGCGGCCGGCGGTGCGGCGCTCCGGTCCGTGCCGTCGTCGTTCTGGCAGGCCGTGAGCGAGAGACCGGCGGCGAGGGCCATGGCGGCGATGGTCAGCTTGCGAACGCGCATCTTGTCTACCTCAGAGTCGGTTGGCGTGCCGGTCCGCCCGCACCCAACGGTGCGAGCAGGCGGTGTTTCTGACCATCAAGAGCCACTCGGCCCGGCACGCCGTTCCTCTCGGCGACCTCCTAATCACGCCTTCAGGACAGCCCTGTTACAAGGTCAGCAGCGAGGGGCCACGTAACCGTCGCTGCCGGTGCGGACGTACGCGTCGGAGACGTACTGACCGCTGCCGATGCCGTCCCAGATGTTCGAGGTGCCGTACGGGCCCGAGACCCGGGTGCCCGGCGTCTGGCAGCGGATCTGGACCGGGAGCCCTCGGGCAGGGTCCGCACGATGGAGTAGCCGGTGCCGGGACCGCTGCGGACGTTCAGCCGGTAGCCCGGCGCCACCGGGTAGGAGCCTGCGGCAGCGACTGCCGTGGTGACGGCCTCCGTGGTCGCCTTCTCGTCCCCGCCCGTGGTGTCCGTGAGCTGGTCGACAGACATGAAAAACCTCCCCCGTCGTACCCCACGGGTTTCGTGGGGTCACGTTGATTCCCGTGGATCAAGATGCGAAACACCAGTTCGCAACTCGCACGCGGAGGCTAGCAAGCCTCTTCGGCCCCAAAAGAACCATCGACTAGGCTCCGAGCGTCGCGCGCGCGAACGAACAGCACGGGGGTGGTTCCATGGCGCCGCAGCCAGAACGCCGGAGCGGGCGCGGAAGCGGAACTTCCGGAGTACGCCGGTCACTACCGACTCGAGTCCTGTCTGGGCTCGGGTGGCATGGGGTCGTGCACCTGGCCCCGCAGCACCTCCGGGATGCGGGTCGCGGTGAAGGTCGTGCACGCCCGGTACGCCCTGGATCCCGAGTTCAGAGGGCGGTTCCGGCAGGAGGTGGCCGCGGCGCGGCAGGTGAGCGGGGCCTTCACGGCGCCGGTCGTCGACGCCGATCCGGATGCCGGGCGGCCCTGGATGGCCACGCTGTACATCCCCGGCCCGACGCTTTCCGAGCAGGTGAAGCGGAACGGTCCGATGGATCCCGCCCAGTTGCGCCGGCTGATGGCCGGACTCGCGGAGGCGCTGCGCGACATCCACCGGGTGGGGGTCGTCCACCCGGGACCTGAAGCCGAGCAACGTGCTGCTCGCCGAGGACGAGCCGAAGGTCATCGACTTCGGCATCTCCCGGCCGAAGGACAGTGAACTGCGGACGGAGACGGGGAAGCTGATCGGCACGCCGCCGTTCATGGCGCCCGAGCAGTTCCGGCGCCCCCGCGAGGTGGGGCCCGCCGCGGACGTGTTCGCGCTCGGATCGCTCATGGTGCACGCGGCGACCGGACGCGGGCCGTTCGACTCCGACAGTCCGTACGTCGTCGCCTACCAGGTCGTGCACGACGAACCCGACCTGACCGGCGTACCGGAGACGCTCGCGCCGCTGGTGCTGCGGTGCCTCGCCAAGGAGCCCGCCGACCGGCCCACTCCGGACGAGCTGATGCGGGAGCTGCGGTCGGTGGCGGCGGCGTACGACACGCGGGTGTTCATACCGGCACAGCGGCTGGAGGACTCGTCGGCCCCGGAGGCGGCCGCTGCTTCGGAGCGGGCCCCGGCGCCGGAGCTCCCTCGGAGCCGGCCGTGCGGCGGCTCGGCAGGCGGGCGGCGCTCGTGGCCGGTGCGCTCTGCCTCGCCGTCACCGGAGGTCTCGTCGCGGTCCAGATGTCCGGCGACGCCGAACCGGCGCACAGGGCGCCCGCCGCGCAGAGCGGCCCGGGCGGGTTCGGCGCGTGGGAGGCGGTGCCCGCGTCGAAGGGCGGTGGCGTCCCCCAGTGCTCGTACGCGGCGCGGCGGCTGCTGTGCGCGCGGCCCGGGCTGGTCTTCGCGATCGATCCGGCCGACGGCGGCACGCTGTGGCGGCACGCCGTGGAGGAGGCCGTGCGGAGCGAACCGCCGGTCGTGTCGGGCGGGCTCGTGCAGCCCGAGGTCGGCCTGCTGGGCCCGTTGGAGGCGCTCGACCCCGCCACGGGCGAGCCGGTGTGGCAGGAGGAGATGCCCGCGTACGACGGTCTGCGGTGCGTCGGCGACATGCTCCCTGCTCACCCGCGCCGACGGGACGGTCACCGGTGTGGACAGCGCCTCGGGGCGTCCCCGGTGGTCGCACCGGATCCCCGGGCAGTCCGTGCCGTACTTCACCTCGTTCGCCGGTGAGCGGCGACCGGTGGCGTACGCGACGAGCGGGACCCCGGACGGGCAGCGGACCCGGGTCACCGCGGTCGACCCGGCCGACGGGGACGTGCGGTGGGACACGGAGCTGGCGGGGACGCTGACGCCCGTGGGGGCGGCGGACGGATCCTGTTCCTCGTCGCCGAAGGGGCGGCCTACGGCGACGTCAAGGCCGTGGTCCGCTACACGCCCGCCACCGGGGCGACCCGCCGCGTGACGCTGCCGATCCCAATCGAGCAGGCGTCGGCGTCGGCGGGCGTGCGCGGGGACACCGTGTACCTCATGGGCGCGGGCGGCTCGCTGGTCGCCGTGGACATGGCGGCGGGGGAAGCAGGCGTGGCGGCTGGAGACGGGCGTGAGCCGGGGCTCGGCGCCGGTCTCCGACGGGCGGCACGTGTACGTCACCGCCCCCCGACGGGCGGCTCCTCGGCGTCGACGCCCGCAAGGGCAGGCTCCTCGGACAGACCCGGCCCCGGCTCGGCGACGACTCCGACAAGGTGCCCGCGTCACTGCCGGCGCCGCTGCTCGCGGGCGGGCACGTGTACGCCGGGGCGCCGGACGGGACGGTGTTCGGGGTGCCGGGGCGGGGACCCGGGGGGCCTGGTAGGCCGCGGATCCCGCCGAGGGGTCAGCCCAGCTTGCTGACGTCGCGCACCGCGCCCTTGTCCGCGCTGGTCGCCATCGCGGCGTACGCCTTGAGGGCCGCGGAGACCTTGCGGTCGCGGTTCTTCGGGGCGTACACGCCGCCCAGGGCCTGGTCGCGGCGGGCCAGCTCGGCGTCGTCGACCAGCAGCTCGATGGAGCGGTTCGGGATGTCGATGCGGACGCGGTCGCCGTCCTCGACGAGGGCGATGGTGCCGCCGGCGGCTGCCTCGGGCGAGGCGTGGCCGATGGACAGGCCCGAGGTGCCGCCGGAGAAGCGGCCGTCGGTGACCAGGGCGCAGGTCTTGCCGAGGCCGCGGCCCTTCAGGTACGAGGTCGGGTAGAGCATCTCCTGCATGCCGGGGCCGCCCTTGGGGCCCTCGTAGCGGATGACGACGACGTCGCCCTCCTTGACCTGCTGGGTGAGGATCTTCTGGACGGCCTCCTCCTGCGACTCGCAGACGACCGCCGGGCCCTCGAAGGTCCAGATGGACTCGTCGACGCCCGCCGTCTTCACGACGCAGCCGTCGACCGCCAGGTTGCCGCGCAGGACCGCGAGGCCGCCGTCCTTGGAGTAGGCGTGCTCGGCGGAGCGGATGCAGCCGCCCTCGGCGTCCTCGTCGAGGGAGTCCCAGCGCTCGGACTGGGAGAAGGCCTCGGCGGAGCGGACGCAGCCGGGGGCCGCGTGCCACAGTTCCAGGGCCTCCGGGGACGGGGAGCCGCCTCGGACGTCCCAGGTCTTCAGCCAGTCGGCCAGGGACGGGCTGTGGACGGAGTGCACGTCCTCGTTGAGCAGGCCCGCGCGGTGCAGTTCGCCGAGGAGGGCGGGGATGCCGCCGGCGCGGTGCACGTCCTCCATGTAGTACGTGCGGTCCTTGGCGACGTTCGGCGCGACCTTCGCCAGGCAGGGGACGCTGCGCGAGAGGGCGTCCATCTCGGCGAGGCCGTAGGAGACCTCGGCCTCCTGGGCGGCGGCCAGCAGGTGCAGGATCGTGTTGGTGGAGCCGCCCATCGCGATGTCCAGCGCCATGGCGTTGCCGAAGGCGGCGGCGGTGGCGATGTTGCGAGGCAGGACCGAGTCGTCGTCCTGCTCGTAGTAGCGGCGGGTCAGGTCCAGGACCGTGCGGGCGGCGTTCTCGTAGAGCGCCTTGCGGGCGGTGTGGGTGGCCAGGACCGAGCCGTTGCCGGGGAGGGAGAGGCCGATGGCCTCGGTCAGGCAGTTCATCGAGTTGGCGGTGAACATGCCGGAGCAGGAGCCGCAGGTCGGACAGGCGTTCTCCTCGATGCGGAGGATGTCCTCGTCGGAGATCTTGTCGTTGACCGCCTCCGACATCGCGTCGACCAGGTCCAGGGTGCGGACCGTGCCGTCGACCAGGGTGGCGCGGCCGGACTCCATCGGGCCGCCGGAGACGAAGACCGTGGGGATGTTCAGGCGGAGAGCCGCGTTGAGCATGCCCGGGGTGATCTTGTCGCAGTTGGAGATGCAGATCAGGGCGTCGGCGCAGTGGGCCTCGACCATCGTACTCCACGCTGTCCGCGATCAGGTCGCGGGAGGGCAGGGAGTAGAGCATGCCGCCGTGGCCCATGGCGATGCCGTCGTCGACGGCGATCGTGTTGAACTCGCGCGGGATGCCGCCGGCCGCGACGACCGCCTCGCTGACGATCCGGCCGACCGGGGCGAGGTGGGTGTGGCCCGGCACGAACTCCGTGAAGCTGTTGGCGACCGCGATGATCGGCTTCCGCCCGATGTCCGCGCCGGGTACACCGGAGGCACGCATAAGGCGCGGGCGCCCGCCATGTTGCGGCCGGGGTGACTGTGCGGGACCTCAGCTCGGGCATCGTCGCTCGCTCCTTCGGAGAGTTATGACTGTCGTCGAGCGTACGCCGGTCATCCAGGGGCCGGGACAGGGTGTCCATAATGCGGGATGCTCGTCTCGCCGCCGACGCCGTGTGAAGGGGTGCGTCAGGGGCCGGTGAGGTGGCCCTGTACGACCGGTGCCAGGCGGGCGATGATCCGCTCCAGGTGCGCCGAGGCCAGCGGCTCCGCCTTGATCACGTAACGGAGCACGGCGCATCCCACCAGCTGCGCGGCCGCCAGCTCGGCGCGCAGCTCCGCGTCCGGCAGGTCCAGCCGGGCCGCGATGCGCGCAGCAGCTGGGCGGCGATCAGGGCGGCGGGAAGACGGCGGCGGCGGTCTCGTTGTTCAGGGGCGGAGCGGACGATGGCCAGCAGCGGAGTACGGGTGGCCGGGTTCTCCCCAGAGGCCGAAGAAGAAGCGGGTGAGCCGTTCGCCGGCCCCGTCGAGGGGACCGTCGCCGATCGCCTCGGGGGCTCCGAGGACCGGAGCGAAGGCGACCTCGATGGCCGCCTCGAAGACCTGCTCCTTGGTGCCGAAGTAAGTGGTGCACCAGTGCCGGGTCCACGCCCGCCGTCTTGGCGATGCCGCGTACGGTCGTCTTCTCGTAGCCGCGCTCGGAGAACTCCTCGCGGGCGCGCGGTGAGGATGCGGTCGCGGGTGCCGGCGGACTCCGTGCGCGGTGGACGGCCGCGGCGGCGGGTCCCCCGCCGGCGTCGCTCACCGCCGGTGCGCCTTCGCCGCCGGGCCCGCCGGGCCGGTGCGCTCCCGACGCCAGGTGCAGGCGGGCGAAGGCCAGCGCCTCGGCGAGATCGGCCTCACGTTCGGCGCTGGACATCGCGCGACGGGTGTTGACCTCGATGACGACGTGGCCGTCGAAGCCGGTGTGCGCGAGGTGCTCCAGCACCTCGGCGCAGGGGCTGGTCGCCGCGGCCGGGGACGAGGTGTTCGTCCTTGGCGGAGCCCTTGCCGTCGGCGAGGTGGACGTGGCCGAGGCGGTCGCTCATGCGGTCGAGCATGTCGAGGGTGTCGGTGCGGGAGGTGGCGGCGTGGCTGAGATCGATCGTGAAGTGACGGTAGTCCTCCTTCGTCACGTCCCGAGTCGGGGGCGTACGCCTGCATCTCGCGGTCGCGGTAGCGCCAGGGGTACGTGTTCTCGACGGCGAACCGCACGTCCGTCTCGTCCGCCATCCGCCAGATGCCGCTGACGAAGTCCCGGGCGTACTGCCGCTGCCAGCGGAACGGGGGTGGACCACCACGGCGCTCGCGCCGAGCTCTCGGCGGCGGCGCGGGCGCGCTGGAGCTTGACCCAGGGGTCGGTGGACCAGACGCGCTGGGTGATGAGCAGGCAGGGCGCGTGCACGGCCAGAATCGGCATGCGGTGGTAGTCGCTGAGTCTGCGCAGCGCGTCGATGTCCTGGCTGACCGGATCGGTCCACACCATGACCTCGACTCCGTCGTAGCCGAGGCGTGCGGCGATCTCGAAGGCCGTCGCGGTCGACTCCGGGTAGACGGAAGCCGTAGACAGGGCGACCTTCGCATCCGGGATGCGGACTACGTCCCTTGGTTTTGCCACGGGGGTCAGGTTACGGGGGTGCCGTCGGGTGGGTGCGGGGTGCCCTTTCGCCGTTGTGGTGATTGACGTACGGCGGGTGCGCGGTGCGTCGTGGCTTGTCGCGCCCGCGCGGCGGGAGCCCGCACATCGATACGGCCCCGCGCCCCTTACGGCGCGCTACACCGGGCCCATGTGGTCCAGGCGTCGGAGGATGACTCCCCTCTCTGAGTGCCCATGGGCAGATCTCCAGGCTTTCCACGTGGAAGAGGTCCATCGCGGCCTCGGCGACCAGGGCACCGGCCAGGAGCTGGTTCGCGCGGCCCTCGGAGACGCCGGGGGAGCTCGGCGCGCTCGGCGGTGGTCAGCGGCGGCCAGGCGGGGGCACCCAGGCCTCCAGGGAGGCCGCTTCAGCTCGCGCTGGACGTAGAGGCCCTCGGCGGAGCGGGCGGCGCCGGCGATGCGGGCCAGCTGCCGGAAGGTCTTGGAGGTGGCGACCACGTGGTCGGGGGCGCCGAAGCGGCTAAGTCGCCGACCGTGCGGGCGATCTCGGTGCGGACGTGGCGGCGCAGCGCCCTGACGTCGTCCGGGTGGGGCGGGTCGCCGGGCAGCCGGGCGGCGGTCAGCCGGCCCGCGCCGAGCGGCAGCGACACGGCGGTGTCGGGCTCCTCGTCGATGCCGTAGGCGATCTCCAGGGAGCCGCCGCCGATGTCGAGGACCAGCAGCTTGCCCGCGGACCAGCCGAACCAGCGGCGGACGGCGAGGAAGGTGAGCCGGGCCTCCTCGGCGCCGCTGAGGACCGTCAGCTCGACGCCTGTCTCCTCGCGCACGCGGGCGAGGACGTCGTCGGCGTTGCTCGCCTCCCGCACGGCGGAGGTGGCGAACGGCAGCAGGTCCTCGACGCCCTTGTCCTCGGCGGCCTGGAGCGCCTCCCGGACGACGGCGACCAGCCGGTCGACACCGTCGGGGCCGATCGCGCCGTCCTCGTCGAGGAGCTGGGCGAGGCGCAGTTCCGCCTTGTGCGAGTGGGCGGGCAGCGGGCGCGCGCCCGGGTGGGCGTCCACCACCAGCAGATGCACCGTGTTCGAACCCACGTCGAGGACACCGAGTCTCATGTAAGGAACGCTACTGCCAGCGGGGAGTGCGGCGGTGCCGTCATCCGGCCCGGGCGACTTACCCTGGAGCCGTGCCAAAGACGAAAAAGGCGAAGGACGAAAAGTCGACCAAGAAGGACAAGAAGCACAAAATGGGCGACGAGAAGGGCCTCGACTTCGCGCGCGTGGGTGGAGTTTCCGGATCCGGCGGACGACGAGCAGGTCTTCCGGTGCGATCTGACATGGCTGACCTCCCGCTGGAACTGCATCTTCGGCAGCGGCTGCCAGGGCATCCAGGCGGGGCCGCGCGGACGACGGGTGCTGTTCGCTGGGCGCCCACTTCTCCGACGAGGACGACGAGAAGCGGGTCGCCGAGAACGTGGCACGGCTACGCCGGACGTCTGGCAGCACCACGCCGAGGGCACGCGGGACGGCTGGATCTCCGAGGACGACGAGGGCTCCCGGCAGACCCGGCCCTTCCAGGGCTCGTGCATCTTCCAGAACCGGCCCGGCTTCGCCGGGGGCGCGGGCTGCTCGCTGCACATCCTGGCCCTCCAGGAGGGCCGGGAGCCGCTGGAGACCAAGCCGGACGTGTGCTGGCAGCTTCCGGTCCGGCGGACGTACGAGTGGATCGACCGGCCCGACGACACCCGCGTGCTGCAGGTGTCGATCGGTGAGTACGACCGGCGCGGGTGGGGCCCGGGCGGGCACGACCTGCACTGGTGGTGCACCTCGGCGACCTCGGCGCACGGCGCGGGAGACCCGGTGTACGTCTCGTACCGGCCGGAGCTGATCGAGCTGATGGGCAGGGCGGGCTACGACCGGCTGGTCGAGCTGTGCGAGGAGCGGCTGGCCTCGCAGTTGCCGCTGGTGGCACCGCATCCGGCGGACCCGGCCCGCTGAATCCGCTCTACGAGGTGGGACGGGCTCGGGTCGCCGTCCTCGCCGGGCGGCGGGGACGAGCCGCCCGTGCCGCCGGTGGGCGACGGGTCGTCGGTGGGTGTCGGGTCCGGGTCGGGCGACGTGGGCGACGGGTCGTCCGTGGGTGTCGGGTCGGGAGGCGCCGAGGTCGACGGGGGACGGATCCGGGTCCGGGCCGGGGTCGGTCGGGGGCGGCGAGTCGTCGGGGGTGCTGGGGCGCGGGCCCGGGTGGGAAGGGCTGGGCGCGGTGCCGTAGCCCTCGATGGAGACGACGGCGCCGGCGGGTGAGACGGCCACCCGCGCGCTCCAGTGGCCGGACGGTTCCCGCAGGTGGTCGACGTAGACCTTGATCGTCAGCGTCTCGCCGGGGTCGAGGGTGCCCGACGACTGGCTCAGGTACAGCCAGGAGGCGCCGGTGGACGCGGACCAGCGCACCGGTGCGTCGCCGGTCGCGGTCAGGGTGACGAGCGTGGTGTCGCCGTCGTGGCCGGCGGTGACGTCCAGGTGGCCGGCGCCCTTCGCCCGCGCCGGAGACGCTGACGACTTCCACGGAGACGTCGGCCTTGCCGTTCCTGCCGAAGCGGGTGCCGGGGGTGGTGCTCGCGTTGCCCGCGTTCTCGTAGCCGTGGCCGCCGCCCGCTGACTCGCCGTCCAGGCCGTCGGCCTGCGCCTCGCTGGCGCTGGCCGAGCGGCCGTCCTCGCCCTCGACGACCGGGGTGCCGCGGTAGGCCGCCCACAGGGCGAGCACGGGGGCGGCGACGACGGTGGCCACGACGGTCGTGGTGACCGCACGCGCGCGCAGGCGGTCCCGCCGGGCCGCGCGGTCCTTGGGGTCCATCGGGAAGCCGCGCCGGTCGAAGCGGGGTGCGGCGCTCCGCGCGCGCGGGAGGTGCGCCATGGCGACGTGCAGCGCCGCGCGGGGTGCCTCCAGGACGGGCAGCTCGGCGGGCGTGACGCTGGTGCCGGGCCAGCGCCCCCGGGATCGCGCGCTCGGCGGTACGGCGGCAGCGCGGGCAGTCGTCGACGTGCCGGACCAGCTCGCGGCGCAGGGCCGCGCTCAGTACGTACTGGTTGTCGCCGGTGAGGCGGGCGACGCCCGGGCAGCTGCCGGTCTCGACGACCGCGAGCGCGGCGCGGGTGCGCTCGACCTCGCAGGCGGCGGAGGCGAGCAGTTCACGGGCGGCGGCCAGATCCATGCCGAGGACGGCGGCGACCTCGTGGGCGGCGAGGTGGTGGCGCACGGCGAGTTCGAGGGCCTCGCGCTGCTCCGGGGTGGTGCCGGCGGCCTCCGGCCAGGCGAGGAGGGCGAGTTCGCGGCGGTGGCGCTGCTGTGCTTCGTCGTTGCCATCGCGTCCGTCGGTGCCGTCGCGTACGTCGTGCGCGGTGGGCGGCGACAGGGGCGCGGGCTGCTGCCGGACAGCGTGGGGACGGCCCGCCGCGTGGCTGCTCGGACGTTTCTGCTTGGCCTCGGCCAGCTTGCGCAGGCAGGCCCAGCGGGCCAGCGCGTACATCCACGCCCTGCGGTCCCCCGGCGGCTCCCGGGCCGCGGTGGCCGCGGCGCTCGGCGAGCGCCAGGACGTCACCCAGGGCTTCGGTCGCGGCGTCGTGGTCGCAGAGCACGGACAGGCAGTACTGAACAGGCCGTCCAGATACGCGTCGTAGCGCGCGGGCGGCCGCTGCGCCAGCGTGCGCGCCGCGGTGCGGTCACGCGCTTCCCGGTGCGCCCGGTGTGCGCCGGTCGTGCGGGTCGTGGTCTCCGGACTGCTCCTCATCACTCGGCGACCGTAGGGGGCTATGGGTGGCGCGAACTGGCGCATTGGGCCCTTTAATCCGTACGGGTGAAACGATCCTCATAAGGGGACAGGAACCCAGGCGTTCCGTGGCCGGTTCAGGGTGCCGGGTGGTCCGTTCGGGGGTGCGGGGCGGGCCGTTCGGCCGCCAGGGTGGGTGCGCAGGTCTCGCGTCGGGGTCAGGTGTGGGTCGGGGCCGCGCCGAGGGGTGTCCGTCCTCGGGACGGCGCGGAATCGGTCGGCCACAGAAGCGACGGCGCGGACGCGCCAACCGCTGCAGGCGGACACCCCCGATGCGTCCCCTTCTCGCCGTACGCGGCCACCGGTCCGCGCCGCCGGGGAGCCGGCCGTGGTTCCGCTCCGCCGCCCGGCTGCCGGACCGGCGCCGCTTCGTCGCGGCACGGGTTGTCAGTGGGGGCGGTTACGGTTCGTGCATGGCTGCCCGTGCGAAGTCCACCAAGGAACGGCCGTCCTACCGCTGCACCGAGTGCGGCTGGCAGACGGCCAAGTGGCTCGGCCGCTGCCCCGAATGCCAGGCCTGGGGCACGGTCGAGGAGTACGGCGCGCCCGCCGGTCCGTACGACGACGCCGGGGCGCGTCACCACCTCCGCGCTGCCCATCGGCCAGGTCGACGGCCGTCAGGCGACCGCCCGCTCGACCGGCGTGCCCGAGCTGGACCGGGTGCTCGGCGGCGGACTGGTGCCCGGCGCCGTGGTGCTCGTCGCGGGTGAGCCCGGCGTCGGCAAGTCCACCCTGCTGCTGGACGTGGCGGCCAAGTCGGCGAGCGAGCAGCACAAGACCCTCTATGTCACGGGTGAGGAGTCGGCGAGCCAGGTGCGGCTGCGCGCCGACCGCATCAAGGCGATCGACGACCATCTGTACCTCGCCGCCGAGACCGACCTCGCGGCCGTGCTGGGGCATCTGGACGCGGTCAAGCCCTCCCTGCTGATCCTGGACTCCGTGCAGACGGTCGCCTCCCCCGAGATCGACGGCGCCCCCGGCGGCATGGCACAGGTGCGGGAGGTGGCGGGCGCGCTGATCCGCGCCTCCAAGGACCGCGGCATGTCCACCCTGCTGGTGGGTCACGTCACGAAGGACGGGGCCATCGCCGGTACGCGGCTGCTGGAGCACCTCGTGGACGTCGTGCTCCATTTCGAGGGCGACCGGCACGCCCGCCTGCGGCTGGTCCGCGGCGTCAAGAACCGGTACGGCACCACCGACGAGGTCGGCTGCTTCGAGCTGCACGACGAGGGCATCACCGGCCTGACCGACCCCAGCGGACTCTTCCTCACCCGCCGCGCGGAGCCCGTGCCCGGCACCTGCCTGACCGTCACCCTGGAGGGCCGCCGCCCGCTGGTCGCCGAGGTGCAGGCGCTCACGGTCGACTCCCAGATCCCGTCCCCCGGCGCACCACCTCCGGCCTGGAGACATCCCGCGTGTCCATGATGCTGGCCGTCCTGGAGCAGCGCGGCCGCATCAGCGCCCTGGGCAAAGGGACATCTACTCCGCGACGGTCGGCGGTGTGAAGCTCTCCGAGCCGGCCGCCGACCTGGCCGTCGCGCTCGCCCTCGCCTCGGCCGCCAGCGACACCCCGCTGCCCAAGAACCTCGTCGCGATCGGCGAGGTCGGCCTCGCCGGTGAGGTGAGACGGGTCACCGGCGTGCAGCGCAGGACTCTCGAGGCGCACCGCCTGGGCTTCACGCACGCCCTGGTGCCGACCGACCCCGGCAGGGTCCCCGACGGCATGAAGGTCCTGGAAGTCGCGGACATAGGGGACGCCCTGCGGGTGCTTCCACGCTCGCGTCGGCGAGAGGCCCCACGGGAGGACGAGGACCGCCGGTAGACTTTGCCCTGGTCTCGCCCGTCCGTACGACCGAGTGTGCGACAGGGGAGCGCCTGAAGAACCTGCGACCGGAGGAGTGCAGTGGCAGCCAACGACCGGGCAGCAGCTCCCGGAAAGTCCGGTGGGAGTGCCGGTGCCGATGGCCTGATGCGCGCCTCGCTGAGCGCGGTGGCGCCCGGCACGCTCCTTCGGGACGGCCTGGAACGGGTCCTTCGCGGCAATACCGGCGGCCTGATGGTGCTGGGCTCCGACAAGACCGTCGAGTCGATGTGCACCGGCGGTTTCGTACTGGACGTCGAGTTCACCGCGACCCGGCTGCGCGAGCTGTGCAAGCTCGACGGCGGCATCGTGCTGTCCTCGGACCTGTCCAAGATCCTGCGGGCCGGCGTGCAGCTCTTCCGGACCCGACCATCCCCACGGAGGAGACCGGCACCCGGCACCGTACGGCGGACCGGGTCAGCAAGCAGGTCGGCTTCCCCGTCGTCTCCGTGTCGCAGTCGATGCGGCTGATCGCGCTCTACGTCGACGGCCAGCGGCGTGTGCTGGAGGACTCCGCGGCGATCCTGTCCCGCGCCAACCAGGCCCTGGCGACCCTGGAGCGCTACAAGCTCCGCCTCGACGAGGTCGCGGGCACGCTGTCGGCGCTGGAGATCGAGGACCTGGTCACCGTCCGGGACGTCTCCGCGGTCGCCCAGCGGCTGGAGATGGTGCGCCGCATCGCGACCGAGATCGCCGAGTACGTGGTGGAGCTGGGCACGGACGGACGGCTGCTGGCGCTCCAGCTGGACGAGTTGATCGCCGGCGTGGAGCCCGAGCGCGAGCTGGTCGTGCGGGACTACGTGCCCGAACCGACCGCCAAGCGCTCCCGCACGGTCGAGGAGGCGCTCGCCGAGCTGGACAAGCTCAGCCACGCCGAGCTGCTCGAACTGTCCACGGTGGCCCGCGCATTGGGCTACACCGGCTCCCCGGAGACCCTGGACTCGGCGGTGTCGCCGCGCGGCTTCCGGCTGCTGGCGAAGGTTCCGCGGCTGCCCGGCGCGATCATCGACCGGCTGGTGGAGCACTTCGGCGGCCTGCGGAAGCTGCTCGCCGCCAGCGTGGACGACCTCCAGACGGTGGACGGCGTCGGCGAGGCGCGGGCGCGCAGCGTGCGGGAGGGTCTGTCACGGCTGGCCGAGTCGTCGATCCTGGAGCGGTACGTCTGAGCACTGCCGTACGAGCAGTCCCTCACGAGTCGGCGCGGCCGGGGCCGCGTCGGCGCCGGGCCTCGTCAGGGGCTCAGTCGCTCTTCAGCACGAACGACGTCCGCACCTTCTCGAACCCGGCCGCCTTCGGCCTCCACCAGGTACGTCCCCGCCTTGGCCGACCCCGCCGGGGGCGTCCCGCACTCGGGGGCGCTCGGCTTGCGGTCCCACTTCACGGTGTAGAGCGATGCCGCTGCCGGCGGCCACCTGGTGCGTCAGACTCCCCGCGCCCTTGACGCAGTCGTCGGAGGACCAGTAGGCGTCGTCGCCCTCGGCCGGCGTGATCGTCAACACCGCGTGCTTCGGGCCGAGATCGACCTTGCAGTCGCTGCCGGAGGTGTTCCGCGCGGTCAGTTCGAAGGTGGGGGGTCTGACCGGGCGTGTAGTTGTTGCGGACACTGCGCAGGCTCAACTTCACCGCGCCCGGCGTGCAGTCGGGCAGGGTGGAGCCACCCGGCAGCGCGTCACCCGCGCCGACACCGGTCGCCGCCCCGCCCGCGGAACCGCCTCCGCCGGCACTGCCCGACCCGCCGGCTCCGTCATCGCCGCCCCCCGGACTCGCCGCCGCCGGAACCGGACCCGTCACCGCCGGAGCCCGAGCCGGAACCCAAACCCGAACCGCTGGAGTCCCCGCTCCCCGACTCGTCGCGCCCACCCGGCGCCTCACTGATCGCCGGTCCGGAACCCGAGGGCCCCGGGGTGATCGAAGGCGCCGGATTCTTGCCGTCGGCGCCGTCCTCGCGGTCTTTGCCGCCGCCACCGCCGCCGGCGACCACGATCCACGTGATCAGCAGCGCCAACAGGGCGAACAGGGACAGCAGTACGGCCCTCCGTCGCCAGTAGATGGAGGAGGGAAGCGGCCCGACCGGATTGCGCAGAGATCCCGCGGCGCAAACTGTACGAGAGATCGGCGCGTTCCCTTGTCCCACCCGCCGTTCAGGCCCGCAACTTTTACGGATCATCATTCCGGAGACCGTCCCGGACCCCTGCCGATCGTCAGGTGCCGCACATGTCGATCGCAGGGTGTGACCAAATCGCCCGGCCGCCTACCGTCCGTGAGCATGACCTTCGAGGACGACGAGCTGTACCGCGACATCACCGACTTCGCCCACGACACCCCGACATGGGTCCAGCACGCGGCGGAGGTGTGGACGGAGGCGGGAATCCTGTTGTTCGGCGCGCTGTTCGTCGTCGCCTGGTGGCGGTCGCGCCGCGACAGCCCGCACGCGTTCGCGACAGCGGTCCTGCACCCGTGGCCACGGCTGTGGCGTATGTGTGCAGTGAGGTGCTCAAGTCCGGTTTCACACAGGAGCGTCCGTGCCGGGCGGTCGCCGAGGCGGTGCCGTCCCTGGCCGCGTGCCCACCGACCGGTGACTGGTCCTTCCCGAGCAACCACGCGACGATAGCGGGCGCTTCGGCCGTCGCCCTCGCCCTGGCCCTGGTCCGGCGGGCGGTCATCTGGATCACGGCCCCGCTCGCCCTGCTGATGGCCTTCTCCCGGGTCTTCGTCGGCGTGCACTACCCGCACGACGTCGCCGCCGGGCTGCTGCTCGGCGCCGTCGTCGCTACCACGGCCGTGCTCCTGGGCAGGCGTCCGGCGACGCGGCTGGCCGAGGCGATGCGCGCGTCGTCGGCGCCCGCGGTGCGGTGGCTGACCGGGCCGGGCCAGGCCACCGCCACCGCCACTGCCACCGCCACCGGGACCGCGTACGTCACCTCGCACCGGCGGCGCTGGGGCGCTAGGCGTCAGGCGCGTAGGCGTGAGGTGACGTAGGCGTTCAGGCGTCCGTCTCGACCAGTCCGCCTCGTACGCGACGATCGCGGCCTGGACCCGGTTGCGTACCTCCAGCCGGTCCAGGACCGCGCTCACGTACGCCTTCACCGTGCCCTCGACGAGGTGCAGCCGGGCGGCGATCTCCGGGTTGGACAGGCCGGCGCCGACGAGGCCGAGCACCTCGCGTTCGCAAGGGGCTGAGGCGCGCCACGCGCGCGCGGGCGTGTTCCTCGCGGGCGAGCCGGCCGCCGCCACCGCCCCTGCCGAGGTCCTCGACGACGTACCGGGCGACCTTCGGGGAAAGGAAGGCGGCGCCCTCGGCCACGGCCCGTACGCCCGCCATCAGTTCGTAGGGTCCCCGGACTTGAGCAGGAAGCCGGTGGCGCCGCCGGCGGGGCCTGGGCCACGTAGGACTGTTCGGAGAAGGTGGTCAGCATGGCGACGGCCGTGCCGGGGACGGTCCGTACGATCTCCCGCGCGGCCGCGAGTCCGTCCAGGCGGGGCATGCGGATGTCCAGCAGGGCGACGGCGGGTCGGTGGGCACGGGCCAGTTCGACCGCCTCGCGGCCGTCCCCCGCCTCGGCGACGACCTCGCTCTCCCCCGCCGCTCGCCAGGATGGCGCGCACGCCGGCCCGCACCATCGCCTCGTCGTCGGCCAGCAGTACCCGGATCACCGTGCGGACTCCTCGTGTCGCTCGTAGGGCTCGCGTCCCTCGCCGGACGGTCCGGCGCGGGGGATGACGTCCTTGGCAGCCAGGCGCCCCTCCTCGTCGAAGCAGAGCCGGAAGTGGTCGACGGAGACGAGGAGTTCACCGCTCGACCGGTAGTAACGGCAGTCGGCGTCCTTCGGGGGCGCGGGGGCGCGTTCGACGGGCGGGTCGTTGACCGCGCGGTCCGGCAGTACAGGGGGCGACCGCGTCGTACGGCGTGCCCGGGCGCAGTTCCGCGTACGCGGCGGGGCTGAGCACCGAGTGCGTCTCGGTGTACGCGTACCAGCCGAAGGCGGCGCCGACCAGGACGACGCCCGCACCGGCGGCGGCGCCCAGGCCGACGGCGACGCGGCGGCGGGCGCGGGTGAAGGGCGCCGAGGGGCGGGGGCCGGGGCCGGGGCGGGGGTCCGTTGGGCGGGGAGGTACGCCCAGACCCGGAAGCCGTCCCCGTGCGGGCCCGCGTCGGAAGTCGCCGCCGGCCGAGGCGACGGCCGCGCGCAGCCCGAGCAGGCCCGAACCGCCCGACGAAGGGGACGCCTCCTGGGCGGCCGGTCCGTTGGTGACGGTGACCGTAGTGCCGCGGGCCTGCCCGGTGACCGCTACGACGACGGGGGCGCCCGGCGCGTGCCGGGCCGCGTTGGTCAGGGGCCTCGCGCACCACCCGGTGCAGCAGGCGCTCCGCGATGCCGCCGGGATCCGGGGCCGGGGCGGTGGTGTCGTCCCGCGGTTCCCAGCGGACGGGGAGTCCCGATTCGGCGGCGCGGGCGACGAGGTCCTCGACGCTCTCGCCGGCCGGGGCCAGCGGGGCGGGTTCGTCGTCGACGGACACCTCGCGCAGTACGCCGATGATGCGGTGCAGGTGGTCGGTGGCGTCGGCGGCGGCGACGCGCAGGTCGGCCGCGGCGGCACGGTGGTCGGCGGCGAGGTCCGGTGCGACCTGGAGGGCCGCGGCGCGCAGGGCGAGCAGGCTCAGTTCGTGGCCGAGGGAGTCGTGCATGTCCTGGGCGATCCGGGCCCGTTCGCGCAGTCTGGCCCGTCCTCGGCGTGCCGCTGTTCGTCCTCCAGCCGGGCGGCCCTGAGCCAGCCGGCCTCGGCGAGCGCCCGGCTCTGCCGCCAGTAGCGTCCGCCGAGCCAGGGGAAGACGCAGCCGAAGAGCAGCGTGCCGGTCGGGACCAGCCACTCGGGCGCCGGGTCGACTCCGACCAGCGCGATCCGCGCCGTGCCGACGACACCGGCACCGACGAAGCCGGCCACCGCGGGGCGCGGCCGCCGCGCGCGCAGGCCGAGCAGCAGGGCGAAGACGCCGAGGGCGGGCCCGTAGGAGACGCTGAACAGAGCCGGGGCGCGGCGAGGCTCAGGCCCGCCGCCAGCACGAAGGCGGCGAGCGGCTGCCGCCGGGAGAGCGCGACGGCCACGGCGAGCACTCCCAGGCCGGCCAGCTGCTGCCAGAGGGGCCGCGGCTCGTTCATCCCGAGCCGGTCCGCGGTGACGCGGGAAGGGCGAGGGCGGCCCACGGGAGGGTGCCGCTGCCGAGGGCGGCGAGGCGGGCGGGCCCGACGCCTTCACCGACGCGCCCATCGCCGGCCCCGGCGTCGTCGGCCGGGCGGGTTGTTTTCACGGGCCGACGCTACAAGCGGGCGGCGGGGCGGCGCCCCTGCCGATCGTCAGGGGTCGTGGCCGATACCGGGTGGCGGTGCGCCCGCGCGGTGGTCCTCCCGTGGCAGGATCGGAGGGTCACGACTGCGCCCACGAAGCCCTCGCACAACGGCCCCTCCGACCCCGCCGCGACCCCGGCCTCCGCCGCCGTCTCCGGTGCCCCGGCGTCCGCCGCCGTCCCGGTCGGTGAGCGGGCCGCGTCCGGTGTGCCGCTACGCCCCGTCATCGACTGGTTCGACGAGCACGCCCGCGATCTGCCGTGGCGGCGCCCGGAGGCCGGCGCGTGGGGCGTGATGGTCAGTGAGTTCATGCTCCAGCAGACGCCGGTGAGCCGTGTCCTGCCCGTCTACGAGCAGTGGCTGGCCCGCTGGCCGCGCCCCCGCCGACCTCGCCGCGGATGCGCCCGGCGAGGCCGTCCGCGCCTGGGGCCGGCTCGGTTACCCGCGTCGCGCCCTGCGCCTGCACGGCGCCGCCCGGCCATAACGGAACGGCACGGCGGCGACGTACCGGCGGACCACGCCCAGCTGCTGGCGCTGCCCGGCATCGGCGAGTACGGCCGCCGCGGTCGCTCTCCTTCGCCTACGGCCAGCGGCACGCCGTACTGGACACCAACGTCCGCCGGGTGTTCGCCCGGGCGGTCACCGGTGCGCAGTACCCGCCGAACGCCACCACCGCCGCCGAGCGGGAAGCTGGCGCGGGCGCTGCTGCCGGAGGACGAGGCGAGCGCCGCCCGCTGGGCCGCCGCCTCCATGGAACTGGGCGCGCTCGTCTGCACGGCGAAGAACGAGTCGTGCCACCGCTGCCCGATCTCGGACCGGTGCGCCTGGCGGCTGGCCGGCAAGCCCGCGCACGACGGGCCGCCACGGCGCGCGGCCAGACGTACGCGGGTACCGACCGGCAGGTGCGCGGCCGGCTGCTCGCGGTGCTGCGGGAGGCGCACGGGCCGGTGCCGCGGGCGGCCCTCGACCAGGTCTGGCACGAGCCGGTCCAGCGCGCACGGGCCCTGGACGGCCTCGTCGCCGACGGTCTGGTGGAGCCGCTGGCGGACGGGCTGTACCGGCTGCCGCTGAGCTGACGTACAGCCGGAGCGCAGCGGTGAAGCACAGTCGTGGCGGGGACTTTTCGCGCCATGTCACATAACGGGTGAATCGGTCATTACCCACCCCAAGTGGTCTGTCGTTCCAGCCGGTTCCTCCTTCCGTTACACAACCGACGGACAGCCGAGGGCCCCCGCAGGCTGCCTCGCACAACGCCGTGACAACGCTTCCTCAACTTCGTTTCCGTGCCCCGCAGGCCACAGCAGGGCTACGGATCGGAAGGCGGTTGACATGGGCGAGGTGCTCGAGTTCGAGGGAGTACGTCCGGACCCGGCAGGACGCGCTGCTGCGCAGCGCCCGGCGCCTGGTCCCGGATCCCGTGGACGCCCAGGACCTGCTGCAGACCGCGCTGGTGCGCACGTACCGCCGCTGGGAGACCATCGAGGACAAGCGGCTGGCGGACGCCTACCTGCGCCGGGTGATGATCAACACGCGTACCGAGTGGTGGCGGGCGCGGAAGCTGGAGGAAGTGCCGACCGAGCAGCTCCGGAGTCGTGCGTGGACGACTCCACCGAGCAGCACGCGGACCGTGCCCTGCTGATGGACGTCATGAAGGTGCTCGCCCCGAAGCAGCGCAGTGTCGTGGTGCTGCGACACTGGGAGCAGATGTCCACGGAGGGAGACCGCCGCCGCCCTCGGCATGTCGGCGGGAACGGTCAAGAGCACGCTGCACCGGGCGCTCGCCCGGCTCCGTGAGGAGCTGGTCGCCCGCGATCTGGACGCACGGGCGCTGGAGCGTGAGGAGCGGGAGCGTTGCGCGGCCTGACCGTCGGTCGATCACCCGGGAATGCCCGGAGGAGTACGCAGGGTACGCAGGCGGCGAGTACGGCGGTGGTCGTGCTCGTCGCCCTCGGCCTTTCCCTCTCCGGCTGCGGCGCAGGCGGGCGGCACCGGCGCCCATGACGAGGGGCCGGCCCACGCGGACGCGGTGGCCGGTGCCGCCTCCTCCCTCGCCCACGACCTCCCCCTCCAAAGCTCCCGACCGGGTGGACGCGGTCCGGCTCGTCAAGGCCGACCCCAAGGTCTCCGCGGAGGTCAAGCGCGAGCTGAAGCCGTGCGTCGCCGACGAGTACCCCGTCGACGTGTCGTACGGGGAGCTGACCGGAGGGTCGGAATCGGCCGAGGACGTCGTCGTCAACGTGCTCACGTGCGGTGACGCGGTCGGTGTAGGCAGTTACGTGTACCGCGAGGAGGACGGCGCGTACCAGAATGTGTTCAAGGCCGAGGAGCCGCCGGTGTACGCGGAGATCGACCGCGGCGACCTGGTGGTGACCAAGCAGGTGTACGAGAAGGGCGACCCGGTGTCCAGTCCGTCCGGCGAGAACGTGATCACGTACCGCTGGGCCTCGGGCCGGTTCGACGAGGAGTTCCGCACCCACAACGACTACAGCAACGCCGCCGGGAACGTGCCGACCCCCGGCCCCGGAACCGGACAGCTGACGCGCACGGCGAGCGAACCGGCCGGGCCGCGTGAACCGATCGGGCCGCCCGGACCGATGGAGACATGAAGACCCCGATGGAGACATGGACACCGGCGGAGAGATGAACACCGGCGGGGACGTGAACTTCGCGGAGAAACGAAGACCGGCGGAGACGTGAACCCCGGCGGAGAAATGAACGCGGCGCACGCCCCCGCGTCTACCGAGTGACCGCACACGAGGACTGAGAGCACCCGGATGGCAGACCAGACCCACGTCCTGTTCGTCGAGGACGACGACGTCATCCGCGAGGCCACCCAGCTCGCCCTGGAGCGGGACGGCTTCGCGGTCACCGCGATGCCCGACGGGCTGTCGGGCCTGGAGGCGTTCCGGGCCGACCGCCCCCGACATCGCGCTCCTCGACGTCATGGTCCCCGGTCTGGACGGCGTGAGCCTGTGCCGCCGCATCCGGGACGAGTCCACCGTGCCGGTGATCATGCTGTCCGCGCGGGCGGACTCCATCGACGTCGTACTGGGGCTGGAGGCGGGCGCCGACGACTACGTCACCAAGCCGTTCGACGGGGCCGTGCTGGTCGCCCGGATCCGCGCGGTGCTGCGCCGCTTCGGGCACGCGGGCGGCGGCGACCGCGGGGACGCGGGGGCCGCCGCCGACACCGGGGGCGTACTGGCCTTCGGCGAGCTGGAGGTCGACACCGACGGCATGGAGGTGCGCCGGGCCGGGCGGCCGGTGGCGCTCACCCCTACCGAGATGCGGCTGCTGCTGGAGTTCTCCTCCGCGCCGGGCACGGTGCTCTCGCGCGACAAGCTCCTGGAGCGCGTGTGGGACTACGGCTGGGGCGGTGACACCCGCGTCGTCGACGTCCATGTGCAGCGACTGCGCACCAAGATCGGCCAGGACCGTATCGAGACGGTCCGCGGCTTCGGCTACAAGCTGAAGGCCTGAGCGGGGATTCGGGGATACAGGGACATGCGGGGGTTCTTCCGTACGAGGCTGAGCATCCGTACCGGGCTGCGCTGGAAGCTCAGCGCGGCCATCGCGCTGGTCGGCGCGCTGGTGGCGGTGGCGCTGAGCCTGGTCGTGCACAACGCGGCCCGGGTGTCGATGCTGGACAACGCGCGTGACCTCGCGGACGACCGGGTCCCTGATCGCCCAGCGCAACTACGAGCTGTCCGGACGGCAGAACTTCCCGAACGCCAAGATCGACGATCCCGAGCTGCCCGCGGAGCTGCGCCGCAAGGTCGAGAACGGGCGGCGGGCGACGTACGTCGCCGAGCGGGCCGACGGGGTGACGGACATCTGGGCCGCCGTGCCGCTCAAGGACGGGCACGTGATGTCCCTGCACTCCGGGTTCACCGACCGCAGCGCGGACATCCTCAGGACCTCGACCAGGCCCTGGTCATCGGCTCCATCGCGGTCGTCCTCGGTGGCAGCGCGCTCGGCGTGCTCATCGGCGGCCAGCTGTCGCGCCGGCTGCGCAAGGCCGCCGCCGCCTCCGCCGCGCACCAGGTCGCCAACGGCGAGCCGGACGTCCGCGTGCGGGACGCCATCGGCGGGGTCGTCCGGGACGAGACCGACGACCTCGCGAGCGCCGTGGACGCGATGGCGGACGCCTTTGCAGAAGCGGCTGGATGCCGAGCGCCGGGTCACGCGGACATCGCGCACGAGCTGCGCACCCCGGTGACGGGTCTGCTCACCGCCGCCGAGCTGCTGCCGCCCGGCCGCCCGACCGAGCTGGTGCTCGACCGCGCGAAGGCGATGCGGACGCTGGTCGAGGACGTCCTGGAGGTGGCCCGGCTCGACGGGGCCTCGGAGCGGGCCGAGCTGCAGGACATCATGCTGGGCGACTTCGTGTCCCGGCGGGTGGCGGCCAAGGACCCGGACGTGGAGGTGCGGGTGATCCACGAGGTCGGAGGTCACCACCGACCCGCGACGCCTGGAGCGCGTGCTGATCAACCTGCTCGCCAACGCGGCCCGGCACGGCGCCGGCCCCCGTCGAGGTCAGCGTCGAGGGCCGGGTGATCCCGGGTCCGCGACCACGGGCCGGGCTTCCCCGAGGCCCTCCTCGCCGAGGGCCCGAGCCGCTTCCGCACCGGCAGCACGGACCGGGCGGGCCGCGGGCACGGGCTGGGCCTGACCATCGCGGCCGGTCAGGCGCGGAGTACTGGGCGCCCGGCTCACCTTCCGCAACGTACGGCCCGCAGGCGCCCCGGAGCACGTACCGGCCAGAGGGGCGCGGTCGCCGTGCTGTGGCTGCCGGAGCACGCGCCGACGAACACCGGGAGCTACCCGATGCTGCCGGACCGGGCCCACGGCGGCTCCCCGGGCCGGTCCTAGCCCCGCTCAGCCACTCAGCCACTCAGCAGGCGAAGTCCTGGTCCATGTCGAGGCCGCCCTCGCGGGGCTGGGTGAAGGAGAACCAGTTGCCGGAGTCGTCGCGGAAGAGGGCCTCCGTGCCGTACGGGCGCTCCTGCGGCTCCTGGAGGAACTCGACCCGCGGTCCTTGAGCTTCTTGTAGTCGCCGTGGATGTCGTCGGTGGTCAGCACGCCGGCTCCGAGTGCGCCCTTGGCGACCAGCTTCTTGATCATCTCGGCGGACTCGGGGTCCATCGAGGGTCCGGACGGGACCATCAGCGTCAGTTCGACGTCGGGCTGGTTCAGGGAGCCGACGGTCAGCCAGCGCATGCCGCCCTCGCCCATGGTCATGTCGGTGCGGACCTCCAGGCCCAGCTTCTCGGTGTAGAACTTCCTGGCCCGGTCCTGGTCGAGGACCCAGACGGTCGAGATGGCGAGACCCTTGATCATGGCGTGCTCCTGTTTGTTCGCGCTGCCCCGGCGGCCGTTCCCGCTTGCCCTGCCACGGTAGGCAGCGGGGGTCTCGAGTCCGCTTCTCCGGAATTGCGCCGCACTCCGCCGGCCCAGTGCATGACGTAGCAGCCGGGTAGCGAGGGCGGTGCCCCGGCCACGTGCTTCGTCCGGTACTCGCTCGGGGTCAGTCCGGTCCACGCCTTGAACCGGGTGGAGAAGGTGCCCAGGCTGCTGAAGCCGACCAGGTGGCAGATCTCGGTCACGGACAGGTTGGCGGTGCGCAGCATGTCCTCGGCGCGCTCGATGCGGCGGCGGGTGAGGTACTGGCCCGGTGTCTCGCCGTACGCCTCCTTGAAGGCGCGCAGGAAGTGATACCGGGAGTACCCGGCGTGCGCGGCCACGGCGTCGAGATCGAGCGCCGGGTCGGCCCAGTCCCGGTCCATGGCGTCCTTCGCCAGCCGCAACTGCCGCAGCTTGTCCATACGCCGATGGTGGCACGGGGCACTGACAGCGGCCGGTGGAGGCGGGGGCGGTGTCAGAGGCCGTCCGTAGCCTTGGGCGCCATGGGGATACGGATCGACGCAGAGGTGAGTTACCCGGTCGACGACGAGGTGGAGCGGGTGCTCGGGTTGGCCGAGGCCGTCGGCGAGCCGATCACGGTCACGTTCGTGTGGGAGGGAGGCCGGCCTTCGGAACACGCGGTGCTTGTGCCCGCGGCCACTGGCTCTGTGGGAGCACTGGGCTCCCGCCGCCTACCCGCCGAGGGCCGCCGCCGACCGGGCCGCGCCGGAGGAGAAGGAGGAGCCGGAGCTGGCTCATCCGGCGGAGTACGGCGCCTTCACGCTCTACCGCCGCCGCGTGGGAGGGCGCACGGCGGTCGCCCGCGACGGCATGGTGGTCGCCGAGCTCCTGGACCCGGGCGAGGCCCACTGGCTGGAGGAGACGGCCCGTGATGTCCGCCAGGGCTTCATGGACCCGAAGCAGAAGGCGGCGTTCGAGGAGTTCCTCGCCCGGCAGGCGACCCGGGAGGAGTGACGGGCGCGGCGGCGGCGCTAGCGCAGACCGCCGACGAACGCTTGCCAGGCACCGGCCCCGACGGTGACGACCGGGCCGGACGGGTTCTTGCTGTCGCGCACGGGGACGGCACCGGTGGGGGCAGTTGTCGGCGACCTCGACGCAGTCGCCGCCGGTGTTGCCGCTGTAACTGGACTTACGCCACTGGGTGTTCCTCAAGCTGGGAGCCGTGTCCATAGCGTTCCTCCATCACCCGCGTGATCAGTTCGGCCGAATCCTCCACGGAGAGGGCGGCAGCCTGCAAGCGAGCGTAACGGAGAGCGGCTTCCCTGATGGTCTCCGGATTGGCCGTCATGTGGCCGGAGATGATGTCCTCCGTGTAGACGATGTCCGGGTTGTCGTCGAAGCGGAGGAAGTTGAACGAACCGGCGAGGCTGGCGTGGGCCCCCGCCTCGTTCGGCAACACCTGCACATGCATCCACCGGTGGCCGGCGAACTCCAACAGCCGTTCCAGTTGGCGCCGCATGACCTCCCGGCCGCCGATCGGCCGATGCAGTACCGCCTCGTCCAGCACCACCCAGGTCAGCGGCGGCTGCTCACGCTCCAGGATGCGCTGGCGTTCCATCCGCGCCGCCAACAGGCCTTCCAGGTCGTCCGGCATGCCGGTGGCCAGAACCGCCCGCGCGTACTCCTCCGTCTGCAACAGCCCGTAGACCAACTGCGCCTGATACGTCGAGATGTACGCCGCCTTCGCCTCCATCTCCGCGTACGGCTGGAACCACGTGGGCAGTTGGCTGCGCAGCACCAGCCCGATCAGCCGCGAGAACAACCCGTCCGTACCCAGCGCGGCGTCCACCCGCTCGGAGAAGTCCCGCGTCGGGACCTTCTTCGTGGTCTCGATCTGGCCGACCAGTGATCCGGTGCAGAAGATGATTTCGCCGAGCTGGCCCTGCCGGAGGCCGTGCGCCTCGCGCTGGCGGCGCAGTTCCCAGCCGTAGTAGTCGAGCGGGGAAGCGGTCGGGTCGAGGGACTGGACGTTGGCCACTGCGGCACCTCACTCCGGGACTGCGGACGGCAACACCTCACGGCGTTCGTTCCTGTGCGTAGTCGAGCGTACGCAGCGCGTCGCAGCCTTGTGGCGTGAATCACGCAACCGGTCCGCAGGCGGCGGACGTCGAGAGCCAGTACCACGCCGAGTTCGCCATGGGCGCGCACTCGGCCCGCCATCTGCGCCGCGTACTGCGGCTGTACCTCGTCCGCTCGGGCCTGCGGGACGTTGCCGACGCCGCCGAGCTGGCGCTCACGGAGCTGGTCGCCAACGTCGTACGGCACGTGCCCGGCCGCCGCTGCCGCGTGTGCTTCCTGCTGTACCCGGGCGGAGTGCGCGTGGAGGTCGCCGACGACTGTCCGGAGCTGCCGGTGGCGGTGGCCGCCGACGCGCTGGGCGAGGGCGGGCGCGGGCTCGTGATCGTCGGGGCGGTGACGGACCGGTGGGGCGTCACGGCGTACGCCGACGGGCGGGGCAAGACGGTGTGGTTCGAGTGCGGCCGCGGCTGACCGGCGTACGACGAAGGCCCCCGGGTGGCCGGAACCACCCGGGGGCCTCGGCGCAGGCGGCGCGGGCGCTCACACCGCCTCGGTCACCGGTGCCTTCGCCGCCGCCGTGTCGTCGTCCCCGTCGGCCGGGCCGTCCGCCGCCTTCGGGCCCGCGCCCTTCAGCGGGACCTCCCTTCACGAAGACCGCCGCGACCAGCGCGAGGACCGCCACCGCGGCACCCAGCAGGAAGGCGCCGTGGCTTCCGGCGGACACCGCGTGCTGGTAGGCGTCGCGCGCCGCCTCCGGCAGCTTGGCCAGGCTCGCCGCGTCCAGCTGCGCCGACTGCTCGGTGACCTCGGAGCCCAGCGCCCCGGCCTTCTCCGCCATGACGTCCTGCACCCGGTGGTTGAACAGCGCGCCCATGATCGCCACGCCGAAGGAGGAGCCGAGGGTGCGGAAGAGGGTGGTGGAGGAGGACGCGACGCCCATGTCCTTCATCTCCACGCTGTTCTGCGCCACCAGCATGGTGATCTGCATCAGGCAGCCCATGCCGAGACCGACGACGGCCATGTACACCCCGGAGGTGAGGCGGCTGGTGTCGGTGTCCATCAGCGACAACAGGTACAGCCCGACGGTCATCAGGGCGCCGCCGACCACCGGGAAGATCTTGTACCGGCCGGTGTTGGTCGTCACCCGCCCCGCGACCATCGACGTGACGAGCATCGCGCCCAGCAACGGCAGGAGCAGCAGCCCGGAGTTGGTGGCGGACGCGCCCTGCACCGCCTGCTGGTACAGCGGCAGGGAAGAGGGTGGCGCCGAACATCACGAAGCCGGTGATGAAGCCGATCAGGGACATCAGCGTGAAGTTGCGGCTGCGGAAGATGTGCAGCGGCACGACCGGCTCGGCGGCCTTGGTCTGCCAGAACACGAACCCGACCAGCGCGGCGACGCCGATGCCGATCAGCTCCATGATCCGCGCGGAGGTCCAGGCGTACTCGGTGCCGCCCCAAGTGGTGACGAGCACGACGGCGGTGATGCCGACGGTCAGCAGCGCGGCGCCCAGGTAGTCG
Source organism: Streptomyces thinghirensis (assembly GCA_021502835.1). The sequence goes on from JAKFGP010000016.1 coordinate 34,402, forward strand.
ATGCGGGCCTGGCTGCGCTTCCTCGGCAGGTGCAGTACGGCGCTGACGGCGACCAGCGCGACCGCGCCGAGCGGGATGTTGATGTAGAAGGACCAGCGCCAGCCCCGGTGGTCGGTGATGGTGCCGCCGACCAGCGGTCCGCCGATCATCGCCAGCGCCATGACGCCGGCCATCATGCCCTGGTACTTGCCGCGCTCCGCGGCGGTATCAGGTCGCCGATGATGGCCATGACGCCCACCATCAGACCGCCGGCGCCGAGGCCCTGGACGGCGCGGAAGCCGATGAGCTGGCCCATGTCCTGGGCCATGCCGCTGAGCGCCGAGCCGATCAGGAAGATCACGATCGACGTCATGAAGACGCCCTTGCGCCCGTACATGTCGCCGAGCTTGCCCCAGAGCGGGGTGGAGGCCGCGGTCGCGAGGGTGTAGGCGGTGACGACCCAGGAGAGGTGCTCCAGGCCGCCCAGCTCGCCCACGATCGTCGGCATCGCGGTGCCGATGATCATGTTGTCGAGCATCGCGAGCATCATCGCGATCATGAGCGCGAGCAGGACGACCCGTACGCTCCTCGGCTGCTTGCCGCCGGCCTCGCCGGCTTGTACTCCCGGCGCGTCCGCGCCTGCTCCTGGTGTGCCCGCCATCGCTCCCATTCCCCCAGCTGCCCGCTGTTCCACTCGCCTGCTACTTGCCGCCCGGCAAGTTGACTACTACTCCGGGAAGGTAGACGCGTAACTAGCCGGTCGTCAAGTAAGTTTTTCGGAAAGTGCGCGGAGCAGGAAGTGCGTAGGAGGATGGGCGGCACGATGGACGGCACCAAGCAGCAGCGACGCCGCGGGAACACCCGCCAGCGCATCCAGGACGTGGCACTCGAACTCTTCGCCGAGCAGGGGTACGAGAAGACCTCGCTGCGCGAGATCGCCGAGAGCCTGGACGTCACCAAGGCCGCGCTCTACTACCACTTCAAGACCAAGGAAGAGATCCTCGTCAGCATCTTCGAGGATCTCTCACGGCCCATGGAGGACCTGATCGCGTGGGCGCGTGAGCAGCCGCACACCCTGGAGACCAAACAGGAGATCATCCGCCGCTACAGCGAGGCGCTGGCGGGCGCGGCGCCGCTGTTCCGCTTCATGCAGGAGAACCAGGCGACGGTGCGGGACCTGCGCATCGGCGAGATGTTCAAGACCCGCATGCTCGGCCTGCGCGACAGCCTCATCGACCCGGAAGCGGACCTGGTCGACCAGGTCCGCTGTGTCAGTGCGCTGTTCACGCTGCACGCCGGGATGTTCGTCCTCAGAGACCTCGAAGGCGACCCCGAGGAACAGCGCGCGGCTGTTCTCGAGGTCGCCACCGATCTGGTCACCCAGGCGCACCGGGGCTCGTCAGGCGCGTAGCCCTGCTCCTCAGACGGTCACGCCCTTGGCGCGCAGGAAGGAGACCGGGTCGACGGCCGAGCCGTAGTTCGGGGTCGTACGGATCTCGAAGTGCAGGTGCGGGCCGCTGGAGTTGCCGGTGTTGCCGGACTTGGCGATGGACTGGCCGGTCTTCACGATCTGGCCGGCCTTCACGTTGATCTTGGACAGGTGCGCGTACTGGGAGTACGTGCCGTTGCCGTGCTTGATCACGATCGCGTTGCCGTAGGCGGGGCCGTCACCGGCGCCGTTGCCACCGGCCTTGACGACGGTGCCGCCGTGCGCGGCGACGACGTTGGTGCCGATCGGCACGGCGAAGTCCTGGCCGCTGTGCTTGGAGGCCCACATGCCGCCGTTCTGGGCGAAGCTCGCGGTCAGCTTGTACTTCTTGACCGGGTCCACCCAGGAGGCGGCCTTCTTCTTGGTGGCCGTCTTCTTGGCGGCGACGGTCTTCGCGCCGGCCTTCTCGGCCTTCGCCGCCTTGGCCTGCGCCGCGGCCTGGGCCTCGACGGCGCTCGCGGCAGTGGAGGTGCTGGAAGCCGCCGTGGTGCCGGTGGCGGCCGCGACCCCCGGCTCCCAGTGCGACCGAGGCTCCGAGGCCTGCGGCCATCACCGCGGCGCGGGTGCGGATGGTCGTACGGGAAGAACGGGACGTGACACGCGGGAACATTCGAACCTCATGGGGACGGGTGCAGAGGAAGCCCCTCCGGCGGGACGCACAGGGCGCTCGTCGGGCGGGCTCCACCTTGGTAACCCGGCGGGCCCGAACCGCACAAAGGTGTGACCTACGACGCTATTTAGTACTTCAGCACGAAACTTCACGAGTCTCGACAGAGCCCTCATTCTGGACAAAACCAGCTCAGAGCCCCGGAAACCGACCACCACTCTGGTCCGATGTGTCCGTTTTCGTAGTTCTTGTATCGTCCACTATTCCCTCGTAGTACAGGCCGGATCGCCTGTGCGGCATGTCACCGGCGGCCATGATCGACGGGCCGGTGAATGTGACGGGGGGCTACTCCGCACCGGCTAACCCGCCCCCCCCCCCCCTCACAAGGGCGTTCACCTAGGCTCGGAACATGGTCGACGTCACAGCACTCGGGGCCCGTGTCGCGTCCAGCGCGGTCGCTCCACTCGTCCGCAGACTCTTCGTCCGGGACGGGCCGAGGGCCGGGCTCGTCGACCGGCCGGTGCGGATATCGGCGCTGGTGTCCTTCCGGAGCGAGAAGCGGAGCGTCACGCCCAGGGACGTCGACAAGGTCGCCGCAGAGCTGGTCCGCAGGGCGCTCGCGGCGGCCGGCCCAGCGAACGGCCCGTCGACGCCGCCGAGGGCGACGGCCGTCGAGGACGCCACTGGCCCGCACCCTCGCCCAGCTCGGCGAGATCACCGTCGAGGACTACGAGGCCGTCGGACTCGGACCGGACCGCTTCGCCCGCGAGCTGCGTACGAACGTGCCGCTGTCCCCGTACGGCCTGGGCGAGGGCGGCCTGCTGCTGTACGAGCGGCTGCTGCACACCGCCTCGCTGCACATCCTGAACTTCCTCACCCAGCGCTCCACCTACATCGCCCGCCAGCAGACCGTCCAGACCCAGCAACTGGCCCGGCTGGTCCAAGCCGTCGACGTACTCCTGGAACGCCTGCCGTCCCAGTCGGCCGAGGACGCCGGCTTCGAGGAGCGGTACGCGGACCACATCGCCGACCGGTACGGCACGCTCACCATCTACGGGCTGGACGCCGGGACCCGTGAGTGGCCGCTGGACATGGCGTACCTGAGCCTGGAGGCAACCCGGCCGCAGGACGGACGCCGGGACGCGGAGTACTCGGCCATCGCCGCCGAGCAGGTACTCGCCGGGCATGACCAGGTGTTCCTCCGTGGCGTCGCCGGCTCCGGGCAAGACCACGCTCGTGCAGTGGCTGGCGGTCACGGCGGCGAGCCGCGCCTACGACCACGGGCTGACCCACCTCATCGGGCGGGTTCCGTTCGTGCTGCCGATGCGCCGGATCGTCCGGCCGGGGGCCGAGCTGCCCTTCCCCCGGCGACTTCCTGCGGGCGGTCGGCTGTCCCGTCGCCGGGGAGCAGCCGCCGGGGTGGGTGGAGCGCGTCCTGCGCGCCCGGCGCGAAGTGCTGCTCGTCGACGGCATCGACGAGATCGCCGGCGACCGCCGAGCCGCCGCCCGGCGCTGGCTGCGCGAGCTGGTGCGGGCCTTCCCGGGAACCTGTGGCTGGTCACCTCCGCCCCTCGGCCGTACCGGAGGACTGGCTGGCCGCCGAGGGTTCGGTGAGCGCGCGCTCACCCGGATGTCCCAGGACGACGTCGCCACCTTCGTACGGCGCTGGCACCGCGCGGCCGGCGCGGACCCCGCCATCGGCGAGTCGCTGCTCCGGTCCGTGCGGACCACGTCCGAGCTGAACGAGCTGGCCACCAATCCACTGATGTGCGGCATGCTGTGCGCCCTGCACCGCGACCGGCGCGGCTTCCTGCCGCAGGACCGCAGGTCCCTGTACGAGGCCGCCCTGACCATGCTCCTGGAGCGCCGGGACCGGGAGCGGGAGCTGCGGGCCCCGACGGGGCGCGTACGCGGTCCACGTGCAGCTACTGCAGAAGCTGGCGTGGTGGCTGATCCGCAACGGCCGCCAGGAGATGGACCGGGCCGAGGCCCACCAGATCATCGGCCGGGCGCTGCCCGCGCTGAACCTGGCGGACACCGGCCACGAGGAGGTCTACCGCGCGCTGCTGCTGCGCTCCGGGCTGCTGCGCGAGCCCGCCGAGGGGCGGGTGGACTTCCTCCACCGCACCTTCCGGGACTATCTCGGTGCCCGGCTGGCCGTGCAGGAGATGGACTTCGACCTGCTGGTCAACCACGCGGAGCTGGACGACTGGGAGGACGTCGTCCTGCTCGCCCTCGCGCACGCCCGGCCAAGGGAGGCGGAGTACATCCTGCGCCGGCTCGCGGACTCGGGCCACGCCCGCGGCACCCTGCTGGCGGCCGCGGGGCTGCGGTACGTGGCGGAAGCCAAGCCCGGGGTGCGCAAGCGGGTGGAGGACGGGCTGCTGACGCGCATACCGCCGGCGACCTTCGACGCGGCGCAGGAGCTGGCGCGCGCCGGAGGCGATCTGGTGCTGGGCCTGCTGCCGGGACCGGAGGAGGTCGATCCGCGCACGGCGGTCCACGTGGTGCACACGGCGGTCGGCGTGGGCAGCGAGGCAGGCGCTCCGGTTCCTGTGCCGTTTCCGCGATCACCACGGCTCCGGCGTGCAGCAGGCCCTCGCCGGCGCCTGGCACCTGTTCGACCGGGACCGGTACGCCCGCGAGATCCTCGCCCACCTGCCGCGCCAGTGGGCCGTCGGCGTGTCCACGGCCGACGACCTGCGCACGCTGCGCACACTCGGCGGCTGGGAAGACGTCCACGTCCGCGGCGCGTACCACGTCGACGACCTGACCGAACTGATCGTCAGCGGGCGTCCTCGTCCATCTGACGCTGGACGCGGCGCATCCGGTGGAAGGGCTGGCCTGGCTCTCGGCCTTTCCCGGTCTGCGCTCCGTGACCGTGCTGACGGACACGGACCCGGCCGTGACCCGGCAGGTACCGGACGGAGTGAAGGTCCAGCTCCCCGCACCCGACTCGTTCTCCCGACCCCAGGGGTAAGCCGTATCCATGGATCCCGCCGTCCGCACCCCTCCCATCTCGCCGCCCCTCTCGTCCGCAGACTCTTCCGCGACCCCGTCCGGCCGCCCGTGTTCTCCGAACCGGTCCCCGGCCTCGTCACCTGGCACGGCCGGGACGCGTCCGCCACCCCGGACGACGTCCACCGCACCGCCGCCGACCTGGTCCACCTCGCCGCCGAGCGGCACGCCGCGCCCACCGCCGAACTGGCCCCGGTCGTCGACGTCCTGGCCCGCACCCTGCTCGCGATCGCCGAGGTCGACATCACCGACGCCGATGCCGTACGGCTCGGCCCGCAGGACTACGCGCGGCGGCTGCGGGGCGCGGTGCAGGGCGCGGACCGGGAACTGTCGCCGGACGCCGCCTGGTTCCACGACGCACTGCTGGTGTCCGTGTGCCTGCACGTCCTGCACCACCTGGTGCGCCGCTCCCTCTATCTCCAGCGCAACCTGGCGGGGCGGGCCGGACGGATCGCCCAACTCGTCGACCTGGGCGACGCGGAGGCGGCGGCCCGGCAGCCCGAACGGTCCGAGGAGGACGCGGCGTTCGAGGCCGAGTACGCCCAGTGGGTGGCCCGGCGGCACGGCTGGCTGACCATCGTCGGCGTGGACTTCCCCAACGCCCCGGACCGTTGGCCGCTGGAGGAGACCTACCTGAGCCTGGAGGCGGAGGAGCGCAGTGGCGGCGTGGCCGGCGCGGAGGACGAGCAGCGCACCGTCCTGCTCGCGGACCGCGCCCTGGAGGACCACGAACGCGTCCTGCTGCGCGGCGGCGCGGGCTCCGGCAAGACCACGCTGGTCCAGTGGCCTGGCCGTGGCCGCCGCCCGCCAGGGCCCGGGTCCCTTCGTCCTGCCCGTACGCCGCTTCGCCCGCGAAGGCTCCGGCACCGGACGACTTCCTGCACGCGGTCCGGCACCCGCTGGCCGACCGGGCGCCGGAGGGGTGGGTGGTGCGCACCCTGCTCGCGGGCCGTGCCCTGCTGCTGGTCGACGGCATCGACGAAGCCCCGGAGAAGACGCGCGGCGAGCTGCGCGACCGGCTCCGCCGGCTGCTGCGCGTCTTCTCCGGCAACGCCTGCCTGGTCACCTCCCGGCCCTCCGCCGTGTCGGACGGCTGGCTCTCGGGAGGCGGGCTGGCCGAGGAGGACTTCGTCGAGCTGTCCCTCGCGCCCATGTCGCGGGACCAGGTGACCCGGTTCATCCGGGACTGGCACTCGGCGGCCCGCCTCGACGAGCAGAGCCGCTCGACCGGGCCGCGCGGGAACTCGGCGCACTGGACGAGTACGAGCAGCGGCTGCTGCACTCCGTACGGATCTACCGCGAGCTGCGCCAGCTCGCCACCAACCCTCTGATGTGCGGCCTGATATGCGCCCTGAACCGGGACCGCGCCGGCTCCCTCCCCAGCGGCCGCAAGGAGCTCTACGACGCCGCCCTGGAGATGCTGCTGCAGCGCCGCGACCCCGAACGGGACGTGCTGTACGCCGACGACGTGCGGCTCCAGCAGAGCACCCGGGAACGGCTGCTGCAGAAGCTGGCCCACGCGATGCTGGAGGAGGACGCCTCCGAGCTGACGCGCGAGCGGGCGGTCGGCATCCTGGACGCCGCGCTGCCCGCCATGCCCGCCGCCCGTGCGCAGGGGGACGGTGCGAAGATCTTCCGCCACCTGCTGCACCGCACCGGCCTGCTGCGCGAACGGTCGGGCGAGTCGGTCGACTTCGTCCACCGCACCTTCCAGGACTATCTGGCCGCCAAGGAGATCGTGGCGCGCGGACGGTTCCCCACGCTGGTGGACCACGCCCACCAGTCCGAGTGGGAGGAGGTCATCCGCATGGCCGCCGCGCACGCCCGTCCCGAGGAGTGCTCCAGTTCCTGGAGCGGCTGCTCGCGGCGGCGCCCGGACTGCGCCGCCCGCAGATCAACCACCGCCGGCTGATGGCCGCGGCCTGTCTGGAGCACGTCACCGAACTCGACCCGGCCGTCCAGCGGCTCGTCCACGACCGTACGAAGAACCTGGTGCGCCCCACCACCGAGCCGGCCGCCCGCGGGCTGGGCTGGGTCGGCCCCATCGTCCTGGAGCTGCTGCCCGACCCGGGGCAGGTCCCCGACGACCGGCAGGCGCTGCTGCTCGCCATCACCGCCACCCGCGTCCAGGACGACGCCGCCATCGACTACCTGGTCCGCCTCCGCTCCCGCTCCGCCCTGCCGGTCCGCACCGAACTCGCGCGGGGCTGGCGGCACTTCGACACCGAGCGGTACGCCCACGAGATCATCGCCCACCTGGACCCGGACGGCCTCTACTTCCCCGTCGCCGACACCACCGAACTGGCGGCGCTGCGCGAACTCGGCGGGCGCCCGCGCATCCAGGTGGCCGGCGTGATGCGCGCCGAGGAACTGCTGGCGGGCCTGGCCCCCGATCAGCTGACCCACCTCTGGCTCAACGCGGAGCTGCCCGACACGGACGTCTCCTGGCTGTCCGGCTTCCCCCGGCTGCGGGTGCTGCGGGTCAACCCCCGCCTGCCGCGGGTGCGGAACGTGCCGAACAGGGGTGGAGATCACGGCGTGAGGCCGGGCTCGGGCCAGGTGACTACTACTCAGTAACCCAATCGTTGCCGTCCGGCCACTTGTTCGGGCAAGCATGCACGCGACAACTTTGTTGCCGTCCAGCATCCCGCGCAGGCATGAGAGGACCCCAACCCCCCATGACCGAACAGACCGGACAGAACAGACAGACCAGCCAGTCCCGGCGTACGTGGAAGCGGGCGGCGGGCACGGCCGCGGCCACCGCTGCGGCGCTCACCGCGACGGTCACGCCGGCACGTCGCCGCCCCGGCCGAAGCACCGCGCGCCGCCGCGACCTCGGCCGCGTCCTCGTCCGCCTCTGCGATCGCGGACGTCGACTACGACACCTGGCAGCGGGACTGCAAAGCCGTGATGGACCGGGCCCTGCCCTACCTGAAGGAGCGGATCGCCGACGCCGGCCCCGGCGAGAAGCAGGCGATCGTCCTCGACATCGACAACACCTCCCTGGAGACCGACTTCGGCTTCAGCTACCCGCAGCCCGCCAACCGGCCGGTCCTGGAGGCCGCCCAGTACGCCCAGGGAGCACGGCGTCGCCCTGTTCTTCGTGACCGCCCGCCCGGGCATCATCGAGGCGCCCACCGAGTGGAACCTCGACCACGCCGGCTACAAGTCCTCCGGTCTCCACGTCCGCGGCTTCCTCGACCTGTTCCGGGACGTCGCCGAGTACAAGACCGAACAGCGCGCCGAGATCGAGTCGAAGGGCTACACGATCATCGCGAACATCGGCAACAGCGCCACCGACCTGTCGGGCGGCCACGCCGAGAAGACCTTCAAACTCCCGGACTACGACGGCCAGCTGTCCTGACGCTCGATAGGCTCCCCCGTCGATCAACCACGGGGGTGGCGCATGGAACCGGCGGTACTCGGCGGGAAGTTGGCGTCCAGCCTGGTCGCCCCGCTGGTGAAGAAGCTCTTCGCGACGGGCGGCCCCGGCGCCGGACTGGTCGACAGGCCGGTCCGGCTGACCCACCTCGTGGCGTTCCGGGGCGAGCAGCGCACGCTCGGCGAGAAGGAGGTGCGCAGGCTCGCGGGGCGGCTGGTCGGGGCGTCACTGGACTCCCCCGGCGAGCCGCCCTTCCCGCCGGACGAGACGGAGGCCGTCACCGACGCCCTGACGGCACGTCTGCTGGCCCTCGGCGACCTGGACATGGACGACGTCCAGGCCGTCCGGCTGGGCCACCAGGAGCTGGCCAAGCAATTGCAGTACCGGTCGCCCTCGGCCACCGGTGGTCTGTCCGCCGACGCCTGCTACTTCTCGAGCTCGGTGACGGAGTGGGCCTGCCTGCACATCCTGGAGTTCTTCACCCGGCGCTCCACCTTCGTCGCACGGACCCTGGTGGAGAAGTCCCGGTGGCACGCGGAGCTGATCGCCAAGGTCGACGTACCGATCGCCCGCACCCCGCGCCCCGACGCCCGCGACACCGCCTTCGAACGCCGCTATCTGCCCTACGCCGCCGAGCAGCACAATCGCATCACCATCTACGGCATCGACCTGCGCGACTCCCCGGACCGGTGGCCCCTGGAGGTCGCCTACCTGGGCCTGGAGGCGACCGGCGACGGGGAGCGCGCCGCCCTCCCGGGGAGCACGCGGAAACGGAACGCACCCGTCCGCCTGCCTGCCGAGGACGCCCTGCTCACCCACGACCGCGTACTGCTGCGCGGTGAGCGCCGGCTCCGGCAAGACGACCCTGGTGCAGTGGCTGGCGGTCACCGCCGCGCGGAGCGGGGGACCGGATCCCGTACGTCCTGCCGCTGCGCACCTGATCCGTGCGGGCACGCTTCCCGCCCCGGCGGCCTTCCCTCACCGCCGTGGGCTGCCCGCTCACCCCACCGGACGGCTGGGCGGAGCGTGTGCTGAGCGCCGGCCGGGGCCTGGTCCTCGTCGACGGCCTGGACGAGATCCCCGCCGCCGACCGGCACCGCACCCGCGACTGGCTCCTCGCCCTCATCCGCGCCTTCCCCGGCAACCGCTGGCTGCTCACCTCCCGCCCCACCGCCGTACGCCCCGACTGGCTGACCGCCGAGGGCTTACGGGAACTGGCGCTCCACCCCGATGCGCCAGTCCGACGTGGCGACCTTCGTGCAGCGCTGGCACGCGGCGGCCGACGCCCCCGAGTACGAGGGAAACTGCTGGACGCCCTGCGCACCAAGCGCGACCTGGCCCGCCTCGCCACCAACCCGCTGATGTGCGGCCTGATCTGCGCCCTGCACCGGGAACGACGGGGCTACCTCCCCACGGGACGCAAGGATCTGTACGACGCCGCCCTCACGATGCTGCTCGCCCGCCGGGACCGGGAGCGGGGCATGGAGGCGGTCGAGCTGAGCGAGGAGGCGCAGCTGGAACTGCTCCAGCGGCTGGCGTACGCGCTGGTGCTGAGCGGGCGTACGGAGATGGAGGTCGAAACGGCCGAGGGCATCGTGCAGCGCGCTGCCGTCGGTCGCCTCGGCGGCTGGGCAGGGTGACGCGGCGACGGTCCTGCACGCCCTGCTGCTGCGCAGCGAGCTGCTCGCCGGCCCGGGAAGGGACCCTGGACTTCGTCCACCGCACCTTCCAGGACTACCTGGGCGCGCGGTACGCGGTCGAGGAGGGCCACCTCGACGTCATCGCGGGCCGTGCGGACGACACCCAGTGGGAGGACGTGATCCGCATGGCGGTGGCGCACGCCCGGCCCGGGGGCGTGCGGTGCTGCTGCGCCGGCTGCTGGCGGAGGACACTCCGCGTCTGACGCTGCTGGCACTGGCGTGCCTGGAGCACGCGACCGCGTTGGATCCGGGTGCGGACGGAGGTGGAGGCGCGGGCGGGGGCGCTGATCCCGCCGGCGTCGAAGGAGGACGCGAAGGCTCTGGCGGAGGCGGGGCCGCTGGTGCTGGAGCTTCTGCCGGGGCCGGAGGGGCTGACGGACGCGGAGGCACACGGGGTCACGGTGACGGCCTCGCTGCTGGCGGGGCAGGAACCGGTCGGGGCACTCGCGGTGCTGCGCCGGTTCCGGGACCACGCGGATCTCGATGTGCGACGGCAGCTGGTCGGGACCTGGGACCGGTTCGACGCGCACGAGTACGCCGTCGAAGTCCTGGATCACCTGGAGCGGACGGGGCTGTTCCTGACGTGCGCGACCGCGGCCCAGCGGGAGGCGGTCGCCGTCATGGGACCGTGGGCCTGCCTCGGGTTCCGCGGATCACACCGGTCGAGCGAGATGCTCGGCTGCGTGGCGGACCCGGGGGCTGTCGAGCAACTGCACATCGTCGCCAACCCCGAGGTGACCGAGCTGGGTGAGCTGTCGGCCTTCGACTCCCTGCGGCTCCTGCTGATCCACTGCCCGTCGGCCCGGGGCCTGGGGCAGCTGGCGGGGTTGTCGCTCACCGATCTCCTGATCATGGAGGCCGCCGACCTCACCGGACTGCCGGACCTGACCACGCTCCGCCAGCTGTCCGTGGACCAACGGCTGCCCGGCACGCGGCTGACCGACTCGCTTCCCACGGGGCGCCCCTGGCGTACCTCTACCTCGGTGACGACGCGATCGCCGGTACCGGGCTTCGGGGCCTCTCCCACTGGGAGACCCTGGGGGCCGTGTACCTGGCCCCGACCACGCCGCTCACGGCTGAGGACTGGGCAGAGGTCCGGCGTCTGCCGCAGCTCGCCCTCCTGTACCTGAACGGTTGCCTCTTCCCGGACAACCTCGGACCGATGCCCCCTCTCCCCGGCGTCGTCGACCTCAATCTCATGGACCTGGAGGGCGACGGGGACATCGCGGTCCCTCCACCCCTCCTCCCAGATCTGCGCACCGTCACTTTCAGCGCCGCCCACGGTGCCGTCTTGGACACCGACCGGCTCGCCGCCCTCTTTCCCCGACGCGGAGGTCCTCCTGGACTGACGCCGCCGAGGCGGCAAGAAGGAGGGGCCGCCCCGGGACCGAAGTCCCGAAGCAGCCCCTTCCCGGCTCACCCCGGAGGGCTACGCCTCCTTGCTCCAGGTTCGGCCCCGCGCCGCCGGCCGCCTGCTCGATCGGCGGGACGTCGGGGAGCGCCGACTTCTCCTCACCCCGGAAGGTGAAGGTCTTGGCGTCGCCCTCGCCCTCGGTGTCCACGACCACGATGTGGCCGGGGCGCAGCTCACCGAAGAGGATCTTCTCCGACAGCGTGTCCTCGACCTCGCGCTGGATCGTGCGACGCAGCGGACGCGCGCCCAGCACCGGGTCGTAGCCCTTCTGGGACAGCAGCTCCTTGGCGGACTGGGAGAGCTCGATGCCCATGTCCCGGTCCTTGAGCCGCTCGTCGACCTTGTCGATCATCAGGTCGACGATCCGCAGGATGTCCTCCTGGCTCAGCTGCGGGAAGACGACCACGTCGTCGACGCGGTTGAGGAACTCGGGCCGGAAGTGCTGCTTCAGCTCGTCCTGGACCTTGTTCTTCATGCGCTCGTAGTTGGTCTTCTTGTCACCCGAGGCCGCGAAGCCGAGGTTGAAGCCCTGGAGATGTCCCGGGTGCCGAGGTTGGTCGTCATGATGATGACCGTGTTCTTGAAGTCCACGACCCGGCCCTGGGAGTCGGTCAGGCGACCGTCCTCCAGGATCTGCAGCAGCGAGTTGAAGATGTCCGGGTGGGCCTTCTCGACCTCGTCGAAGAGGACGACCGAGAACGGCTTGCGGCGCACCTTCTCCGTCAGCTGACCGCCCTCCTCGTAGCCCACGTAACCGGGGGGCGAACCGAAGAGGCGGGAGACCGTGTGCTTCTCGCTGAACTCCGACATGTCGAGGGAGATCAGCGCGTCCTCGTCACCGAAGAGGAACTCCGCGAGCGCCTTGGACAGCTCGGTCTTACCGACACCGGACGGACCGGCGAAGATGAACGAGCCACCGGGACGCTTCGGGTCCTTCAGACCGGCACGGGTACGGCGGATCGCCTTGGACAGCGCCTTGACGGCGTCGACCTGGCCGATGACCCGCTTGTGGAGCTCGTCCTCCATGCGCAGCAGGCGGGACGACTCCTCCTCCGTGAGCTTGAAGACCGGGATTCCGGTCGCCGTGGCGAGGACCTCGGCGATCAGCTCGCCGTCGACCTCGGCGACGACGTCCATGTCGCCGGCCTTCCACTCCTTCTCCCGCTTGGCCTTGGCGGCCAGGAGCTGCTTCTCCCTTGTCGCGGAGGGAGGCGGCCTTCTCGAAGTCCTGCGAGTCGATCGCGGACTCCTTGTCGCGGCGGACGCCGGCGATCTTCTCATCGAACTCGCGCAGGTCCGGCGGCGCGGTCATCCGGCGGATGCGCATCCGGGAGCCGGCCTCGTCGATCAGGTCGATCGCCTTGTCCGGCAGGAAGCGGTCCGAGATGTAGCGGTCGGCGAGCGTCGCCGCCTGGACCAGGGCCTCGTCCGTGATGGAGACGCGGTGGTGGGCCTCGTAGCGGTCGCGCAATCCCTTGAGGATCTCGATCGTGTGCGGCAGCGACGGCTCCGCGACCTGGATCGGCTGGAAGCGGCGCTCGAGGGCCGCGTCCTTCTCCAGGTGCTTGCGGTACTCGTCCAGCGTGGTCGCACCGATGGTCTGCAGCTCACCGCGGGCCAGCATCGGCTTGAGGATGCTCGCGGCGTCGATGGCGCCCTCGGCGGCACCCGCACCGACCAGCGTGTGCAGCTCGTCGATGAACAGGATGATGTCGCCGCGGGTGCGGATCTCCTTGAGCACCTTCTTTCAGGCGCTCCTCGAAGTCACCGCGGTACCGGGAGCCGGCGACCAGCGCGCCGAGGTCCAGGGTGTAGAGGTGCTTGTCCTTGAGGGTCTCGGGCACCTCGCCCTTGACGATGGCCTGCGCGAGGCCCTCGACGACGGCGGTCTTGCCGACGCCGGGCTCACCGATCAGCACCGGGTTGTTCTTGGTACGGCGGGACAGCACCTGCATGACCCGCTCGATCTCCTTCTCGCGCCCGATGACCGGGTCGAGCTTGGACTCACGAGCGGCCTGGGTGAGGTTCCGGCCGAACTGGTCGAGGACCAGGGACGTGGAGGGCGTGCCCTCCGCAGGACCGCCGGCGGTGGCGGTCTCCTTGCCCTGGTAGCCGGAGAGCAGCTGGATGACCTGCTGCCGCACCCGGTTCAGATCTGCGCCCAGCTTGACCAGGACCTGGGCGGCGACGCCCTCGCCCTCACGGATCAGGCCGAGCAGGATGTGCTCCGTGCCGATGTAGTTGTGGCCCAGCTGGAGGGCCTCGCGGAGCGACTAGCTCCAGAACCTTCTTGGCACGGGGGTGAAGGGAATGTGGCCGGACGGGGCCTGCTGGCCCTGGCCGATGATCTCCTCCACCTGCTGGCGGACCGCCTCGAGCGAAATCCCGAGGCTCTCAAGGGCCTTGGCGGCGACACCCTCACCCTCGTGGATCAGGCCCAGGAGGATGTGCTCGGTGCCGATGTAGTTGTGGTTGAGCATCCGGGCTTCTTCCTGAGCCAGGACGACAACCCGCCGCGCGCGGTCGGTGAACCTCTCGAACATCGTTAATCGCTCCTCAGAGCGGTCAGGCAATAAGGGGAACTTCCCCTCCCTGTCCCTTCCGCAGCTTAGTCCCGCAAGCGGGGACCGCTCATTCCAACTGCCGACACCGTCGATGGCCTCCTGACCCCTGACGCCGACATCTGCCACAACCCGATGGTGCGAGACGATGTTCCCGCAGGCCAGGCACTTACCCCACTCGCCAGTACGCCGATGGCGAACGTGAGACGGCCCAATCTGCGTGTCGCCCCCTCCCACTAGGGATGTCTTACCCGCTGGGACTGACACTCCATGCCGCGCGCCCCGGTTCCCTCCGCTACGGGCGAACAACCTTGCGCCTCCCCGCACCCCCGCACGCCCCCTCTTCCGGAACTCAGCGCATTCGCCTCACAACCCAGCGTAACCTGAGCGCTCTTTCGGCTGTTGCACTTGGCATGGTCGGCGCCCCGCCCCCGGTTCCTCCGGTCCCCCGGCCCGGACGACAGCCTCTGCCCACCCCTCCGCCCCGACGGCACCCGCTGCCCCCTTGGTGCCGTTCCCCCGCCGGCCGCTCGACGCGGGTGGCACGTGGGAGCGGGTGCGGTGGTGGTACGAAGCGTGCTCGGCTGGCCGACGGCACCCGGGGCCCCGGTACGGCTCCGCGTGGGCGTCCGCTTCGACGTACTGGACGTCCCGGCCGAGGCCGGCCACGCGGCACTGGAGCGGCTCGGGCTGCTCCGGCGACCCGGCGGTCCGGCCCCGCGGTGGCCCGGCTTTCCGGTGGCCGTCCGGGGCGAGCGGATGCTGCTGCTCGTTGCGGCGGGCGGCGCGGAGGAGATGCCCGGGCTGCTGGAGTGGCTGGAGTGGGGCTCGCTGCCGCTCGACCTGACGGCGGTCGGCGCGGGCGGCCTCATGGAGGCGCCCCTGGCCCCCGAGCCGGGTTCGACCGGCCTGCCGCCGCGTCCCCCGGGTCGCGACGGCCTGCAGGGCGCCGCCGTCTGGCTGCGCGCCCCGGAGCCGGGGTGCGAGGTCGAGGCCTCGCTGCCGACACTGTCGGCCATGGGGAGTGCGGGAACCGCCCCCGATCTCGCGCGACTGGTCCAGACGCTGGCGACTCAGTGCCACCGGGTCCGACTCTCCCTGCCCTCGCCGTCCTCCCCGTCCCTCCCGGTCTCCCCCGTTCCAGCGGGTGACGCTCTGAGGGCGTTCGGGGCGGAGTCCGTGGCGCGGGTCGGGTGATCAGCCGTTGGCCTTCTCGTACGCCTCGCGAATCATCGCGGGAACACGGCCGCGGTCGTTGACCTCGTAGCCGTTCTCCTTCGCCCACGCGCGGATCGCCGCCGGTGTCCTGGCTGCCGCCGGAAGAGGCGCTGGCGCCTTTGCCGCGTCCGCCCGAAGCACGGCCCCCGGTACGACGACCGCCCTTCAGGTAGGGATCGAGCAGCCCACGGAGCTTGTCCGCATTGGCGGTGGTGAGATCGATCTCGTACGTCTTGCCGTCCAGCGCGAACGTCACGGTCTCGTCTGCCTCGCCACCGTCGAGGTCATCGACAAGAAGGACCTGAACCTTCTGTGCCACCGGATTTCCTTTCATCGATAACTGAGGGCCGGAGATCCGCCGGCGTCCGCCGTATCGCCGACCCTTGTTATATGCAGTACTGCAGTACGTCGGAAAGCAAACCGCTTTTGCCGGAAAAACACAAACCCTCGACGGAGACCGGTAGCTCGCCTCCGAGCCGAAAAGGTGCGCGTTTCGGACATAGGGAACCCGCGAACGGTCCGCCGGTGGAATAAACCTGGCGAAGGGCTGCGAAGAGCTCCGGATGGCCGCCGTTGCCCGACGATCACAGATGCAGAAGCATCCGGCTGTTGCCCAAGGTGTTCGGTTTCACTCGTTCGGGACCCAGGAACTCCGCTACGCCCTCGTCATAGGAACGCAGCAGCTCCGCGTAGACATCGGTGTCGACGGGTGTCTCCCCGATCTCCACGAAGCCGTGCTTGCCGAAGAAGTCCACTTCGAAGGTCAGGCGGAATACGCGGCGAACACCGAGCCAGCGTGCCGTCTCCACCAACTTCTCCAGCAGCCGGTGACCGACGCCGTAGCCCTTCAGGCCCGGCTTCACCGCGAGAGTGCGCACTTCCGCGAGGTCTTCCCACATCACGTGCAGGGCGCCGCAGCCGACCACCTCGGCGTTGTCGTCCCGTTCCGCGACCCAGAACTCCTGGATGCTCTCGTAAAGCGTCACCATCGCTTTGTCGAGCAGGATGCGGTCACGGACGTACGTGTCGAGGAGCCGGCGTACGTCGGGGACATCGCTGGTGCGGGCCCGCCGGACGGTGATGGCTTTTGACATGTGGGGACGCTATCGCTCGCCCGCGTCCGGTACCGAGCCGGGGTTGGGCGCGGGGTTTCCGGTCCCTGCACGATGCGGATGGCGTCTCTGAGCGCCTCGCGCTGTTCCTCGCTCATCATGCCGAAGAAGGCGATGAGGGCGGCGGTGGGGTTGTCGCTCTGGGACCATGCGTCGTTCATCAGCGCGGCGGCGTAGGCGGCACGGGTGGAGACCGCCTCATATCGATAGGCCCGGCCTTCCGCCTCGCGGCGCACCCAGCCCTTCTGATGGAGATTGTCCAAAACGGTCATCACCGTGGTGTACGCGATGGACCGTTCCTGTTGCAGATCTTCCAGGACTTCCCGAACGGTCACGGGGCGGTTCCACTTCCACACCCTCGTCATGACCGCGTCTTCGAGTTCTCCCAATGGGCGAGGCACGCTCTGAACGATAGTGGGAGATCTGGGCGATGGCGTGCCGGACGTGCGGTTTTGCGAGCAAATGAGCACAAAAAGGGCGCACGGCTCCTCGCGGTGGGTGCGGGAGTCGTACGCGAGTGCGGTGGCGGGCGTCCGGGGCTCGGTCAGGCCTCGGGGTGGGCGGGCGTCTGGCGGGCGCCCTCCGCTCGCGCGAGGGCGGCGTCGACGGCCGCGTCCTCCTTGGCCTTGTTGGCGCCGCCCTGGGTCTTCACGATCACCCTGATCACGCCGATGAAGAACACGGCCATGACGGCCGGGGGCAGGAGCGCGGAGACGTAGTCCATGGATCCAGGGTAGCCAGGCCGTGTCACCCGGCCGCGAGGTGGTGCCGGGAGCCGGGGGCGGGCGGGGGCCGGCCTGCGGCGCGGGAAGACCTCGCCCGGGGTGGGGACGGGGCGCTTCGGGGTGGCCGGGGCGGGGTGGGGGGCCGGTTTCTGGGTGGGCTTCTGTGCGGGTTTCTTGTCGGGCTGCTGGCCGCCGGGGAGAGCGTGGAGGCGGGTACGGGCGGCCGGGAGGACGACAGTGGCCGCGCGGGTCGCCGTGGCCGCCCTCGGCCCGCAGCGAGCCAGGAGAGCGGCCGCGGCGGGGTTGCCGCGCAGGGCTCCGAGGGCGGCGAGGTCGTCCGCGTCCGGGCGGTGACCGGCGCCCAGCGCCTCGTCCAGGAGCGCGAGGTAACCGGTGGCGGTGCCGGGGAGCGCGGCGCGGTACCGGGCGAGGTCGGCCACCAGGAAGGCGCGCAGCCTGGCGCTCTCCCGCATCGTCTCGTCGAGCGACTCTGCGAGGCGGAGACAGTCCTGGGCCTCCTCCGCCGAGACGGGGCTGGGGTTCAGGGCGAGGGCGAGGGCGCGCCGGAGCACACGCAGCTCCTGAGCACCGAACGCCATGCCGCCGCGGGATCCGTAGGGCGTGGGCATGCGGCGACGATACGCGCTAATCAGACAAACTCGGCATAGGGGGCGGGTGTGGCGTGGGCGGCCACTCGTATGCGAGTGCCTGCGGCGGCCTGTGCGGGGTTCGGTGGGGGTGCGCGTAGCGCGGTTTGTTCGTTGTGGGTCGGGGCCGCGCCGGGGGTGTCCGTCCTCGGAACGGCGCGGAATCGGTTGGCCACGGAAGTGCCGTCCGTTGACGCGCCAACCGCTGCGGGCGGACACCCCCCGACACGTCCCCTTCTCGCCGTACGCGGCTTCCCGCACAGCCGCGGGCAGTCGTGCCTCCCCCAGTGCCTGAACGGCCTGGGAGGTACCCCCAGGGGCGGCACGGGTGGGCGGTGGGGGCACCTCCCGCTCATGGGGGTCCCCCGCGCGAGCGAAGCCGAGCGTGGGGGAGAAGCCGAGAGTGGGGAGGCACCCCGTAGCGCCGGGCCGCGACACCCACCCCCGGCCCGCACCCACACCGGGTGCCCCCACCAACGCAGGGCACCCGGCACCCACCCCGGCGGCTACATGCGGGACACGTTCCGCTCGTACACCAAACGGAGCCCCATCAGCGTCAGCCACGGCTCGTGCTCGTCGATGACCGAGGACTCGCCGAGGACCATCGGCGCCAGCCCGCCCGTCGCGATGACCGTGACCTCGTCGGGGTCGTCGGCCAGCTCGCGGGCCATGCGGTTGACGACCCCGTCGACCTGGCCGGCGAAGCCGTACACGATGCCGGACTGCATCGCCTCGACCGTGTTCTTGCCGATCACGCTCCGCGGCCGGGCCACCTCGATCTTGCGGAGCTGGGCGCCCTTGACACCGAGCGCCTCGACCGAGATCTCGATGCCGGGGGCGATGACCCCGCCGATGTACTCCCCGCGCGCGCTGACCGCGTCGAACGTCGTCGCCGTGCCGAAGTCCACGACGATCGCCGGGCCGCCGTAGAGCTCGACGGCCGCGACCGCGTTGATGATGCGGTCGGCGCCGACCTCCCTGGGGTGGTCGGTGAGGATCGGGACGCCCGTCTTGACGCCCGGTTCGACGAGGACCGCGGGGACGTCGCCGTAGTAGCGGCGGGTGACCTCGCGCAGTTCGTGCAGGACCGAGGGGACCGTCGCGCAGATGGCGATGCCGTCGATGCCGTCGCCCAGCTCGTCGCCGAGGAGCGGGTGCATGCCCATCAGGCCCTGGAGGAGGACCGCCAGCTCGTCGGCGGTGCGGCGCGAGTCGGTGGAGATGCGCCAGTGTTCGACGATGTCCTCGCCGTCGAAGAGGCCCAGGACGGTGTGCGTGTTGCCTACGTCGATCGTCAGCAGCATGGCTCTACTCCGCCGCTCGCAGGTCCAGGCCGATGTCCAGGATCGGGGAGCTGTGGGTGAGGGCGCCCACGGCGAGGTAGTCGACGCCCGTGGCCGCGTACGCCTTGGCGTTGGTCAGGGTCAGGCGGCCCGAGGCCTCCAGGGCGGCCCGGCCGGCGACCAGGGCGACGGCTTCCTCGCACTCGTCCGGGGTGAAGTTGTCCAGGAGGATCAGGTCCGCACCCGCGTCCACGACCTCGCGGAGCTGATGCAGGGTGTCGACCTCGACCTCGATGGGGACGTCGGGGAAGCGCTCGCGGACGGCCCGGAAGGCCGCTGCGACGCCGCCGGCGGCCACCACGTGGTTGTCCTTGACCAGGGCGGCGTCCGAGAGGGACATGCGGTGGTTGACGCCGCCGCCGCAGCGGACGGCGAACTTCTCGAGGGAGCGCAGCCCGGGGGTCGTCTTGCGGGTGTCCCGGACCTTCGCCTTCGTGCCCTCCAGGACGTCCGCCCACGCGCGCGTGGCCGTGGCGATGCCCGACAGGCGGCACAGGAGGTTCAGCGCGCTGCGCTCGGCGGTGAGGATGTCGCGGGTGCGGGTGGTGACGGAGAGGAGCTTCTGGCCGGCTTCGACGCGGTCGCCGTCCTCGACGTGGCGTTCCACCTCGAACTCGTCCGTGCAGACGACCGACATCACCGCCTCGGCGACCCGGAGGCCGGCCACCACGCCCGCCTCACGCGCGGTGAAGTCGGCGGTGGCCACGGCGTCCTCGGGGATGGTCGCGACCGTCGTCACGTCCACGCCGCCCGCCAGGTCCTCCTGGATGGCGAGGTTCGCGAGGTCCTCGACCTCCACGGGGTCGAGTCCGGAGTCCAGCATCAGGGCCGCGAGTGCGGGGTCGAGGCCGCACTCCATGAAGGCGTCCTCGTCGGTGTCCGCGCCGCAGGCGCAGCCGTCGCCGCAGCCTCCGGAGGATGCGAGGGGAAGGTCGGGGTGTTCACTGCTGTCACTGCTCCTGGGGACGCTGCGCCGGCTGGGGGCCGTGGGTGGTCGGGGGGAATTCTGGCGTGTCCGTGGTGTGCACGGCGAGGGATCGGTCCGGGTTCAGGCGTACGACGATGTGGCGGCGCCACGTCGTGTCGTCGCGGTCCGCGTGGTCCTCGCGCCAGTGGCAGCCGCGGGTCTCCTCGCGCCGCGCCGCCGCGGCCACCAGGACGCGGGCCACGCAGAGGAGATTGGTGGCCTCCCAGGTGTCCACGCCCGGCTCCGGACGTCTTGCCGTTCTCGTGCAGGGCTTCGCGGGCCTCGGTGTGAAGGTGGAGCAGCTGGTCCGCCGCCCGGGTGAGGGAGTCGGCCGAGCGCAGGACGCCGGCGCCGTCGGTCATGATCCGCTGGATGGTCAGGCGGGACTCGGGCGGCAGGAGCGGGTGCGCCGGGTGGGCGGGCTGCTGGAGGGGGGCGGGTACGCGCGCGTGGAGGGTGCCGTCCGCGTGGCCGGCGGCTATGTCCGCGGCGATGCGCTCGGCGTAGACCAGGCCCTCCAGGAGTGAGTTGGAGGCCAGGCGGTTGGCGCCGTGCACACCCGTGCAGGCGACCTCGCCGCACGCGTACAGGCCGGGGACGGTCGTACGGCCGCGGGCGTCGGTGCGGACGCCGCCGGAGGCGTAGTGGGCGGCCGGGGCGACCGGGATCGGCTCGGTGACCGGGTCGATGCCGTGCGCGCGGCAGGCGGCGAGGATCGTGGGGAAGCGGTGCTCCCACATCTCCGCGCCGAAGTGGCGCGCGTCCAGGTACATGTGCTCGGCGTCCCGCTCCTGCATGCGGCGCGTGATGCCCTTGGCGACGATGTCCCGGGGGGCGAGTTCCGCCAGTTCGTGCTGCCCCCGCATGAAGCGCACGCCGTCGGCGTCCACCAGGTGGGCGCCCTCGCCCCGTACCGCCTCCGAGACCAGGGGCTGCTGGCCCTCGGCGTCCGGACCGAGGAAGAGGACGGTGGGATGGAACTGGACGAACTCGAGGTCGCTCACCTCGGCGCCCGCGCGGAGGGCGAGCGCGACGCCGTCGCCCGTGGAGACGGACGGGTTCGTCGTCGCCGAGAAGACCTGGCCCATGCCGCCGGTGGCGAGGACGACGGCGGGGGCGTGCACCGCTCCGACGCCGTCGTGCTGGCCCTCGCCCATGACATGCAGGGTGACGCCGGCGGTGCGGCCGTCCGCGTCCGTGAGGAGGTCCAGGACGAGGGCGTTCTCGATCGTGCGCATCCCACGCGCGCGTACCGCCTCGACCAGGGCGCGGGAGATCTCCGCTCCCGTGGCGTCGCCGCCCGCGTGGGCGATGCGGCGTCGGTGGTGGCCGCCCTCGCGGGTGAGGGCCAGGCCGCCCTCGGCGGACTCGTCGAAGTGCGCGCCGGTCTCGATGAGCCGCCGTACGGCGTCGGGGCCCTCGGTGACCAGGATGCGGACCGCCTCCTCGTCGCACAGCCCCGCGCCTGCGACCAGGGTGTCGTCCAGGTGCTGCTCGGGGGTGTCGCCCTCGCCGAGGGCCGCCGCGATGCCGCCCTGCGCCCAGCGGGTGGAGCCGTCGTCGAGGCGGGCCTTGGTGACGACGACCGTGCGCAGACCGGCCGCCTCGCAGCGCAGGGCGGCGGTGAGGCCGGCGACGCCGGAGCCGACGACCACCACGTCCGCGGCGATGGCCCAGCCGGGCGCGGGTGCGTGCAGTCGTATGCCTGTGCTGGTCACGAGGCGGCTCCGAAGGTTCCGAAGGTGAGGGGGACGTTGTCGATCAGCCGGGTCGCGCCGACCCGGGCGGCGACGGCGAGGACGGCCTCGCCGGTGTGGTCGTCGCCGATCTCGGTGAAGTCCGACGGGTCGACAAGGGCGAGGTAGTCCAGCTCCAGCGGCGGATCGGCGCGGGCCGCGTCGTCCAGCACCAGGTGGGCGGCGGCCCGGACGGCCGTGGCGCCGCCGGGAGCGGATGTGGCGACGGCATGGGCGTCGGCAGCCGCGCGGACTCGCCCAGGGCGCTGAGCGCCTCGGCACGCGCGTGCGTGGCGGGCACCTCGCGGGCCCGCGCGCGCAGCGCCTCCTGGGCCGCGTGCCGGTCGAGGCCGGCGAACAGGGCCTGGGAGAGCGCGAGGGCGGTGCGGCGCTCCCGGGTCGAGAGGTAGCGGTTGCGGCTGGACAGGGCCAGCCCGTCCTCCTCGCGCACGGTGGGGACGCCGACGATCTCCACGCCGAAGTTCAGGTCGCGGACCATGCGGCGGATCAGGGCGAGCTGCTGGGCGTCCTTCTGGCCGTAGAGGGCCAGGTCGGGGCGGGTGAGGTGGAGCAGCTTGGCGACGACGGTGAGCATGCCGTCGAAGTGGCCGGGGCGCGAGGCACCCTCCAGGCGTTCGCCCATGGGACCGGCTGTGACGCGCACCTGGGGCTCGCCACCCGGGTAGACCTCGTCGACGGCGGGGGGCGAAGACGGCGTCAGCGCCCGCCCGCCCGGCGATCCCCAGGTCGGCGTCCAGGGTGCGCGGGTAGCGGTCGAGGTCCTCGCCGGCGCCGAACTGCAGCGGGTTGACGAAGACGGTGACGACGACCTCGCCGTCCGGTCCGACGAGGTCGCGGGCCGTGCGGACCAGGGTGGCGTGGCCCTCGTGCAGGGCGCCCATGGTCATCACGACGGCCCGGCGGCCGTGCCGCACGCGCGCGTGCAGCTCGTCGGCGGTGCGCAGCAGGGCGGGCGGGGTGGTGGTCATCGGGCGTCTCCCCCGGGGCCGTCGGTGCCGTCGCTGTCGTCGGTGCCGTCGCTGTCGTCGCTGTCGTCGATGCGGTCGCTGCCGATGCCGTCCGCGCCGTAGACGCGGTCACTGTCATCGATGCCGTCCGGGCCGTCGATGCGGTCGGTGCGGTCGGTGCGGTCCTCCGGGGCCGTGCGGTTGCCGCCGTCCGTGCCGTCGGCGAGTACCCCCCAGCAGGTCCTCGGCCAGTTCGGCTTTCAGCAGCCCGTGGTCCAGGGCCCGGTCGGCGGTCGCGCGGGCCATGGCCAGGTAGCCGGCGACGGCCTGCGGGGCGTGTGCGCGCAGTTCCACGATGTGCGCGGCGACCGTGCCCGCGTCCCCACGCGCGACGGGGCCGGTGAGGGCCGCGTCGCCGGAGCGCAGGGCGTTGTCGAGGGAGGCGCCCAGCAGCGGGCCGAGCATCCGGTCGGGGGCCTCGACGCCGGCCGTGCGCAGCAGTTCCATGGACTGGGCGACCAGGGTGACCAGGTGGTTGGCGCCCAGGGCGAGCGCGGCGTGGTACAGCGGGCGCTTGTCCTCGGCGATCCACTCCGGCTCGCCGCCCATCTCGATGACCAGGGCCTCGGCGGCCAGCCGCAGCTCCTCCGGGCGCGGTGACGCCGAAGGAGCAGCCGGCCAGGCGCTGGACGTCCACGGGGGTGCCGGTGAAGGTCATCGCCGGGTGCAGGGCCAGCGGCAGGGCGCCGGCCCGCAGCGCGGGGTCCAGGACCCTCGCGCCGTACCGCCCGGAGGTGTGCACGAGCAGCTGACCCGGTCGCACCGCGCCAGTCTCGGCGAGCCCGGTCACCAGGCCGGGCAGGGCGTCGTCGGGGACCGTCAGCAGGACCAGCTCGGCGCGCTGGAGGACCTCGGCGGGCCGCATGAGGGGCACGTCGGGCAGCAGCGCGGCGGCACGTCGTCTGGAGGCGTCGGAGACACCGGAGACGGCCACCGGGCGGTGCCCGGCGAGCTGGAGGACGCGGCGAGCGCGGGGCCCACGCGTCCGGCGCCGACGACGCCTACGGTGAGACGCGCGGGGCGGTCCCTGGGGTCTGGCTGTGGGGTTGTGTTCACGCGACGGCGGCCTTCCCGTTCCAGTCCGCTCGGGGTACCGGACGATTTCTCGTCATGTTAACGCGATTGGTTCGGGGGACGTCCGGTTGTCCACAGGCTGTGGGTTTCCGTGCGACGACGGGGCACACCCTCACGCGCGCGTGGAAACGCGTGACGGAACTTGTGGGAAAACCCGGTGCCCGCGCCGACGTCCGCGCGGCATGATCCCCGGCATGAGCGATACGGCAGCAGGACAAGCGGAGTCGGCGGAGTCGGCGAGCTCGACCGAGCCGGCGACATCGGCGGAGGACCGCGGCGCGCGGCTCCGGGAGCGGCGCGTGACCGCCCACCGCGACGCCCGGCGCACACTCGTCGGCCCGGGGTTCACGGCCACCCTGCGCGAGCGGCTCGCCCTGCTGGACGGGGCGGCCGAACTGTACGACCTCGACGAGCCGTCCGACATCTACGGCAACGGCATCGTGGAGGCCCTGGAGGAGGAAGGTCGCCGCCCTGCTCGGCACCGAGGCCGCCGCCTTCTTCCCGACCGGCACCATGGCCCAGCAGGTGGCCCTGCGCTGCTGGGCGGGCCGCACCGGCGACCCGGTCGTCGCCCTGCACGGGCTCAGCCATCCCGAGATGCACGAGCGCGACGCCTTCAGCCGGGTCAGCGGGCTGCGCCCGGTGCGGGTGACCAGCGAGCCCCGGCTGCCGACCGCCGACGAGGTGCGCGACTTCGACGAGCCCTTCGGGGCACTGATGCTGGAGCTGCCGCTCAGGGAGGCCGGTTTCGTACTGCCCACCTGGGAGGAGCTCACCGAGGTCGTCGAGGCCGCACGGGAGCGCGACGCGGTGGTCCACTTCGACGGGGCCCGGCTGTGGGAGTCCACCGTCCACTTCGGCCGCCCACTGGAGGAGATCGCGGGTCTCGCGGACAGCGTGTACGTCTCGCTCTACAAGTCCCTCAAGGGCTACGGCGGCGCCGCCCTGGCCGGTCCCCGGACGCTGATCGAGGAGGCGAGGCCTGGCGGCACCGGTACGGCGGCGCGGTGTTCCAGCAGTTCCCCACGGTGCTGTCCGCCCTGGCCGGCCTGGAGCGCGAGTTGCCCCGGCTGCCGGAGTACGTGGCCCACGCGCGCGTGGTGGCCGCCGCGCTGCGGGAGGGCTTCGCGGCGGCCGGGCTGCCGTGGGCGCGGGTGCACCCCGAGGAGCCGCACACCCACGAGTTCCAGGTCTGGCTGCCGTACGACGCCGATGTGGTCGGCGAGGCCGCGGTGCGGCAGGGCGAGGAGACGGGGACCCTGCTCTTCTCCCGGGGCTGGGACACGCCCGGACCGGGACTCGCCGTCACCGAGGTCGGGGTGGACGCGGCGGGCCTGGACTGGACGGCCGACGAGGTGAAGGCGGCGGTCGCCGCCTTCGCGGCCCGGCTGACGGGCTGAACGGCGGCGCGCCCGGCGGCCGCCCGCGTCAGCCGAGAACCCGCGGCCGCGGGGACCACCACCGGCGCAGGGCGCGCCGCACGCGGCCGTGCGCCGGGCGGCCGGCGAGCACGGCCCGGAACCGGCGGCGGTCGTGCCACTCGCGCACGACCCGCCGGTCGTGGGTGCCGGGCGCGGGCGGTGCGGGCTCGCCGAGCTGCCGGGCACGGTAGGTGTCAAGGAGGTACTGCTGCGTGATGCTCATGGGGATCGCCTTCTCGGAGGAGGTGGAAGGGGAAAAGTGAGTGGGAGGGGAAGTGAGTGGGAGGGGGAACGGGCTCCGCGACTGCCCCGGTGACTCCAGACTGCTCCGGTACGGCTCCGCGGTCGCGCCGATTGACGGCGGCGGTCAATCGGCGGCGGCGTTGTCGGTGGCGGGGTGCACCATGAGGGCATGAGCGTGCGCATCGACATCGCGGGGCTGCGGCCGGAGAGGATCGCCGTCGTGCCCTCACCCCTGGCCGAGCTGGGGATGGCGCTGCACGCGCTGTCCGAACCGGGGCACCACCCGGGCCTCCAGGGCTGGGCGACGGGGGTGACCGCCCGGCTCGACTCGCATCTGGCCGACCGGATGTGCGAGGCCGACTTCCTGTGGCGGACGACCTTCTCGGACCTGTTCATGCCGTTCGCCGGCGTGCCCGGCCGCAGCACGCTGCCCGGCGCCACCCTCGCCGAGGACCTGGACCTGCTCGACAAGCTGTCCGACGAGCAGTTCGTGGACGCGGCACTTGAGTTCACCTGTGCCCTGCCCTACGGCACCGGTGGGGCCTCCGCGCTGACGGACGCCGAGGTGCGCCGCCGCGCGCTTGACCTGGCCGCCGCGCGCGGACCGCAACAGCTGCGCTTCAGCGAGCGGCTGCTGGCCGATCCGCCGCTGATCCGCGGCTGGCTGCGGCAGTTCGCGCAGGACTGCGACGAGGCGTTCTTCGCGGAGGCCTGGTCGCGGCTGCGCCACCAGCTCGCGGCGGACGCCCGCCACAAGACGGACCTGCTGCACCGCAAGGGCCTCGCCGAGGCGCTGGCCGCCGTGTCCCCGGCGGTCACGCTGGACGAGAGCGCCGCGCGGATCACGGTCGACAAGCTGGGCGACGGCCGTTCGGCGACGGCGGACGGCGGGCTCCTGCTCGTCCCGACGAGTCTGGGCTGGCCGCATCTGATGGTCCTGCACCGGCACGACTGGCAGCCGGTGCTGCACTACCCCGTCGGCTCCCCCGAGCTGGCCTCGCCGCCGTCGGTCGAGCAGCTCACGCTGCGGATGACCGCGCTGTCCCACCCGGTCCGGATGCGGATCTGCCGCCATCTGGCCCGCAGCGCTTACACCACGAGCGAGCTGGCGCAGGCGCACGGCATGACGGCCCCGGAGATATCCCGGCACCTGGGCGTGCTGAAGAAGGCCGGCCTGATCACCACCCGCCGCCGCGGACGGTACGTCCTGCACCAGCTGGACGTGACGGTGGTGGCCCGGCTGGGCAGCGACTTCCTGGAGGGCATCCTCCGGTAGCCGCCGTGCGGCCGGTCGGGCGCCCGTCGCGGGGTGTCAGCCCTGTCCCCCGCCCGCCCGCACCAGCCCGGTCTCGTAGGCGAGGACCACCACCTGCACCCGGTCCCGCAGGCCCAGCTTGGTCAGGATGCGGCCCACGTGCGTCTTCACGGTCGCCTCCGACAGCACGAGCCGGGCCGCGATCTCGCCGTTGGACAGCCCCTGCGCGACCAGCACCATCACCTCGCGCTCCCGCTCGGTGAGCCGCTGGAGTTCCTTGTGCCGGGGCTCCTGACCGGTGGCCGGCAGCATCGGCGCGAACCGGTCCAGGAGCCGGCGCGTGGTCGAGGGGGCGACCACCGCGTCGCCGCTGTGCACGGAGCGGATCGCGGCGAGCAGCTCGCCCGGCGGCACGTCCTTGAGCATGAAGCCGGAGGCGCCCGCCTTCAGCGCCGAGAAGGCGTACTCGTCGAGGTCGAAGGTGGTCAGGATCAGCACCTTCGGCGCGGCCGGGTCCACACAGATCCGGCTGGTGGTCTCGACGCCGTCGAGCTTGGGCATGCGGACGTCCATCAGGACGACGTCCACGGCCGTCGAACGCAGCACCTGGAGGGCCTCGACGCCGTCGCCCGCCTCCGCGACGACCTCCATGTCCGGCTGGGCCGCCAGCACCATCCGGAACCCGGTGCGCAGCAGCACCTGGTCGTCGACGAGCATTACGCGGATCGCCATCGGCGCCTCTTCCTTGCGGGCTTACAGGCTTACAGGTGTAAACGCGGTACGTGCGTATGAGCGCGGGTGTCAGTGTGCGGGTTTCAGGGGCAGCAGCACACTGATGCGGAATCCTCCGCCCTGCCGCGGCCCGGCGTCCAGGGTGCCGCCGACCATGCCGACCCGCTCGCGCATGCCGATCAGTCCGTGGCCCTGGCCGTCGAAGCCGCCCTCCTCGTACAGCTCGTGCGGGGCGCCCTTGCCGTCGTCCTCGATGAGCAGCCCGAGCCCGTCGTCGAAGTAGACCAGGCGCACGCTCGCGCCCGCGTTGGGACCGCCGTGCTTGCGCGTGTTGGTCAGCGCCTCCTGCACGATGCGGTACGCGGTGAGCTCGAGCCCGCTGGGCAACTGGCGCGGGGTGCCCTCGACCTTGAAGTCGACGGGCAGCCCGGGCCGCGGCATTCCTCCACGAGGTCCTCGATCTGCTGGACGTCGGGCTGCGGGACGTACTCGCCGGCCTCCTGGTGCTCACCGGTGCGCAGCACGCCGAGCAGGCGGCGCATCTCCGCGAGGGCCTGGCGGCCGGTGGAGGAGATGGTCTCCAGCGCCTTCTTCGCCTGGTCGGGGGCGGCGTCCAGGACGTAGGCGGCGCCGTCGGCCTGCACCACCATCACGGAGACGTTGTGCGCCACGACGTCGTGCAGCTCGCGCGCGATCCGGGCGCGTTCGGCGGCGACCGCGACCTTGGCCTGTGCCTCGCGCTCCTTCTCCAGGCGTGCGGCCCGTTCCTCCAGCTGCGCGAAGTAGGCGCGGCGGGTGCGGATCGAGTCGCCGAGCACCCAGGCGAGGGCGAAGGGCACCGCCTGGAAGACCGTTATGGCGATGTTGCCCCCTATGCCCGCGTCCTCCATCGGCCAGCGGAGCTGGGCGACGGGGGCGGCGCACAGCCCCATGGCCAGCGCGGTCCGGGAGGCCCAGCGGGCGCCGGTCGCGGCCACGGTGTAGACGATCACCAGGAGGGCGAAGTCGGCCGGCATGGTCGA
Organism: Streptomyces thinghirensis; assembly: GCA_021502835.1. The sequence goes on from JAKFGP010000016.1 coordinate 63,075, forward strand.
CACGTCCAGCGCCAGTTGCCCCAGGCCCAGTGCGGCGGCCAGCAGCAGCATCTTCTCCGGCATCAGCCTGCGCAGCGCGATCACCACGCACAGCAGCAGGACGAAGGGGACGATCAGCGCCGTCATGTCCGTCCCCCGGGCCTCCTCCTGCGGAGCCACGGACATGACGGAGATCCCGAGCAGGACGAGGGCCCAGAAACAGTCGACCCCGATCGGGTGTCTGCGGAGGAAATCGTAGAGGCGCTGCACGTAACCCAGCGTAGGGAAGGGTGATAGGTGCAGGGGGTCAACCGGAGGGCCGATCCGCATCGCCCGCGCATACTCCGCAAGGTGGAGGCTCCGTTCTCCTGTGCGCCTAGCCTGGCCCTGTGACACGAGGGACAACAGGGGCCAGAGGGACTTCAGGAGCACAACGCGGCTGGCGGGGCTGGAGGGAGGCGACGCAGGACGCTCTCTACGGACCGGCCGGTTTCTACCGCGGGCCCGAGGGGCCTGCCGGGCACTTCGAACGTCCGTGCACGCGTCGCCGCTGTTCGCCGGCGCCGTGGCGCGGCTGCTGTGCCGGGTCGACGAGGCGCTGGGGCGGCCCTCGTCGCTGGACTTCGTGGACATGGCGGCCGGGCGGGGCGAGTTGGTCACCGGAGTGCTCGCCGCGCTGCCCGCCGAGGTGGCCGCCCGCACGCGCGCGTACGCCGTCGAGGTGGCCGGCCGGCCCGAGGGGCTGGACCACCGGATCGAGTGGCTCGCCGAGCCGCCGGGCGGTGGGGTGACGGGGTTGCTGTTCGCCAACGAGTGGCTGGACAACGTCCCGGTGGAGGTGGCGGAGGTGGACTCGGCGGGCGTGCCGCGGCGGGTGCTCGTGCGGGGCGACGGGGCCGAACGGCTCGGGGAGCCGGTGGACGGGGCGGAGGCCGAGTGGCTGGCGCGGTGGTGGCCGCCGGCCGGTGCGGAAGGGGCCGCGGGAGGGGCTGCGGGCCGAGATCGGGCTCCCCGGGACGCCGCCTGGGCGTCCGCCGTGGCGGCCCTGGACGGCGGGCTGGGCGGGCTGGCCGTGGCCGCCGACTACGCGCACACCAGGGACGCCCGCCCGCCGTTCGGAACGCTCACCGGCTTCCGGGGAGGGACGGGAGACGCCGCCGGTGCCGGACGGGTCGTGCGACATCACCGCGCATGTGGCGCTGGACGCGTGCGCGGCGGCCCACGCGGCGAGGTGCGCTCCGGAGCGCACGCCCCCGGCTGCTCTTCTGCGCCCCCAGCGCGACGCCCTGCGCGCCCTGGGTGTCACGGGCGCACGCCCCCCGCTCGCATTGGCCTCCACCGACCCGGCGGCGTATGTACGCGCCCTCGCGAGCGCCTCGGAGGCCGCGGAACTGCTCGCGCGCGGCGGGCTGGGCGACTTCGTGTGGCTGCTCCAGCCGGTGGGGTCTCTCGACGCCGCCGCGCTACTTGTCGATGTCCCCGACCACGAAGAAGAGTGACCCGAGGATCGCCACCATGTCCGCGACCAGCGTCCCGGGCAACAGCTCCGCCAGCGCCTGGATGTTGTTGTACGAGGCCGAGCGCAGCTTCAGCCGGTACGGGGTCTTCTCACCCTTGCTGACCAGGTAGTAGCCGTTGATGCCGAGCGGATTCTCGGTCCACGCGTACGTGTGACCCTCGGGCGCCTTCAGCACCTTCGGGAGCCGCTGGTTGATCGGCCCGGGCGCCAGCTCGGCCAGGCGGTCCAGGCAGGCGTCGGCGAGGTCGAGGGCGTTGTGGGTCTGCTCCAGGAGGCACTCGAAGCGGGCGAGGCAGTCGCCGTCGGTGCGGGTGACGACCTTCAGGACGTCCTGGAGTTCGCCGTAGGCGAGGTACGGCTCGTCGCGGCGCAGGTCGAAGTCGACGCCGGGAGGCGCGGGCGATCGGGCCGCTGACGCCGTAGGCGTGCACGGCCTCGGGCGACAGGGCGCCCACCCCGCGCGTACGCCCCCGGAAGATCTCGTTGCCGAGCACCAGGTCGTCGAAGACGTCCATGCGCGAGCGCACGGCGGCGACGGCGGCACGCGCGCGCTGTGCCAGCCCGCCGGCAGGTCCTCCTTGAGGCCGCCGACGCGGTTGAACATGTAGTGCATGCGCCCGCCGGAGACCTCCTCCATGACGTTCTGGAGGACCTCCCGCTCCCGGAAGGCGTAGAAGACCGGGGTGATGCCGCCCAGCTCGAGCGGGTACGACCCCAGGAACATCAGGTGGTTGAGCACCCGGTTCAGCTCCGCGAGCAGCGTCCGCGTCCACACCGCGCGCGTGGGGACCTCCATGCCGAGCATCCGCTCCACGGCGAGGACCACGCCCAGCTCGTTGGAGAACGCCGACAGCCAGTCGTGGCGGTTGGCGAGCACGATGATCTGACGGTAGTCACGGGCCTCGAACAGCTTCTCCGCGCCGCGGTGCATGTAGCCGATCACGGGTTCCGCGCTCGTGATGCGCTCGCCGTCCAGGACGAGCCGCAACCGCAGCACACCGTGCGTGGACGGATGCTGGGGCCCGATGTTGAGCACCATGTCGGTGCTCTCCGCGGCACCGCCGATACCGACCGTGGTCTCCGTCGTAGGAGTCATGCGCACAGTGTCCCCCTACGTACGCTGGCCCCATGGAGACGGGGAGCCCTGACGACACGGGCACGGCGGAGGCGACGGAGCCGGTGCGGGACCAGCCGGTGTGGACCGGCCTGCCGCCGGGGGCTGCTACGCATGCGGCGGCTGTTGCTGGTGGTGTGGCTGGGACTGCTGACGCTCGCCGCGGGTCTGTTGCCCGGGCTGTTCCTGGGCCCCTCTGGGCGGCCCTGGCACTGCTGCCGGCGGCCCTGCTGGCGTGGGGCTGGGTGATGCTGGAGCGCAACTGGCGCTCCTGGCGGTACGCCGAGCGCGCCGACGACCTGCTGATCAGCCGGGGCGTGCTCTGGTGGGAGGAGACCGTCGTCCCGTACGGACGGATGCAGCTGGTCGAGGTGACCTCGGGCCCGGTCGAGCGCCACTTCGGCCTGGCCAGTGTCAGCTCCACACGGCCGCCGCGGCGACCGACGCGACCATCCCGGGCCTCGTCCCGGCCGAGGCGGAACGCCTCCGCGACCGGCTCACCGAGCTGGGCGAGGCCCGATCGGCGGGGCTGTGACGACGCCCGGGGCGGAGAAGGGCCCGCCGGAGGCGCGGAACGGCCCCACCGGGGGCCGCGGACGCCGCGGTCGGGGCCGAGGACCGTTCGGGCGCCGGCGCGGGCGTGAGCGAGGCCGAGGGCCGCCTGAGCGCGGACGTGAGCGAGACCGAGGGCCGCCTGGACGGGAACGAGAGCGGCGCCCCCGGCCCCGGCCCCGACCCCGACCCCGGGGACGGTCTCGTCGAGCGGCGCTTGCACCCCGTCACGCCCTTGCGGCGGGCCTGGGCGCCGGTCGCCGTGATCGTCGGGTGGGCCGTGCACGACCCCGACCAGGCGCAGCGCCAGCTGTCGCGGCTGACCACGACCACGCTGCTGGTCGGGCTCGCCGTACTGATCCCGGCCGCCGCCCTGTACGGCTTCATGACCTGGTGGTTCACCCACTTCGCGGTGACCGACACCGAGCTGCGCATCCGTACCGGACTGCTGTTCGGCGCACCGCGCACATCCGGCTCGAACGGATCCAGGCCGTCGACGTCACCCAGCCGCTGCTCGCCCGCGTCGCGGGTGTCGCCAAACTGAAACTCGACGTCATAGGCACCGGCAAGAAGGACGAACTGGCCTTCCTGGGCGCCGACGAGGCACGCGCGCTGCGCGCCGAGCTGCTCGCGCGCGCGGCCGGCTTCGCGCCCGAGACCGCGCACGAGGTCGGCGAGGCGCCCTCCCGGCAACTGCTGCGGGTGCCGCCCGGCGTCCTCGCCGTCTCGCTGCTGCTGACCGGCGCGACCTGGGGCACGCTGATCGCCGCCGCCGTCGCGCCGACACTGCTGTGGCTGGCCACCCACAACCTGTGGACGGTGCTGGCGACCGCCCTGCCCTGCTGGCGCCGCGGCGCGAGCAGCGCGGGCCGGTTCGTCGGGGGAGTACGACTGGACGGTGGCCGAGTCCCCGGACGGGCTCCGCCTCGACCACGGGCTGCTGGACCGCGCCCACGAGACCGTTCCGCCGGGCCGGGTGCAGACGGTGCGGATCGTGGAGCCGGTGCTGTGGCGGCGGCGCGGTGGGTGCGGGTGGAGCTGGACGTGGCCGGGTCGTCGAACTCCGTGCTGGTGCCGGTCGCCCCGCGCGAGATCGCCGAGTCGGTCGTCGCGCGCGTGCTGCCCGGGGTGACCGTGCCGACGGACGCGATGCTGTGCGCGCGCACCGCGGCGGGCCGCGCGCTGCCGGCCGCTGTGGTGGCGCGGCTACGGACTCGCCGTCACCGACGCGGTCTTCGCCGCCCGGTACGGACTGCTGCGCCGTAGCCTGGCGCTGGTGCCGCACGCCAAGGTGCAGAGCGTCCGGCTCACGCAGGGGCCGTGGCAGCGGGCGCTGCGGCTGGCCCGGCGGTACGGGTGGACACGGGCGCGAACAAGACCGTGACCGCGCGGCTGCGCGGACGCCGACGAGGCGGCACGGCTGCTGCGGGCGCAGGCGGAGCGCCCCGTACCGGGCGGCGGACGCGCTGCCGGACCGGTGGATGGCCTGAGACCGCGCGGCTGCGCCGGTCGGCGTCAGGACACGGCGCTGCGCAGCCGCTGTACGTCGATCTGCTCGGTCTCGTCGTGGGCCGTCAGGTCGATCACCTGGCCCACACCGCGGACTCCTCGTCGGCCGGCTTGAAGGCGGCCTCCGTCTCGGCCTTGTGCAGGGCGAGGGCCTCTGCCGACCACGTCGGCGAGGTCCTCGTTCTGGACGGCCTCCAGGGCCTCGGACGACGACGTCCCGTCCTCGGACTCGGCGTTCTTCGTGCCGAAGAAGTCGAAGCCGCCCTCGACCGCCGGACGCCGCGCGGGAGTCGTCGGTGCGACGGCCACCGCGGTCGGCACCTGTGAAGTGGGCCGGCGGTCCGCCGGGTGGGCTGGGTGGGCTGCGCGGGCCGCTCGTCGGACTGGTGTGGCTGGTCGGGCTCATCGGGCTGAGTGGCCGGGGAGGCGGCGACGGTGCGCTCGTGCCCGTCGACCGCCTCGGGCTGCCCCTGCGCCTCGTCCTCCCGCGCGGCCTCGGCCGCCTCCGCGCTCTCGCCGCCGCCGCTGCCGCCGCCGTCCCCGTCGTCGCCACCGCCGTCGGAGTCACCGCCGCCGTCACGGTCGCCGCCGTCCGGGGCGGCGGCCGGCCGTCCCTCGTCGAAGCGCGCCAGCGCCGCGTTCGCCCGCAGGAACAGCCGGGAACCCTCGGGAGAGAACACGGCGGGGCCTCCTCGACCGCCTCGGCGGCCTCCTCGGTGGCCGCGATGTCCTCGGTGGGCGTCTCCTCCACCGGCGCCGACCGTGCCGCCGGCAGCGCGGGCGTCTGCGGCACGGCCTCTATCTCCAGCAGGCGGCGGCCCTCCAGCGCGGTGGCCCGCTCGGTCTCCGCCGTGGCGTAGCGCCGCAGCAGGGCGGCGTGCTCGTTGCGCAGTCCCGCCAGTTCCGTGCGCTTCGCCCGCAGCCGGTGCTCCAGCTTCACGCGCAGCTCGCGCGACTCCTCCAGGTCGGACTCCAGTTCGGCGACCCGTTCCTCGTAGCGCCACTCGTCGCTCGCACGCGCCGTGAGGTCGGCGACGCGCCTGCCCGCCTGCGCGTCCCAGTGACGCATGACGACCGCGCCGACGACGGCCGTCACCGCTGGCGGCGCTGGCCAGTGAGCGCAGGATCATCGCTTCGCTGAACACCCATGGGCCGACGGCATAGACGACGGAGACGCCGGCGATCGCCGACGGAGGAAGCAGGCCTGTGCAGGGCGGGGAATGGCGGTGACGTCCACGTGGCATGGCCGAAACTTACCGCGCGTAGGCGAATCTTGGCGCCCGCCCCGTAAAACACACAGCGTCTCCGACGCTTTCACACGGCATCAGGAATCCACATGCCCAACGGTGGACCGAATTACTTCAAGATCATTTCCGGCGTTCGCACGTCACCGCCCGTCGAGCCGCTCGCTGAGCCCACTCCAGGGTCGCGGGAATCCTCGCCTGCCGCCACGTATTGAAGTTGTGCCCGCCGCTTTCCAGGATGATCGACGAGATGCGCGTCCCGGCTCCGCTGTCCCTTCACCCGCTCGATCGAACTTCAAGCGTGTCCTTGTAGTTCGTCTCGCCGGACCTGCTGCTGGTGACGAGCAGTGAAGTGTCGTCCGGCGCGGGCGAGTGCTTTGAGACACCACCACAGGTCGGCGCCCGGTTCTTCCGTCCCTTGTCGCCCTGGAGAGTTCGCCCGTGGTGGGATCGCTGGGGAGCGTCGTAGTAGGGGAGAGCCCGGCCCCGCGCCGTACACCCGGGATGGTGCATGGCGAGCTTCAGGGCGCAGTAACCGCCGGTCGAGTTGCCGACGACACCCCAGCCGCCCGGCCGGCGTCCACGCGGTAGTGGGCGCTTTCACGGCCTCCCGGCCAGGTCCTTGGCGAAGAACGACTCCGGTCTGCGGGCCGCCCGGGACGTCCACGCACTCCGTGTAGCGCGGCGGCGCCACCGTGGGCCGCAGCATCATGAGGATCATCGGCCGCATCCGGCCCGCCTCGGCCAGGTCGAACGCCGTACGCGGGTAGTGGAGCTTGTCCACCAGCGCCGACGCCGTCCCGGATAGCCGGTCGGGACGACGGCCGCGGGAACGTACGCGCGCGGTGCCGCGCCTGGAAGCCGCTCCGGCGGCAGTACACGTACGCAGGCGACGCGATCCGCGTCGTACGGCCGACGACCCGTACCTCCTGGATCCGCCCGCCGACCTCGGCCGCGCCCCGACCGCCCGGCCGACCCGCCGGTCGCCGACGACCCGGAGCCGGGCCGCCGGCTTTTCGTCCCGGCCAGTGGTCGAGACATTGCGCCGGGCTGCTGCGTCTCCCGGCCGAACAAGGTCGGCCCAGCTGCCATGCGAACCCGAAGGACTGGTTGGCCACCAGGCCCCCACATGGCGAAGACCGCCAGCTGGGTGGCGACAGCAGCCCCTGCGCCCGAGGACCGCCCGCCAGGTACGCCCGGCCAGCGCCCGGTACAGCCACACCGTGCCGGCGAACGGCAGCACGCCGGACAGGAGCCGCCGGCGCCAGCACCTGTTGCTTGTGAGACCCATGCGTTGCTACCTGCCTGCGCTTTCCATGCGTCCGTTCGCGCCCCTCCGCCCGGACCACCACCCCCGCGCACCCTCCAGGTTTCCGAAGTCGGGAGTGAACCTCTCCCGCAGACACCGTCCTAGAGGGCGCAATGTCGCCAGATGCCCGAAA
>JAKFGP010000017.1 GCA_021502835.1 Streptomyces thinghirensis
AACTGCCTGATTTGCCTGGGAGCCCTGGTGGACCGACCCAGACCGCCCCGACATCCCGCAGGTACCAGGACCGCCCCTACCGCCCGACCTCGACCGGAACTGCACATCGATGGCTTCGTCGAGGCGTACCACCACCAGCTCATCTGGGCCAGCCGCCAGGACCCAGGCGTTTACGACGCCTTCGTCGACGTCTGGGACTGCGAGAGGAGCTGTGGGGTCACCCTCGACCGGCTCAACCGCAACCCGCCCAACACCGGCAACCGCGACCGCGCCCTCATCGAGCAAGCCGGACCGGGCGGCTTCGACATCGAACCTGCAATGGGACGTCGACACCCTCCTCGGTGTCCTGTCTCAGCGGGTCCAGGGCATCATCGCCCTCAACGACACCAAGCCGGACCACGGCGGCTTCCCAGTGCTGCCCCGATCTGTTCCGGCGGCTTCGACCGCTGGAAGGCCCTCCAGCCCGACGACCGCGACCCGGATCCGCCCCGGGCGATCGGACCGCGAGGACATGCTCCGTCGTACGGCCCGACCTGGAAGCCGGTGACCTGCTCATCTGGAACGGCCTGTCTAGCCCACGGCGTAGCCCCCAACGTCTCCGGCGAGTGCGTGCGCGCCGTCCAGTACCTGTCGATGATGCCCCGCGCTGGAGTCCCACCGGATGCTGCGCGACTCCCGCCGACTCCTGGCGCACCCCTGCCACCCCCGACTGGAACGCCACCGCGCCTCGGCGACGCCCACCGGCATCGAGCGCCCTCCGAGCGCCGCTACGGACCCGCCGAGCTGAACGAACTCGGCGCCAGGCTGCCGGGCCCGAAGTCCTGGCACGCGGAAGCGGCGCCGTCAGCACCGAGGCGACGGAAGAGGCGACCGACGAGGCCACCGGGGATGTGCCGCCAGCATGCAGCAGCCCACCGGTCTTCCACCAACCGGCTCCCGCCCGGACACCATCGCCGCCCCGGTGAGGAAGCGGCCTACGTCAAGCCGACCACTTCGACATCGATGTCCACCCTGCTGGTCTCGACTCCCGTCGCCCTCGGTCCATGCCGCCCACGCCGAGGCCGCATTGCGGCGCCTGCCCGCGCACCCCGATCACGCCGCACCACCTCGACGAGGCCGCCCAGCGCGCACTTGAACGGGTGACGGCGCACTCCGGCAGTGCCAAGCCCGACCTGTTCCTCGACCCGATGCTCCTGGACCATCTCGGTCCGGCAAATGGCAAATCAACCGCGCCTTCCCGATCGCGGCGGCGCTTGTTAGTGAACGTCCACCGCCGGGACTCGACAGCCGGTACAGAGCGTGGACGGCCGCGCGACCTTCCTGTCCACCACGAGCTGCGCTGCTCGATCGGCGGCCGCGCCGCGACGCCGTACCCGTTGCGCCACCGAGTCGACCCTGCCGGCGGCCCCGGCGACCGGCGGGTCGCCAGCAGGGCAGCCCGGGGAACTCTCCGCGGATCGTCGCGGGATGATCCGCGACGCCGATCCTGGCGTCTACCACGACGTCACCGGGCGCCCCATCACCAACGCCGAGAAACGGCCGGTCATGAGTCCTTCCACGGCGTAAACGGCACCGCACATCAACGCCGACGCCGGTCTGACCCCACGTGTTATGCGCAACATCGCTCATCAAGACAGCGCTACAGAAAAAGCGTTTTGCTGCCCGCCGGGACACGTATCATACATCATTTCGACCTACCCGCGCGGACATACACCGTCCGCGCCGCAAATCTGGAATGATCGTCATCTACCGGCAGCCGGGCAACACCTCCGTGGTGACCGGCCCTGGCTTCCTGGTCAATAATTCCGTTTTTCTGTTCAAGTTCCTTCCGTCGATAAACACTTCGTCTACACCGCATGGCCGAGGCGGGCGAGGCGACGCCTGTTGGACCTGCATTGCAGGGCCCGCCCGCCGCCGGCCGCCGCCCCGGGGTCCGCTCGGTTGTTTCGGCCTGGACCCGGCGGAGAACGTCCGCCGGCTCGACACCCTCGACACTCAGCCTACCGGCGCCTGGGCGGCGGTCAGGCCGCCGACTTCGCCGACCTCCTGGCCACCCGGCGCGAACGCCTCCTCGACGAGCGCGCGGCGCGATGGCAGGACTTCGCGCTGCTGACGGAGGCGTGGAGGGCCGTCGGTCGGCGCGGCCAAGGCCACGCCTCGCCCTCCTCGCCCGGGCGGACGGGGTGAGCGCTACGATGAGCACCGGCGATGAGAGCGGAGATGGATGAGCGGAGATGAGAGCGGATCTCAGCGAGCCCCGGCCGCCGCCCTCGCCGCCGCGACCGACGACCGGATCGCTCCACGACCTCGCCGGCATCGAACGGCGCTACGACAGCCTGTGCCGCGAACTGCCCGGCGGCACGTGCGGTTCGCCATGAAGGCCCGCCCGCTCGACGAGAGGTCCTCGGCGCCCTGGCACGCAGGGGCGCCGGAGTCGACGCGGCGAGCCCCGGCGAGGTGGAGCAGGCGCTGCGGGCCGCGCCGGCCGCGCGCTGCATTACGGCAACACCGTCAAGTCCGACCGCAACATCACCGACGCCCACCGGCTCGGCGTCCGCACCTTCGCGAGCACGACAGCTCCAGACGTGGCCGCCCTGGCCGTCCACGCCCCGGCGCCCGCGTCTTCTGCCGGGTGGCGACCGGCGGAGCGGGCGCCGTATGGGGACTGAGCCACAAGTTCGGGTGCTCACCCGGCGACGCCGTCCACGTCATGGAACGGGCCTGGACGCGGGGCTGGTCCCGGCGGGACTGTCCGTGCACGTCGGCTCCGCAGCAGATGACGGGCGAGGCGTGGCGCACCGCCCTGGAGGACCTGGGCGACACCCTGCGCGCCCCTGGGCCGGCGCGGCATCCGCGTCGACCACGTCAATCTCGGCGGCGGCCTGCCCGCGCTCGGCTACCGCGACCGGCACGGCACGCCCTCGACCCACCACTGGACAAGATCTTCGCGGTGATCCGGGAGGGGACGGACGAACTGCGCCGGATCCACGGCGGCCCCCTGGACCTCGTCATCCACGAACCCGGATGGCACCTGGTCGCCGACCTACGGGGCGATCCGCGGCGCATCGTCGCCCGGCTCACCTGGCGCCGCGGGGTCGGTGGCGAGCGGCAGTACCCTGGCTGTACCTGACGCGGCAAGTTCAACGGCTCTGTGCCGAGATGGACGCGCTGCAGTACCGGCCGGTCTGTCTCCTGGGCCATACCGATATCGGTCATGGTGGCAGGGCCGGCCGCGTCGCCGGACCCACCTGCGACAGCGACGACGCCTTCACTCCCACGAGGAGGCACTCGTCCCGGTGCCCGCGGGCGCTGACCTCGGGCGATCCCGGTCTGGGGTGCCTGTCCAGCGGCGCCTACGCGACCAGGCTACACTCACCTTGGGCTTCAACGGCTTCGCCCCGCTTCAGGTCGCCTGGGCGGGCCGCCCGGACGGGGCGCCGCCGATGGATGACACCGTGCGCGTACGCCGGATCGCCGACGGGATCGGGACGCCGTCGTGGCGCTGGAGCGGGACGCCTACAGCGGTCTTGGCCTGTCGGAGGGCCGGTCGGCGCCGTAGTCCCGGGCGGCGGCGTCGCCGGGCACGTGCTTCGTCGTGGACGTCGGCCCCGCACGGCCGGCTACGTGCTGGCCCCCCCTACCCGCTCCACCGCTACCTGGACCTGGAACGGGCGGAGGAGACCGCGACCGCCTTCCCGCCCGGGAACCTCCATCTGCACGACATCGTCGCGGAGCCCGGCCTGCGCCGCAGAGGGTTGGCGCGGCACCTCCCGCACCACCTCTACCGGCACCGCCCGCACGCGCGGGGACGAGCGGATCTCTCCTGGTCGCCGTCGGCGCACGGAGCGTTCTGGTCGGCGCGCGGCTTCGTACCCCAACCCGGGGTGGTGGCTGCCGGCGACTACGGCGCGGACGCCGTCTACATGTCCAGGCCGGTACCGGCCGCGCCCCTGCCCTCCTCCCCCGCCCGCGTCCCTCGTCCCCGTCCCTGCGCGCGAAGTGAGCTGATGCGCGTGTCCCGTCCCCACGACCCCTTCCTTCGCGGCCAGTTGGCGATCGCCGCGCTGTTCCTGTCCTCGGCTTCCAGGCGCCACCTGGGCCGCCCGGATTCCGGCCGTCAAGGCCGACTCCGGACCTGACCGCGGCCGAGGTGGGGTGCTTCCTGATGGCCGCGGGGTCGGCGCGGCGGTGTCCTTCCCGGTGGTGGCGTGGCTGATGCGGTGCCTGGGCTCGCGGCGGCTCGCCCCTCCTCTCCCCAGGTTCGGCCTGGCCCTGCTGCTGCTCGCCCTGGCGGCGGCCCCGAACTACCCGGTGGCCCTGCTGGTGATGTGCGTCGACGGCGTCCTCGTGGGCTGTCTCAACGTGGCCAGGAACGCGCAGGGCGCGGCCCTGAGTCACGGCACGAGCGCAACACCATGGCGAAGCTGCACGCGACGTTCAGCGCCGGATCGCTGCTCGCGGCGCTGCTCGCCTCTACATGACCGCCGCGACCGGGTCCGGTCGGAGCGCACTCGCCGTGGCCGCCGCCCTCCTGGCGGTACTCGGCGCGTCCGCGCGGACCGGCCTGCTCGACGACGAGGTGCGCGCCGATCCCACCGCCTCCCGCCGAGCGGACGGAGAAGCAGCCGGGCCGCCGCCGTGGACCGTCCCCTCCCGCCCGACCCTGTGGATGTGCTGTGCCATGGTCTTCGGCACGGTCGCCGAAGGCGCCATGAACGACTGGTCCGCCCCTACCTGAAGCGACGTCGCCCAGGTGTCGGCGGAACTCGCCCCCGGGCATCGCCGTCGTCTCGGGAATGATGGTCGCCCGCCTCTTCGCCGACGGCTGGCTGGCCCGCTGGAGACGGCCGGGTCGTCCTCCTGGGCAGCGCGGTGGCCGGTGCCGGGCCTGCCGTCGCCCTGGTCAGCGGCGGCGTCGCGCCCGCCCTCGCCGGGTTCGCGCGCATGGGTCTGGGCATCGCGGCCTGGACCCCCGCGCCCACGCCGCCGCCGCGCGGCAGGGCTCGGACGCGCTGACCCGGTCGCCGCCATGGGAACCACCGGTCTGCTGGCCGGCCTCGCCCTCATCGGGTCTCACCGCGGGCGCGAGCAACCCGGCGTGGGGCATGGGCGCCGTCGCCGCGTCGGCGGTCGCCGTGTCGCTGTGCGCACCCATCCGCTGGACCCCGGAGCCCGTGGTCACGGAAGAGCCCTCCCGCGCCTGACCGCGACACCGACGATGGTCACCACTTGGGCCGCGCCCGCCGACCGAACAGCAGCCCGCGCGGTTCGGGCGGGGGCGGGGTGCCGCGCCGCAGCGGCCAGGCGATCACCAGGCCGACGACGAAGCCGACGACATAAGCCACGTACGCCACGGTGCCCGCGTCGGAGACGGCCCCGCCGGATGAGTAGACCGCCTGGAGCCCGAACCAGAACCCCAGCACGACCCAGGCCGGCAGACGCAGCGGCAGAAAGATGAGGAAGGGGACGAGGACCCAGACGCGGGCCTTCGGATACAGCGCCAGATAGGCGCCGAGCACCCGGCGATCGCGCCCGACGCGCCGATCAGCGGGCGCCCGAGCCGGAGTTGAGGAGGGCGAAGCCGCAGGTCGCCCGCAGCCGCAGACGCCGTAGAAGAGCAGGTAGCGCACGTGGCCCCAGCCGGTCCTCGACGTTGTTGCCGAAGATCCAGAGGAATCAGCATGTTGCCCAGCAGATGCAGCCAGCCGCCGTGCAGGAACATCGCCAGCCTGGACGCTCAGCTCGGGGGACCTGTCGCAGTCCGGCGGCCTCGATCACGCAGCCCGGCCCCCGCGGGCCGACCCGGTGTCACCCGTCGGCACCAGGCCCCGGCAACCGGTGGTGGAGCAACTCCTGCGGCACCGCCGCGTACTGGTCGAGGAAGGCCTCCAGGCGGCACAGCTGGGCGAGACTGCCCCGCCCGTCAGGGATCCGGCCGTACCGGGGTGAACAGGAAGACCAGGGATCGTTCGCGAGGATCAGGCGCGCGTCACCCAGGGCGTACGGCGCGCGGGGTTCACGTCATGGACGGGGATGACCACGAGACACTACTGCCCGCCTGCCGGACGGTGAATCGGCACGTCCCCTGAACGCCCGCGTCCGTGTTCGCGTATGTCCTTCAACCGCCCGCGCCCGGGGAAGGCGGGACGGGGACGACGTGAGGAACAGGCGATGAACGAACGGGTCACACCGGCCTCCGGCGATGCACGCCCTGCCCGACGGCGAGGCCGAGGTCGCCCTTGTGCTGCGCCTGCCGGAGGACGTCGCCCGGCTTCGGGTCAGGAGGCCGGGCGGCTGGCCGCGCAGATGCAGCGGCCGGTGACACTCGACGAGGCGGTGAGCCACCGGCTGCGCTCCGCGCGGGGCGCGGCACATGCTAAGCCGGCCGGTGAGCAGCCGCCCGCGGTGAGCGCTCCGGGGCCCGCGGCCACCACCCCGGCACGCGTGACCACCCCGGCGTCCGTGTCGTCCCTGCCGGCGCGGCCCCCGCCGAGCAGGCACGGCAGGCCATCGACTGATCATACGGCACGGCGTAGCGGGCGGCGTGGCGGGCCTCTGGAGGCTCGAGGCTCGCCTCAGGCCGGGGCTGCTCGCTTGAGCCCCGGGCCCGCTCACGCCTGCCGCTCCACCGCCCGCGCCGCTTTCCGGGCCGCCACCAGTACCGGGTCCCACACCGGTGAGAAGGGCGGCGCGTAGCCCAGGTCCAGGGCCGTCATCCGCTCCACCGTCATCCCGGCCGTGAGGGCCATCGCGGCGATGTCGACCCGCTTGCCCGCGCCCTCGCGGCCGACGATCTGGACGCCGAGCAGCCGCCCGGTGCGCTGCTCGGCGAGCATCTTCACCGTCATGTGGGAGGCACCTGGTAGTAGCCGCGCAGCTGGTGGACTCCGATGGTGACCGTCACGAACCGCAGCCCTGCCCGCAGCGTGTCCTCTCGCGCAGCCCGGTCCGCGCGATCTCCAGGTCGCAGACCTTGCTGACCGCCGTGCCGACCACGCCCGGGAACGTGGCGTAACCGCCGCCCGCGTTGGTGGCCGATGACCTGGCCGTGCTTGTTGGCGTGGGTGCCGAGCGAATGTGCCGCTCCTGCCCGGAGACCAGGTCGAGCACCTCCACGCAGTCGCCGCCGGCCCAGATGTTCTCGTGCCCGCGCACCCGCATGGCCAGGTCGGTCAACAGCCCGCCGTGGGCGCCCAGCGGCAGCCCGGCGGCTTCGGCGAGCCCGGTCTCGGGCCGTACGCCGATACCGAGCACCACCACGTCCGCCGGGAACTCGGCGTCCTCGGTGGCCACCGCGCGCACCCGGCCGTCGTCCCCGGTGAGCACCTTGGTGACCTCGGCGTCGTTCACCAGTGGTGATGCCGAGTCCCTCCATGGCCTCGTGCACCATGCGGCCCATGTCCGGGTCGAGCGTGGGACATCGGCTCCCGGCCGCGTTGACGACGGTCACCTGTAGCCGGCGGCCGATGAGCGCCTCGGCCATCTCCACGCCGATGTACCCGGCGCCGACGACCACCGCGCGACGGCCGCGCGTGTGCGCCAGCGTGTCGAGCAGCGCCTGCCCGTCGTCCAGCGTCTGCACCCCCGTGCACGCCGGCGCGTCGACGCCCGGCAGCTCCGGACGGATCGGGCGGGCACCGGTCCCGATCACGAGCTTGTCGTACGGCGTCCAGGACCCGCCCCCGAATCGACGTCACGCGCGCGCACCCGCCCGCCTGCGACGTCGATCTCCGTGACCTCGGTGCGCATCCGCAGGTCGATGTCGCGCGCGCGGTGCTCCTCGGGCGTCCGGGCGATCAGCTGGTCCCGGTCGGTCACGTCACCGCCGACCCAGTACGGGATGCCGCACGCCGAGAACGAAGTGAAGTGGCCGCGTTCGAACGCCACGATCTCCAGCTCGTCCGGTCCCCTCAGCCGCCGTGCCTGCGACGCCGCGATATCCCGCAGGCGTCACCGCCGACCACGACCAGCCGTTCCTCGCCCGTCCAGTACCGCTCGTACCCCCGTGCCACTCGCAGCGCTCATTCCCATGCGAACACGCTACGGGGGCGGGGCATTTAGTCCCTGCCCACCGGGCTCCTCACCGCGTGCCGCCACCGGTGCCGGGCGGCGCGGCAAGCCGGGGCCGTATCAGCCGCAGCCACAGCAGCACCAGCAGCGCCGCCACCACGGCGAACGGCAGCACCGCGCCGAGCGCCACCGCCAGCCAGCGCAGCATCGTCACGAACGCGTCCCAGCCGCCTGCCAGCGCGTCCGTGAACCCGGGGTCGTCGCCCTCCCGCCGCCCGCTCGACCGGCGACTCGGACAGGGAGAGGGTGATGGTGGCCAGGCTCGTGCGGTCCTTCAGGGCCGCTCTGCCGGGCGAGCAGCGCCTCCAGCTCCGCCTGGCGGGTGCTCAGCTCGCCCTCCAGCGTCACCACGTCGCTCAGCTTCGTCGCCTTGTCCATCAGCTCGCGGACGCGGACCACGCTGGCGCGCCGCGACTTGACGCGGCTGTCCACGTCCACGACCTGGTCGGTCACGTCCTCCGCCTTCGCACTGCGTTCGAGGAGTTCCCCGGCGCCTTCCAGCTCGTCGAGCACCTCCTCGTAGCGCTCCACGGGCACGCGCAGTACGACCTCGGTCCGCTCGTGGCCCTCCTCGTCCCGGGTGGTGGTCTCGTCACCGACGTGAGCCGCCGGCGCCTCGGTCGCGGTGCGGGCCGCGTCGAGGGCCTTGGGGGCGGTCCTCGCCCCGCACGGTCAGGGAGGCGGTGCGGATGATGTGGGCCGGGGCGAGCCGGCGGCGCGGTCGCCTTGGCGCCGTCGGCCCTGCCGCCCACGGCACCGGCCCGGTCCTCGGCCGCCGGGCCGTCCGCCCGCGAGTCCCCCGCCGCGCCTCCTTGGCGCCGCCTCCCGAGCCGGAGCCGTCGCCCGACCCGGTGCATCCGGTGAGGGCGAGGGCAGCGGCCAGCAGCAGACCGGCCAGGGCGCGGACGGGCGGCGCGGAACGTCGTGCCGATCGTGATGCTGATCGTGGTGCTGATCGTCGTGCGCGCATGACGGGTACCCCCGAGGGTCGAGACGACTGACGCCTCTTCGACGTGGGGAGGGGCACGGACGTTGACGCGGAACGGTTCCGAAGAGGTCACGGTCTCGACCTCGCGGGCCTCCTCCGCGCCCCGTGGCACGACCGCCGGGGTCACCCGGCCCGGCGCCGGTGTCGGTGCTGTCTGCGACGCTGGGGGCATGTGCGCAAGCGAGAGCCCCGCGGGCGAGTTTCCCGCGACACGGGGCATGCCGTCGTCATCGGAGCCGGAATCGCCGGACTGGCCGCCGCCCACCGGCTGCTGGAGCGCGGCGCACGGGTGACCGTGCTGGAGGCTCTCCGGACCGCGTCGGCGGCAAGCTGCTGCCCGGTGAGATCGCCGGAGTGCGCGTCGACCCGGGGCCGAGTCGATGCTGGCCTGCCGCCCCGAGGCCGTCGGCCTGGCCCGCGAGGTCGGTCTCGCGGACCGGCTCCAGCCACCGTCCACCGCGTCGGCCTCCCTGTGGACCCGCGGCGCCCTGCGCCCCATGCCCAAGGGCCACGTCATGGGCGTCCCCGGCACCGCCGCCGCCCTGGCCGACGTCCTCTCCGAGGGAGGGCCTCGCCCGCATCGAGCGCGACGCCGCACTGCCCCGCACCGAGGTCGGCGACGACGTGGCCGTGGGGGAGTACGTGGCGGCGCGCCTCGGCCGCGAGGTCGTCGACCGCCTCGTCGAACCATTGCTGGGCGGCGTCTACGCGGGCGACGCCTACCGCATCTCCCTGCGCTCGGCCGTGCCCCAGCTCTTCGAGGCCGCCCGCACCACACCTCCCTCACCGAGGCGGTGCGCGCCCTCCAGGGCCGGACGGCCACCTCCCCGCGAGCGGGCCCGTCTTCATGGGCATCGAGGGCGGCATCGGCACCCTCCCGCTCGCGGTCGCGGAGTCGCTGCGCGCGGGCGCCGAGATCGTCACCCACGCGCCGGTGACGGAGTTGCGCCGCACCGCCTCCGACGGCTGGCGGATCGTCGCAGGCGACCGGGTGCTGCACGCCGGCGCGGTCGTCGTCGCCGTACTCGCCCGTCCCGCCGCCGAGCTGCTGCGTGCCGAGGCGCCCGCCGCCGCGGCCGAGCTGTCCGCGGTGGAGTACGCCTTCGATGGCCCTGGATCTCCTCGCCTACCGCCGCCCGGACACGGCCGTGCTTCCCGCGCAGGCAGCGCTCTCGTGCCGCCGGTCGATGGGCGCACCATCAAGGCGTCCACCTTCGCTTCCCGCAAGGGGCTGATCGCCGACGAGGACCCGGACCTGGTCGTCCTGCGCACCTCCGTCGGCCGGTACGGCGAGACCGAGATCCTCGGCCGCGACGACGCCGGCCTGGTCGCGGTCTCCCGGCACGACCTCGGGGAGGCCACCGGCCTCGCCGCCGAGCCCGTCGCCACCCGCGTCACCCGCTGGCAGGACGGCCTGCCCCAGTACCCCGTCGGCCACCACGCAGCGCGTGGCCCGCGTCCGCGAACACGTCGCGAGGCTCCCGGGCCTCGCGGTGTGGCGCGGCGCACTACGGCGCCGGCATCCCGGCGAGCATCGCGGAGCGCGTACGCGCGGCCGTGGACCAGCTATGGGGTGACCCGCGCGGCTGGGAGTAGCTCACCGCTCCACCCGGTGCAGAGCCTGCACGGCGGAGCGGGAGAATAGGGTCGTGAGTGACGCCGCCTCCACCCCCGCTGCCGACCGATCCCCAACAAGGGCAAGCTGGCCAAGGACCTCAACGAGGTCATCCGCTACACGCTCTGGTCCGTCTTCAAGCTCAGCGACGTGTGCTCGAGAACCGCGCCGGCTACGCCGACGAGGTCCAGGAGCTTTTCGACCAGCTCGCCGCCAAGGACGTGACGATCCGCGGCACGTACGATGTGTCCGGTCTGCGCGCCGACGCCGACCTCATGATCTGGTGGCACGCCGAGACCGCCGACCAGCTCCAGGACGCGTACAACCTCTTCCGCCGCACCAAGCTGGGCCGCGCGCTGGAGCCGGTCTGGTCGAACATGGCGCTGCACCGCCCCGCCGAGTTCAACCGCGCGCACATCCCCGCCTTCCTGGCGGACGACGCCCCGTAACTACATCAGCGTCTACCTGTTCGTGCGCTCCTACGACTGGTACCTGTTGCTCGACGAGGACCGCCGCCGCATGCTCGCCGACCACGGCAAGATGGCCCGCGGCTACCCGGACGTGCGCGCCAACACGGTCGCCTCCTTCGCTGGGCGACTACGAGTGGATCCTCGCCTTCGAGGCCGACGAGCTGTACCGCATCGTCGACCTCATGCGCCACCTGCGCGCCTCCGAGGCCCGCATGCACGTCCGCGAGGAGGTCCCGTTCTCACACCGGGCGCCGCAAGGACATCGCGGAGCTGGTGGCTGGCTCGCCTGACCGGCGGACGTTGCCGTCGGGTCGGGGGTCCGGTCGTCCCCTGGGAGATGGCACCGGGCGCCGCAAGGACATCGCGGAGTTGGTGGCCGGGCTCGCCGATCAGGCGTCGGCGCCGCGCCGATCCGGCCCGCGCTCGGCCGCCGGCCTCGGTTCGGGTTCCGGGCGCGGGCGCACGACGCGTCCCGCGCCGGGAGGCGGCCGTCCAGCAAGTACGCCTCCAGGTGGCCGTTGACGCAGGCGTTCGGGCCGCCGGCGATGCCGTGCGTCCTCGCGTCCCGCTCGGTCACCAGCACCGAGCTCGACAGCCGCCGGCGCAGCTCCAGCGCGCCGTCGTGGCGGAGTGGCCGCGTCCCGCTCGGCGGCCAGCACCAGCGTCGGCGCAGCTCACCCGGCCCGGTGCGCACGTCGAGGGCGCTGCCGGGGCGCCTGCCAGTAGGCGCACGGCAGGTTCGTCCACACGTTGTCCCATCACGCCCCGAACGGCGCCCGGCGCGCCAGCCGCGTATTGTCCCGGTCCCAGACCCTCGAAGTCGGTCGGCCAGGACGCGTCGTTGCACTCGACGGCCGTGTACACGGCGTTGGAGTTCTCCGCCCCGACCGCCCCTTCCTCGGTCCGCGTCCCCCGCCTGGTCGACCAGCGGCTGCGGATCGCCCTCTTCAGGTAGGCCGACAGCGCCTCGGCACGGTGCGGCCAGTAGTCGTCGTAGTACCCGGCCTTCAGGAACGCCCCTTGCAACTGCGCGGGGCCCACCGTCCCGCCCGCGGGCTCCGCCGCGAGCCGCGCGCTCGCCTCCTCGTAGCTGTTCTGCACCTCGCGCGGCGTGGTGCCGAGCCCGTGCACGGCGTCGTGCTCGGCGGTCCACTCCTGAAGTCCGTCCAGCGGTCCTCGAACGCCGCCGACTGGTCCAGGTTGTTGCGGTACCAGACCTGCTTCGGGTCAGGGTTCACCACCGAGTCGAACACCATCCGCCGCACGCGCGACGGGGAACATCTCGGCGTACAGCGCCCCCAGGTAGGTGCCGTACGACGCGCCCATGAACGTGAGCCGCTTCTCGCCCAGCGCGGCCCGGACGACCTCCAGGTCACGGGCGTTGTTGAGGAGTGGTAGTGCCGCAGCGCGTCCCCGTGCCGCTCGGCGCAGCCGCGCGCGTAGGCCTCGGCCTCGGCGGCACGCTCCTTCTTGTACGCGTCCGAGGGCTGCGTGGGCGCCGGCCGGGGGCCCTTGAAGAACTCCCGGGGTCCTGGCAGGACAGCGGCGCGGAGGGCGCGACGGCGCGCGCGGGGCGTACCCGACGAGGTCGCACGCCGCCGCGATCCGCTTCCACTGGGGGACCATGCCGACCAGCGGGAAGTACAGCCCCGAAGGCCCCCGGACCGCCCGGGTTGTAGAGCAGCGCGCCCCTGCCCGGGCACCTTGCGCTTGCTGTTGTCCGGGTCCCTGTGTGTGGCCCGCACCCGGCTGACGGTGAGCCGGATCCGCTTCCCGTCGGGACGCGCGTAGTCCAGGGGCACGGCGACCGTGCCGCAGCGCATGCCGCCCGGCAGGTCCTCCGCCTCCGGGCAGCTGCCGAGCCCGACACCCGCCGCCGCCGCGCGCTCGGCGGCCACGGTGGTGCCGCGCGCCTCGGCGTCCCCGGGCCCACCACGAGTCCCCTCCGCCGGCGCGGTCGCGAGGGTGGTCAGCAGCAAGGACCCGGCGGCCGAGTAGAGGACGGCAGCTCGCATCGCGTATCCCTTCGGTGCACGGTGTGACACAAGGGATGTTTGGTGCGGCGGCCGGGCAGGGCAAGCACCGCCCGGGTGTCGGCGCCGAGTGCCTCCGTACGCCCCCCGGCGGGTCAGGCCCCGCGCTCCCAGTAGTCCTCGACGACGTACTCCTCGCGGTGGGGCGAAGGCCGCGCGCAGGTCCGGTTCGCCGATCGCGTGGACGCCCCGTACGGCGACCGAGGTGGTACGTACGGTCGTCCGCCGAGCCGTCGGCGTGCCGGACGAGGGCGCCGATCAGCCGCTGGCCGGCCGGGGAGGCCCAGTGCGAGTACGGGTGGACCTCCATCCGCGTGATGGCGAGGCACCCCAGGGTCAGGGTGAGCGGCAGCGCGAACCACGGGGCGATCAGCGGCGCGGCTGGTCGGCGGGCAGCGGCAGCACCAGGGCGGCGGCGCCCAGCGCGCACACGGCCACCGCGGCGACCCGCACCCGTCGGACCCGGCGGCGCACGCGGGCGCCGTCCGGCACGGCGAGGCCCGCGCCGACCAGCCGGTCGGCCAGGGCCCGCACCGGGTCCGCGGTGGCCGCGGTGGCCCGTACCGGCGCTATCCGGGACCGTCCCCCGGGCCCTATCGCCCCTATGACCGACCGCCCATCTCGTCCCGCCCGCACGGCCCACGACGGTCGCCCAGCCGGTGTGCGCGAGCAGCAGCCGGCGCTGGCGCGCCATGGAGACCAGCGTAGGTCGGCGACCCTGCGAGGGCCGCCGGACAGGAACGCCGCCTCGTACAGCGTCAGCGCGTGCTCCCGGCCGACGGCGTGCGCGTCGACGGCCGCCGCGCGCACGGCGGCGAGGACACAGCCGCAGGCACGCCAGGCCGGCCACGGCCCAGGCCGACAGGAGGAGAGGACCCGAACATGCCGAACGCTTCTATGCCAAAGGCTTTCGCCGGCGCCATGCCCTGTTCACATTTCGGGACGCAGTGTTGTGGGTATGTGACGTTCCGTTTGGTGATGTCCCGACGGAGCCGCCAACGGATCACCGGCGCAGCAGAACACGCCTGGTCGCACGGGCCCACCGCGTCCCGGGACGCTCCGGAACCGCGGCGTCGGCCCCGACCGCTCCAGCCACCACTCCCGCAACTCGATCCGCACCTCGGCGTCCAGCGGACGGCCGTTCCGCATCAGGTGCTCGACGAAGTCGAGGCGTCCCGCCGGTAGCCCCCGGTCATCGGACACTTCTGCGCATAGGCGAGGAAGGACGGCCGGTATCCCGCGCCGAGTATCACCGGTACCGGGCGCGACCTTCGCGACCACGTCCGCCCGCTTCCCAGCGAGCGCCCGCGCCTGCACCCCCAGCCGCACCCGGTCGAACCCCGCGGGCACGGGCGTCCCGGCGACCAGCGCGGACAGCAGCGCGGCCTGCGCGAGGGCGAGCCGCTGCCGTGCCGGCGTCACCGGCGCCGGAGCGTCACGCGCGGCTCGCGCCGCCCCCGCCCCGCCTCCGGCGGGCGCCGTCCACCACCTGCCGTGGAGAAGGCGACGCGCCGTATCCGCCGCCCGTCCCTTCTCCACGGCGCCGCGATCGCCTTCACCTCCGCCGCTAGCTCCTCGGCCTCGGGGAGTCCTTCACCGCGCTCCAGCACGCCTTCCGGTGGCGCCACCGCGAGGTGAAGTCGGTCAGGATGTCGAGCACCGGTTGCGGAACGGGGTGGGTGGTTGTCGTGCCAGACGCGTCCCGCTCGAAGCGTCACCCGCGCACGTGGACGTAGGCCGCGATGACCTCCAGGGGCAGCTTCGCTCCAGCGCCTCGGCCGGGGTCCGCACCGAGGTAACGTGGTTGGTGTGCAGGTTCACACGTCGATCAGCAGCCGGACCCCGGTCCGGTCGGCCAGCTCGTACAGGAACTGCCCTCCGTCAGCTCCTCGTCCGGCCAGAAGACGAGCGCGGCGATACCCTCCACGGCGAGCGGCACGGCAGCGCGTCCTCGCGATGCGCACGTTCCTCGCAGAGCACGGTCGAGGGCGTCGCGGGGTGCGCGGCTCGGGCAGCAGGTGCCCCGCCCTCCAGGAGCGGGGAGCGTAGCGGCCCGCCCGTCGACGAACGCGGAGGTTTCGGTGACCAGCGGCACCCCAGCACCCCGCCCGCCGCCAGCGCCGTCAGCCATCCGTCCGGTTGCTCGGCGCCGCCGATTCGAGCGAGACCCCGTGCGGCACGACGGCGTCACCCCCGCCGCGCAACGTAGCAGCGAGTCGGGCAGCATGCCTCCGGGCAGAGAGCTTCGCCGCTCGACTCCAGCCGGAGCGCCGGGGCATCCGCTCGACGACGTCCGCGATCTCCCGACGCCATCCGGTTACCCGCTCCCAGTCGCGCCGTACGCGCCGTACCCGCCAATATTCGTTTTCAGGGTGGTTCCCCCTCCTGCGAACATGACGGGGCACGTCCGCCGTACCCGGCGTGAACCCCGGCCGGCATGTTCAGAGCAACAACATGAGTAGTTCTGCAGGCGCCGCCCGGCCGTCAAGCGCGAGGTCGAGCCGCATCAGCACCCGCTAGGATGACCGGCCAGCACCGACGTGTCGGCGGCGGGATGAACCCCGCGCGTCCGGTGTTCATCGTGACCGCGCGTACGCCATGGTCAGGCCGACCTCTGGCGTCCCCGCCGGTCGAGCGCGTACCCTCGATCGCCGGTGCGCCCTGGGAGCGGGGCGAATCGACCGCCCCGGCGCTCAGGAGTGCGAGATCCCCTTCTTCCGTGACCGGGTCGTAGCGGACGCACCACACCAGACCAGACCGGCAGATCGTCCATCGTGGGATCTTGCGGTTGCGGGCGAAGAGGTCCGCACGTCGGTGCCACCGCGCCCAGCCTTCAGCGCCTACCGGCTCACCGTCGTAGGCGAGACTCTGAGGGGCACCCGTGGCACGGCGCTTCGGCGCGTAGGCCCCCGGGCCGGCCGTGCAGTTCCGTTGTTGACCTTGGAGGTCGCGGTGCTCAGGCACCCGCGGATCGTTCGACGTCGGCGACCCCCGGACCGAGCGTCCGGCCGGAAGACCGAGGCCGGGCGAACGTCGATGGTCATGGCACCACGATGCCACGGCGCACAGGCCGACGCCTTTGTTCCGCCGACCTCGGCGGACCGGCCGGCTACCGCAGCGCCGATGGTCCGCCACCTCACCGTGCACGACCCCGGTGTGATCTCCGTGTACCCGGCGTCATCGGCGCAGGCCGCTCGTCGAGGCCGCGCCAGCGAGCGGGCTCGCCGTGCGCACCGCCAGCGGGAAGCCGCGTCGCGCCACGCCGCCTGCTCGCCGTCCGACAGCTCCCACCACACGAGCTGAGCGCCGTGCCCGGCTCTGGGCGACGCCTGCCGGGCCGATGGCGTCCAGGTCGGGGCTCATCCAGAGCACCGGCGCGGAGAGGTCGGCGTCGACCGGCGGCTCGCCCGCCGAGGTCGGTGGCCGGAGAACTGGAGCCGGGCCAGGTCCTGGGCCACCCGTCCAGCGGGACCGGCGGGAAGACCCGCACCTGGGCTGCCTTGCCGCGACCGTGATGCCGGGCAGCGCCTTCGGCCCGCAGCCACTGGTGCCCCGCGCCCGCCGCACGACCTTGCGGATACGCGCGTCCTGCCAGTCCCGCATCGCCCGCGCCCACTCTCTCGCCGTCACCGGTCGACCGCTCGTCGCCGAGCATCAGCAGCACCGCCCGGGCCGCGTCTCCAACGCGTCGCAGGCGGCGGCCGCCCGCCGATCCGCCAGACCAGGGGCAGCACGTCCGCGGCGCGAGGTCGCGGTCGCCGGGCTCGGGGCGGAAGGTGACCGCCGGGGACGGAGTTGCGGCTCGTTGCTCACGCCCACCAGTCTGCCAGTCCTGGGCGCACGAGAGGATGCCCCCATGCAACGCGAGTTACGGCTGGACGGCGTCGGCTTCGCTCGGTACGGTCTGCGCGGGCCCTGGTACCGCGTCGACCTGAGCGTGCCGCCAGGCTCGTCCGTGTCGAGGGCACCAACGGCACCGGCAAGTCGACCCTGTTGCGCCTGCTCGCCGGGATCGACGCCCCCACCGAGGGCCGGGTCACCGGCCGCCCGCGCACGGCCTACGTCCCCGAACGCTTCCTGCCCGCCCTGCTCCTTCAACGTCGCCGCCTATCTCACCCACCTCGGCACGGTGCACGCCTCCTGCCGGCGGCGGCGCGTGCGGCCGGGCAGTGGCTGGATCGCTTGGGGCCAGCGGGTACGCCTCCACGCCGCTGGCCCGGCTGTCCACAAGGGGAGCAGTCAAAAGGTGGCCGTAGGTTCCGTCGCCGAGCCCGAGCTGCTCGTGCTCGACGAGGCCTGGACCGGGCTGACACCGACGCCCGGGCCGAGTTGGAACGGGCGGTCGCCGAATGGACCCCCTCCGGCGGTGCCGTCGTCTTCGTCGACCACGACCCGGCCGCTCTGGCCGGCGCGCCCGGACGCCGCGTACACCGTCCGCGACGGCACCTGCACCGCCGTACCGAACCTCGCCGGGGCCCCGGCCGGACCGCGCGTCGCCACAGCGGTGCGGGGGCCGGCCGGCGCCGGCTCGCCCGCCGACGTGGTGTGATCGCCGCTCCGCCGAGGGAGGAGCGGCCCCGGCCGCTACGACCTCACCGCCCCGCCTCCACCCGACGTGCTGCTGCGCACGCTGCTGACCGCCCGGCCGCCGTGGCACGTGGTGAGCGTGCACGCCCAGGAGGGCCCGCGATGACCTCCGCCCTGCTCCGCTACCAGGCTGCTCCTGCTGCTGCGCTTCCCAGCGCTGGCTGCCGCCCGTCGTCCCGTACGCCGCCGCGTCCCGGCATCGGCGTACAAGGGCGGGCAGCCGGTGCTTCGACTCGCTGGGCTGGGCGGCGGCCGTGCTGCTGCCGGTCGCGGCCTGGCTGGTGCGGATCTGCGTCACGCGAGCCGCCCGCCGCCCGGGGATGCGTCGTCGGCGCGCGACCCGCGCGTGCCCACCTGGCCTGTTCGCCGGTGGCGCTCGGCGCCGGCGGTCGTACTGGGTGCGGCGGCCACCGTCGTCGTGACGCTGACTGAGCGACCCGGTGAGCACGGACCACGGGCACCCGCGTACCCGCTCGTGGCGGGCGGCGCCGGACTGCTCGCCGCGCTGGTGTGCGCCCTGCTCGGCACCGCCGCCGTCGGCGCGCTGACCGCCTGGCCGCTGCTGCGCTCGCCCGGCCGCGGTCCCGCACTGCTGCTCGCGCCCTCCTGGCACTGGTGGCGACCGGGTCCCCGGCCCGGGCGGCGGTCGATGCTCTGGTCACCGCCGAGGTCGGGGTCGTGCCGCTGCCCCTGTTCCTCGCTGGCGGTGGCGGCCCTGGTCACGAGCCGGCGGCGCATCGCCGCGCCTGTGCGCTCAGCTCGCGCAGATCAGCCTGGAGCAAGCCGTGCGCTGGGCCTCCTGCCACTCGCAGACCGGGCAGAGGTGATGCTCCCTTGTACGACTGGGATACCTGTCGGCTCTCGGGCAACAGGACGCACCTGCGTACGGCGGGCGGCCTTGGGCGGCCGGGTCGCGTCGATCAGACAGTAGTCGTCAAGACCGGTGTCCTCGTCGCTGCTCATCTCTCCAGGTGGCCCGTCAGGCGCGGCCGTTCGTGGCGCCGATCAGCCCGGAGACCTTCTACGGCGGTAGCCCTGGCGGCGCAGCTCGGGCACGACCTGCCGCACCGCCTGTTCGGTCACCGGGGGCGGCGCTGCGGTGCAGTGCATGACGACGACCGACCCCGGCCGCACCCGTCCAGCACCTGCCGGCCACCGCGTCGGCGTCCGTCGTTAACTTGCCGCTGCTCACCACGTCCCACTTGACGGCGGTGACGCCGTGGCGTCAGTTCCCCGAGGGCCGCCTTGTCAACAGCCGCCGGGGAAACGGAAGTACTTGGCATCGCGTTCCGCGCACCCCGGTTCGCGAACGCCGCGTACGCCCGCTCCACGTCCGAGCGCATCCGCTCCTTGGACACCATCGGCAGGCCGTAGCAAAGTCGTCGGTGTAGGCGTAGTGGCTGCAGGGAGTGGTTCGCGATCTCGAACCGCGCGGGTCCCGGCCGATGGACCGGCCTCGTCCGGGTATCACTCGGCCCACCGGCCGGTCATGAACACCGTGGCCGGCACCTTCAGCTCCCGCAGGGTCGCGATCAGCCGCGATTGTCAGAACCAGCTCGCTCGCCGCCGCACGCGCGGCCCTGGTCGGCGGTCATGTCGGCGTCGAAGGTGAGGGGCGACCGTCTTGCCGTCCGCGCGCGCGGCCCGTGCTCGAAGACGGGGGTCAGGCCCGCTGCTGGGCCGGGGGCGCCGTCGGGGCCGGGACGGGGCCGGCTTCGACGGTGCGGCGGACGCGGTCGGCGCGGGCGGGGGCCGCGGAGGCCTCGGCGGTCCCGCGGGCGGCGAGGAGGCGCCCAGGACACACAGGGCGGTTGCGCGTCGTACGAGATGATCACCGTACGAACGTATGAGTGTGTTGTTCCGTATGTATGACTATGGGGAGACGTTGCCCGGGAAGTCACCCTCTCAAGTCAGGACACTCTCCGCGGACGGTCAGATGTCCCGCTTGCTCCAGCGCTTCGTCGCCGGGCCCTGGATCACCTTGCCGTCCGTGCCGGAAAGGCGGGAGCCGTGGCAGGGGCACTCCCAGGGCGTTCCGCCGCGTTGAGTTGACCCGACACGCGCCGGGGTGGGTGCAGCGCGGCGAGGAGACGGCGTGCAGCGCGCCGGCCTCGTTCGGTGGACCGCCAGCCGGTCGCCGCCCTCGCCCGGACGACGGCACCCTCGCCCCGGCGGCAGGGGCGTCCACCGGCGGTGAAGAGGTTTTCGGAGCCGGTCGCCGACGAGTGGCGGGCGACCTCGGCCTGCGTCTTGAGGAACGCCGGCGCCTCACGCACCGCCGTGCGCAGCCGGCTGCGGATCGTACAGCTCGCTCCACCGCACCCCTCGCCGCTGATCTGCGCGGTGAGCAGCCGGCCCGCCATCATGCCGCCGCTCAGCCCCCAGCCGCCGAAGCCGGTGGCGACGTAGTTGGTGCGCGCCCGGGTGCAGGGGGCCCACCACCGGCACGGTGTCGGTCGTGGTCGATAACCTGCGTCGCCTAGGCGTGGGTGAGGTCGACGCCGGGGAAGTGCTCGCCGGCTTAGGCGGACAGGCGGTCGAAGCGCTCCCGGGTGTCGCCGGTGCCGGGCGGTTGAAGTGCTCCCCGGTGACGACCAGCAGCCGGCGGCCCGCGTCGTCCAGGGGCGCCGTACGGACCGAGCGCGTGTTCTCGTCCGGCGTGATGTACATGCCGTCGGCGTCGCGGTCCGCCTCGATGCTCCCGGCGACGACCAGCTCCCGGCGCGGGGAGAGGCGGGCGAAGAGCAGGGGCCCGGTCGAAGATCTAGTGGTGGCGACCACCACGTCCCGGGCGGTGACCGTCCCCGCCCCGGTCGCACGCGGACGGCTCGCCCTCGTCGAGGCCGTGGACGGTGGTGTTCTCGAAGATCCGCCCTGCCGTGCGCCTCCAGGTCCTCGGCGAGGGCCAGCAGGTACTTGCGCGGATGGAACTGCGCCTGCCCGGTGACCTCGACCGCGCCCGCGACGGGAACGGCAGCGCCGTCTCCGTCACGAACGACGCCGGCAGCCCCGCCTCCTTCGCGGCGGCCGCCTCGGCCCGCAGCTCGTCCACGCGGCCCGCGTCGCAGACGTCCGTGTAGGCGCTGCGGGTCCTCCAGTCGCAGTCGATGCCCAGCTCGGCCACGATCCCGGCGGCGTGCTCGATCGCCTCGGACTGCGAGCGGGCGTACAGGCGGGCGCCCCCGAGGCCGCGGGTGCAACCAGCTTGTCGTAGATCAGCGTGTGCTGGGCGGTCAGCTTGGCGCTGGTGTGGCCGGTGACGCCGGCGGCGGCCCGCCGGCCTCCCGCTACCGCCACACTGCGTCCGGCCCGCGCCAGTTCCCAGGCGGTGCTGAGACCGGCGACGCCGGCGCCGATCACGGCGACGTCGACGTCGAGGTCTTCCGCGAGGGCGGGCGCGGCGCACCGCCCGGTGCCGTCTGAAGCCAGTACGAGCCGTTGACCTGCGGGTTCTCCGTCATGCGGCCCCGAGTACCCCGTAGCCGCGGCTTCGGTGACCGGGCGGTGCGCCTCCGGCCGCCCCTCTACCTGCGCCAGGGGCCCGTCACCGCGAACGTCGTCTCGGGCGTGTAGCAGTTGACGTACATATCGTGTCGCCGTCGGGGGAGAAGGTGAAACCCGGCGAACTCACCCCACTCCGGTTCCTCCGGCGTGCCGACGTTCTGGGCGCACGCGGGCCATCGCGTACACACCTCGCCGCGCCTGATCCATGCCGTAGACGATGCTGGGCGCGCCAGTTGCCGTCCTCGCAGACCATGGAGGCCGCCGCTGGGGGCGAAGCAGGTGTTGTCGGGGGACCTGGCCGGGGAGCTGCACGTCGGTGTCCGGGCCGAAGACGATCACCAGGGTCAGCCGGCGCCGCTCGGGGTCGTAGCGCCGAGATCTGGCCGTAGTGGTCGCCCGCCGAGCCCTCGTCGCTGTGGGCGAAGGACGACACGAAGTAGACGCGCTGCGCCCGCCCCAACGCCCCCTCCAGCTTCTTGCGCGTGCGTGATGCCGCCCCGGCCGGAAGTCTGGTGCCGGATGGGGTCTCGATCGGCCAGCGGGTCGGGTACGTCCACCCACCGATGCCGTCGAAGCAGGCGCCCGTCTCCTGGATCGAGGACAGGTGGGCACGCCCGGCACGCATCGCCTGGACGGCCGCCGGCCTGCAGCGAAACCCGTGCCGCCCAGCGGACTCTCGGCAGGAACCGATGCATGAAGAGACCGAACGGCCGCTCGAACGCGGCCCCCCCCCCCCGTCTCGTACACGACGCCCTGCCGCGATCACGGCGATCGCCTCGTGCTGGAAGCGGCCCATCGAGGTCAGCGGCACCGCTCGGTGCGGTGGCGGACATCGACGGGGTCGACCTCGAAGATGAAGCCGTGGTCCTTGGTGTAGCCGTGGTCCGGCCTTGTCCCCGACCTCGCAGGTCAGCCACGTGTGCCACGGTGGGGGCCGCCCGCGCAGTTCACCGGCGGTGCCGGCGATCGCGACCCGCTCGTCGCGGACGTGGTTGCGGGAGTCCAAAGTCAGGCAGGCCAGTACAGCCGCCCCTGTCCACTCCGGGTCGTCGTCAGGCCTTCACCGTGGGGACGGGGACAGCACACCGTCGGCGCGGTTCTCGTGGTTGCGCACGAGGGTGGACGCCGCCGTGGCGGCCAGGCCCGATCCCGGGAACGCGCGGCGAAGGCCGCCATGCCGTCGTGGTTGACCGGGACCGGGCCACTCCGCCGGAGCGCAGCTCGCTCACGCCCTCGCGGGACAGGACCCGGTGCAGCGGAATCCTCTGGGCAAGTCGAGAGCGAGGCCGTCGGGGTCGGGGATCAAGAGGGCCGTAGCGCCGGTGTGGCCCGGGGACTGCGCGGCGGCGGTGCCGGCGAAGAGCTCCGGAGAGGGGCTCCGGTGAAGGCGACGTGCCTGCGCCCAGGGCCCTCCCGTGCGGGCGAGTACCCGGCGTCGGGTTGCGGACATGGGGTGACCTTCCTGCTGGCGGACAGGATTGCGACCCGCCTGTCTATCACCTGGCACGTTTCCCGGGAACCACGCGCGCTACACGCGTCACATGCCGGCCGGCCGTTCCGGGGTCTGGGCTCAGCGGCGCCGCTGCGGGTTCTCCAGGAACCGCAGCAGCTCCACCGGGAAGGACAGCACCAGTGTCGAGTTCTTCCGGCGGCCACCGCCACCACCGCCTGCAGCAGCCGCAGTTGCAGCGCGGCCGGCGTCTCGACATCTCCCGCGCCGCCTCGGCGAGCACCTTGACGCCTGGCGCTCGGCGTCGGCGTTGATGACCGGGCCGCCGCTCGCGGTCGGCCTCGGCCTGCCGGGCCATCGAGCGCTTCATGGTCTCGGGCAGCGGCACGTCCTTGATCTCGACGCGGTCGATCTGCACGCCCCAGCCGATGGCCGGGCTGTCGATCATCAGCTCCAGACCCTGGTTCAGCTTCTCCCGGTTGGACAGCAGGTCGTCGAGGTCGCGCTCTTGCCGATGATGGAGCGCAGCGATGTCTGGGCCATCTGGGAAACGGCGAACTTGTAGTCCTCGACGCGGATGAGCGCGTAGGCGGCGTCGACCACCTTGAAGGTAGACGACCGCGTCCACGCGGACGGTCACGTTGTCCCGGGGTGATGGCCTCCTGGGCGGGCACCGGCATCGTCACGATCTGCATGTTGACCTTGTGCAGCCGGTCCACCACCGGGACGATCATGGTGAAGCCGGGTTGCCGCACCTCACCGGCGAGCCGGCCGAGCGAGACGACCCCGCGCTCGTACTGCTTGGACGATCCGCGCCGCCGACGCGATGTACAGCACCCGGCGCTTCCGGCGGCGGCAGCCGCGGTCCAGCAGCTCCTGGAGCATGGCGACCTCCTCGCCCAGAGGGCCGTTTCGCCTACTCCTGTCACGATAGCGCGGAAGCCCGGCCCGAGGCCATGCCCCGGACCGGGCCTCCCGCGCTTCGATGGGACTAGCTACCGGCCGCCGTGGCCGGTTCGGTGACCTTCACCGGGTCCGTGCCGGTGGCGCTGTGCCGCTCGGCCCAGTTCTCCAGCGCGGTGCGGCAGGCGTGGTCCAGGTGTGCAGCCCGGACAGGTCCAGCTCGACCGGGCGGTCCTGCAGCAGCGCCTCGAGGCTCTCCAGGATCTTCGGCAGCCGCAGGAGGTCGCGTTGCCCGACAGGTGCGCCTGGATGGACCGGCGCCCTTGTCGACGACCTCCAGCTTGAGGTGGGAAGCCTCCCAGGCGGTCTTGACCACGGACAGCGCCAGACCGATCAGCACGCCCTCGAACATGTTGACCACGACGATCGACACGGCCGTGACCACCAGGATCAGCGCCTTCGCCCCGGTGCCCCCGCCACAGCGACATGATGCCGCGGAACGGGATCAGCTTCCAGCCCGCGTGGACCGGGATGCCCGCCAGTGCGGGCAGCGGGATCAGAACCGGCACGGACGGCAGCAGCGCGACGGCGAACAGCAGCAGCCACGCCCCGTGCGCTGGCCCGGGACGCCTTGGTCCGCGCGCTCCGCGCTCACGTTGGCGGAACTGCGCACGATGACGCGTCATCGGCAGCGCGCCGAGCAGATCGCACACCGTGTTGCCCGCGCCCTGTGCCATCAGCTCCTTGTTGTACTCGGTGCGCGGGCCGTTGTGCAGCCGGTCCACCCCGCGGGCGGCGCTGAACAGGCTTCCTCCGCCGAGGCGATCAGGGGTAAGAGGCGACGATCGTGCCGAGGATGCCCACGCTCGCCAGCTCGCCGAAGGCGTCGGCACTCGGAACGGCTGGATCACGTCCAGCAGGTCGCTCACCTCGACGGTCGCCACCGACGAGTCGAAGACCGCCGTGACCGCCGTGGCCAGGCCGACCGCGGCGAGCGCGCCCGGCACGGTCCGCACCTGGCCCCGGCAGGCCGCTTCCACAGCACCATCACCGCGACGGTGCCCGCGCCGAGGGCGAGCTTGAGACGAGCGCCTCGCTGCTGCTCAGCGCGTCGGCGGCGGCGGCTCCCGGCAGCCCGGTGATCTTGTCGAGGAAGAACCGGAGGCGGGGGCGTCGAGGCCGGCCGCCGAGGCCAGCTGGCCGGCGATGAGCACAGGCCGATGCCGGCCAGCATGCCCTCGACGACCTTGAGCGCGAGATCGCCCGGAACCCAGCGCCCCAGCTTCAGGGCGCCCATCGCGAACTGGATCAAGTCCGGTGGTCCAGCACGATCACGCCGAGCGCGGCAGCCTGTACTCGTCGACCGCGCCGAAGACCAGCACCGCCTCGCCAGGCCGGCGGCCGGATCCACAACACTTGAAGCTGCTGCCCGGCAGGAAGCGGTGACGAGACCGCCCACGATGCCCGTGACGAGGCCGAGTTCGGCCGGGACACCGGAGGCGACGGCGACGCCCACGCACAGCGGGAGGGCGACCAGGAAGACGACGAGCGGAGGCGGTGAAGTCCTGCCGCAGATGGGAACTTCCGGGAGTTCTCGATCGCGGGTTCTCGGATACGGCCTTCATGCCGGCGCTCACAGGGTCTCGAACGTGTCGGTGTCCGCGTGGTGTTCGCGCACGACCCCGGTGTGGACCTCGTAGTACCAGCCGTGCATCCGCAGCCGGCCGTCCATCAGCCGCCGCTCGACACAGGGGTAGGGACGCAGTCGCAGCAACTGCGCCAGGACGTGGTGCTGCACGGCCTCGGCGACCGTGGGGTCGGCGGGGTCGCAGGGCTTCGGCTCGTCCGCCGCGTGCACCAGCCAGTCGCGCACGGCGGGTACGGCGCTCAGGTCGTCGCCGCGTACCAGTCGCGCCGACGGCGCCGCGTGCGAGTGGCCGCAGACCACGATGTCCGGTGACGCCGAGCACTTCCACGGCGTACTCGATGGTGGCGGCCTCGCCGGGCGCGGGCGCTCGCGCACCGTAGGGCGGGACGATGTTGCCCGGCGTGTGCGCAGCTCGAAGAGCCGGCCGGGACCGGCGCCCGTGATCAGGGCGGGTACGACGCGGGAGTCGGAGCAGGTGATGAACAGGACTTCGGGCGACTGGCCTTGGGCGTGCCCGGCGAACTCCTTGGGGGCGCTGTCCGTACGTGCGGGCGTTGTCGATGAGGGGCTGCATGATGCGGTGATTCCTCCCGGCGCCCTGTGGGGCGCGTCGGATGGGCAGGACAGGGTGGGGATGTTCCGGTCCCTCAGCAGCGGAAGACACCAGTGCCGCCGGGGTGGTCCGGAGACTGTCTCGGCCGGTGTCCGGCCGCACGGCCGGACAGGGCGGGTTCGGGCACCGGCGCCGAGTCCCTCGCTCCCGCAGGATCGGGCGTTCCGGAGCGTCGGGCTGGGGCGCCGTGGTGGTGCGGTGCCGGTCGCGGACGCGCGGGGAACCGTTCGGGTTCCCGGACCGGCCCGCGTCGTGGCAGGTGACGATCTCGTCGTGCGGTCCCATGCCGGAGAGGTGGTTCCGGGATGGGTATTGGCCACGGCATCACGGCTCGTATGTGCGGATGCGAAGGGGTGCGTTGTGTGCGAAGACCGCCAGGGCGATCAGGACGGCGGCGAGGAGCGGAACCATGGTCCGGGCCGTCGTGCCTCGCGACATACGCCCCCTCCAGGCAGTTCACGCCAGTGCATGTGCCGACACGCGGCCGGCGCAAGGTCAATGCGATCCCAACGCATGGTCAATGCACGAGCCAAGAACTACGTTAACCCTGCAAAGAGCTTGCAGGGTTAACGTAGCGTTACGAGCTGAAGAGAGCCTGAAATTCGCGGGTGAGTTGGCGGGAACGAGGACCGTTCCGACGCTCTTAGGGGCGTGTCTATGAGCCGTGCCGCGTCCCGGGCCAGTGCAGTGAGGCACCGGAGATCGCCCGAAGTACTTGCGGTACCCGCCCTTCAGCATCTCCTCGCTGAAGAGCCGGTCGAAGGGGCAGCCCGGAGGCCAGGACGGGCACCTCACGGTCGTAGAGCCGGTCCGCAGCACCACGAGGCGCAGCGCCGTCGACTGGTCCGGCACCGGGCGCACCCCGGTGAGGCACACGGCCGAGAGGCCGTCGGTCAGCGCGCCGTAGCGGCTGGGGTGGACGCGTGCGAGGTGGTCGAGGAGCGCCGGGAAGTCGTCCAGGGAGGCGCCCTCGGCGCCTGCGCCGCGCGGGTCTACCTGCTCGTCGGAGTACGGCGCCGGCGCCCTCGGCAGGCCGCGGTGGCGGTAGTCTCGCCGTCGATGCGCAGGGCGCGGAAGTGGGCGGACAGGCCCTGGATCTCGCGCAGGAAGTCGGCCGCCGCAGGCGGCCTCGCCGAGCTTTCCCGGCAGGTGTTGGAGGTGGCGGCGAGCGCCACGCCCGCCTCGACGAGCCGGGCGAGCAGGCTGAGACGAGGACGGTGTCGCCGGGGTCGTCGAGCTCGAACTCGTCGATGCACAGGAGACGGTGCCCGGGAGAGCGTCTGCACGGTCTGCTGGAAGCCGAGGGCGCCGACGAGGTTGGTCAGCTCCACGAAGGTGCCGAACGTCGCGGGGGGGCGCGCGGGGGTGGCGTGCGCCGTTAGGAGGCCAGAGGATGGGGCTCACGGATGCCGGGAAGCCGCCGTCGAGGTAGACGCCGCGGGGCCGGCTGGGGCTTCTGGGTCTTGCCCTGCCGAGGCCGAGACCAAGAGCTGCGCCTGCCGGTGGCGGCGGGGAGCCCTCCGTCCAGTCCGGCTGCGCGAAGTCCTCCAGGACGCGTATGGCTCTCGCCTCAGCTGTCTGGGTCCGGATGTACGTGCGGGGCGTACCGAGTCGAAGCGGCCAGCGGCACCATCTCTGCCGGACCAGGCGCGTACCGCGGATCAGGCTCGCGGGCGCACAGGGACAGCGGGGGCGGCGGCGGGGCGCCGTCCCGGCCATCGGGGGACCGGTGGGGGTGGAACCGGGGCGGGGGAGTGAGGACGACACGGGGGTCCGGGTAGCCTGTCCGGGAGGTGGCGGGGGCAGCGGTTCCGGCTGTGCCCGGCCCGTGCGTCGTTCGGTGGCCCGGTGTTGGTGCTGGGCGGGGGTGGGGTGCGCGGCCCGGCGTCGCGGGGTGCCGCCGCGCCCACCCGTGCCGCCCCCCTGGCGGCACGGTTACGCCGGTGTGCGGCTTAGCGGCCGCCGATCGCGCGGTTCGGGTTTCGGCCGCGTGGAACACTGCACGGCATGCGACGCCTGTTCCCCGTGACACCCGTGACCCCTGTGACCGATCAGACAGCCGGCCCGGGCTCCGACGGACACCGATCGGTGGAGCCTCGCCGAGTTGGCCGCCGCCTACGCCTATCCCGAGCAGGACGGGCAGCGCTGCGCGGCTGCGGGCGAACATGGTCTCCACCCTCGACGGTGCCGCCCAGCACGACGGCCGGTCCCAGCCCATCTCCAGCGCGGCCGACATGCGCGTTTCGGCACCCTGCGCGCCCTGGCGGACGTGGTGGTCGCCGGCGCCGAGACCGTACGCCAGGAGGGTACCGCCCGGCGCGCTCGCGTGCGGAGTTCGCGGAGCTGCGGCGGGCGGCCGGGCAGAGCCCCGCGCCGGCGATCGCGGTGGTCAGCGCGAGCCTGGAGCTGACTTCTCCCTGCCGCTGTTCACCTCGCCGCTGGTGCCGATCCTGGTCCTGACCGGCGCGGCGCGCCCCGGACCGGATCGCGGCCGCCGAGAAGGCCGGCGCCCGGGTCGTGATCGCCGGTGACGGCGTCGGCGTGGACCCCGCCCGTGCCGTCGACGCGCTCGTCGCCCCCGGACACACCCGGCTGCTGACCGAGGGCGGGCCTCGGCTGCTGGGGCAGTTCGTCACGGCCGGGGTGCTCGACGAGATGTGCCTGACCGTCTCGCCGATGCTCACCGCGGGTGACGCGCAGCGCATCGCCGGGCGGGCCCTCGGTCGAGGTTCCGCGGCGGTTCGCGCTCGCGTCCCTGCTCGAGGAGGAGGGCTTCCTCTTCACCCGGTACCGGCGTGACTGAGGAATCGATGGAATCTGTCGTTCCGCTTTAGTCCGAGCCGGGCACACTGAATCCGGCA
This sequence comes from Streptomyces thinghirensis, assembly GCA_021502835.1. Next base: position 28,743 of record JAKFGP010000017.1, read on the forward strand.
GTACCCGTGCGATCACCGGGCGGGATGGTTTCCGCAGGGACCGGTAGGGCTCACGGAGGTGTGGGCCCGACGGTCCCTCGAAGGAGAAGGGGCGCCTGAGTGTTCACAAGCGTTTTGATGATCGAGAAGGCTGACGTCCGCCGACGTGGAGTTCGTCCGACCTTGCACGGGGAGGAGGCGGTCGCCTTCCACGTGCTGCTCCAGCCGCGCGGCGATCAGGCGGACAGGCTGCCGAGAGCCATCGACGACGTCGCGCTCGGCGAACTGGACGACGCCGTGCGCGAGGGGGAGACGCCCGAGGGCCAGGAGGCGCAGAGCGTCGGGCAGCGGGGCACCGGAGGTGTCCTCACCGCCCCTGCGCGCGTCCGGGGCCGAGGCCGGGGGCCACCTGATCGAGGACCACCCGCTCGACGAGCTCAAGTCCCTGGTCCTGGAGATCGGCGCCGACGAGGTGATCGTCCTGACCGATCCGCACTACGTGGAGGAGTTCTTCCACCGGGACTGGGCCTCGCGGGCCCGGCACAAGGTCGGCGTACCGGTCCTGAAACTGTTCTCCCACAGCAGGGCAGATAGGCTGGGGCCGCGCTCTCCCGCGCCGGGGCGCGCCCACCAGCACGACCACCGCTCGCAAGCAGCACGCTCGCGAGCACCACCTTCGTACCACCCGCCGCACCTCTGGGGAGAACAGCGCATGGCACCCGGCCTTCCTACCGCCATGGACCGACCACACTTCATCGGCATCGGCGGCGCCGGAATGTCAGGCACTCGCCAAGATCCTCGCCCAGCGCGGCGCCGAGGTGGCGGGCAGCGACGCCCGGGAGTCCGCGACCGCCGAGGCCCTGCGCGCGCTCGGCGCCACCGTGCCACATCGGGCACGCGGCGGAGCACCTCGCCGACGACGCCACCTGCGTGGTCGTGTCGTCGGCGATCCGCGAGGACAACCCTGAACTGGCCCGCGCCGCCGAACGCGGCATCCCGGTCGTGCACCGCTCCGACGCCCTCGCCGCGCTGATGAACGGCCTGCGCCCGATCGCGGTCGCCGGCACGCACGGCAAGACCACCACCACCTCCATGCTGGCGGTCTCCCTGTCCGAGCTGGGCCCTGAACCCGTCGTACGCGATCGGCGGCGACCTGGACGCGCCCGGCTCCAGCGCCCTGCACGGCGACGGCGAGATCTTCGTGGCCGAGGGACGGAGAGGCGACCGCAGCTTCCACAAGTACGCCCCCGGGTCGCCATCGTCCTCAACGTCGGGCTCGACCACCACGCCAACTACGCGTCGATGGACGAGATCTACGAGTCCTTCGAGACCTTCGCCGACAGGATCGTCCCCGGCGGCACCCTGGTCATCGCCGCCGACCAGGACGGCGCCCGGGGCTGACGCGGCGGCTGGCCGGGTCGGTGCGGACGGTGACGTACGGGGAGTCCGGGGCGCCGACGTGCCGGATCCTGTCGGTCGTCCCGCAGGGCCCTGAAGAGCGAGGTCACCGTGGTGATGGACGGCGCGGAGCTGACCTTCGCGGTCTCCGTCGCCCCGGCCGCCACTACGCGCACACGCGGTCGCCGCCCTCGCGGCGGGCGTGGCCCTCGGCATCCCCGCCGCCGAGCTGGCCCCCGCCCCTGGCCGCCTACACGGGCGTCAAGCGGCGCCTTCAGCTCAAGGGCGAGGCGGCCGGCGTCCAGGTCGTCGACTCCCTACGCGCACCACCCCACCGAGATGACGGCGGACCTGGAGGCCATGCGCGCCGCGGCCGGCGACGCCCGCATCCTGGTCCTCTTCCAGCCGCACCTGTTCTCCCGCACCCAGGAGCTGGGCAAGAGATGGGCCCGGGCCCTCGCGCTGGCGGACGCGTCGGTCGTCCTCGACATCTACCCGGCCGCGAGGACCCGATCCCCGGCATCACCAGCGAGCTGATCATCGAGGCGGCCCGCGCCGCGCCGGCGCGGACGTCACGCCGGTCCACGACAAGGACGGGGCGCCCGCGGTGGTCGCGGGGAATGGCGAAGGCCGGTGATCTCGTTCTCACCATGGGCGCGGGCGACGTCACCGACCTCGGACCGCGCATCCTGGACCCAGCTGTCGAGCACGGGTAAGTAAGGGGCTGAGGACTCATGTCGTACGACGTCGAGAAGCCGGACGAGCAGTGGCGCGCGGAGCTGGCTCCGGCCGAGTACGCCGTCCTGCGCCAGGCCGGCACCGAGCCCGCCTTCACCGGTGAGTACACCGACACCAAGACCGAGGGCGTCTACCCTGCCGCGCCTGCGGTGCGGACCTGTTCACCTCCACCACCAAGTTCGAGTCGCACTGTGGCTGGCCGTCCTTCTTCGACCCGAAGGACACCGACGCGGTCGAGCTGATCGAGGACCGGTCCCACGGCATGGTGCGCACCGAGGTGCGGTGCGCCCGGTGGCTCGCACCTCGGGCACGTGTTCGAGGGGCGAGGGGGTATCCGACCCCCACCGACCAGCGGTACTGCATCACAGCATCGCGCTGCGGCTGGCCCCCGGGCGGAGGGCCGAGCCGCGGTTACGAGCGCGGCGGCCGGGAGCGTCACGGTGAACACCGTCACGCCCGGCTTCGCCGCCCAGCTCGATCGTCCCGCCGTGCGCGCCCGCACCAGCGAACCGGCCACGGCGAGGCCCAGCCCGCTGCCCCCGCGGTCACGGCTGCGGGCCTTGTCGACGCGGTAGAAGCGGTCGAAGATCCGTTCCCGGTCGGTGGCCGGGATGCCCGGCCCCGTGTCGGTGACCGCCACCCGGACCGCGTCGGCCGTCACGGACACGGCGACCGACACCCTCGTGCCCGCCGGGTGTGCACGGCCGCGTTGGTCAGCAGGTTGTCGAGCACCTGCCGGATCCGCTGCGGGTCCAGGCGCAGCTTCACCACCGGGGACCGGCCGTCACCGTCAGCGGGTGCTCCGGGTGACCGGCGCGGAAGGCGTCGGCCGCCTGCCGTACCAGCTCCGTCAGATCCGCGTCCTCCCACCGCAGGCGGCGCCTCCACCTCGGCGCGTCCAGTCGGGCGAGCAGCAGCAGGTCGTCCAGGAGCAGCACCACATCCGGGCCGCCTCGGCGCGCAGCCGGAGCCAGATGCCGCTCCCGTTCCCGGGCGCGTTGGCCGCCGCGTACTGGAACAGGTCGGCGTGGCCGCGTACGGACATCAGCGGGGTGCGCAGCTCGTGCGAGGCGTCCGCGACGAACCGGCGCAGCCCGCTGCTCCGCCTCGGCGCGCACCGCCAGCGAGTCGTCGATGTGCTCCAGCATCGTGTTGAACGCGGTCCGCAGCTCCGCCACTTCCTGGCCGCCGTCCCGCCCGTCCACGCGCAGCGGCAGCCGGGCGGCCGACTCGGTCAGGTTGTGCCAGGTGATGCCGTGCGCGGTGCTCGCCATGTCGCTCAGCGCGTTTCAACCCGCGCCGCAGCATCCGCCGCCCGAGCACCACCGGCGCCAGCAGCGCGCGAGGCCGAAGGCGACGACCGTGCACCGTGACCAGCTGCTCCACGGTGTCCTCGACGCCCCCATGGGCGCGGCGCTCACCAGCACCACCCCGGGCCCCACCTCGCAGGCCCGCAGTGTAGGGGCCGTGCCCGTCGATCCGCACGGTGCGGGTGAGGTCCTCGTCGGGGCGGGCCATGGTCTGCGCCAGGGCGGTCAGCGCACGGTTGTCCGCCGGCACCTCGGCGGGCGTGCGCAGGTCCGCCGAGCCGCCGGAGACGTCGTAGACGGCCGTGTACCAGCCGTAGTACGGCTTGCGCCGCACCGTGCCGTGCTCCGCCGCGTCCTTGGACTGCACGACCTGCACCAGCTTCATCTGGTCGGCGAGCTGCCGCTCCAGATAGTCCCGCATGTACGCGGTCAGCACCGTGCCGACCACGGCGAACACCACCACCAGTGACAGCACCCCGAGGCCCAGCGCCAGCCGGGTCCCGAGCCGCAGCCCGCGGTAGGCGTGCCACCACCGTCGCATCACCGGGCCGCCTGCCGGATCACGTACCCGAAGCCCCGTACCGTCCGGATCAGCGGCTCACCGACTCGTCCGTGTCGTCCGTGTCGTCCGGGTCGTCGAGCTTGCGGCGCAGCCGGCTGACGACCAGTTCCACGACGTTGGACCGGCCGCCGAAGCCGTACTCCCACACGTGGTCGAGGATCTGCGCCTTGGTCAGCACGGTCGGTGACTTGCGCATCAGATAGCGCAGCACCCTCGTCCTAGGTCAGCGTCAGCGACACCCGCCGCTCGCCCCGGCGCACCTCACGGTGTCCTCGTCCATCGTCAGGTCCGCCACCCGCAGCACCGACCGCTGGAAGCCGGGCCCGGCGCTGCGCCGCAGCACGGTCCGCAGCCGGGCCATCAGCTCCTCCACCGCGAACGGCTCGACCAGGTAGTCGTCACCGCCCCGGGTCAGCCCCGCCACCCGGTCGGCCACGCCGTCGCGCGCGGTGAGGAACACCACCGGCACCATCGTGCCCGAGCGGCGCAACCGGTCCAGGACACCGAAGCCGTCGACGTCCGGCAGCATCAGGTCCAGCACCACGATGTCCGGCCGGAAGTCACCGGCCAGCCGCAGCGCCTGCTCGCCGGAGTTGGCGGTGACCGCCTCCCAGCCCCTCGTAGCGGGCGACGGTGGCCGCAGGTCGGCTATGGGCGGGTCGTCGTCCACCACGAGGAGTCGTAGCTTTTCCAGCGCTCATACTGCGCACGGCCGCCCGCACCCCAGAGGGCGGGGACCGCCGTACCGTGATCGATAAGTACTTGCGAACGTCGCCCGACAGGAAAACGACAGGTCGGGCGGGCGAAGCTCGATGCCGTGACCACAGTCCCGAGCGCCCCCCACCGTCAGCCACCCCTGTGCCGGCCCCTCCGCCCCAAGGCGGTGGCCCGTACCGGCCTGTACGCGATCCTGGCCGTCAACGCCGCCGTCGTGGCCGTCCTCTTCGTCCAGGCGGAGTTTCGCCTCCAACACGCTCATCGTCCTCGGCCGCCTCACACCGGCCTCTACGGCGCCCTGCTCGCCGGCGTTCCAGCTGATCCTGGTGGCCCGGCTGCCCTGGTTCGACCGGCGGATCGGCATGGACCGGCTGACGTCCTGGCACCGCTGGACCGGGTTCGCCGTGCTGTGGACGCTGCTCGCCCACGTCGTCCTCATCACCACCTTCGGGTACGCCCAATCGTCCGGCATGGCCCCTGAACCAGCTCGTCGATCTCGCCGAGACCGTCGAGGGCGTGCTGCGAGCGCTCACCGCCCTGGCGGTCCTCATGGTGGTCGGCGCCGTCTCCGCGCGCGCCGCCCGGCGGAGGATGGCGTACGAGACCTGGCACTTCCTCCACCTGTACACGTACGTGGCGGTAGGTGCTGGCCTTCACCCACCAGGTCGCCGTCGGAACGGCCTTCACCTCCTCGCCCGTGGCGAAGGCGTACTGGTACGGTGTGGGGCGTGGCCCTCGGCTCGGTGCTGGCGGGGCGGGTCGTGCTGCCGTGGCGGAACCTGCGTCACCGGCTGCGCGTCACCGCCGTCGTGCCCGGAGGACGAGCACGTCGTCTCCGTTGTACCTGGACCGGCCGCGACCTCGACCGGCTGCCCGCCCGGGCCGGCCAGTTCTTCCTGTGGCGGTTCCTTCGACCCGCGACCGCTGGTGGCAGGCCAACCCGTTCTCGCTGTCCATGGCACCCGACGGCCGTCAGCTGAGGCTCACCGTCAAGACCGTCGGCGACGGCACCGCCGCCCTGCGCCCGCCTCCCGGCCCGGCACCCGCGTCTCTCGCCGAGGGCCCCTACGGCGCCTTCACTCACCCTGCGCACCGCACCCGCCCGGACACGCCATGCTGATCGCCGGCGGCGTCGGCATCACCCCGGTCCGGGCGCGCTGCTGGAGGAACTGCCCGGCCAAGCGGTCCCTCGTGTACCGGGTGGCCACCGACCGCGACGCCGTCCTCTACGACGAGCTGCGCGACCTCGCCCACACCAAGGGCGCCGAACTGCACCTCGTCACCGGGCCGGCCGTCCCCTGACCGACTTGGGCCCCGCGACCTCGCCGCTGCGCGTCCCCGACATCGCCGAACGGGACGTCTACGTCCCGGACCGCCCGGCATGACCACCGCGGTCCTCCGCACCCTGCGCGAACTGGGCGTGCCTGGGCCGCAGGATACACGCCGCCGAACGCTTCAGCCTGGCCGGTGAGCCCGGCGCGACGGGAGGAACCCCCACACCGTGAAGCGCACTGCCCGTCCTGGTCCTGAGCATCGCCGGTCTGATCCCGGTCTGGCGCCACGCCCCGTCCCACGAGACGGCGACCACCTCGCCCGCCCCCGCCGCGTCGTCCGCGCCGTCCGCGCCGGTTTCGTCGTCGTCGCGGGCAGCACCGTCGACACCGAGAAGGGCCCCGTGCAGGTGGAGGTGACCTTCCGGGACCGGCGGATCACCGCCGTGCTATCTCCGGGCAGCCCGACCACCCGCAGACCACGGCCGCCGTCCCCCAGCTGGTCGAGGAGACACTTCTGGGCCCAGAGCGCCGACATCGACACGGTCTCCGGCGCCACGGTCACCAGTGACGGATACAAGGAGTCGCTCCAGGCCGCCATCGACGCACAGGGCGCCTGACGTGCGGCGCGTCGAACACGCCTGTGGGTTTCCCAGTGTCGCTGCGGGGTGGACGACCCGGACACGTTCCCGAGGAGGCGCGCGGACGCCGTCTTCGCGTGGCTGCGGGGGAAGTCGACGCGCGTTTCAGCCCGTTCCGCCCCGACAGCGAGGTGTCGCGGCTGGAGCGGGGCGAAGATGCCGCCCGGGTCAGCGCCGAGTTGGCGGAGGTGCTCGGCCTGTGCGAGGAGTACCGGGTCGCAGACCGGCGGAAGCCTTCTGACGTCCGGTTGCCGGGCGCGGGGCCTGGACCCCTGCGCGGTGGTCAAGGGCTGGTCGGTGCAGCGGGCGGCCGGGCTGCTGCGGGCCGCGGGGGCACGGGCGGTTCTCCAAGCCCCAACGCCGGTGGTGACGTGATCGCCGCCGGCGGCCCCTGGAAGGTGGGTGTACGGCACCCCGAGCAGGCCGGCCGGCTGTGCACCGTCCTGCGGCTCACCGACGGCGCGGTGGCGACGTCCGCCCGCTACGAGCGCGGCGACCACATCGTCGACGGGCGGACCGGGCGTCCGGGCGACCCGGACTGCTGGACCTCACCGTCGTGGCGCCGACCACTACGAGGCGGACGCGGTCGCCACGGCGGCGTTCGCGATGGGCGCCGAGGGCGTCGCGTGGGCGCGGCGCGCGAGGGTGCGCGAGGTGTTCGGGCCGTGGACGCGGAGCGCCGGGTGCTGCGCACGGCGGGGCTGCCCGTGGCGGCGCGGGGCGGGGGCCCGGGCGGGGTCTCACACGGTCTTATGGGTCCGCAACATCCAGGACGTCTAGACTCTCCCGGCAACGACCCGTAGCGACCTGGCCAGAACTTTCCGCCCCACCCGAAGGTATTCGGCGTTTTGATACGGATGGAATCAGTCACCAAGCGGTACCCGGACGGCACCGTGGCGGTCGACAGGCTGTCGCTGGAGATACCGGATCGCTCGATCACGGTCCTCGTAGGGACCGTCCGGCTGTGGCAAGACGACGACCCTGCGGATGATCAACCGAATGGTCGAGCCCCACCGAGGGCACCATTCCGACGGCGCGCGGACCTCCAGCAGCAGCCGGTCACCACGCTGTGCCGGTCGATGGGGTACGTCATCCAGAACGCCGGGCTCTTCCAGCACCGGACGATCATCGACAACATCGCCACCGTGCCCCGCATGATCGGCTGGGGCAAGTAGAAGTCCCGGGAGCGGGGCCAGCGCTGAGCTGATGGAGCGGGGTGGGGCTTGACGCCTCGGGCAAGCGGTACCCGTACCAGCCTGGCGGCCAGCAGCAGCGTCGGCGTGGCGCGGGCGCCTGCCGCCGACCTGCCCAAAGCGTTCATGGACGAGCTTTGTTCTCCGCCGTCGACCCCGTGGTCCGTAAGGGACTCCAGGACGAACCTGCGCATCCAGGAGGAGCTGGGCAAGACCACATCGTCTTCGTCACGCACGACATCGACGAGGCCATCGTTGGGCGAATTATGGTCGCGGTGATGCGCACCGGCGGCCGGCTCGCCCAGTTCGCGCCCCCGCCGAGCTGCTGTCGAATCCCCGCGGACGACTTCGTCGAGGACTTCCTCGGCGCCGACCGCGGCATCCGGCGGCTGTCCTTCTTCCCGGCCGGCCGGCCGGAGCTGACGAGCGACCGGGCCGGGCGTGGACGCCACGACCGATAACTCGCCGCACCCGACGCCCCTACCCGCTGGTGACCGACGCGGAGGGCAGGCCGCTGGGCTACCTAACCGCGGGACCTGACCGCCGGGGACATCGCGGTGGAGGGGCTGCTGTCGTACGGGCGGCCGTTCGTGCCCGGCACCGACTCGCTGCGAGCCGCGCTCGACTGCGCTGTACCTCTCGCCCACCGGCTGGGCTGTCGCCGGACGTGCCGACGGCCGGGTGGCCGGTGTCGTCTCCCCAGCAGACCATCGGCGAGGCGATCCGCACCGCCCACGGCGCCGGGGACACCGGCGACGCGCAGGCCGACGACGCGCCGCGTGGCGGAGTCCGCCGGTGTCACGAAGGTCGGCCCGTGAACGGCTTCTTCGACATTCCGAGCGACTCGGCAACACCTATTCCGGCCTTATCGGGCTGCACCTGCGTGAGGCGCCGCTGCCGGGGCTGGCCGGGCTGCTGCTCGCGCTGCCCATCCCCCAGCTCTGTGCGCTTCCCGGGCTGGCTGTACCCACCTTTCGTGCTCGGTGACCATCGTGTTTTACGCCATCCCGTCACTGGCCGTCTTCGTCGTCCCACGTGACTACACCGGCCAGACCGAGCTGACCGTGATGATTCCCCTGGCCGTACACCCTGGGGGTGCTCGTTCCGGCGATCTTCGACGGCGTGCGGTCGGTGCCCGAGGATACCCTGGCCGCGTCCACCGCGATGTGGGCTTCCCGCCCGTACGGCGCTACCTCCAGGTGCAGTTGCCTATCGCCGTGCCCGCGATCTCCGCCGGGCTCCGGGTGGCCGTCGGCGAGCATCTCCCTGGTCAGCCCAGGCGCCTCATCGGCAACCAGGGCGTGGCAACCCGCTCGCCGACGCCCAAAAGTACGGTCGTCCCTAACTAGCGGGGTACTCCGTCCTCCCTACCGCCGGACTGGCGATCCTGTGCGACGCGGCGCTCGTGCTGGTCCGCAACCTGCTTACGCCTGGATGCCGCGCGGCAAGGGCAAGCGCCCGAAGGAGGCCGCCGTGCGGCAGGAGCGGTCCGAGCCGGAAAAGGCGGGAGTTGCCGAGACGCCGGAGAAGGCGGTCGCCTGGTGAACGTCCTCAACTCGTCAACCCTTCTTCAGCGAAAGCGCCCACTGGTACGGCTACGACGGCATCCCGCGCGCCCATGGAACATCGTCCAGTATGATGGCCCTCGGTCTCGCCGCCGCGATCGGCCTGCTGGGCTGCTCACCGGCCACACCGGACGCGGCGGCAACGCCGTCGCCTTCGTCGCCACCGCCGCCCGCGCGGCCGCCCAGCTTCGGTCTGCTGCTGGATCGCCGTCGTGGTCGGCATCGGCTCGCTGGCCGTGATGGTCCCGCTGGTCTTACTGCCATCCCCCCGATCCTGGTGACCACAACTACGAGGCGGTCCGCCCGGTCGACCCCTCCCCGGTGGACGCCGCGCGCGGCATGGGCATGCACGAGACGAGCATCCCTTCCGGGTCGAACTGCCCGTCGCCCTACCGCTGGTCCTCAGCGCACCGCGTTCCGGCGGCCATCCAGGTCGTGTCTACGGCGACCATCGCGTACGCGAGTCTCGGCGGGATCGGCCGGCACATCATCGACGGGCCTCTATCAGCGCAATTACGAGAAGGTGGTCGGCGGTGCACCCTGGTGGCCGGCGCTCGTCACGCTCGCCGTACGGGGCGGCGGAACGGCTGGCCGTTTCGCCGGGGGTGCGGCAGGCGCGACGCCGGCATGATCTTCGAACACAGCTCGAACGCCGTGGTGAAAGAAAACCGTAACCAGGCCGTTCTTGACTGACCGACAAGTGGCCCGTTTGGATCGGTGGATGACTTCCTCACCGCGAAGAGCAGCAGGTCCAGGACGGCACACCGGCGCGGGCGGCTGTCGCGCTCACCGCCCTCGCCGCGCAAGTGGCGCTGCTCGCGGGCTGTTTCTCTCCGACGACACCTCCGACAACCCTCGCAGGGGAGCAGGCGGAGGCCGGCACCGTCGTCGTCGGCTCGAACAACTTCGCCGAGAAGCACCCTCCTCGCCGACATTCACGGCGAGGCGCCCGCTGCCGCGGGCCCGTCACTTACAAGCACAACATCGGCAGCCGGGAGACGACGTACGGCCTGATGAAGAACGGCTCGGTCACGGTGCTGCCGGAGGCTGTAACGGCGCCTCCGCTGGCCTACTCCGGACCCGGAGGCGGAGCAGAAGTCCACCGAGGCGGTCAACACCGCGGCCAAGGCCCAGCTCGACAAGAAGCTCACGCTGCTGGAGTCGTCGCCGGCCGAGAACAAGGACTCGGTCAGCGTCAACGCCGAGACCGCCGAGAAGCACGGCCTCACCGCCGAGTCGACCTCGCCGACCTCAAGGACATCGCGCCGACCTGGAACGGCGGTTCGCCCGAGTTCCAGACCCGGCAGCAGGGGCTGAAGGGCCTGGAGTCCGTGTACGGGCCAGTCTGGTCCTTCAAGGCGCCTGACGCGGGCGGCCCGCTGACCCAGTCGGCGCTGACGAAGAACACCGTGCAGGCGGCGGACGTCTTCACCACCGACCCGACCATCATCATGAGAAGTTCGTCGTCCTAAGGACCCGGAGAACCCTTCGGATACGCGAACGTGACCCCGCTGGTCCACAAGGAGCCTGTCTCAGGAGGGCGTCGACACGCTCAACGCGGTCTCCGCCGAGCCGGACACGGAGACCTCCGACCTGACGCCCAGGTGCAGCTGGACAAGAAGGACCTGCTGACGTGGCCAAGGAGCGGCTCGAGTCGGCGGGTCTGGTCTGACCTGCTGTGACACTGAACACGTATCGGCGCCGCGGCCCCGGCCGCGTGTGCGTCGATCAGCTGGTCGATCAGGGCGATGAGGACGTCCTGGCAGGAGGCCCGTCCCGCGCGTCGCACAACAGCACCTGCACGTGCTCCGGCAGCTTACAGGGCCTCCCTTTCCTCGGCCGGGTACGGATGCCGTCCGTGGAAGCCGTTGACGCCGACGACGAACGCAATGCCCCGCCGCTCGAAGAAGAAGTCGACATGGCCGCGAAGCTCGACTCGGGCCTGCGCACGTCGATCAGGACCACGGCGCCGAGGGCACTGATCGCCAGGTCGTTCCACATGAACCAGAACCGCTGCTGACCGGGCGTACCCAACAGGTACAGCACTGGTTCCCGGCCGATGCCGATCCGCCCGAAGTCCAGGCCACGGTCGTGGCCGCTCTCTCGATGCCGGCGAGGTCGTCGACGTCCAGTCCCGGGCGCGCTCAGCGGGTTCTCGGTGCAGCGGGCGATCTCGCCGGACTGAGCCGGGACGATGGTGGTCTTGCTGACGCCGAAGCCGCCGGCGATCAGTATCTTCACGGCTTCGGGGCGGCGGCCGGGGTGGTTGCCGGGCGCCTCAGCGGCGCGGTGGTCAGAGCCGGCCAAGGCCGTCTCACTTTCTGCAGCAGGTCCAGGTCCGGGGTGGCTCGGGAGACCGGGCGCGGGGGGCCGGGCGGTGATCCGGTCGGCCTCCAGCAGGTCGCAGAGCAGGATGACGAATTACCGCTCACCGGCAGGTCCAGGGGGCCGCGACCTCGGCCACGGCGACGGGCCCGGCGCACAGCCGCAGGATCCGCAGGTGCTCGGGCCGCGCGGCCCGCGGGCTGCGGTGCGGGTCGACCGCGGTCACCGTGGTGATGAGGGTGAAGTCGGCGAAGGCCGGGTCCGGCCGCCGGTCAGGGTGAACGGCCGTACGAGGCCGGCTGCCCGCGTCGCCTCCGGTCACGTCACTCGCCGGGGCCGGCGGTGGCCCGCGGTGCCGCGCTCAGGTGCTCGCCGATCTTCTTCACCAGCATGTTCATCTGGTACGCCACCACCCCGACGTCGGCGTTCGGGCCGGTGAGCAATGACGAGGCGCCGGCGTCATGGAGGTGAGTATCAGGTAGCTGTTGGCCATCTCGATCAGCGCCTGGCGCACGGGCCGCCGCGAAGTCCATGCTGACGCCCTTGCCGAGGCTCACCAGCCCGACGCGGTCGCCGCCAGCCGCTCGGCGTCGTCGCGCAGGAATCCGGTGGACTTGCTGACGACCAGTCCGTCCTCGTGGAGAGCACCACCCCCTGGTTCGCCGGCGACCCCCTCCACTAGTCCGGGTGAGCAGTTGGTCCACTCGGTGCGTGGCGGGGGAGGGTCGGGTCACGCGAGTCCTTCGTCGGCGGTCGGCGGTCTGCGGTCGGGGGTCGAGGGGGGCGGCGGAGGAGAATACCCGTTCGTCGGGTTCGGTGCCGTGGCGTCCGTTTCGGCGCGCGTCATCGGCCGGGCTCCAGGGTGCCGCTCCTAAACCGGCGAGGGACGAGGCGGCGCGCCTGGCGGTGAAGTCGTCGTCGTCGGTGCGGACCCCTCCGATCCGTCCCGGCTGGTCCCGGCCTCCTCGTCGCGCAGCTCGGCGGCCAGGTTGGTCTGCGTACCCGGCGGGCAGCGGGGCCAGGCGTTCCCGGATGCGGGAGGATGCGGAGGATGCGGAGGGGGCGGACGACGCGGCCGGGGCGGTGGTGCCGGGCCGGCCCGGGGGTACCGGGCCGCACCGGTCGTACGGGCCGCTTCGCGGGAGCGGGGGTCCGCCCCGGGCACGGAGGACGTCTCCAGTCGCGGAGGACGCCTCGGGGCCGCCGGACGCAGCGGCCTTCCGGGGCCGGCCGGAGCACGCCAGTGCGGTCGGGCCCGTGGGCCGCGTCGAGCGGCTCGCGCACCAACACGACGTCGTGCGGGATCAGCACGATCGCCGTGGTCCCGCCGTACGGGAGGAGCGCAGCGTGACGGTGATGCCGTGCCGGTGGCGCGAGCCGGGCGACGACGAACATGCCGAGCCGCAGGTCATCGGCGAGCGCGACCACGTCGAACTGCGGGGGGCACCGCCAACTGGGCGTTGAACGAGGCGTAGTCCTCCTCGACAGGCGAGCCGCCCGGCGGTCCTCGGATCTCGACGGCATTGAGCCCCTTGGCCACCAGCGCCGCCCGCACTCCGACCGGATGAGGGGCGGGGAGTAGGCGGTGCGCGTTGTCGATGAGTTCGGCGAGCAGGTGGATCACGTCGGCCACCGCGGGCGGCGCGAGAGGGCCACCTCCTCGTCGGTGTGCAGCTCCACCTGCTGGTACTCGGCGACCTCGCCGACGGCGACTGCGCAGGATGTTCGACGAGCGCGACGGGTTTACCCGCCAGGGTGCGCCGGGGGCTGTTCGCCGCTGATGATGACCAGGTTCTCCTCGTAGCGGCGCAACTGGCTGGCCGTCGAGTCCAGTTCGTACAGGCCCTTGAGGATCTCCGGGTCGGTGTGCTGGCGCTCCAGCGCGTCCAGCTTGCCGAGCTGCATGTTGACGAGGTTCTGGCTCTGCCGGGCGATGCCGAGGATGACCTTCTGGAAGCCGCGCCGGGTGTCGGCGAGAGTTCGACGGCGGTGTGCACGGCGGTGCGCTGCGCCGTGTTGAACGCTGCGCGACCTGCCCGAGTTCGTCCCGCCCGTAGTCCAGCGGCGGGGTCGCCAGACTCCACGTCCACCTCCTCGCCCCGCTCCAGCGCCGGGCCACTCGATCGGGCAGCCAGTTCCTCGGCCAGGCTCAGGGTGACCCAGCCGCAGACCGCGCAGCCGACGGGACAGCGAGCGGGTGATGCGCCAGTGAAGGGCGACGCACAGCACCAGGGCGATCAGACCACCCGCGCTGAGCGAGGCGGCCCGTGATCAGCAGCCCGCGTCGTCGGCGCTGCGGTCGAACTAACCCGTCCGTCTGCTGCCGGATCAGCGCCGCGTACTGGTCCGGAGACCTTGTCCAGGGCGGTGGTCCAGCGCTGCCGTGCGTCCGGCAGGTCGATCCGGTCGTCGCCGTCCGCCGCGCGGGCCGCCAGCACCTGGTCCTCGACGGCCCCAGGGTCTGCCACTCGGGGCTCGCGAAGGGATCCGCTCGTCTGCGCGCTGGCGCTGCCGCGGGGAGGGGACGATCTGGTCCTGGACGAGCCACCGCCGGTGTGGACCAACTGCGCGAACGCCGCTCGCTTCTCGTCCATCGGCCGGACAGCCGGGCGAGGTGAGCCGGGCACATCCTCACCGGAGACCAGCTCCGCCGCGTGCTCCAGGGCGACCAGCGGTCCGGCCTGCGAGGTGAGGTCGCCGTCGTCGATGGGAGAGCTCCTGGAAGGCGTGGATCTGCTCGTCGATGATCGGGTGTACTGGTCGAGCGCCTGGTCGGAGGTGATGTCGCTGGGGTCGTCCACCTGGTTGCGGTAGTACTCCAGGCTGCCCACCGGAAGCCGAGTACCGGTAGAGCCGGTCCGGGAACGCGGGCGGGCGCGCTCGATCGCGTCGGACTGGCCGACGAGCTGGAGCGACGGCCTCGTCCGTCTTCTTCCGCTGGGCGTCCAGTTCCGTCCGGTCGCCGCCGGGTTCGGCCAGATGGGCGGCCGAGAGACCGCGCTCCTTCTGCAGCGCGAGCGCCGCCTCGGTCCCCATGGCCCCGGTGTCGCGGCTCAGTTCCGTCTGCGCGCGCGGCGCAGGCCCTCCGAGAACATCTGGATCGTCGTCACCCCCACACGGCGGCGGGGGTGACGCCGGGGACGAGGGCCAGGAGGATCAGGGAGAGACGTATGGACCGAGGCGGCGCCGGGCACCTTTCCGTGCGAACATCGTCGTCCTAGGCGTCAGTGGGGGGGGGTGGCGGTTGTGCGCGCAGGCGCCGGCGCCGCGGTGCCCGGTCACCGGGTGCCCCCGGCCGCAACTTCCGACCGCGTCGGCGTTCGTCCGGGTCATGAAGCCGGGCCGGTCAGGACTGGTGCCACTCCCGCCACCGCTGAGTTGCCGTTGGTGCGGTACAGCCAGAGCGCGTCCACCGCGAGATATCCCTGAGGTACGGCTGCTGGTCCACCGCGAACTGCACGTCCCCGCGCTTGACGCGGCGACGAGGTCCCGTCGAGGTCGAAGGTGGCGACATGGGCGCTGCTGCCCGCCTCGTCGACCGACTCGACGCGGTGGAGGGCGAACGCCGCGCCGTTCATGACGACCTCGTCGATGCTGGAGTCCTGCCGCAGCCGAGCGGTG
The DNA here is from genome assembly GCA_021502835.1 of Streptomyces thinghirensis. Next base: position 44,063 of record JAKFGP010000017.1, read on the forward strand.
ACGGCCGTGCCGACTGCCTTCATGTCGGTCCCTCGACGTAGAGCATCTCGGTCTCGCCCTCGAAGTCTTCTTCACGCCGGCGCAGCGGGCCTCCAGGGCGACGTTGCCCCGTCTCGTGGATGACGCACAGGGCGTGCCGGGCCCGGAGGTCGTTCAGCTTGTCGCCGACGGCCCGGCCGGCGACGCTCTCGTCCTGCCCGAAGTACTGCAAGAGCCCGGTGGACCGCCAGGCGTCGATGCCGGATGGAGGCCGACCACGGGATGCCGGCCGCCTGGGCCTCGGCGACCGATCCCTTCATCGCCTGCGGTTTGGCCAGGGTCACAGCGATGCCGTCGGCCTTATCGCGGATCGCGTCCCGCACCAGGTCGGCCTGGTCGGCGGTGTCGGCGTCGCCGGCGGTCGTCAGGTCGAGCCGTCCCTGTCGGCGGCGGCCTGGGCGCCCTTGCGCACCCGGTCCCAGAAGGCGTCGCCCTCACCGCCGTGGGTGACCATGACGATCTTCATCCGGTCGGCGCCGGACCCGCCCGCGCCGTCCGGCGCCGAGCCGTCCTCCTCCCCGCCGAGGGGCGGAGCAGCCGGCCGCCAGCAGGCAGACGGCGCGCGGCGAGGAGCCGCGGCGCGGAGGCGTCCGGGAGAGTGGGTGGGCGCGGGGAGATGTACTCATGGGGTGGTGGGGCACCTCGCTGTCGGCGGCCGAGCAGGGAGGAACGGGGCGAGGTGGACCGGAGCCGTGTCTCGGTACGCCAACCGGTGAATCTCGCCTGGCCGGAGCAAACCGTGAGTGACGGCCGGTAGTCAAGTGACCAGCGATCAGGTGCGAGTTGTCGGTGCCGCATCGTGATGAACGGGACGGGTGAAGCACCGGTGAGTGGTGGAAGCGCGAGGGCGCACGGAAGGCCGGCGTCCGGCCCCGGGTGCGTGCCGGGGCGCGGACGCCGGCGGCCCGGTGTTCAGGCGGGCTCGCCCGCCCGCTGTTCCAGAGGCCGCGGGCCGGGCACGCGCGGCCTGGCCTCCTTCCCGCGGCGTCGTGGCGGTCGCGGTGCGCGACTCCTGGTCGGGCAGCCAGCCAAAGACCAGGCAGCTGCCGGACGCAACCGCGAGGAGCCCATCGAGGTATCCGCCCAGGTTGGAGGTGTTCCACGTGCCCAGGGGCGTGGGACGCCGATGAGCGAGTAGAAGAGCCGCTGGGAGTGGACTCACCAGGGCCAGCAGTCCCGCTAGCAGCATCACGATCGGCAGGAGAAGGTAGCCGGCCACGCCCTGCATGCCGACGTGCAGCACCACCTTGAAGGACGCCTTCATGGTGAACAGGACCTCGGCCCCGGCCAGCGTGGAGCAGCAACCCGCCCTAGAACGGCCGTCCGGGAGCGCCAGCGGCGGAAGCCGGCCCGGGGTCCCGCGCGGGCGCCGGGCATCAGCAGCTCGACCTGGGCTGGAAGCGCAGCTTCAGGCCGGGGAGCTTGAAGACCTCCGCCGTCTCTAGTTGGTCTGCCGCAGGTTCTGATGTGCACGGTGTCGGCCTACGGCTGAAGACGCCGATCTGTCCGGCGGTCCTTCGGGCCGGCCTTGTCCAGGGTGCTGGCGTCGTTGCCGATCTCGATGTTGTTGCAGGCGGGCGTCACCCGACAGGAAGGTTCGAGTCGGTGGTCGGGGGTCGCCTCGCGGACGCCCTTCGGGTGTCCCCTCGCCTGGGCGGTGATGAGCAGGTTGGTGCCGCCCAGGTCGACGCTCTGGCACAGCTTGTGAGCTTCGCCTCCTTGATCACGGAGGTGACGACCAGCACCCGCCCGGCCGGTGTCCCCGGCGTTCCTCGGGCTGCCCTCGGCCATGTTGTCGAGGCCGCCGAACTGGGCGAATCCGGTCCTCCTCCGTCGAGTTCCGTGGCGGTGACGGTGGTGGCATGCTGGAGATCGCGAACTGCGCCGCCCAGGGCGCCCTGGGCGGTGAGGTCCGCTAGGCCCGGGCGTGACCGCGCGGGGTGGCCGAGGCGGCCAGGCACCGCGCCCGGTGCAGCCTGACCTGGCCGCGTCCTCACGGTGCTCCCGGCGGCTTTCGGCGCGGTGGGCGCCTTCGGGGCCGGTCTCGTTCGGGGGTGCTGCCGGCGGACGGGGTGACGTCCGAGGACGAGGCCATGTCTCGGTTCTAGAGGATAGTGAAGCGGGCCGGGTCTTTAGTGGCACGTTCTGAGCGGCATCGCTTGTCCTGGCGCGGATAGCGGCTGGTGCGGCGCGCCTCCCGGCAACTCCCGGCGGATGCAGGGCTTCACGTTACGCACCAGTAGCCAATCGGGAAGTTACCGGTGGTTACATCCTCGGGCCGCGCAAGCTGTGAGAGAGTGGGGGTTGTGTGCCACCTGCCGCCTTTCCGGCCCGGCGCCTGCGGAGACCCGCGATTATTCGCCAACCCGTGTTCGGCCGCTTGACGTTGACTGAACGTCAGGTCTACAACTTCCCCTGATTCCCCGGATCCGTGCCGGATCCGTTCCCGCGTGTACCGTCTGCGCGTTCTCGGCCCCGGGACCCGTCCTCCGGACCGGACCTGGCCCCGCCCCCCAACGGGGCATCGCCGCACCTGGGCAGGGCCCGCACTCACCGGGCACCGCCTGCCTGTACCCACTGGGCCCGGCTCGTGCCAGGCGTCCGACCGGGCACGGCCCGTACCCCATCGCATCGCGCCCGGTCGCACCTCCGCGGCCGGCCACCCCTGCTTCACTGAACCCCACTCCGGGAAGAGGTAGCCGCATGCGTACTCGTACCCTCCTCACCCTCACCGCAGCGTCGCCGCGCTGACCCTCCCGCGGCGGTCCCCGCCGTCGCGGGCACCGCGCCGACACCCCCGTCCTCACCACCGGTGCCGCCGGCGGCACGCCCGTCGCTGGTCGGGGGACACCCCTCACCGCCTCCCTGGCGAGCGGCACCAGCGCCACGTTCCACTCCAGCGCGACCGGCACCAGCGGCGTCCCGTGCACGTCCTCGCAGTTCACCGTGAACGTCACCGACAACCCCACGGCCCCCGGCACGGCCACCGAGTCGCTCACCGCCCACACCCTTCGACAGCGGCAGCTGCACCAGCAACGTCATGGGTGTTCTCGGCGTCAACGGCATCACGGTCCACAACCCGCCCTACACCACCACCGTCTCCTCCGACGGCGCCGTCGCCGTCACCCCGCTGAGCGGCTCCACCGTCCGGGACGACGGTCGCCCTGCGCACCCTCCTCGGCAGCATCAACTGCGTCTACGAGGCCCCCGGCCTCACCGGCACCGCGAGCAACGGACACCAACTCGATCGCCTTCGCCGACCAGCACTTCACCAAGGTCTCCGGCTCGGGACTCTGCTTCGCCAACGGGTACTTCACCGCCACCTACGCCCCCGTGACCGACGGGAACGCGACGGTGTTCGTCAACTCGATTGTACGGCGGCCCGGCCCGCGCCTCGAAGGGCAGGCCGGCCGCCGTCGGCGGGGTCGCGAAGAAGGCGGATCTGACGGTGAGTTATCGTGTACAGGGGGTTAATGCAGGCGGCACGGCCTGCTGAGTTCCAGCCCAGGAGAGTTCAGCCGATGGCGAGGCAGCTACGCGCCGAACAGACCCGCGCGACGATTCTCGGGGCGGCCGCCGACCCTGTTCGACCGCCACGGCTACGAGTCGACCAGCCTGAGCGAGATCGTGGCCCACGCCGGAGTCACCAAGGGCGCCCTGTACTTCCACTTCGCGGCGAAGGAGGACCTCGCCCACGCCATCATGGAGCTCCAGTCCAGAACCTCGCGCCGACTCGGCGAGGAGCTGGACGGCCGGGGCTACACCTCCCTGGAGGCGCTGATGCGCCTCACGTTCGGCATGGCCAGGCTGTGCGAGGAGGGGCCGGTCCTGCGGGCCGGGCTGCGGCTCGCCACCGGGGGCGTGCCGGTGCGGCCGCCGCTGCCGCACCCCTTCACCGAGTGGCGGAGATCGCCTCCTCCCGCCTCGTGGACGCCGTCCGCCAGTCCGACCTGCATCCGGACATCGACGTCGACTCGTCGCCCACACCCTCGTCTGCTCCATCGTCGGCACCCGCGTCGTGGGCGGCACCCCTCGAACCGGCCGCCCGACAGCCCCGCCGGCTGGCCGGGATGTGGCACCTCCTGATCCGAGGCATGGTGCCGGTGACCCGACGCGCCCGCTACCTCACCCTCGCGGCGCGCCTGGAGCGGGAGATGGGCGGGATCTGACCCGGCGGTAATGAGCCGGCCGGGGACGCGGCCGGCTCTCGCCGGGACACGGGCCCGACTCCCACCGGGATGTGTGGCCGGCTCCTGACGGGTCGTGGCGCGCCTGCGGGGATGCGTGGCCGGCTCCCGCCGGGACATGGCGCGGCTCCCTGCCGGGATGTGTGGCCGGCTCTCGCCGGGGGGCACGGGCCTGGCTCCCGCCGGGGCACGGCGCGGCTCCTGCCGGGATGTGTGGCCGGCCCTCGCCCGGACACGGCCGGCTCCGCCCCCGCGCCCCAGGCCGCGCGATACGGTGAGGCGCATGCCCGACACCCCGTCCGAGCCCGCCCCCGCCCCCGTCATCGTCGGCGACGAGCCCGGGGCCTTCCCCCACGGCGTGCTGGCCGAGCGGCACCCCGCCATCATCCGGCAGGTTCAGGGAGGCGTTCCCCTACGGCCCCGAACGGCAACGGGCGCTCGACGCGCTGCTCACGAGTTGCCTGGACGGCGTGATCGAGCCACTGCCCGCCGGTGCCGACGCCCGCGACCGGGACCGCTGGGCGGACTGGGGGATGGACGCGTACGCCGGCCGCTCCTGGTTCGACGTGCCCTGGCTGTGGGCCGAGAGCCACTTCTACCGCCGGCTCCTCGACGCCGTCGGCTACTTCGGCCCCGGCACCTGGCAGGGCGTCGACCCCTTCCGGCCCGCCAAGCTCGCCGAACTCGACGCGCCGGAGACGGACGAGGAACTCGCCGCGCTCGACGGCCTCGCCGACCTGCCCGCCGACGACCGCACGCGGGCCCTGCTGCACGGCTCGCTCTGGGGCAACCGCGCGGACCTCGGCTTCCGCCTCTCCGACAGCGGTACCGGCACCGAGGACCGGGTACCGGCCCTGGTCGCGGACGACAGCGACACGCTCTGGTCGCTGCTCCCGCCCGCCGGACGGGGCACGCCCGGTCCGAGGACCTTGTGCCTGGTCGCCGACAACGCCGGCCGTGAACTCGTCCCCGACCTGCTCCTCATCTCGCACCTCCTCGACGAGGGCCGCGTCGACCGGGCGGTCCTGCACCTCAAGCCGTATCCGTACTACGTCTCCGACGCCACGCCCGCCGACCTGCTCGACGCGCTGCGGCGGCTCATCGGGGCGGGTGGCGCGGCGGCCGTCCACGGTGAGCGGCTGTGGGCCGCGCTGACCGACGGCCGCGTCACCGTCCGCGCCCACCCCTTCTCCTGCGCCCCGCTGCCGTACGCGGACATGCCCGACGACCTGCGCGGGGAGTTCGCGGCGGCCACGGTCACCGTCCCCAAGGGCGACCTGAACTACCGCCGCCTGGTGGGTGACCGTTGGTGGCCCCCGACCACGTCCTTCGCGGACGCCACCGCCTACTTCCCGGGCCCCGTCGCCGCACTGCGCACCCTGAAGTCCGACGTCGTCACCGGCCTGTCCGCGGACACCTGGGAGGCGGCGCTGGTGGCGAGCGGGGAACAGCGCTGGCGGACGAGCGGGACGCACGCGCTGATCCAGGTCCGGCGCTGAGCGTCCGCGTCAGGAGGCGGCGAAACCCCGCCCGCGTCCCCGAGAGGACGAACCGGCGAAAGTTCCCGCGTTCCGCCCCGATTCACGCGATGGTGTGATCATGTCCCAACCCGAGGATGCCCCCGGAGGGCCATGGGTAGTGCCCGGCCATGACGCAACAGCCCTTCGAACTCCCACACTTCTACATGCCGCATCCCGCGCGGCTGAATCCGCATCTCGACGAGGCCCGCGCCCACTCGACGACGTGGGCGCGCGAGATGGGCATGCTGGAGGGCTCCGGGGTCTGGGACCAGGCCGACCTCGACGCACACGACTACGGCCTGCTCTGCGCCTACACCCACCCCGACTGCGACGGGCCGGCGCTCTCCCTCATCACCGACTGGTACGTGTGGGTCTTCTTCTTCGACGACCACTTCCTGGAGAAGTTCAAACGCAGCCAGGACCGCGTCGGCGGCAAGGCCCACCTGGACCGGCTCCCCCTGTTCATGCCGCTCGACCTCACCACCGACATGCCCGAGCCGGAGAACCCGGTCGAGGCCGGCCTCGCCGACCTCTGGAAGCGCACGGTGCCGGCGATGTCGGCCGACTGGCGCCACCGCTTCGCCGTCGCCACCGAGCACCTGCTCAACGAGTCCCTCTGGGAGCTGTCCAACATCAACGAGGGAGGATCGCCAACCCCGTCGAGTACATCGAGATGCGCCGCGGTGGGCGGAGCCCCCTGGTCGGCGGGGCTGGTGGAGTACGCGACCGCCGAGGTGCCCGCCGCCGTCGCCGGGTCCCGGCCGCTCAGGGTGCTGATGGAAACCTTCTCCGACGCCGTGCACCTGCGCAACGACCTCTTCTCCTACCAGCGGGAGGTCGAGGACGAGGGCGAGCTGAGCAACGGGGTACTGGTCCTGGAGACCTTCTTCGGCTGCACCACCCAGGAGGCCGCCGAACTGGTCAACGACGTCCTCACCTCCCGGCTGCACCAGTTCGAGCACACCGCGTTCACCGAGGTACCGCGGTGGCCCTGGAGAACGGCCTGACCCCGGCCGAGGTCACCGCCGTCGGGCTGTACGCCAAGGGCCTCCAGGACTGGCAGTCCGGCGGCCACGAATGGCACATGCGCTCCAGCCGGTACATGAACAAGGGCGCCCGCCCCACCGCCGGCTGGCAGGCGCTGACCGGCCCCCGGCACCTCCGCCGCGGACGTCGGCGCGCTGCTCGCCGCGGCCGGCGCCGAGCGGGCGCGCCCATACACGTACGTGCCGTTCCAGAAGGTCGGGCCCTCGATCATCCCCGACATCCACATGCCGTTCCCGCTGGAGCTGAGTCCCGCCCTCGACGGGGCGCGACGGCACCTGTCCGAGTGGTCGCAGGCGATCGGTTTCCTCAGTGAGGGCGTCTGGGACGAGGACAAGCTCGCGAGCTGCGACCTTCCCCTGTGCGCCGCGGGCCTCGACCCGGACGCCACCCAGGAGCAGCTGAACCTCGCCTCCAACTGGCTGGCCTTCGGAACCTACGGCGACGACTACTACCCGCTCGTCTACGGTCACCGGCGCGACCTGGCCGCCGCCCGGCTGACCACGGCCCGGCTGTCGGCCAGCTGCATGCCGCTCGACGCCGAGCCGGTCCCGCCGCCCGCCAACGCCATGGAGCGCTCCCTGATCGACCTGTGGGCGCACGACGGCCGGCATGACGCCCGAGGAGCGGCGCCCGCTGAAGTCGGCCGTCGACAAGATGACCGAGGCCTGGGTGTGGGAGCTGGCCAACCAGATCCAGAACCGGGTCCCCGACCCGGTGGACTACCTGGAGATGCGGCGCGCCACCTTCGGTTCCGACCTCACCCTGGGCCTGTGCCGCGCCGGACACGGCCCGGCCGTTACCGCCCGAGGTCTACCGCAGCGGTCCGGTCCGCTCCCTGGAGAACGCGGCGATCGACTACGCGTGCCTCCTCAACGACGTCTTCTCCTACCAGAAGGAGATCGAGTACGAGGGCGAGGTCCACAACGCGATCCTCGTCGTGCAGAACTTCTTCGGCGTCGACTACCCGGCCGCCCTCGGCGTCGTCCAGGACCTCATGAACCAGCGCATGCGCCAGTTCGAACACGTCGTCGCGCACGAACTGCCCATCGTCTACGACGACTTCCAGCTGTCGGACGAGGCGCGGGCCGTCATGCAGGGCTATGTGACCGACCTGCAGAACTGGATGGCCGGCATCCTCAACTGGCACCGGGAGGTGCCGCGGTACAAGGCCGAGTACCTGGCCGGGCGCACTCACGGCTTCCTCCCGGACCGGATCCCGGCCGTGCCCGTCCCCGAGGTGCTCCCGCGTTGCCCGTGCTCGGCTGACCGTCGGTCAGTCTCACTCGTTCGTGGCTCGTCACGCGCCGGTGCGCCGGGGTAGAGCACCTGCCGGAGGCGAACCATGGAACAGACAGCGTTGCGACCAAGCCGATGCCCGGTCGGGAACCGGGGTCCGGCACCGCGCCCGACGGCGTCCGGCGCCCGCACGCCGGGCGCCGGCGCCGCCGGCGGCTCACCACCCTGCTGCTCGGGGTGTTCGCCGCGACGGTCCTGCTCCTGGCGGGCGTGGGACTCGGCACGATGGGCGCCACGGTGATCGGCATGAGCAAACTCGCCGAACTGCAACGACAGGCGGGCGCCCCGGGGGCGGGAGCAGGGGACGCCGACGGGCAGCCGGGCCGCCTCGGCGGGACCGTCGGCCGGTCCGCTCCCGCCCTCGGCGCCGGCCGCCGCGACCCTCGGCGTGGAGGCCGTGGACGACGAGAAGCCGGGGGCCCTGGTCGTGGGCGTCCACGTACCCGGCCCAGGTACGCGGCAGGCCTGGTCCGGGGGCGACGTGCTCCTGGCGTTCGGCGCGACCCGGGTCGACTCGGCCGCCGACCTCGCCGACGCCGTGTCCCGTGCCCGGCCGGGCAAGGAGGTCAGGGTGACCGTGCGCCACGAGAGCGGCGGCTACCAGCAGCTGACGGCCGTACCGGGCGTGATCACCTGACGCGTGTCGCCCGCCCCGCCGTCAGGTGACCGCGGAAGTGGCTCGTGAGCCGTCCGGTGTCGTCCAGTACGTGGTAGGCCAGCCCGACCAGGGCGTCCCGGTCCGCGACCTGCCCGCCCTCCCAGAGGCCGCAGGGTCCACGTCACCCCGGGGCCGACCGCCAGGGGCCGTCCGGCGAACACCGTGGAGGCGGGCGTGTGCGCGTGTCCCGTGATCAGCCCGGCGATCTCGGGCCGGCGCTCCAGCAGCGCAGCGAGGCGTTCCGGGCGCCGCAAGCGGTAGGAGTCGGGCAGGGGATGGTGCAGGGCCGTCGGCGGGTGGTGGAACGCGAGCAGGACCGGACGGTCGCCGCCGAGTCCGTCGAGGGTCGCCTCGATCCAGCCGTACGTCTCCTCGTCCAGCTCTCCCTCGTCGCTCCCCGGGATGCTGGAGTCGCACATCAGCACCGCACCGCCGTCGAAGACCCGCACCTCGTTGACCGGCCCGACCGCGGCGGGCCGCCCCCAGCAGGGCCTTGCGGTAGGGCGCGCGGCTGTCGTGGTTGCCGGGACAGGTGAGCACGGGAAACGGCGCGGTGCCGTCGCGCAGCCCCAGGACGCGGGCGGCCTCCTCGTACTCCGCCTCCGTGCCGTGGTCCGCGATGTCACCGGTCACCAGCAGGGGCGTCCACCCGCCCCGGCAGTTCCCAGAGCCGGTCGCGCACCCGTTCGGCGCGTCCGGTCGCCCGAGCGCTCCCGTCCAGGTGCAGATCGCTGATGTGCGCGAGTACGAGCACGGTGCAGTCCCCCTCCGGGTGCCGAGGGGCACACCTCGTGTCCGACGTTCGTATCCGACGCCTGTGTCCAACGCCTGTGTCTAACGCTTGGCCTGTATCCAACCATTAGTGGCAGTGGTTGATCAATGCCAATCGGCTCGCGTCGCTCCCTCGCCGGGGGCAGGATGCTGCCCGTAGTCCCTTCACTCTTGTTGCCCTGGGAGGCCCGGATGACCGGCAGCGCGCCCGCTGCTCCCTTCACCGCCGACGACTACCGGGCCCGGATGGAGCGTGCCGCGCGGGCGGCCGCCGACGCCGGACTGGCCGGGCTGCTGGTGGCGCCGGGGCCCGACCTCGTATGGCTCACGGGCTACGCGCCCACCGCGGCCACCGAACGGCTCACCCTGCTCGTCCTCGCCGCCGACCGCGACCCCGTACTCGTCGTCCCGACACTGGAGGCCCCCGACGCCCAGAAGGCCGCCGGCGCGCCCGCCCTGACCCTCCGCGACTGGACCGACGGCAAGGACCCCTACGCCGCCACCGCCGCCCTCCTCGACGGCTCCGGACGGTTCGGCATCAGCGACAACGCCTGGGCGATGCACCTGCTGGCCCTCCAGCGGGCGCTGCCCGGCACCTCGTACACCTCGCTCACCGACGCGCTGCCCATGCTGCGCGCCGTGAAGGACGCGGCGGAGCTGGAACTGCTGGCGGCGGCGGGAGCGGCCGCGGACGCCGCGTTCGAGGAGATCCGGAAGGTGCGCTTCGGCGGACGTCGCGAGTCCGACGTCGCCGCCGACCTCGCCCATCTGCTGCGGCGGTTCGGGCACTCCCAGGTCGACTTCACCATCGTCGCCTCCGGCCCGAACGGCGCCAATCCGCACCACGAGGTCGGCGACCGCGTCATCGAGGACGGCGACATGATCGTCCTCGACTTCGGCGGCCTGAAGGACGGGTACGGCTCCGACACCTCGCGCACCGTCCACGTCGGCGCGCCCACCGACGAGGAGCGCCGGGTGCACGACCTCGTCCGCGAGGCGCAGGAGGCGGGCTTCCGGGCGGTGCGGCCCGGCGTCGCCTGCCAGGAGGTCGACCGGGCAGCCCGCGCGGTCATCGACGGCGCCGGATACGGCGAGCACTTCATCCACCGCACCGGGCACGGCATCGGCGTCACCACGCACGAACCGCCGTACATGATCGAGGGCGAGGAGCGGCGCCTCGTGCCCGGCATGTGCTTCTCCGTCGAGCCCGGCGTCTATCTGCCCGGCCGTTTCGGGGTACGCATCGAGGACATCGTGACGGTCACCGAGGACGGCGGCCGGCGCCTCAACGACACCACCCGGGAGATGGTCGCCAGTGGAGTGACCGGCGCAGAAGGACTCCCACGCCCCGGCAGACCCGGAAGACGACGGCGCGACCATGACCCAGGCACCGACACCCACCGCGGAAACCGTCCGCCGACTGGTCCGTTCCCTGCTGGGGAGAACGCGGAACCCGACGTGCGGCCCGTCGCCGAGGGCGCCGGGCCCGCCACCTGGTGGGTCGGCACCCGGCATGTGCTGCGCCTGGCCCCGGACCGCGAGACCGCGGCACGGCAGCGGCGCGAACTGCGCCTGCGCGAGCTGGTCCGCCCGTACGTCCCCGTCGCGGTGCCGGCGGAGTGTCGCGCACGGCGAGTGGGCGCCGGGCCTGACCTACACGCTGGACGCCAAGGTGCCCGGCGGGTCGGGCGAGGACCACGACGTGTCGGCCCTGGGCGAGGCGGACCTCGCGGCGCTGCTCACCGGAGTGCGCGAGGTGCCGGTCCGCCAGGCCGAGACCCTCGGGGTGCCCGGGCCGCCCCGCGTTCCCTGGAGTCGCTGCGGGAGGCCGCCGAGCGCGCCGCCCGGCGCCTCGCCGAGGCCGACGAGTTCGACTCCCGCGCGGCCGGAGCGGCTCACCCGGTCGGCGACGGTCCAGCTGGGCGCCCAGCCCGGCGCGGCGGTCCTGGTCCACCACGGGCTGGCCGGCGAGCACCTCGTGGTCGGTGCCGACGGCCGGGTGCGCGGTGTCCTCGGCTGGACCGACGCGGTCCTCGGCGACCCGGCCGAGGACATCGCCGGGCTCGCGCTCTCGGTGGGCTCGCCCGCCGCCGTCCGCGCCGCCACCCTCGCCGGTTACGGCGCCCGGCCGTGCCTGCGCGGCCTGTGGCTGGCCCGCTGCGACACCCTCGTCCACCTCGCCGCTGCCCTCTCCGGCCGGGCGTCGGCGCCGGCGGCCGGGTCGCTGCCCCTGCTCAGAACCCGGCTGCGGCGCGCCTGGGAGCCGATCATGCTGGAACGGGTGACGGAGCTGCGCGGGGACGGCACGGACGACGAGCCGTCCTGAGCGCCCGTCACTCCTGTACGAGCACGACACTCGACTCGCCCGGTACCCGCAGCACCCCGTCCGCCCCCGGCGCCTGCACCGGCTCCCACGCGGCGAGCACGCGCGCGGGGCGGGTGCCCAGCGGGATCGCCGCCGGTTCGGCGCCCAGGTTGACGGCCACCCGGATGTCGCCGCGCCGGAACGCCAGCCAGCGCGCCTCGGCGTCGTACGCCACCCGGGTGTCGGCGAGGTCCGGGTCGGTCAGGTCCGGTTGCCCGCTCCGCAGGGCGATCAGCCGGCGGTACCAGTCCAGTACGCGCGCGTGCGGCTGGCGTTCCGGCTCGGACCAGTCGAGGCAGGACCGTTCGCGCGTCGCCGGGTCCTGGGGTCGGGCACGTCCTCCTCCTTCCAGCCGTGCGCGGCGAACTCACGCCGCCTGCCGCTCCGTACCGCCTGGGCGAGTTCCGGGTCGGTGTGGTCGGTGAAGAACTGCCACGGGTGCCCGCCGCCCATCCTCGCCCATGAACAGCATCGGTGTGAACGGCGCGGTCAGCGTCAGCGTCGCGGCGCAGGCCGCCAGGCCGGGGGAGACCAGCGCGGCCAGGCGGTCACCCTGGGCGCGGTTGCCGACCTGGTCGTGGGTCTGGCTGTAGCCGGTCAGCCGGTGGGCGGCCACCCGGCCGCGGTCCAGCGCGCGGCCGTGACCGCGCCCCGGAAGCTGGAGTAGGTGCCGTCGTGGAAGTAGCCCCGCGTCAGCGTCTTGGCCAGCGCCGCCAGCGGAGCCCGCGCGAAGTCGGCGGTAGTAGCCCTGCGACTCCCCGGTGAGCGCGGCGTGCAGGGCGTGGTGGAAGTCGTCGTTCCACTGCGCGTGCACGCCCAGGCCGCCCTCCGCGCGCGGGGTGATGATCCGCGGGTCGTTGAGGTCGGACTCGGCGATCAGGAACAGTGGGCGCTCCAGGTCGGCGGCGAGGCCGTCCACCGCCGTCGACAGCTCCTCCAGGAAGTGGCACGCGCGCGTGTCCACCAGGGCGTGCACCGCGTCCAGGCGCAGTCCGTCGACCCGGTAGTCCCGCAGCCACGCCAGCGCGCTGTCCACCAGATAGGCCCGCACCTCGTCCGAGCCGGGGGCGTCCAGGTTGACGGCGACGCCCCAGGGCGTGTGGTGGGTGTCGGTGAAGTACGGGCCGAAGGCGGGCAGGTAGTTGCCGGACGGGCCCAGGTGGTTGTGCACCACGTCGAGGACCACGCCCAGGCCCAGTTCGAGGGCCCGGTCGACGAACCGTTTCAGCGCCTCGGTCCGCCGTACGGCTCGTGCACCGCCCACAACGAGACACCCTCGTACCCCCAGCCGTGCCGGCCCGGGAACGGGCACAACGGCATCACTCGACGTGGGTGACGCCCAGTCCGGCCAGGTGGTCGAGCCGCTCGGCGGCGGCGTCGAGGGTGCCCTCGGGCGTGTAGGTGCCCACGTGCAGCTCGTACAGCACACCGCCGGGCGGCGGCCGCCCGCCCCACTCGGCACGCCACGCGTACCGTCCGTGGTCGACGACCGCGCTGAGCCCGTCCGGTCCGTCCGGCTGCCTGCGCGAACGCGGGTCCGGCAGCACCGGCCCGTCGTCCACCGCGAAGCCGTACCGCGAGCCGTCGCGCGCCTCCCCTGACCGCACCACCACCCCGGCCGCTCCGGATCGCGCTCCAACGCGCGCGTGACGCCGTCGCACGTCAGCGTCGTTCGGCCGGCCTGCGGTGCCCACACCTCGAACTGCACGGACGGTTCCCCTTCGTCTGCTCACCGTGATGTAGCCCGTCCATGGTCCTGCAAAAGTGATCTCCGCGCTGCTGAAAGTCCCCGATTGCGGCGCATGTCGTACCGCGCTCCCGCGTGCGACGGCGTGCACGGCGCGCGCGTGGCGGCCGTTTCCCGTCTTCTGGACACTCCGGCCCGGCTGACCGACAATCACCAGCGTGACGTCGTCCTTCGAGTTCCACACGTACCCCGCGCGGTTGTCCGACGCGGAGCGCGACAAGGCGCTGAAGGTGCTCCGGGACGGCGTCGCCATGGGTCGGCTGTCGCACGACACGTTCATCCGCAGGATGGAGCTGGCGCTCGCCGCCCGCCGCCTGGAGGATCTCGCCCCGCTCACCGCCGACCTGCCCACCGAGGGCCGGGTGTCGCGGCTGGTGTTCGGCACCGTCGAGGCGGTGTCCGGGTTCGGCGCTGCGGCTGCGCAGGGCCTGGCAGGCCGAGCGGCTGCCCAAGCTGCTGCTGCCGCACCCCGGTGCCGGACATCCGCTGCGCATAGGGCGCGACCCGGCGAGCGGGCTGCGCCTGACCCACGAGACGGTATCCCGCGTGCATGCCGAACCGAGCCGCCAGGGCGGTATGTGGGTGCTGCGCGACCTGGGCTCCACCAACGGCACCACCGTCAACGGGCGGCGGGTCATCGACGCGGCCGTCGTGCGCGAGGGTGACCAGATCGGCTTCGGCCAGATGGCCTTCCGCCTCGCGGTGAACTGAGCCGGAGGACGGGGAGAAGGGTGACGGAGCACAGCTCTGGCCTGGGCTTCACTCGGGGTTGTGTATTTCCGTGCGGTTTTCGGCGCGGTGTTCGGTTCGGTGTTCGGGGTGCTCCCGTGAGGCAAACCCTTTGCTCTTTCATGGTGTTGACGTACACGTCCGGTCGGATGACTGTGCGTACACCGAGCACGCCAGGTGAACCGTCAGTCCGCATCGTGGAGGTGTGCCTGCCGCCCCTCCTGCGTTATCCGACCGTGGACGAGCTGGGCGTCCGGGCCGCCGCTCTCGTCGCCCGTCATCCCGGACACGCCCGGCTGCGCCGCGTCGGCACGTCCCGCGCGGGCACCCCGCTGTGGCTGCTCTCCGTCGGCCACGGCAGCCGCCAGGCCCTCGTCGTCGCCGGGCCGCACGCCAACGAACCCGTGGGCGGCGCCACCGTCCTGCGGCTGGCCGAGCGCGCCCTGGCCGATCCCCGGCTCACCGAGGGCGCCGACGCCACCTGGAATTTGCTGCTGTGCGTCGACCCCGACGGTCTGCGCCGCAACGAGGGCTGGCTGTCCGGCCCGTACACCCTCGGCCGCTACGCCCGGAACTTCTTCCGGCCCGGTTTTCTGGAGCAGCCCGAGTGGCTGCCCCACGGCCCGACCACGCCGCGCTCCCGGAGACCCGAACCCTGCTCGCGCTCCAGGACGAACTGCGCCCTTCCTGCAGTGCTCCCTGCACGGCGTCGACGTCGGCGGCGGCTTCGTCGAGCTGACCCACGACCTGCCGGGCATCGCCCAGCGCATCGCCCACACCGCGCCCGGCTCGGCATCCCCCGCGAACTCGGCGCCTACGACACCCTGTACTGGCCCGACCTGGGCCCCGCCGTCTACCGCATCCCGCCGCCCCGGCGCGGCGACCTCACGGCGGCCATCACGGAGGCCGCCGTCGAGTCGACGTGGTGTCACCCGGAGCGGTACGGCACCGTCACCGCGGTCGTCGAGGCGCCCATGTGGGGTGTCGCCGCCGTGGCGGACGGCTCGTCACCGGCGGACCGCGACGGGGTGCTGCGCTCCGTGAGCCGCACCCTGCGTCACGACACCCGGCGTCTGCACCGCGTCCTGGCCTGGGTCCGGCCGCACCTCGCCACCGTGCCGGAGGCGGCACCTCCTCGCGCCGGTCGACGACTACCTGCTGGTCTAACCCAGGCTCGCCGACGCGTGGGACCCCGACACCGACGACGGATCGGGGCGCTCCCTGCCGCCGATGAGCACCGCCCACCTGGTCGCCCTGCGCCTCGCCGGACGGCGCCTGGCCCTCGGACCCGGGGCTGCTGCACCAACTGGTGACCCGTACCGGAGGTGATCCGGCGGGCGTCCTGCCCGAGCTGGACCGGCTGGTCGACGAAGGCTGCGCCGACTACCGCGGGGTTGCGCCGCCCGCTGGATCCCGGTCGCACGCCAGGTCGAGTACCAGACGCAGGTCGTACTCGCCGCGTTCGAACTGGCCGGGCGGCGCCCCACCGCGGGCTCCCGTTCGGGTGAGCGGAGCTGGGGTTCCGAGCCCGCGGTGCCGATGCACCGGGAATGACCCACACCATCACGGCCCGAGCGGCCCGGGCCGGCCTCCTGGCGGCCGCGGCCGCCCTCCTCCTCACCTGCGCGAGCCCGGCGCAGGCCGTCGCGGAGCGGGAACCGGCCAACGACTGGCTCCTGCTCACGGTCAGCCAAGGCGATGCCCGGGCAGGAGTCCGGCCCGGCGCCCCGTCAGGGGTCCGTCCGGCGCCACACGCGGCGCCCTCCTGCTGTGCGACCCGCCCAGGGGACACGCCCGCGCGGCCCGCGCCTGCGCGGAACTCGACGCGACGGACGGCCGCATCGCCGACATCCCGCTGCGGGACACCCACTGCCCGATGATCTACGCCCCGGTGACCGCCCACGCGCGCGGGCAGTGGCGGGGACAGCCGGTGGAGTACACGCAGGTCTTCCCCAACCCGTGCGTGATGGCGGCACGGACGGGGTCGGTGTTCGCTTGGGACACGCAGGGGTGAGCGGGCAGGGCCGGCGGGCGGGTGGAGACGTCGGTACGCCTCACCCGCCTCCGGCCGTGTCACTGCTGGTGCAGTCCGCGGTCCGACAGGGTCAGGAATGCCTCGCCCACCGCCTCCGACAGGGTGGGGTGGGCGTGGATGTGGCAGGCCACGTCGGCGGGCTCGGCGTCCCAGCCGACGATCAGCTGGTTCTCGGCGATCATCTCCGACACGTGCGGTCCCACCAGGTGCACGCCGAGCACCCGGCCGCCCCTTCCTCGGCGACGACCTCCACCATCCCGCCCCCCGCCCGTGCACCATCCCCTTGGCGACGGCCGTCAACGGCATGACATTGACGGACACCGCGTACCCGCGCGCGTGCCTCCGCCTCGCTCAGGCCCACGGCCGCGGTCTGCGGCGCCGAGTGACGTCACCCGGTACGGCCGCGTAGTCGACGGGCGCGGACGGCACGCCCGCCAGGGTCTCGGCCACCAGCAGGCCCTCCGCGAACGACGCGTGGGCCAGCCCGAGCGACGGGGGCGGCAGCAGGTCGCCCACGACGTGGACGCCGGGGGCCGCCGTTTCGAGCCGGTCCCAGTCGGCCGGTACGACGAAACCCCGCTGGTCGGTCTCCAGGCCCGCGGCGGCCGGGCCGAGGCCGTCGGTGACTGGCGCCCGCCCCACGGCCACCAGGAGCCGCTCGGCCTCGACGGTGAGGGTCTCGCCCCGGGGACGTACGCACGCGCGCGCGTACGCCGTCGTCGATCACCTCGGCGTCCAGCAGGCGGGCACCCACCCGCACGTCGACGCCGCGCTTCTTCAGACCGCGCGTCAGATGGCGGCTCACGTCGGCGTCCTCCAGCGGCACGATCCGGTCGGCGGCCTCCACGAGGGTCACCTCCGCGCCCATCGACCGGTGGAACGAGGCGTACTCGACGCCGATCGCGCCGCCGCCCAGCACCAGCACGGACGCCGGCAGACCGGGCGCGAACAGCGCGTCGTCGCTGGTCACCACGCGCGCCGCCCGTCCGACGCGAGCTCGGGGAGCGTGCGCGAGGCGCGAACCGGTGGCGAGGACGACGCCCCGGCGTGCGGTGAGTCGCGCGCCGTCGCCCGCACGGTCCGGGCGCCCGTCCGCCGCGCGTCGCCCCGCACCACCCGCACGCCCGCGTGGGCGAGGTGCACCTCCACGCCCATGTGGTTGCGGCTCACGATGTCGTCGCGGGTGGCGACCAGGGCCGGCCAGTCGACGCCGTCCAGGCTCGCCTTCACACCCCAGCGCTCGCGTGCCTCGGCTATCGCGTCGACCAGTTCGGCGGCGTGCAGCATCACCTTGCTCGGGATGCGGCCGCGGTGCAGACAGGTCCCGCCGACCTTGTCGCGTTCGACGAGGGCGACGTCGAGATCCAGGGCCGCGCACGCAGAGCGGTGCTGCAGCCGCCGGTGCCGCCACCGATGACGATCACGTCGTGTGTGTTCATGCCTCAGCGTCCGCCCGGCCCTTGTCGTGAGTCCAAGGCAATGTTCTCGTGGGTTCGATGCAGGACGTTCGTGGCGGCAGCCGGTGACGCGGCGGTGGTTGGCGGTGGTTGGGGGGACGGGAATGAGCCTGCGGCAGATGGAGTACTTCCTGACGGTCGTCGATGGAGGCGTCCTTCACCCGAGCGGCCGAGACGCTCCACTGGCCGCAGTCCGCGCTCTCCCACCAGATCAAGGCCCTGGAGGAGTCGGTCGGCGGGCCCTGCTGAGCGCATGCCGCGCGGGGTGCGCCTGACCCCGATGGGCCGCGCGTTCCGTCCGCACGCCGAACTCGCCGTCCGCAGCGCCGCCCAGCCCGCCGCGCGGCCCGCGCCGCCGCCGGGGTCGAGGGCGGGGAACCACATCGCGGCCGGCGCACTCGGTCGCCGTCGGCATCCTGCCCGACGTCTTCGCCCGCCTGGCGCGCCGCGCACCCCGGTGTCCTGCTGCACCTCCACGAGTACGCGACGACCGAGGCACTGGGGAGGAGGTCGAGCGCGGGACCGCGGACCTCGCCGTCGGCCCGACGCCCCCGACTGGCCCGGCACCGTCGTCACGGTCGGCGAGGAGGAGATCGTCCTCGTGGTGCCCTTCGACGACCGGTTCGCGGGCCGTACGACGGTGACGTTGCCCGAACTCGCGGACTGGCCCTGGGTCGGTGCGCCATGGAACCCGTCATCGAGGGCGAACGCTTCCTCGACTGGGCGTGCGGATCGCCGGTTTCCGGCCGTACACCGCCGTCTTCACCGAGCACACGTCGACGGCCGTGCGGATGGCCGCCGCCGTCGGCGTCTGCACGGCGCCCTCGCACATCGGGGGCGGCAGCGGCCGGCGGGGCTGCGTGGTCCTGACGCCCGACCCGCCCTGGCGACGCGCCCTGGCGGTCTTCGCGCGGGCACCGCCAGGCGGCGCCGCCGAGGCCTTCGTCGACCTCCTGCGCCTGACGTGGCCGGGCCGGGCACCCACCGCCCCGCCCACCTCACCGGCCCGCCCGGCCGACATCTGCGGCATCCCGGCCTCGGCGCTGGGCTGACGCCGCGTCCCGCCCGGCCCCCGCCTACGGCCCGGGGCCGCGCGGCCGGCATCCGGCCCCGAGGGCGGCCCTGGGGCTCGTCCGTCCCGGGGCCTGTCCGTCCCGACGCTCAGCGCCGTGGCTCGTTCGCCGGCGCCCGTCCCCCGACGTTCAGCCCCCGTGGCTCGTCTGCCCCGACGCTCCGCCCTGGGGTCCGTCTGCCCCGGAGCGCGTCTGCCCCCCACGTTCAGCCCCGGCGCCCGTCCACCGCGCGCCCGTCTGCCCCAGTGCCCGTCCGCCTTGCGCCCGTGCGCCCCGTGGCTCGGTCGCCGGCGCCCGTCCCCCGACGCTCAGCCCCGGGCCCGTCGGCCCCGGCGCCAGTCCACCTCCCGCTCGTCCGCCCCGACGCTCAGCCCCCGCCCCCTTCCTCCGCCCCCACCCGCTCCAGCAGTGCCACCGGTACCCCCGCGAAAAGGTCCTCCACGCGCGCGTGCCCCGTGAACTGGCGTCCGGGCGTCAGGGCGTCGGCCCAGCGGCCCGGCGGCAGGGGCAGTGCCGTGTCCTGCCAGCCGCCCGCCTCGGCCAGCCGCGGTGACAGCCGGGTCACGGCCGTGACGACGGCCCGGAGCGGACGAACGCCACGCAGTGCCGCCGCGTGACCCTCGGCGGGCGGCGGCCGTCGTACGTCGCCGCGTCGCCGAACGCGTCGGGGCGCCGCGGTGCGGTGCGAGCGCCGCCCGTGTCACCGCGTCCCTTTCTCACCGCCCTCGTCCGGCTCCCATCGCCTCACCGAACCGCACGGGACGGCGGTTGCATCCGGGTCCACCAGGGCCAGGTACTCGCCCTCGGTGCCCTGGTAGGGGTCCGGCACCCCCGGCATCGTCAGGTGCGTCGGGCCGTGCCGAGGACGTTGGCGAGGATGCGCGGTTCCAGGGCGTCGCGGGCGGCGACTACCCGCTCGCCCGGCGCGCGCGCACCCCGCCGCCAACGAACTGGCCACCGCCTCCTCGCACGGCGGCTCCTGGTCCGTCCAGCCGGCACACATCCCGCCCCGCGCACACCCAGCGTAGCGCCTCCCGCACGTGCTCGCCCTCCGCCGGCCCCAGCCCGAACACCGTCTGCCAGGCCGCCCACGCCAGCTGCGCGTCCGGCACGCCCTCGGCGGTGCGGGTGACCTCCGTGAGGACCGTCCGCCCACCGCTCAGGACACCTCCGTGAGCACGGCCAGCGCGGCGCGCACGTCGGCGCTGCGCTTGGTGTCGTGCGTCGAGACCACCGTGCCGGTCGCGGGCCGGTCGCGCTGCACGCGCGCGCAGTACGCGTGGAACTCCTCCGGCGACAGGGCCGGACTCCCGGGTTCCCGCCACCTCGGTCGCCGAAAGCAGCGGCACGTAGCGGTAGAACGCCGTGTCCTCCACCGACCTGGCGCGCAGCGCCGACGCCGTCTGCGCGAACCGCGTACGGAACTCCACGTGCCCGGCCCGTCCCCGAACCGCCCCAGCACCAGGCCCCGCACGACGTCCACCGCGCTGGCCTCCTCCGGCACCGCGAACGCGAGCCGCGCCTCGGCTGCCGCCTCCTCGGTGACGACTGACGCCGCGTCCACCGACGCGTACGGCCGGTACACCTCCAGCCGGACCAGCAGCTCCCGCAGCGCCGTGCGCAGCGCCCACGGCGCCCGGTCGCGCAGCGCGGCGTCCGGGGAGGCGACGCACAGGCGGGTGGGGCGACCGGTCAGCCGGGTTGCATCTCGGGTGGCCAGCTCGTGCGTGAGCACCTTGTACGCCGCCCGCCGCACCGTCGCCGCCCAGTCGCCGCCCCGGTCCGTCTGCGGGCGGCGAACCATTGCTCGCCGAGGAGTTCCCCGTACCCGGCCGGGTCGGTGAAGAGTTCGTCGATACGCAGCGCGTCGTAGCCGGTCGTGCCCGCGACGGCCAGGCGGCGGGCAGCCGTTCGCCGTCCGCGAGGATCTCTCCACGACCGTCCACCGGTGGCCGCTCGCCTCGTGCAGCCGCCCGAGGTAGGTGTCGGGGTCGGCGAGGCCGTCGGGGTGGTCGACGCGCAGGCCGTCGACTACACCTCGTGCAGCACCCGCAGAACCGTGGCGTGCGTCTGCCTCGAACACCTCCGGGTCCTCCACGCGTACGCCGATGAGCTCGGAGATGCTGGTGAGCGCCGGCAGTTCAGGTCGGTGCGGGCGAGCCGCCACCACACGGGGCGGTACCACTGCGCGTCCAGCAGCTGCGGCAGCGGCAGGTCGCCGGTGCCGTCCCGCAGGGGGAACGCGTGGTCGTGGTAGCGCAGTACGTCGCCGTCGACCCGGAGCTCGTCCAGCACCTCGCCGACCGGGGCGCCGAGCACCGGCACCAGCACCTGGCCGCCCTGAGCCTCCCCAGTCGATGTCGAACCACCGCGCGTACGGCGACTTCGGGCCCTCCCGCAGCACCTCCCACAGGGCGCGGTTGTGCCGGGGCGACATCGCCATGTGGTTCGGCACGATGTCCGCCACCAGGCCGAGACCGTGCTCCCGCGCGGTGCGCGCCAGCGCCCGCAGTCCCCTCCTCGCCGCCCAGTTCCTCGCGCACGCGCGCGTGGTCCACGACGTCGTAGCCGTGCGGCGAGCCCGGCACGGCCTCCAGCACCGGGGACAGGTGCAGGTGCGTGACGCCGAGCAGGCCAGGTACGGCACGGCCGCCGCCGCGCCGAAAAGGGACTCGGGCTGCAACTGCAGCCGATACGTAGCCAGAGGGGCCACGGGGGCTGTGGAGGCCGTGGGGATCGCTGGCACCGCCGGGTCGGGCCGCTCAGGTGTCGCGGAAACCTACGTACCCGCCTCGCCGCCTTTCGTGTCATCGGCCCCTCCACGGGCGTACGCGCGCGTGGCCTAGCTTCGAGCGATGGGGAAGCAGCGGAGGCACCGGACGGCGGGGCGCGCTGGAGACGTACCGGAGAGGTGATCGGCCTGACCGGGCCGCTGCTGCCGGTGGTGTCCTTCCTGGGACGGCTGCCGACGGCCACGATCCAGTTCGGCCAGCCTCCCTGCTGGTCGCCCGCACCAGCGGCTCGCTGGCCGTCGCGGGGCTGACCGGCGGAGCGCTCGCCGTCGGCCAGGTCGCCTGCGGCCCGCTGGTCGGCCGGCGCTCGCGGACCGGTACGGTCAGCGCACCGTCGTCCTGGTCTTCGCGCTGGTCAACGCCGTCGCGATCGCCGCCCTGGTGGCCGGCGCGCTCGCGGGGGGTGCCAGCGCCGCGCTGGCGCTCCTCGGGGTGGCGGCGGGTGCGAGCGTGCCCCTGATCGGCCCGCTGGCCCGCGCCCGCCTGGTGGCGCTCGCCCGCCGGGCCGGTGCCCCCGAGCCCACCGTGGGCGCCGCGCTGTCCTTCGAGAGCACCCTCGACGAGGTCTCCTTCGTCCTCGGCCCGGCCCTGGTCGGCCTGGCGGCGGTCCTCGCCCACCCGGCGTACGCCCTGGCCGGCGCCGCCGTACTCGTCGCCGTGTGCGGCACCGCCTTCGCCCTGCATCCGACGGCCCGCGCGTCGGCGCCCTCGGCTGTCGGGCCGACGGACACGCCGGGCGGGCCCCGCGCCCGCCCCCGCATGCCCCGCGCGGTGCACGCCCTGCGGGTCCCTTCGCTCGCCCTCCAGGGGCGATGTTCGGGGCCTGCCAGGCGGGGATCACCGCGCTCACCGAGCGGCGCCAGGCAGCCGGAGCAGGCCGGGCTCGTCTACGCCGCGATGGGA
>JAKFGP010000018.1 GCA_021502835.1 Streptomyces thinghirensis
GTAGCCGCCCCGTTCGGTGCATGTGCAGACCGAGGCGGCGCGGACCTGGACAGTCATCGGCGTCGGCGCCCTCGCTGGTGATCTACGTGTCGCTGCCTGGAGGGATGCGGGCCACCACCTGGATCCAGATCGTGAAGGCCGTTGCTGCTGCTCGGCGGCACCGTGACGCTAACCGCGCTCGTCCTGGTGCGCTTCCACGGTGACTTCGACCGGCTGCTGCGCACCGGCGGCCGACACGCAGCGGTCACGGCGAAGACCTTCCTGGCGCCCGAGCTGGCATACGGCGGGGACTGGACCTCGCGCTTCGACTCATCAGCCTGGGGCTCGCTCTGGTGCTGGGCACGGCCGGGCATGCCGCAGCATCCTGTCCCGCTTCTACACCGTGCCCACCGCGCGGGCGCGCAGGGCGGTCCGGTCGTCTGGTCGATCAGCCTCATCGGCGGGTTCTACCTGATGACGATCGTGCTCGGGTTCGGCGCCGCCGCCC
Source organism: Streptomyces thinghirensis (assembly GCA_021502835.1). Next base: position 488 of record JAKFGP010000018.1, read on the forward strand.
TGGTCGGACCCGGTGCCGTACGGGCGTCGAACGCCGCCGGGAGCACGGCAGTCCCGTTGCTCGCCCTCGATCTGGGGGGCGGCGCGGAATCCGCCGGGGGACGGTTCTGTTCGCGGTCGTCGCCGCTGTCGCGTTCGCCACCATCCTCGCGGTGGTCGCCGGTATCGCCCTAACCTCCTCGGCGTCGGTGGCCCCGACCTGTACGCGTCCCTGCGGCGCCGCGACGCAAGCCGCGCCGCAACCTGGTCGCCGTGGCGCGGCCATCGCCGCCGTCCGGTATCGGCGCCGTGGCGATCGCTCTCGGCCTGCTCGCCCGCGACCTCAACGTCGCGTTCCTGGTGGGCCTCGCCGCCGTCGCCGCGTCCGCCAGTCTGCCGGTGCTGCTCTACTCGCTGTTCTGGCGCAGCTTCACCGCACGCGGTGCAGTGCAGGCCGTGTACGGCGGCCTCCTCCTCCGTGGTGCTCGTGCTGCTGTCGCCGGTGGTGTCGGGCAGCCCGCAGGCGCTGTTCCCGGGCGTTGGCTCCAGTATTCCCCCCTGCAGAACCCCGGCCTGGTGTCGATCCGCTGGGCTTCGTCGCGGGCTGGCTCGGCACGATCACCTCGCGGGAGGTCCCGGACGAGGCCAACACGCCGAGACGGAGGGGTGCGGTCGCTGACCGGGGCGGGGGGCCGTGTAGGAGGCGGTGGCGCGGTCGGCCCGACGCCGCCTAGGGGCGGGTCGCCCACTCGTAGCGGTGCTCCGGACGGCCGGCGTCGCCGTGACTTGAGGGTCCAGCCTGGCCCGTCCGGTGCGTTCCAGGAGCTTGGGGTAGCGCTGAGCGGTCTGGCGGCTCACCCCGGTCCGTTCGGCGATCTCCTGGGCGGAGAGTGCGCCGTCGGCCTCCATCGAACGCACTGGCGCACGGGCTCGGCGGTGGTGAGGTCGCTCGGGCAGCCCGGCCTCGACGGTGCCGACAGAGCGCCGAAGATGCGGTCGACCTCCGCCTGCTCCGCCTCACCGCCGCCGTCGGGAGTGCGCCGCAGCTCCGCGTACGCCTCCAACCGGCGCGCAGCCCGCGAACGCAGAACGGCTTGACCAGGTACTGCAGGGCCCTGGCGCATCGCCGCCTGGACGAGTCGACACGTCCCGCGCCGCCGTCACCATGATCACGTCGGCCTGGTGGCCGCGCCGCCGCATCTCCTTGGACGACCTTCAGGTCCGGTCGGTCGGGCGGGTAGTGGTCCAGCGAGGATCAGGTCCAGGCGGGGCAGCGTCTCCACACTGCGCAGCGCTCCAGGCCCCGCGCTGTGCGCCTCTCGCCGGCCGACGTGGAAGCCCGGGACCTTCTCGACGTAGGCGGCGCGTTGACCCCGCGCGACCTGCGTGTCATCGTCCACCACCAGGACCTCGATCATCGGGACTCCTCCTCGGCAGCGGTGTTCACGGGGGCGGTGCGGGTGGTGGTGAGGAGCCGGGGTGGCGGGGCGGGGTCCAGGTCCGGTTCGGTCAGTTGCCTCGGGCAGGACGACGACGAACTCCGCGCCCCCGCCGTGCGCCTCACGGACGCAAGGCGCTGCCGCCCTGCCGCTCGGCCAGCCGCCGCACCAGCGACAGCCCGATGCCGCGCCTTGGCGGTGCGCCGGCGACTCCTTGTGGACCAGCCCGCCGTGAACACCAGCTCGCGGCGTTCGCCTTCGCGGATCCCGGGCCGTGTCACGCACCCGGAGCGTGGCGGCACGTCCCCGCGCGCGCAACTCGACCTCCACGCGCGCGCGTGCGGCTCGCCCGCGACGGCGTCGAGTGGCGTTGCTGTCGACCAGGTTGCCGACGACCGTAGCGAGCCCTCGGGGTCGGCCAGACGGTCAGGCAGCAGCGTCCGGTCGGACACCCACAGCACGACTCCGCGTTCGGCCGCGACGGTCGCATTGCAGACCAGCAGGGCGGCGAGGAGGGGGTCCTGGATCCGGCTCGGTGATCTGCTCCGCGGTGACCCGGTGCTCACCGACCACCTCGCCGACGAACTCCACGGCGTCGTGCGTACATCTCCAGTTCGAGCAGCCCCAGCAGGGTGTGCATGCGGTTGGCGTGCTCGTGGTCCTGCGCGCGCAGGGCGTCGATCAGGACCGCGCGTCGAGTCGAGTTCCCGGCCGAGCTGCTCCAGCTCGGTGCGGTGGCGCAGGTGGCGAGCTGGCTCATAGCCGTCGTCGGTGGGCATCCGGTTGGCGACCAGACCCGCTGGCCGCGCACGGTCAGCAGATCGGTGCCGGTCCACCCGGCTCGGCGCCAGGACGTCGGCCAGTACGCCCCGCGCCGAGCGCCTCGTCGGGGGGGCTAGCCGACGGCCTCGCCACCGATGCCCAGCAGGCGTTGCGCCTCGTCGTTGAGCAGTCGCACCCTGCCGCCGCGTCCAGGGCGACGACACCCCTCCCGGATGCCGTGCAGCATGGCCTCGCGCTCCGCGAGCAGCCCCGCGATGTCGAGGGCCAGGTCACGGGTCTGTCGCTGACCCGGCGCGAGATAGAGCCAGGCCGCCAGCGCGCCACGTACAGCGCGCCTGCCGGCGTATGCGAACAGCCCCGGATGGCGTGGATCAGCCGGGCCCGGACGCTGTCGTACGCGATGCCGACCGAGCACCGCGCCGACGATGTCGCCGTCGCCGTCACGCAGCGGCACCTTGCCGCGCGCGGACCGTCCCAGGGTGCCGTCGTCGATCTCCATGATCTCGCGGCCCGCCAGGGCCTGCCCGGGGTCGGTCGAGACGACGTCGCCGATCCGATCCGGATCGGTGTGCGACCATCGCATGCCCTGCCGGTCCATCACGACGACGTACTCGGCCTTGGTGGCCTTCCGGATCCGTTCCGTTTCCCGCTGCACCGCGGCCGTTCGGCGCGGGTCGGGTGGTCCGCAGGTCCCGTACGACCTGGGCTGCTGCGCCGTGGTCTGCGCGATCGCGAGTGCACGGCGCATCGCCTGGTCGTCCAGCTGGTCACCGAGCGGCGCCAGGAACACCCGGGTCGCGAGTACGGCGACCCCGCGGCGATCGCCAGCTGCATCAGCAGCACCTGCGAGAACACCCGCCGCGGCAGGCCGAGGCGCAGGCGGCGTACGGGGGACTGGGGCTCATACCCATGACGGTACGTGGGAGGTGGCGGCATGCCGTACGGGGTGTGGCGCGGATCTCCCGGGCGCTCCGAGCGAGTGACTGGGCCGGGCCTCGCCGTCCCGCGCGTGTGCCGTTCATCCAGGAGGCTTGCCCTGGTTCCCCGGGCGCTTCCGCCGCTCTCCAAGCTCGCACGCCGTTTCCCGAGTCGTCGCCGCCACCGCGGGCCGGCCGCGCTCACCCTCGGGGCCGGGACGTCAGCTCGCGAGCGCCGCCGTCACCGAAAGCTCGCGCACCGCCGTGACCTCCATCCGCGCCGGCGAGCCCAGCACCGAGGCCCCGCAGCTCTCCGGACGCGGGGGCGCCGACGCGCCCTGCGTGACGGTGACCCGCCAGTGCCGGCCGTCGGCGTGGGCCAGGGTCACCTCCCAGCGCGGTGCGGCACCGTCCGTCCGTACGACGTTCAGCGCCTGGGCCGCGTCCTCGTCCACGGCGGCGCGCACGGCCAGCTCGGCTGCCTGGCCGGGGCGCTCCCACGCGGAGTTCCCGCGGCAGCCCTCGACGACGATCCTCCCCGCGCCGCACCGTGCAGGATCTCCTTGACGGTGTGGGCCTGCACCCGGGCGTAGGCGTATCCGTGGGGCAGTACGAGCACCGCCGGCGAGAAACGGTGGCCACCCAGATGGGTGACCTCCCACACGCCCTCGGCCCCGGACGCCGCGAGCTCGGCCGCCAGCGGCCTGCCGAGGAGAGCGCAGCACCGATCGCGCTTGCCGTTGGTGCAGACGAGAGCGAGCGGGGCGCCCGGGTGGGGGGCGCCGTCGAGGAGCCGAGTCGAAGGCACGGCGATCACCCCTGCCGAGCGCGGCGAAATCGAGGGCGAGCAGCCGACGGGGGTCGGTGAGCGTTGTGGTGTGCAACCACACGTTTCCCGGGACCGTGTGGGCCACGTACACCCGGCGCTCGGCGGGCGCGCCCCGGTCCGCGTCCGCGTGGCGCCCAGGCCTGCGGATGAGCGCGATGCGCACGCCCGTACCCTTCACCGCCGCCTCCAGGGCGCGCCCGAGCACGGGATCCAGGTGGCTCGAAGTGAGCGCCTTGGCGCCCCACGGGCCGGGTTGTTCGAGCAGCAACCAGGTCCTCGCGACGGGTGCGGTGCCGAAACGGGCTCGTCGAGGTTCCGGGAGACGGTTGAGCACGTACTCACAGAGGTGAGCCTAACCTGACTTGCGCGCGGTGACTTCCAGCCGCGCCTGAACGCTACTCCGGCAGTGGCTGGGGGCGGCCTCGGACCCGAGTAGAGCCCACTCGGACGCATGCGCAGCAGGGGGCGCTCCCCGTACTCCTCCAGCGCATGCGCGATCCAGCCCGCCGTGCGGGCCACAGCGAAGATCGTCTCGGCCGCGGTGGGGGCATGCCGCAGGACGCGGTGAGCACGGCGAGCGCCAGGTCGACGTTGGCGTTCAGCGGGGCGTGGCGGGCCGCGGTGGCCTGGATGTCACGGGCCGCCGCGAGCGCGGGCGCCGCCCGGGGGATGTCGTCCAGGAGCGCGAAGAGGGCACGCGCGCGTGGATCCTCGCCGGGGGTAGAGCCGGTGGCCGAGTCCCGGGATGCGGCGCCCGGCCCGCAGTTCCTCCGCCACCACCGGCGCCGCGCTGCCTTGGTCGAGCACCTCCAGCAGCAGCCGGTGGGCGAGGGCCGCCGGCCGCGCCGTGCAACGGGCCCTCGATCACGCCGAGCCCGGCGGACACGGCCGCGTAGGCGTGCGCCCGGGCCGACGCGGCGACGCGCACGGCGAGCGTGGAGGCTGCCAGGTCGTGGTCGACGAGCAGGGAGAGCGCCGTGTCGAGTGCGTGCAGCGCCGCCTCGTCGGCCGGCCGGCCGCTGAGCCGCGTCCAGAGGCGATGGGCGAGGGGGCCCTGGTCGTGCCCGGTGTGCAGTACGGGCGGCAGCGCGGCGACGAGGGTGGGGATGAGGATGCGTGCGGTGCCCAGCACGGCGTCCTCGGACAGGTCGAAGCGGGAGCGGGTCCGCGGCCGCGGCGGCGATGGCCGCGACGCGCAACCGGTCGGCGGGACCGGCGTGCTCGGGCAGGGCGTCGACGGCCCGGCGGGCGACGGCCACGGAGTCCTCGGGCGCGGCGAAGGCGATGCCGGGGGCGCAACCGCCCGGTCCAGAGCCACTCGGCCACCTCTTCGTAGCTGTGACGCGCGGCGAGCTCGACCGCGTCGACGCCCCGGTAGTAGAACCGGTCGCTCTCGATGAGCGTGATGCGGGTGCGCACGGCCAGCTCCTGGCCGGAGGCCGCGGGGGTGCCGCTGTCGCGCCGGTTGCGCCGGGCGAGCGCCCGCACCTCCTTCGCGTCGAAGGTGCTGCCCCGGCCGCCTGGTGTGCGCCTGCTGCCGAGCTGGCCACGGCTGACGTACGCGTAGACGGTCTCGGGTTTCACCCCGAGCAGTTCGGCCGCCTCCCTGGTGGTCAGGCGCCGTTCGCCGGCGGCGGGGTGCTCGGGCTCTTGATCGCGCATGGGGGTCACCGTATCGATCGTGACGGTCGTCCTTGGTCTCAATATTGACTGAATCAATATTGACAGGAGTTGAGTCAACTATAGACAGTGAATTCAAGACCAGGGAGGTAATCATGTCCGTCAACCAAACCGCAGCCACCGCCACGCTCGTCGACGTGCCGCGAGGGCTCGCCGGTGTCGTGGTGGCCGACACCGAGGTCGGTGACGTGCGGGGGCTCGAGGGCTTCTACCACTACCGCCAGTACTCGGCCGTCGAGCTCGCCCGGAGCCGTGGCTTCGAGGACGTCTGGCACCTCCTGGTCCACGGCGAACTGCCGGACGCCGGGCGCGGTGCCGCCTTCGCCGCCGAGACGGCGGCCCTGCGCCGGCTCCCCGACGCGGTACGCACGGCACTGCCCGCCGTCGCCGCGGCTGGTGGACGTTCCGGTCCGCTCACCGGGATGCGCACGGCCCTGTCGTTGCTCGGCGGCCCGAGGCTTCAAACCCGTGTACGACCTGTCGGCCGACGAGCGCCGCCAGGACACCATCGTGGCCGCCGCGGCCGTACCGACGCTGCTCACCGCGCTGCACCGGTTGGGGCGGGGACTCGAACCGGTGGAGCCTCGCGAGGACCTGTCGTACGCCGCCAACTACCTCTACATGCTGACCGGCACGGAACCGGACGAGCAGCGGACGCGGGCGATCGAGCAGTACCTGATCTCCACCGTTGATCACGGCTTCAACGCGTCAACCTTCACCGCGCGGGTCATCGCCTCGACGGGTGCGGACGTTGCCGCCTGCCTCGCCGGGGCGGTGTCGGCGTTGTCCGGCCCGCTGCACGGCGGGGGCGCCCAGCCGGGCCCTGGACACCCTGGACGCGATCGGCACTCCCGACCGCGTCGACCCTGGATCCGTGAGCGGGTGCTCGCCGGTGACCGCATCATGGGCTTCGGTCACGCGGTCTACCGCACGGAGGACCCGCGCTCCCGGATGCTCCGAGGTGGCGCGGAGCTTCGGCGGTCCGCGCGTGGAGTTCGCCGTCGAGGTGGAGCGGCAGGTCGAGGCGATCCTCGCGGAGCTGAAGCCGGGTCGAGAGCTTCACACCAACGTCGAGTTCTACGCGGGCGTGGTCATGGAGTTGTGCGGTCTGCCGCGCGAGATGTTCACGCCGACGTTCGCGGCGGCGCGGGTGGTGGGCTGGAGCGCGAACATCCTGGAGCAGGCGCGCGATTCGAAGATCATCCGGCCGGCGGCGCGGTATGTGGGGCCGGGGGCGCCGGTCAAGGTACCCGCGGCGGGCTGAGGAATGCGTGCGGCCTGGTGCCGTTCTGGCGCCAGGCCTCATCGGTGGGGCCGTCGAGCGGGACGGGGTGCCGAGGGCTCGACGGACGGCTGGTCCGGCGCGGTGGACGGTTGCGTGCGGCCGGGAGGGCGTGACGGGACACGGGTCGGGGTGGACGCGTGCCGCGGGAGGTCAGGCGTCGGGGATGTCCGCCTTGGCGCGGATCAGGGTCTCCCTGTTGATGACCACGATGCGTTCATAGCCCGCACGGGAGGCATCGGCGGGGAGTTCGCGCTCCAGGGTCTCGGTGGCCTCGGTGCCGATGACGGCGAAATTGCCGTCGCTCAGCTCGAAGAGGTCCGGACAGCTGGCTCCCGAGGTACTGCCGCGCGAGCTTGGAGGCACACCGATGCGGCGCACGATTTTCAAGGGGTACCGGTCCTTACAGGTTGGGCACTGTGCTAGGGAGCACGTTACTGGGACCGGCGGTGCCGGTGTGACTGCATGGCCGAAAGACACCCATGAGAAGCATTTCTCTCCTGAGATTGACCCGCGCCCCGGAGCGTCAGACGGACGGGGGCGTGCCCACCACCCACCACTCGTCCGTGTCGGCCTCGTCCAGATCCTTGATGAGCCCGTCCACCATGCCGCCTACGCGTGACTCGGTGGATGTCGCCTTGAGGGACGCCCGCTGCTCCTTCGATGCCTCCCAGTACTCCCGCATCAGTGGGGTCTGGAAGAGCTCGCGCAAGCGCCCGAACAACTCCTCCTGATCCAGGAGGCCCGCTTCGTAGGGGTGGTAGAGGTTGACGTACCACGCGTTCGCGTAGAAGAACTGGCGTCGCTTCTGCGCCGGGATGCCCTTGTCGTACGTGTCGATGACCTCGGCCAGAGAGGGGTCGTCGATCGCCCTGGCCAGCAACTCCCAGTGCATGCGCTGCTGATGCTGCAGCGACTTGCGCCGGATCGCCAGCTCCTCCAGCTCCAGCTGTCGCTCGTGCAGACGGGCCTTCTCCAGCCCTCGCCGGCGCGCGGCCAGCGTCACCCCCGTGGCGAGCAGCATGCCGGCCGCGGCGGAGCCGAACCTCCCCGTGATGTTCTTCCGTGTGACCATGTCAACCCCCGAATCAGGCGACCGCCCGCCGGTCGTCGAGTGCGGGTCGGCTGACGGGGACCGGCGAGCGATGTGGTGGCGCTGCCGCCTCCAGAGTGCCGAGCGGCGCTGACCGGCGGGGAGGCGGAGAGGCGGCGCACGGAGGGAAGCGAGGGTCGCACAGTCCGGCGCCATGCAAAACGTCTGCCCAGCAAGTGCTGCTAACAATCGTTCACTCCGCGGGCACTCCGCCGGCTCGTATCCTGATCAGGCAGTTCCGTACGTGGGTGTACGCCCCGCCGCGGGCCGGCGTACGCGTAGGTGAGAGAGGTCGCACGGTGGGGCATCGCCCGACTCCGCAGCAGATCCCGGTCGTCGTACTCGCCGGATTCCTCGGCTCCGGAAAGACCACACTCCTCAATCACCTCCTCCACCGCAGCGGAGGCAGCCGTATCGGTGCCATCGTCAACGACTTCGGCTCGATCGAGATCGACGCGATGGCCGTGGCCGGCGCACTCGGCGACTCCACCGTCTCGCTCGGCAACGGGTGCCTGTGCTGCGCCGTCGACGCGAGTGAACTGGACGGGTACCTGGAGCGGCTCGCCCGCCCCGAGGCCGGCATCGACGTCATCGTCATCGAAGCCAGCGGCCTCGCGGAGCCGCAGGAACTGGTGCGGATGCTGCTGGCCAGCGAACAGCACGAGGTCGTCTACGGCGGACTCGTCGAGGTCGTCGACGCCGCCGAGTTCGACGCCACGCGTGACAGACACCCCGAGATCGACCGGCACCTGGCGCTCGCCGACCTGATCGTGGTCAACAAGACGGACCGGGCTCCGGACGCCGAGCGCGTGCTCGCCCTCGTCCACTCGCTCGCGGACGGCGCCGCCGTGGTGCCCGCGACCTACGGCCGTATCGACCCGGAGTTCCTCTACGACTGCCGGCCGAGCGAGGAGCGCGTGGGGCAGCTGTCCTTCGACGACCTGCACGACCACTCCAGGGGCGGCGCCCACGCCGAGCATCTGCACGCCGCCTACGACACCCTGTCGTTCGTCTCCGACGTCCCGCTCGACCCGCGCCGGCTCATGCGGTTCCTCGACAGCCGGCCGGAGGGCCTGTACCGGATCAAGGGGTACGTCGACTTCGGCCCGTACGACACGCGGAACCGGTACGCCGTCCACGCCGTGGGGCGCTTTCCTGCGCTTCTACCCGGAGCCCTGGGCGTCCGCCGACGCCCGCCGCACCCAGCTCGTGCTCATCGGCTCCGGCATCGACGCGCCGGCCCTCGGCGAGGAACTCGACGCGTGCCGCAGGGACGCCGACGCCCCACCGGCCGACGAGCACGGAATGTGGGGCGTCCTGCGCTACGTACCGGAAGCCGACGGCGAGGATCCCGACGGCGAGGAACCAGACGCCGAGGGACCAGACGCCGAGGGACCAGACGCCGAGGAACCGGGCGGCGAGGAACCGCCGCCCGGTGCCCGGGACGGGTCCTAGGCCGGCCCCGCCACCACCGCCACCGTCTTCGGCAGTGACACGCCCGAGCCGTCGCGGCGCGGGTCGATGTCCGGGAGCTGGGCGGGAGCGTCGTTCTTCTGCGCGGCGAGCGCCGGGGTGGCGCCCGCCCAGGCGAAGGCCAGGCAGTCCTCGCCCTTCAGGAACCGCTGGCAGCGCACGCCACCCGTGGCGCGGCCCTTGCGCGGATACTGGTCGAACGGCGTGAGCTTGGCCGTGGTCTGGACGGAGTCGTCCAGCGTGCCGCGCGAACCGGCGACCGTGAACACCACCGCGTCCGCCGCCGGGTCCACCGCCGTGAAGGAGATGACCTTGGCGCCGTCGGCGAGCTCGACGCCCGTCACACCGCCCGCCGGACGGCCCTGCGGGCGGACCTGCGAGGCCTGGTAGCGCAGCAGCTGCGCGGTCGTCCGTGATGAAGACCAGGTCCTCGTCGCCGGTGCGCAGCTCGGCGCCGCCGACGATCCGGTCGCCCTCCTTGAGGGCGATGACCTCCAACTCGTCCTTGTTGGACGGGTAGTCGGGCACCACGCGCTTGACGACACCCTGTTCCGTACCGAGCGCCAGGCCGGGCGAGGACTCGTCCAGGGTGGTCAGGCAGACGACCGTCTCGTCGTCCTCCAGGGTCACGAACTCCGCCAGCGGCGCACCACCCGGGGAGGTTCGGCGTCGGCATGGGCTCCGGGAGCTGGGGCAGGTCCACGACGTTCACCCGCAGCAGGCGCCCGGCGGACGTCACCACGCCCACCTCGCCGCGGGCCGTGGCCGGCACCGCCGAGACGATCAGGTCGTGCTTCACGCGCGCTTGGCGCCGGCCTCCGTGACGAGCGGCTCGTCGTTCGCGGTGCGGGCCAGCAGGCCCGTCGAGGACAGCAGCACCCGGCACGGGTCGTCCGCCACCTGGAGCGGAACCGCGGCGACCGGCGCGCCGGACGACTCCAGCAGCATCGTGCGGCGGTCGGTGCCGAACTTCTTGGCCACCGCCGCCAGTTCGGTCGAGACCAGCTTGCGCAGCTCCGCGTCCGAGTCGAGGATCCGGGTCAGCTCCTCGATCTCCGCGTTCAACCGCTCCTTCTCCGACTCCAGCTCGATGCGGTCGAACTTGGTGAGCCGGCGCAACGGCGTGTCCAGGATGTACTGGGTCTGGACGTCGCTGAGCGAGAAGTGCTCGATCAGGCGCTGCTTGGCCTGTGCGGAGTTCTCGCTGGAGCGGATGAGGCGGATGACCTCGTCGATGTCGACCAGGGCGGTGAGCAGGCCCTCGACCAGGTGGAGACGGTCGCGCTTCTTGCTGCGGCGGAACTCGCTGCGGCGCCGTACGACGTTGAAGCGGTGGTCGAGGTAGACCTCCAGCAGCTCCTTGAGGCCCAGTGTCAGCGGCTGGCCGTCCACCAGGGCGACGTTGTTGATGCCGAAGGACTCCTCCATCGGTGTCAGTTTGTAGAGCTGTTCCAGGACCGCCTCGGGCACGAAGCCGTTCTTGATCTCGATGACCAGGCGGAGCCCGTGCTCGCGGTCGGTGAGGTCCTTGACGTCGGCGATGCCCTGGAGCTTCTTCGAGCCGACCAGGTCCTTGATCTTGGCGATCACCTTCTCGGGCCGACCGCGAAGGGCAGCTCGGTCACGACGAGACCCTTGCGGCGGGCCGTCACGGTGTCCACGGCGACCGTCGCCCGGATCTTGAACGTGCCGCGGCCCGTCTCATAGGCGTCCCGGATGCCGGGCAGGCCGACGATCCGGCCCCCGGTGGGCAGGTCGGGGCCCGGAACGTGCTTCATCAGGGCTTCGAGGTCCGCGTTCGGGTACCGGATCAGGTGCCGGGCGGCCGCGATCACCTCGCGCAGATTGTGCGGCGGCATGTTCGTGGCCATGCCGACCGCGATGCCGGAGGCGCCGTTGACCAGCAGGTTCGGGAAGGCGGCGGGCAGCGCCACCGGCTCCTGCTCCCTGGCCGTCGTAGTTGGGGCCGAAGTCGACGGTGTCCTCGTCGATGGACTCCGTCATCAGGCTGGTGGCCTCGGCCATCCCGGCACTCGGTGTACCGCATGGCGGCCGGCGGGTCGTCGTTGCCCAGGGAGCCGAAGTTGCCATGGCCGTCGACCAGGGGACGCGCATGGAGAACGGCTGGGCCATGCGCACCAGGGCGTCGTAGATCGATGCGTCGCCGTGCGGGTGCAGCTTGCCCATGACCTCGCCGACGACGCGGGCGCACTTCACATAGCTGCGCTCGGGCCGCAGGCCCATCTCGTTCATCTGGTAGACGATGCGGCGGTGCACCGGCTTGAGGCCGTCGCGGGCGTCCGGCAGCGCGCGGGAATAGATGACCGAGTACGCGTACTCGAGGAAGGAGCCCTGCATCTCGTCGACGACGTCGATGTCGAGATCTTCTCCTCGTACGAGTCGTCGGGCGGCGGGGTCTTCGTACTACGGCGGGCCATCGCTGCCGGCTCCTTGCTGAAGCGTGAACGGTGATCTGACGCGGTCCATTGTGGACCGCGGCACTGACAGCGACCGACCAGGACCCGTCACGGGCTGCCCGGCCCGGCGCTGCCCGCAGGGTACGCCCTCGTCCCGCGCCCCCGCCCCGGTCGGGCCGCTCGGGGCGCCAACCCCGTTCTCGCTCTCGGCGTACGAGGTCCGGGAACTCCACCGGTGCCCCGCACGCTTGCATACAGTGGCAGGATCGGCGGAATTCCGCAGTTCCGCCCAATGATCCACCAAGCGTTTCCACCAAGAATTTCGCGATCGAAGGGACGTACATGCCCATGGGTCACACGGCCACAGCCCAGGCAGGCTCCGGCGGCCTGACAGCGACCGAGCACCGCCTGGCCAACGGCCTGCGCGTGGTGCTCTCCGAGGACCACCTGACCCCGGTCGCGGCGGTGTGCCTCTGGTACGACGTCGGCTCGCGCCACGAAGTCAAGGGACGCACCGGCCTGGCTCATCTTTTCGAGCACCTCATGTTCCAGGGCTCCGCCCAGGTCAAGGGCAACGGCCACTTCGAACTGGTGCAGGGCGCCGGCGGCTCGCTCAACGGCACCACCAGCTTCGAGCGCACCAACTACTTCGAGACCATGCCCGCCCACCAGCTGGAGCTCGCCCTCTGGCTGGAGGCCGACCGCATGGGCTCCCTGCTGTCCGCGCTGGACGACGAGTCGATGGAGAACCAGCGGGACGTCGTCAAGAACGAGCGCCGTCAGCGCTACGACAACGTGCCCTACGGCACCGCGTTCGAGAAGCTGACCGCCCTCGCCTACCCGGAGGGGCACCCCTACCACCACACGCCGATCGGCTCCATGGCCGACCTGGACGCGGCGACGCTGGAGGACGCGCGCGTTCTTCCGCACGTACTACGCGCCGAACAACGCGGTGCTCTCGGTCGTCGGCGACATCGACCCCGAGCAGACGCTCGCCTGGATCGAGAAGTACTTCGGCTCCATCGCCTCGCACGACGGCAAGCAGGCCCCCGGGACGGCTCGCTGCCCGACGTCATGGGCGGGCAGCTGCGCGAGGTGGTCGAGGAGGAGGTCCCGGCCCGCGCCCTGATGGCGGCCTACCGTCTGCCGGAGGACGGCACGCGCGCGTGCGACGCGGCCGACCTGGCCCTCACCGTCCTGGGCGGCGGTGAGTCGTCCCGCCTGTACAACCGGCTGGTACGGCGCGACCGCACGGCCGTCGCCGCCGGTTTCGGCCTGCTGCGGCTCGCCGGAGCGCCCTCCCTGGGGTGGCTGGACGTGAAGACGTCCGGTGACTTCGAGGTGCCGGTCATCGAGACCGCCATCGACGAGGAGCTCGCCCGGTTCGCCGAGGAGGGCCCGACGGCCGAGGAGATGGAGCGCGCCCAGGCCCAGTTGGAGCGCGAGTGGCTGGACCGCCTGGGCACGGTCGCGGGGCGCGCCGACGAACTGTGCCGGTACGCCGCCCTGTTCGGCGACCCGCAGCTCGCCCTCACCGCCGTGCAGCGGGGTGCTGGAGGTGACGGCCGAGGAGGTCCAGGAGGTCGCCAAGGCCCGCCTGCGCCCCGACAACCGCGCGGTGCTCGTCTACGAGCCGACCGCCCCCGCCGACGAGAACGACGCCACCGACGAGAACGAGGAGGCGGCCAAGTGACCGAGCTCGCCACCATGGAATTCCACTCCCAGCCGCGGGCCGGCGAGCCCAAGCCGTGGGCGTTCCCGGCCCCCGAGCGCGGCAGCCTCGACAACGGCCTCACCGTGCTGCGCTGTCATCGCCCCGGCCAGCAGGTCGTCGCCGTGGAGGTGCTCCTCGACGCCCCCCTGGACGCCGAGCCGACCGGCCTCGACGGTGTCGCCACGATCATGGCGCGCGCCTTCTCGAGGGCACCGACAAGCACTCCGCCGAGGACTTCGCCGCCGAACTGGAGCGCTGCGGTGCCACCCTCGACGCACACGCCGACCACCCCGGCGTCCGGCTGAGCCTGGAGGTGCCGGTCTCACGCCTCGCCAAGGCCCTGGCCTGGTCGCCGACGCGCTCAGGGCCCCCGCGTTCGCGGACAGCGAGGTCGAACGGCTGGTCCGCAACCGGCTCGACGAGATCCCGCACGAGCTGGCCAACCCTTCGCGCCGCGCGGCAAGGAACTCTCCAAGGAGCTGTTCCCGGCCGGGACGCGTATGTCGCGCCCGCGCCAGGGCACCGAGGAGACGGTCGCGAGCATCGACTCGGCGGCCGTACGCGCCTTCTACGAGAAGCACGTCCGACCCGCCACCGCCACCGCCGTGGTCGTCGGCGACCTCACCGGCGTCGACCTCGACGCGCTGCTCGGCGAGACGCTGGGCGCGTGGACCGGCTCCGTCGCCGAAGCGCGTCCCGTACCCCCGGTGAGCGCCGACGACACCGGCCGGGTCGTCATCGTGGACCGACTCGGCGCCGTCCAGACGCAGTTGCTGATCGGCCGCACCGGCGCCGACCGGCACGACCGCGTGTGGCCCGCGCAGGTGCTCGGCACCTACTGCCCTCGGCGGGACCCTCACCTCGCGCCTGGACCGCGTCCTGCGCGAGGAGGAAGGACTACACCTACGGCGTACGGGCCTTCGGGCAGGTCATGCGCTCCGCGCCCGACGGCACGGGCGCCGCGATGCTCGCCATCAGCGGCTCCGTGGACACCCCCAACACCGGTCCCGCCCTGGAGGACCTGTGGACGGTGCTGCGCAAGCTCGCCGCCGAAGGTCTCACCGACGCCGAGCGTGACGTCGCCGTGCAGAACCTGGTGGGCGTGGCGCCGCTGAAGTACGAGACGGCGGCGGCCGTGGCGAGCACGCTGGCCGACCAGGTCGAGCAGCACCTGCCCGACGACTACCAGGCCACGCTCTACCGCCAACTCGCCGCCACGGGCACCGTGGAGGCCACGGCGGCGGTCGTGAACGCCTTCCCGGTGGACCGTCTGGTGACGATTCTCGTCGGCGACGCGGCGCAGATCAAGGAGCCCGTCGAGGCCCTCGGCATCGGTGAAGTCACCGTGGTGGCGGCCGAGTAGCGGCACGCGCGCGGCGGCCCTGGTGACCGGAGTGTCACCAGGGCCGCCATTTGTCCGAATTGAGGGAGAGGCTGCCTGTCTGCCCTGTGGCGTGCGCTACAAAAGTCTTGTTGCGTTTGAGGATTGAACGCAGCCGCGTTTAGCGTCATCCCGGCTGTTCGTCGGGCGGTGCGCCCGCACCCGCGGCACCGGACAGTCATCGCCGAGTCCCCGTACGGCGCGAGCCAGGGAGCCGGGGACCCATCGCAGTCCCTGGGGTGAATCGGACGCCCGCGCGCGCGGCGGGGGTCCGTAGGAGACCTTCCACCTCCGAACCCGTCAGCTAACCCGGTAGGCGAGAGGGAAGGAAAGGACCAGCCTCTACATGGCGTTCACGCGCGCCACCGGGAAGCACCGTCGTCCCAGCCGGGTGCACCGCACCACCGCCCGCGCGGCGGGTGTCGCGGCCCTCGCCACCACCGGCGTCGTCGGCACCCTCGCGGCTCCGGCGCTCGCCGCCGAGCCCCAGGCGGAGCAGAGCGGACTCACCCCGGTCATCACCATCGGCGACTCCATGGCCGACGAGATCGACGCCTAGGCCACCGCGCGGGAGCAGGCGGCCCGGCACGCCGCCGCCCGTGGAGGCGGCCCAGGAGGGCCGCGCGCGAGCGGGCGGCCGAGGCGGCCAAGGAGGCGCGCGAGGCCCAGGAGGCGCGCCGCGCGCAGGGCGGAGCGCGAGCGCCTCAACACCTTCGTGTCGCCGATCACCGCCTCCTACGTCTCCACCGCCTACCAGGCCGGCAGCTCGCTGTGGTCCTCCGGCAGCCACACCGGCATCGACTTCCACGCCGCCAGCGGCACGTCCGTGCACGCGGTCGGCGTCGGCACCGTCGTCGAGGCCGGCTGGGGCGGGGCGTACGGCAACCAGGTCGTGATCAAGATGCACGACGGCACGTACACGCAGTACGGCCACCTGTCGTCCATCGGCGTCTCGGTCGGCCAGGCGGTCGTCCCCGGGCAGCAGATCGGCCTGTCCGGCGCCACCGGCAACGTCACCGGACCGCACCTGCACCTGAGGACCATACGAGGCCCGAGTACGGCTCGGACCTAGACCCCGTCGCCTATCTCCCGTTCCCACGGCGTGAACGTCTGACGACGCACGGTACGACATCCGAAAGCCCCCGGCTCCCCGAGCCGGGGCTTTCATCATTCCCCTCGGTGGAAGCGTCGCTGACCAAAAATTATCCATGAAATCCGCCCTGCCGTCCGGAATATGCGCTTGATTGGCCTAGAGTCACTGGGCACGTCAATCGTCGACGTTTCACGGGGATTAAGGCGGAGGTCGGGCATGCGTATTCCGGCGCACTCGGTGTGCACGGCGATCCGGGACGACATCGTCACCGGCGTCCACGGACGCGGCAGTCGGCTCACCGAGGAACTCCTGGCCCGCCGCTACGGCGTCTCCCGCGTCCCCGTCCGTGAGGCCCTGCGCACGCTGGAGGCCGAAGGCTTCGTGGTGACGCGGCGGCACGCGGGCGCGTGCGTCGCGGAACCCACCGAGCAGGAGGCCGCCGACCTGCTGGAGACGCGCACGCTCCTCGAACCCCTCGGCGCCTCCCGGGCCGCCCCGGCGCCGCACCGAGGCCCACCTCAAGGTGCTGCGCGGGCTGGTCAGGCTGGGGCAGGAGCGCGCCAGGCAGGGGAACAGCGAGGATCTGCGCTCACTGGACGGGTGGTTCCACGAGACCCTCGCGCAGGCTGCCGGCAGCCCTTCGCTGACGGCCTTGCTGACCCAGCTGCGCCACAAGATCGCCTGGATGTACGTCGTAGAGGCGCCGGCCGGGCCCCGTGGAGTGCTGGGCGGAGCACGGTGCGATCGTCGACGCGGTGGCCCGGGGCGACGGCGAGCGCGCGCGGGCGCTCATGACGCTGCACACCGAGCGGTCGACGCCCGCGCACCGCCTGCGATTCGTCTCCGGAGGCGAGCGGACGGAGCGTGTGAGGAAATCGCAACGTCCCGTAAACATGCCGAGCCTGCGGTATTAACACGGGCGCCGTATACAAAGAGGGAGTAATTCGGGGGCTATTTCCTGCTGCCCTGCTGCCCATAAAACGGGGGAAGCGGAAAAAGAAAACAAGAGGCCCGCCCGGTGTTCCGGGCGGGCGCTTTCGTGTCGCGTTGCTCAGACGGTCTCGGGGAGTTCCTCGAGCCCCTCGGCGACCAGCTTCGCCAGCCGGTCCAGGGCGGCGTCCGCACCCTCGGCGTCGGCGGCGGGACGATCTCCTCGCCACCCTGGGCGCCGAGGCCGAGGACGGCCAGCATGGAGGCCGCGTTGACGGGGGACCCGTCGGCCTTGGCGATCGTCACCGGGACGCCTGTGGCCGTGGCGGCTCGGACGAAGATGGAGGCGGGGCGGGCGTGGAGACCCTCGGCCCAGCCGACGTTGACGCGGCGCTCAGCCATGTGATGCTGCCCTTCAGGTTTTCCAGGGGTTCAGGTTGTCTAGACCAGTCTTGTCTAGACCAGTTTCCACATCGTGAAGCTTGCGAGGACGGCTGCCGCCGTCCCGTGTGGTCGTCGGACCGCGGCCTCGGCCCGACCTTCCGTCCTCCACAGACTGCCTCGCGCCGTTGTCGTACGCGAGCCGTACTCTGGGGCCCATGCAGACCTCGTCGGACCGGCACGAGTACCCCGCCCACTGGGAAGCCGACGTGGTGCTGCGCGACGGCGGCACCGCGCGCGTCCGCCCCATCACCGTTGATGACGCCGAGCGCCTGGTCAGCTTCTACGAGCAGGTCTCCGACGAGTCGAAGTACTACCGCTTCTTCGCGCCGTACCCTCGCCTGTCCGCCAAGGACGTCCACCGCTTCACGCACCACGACTTTGTGGACCGGGTGGGACTCGCGGCCACCATCGGCGGCGAGTTCATCGCCACCGTACGCTACGACCGGATCGGCGCCGGGGGAACACCCGCCTCCGCACCGGCCGACGAGGCCGAGGTCGCCTTCCTCGTCCAGGACGCCCACCAGGGGCGCGGCGTCGCCTCCGCGCTGCTGGAGCACGTAGCCGCCGTCGCCCGCGAGCGCGGCATCCGCCGCTTCGCCGCCGAGGTGCTGCCCGCCAACACCAAGATGATCAAGGTGTTCATGGACGCCGGGTACACCCAGAAGCGGAGCTTCGAGGACGGCGTGGTCCGTCTGGAGTTCGACCTCGAACCGACCGACCGCTCGCTCGCCGTGCAGTACGCGCGCGAGCACCGCGCGGAGGCGCGTTCGGTTCAGCGGCTGTTGCAGCCCGGCTCGGTGGCCGTCATCGGCACCGGCCGCACACCGGGAGGCGTCGGCCGCAGCATCCTCGGCAACATCCGGGACGCGGGCTACACCGGCCGGCTGTACGCCGTGAACAAGGCCCTCCCCGAGGCACAGAAGGAGCTCGACGGGGTGCCCGCCTGCCGCTCGGTGCGCGAGATCGAAGGGCCCGTCGACCTCGCCGTCGTCACCGTGCCCGCCGAGCACGTCCCCGAGGTCGTCACCGAGTGCGGCGAGCACGGCGTGCAGGGCCTCGTGGTGATCTCCGCCGGATATGCCGACAGCGGCCCCGACGGGCGCGAACGACACGCGCGCTCGTGCGGCACGCGCGCACGTACGGCATGCGGATCATCGGGCCCAACGCCTTCGGCATCATCAACTCGTCCCCCCAGGTGCGGCTCAACGCCTCCCTCGCCCCCCGAGATGCCGCGCCCCGGCCGGATCGGGCTGTTCGCCCAGTCCGGCGCCATCGGCATCGCCCTGCTGTCCCGGCTGCACCGGCGCGGCGGCGGGGTCACCGGCGTCACCGGCGTGTCGACCTTCGTCTCCTCCGGCAACCGGGCCGACGTCTCCGGCAACGACGTACTCCAGTACTGGTACGACGACCCGGAGACCGACGTCGCGCTGATGTACCTGGAGTCCATCGGCAACCCGCGCAAGTTCACCCGCCTGGCCCGGCGGACGGCGGCCGTCAAACCGCTGGTCGTGGTGCAGGGTGCCCGGCACGGCGGCGCGGCACCCCAGGGACACGCGGTGCGAGCGACGCGGCTGCCCCACGCGACCGTCTCCGCGCTTCTGAGACAGGCCGGCGTGATCCGCGTCGACACGATCACCGACCTGGTCGACGCCGGGCTGCTCCTCGCCCGCCAGCCGTTGCCCGTCGGCCCGAGGGTGGCGATCCTGGGAACTCGAATCACTGGGCCTTCTGACGTACGACGCCTGCCTCTCCGAGGGGCTGCGGCCGCACTCGCCCTGGACCTGACGACGGCGGCCTCGGCGGACGACTTCCACGCGGCGCTCTCCCGCGCCCTGGCCGACGACACGTGTGACGCGGTGGTGGTGACGGCCATCCCGACGGTGGGGGAGGGGGTCGGCCGGTGACGCGGCGCTGGCGGAAGCCCTGCGGTCGGCGGCGGCCGCGAAGCCCGGCAAGCCGGTCCTGGTGGTCCACGTCGAACTGGGCGGCCTCGCGGAAGCCCTGTCCGCGGCGACGAGCACGGCGCCGCAGGCCACCACGAGCACGGCGCCGCAGGCCACCGCAGATACGGCGCCCCGGGCGGCGTCGAACACCCGCGAGGACCCGCTCCGCAGCCCAGGCACCGCGGCTGCCCTCCGCCGAGGCTCCGGAAGGGGCCCACCACATCCCCGCCTACCCCGCCGCCGAGCGGGCCGTCCGCGCCCTCGCCCGGGCCGTCGCATACGCCCGGTGGCGAGGTGACGCCGCCGACCCCGGGAAGGTGCCGGAGTACGAGGACATCGACGAGAAGGGCGCCGCCGGACTGATAGCCGGGCACCTCGCGCGCGGGCAGGGCCTCACCCTCGGCACGCAGGGAGACCTGCGGCCTGCTCGGCAGGTACGGCATCCACGTCCACCGCGCCCTGCCCGCCCCCACCCCCGACGACGCCGTCGCCGCCGCGCGGACCATCGGCTACCCGGTCGCCCTCAAGGCCACCGCCCCGCACCTGCGCCACCGCGCCGACCTGGGCGGCGTACGCCTGGACCTCGCGGACGAGGAGCAACTGCGCCGGGCGTACGCCGAGTTGACCGAGCTGTTCGGGAAGCCCCAGGAGCTGCGCCCGGTGGTGCAGGGTATGGCACCGCGCGGCGTCGACACGGTCGTGCGGGCGGTCATCGACCCGGCGGCCGGTGCCGTGCTCTCCTTCGGGCTCGCCGGGGCCGCCACCCAGCTGCTCGGCGACATGGCGCACCGGCTGATCCCGGTCACCGACCGGGAGGCCACCTCGCTCATCCGCTCGATCCGCACCGCCCCCCTCCTCTTCGGCTGGCGCGGCTCGGCCCCGGTCGACAGCTCCGCCCTGGAGGAGCTGCTGCTGCAGGTCTCCCGGCTGGTGGACGACCACCCCGAGGTCGTCGCGGTCACCCTCGAACCGGTCGTCGTCGCCCCGCGCGGCCTGGGCGTCCTCGGCGCCTCCGTCCGTCTCGCGCCCCCACCCGCCCGGGACGACCTCGGCCCGCGGACCCTGCCGGCGTACTGACCGCCACCACCCGGGGCGGGTACCGCACGAGCGTGTCTCGCAGTCGGTGCGCCCCCGTAGGATGGACGGCATGGCCAAGACCAGTACGACGACCCAGGGGCTGCGAGCGGCGATCGAGCGCAGCGGCTACTACCCGGCCCTCGTGGCCGAGGCGGTGGAGGCCGCCGTGGGCGGCGAGCCCGTCAGGTCGTACCTGGTCCACCAGGAGACGACGTTCGACCAGAACGAGGTGCGCCGGCACGTGACCGTGCTCGTGCTCACCGGCAACCGCTTCATCGTCAGCCACACCGACGAGCAGGCCGCCGACGACACCTCTCCGACGCCGTACGCCACGACCTCCACGGAGTCCGTCAAGCTCGGCCGGATCTCGTCCATCGTCGTCAGCCGCGTGGTCGCCAACCCGGAGCAGTACAAGCCGGGCACGCTGCCCCGCGAGATCGTGCTGACCATCGGCTGGGGGCGCCGTCTCCCGCCTCGACCTGGAGCCGGCCGCCTGCGGCGACCCCAACTGCGAGGCCGACCACGGCTACACCGGCAGTTCGACGGCCGACGACCTCAGCCTGCGCGTCAGCGAGGCCGGAGACGGCCCGGAGACGGTGCGCCAGGCGCTCACCTTCGCCCAGGCCCTCTCCGAGGCGACCGCGGATTCCGCCCGCTGATGGTGCAGCCCGCCGCCTGGGACACCGACCCCGAGCCCCTCCCCGTCGACTCCGCCCCCGTACCCGAGTACGGCACGGGCTCGCTCGCCGACCTGCTGCCCACCCTGGCCGCCGGCCTCGGCGTCCCCGGCATGACCGCGGGCATCACGGAGCTGACCCCGGCCGACCGGAACTGCGTGTTCCTGATCGACGGCCTCGGCTGGGAGCAGCTGCGCGCGCACCCGGAGGACGCTCCCTTCCTCAGCTCGCTGCTGGGCACCTCACGCGGCGGCACCGGAGCCCGATCACCGCCGGCTACCCGGCGACCACCGCCACCTCCCTCGCCTCCGTCGGCACCGGCCTGCCACCGGGCGCCCACGGTCTGCCCGGTTACACCGTCCGCGATCCCGCCACCGGCGCGCTGATGAACCAGCTGCGCTGGCAGCCGTGGACCGCGCCGGGCCCCTGGCAGCCGTACCCCACCGTCTTCCAGCTCGCCCACGAGGCGGGCGTGCGCGCCGCCCAGGTCTCCTCCCCGACCTTCGCGAACACCCCGCTGACCAAGGTCGCGCTCAGCGGCGGAACGTTCCACGGGCGGCTGTCCGGCGAGGACCGGATGGACTGCGCCGCCGAGCAACTGGCCGGCGCCGACCGCGCCCTCGTCTACACGTACTACGCCGAGGTCGACGGCGCCGGCCACCGCTTCGGCGTCGACTCCGACACCTGGCGCGGCCAGCTCGGGCACGTCGACCGGCTCGTCCAGCGCCTCGCCGAGCAGCTGCCGCCGCGCAGCGCCCCTGTACGTCACCGCCGACCACGGCATGATCGACGTGCCCTTCGACGAGGACCACCGCATCGACTTCGACGACGACTGGGAGCTGAAGGCGGGCGTCGCCCTCCTCGGCGGCGAGGGCCGCGCCCGGCACGTCTACGCCGTCCCCGGCGCGGCGAACGACGTGCTGACCTGCTGGCGCGAGGTGCTCGGCGAGCAGTTCTGGGTGGCGTCGAGGGACGAGGCGGTCGCGGCGGGCTGGTTCGGCCCCCGCATGGACGACCGGGTGTACGACCGCATCGGCGACGTGGTCGCCGCCGCGCGGGACGACGTCCTGCTCATCGCCTCCGAGCGGGGAGCCGAAGGAGTCGGCGATGGTCGGCAACCACGGGTCGATGACCCCTGCCGAACAACTCGTCCCCCTGCTCGAAGTACGCTCCTGAAGCCCTGCTCCCCATCCCGCCCCGCTCCCATCGCATCCCGCCCCGCTTCCCGCCGCCGCTGCCGAAGGTGCTCAACCCCTCATGCCCGAGCTGGTCTTCTTCTCCGGAACGATGGACTGCGGGAAGTCGACACTGGCTCTCCAGATCGAGCACAACCGCTCGGCGCGCGGCCTGGCCGGCATGATCTTCACCCGCGACGACCGCGCGGGCGAGGGCAAACTCTCCTCCCGCCTGGGCCTGGTCACCGACGCGGTGGAGGTCGAGGACGGACAGGATCTGTACGCCTATGTCGTCGACCACCTCTCGCAGGGCGGACGCGCGGACTACGTGATCGCGGATGAGGCGCAGTTCCTCGCACCGGACCAGATCGACCAGCTCGCGCGCGTGGTCGACGATCTCGGCATGGACGTGTACGCCTTCGGCATCACCACCGACTTCCGCTCCAAGCTGTTCCCCGGCTCCCAGCGCCTGGTCGAACTCGCCGACCGCGTCGAGGTGCTCCAGGTCGAGGCCCTGTGCTGGTGCGGCGCCCGCGCCACGCACAACGCCCGCACCGTGGGCGGCGTCATGGTCGTCGAGGGCGCCCAGGTGGTCGTCGGCGACGTGGCCCAGTCCCCCGACGAGATCGGCTACGAGGTGCTGTGCCGACGACACCACCGGCGCCGTACGACCGCCGCGACGGCCCGCGCGGCGGCGCTGTCACCTGACGTGCTGCCGGTGTCACCCGCCTGAGCGACTCCGCGACCCCGCGGCCGGGCCCCGCCGGCCCTCCAGCAGCGAGAACCGCGCCCCTTCCGGGTCCGCCACCATCGCGGACCGGCCGTGGGCGGTGTCCCGGGCCGGTTTGAGTACGTGCCCGCCCAGATCGGCGAGGTGCTCCAGGGACTCCTCCGCGTCGGCCACCTCGAAGTACGTCACCCAGTGCGGCCCCCGGTCACGCGGCAGGGCGTTGCCGACGCCGTGGATGCCGGCGACGGGGCGGCCTTCGAGGCACAGCGTCACGTAGTCGAAGTCGGCGGAGACCTCCGGCACCAGTTCGAAGCCGAACACCGTCTCGTAGAACTTGGCGACGCTCGCCGACTCGAAGGTCATCAGCTCGTTCCACGCCGGTGTGCCGGGCACGCCCGTGACGGCCGTGCCGAGGTGCGCCGCCGCCTGCCAGATGCCGAAGACGGCGCCCGACGGGTCGGAGCCGATGGCCAGACGGCCGGCCTCGCCCGCGTCCAGCGGGCCCACGCCGATCGTGCCACCGCACAGGCGTACCGTTTCGGCCGTCCGGTCGACGTCGTCGGAGGCGAAGTAGGGCGTCCAGGCGATGGGCAGATGCCGGTCCGGGGGCAGTTGGCCGATACCCGCCACCTCGCGCCCGTCGATCAGGGCCCGCGCGTACGGGCCCAACTGCTGAGGGCCGGGCTGGAACTCCCAGCCGAACAGCGCGCCGTAGAACTCCTGGGTCGCGGCCGGTCCGTGCACCATCAGACTCACCCAGCAGGGTGTGCCGGGCGTGCGCCGGGCGTTCGTCTCGCCGTTCCGGCCGGCCGACCCCCCGTGCGTCGGTCATCGTCACTCTCTTCTCGGCCCTCCGCGGGCCGTGCGTCCGCTTCCGCCTGACGGATTTGCTTGGACGGACCTGCGCGCCGATGCCGGCACCGGATCCGGTGCCGCACGTTTCGGGCGCGCCCGTGGGGCAGCCCGGGGCTGTACGGGTAGTACAGCATGTGCCCGAACCCGTACGCCTCGTGATCGGTACTGTCCGGCGGGCAGAGTAGCCCGACATCGACGCGGCGGCCACTCGGTACGCCAGGATGGGGCCATGAACGCCACCATCTCCGCATCGCAACTCGTGACCGAACTGGCGGACGCGAACCCGCCGGTCCTGCTCGACGTCCGCTGGCAGCTGAGCACGGCCAAGGCGGCCGGCGCTCCACCGTTCGACGGCCGGGCCGAGTACGCCGCCGGGCACCTTCCCGGTGCGGTCTTCGTCGACCTGGACAGGGAACTCGCCTCCGCGCCCGGCGCAGGCGGTCGGCATCCGCTCCCCGACGTGGCGGTGTTCGGCGCGGCGATGCGCCGCGCGGGCGTAGTCATCCGGCCGGCCGGTCGTCGTGTACGACGGCGGCCAGGGGTGGGCGGCGGCTCGCGCCTGGTGGCTGCTGCGCTGGACGGGTCACCCGAACGTGCGGGTGCTGGACGGCGGGTTGCCGGCCTGGGAGGCGCCGCTGTCGACTGACGTCCCGGCGCCCACGGAAGGCGACTTCACTCCAAAGCCGGGTGCGGCGGGGCTGCTGGACGCCGACGGGGCCGCCGCGCTGGCCCGCTCCGGGGTGCTGCTCGACGCCCGCGCGGGGGAGCGGTACCGGGGCGAGGTCGAGCCGATCGACCCGGTGGGTGGTCACATCCCGGGCGCCGTGTCCGCGCCGACGACGGACAACGTGGCGCCGGACGGCCGGTTCCTGCCCGCGGAGGAACTCCGCGCCCGCTTCAAGACGTTGGGCGCCACGGAGGACGATCAGGTGGGTGTGTACTGCGGCTCCGGCGTGTCGGGCGCCCACGAGGTGCTGGCGCTGGCGGTGGCGGGCATTCCGGCGGCGCTGTACGTGGGCTCGTGGTCGGAGTGGTCGTCGGATCCGGGCCGACCGGTCGCCGTGGGGCCGGACCCGCAGTAGGCCTGGCGGAGGAGTGGTGGGGCCGGGCCCCGGGCAGGTGGGGCCAAGTCCAAGCGTGTGAGGCCGGGCCCCGAGCAGGTGGGGCCGCGTTCAAGCGGATGGGGCCGCGTCCGCAGCAGGGGGTCGGCCCCGAGCGGAGCAGACGAGGGCCTGGCGGTGCAGGCCCGGGACAGGGGCGGCGAGGCCGCAGCGAGGCATCACCGAGTCGGCCCGACGGACGGGGCCGGGGCCGCACCCACATAGGCGCGGGCCCCGGCCCCGACCGTCGAAGACCGCTACTCCTGCTTCTTCCGCCGCGTCCCGAACACGATCTCGTCCCAGCTCGGCACCGCCGCCCGGCGGCCCGGACGGACGCCGTCGGCCTCGGCCTGGCGGTCGGTGGAACCGGTGAGACGGTCGCGGTGGCTCGCCACGGAGCGCGGCATGAGCACGTCGGCGTAGGCGGAACCGGCCGACGCCGCAGGTGCCGGGGGTTCCTCCACCTCGGACTCCTCGACCGGCTCCTCCGCCGGTTCCGGAGCGCGCTCGGGTACCACCAGGTCGCCCCGGAAGCTCGGTACCGCCTCCAGCAGACTGGTGAGGGAGTCGCGTTCGGCCGAGGCGGTGGCCGCGGTCGCGGCCTCCTCGGCCGGCTCGGACGGCGCCGGAGGCAGGCTCGGCCGCTCCCGCTGCTCCCGGTCGAGAGTGCGGTCCAGTGGCCGGTCGCGCGGCAGCCGTGCGATGCGCGGGACGAACGGGAAGCTGGGCTCGGGCGCGGCGAGGTCGTCGGTTTCACCGATCAGCGCGCGCGCCTCCGAGTCGACGGCCTGGACGAGTCGCCGGGGGCGGGTCGTACGTCCAGCTCGCCGAGTGCGGCTCGCCCGCGACCAGGTAGACCAGGAGGACTTCCCAGGTGCCGTCGTCGCGGCGCCAGGAGTCCCACTGGACGGTGTCCTTGTCGGCGCCGCGCAGCACCAGCCGCTCCTGGACGGCCTCGCCGAGGGGCGGTCCGGAGTTCTCGCCGGGACGGCGGACGGGGGTCTTGCGGGCCCGCTCCGCCATGAAGGCGCGCTCGGCCAGCACGGGCCCCTCGAAGCGCCGTACGCGGTCGACGGGGATGCCGGCCATCTGCGCGACCTCTTCCGCGGTCGCGCCGGCACGTATACGCGCCTGGATGTCGCGTGGGCGGAGATGACTCTCCACCTCGATCTCGATCTGGCCGAGGCGGGGACGGTCGCCGCGTACGGCGGCCCGGAGCCGCTCGTCGATCGGAAGCGTGTACTCCGTGCTGTCCGCAGCCTTCAGCACCAGCCGTGTGCCGTCATTCGAGACGGCCACGACACGCAGTTCGGGCATGGGGACCTCCCGGGTGGTGCCTGCCGACGTCACGTGCGTCGCTGCTTCCGCTCTGTCGAGTGTGGCCTGCCCGGGTGCAGCCTGCCACAACCTTGCCGAGTTGCCCGGCGTGTCGGGCGCGGGCCCTGAATCGCCGTTATGGCACGGTTACCTATTCGCAACGCTAAGTGACCAAACTCGTCACCCTGTGCAACTAGCCCCCTCCCGGCGGTCCTTCAAGGTCCTGAACCCCCTGTCGGGAGACCGGACCCAGGGCTCGCAACAAGTACTCCATTCGGGCCACGTGCGTGGATTGGCGCGCCGCCCAACTTCCGTCAAGAGGTGGCGCTCGGCCGTCCCCGGCGCGATTCCGGCGATCTTGGGCGTGGCGTACTTCACGGAATCACCCGAAACGGAACTAATGGTTTCGCCCCCACGTCCCTTTCTCGTGCAGTTGATCGATCGCGTACGGGAAAGACAGGCAAGGTCCGGGGATGCGTGAAAAGCCCGATGGAGCAGGCGAAACGGATACGGGTGCGGAGGTGGAGTCCAAGCGAATCGACCTGAGCGTGCCCCAGGTCGCCGGCAGCGCCCTCGCGGCGGTGGTGGCCGCCAAACTCGCCTCCTCCTTCGGCGTGTACGGCACGATCCTCGGGGCCGGTCTGATCAGTGTCATCGCCACGTGCGGGGGCTCGGTCCTCCAGCACTTCTTCAAGCGCACCGGCGAGCAGATGAGGGTGAAGCGCGCCGTCGGCGCCGTGCGTACCGGCGGTCCGGCCGCGCCGGTCCCGGGCGAGTTCACCAGGGGCACTGTCTACCGCGCACGGACCACGGGCTGGAAGCGTCCGCTGGTCGCGGCGGCCCTCGTCTTCGGCGTCACCATGGCCGGGATCACCACGTACGAACTCGCCTCCGGCGAGAGCCTGAGCGGCGGCCGCAGCACCACTGTCGGCAGCGCCGTCACCGGCCACGGCAAGTCCACGCCGAATCCGGGGAGTCGGGCGATTCCGGTGGATCCGAGGACTCACAGGACAACCAGGACAAGCAGAGCTCCGGTGGCTCGGAGGACTCCGGTTCCGGCGGCGACACCCCGGCGGCCACCCCGTCCGGTACCCCGGGCGGAACCCGCGACGGCACGTCGTCGGGCGGCAGCTCCACCGAGGACGGCGGTACGGCGTCCAGCCCGACGCCCGCCCCGGACGCCGACGGAACCGACGGAACCGACGGCTCCGACGATGCCACGAGCCCGGCCCCCGACGCCTCGGCTACGGCCCCAGAACCCGGCGCAAGTAGTCGTTCCGGAACAGACGATCAGGGTCAAGACGGTCCCGCAGCTCCGTGAACTCGCCGAAGCGCGGATACACCCGCGAGAAGTACTCGGCGTCCCGAGTGTGGATCTTGCCCCAGTGCGGCCGCCCCTCGTGCGCCGTGAAGATGCGCTCGGCGGCGGTGAAGTACGCCTGGTAGGGCGTGCCCCGGAACATGTGGACGGCGATGTACGCGGTGTCGCGGCCCGATGCCGTGGACAGCGTGATGTCGTCGGCCGGAGCCGTACGCACCTCGACCGGGAAGCTGATCCGGAGCCGTGACCGGTCGACCATCGTCCTCAGTTCGCGCAGCGTCTCCACGACGGCCTCGCGCGGAACGGCGTACTCCATCTCCACGAAGCGCACCCTGCGCGGAGATGTGAAGACCTTGTAGGGGGTGTCCGTGTACGTCCGCGCGGACAGCGCCCTGCTGGAGACCCGGGCGATCGTGGGAACGGTGGCGGGCACCGCGCGGCCGACCCAGTTGGCCGCCTGGAAGACGCCGTTGGACAGGAACTCGTCCTCGAAAAAGCCCTGGAGCCGCCCCACCGGCCGCTCGGGGCCGGCGCTGCGGTTGTTGCGCTTGGTGTTGGTGCTGCCGGTGTGCGGGAACCAGTAGAACTCGAAGTGCTCGTTCTCGGTCCACAGTTCGTCGAAGTCGGCGAGGACGCGATCGAACGGCATCGGTTCCTCGCGGGCCGTGAGCAGGAAGATCGGCTCCACGGCGAAGGTGAGCGCGGTGACGACGCCCAGTGCGCCCAGCCCGATCCGGGCGGCGGCGAACAGGGCGCGCTCCTCGTCGGTCCCCTGCTCGGAACAGGTCAGCACCGAGCCGTCCGCCGTGACCATCTCCAGGCCCCGGATCTGGGCGGCGATCGAGGCCGAGTCGCGGCCCGTGCCGTGGGTGCCGGTACTGGTGGCCCCGGAGACGGTCTGATCCATGATGTCGCCCATGTTCGTCAGCGACAGACCCTCTCGCGCGAGGGCCAGGTTGAGCCTCTTGAGCGGTGTGCCGGCCTCGACCGTGACCGTCATGGCGTCGCGGTCGATGCTGCGGATGCCGGTCAACAGTTGAGGGCGTATCAACACACCGTCCGTCGCGGCTATGGACGTGAAGGAGTGCCCGGTGCCGACGGCCTTGACCCGCAGCCCGTCCTCGGCCGCCCGGCGCACGGCCTCGGCCAGTTCGTCCACGGAGGCGGGAGTGACCTCCCGCGCGGGGCGCTGCGGAGACGTTGCCGCCCCAGTTACGCCATGTGCCGTTCTTCCCGCTCGTCATCCCGCTCGCTGTGCGTGTGCTGCTCAACGGTCCCCTCCCCGACGCGGTTCCGGCCGCTTGAGCCGGCGGTACCCGAGGAAACCGACCGCGACCGCGACGGCCCCGGCCACCGCCGGAACCCAGTACCCCGCGCGCGCCCCGGAGGCGTCGATCACCCAGCCGCCCGCGGAGGAGCCGAGCGCGACCCCGACCGCGAGGCCGGTGCTCACCCAGGTCATGCCTTCGGTGAGCTGCGTGCGTGGTACGTGCTCTTCGATGAGGGACATCGTCGTGATCATCGTGGGAGCGATGGACAGACCCGCAACGAACAGCGCCGCGGCCAGAAACAGCAGGTTTCCGACCAGTAGGAGGGGATCATACTCACGGCCATCGCACAGACGCCCAGCAGCCAGCGCCGTTCCGGCGGCCCGGCGAAGCGCATCAGCCCGAAGATCATGGCCGCCGGTGCACGAACCCGCCGCGTACAGGGCGAGTACCAGGCTGGCGGCGGCCTTGTGCCCCTCCTCCTCGGCGAAGGCCACGGTGACCACGTCGATGGCCCCGAAGATCGTGCCCGTCGCCGCGAACGTGACGACCAGGACCTGGAGTCCACGGGATCGCAGCGGGGTGCCGCCGCCCTTGTGCTGACGCGGATGCGGCTCCGGCTCGGTGGCACGCTGCGCGGTCAGCCAGAAGACGCCCGCGGCCAGGAAGCAGGCGGCGAGCAGCGGCCCGGCCTCCGGGAACCATGCGGTAGACAGGCCGATGGAGATGATCGGCCCGAAGATGAAGCAGATCTCGTCCACCACGGACTCGAACGAGTATGCGGTGTGCAACTGGGGGGTCCCCCGGTACAGGGCCGCCCAGCGGGCCGGACCATCGCGCCGAGACTCGGCACGCAGCCGATGCCGACGCAGGACACGAACAGCACCCAGTCCGGCCAGCCGTAGTGCGCGGCCGGCAGCAGCACGGCCGCCGCCGCGGTGAGCGACACGAGGGTCGCCCGGGCGCAGCACTCGTCGCTGGCCGTACCGGTCCCCAGACGGGAGACCTGCGGGTCCGGCCACGGCGGCGGCTAGCGCGATGGTGGCGGACAGGGCGCCGGCCAGTCCGTACCGCCCGGTGAGCTGCGAGATCATCGTCACCACGCCGATGCCCATCATCGACAGCGGCATACGGCCGAGGAAGCCCGCGGTCGAGAAGGCCTTGGTGCCGGGGGCGGCGAACAGGGCGCGGTAGGGGGCTGGGCAACGAGGTCTCCGGAACGGCTCGGTAACAGCTCAGAAGCGGCTTAGTAAGGTGCGAACGCAGTCGATACAGCTTACTCGCCCGACCGCCCGGAAACAGCCCCGCGAAACCTGGCGAAACGCGCGGTCGGCACCCCGCCGTTTTCCCGCTGTCGAGGTGCCGGGTGGCAGGATCGAGACATGCCAGACGTGCTCGATGCCAGCCCCTACGACGCCCTGCTCCTGCTCTCGTTCGGCGGCCCGGAGGGCCGGACGACGTGGTCCCGTTCCTGGAGAACGTGACACGCGGGCGCGGCATCCCCAGGAACGCCTCAAGGAAGTCGGTCAGCACTACTTCCTCTTCGGCGGGGTCAGCCCCATCAACGACCAGAACCGCGCCCTGCTGGACGCCCTCCGCAAGGACTTCGCCGAGCACGGTCTGGACCTGCCGGTCTACTGGGGCAACCGCAACTGGGCGCCGTACCTGACGGACACCCTGCGCGAGATGGTCCGCGACGGCCGCCGCCGCATCCTCGTCCTGGCCACCAGCGCCTACGCCTCGTACTCGGGCTGCCGGCAGTACCGCGGAGAACCTCGCGGACGCGCTCGCCGCCCTGGAAGCCGAGGGCCTGGAGCTGCCGAAGATCGACAAGCTCCGGCACTACTTCAACCACCCGGGCTTCGTCGAGCCCATGGTCGACGGAGTCGTCCGGTCCCTCGCCGAGCTGCCCGAGGAGGTCCGGGACGGCGCGCACATCGCCTTCTCGACCCACTCGATCCCCACCTCCGCCGCGGACACCTCCGGCCCGGTCGAGGAGCACGGTGACGGCGGGGCTTACGTACGCCAGCACCTGGACGTGGCGCAGGTGATCGCCGACGCCGTCCGCGAGCGCACCGGCGTCGACCACCCCTGGCAACTCGTCTACCAGTCCCGGTCCGGCGCCCCGCACATCCCGTGGCTGGAGCCCGACATCTGCGACCACCTGGAGGAGCGCCACGCGGCCGGCGTCCCCGCCGTGGTGATGGCCCCCATCGGCTTCGTCTCCGACCACATGGAGGTCCTGTACGACCTCGACACGGAGGCCACGGCCAAGGCGGAGGAGCTGGGGCTGCCGGTACGCCGTTCCGCCACCGTCGGCGCCGACCAGCGAGTTCGCTGCCGCGGTCCGGGACCTCGTCCTGGAGCGGTCCGCCGACGAGCGCGGGCGGGAGGTCGCGCCGTGCGCCCTCGGAGCGCTCGGCGCGAGCCACGACCTGTGCCCGGTCGGCTGCTGCCCCGCCCGCGCCCCCCGCCCCGCCGCCGCGGGCGCCGACAGCCCTACGCGTGAGGAGCCCCGTGACCGACGTGACGCCCGATCCCCTCCACGCCGAGCTGCTGAAGATCGCCCAGGAGGCCGCCCACCGCGCGGGCGAGCTGCTGCGCGACGGCCGCCCGGCCGACCTCGCGGTCGCCGCCACCAAGTCCAGCCCGATCGACGTGGTCACCGAGATGGACATCGCGGCGGAGAAGCTGATCACCGGCCTGATCGCCGACCGCCGCCCCGACGACGGGTTCCTGGGCGAGGAGGGCTCCGCCACCGAGGGCACGAGCGGCATCCGCTGGGTCATCGACCCGCTCGACGGCACGGTCAACTACCTGTACGGACTGCCCACCTCGGCGGTCTCCGTCGCCGCAGAGCAGGACGGCGAGCGGGTGGCCGGGGTGGTCGTGGCCCCGATGCGGGGCGAGGCCTACCACGCGGTACTGGGCGGCGGAGCCTGGGCGACGGGCGCCTGGGACGGCGAACGCAGGCTCGCCTGCCGCTCCGCGGCGCCGCTCGACCAGGCCCTGGTCTCCACCGGCTTCAACTACGTCGCCGACGTCCGCGCCGAACAGGCCGAGATCGCGCGGCGGCTCATTCCGCTGGTGCGCGACATCAGGCGCGGCGGCTCGGCCGCGATCGACCTGTGCGACGTGGCGCGGGACGCCCTCGACGGCTACTACGAGCGCGGTCTGCACCCCTGGGACCTCGCGGCGGGCGACCTGATCGCAGGCGAGGCGGGCGCGGTGACCGGTGGACGCCCCGGTGAGCGCCCGTCCGGAGCCCTGACGATCGCGGCCACCCCGGACGTCTTCGAGCCCCTCCAGCGGCTCCTGATGGACTTCGGCGCGTAGGCCTCCGGCGGTTTCGGCGGATGGTGTCGGCCGCTCCGGACGGCGTGTGCCCGTTCCGTGCCCTCCGCCGTCGCGCGCGGGGTACCCCCGGCCAACCGTGGCGGACGCCCCCGTGGGGTGCCGCCCGCGGGGACTTCGGCGCGTTGGCCTCCGGCGGTTTCGGCGGATGGGGCCCGCCGGCTCGGGAAGGCGTGTGCCCGTTCCGTGCCTCCGCCGTCCCGCGGGGCACCCCGACCCCGTGGCAGACGGCCCCGCGCGGTGTCCCCCGCGACCGCACCGGCACGGCGGCCGACCGCGACGATCGGCCCGACGCGGGGACCGGGTCCGCAGGGCGCCCTCGTGGCTCAGGGCGCGGCAGTCGAGCCCGACTGCGCGTCCGGCGTGGGCACCCGGCCGGCGCCTGCGAGGCCGTCACCTTGTTGCACGGGCGCCGAACTGCTTCGCCCAGCTCCTCGACTGATCGCCGCCCTACTCGACGTGGTCACGGCTCGTACCCGCTCCGCCGGGCCACCCGACACCGTCGCGGACGGCCCCGTGGGTCGTCCCCGCGGTCCCACCCCGGCGTGGCGGCCGCCCCGACCGCCGGCCCGACGCCGCCACCCGGCTCGGCATGCCGCCCCCGCGCCGACCGGCCCCGGCTCCCACGCCCCGCCAGCTCACCGCCGGACGGAAACCTGCCGGACATCGGCCCCGCCCGATATCCGTCCCGCCGGGGCAGGCCCTCGTCCGGCGCCCGCGCCCCCGCCTGCTCACCGCCGGACGGCACCCGCACGCCAAGGCCCCGGCGCTGGATCCCGCCGGGGCCTTGTCGATCACGGGCCGATCAGACGCCGGTCGCGCCGACCTCCACACCGTGCTCGGCAGCGAGACGGCGCAGGTCGTCGAGCTCTCCCAGCTCCACCTCGACGAGGAACTCGTCCCCCTCGTCGCGGGCCCGGGGACAGGTCGGTCTCAGTCGTCTGTATGCGCTGCAGAAGTCCTGCGGTGAAAGCGTCCATGCTGCGCCCCCTCGTCCTGGGTCGTGGGTCGGTGGCACGGGGGGTGTGCCGCTCGGAAGGGACGATCACGTCTCCGGTGGAGTGCCCAGCGCAGCCCTGCCGGGCGGCGAGGACGGTGCCGGACACCCACGCCCGCTCTGCGGAAGCGGACCGCGGCGTACCGCGCGGTAACGCGGTACAGGCAGAGCGTGATCGCGGGGTGTAAAGCCGTCCTCCCCCGCTCCCTTTCGCGGGAAACCTCAACCCCGCGAGAAAAATCTCGCATTCCCGGTTCCTCACCGGCCTCCCCTCCCGCCTCTCCACCCGCCTTACAGCCGACTTATGGCCGAAAAGGGCAGGATGGAGGCAACACACCCACCAGCCCCCTGCCCTCGTGCGTCCGAGAAGCGCTACGCGGGTGGACACAGGAAGGACAAGCGACGTGCGCGTACTCGTCGTCGAGGACGAGCAACTGCTCGCCGATGCGGTGGGCCACCGGACTGCGCCGGGAGGCCATGGCCGTCGACGTCGTGTACGACGGTGCGGCGGCCCTGGAGCGCATCGGCGTCAACGACTACGACGTGGTCGTCCTCGACCGCGACCTCCCGCTCGTGCACGGCGACGACGTGTGCCGCAAGATCGTCGAGCTGGGCATGCCCACGCGCGTGCTGATGCTCACGGCCTCGGGCGACGTCAGCGACCGGGTCGAGGGCCTGGAGATCGGCGCCGACGACTACCTGCCCAAGCCCTTCGCGTTCAGCGAGCTGATCGCGCGCGTGCGCGCCCTGGGCCGGCGTACCAGCGTGCCCCTGCCGCCCGTCCTGGAGCGGGCCGGCATCAAGCTCGACCCGAACCGCCGCGAGGTCTTCCGGGACGGCAAGGAGGTGCAGCTCGCGCCCAAGGAGTTCGCCGTGCTGGAGGTCCTCATGCGCAGCGAGGGCGCGGTCGTCTCCATGAGCAGCTGCTGGAGAAGGCCTGGGACGAGAACACCGACCCGTTCACCAACGTCGTGCGTGTGACCGTGATGACCCTGCGCCGCAAGCTGGGCGAGCCGCCCGTCATCGTCACCGTCCCCGGCTCCGGCTACCGGATCTGATCGACCGTGGCGACGACACCCGCGCCCCCCGGGGCGCCACCGAAGCCCACCTGGGACCGCGCGGTCAGCCACCCCGCTGCCGTGGCTGCGGCCCACCATCCGGATAAGGCTCACGCTGCTGTACGGCGGCATGTTCCTGATCGCCGGCATCCTGCTGCTGTCGATCATCTACCTGCTGGCCGCCCAGGCGGTACGCACCGGCAACCAACCGCTGTACAAGATCGTCGACTTCCAGGACCTCCAGGTCGCGAGCAACGACTGTCCGGGAGTCACCAACGACAACCTGTCGCTGTCGCAGTTCAACGCCGCGATCAGCGACTGCATCGACCACCAGCGCCAGGTCGCCCTGGACCGGCTGCTCAGCCGCTCGCTGCTGGCCCTGCTCGGCCTCGCCGTGATCGCCTTCGCCTTCGGCTACGCCATGGCCGGACGCGTCCTGTCGCCGCTGGGCCGGATCACCCGCACCGCGCGCGCGGTGGCGGGCTCCGACCTCTCGCGGCGGATCGAGCTGGACGGCCCGGACGACGAGCTGAAGGAGCTGGCGGACACCTTCGACGACATGCTGGAGCGGCTGCAACGGGCCTTCACCGCCCAGCAGCCGCTTCGTCCGGCAACGCCTCCCACGAGTTGCGCACGCCACTGGCGATCAACCGCACCTCCTGGAAGTGCACCTCTCCGATCCGAACGCCCCGGTGGAACTGCAACAGCTCGGCAAGACACTGCTGGCCACCAACGAACGCAGCGAGCAACTCGTCGAGGGCCTGCTGCTGCTCGCCCGCAGCGACAACCAGATCGTCGAGCGCAAGCCGGTGAACCTCGCCGAGGTGGCCGGCCAGGCCATCGACCAGGTGCGTGCCGAGGCCGAGACCAAGGGCGTGGAGATCCGCGGTACGCGCGAGCCCGCAGTGGTCCAGGGCAACGGTGTCCTGCTGGAGCGGATCGCCCTGAACCTCGTACAGAACGCCGTGCGCTACAACGTGGCCGAGCAGGGCTGGGGCGGAGGTCACCACCGCGTCGAGAACGGCCAGGCGGTCCTGGTGGTCACCAACACGGGCCCGGTCGTGCCGGCGTACGAGATCGACAACCTCTTCGAGCCGTTCCGGCGACTGCGCACCGAGCGCACGGGCAGCGACAAAGGGAGTCGGCCTCGGCCTGTCCATCGCGCGGTCGGTGGCCCGCGCGCACGGCGGGCACATCTACGCACAGCCGCGCGAGGGCGGAGGGCTCGTGATGCGGGTGACGCTGCCCGTCTGAGATCATGACCCCGACATCTCACCGAGACCCGAGGATGTTCGCTTTGAGCTGAATTTCCAGGCCACCGGCCCTGGAGCCGCCTGTGTGATCGATCACAGAGGAGGCTTTCCCGCCATCTACTTCCGTGATCATGCACCCTGTCGGAAAGCCGGGAAAATCCCTGGTTTTCAGGGGTCCTGATCAGTGGAAGTACCGGTGAGACGCCTTTGAAGTGCGGCATTCGGACCGTGTACGGTCCCCATCGCCATCCAAGCCGATCACTCATGAGGGGTCGGTTGGGTGTCGATTGAGTAACAGACCTTGATGTGAGGCAAAATCTCCGCCTCGGGTCGGGCACAAGTCCGGCCTCTCACGCGTTACGTGCGCTGGAGACACCCGCAGACACCCAGAGGGGGAGAGCGACCATGGCAACCGATTACGACACTCCACGCAAGACCGACGACGATGTCGACTCGGACAGCCTCGAAGAGCTGAAGGCGAGGCGGAACGACAAGTCCGCCTCGGCCGTCGACGTCGACGAGTTCCGAGGCCGCGGAAGGCCTCGAACTTCCCGGCGCCGACCTCTCGAACGAGGAACTGGCCGCTCGTGTACTTCCGAAGCAGCAGGACGAGTTCACCTGCATGAGCTTTAGCTTCCTGGTGCACCGCCACCAGCCAGCGGCCCGGGAGAAGAACGGCCGGCGATCTGCCGCGACTGCGACTGAGGGCGGGGTCGGCCGTGACTGGCTCGACCCCTCCCTGGAAGCGCCGCTTCTCCAGGCGGGAAGCGGACCAGGACCGTCCGACGGTCCTACGGCGCGCGTGACGACGAGCGCGATTCGACACCGATACGGGGACGGCCTCGCTCGACTCGGTGACGACGGGGTGACCTCCCGGCGACCGCCAGGACGTCGGCACCCGCTGCCGGCGACGGGCAGCGGCGTTGAGCACAAGGCCGGACAGGGGTCCATGGCGGCGGTCCAGCGCGCCAGGGCCGCCCTGGCACCTCGCCGACCGGATCATCGACCTGGCGCGCGTGCCGTACGGGACCTGGCGACGCTCCGCAGGCCCGGTTCCCGGTCTCGGACCCAGGAGCTCGCCGACCGGCTGGTGGCAGAGGGGCACGTAAGGGCACCCGCGACCGTCGAGCGGGCATCGGCGCGACACGATGATGCCGTACCGCCCGCGATGCCCACGGAACTGGCCGCCGTCACCGGCGTCGCGGCGATCGAACTCAAGATGATCGCCAACTCCACGGGTCTACGGCGTACGACCGCCCGGCAGCCTCGCCCAGCGCAGCACCGCGTATCTGGCGAACTCCTGGTCGGACGAGCGCGGCATCGACGTGGTCCAAGCCGTCGACGCTCGGTCTCCGCCGCCGAACAGCCACATGAAGCGCCAGCTCCGTCAGCTCCAGATCATGAAGCGGATGGTGCGCGACCTGCCGAACCTGGTGCTGGTTCATGGTGGGCGCGGCCGTGGGCCGCCGTCATGAACCGCCGCGACACCAGAAAGCTGGCCGACAGGATCGGACGGACCTGCGCAAGCTGGGTCCCGTGGAGCGCCCTCGGTGGAACTCCCGACGCTGGAGGGCGCGGGACTTGCCCGCTGGACATGGGCGCCCACCCTCACGAAGGGACTCGGCCCGAAGGGCTCGGCCGCCGCCCCGGAGGGACGGCGAGCACTGATCCCGCAGGGTGGGCCGCAGCCTTCGCCGCCGTCAGGGCCGCCACCAGCCGCTCCGGCTCGCGGGTCGACAGGTGATCTGAGTACGGGTCGGATCCTCCGGATCCGTGACCAGCACCACGACCCCTCGGGATGTAGGCGCGCAGCAGCTTGGGAAGGCGCGGTGTCGGCCCCAGCCAGGTGCGCCAGGCGCGGGCCTCTTCGGATCGAGGATCTCGGCCTCGCCCAGAGGCCGGCTTCTCGCCTCGCCCGCGATCAGCGAGCCGCCCACGACCCGGATGCGGACCGCGCCGTACGGGCAGCGCCACCGCCGCCACGCCGTCCCGCCGGCCAGGCCTGTAACATCGACTGGCGTGCCGAGAACGCGGATCGGGAGCGAACAGCCCCACCAGGAAGAGACCAGCCACCAGGGCGCGGCGCTGATTACGGGCGTTCTTCGTACGGGGCGGTGAAACTACGCGAACCCCGAAAGCAGCGCGGTAGCGGTGTTCGGCCGACGCGCAGCGGGCAGGTCTGCGCCTGTGAGTGGTACTTCCCCAGGTCTTCCAGCCCCGCCGACGCCGTGAAGCCCGTGCGGCACCCGGCTGCTGCCCCGGCGAACTGCTCGGCGCGCACTACGGCCGAATGTTTCGGCTGTGGTGGCGGACTGCACCTCTCCAGGCGCCGCGGGCGGGTGAAGGCAGTGTCGATCACCGCCGAGTTCACCGTGCAGCCCGCCCACCAGGGCGCCCCCGGCCTGGCGCACGGCGGCGTGCTGGCCACCCGCCTGGACGAGACCCTCGGTTCGCTGAACTGGCACCCGCGCCGCACGCTGATCGCGACCGGACGGCTGGAGACGGACTTCCGCGGCCCGTGCCGTCGACGATGCTGCACCTGGGCCGAGGTGACCGCCGTGGCCGGCCGGAAAGATACTCCACCGCCACCGGACGGATCGGCGGCCCCGACAGGCCCGTGGCCGTCCCGCGCCGACACGCTGTTCATCGAGGTCAAGATCGATCGCTTCGTCGACCACGGCCGCGAGGAGGAGATCCGCGCCGCCATGGACGACCCGGACCAGATCCGCCGCACGCGCCTTCGAGGGTGAACCCGTGACCCTCCCGAACCCCGGGCGGCGCGAGCCCAGGCCGGAACTCGACGTCCTGATCCGCCGCGTCGACCCCGACGTACCGCTCCCGACGTACGCACGCGCAGCCCGGCGACGCGGGCGCCGACCTGCGCACCACCGTCGACACTGCGGGCGAAGCCCGGCGAACGCGCGCCGTACTGCCCCACGGGCGTGTCTGTGGCGCTCCCGGAGGAGGTACGCGGCCTTCGTGCACCACGTTCCGGGCTGGCCGCCCGCTGCGGTGTCGCCACTCGTGAATGCCCCGAGGACGATTGATGCCGGGTACCGTGGAGATCCAAGGTGATCGTGGTGGTCTCGACCCGCGCAGAGACCGTGCGGTTCGGCGCTTCGACCCGGATTGCCCAACTGGTCGTCCAGCGGGTCGAGGGTCCGCTCCGTCAGGTCGCCCAGGCTTCCCGCGACTCGGAAGTACCCAGACCGGAGGGGCTTCGGCGGTCCACCGGCGGCCACGCCGGGTTGGACCCGTGCAAGCGGCACAACAGTCAGGTCGCCGGGGCGGCCCGACGGGTGGGGATCGATACGCTTCGGTCGTATGCGACCGGGAAGGACAGTGACGTGTTCGGACGTCGCAAGAAGGGATGCCGCGAGGACGCGGCCGCGGCGGCAGGTGGTCGACAGCGTGGACACCGAGGCGGACGAAGAGCCCGAGCGCGTGCGGCTCGAGCCCAGGCGCGGCCCGACGGGCCCCTGGGACAGCACCGAGGTCCGCGACCCGGCCGGGCCGAGGTGGACCTGGGGCGGCCTGTTCGTGCCAGGTCGGGAGCATGGAGCTGCGCGTGGAGGGTCGCGGGCGACGCGATCGTCGCCGCGACCGTCGTGCTGCGCGACAGCGCCATCCAGCTACCAGGTTTCGCCGGCGCCCAAGCGAGAACATCTGGGGCGAGGTGCGTGAGAGGTCGCTCCGGCATACCTGGGGCGGCATCATCGACGAAGTCGAGGGCCCGCTGGGCTGGGGGCTGCATTGCTTAGGTCCCGGTGCAGCTTGCCGGCGGCACGGGCAGCTTCCAGGTCGTACGGTTCGTCGGTGTGGACGACCCCGCTGGTTCCTGCGCGGAGTGATCTCGGGCGGGGCGCGGTGCAGCCACTGAGCCCGCCGGTCTGCTGGAGCAGATCTTCCGGGACACGGTCGTGGTCGACGCGACGGCCCGATGGCCCCCGCGACCCGATCGTCCTCAAAGCTGCCTAACGACGCGCAGATGGTCCCCGAGGCGTCCAGCAGGAGGAGGGGGCTCCCGCTTCTAGCCGGCGGTATGGGGCCAGCTCCAGCGCGGACCGGAGATCACCGAGGTCCGGTGGGTAAAGGGCGTCTCGTACGGGTTTCCGTACGCGCGTGGCGTCCGCAGCGCGCGTGAAGGCGCGCCCGCTGGGCCGCGGCCGCTTCCATCGTCCCCAGCGCTGCCCGCCGTGGCGCCAGAACGGCGTCGGGAGGGCCACCCGAACGGGCCGGGGAAGCCCCCACGCGCCGGCTGATCCGAGGACCGTTGAACGGCACAGGGTCCGCTCGCGATACCGGCGCCCGGGTTCCGGCGGGGAGGGTATGAGCCAGGTGGTCACCGAACCATGGGGTGCGCGTCGCGGGCGCGCGGAAGTCGGCAAACGGCTTCACGGCGCCGCCGCCGTACACGCCCGCGGCGTCTCCTTCAAGGAGTGCCGCGTGACGGCACAGTCACCCTCAAGGAGCCAGTCCGCGAGCCCGGGAAGACGCGCGTTGCACTCGACATCGTCGGCGATGCTCGGCCGTGCAAACCTTGGACAGGCGAGTCCGACGGCCTGTCCTGTCGACTTGGACGAGGACGGACTGTCGCCCTGCGCCGGGACCGCGTCGGCTTCGTCTTCCGTCGGCTTCGAGGTCCTCCCG
This sequence comes from Streptomyces thinghirensis, assembly GCA_021502835.1. The sequence continues at coordinate 40,716 of JAKFGP010000018.1, forward strand.
ACCGGCCGCCGAGAACGTGGGCGTACGGATGCCGACTTGCGCCGGACCGCACCGCGCGGCGCGAGGCGCGTCGAGCTGCTGCTCCTCCTGGTCGGCCTCGCCGACCGCCGCCAGCTGGCCGGCGACCAGCACTAGCTGGGGTGCCTTCAGGCCGTTCAGGCGCTGGGGAGAAGGGTCGCCCGCGCCCTCGCCAACAGCCCGCCCTGCTCGTGGCCGCTTGAGCCCACCGGTCAGTCGGACGCAGAACCGGCCACGCCGTGATGGGTTGCTGCCTGAGCGGTCGTACGCGGTAACAGGTCACCGCCCTGGTCGCCACCCGACGCCGCCCTGCCGGACCTCACCGACCGGGTGCCGGAGCTGCGGGACGGGGAGGTGGCCGGGCCCTGACGGCCGCGGACGTCGGTTCCGTCAAAGAGCATCATCCCGTCCCCCGCCCCCGATTTGTCGGGATTGCTCGCCGTAAGGTCGACGCTGCGCAATCAGCGTTGACCGGAAGACAATGAGCCATGGGACGCGGCAAGCTTCCGGATCTACCTCGGCGCGGCGCCGGGCGTCCGGCGAGGTGGTACGCGATGCTGTCCGAGGCGCACCACCGTACGGAGCGGGGCACCGACTGCGTCGTGGCCTTCGTGGAGCACCACGGCAGGGCGCCGCAGACGCTGCTGCACGGCCTGAACGGGTGCCGCGCCGGGAGTTGGACACCGCCGGCGCGCTCTTCACGGAGCTGGACCTGGACGCGTGCTCGCCCGGGCCCCAAGTTGGCCCTGGTGGACGAGCGGCCACACCAACGTCCCCGGTGCCCTGGCGCCAAGCGGTGGCGGGACGTCGAGGCTGCTGGCCGCCGGGATCGGCGTCGTGTCGACCGTCAACATCCAGCACCTGGAGTCACTCGGCGACATCGTCGAGTCGATCACCGAAGGGTGAAGACGGCAGGAGACCGTGCCGGACGAGGATGGTCAAGCGCGCGGACCGTCGAACTGGTCGACATGTCACCGCAGGCACTGCGGCGGCGCATATTTACGGCGAGCATCACCAGCAGGACAGGGTCGACGCGGCCCTGTCCAACACTTCCCGCCCGGCAACCTCACCGCCCTGC
>JAKFGP010000019.1 GCA_021502835.1 Streptomyces thinghirensis
AATGCCGACGGCCCGCACAGCGGGGCAGCACGACGAGCAGCCAGGATCTGCGGGCCGAACAGCCAGACGATGGGCACCAGCCCGTAGACGGCCATCCGCACGAGGTCGCGCCGATGAGCAGCCTGCGGCGGTTCGCCGGGGCCGTGGTCGACCGTGTGGACCGCCGCAGGCCGCTCATCGGCTGCGACCTCGTGCGGATGGCCGTCTACGGGCTGGTGCCCATCGTCTGGCTGTTCGGCCCGCAGATCTGGCTGCTCTACGTCGTGCTGCCGCTGTGCGAGGCCGTCGGCATGCTGTTCGCCGTCGGCTACGTCACCGTCGTGCGCAGCCTGGTCGGCACCGAACAGACTCACCGAGGCCAACGGACGCCTCAACGCCACCGCCGCCGCGGCCGGCGTGCTGGGACCGCTGTGCGCGGGAGTGGTCGCCGGCCGGTCGGGACCGGCGACCGCCATCGGCGTGGACGCGGCCAGCTTCGGCGTCTCGGCCGCCTGCGTCGTCTTCGTCCGCTTCCGTTCCCGCCCCGCCGACGACGCCCCGGCCACCGGAAAGCGGCCCGGCCTGTGGCAGGACCTGCGCACCGGAGTCGCCTTCCTGTACGGGCATCCGGTGCTGCGCTCGCTCACCGTGCTGCTCTGCGGGTTCAGTTTCCTCACCCTCGGCCTGAACGACCTGGTCATCTACCACCTCAGGCATGACCTTGGCCGCGACGACGGCACGGTCGGCACCGTCATGGCGGTCGGCGCGCTGGGCACCATCACCGGGGCGCTGCTGGTGGCACGCGCGCGCCGCGTGCTCGGCTTCGGCCGGACCTGGACCGGAGCGGTCGCGGTGTGCGGGCTGGCCTTCGCCGGTCTCGGCTGGGTGAGCGAGGTGCCCGCCGTCGCCGTGCTGAGCGCCGTCTTCCTCGCCTGCGTCGGCATGGCGGGCACCTGCTCGATGTCCCTGCGCCAGGAGGTGACCCCGGAGCACCTGCTCGGCCGGGTCACCTCCGCCTTCTGGACCCTTCAGTACTCGGTGGCACCCATCGGCGCGGCCGTGCTCACCTGGGCGGCGGAGCGGCGCGGCACCACGCCGGTCGCCCTGGCGGCCGGCGCGTGCTGCGTACTCATCGCGGCCGTCGCGCTGTTTACCCCGATCCGCCGGGCGGGCCGCGCTTGATCCTCAGCCCGCCAGCACCCCGCGCACGAACGCGTTGGTGAACTTCCCCGCCGGATCCAGCGTCTCGGTCAGCGCCCGGAAGTCGGCCAGCCGCGGTAGAGCGCGCGCAGTTCGCCCGCCGGCGTCGTGAACACCTTCCCCAGTGCGGCCGGGGCCGCGAACGGGGCCAGCGCCTCCTCCAGCCGCCGCACCACCGGCAGCACCGCCGCCGTGTCCTGGACCCAGGTGAAGTGCGCGGCCACGGTGTCCCGCCCGTACGCCGGGCTCAGCCACTGTCCGTCGGCGGCGACCGTGCGCACCTCGCAGGTCTGCAGCACCGGCGCGACGGTCTCCCGTATCGCGTCCATCGCGCGCAGGGCGTCCAGGGCGTGCTCGCGCGGCATCAGGTACTCCGACTGGAGCTCGGCGCCGCTACTGGGCGTGAACTCGGCACGGAAGTGCGGCAGCCGCTCGTGCCAGGGCCCAGGCACCCCGAACTGCTCGGTGCAGTTCACGGCGGGCATGCCAGGCACCGGGTGCATCTTCTCGGCGGCCGGGGCGGCGTAGGGGAAGTCGGGCAGCGGCTGGTCGGTGCGCCGTTTCAGCCACACCTGCCGGAAGCCGGGGGCCCGCCAGTCGGTGAAGAGGCTCACGCTGTACGCCGCCGCCATCACCGTGTCGAACGTCGCCGCGTCCAGTCCGGCGAGCGGCAGCTCGGTGAAGACGTGCTGCTCGACCTCGTAGGCCGGTTCCAGGTCGAGGGTGAGCGCGGTCACGACACCCAGCGCGCCGAGCGAGGTCACCGCCCCGCCGAACCGCTCGTCGCCCCGGGCGACGGTCACCGTGGAGCCGTCCGCGGTGACCAGCTCCACCTCGCGCACCACCGACGCCAGCGAGCCGTTGCCCACCCCCGGAACCGTGCGTCCCGGTCGCCACCGACCCGGCGACCGAGATGTGCGGCAGCGACGCCATGTTCGGCAGCGCCAGCCCCCGCCCGTGCACCAGCCGGGCCAGCTCCGCGTACCGGACGCCGCCGCCCACCCGCACCGTACGGGCCGCCGTGTCGACGTCCACCTCGGCCGGGAGCGCGGCCAGCGACAGCAGTACGCCCTCGGGGCCCGGCTCGGCGATCTCGTTGAAGGAGTGCCCGCTGCCCAGCACCCGCACCCGCGCGCTGTCCGCCACCAGGCCCGCAGCGCGTCCAGTGAGTGCGGGCCGCAGCAGCCCCTGGCCGTGTAGGTGATGTTGCTGGCCCAATTGGTCACGGTGATGTCGGTCATACCGCGGAAACCTACCCGGCGCGCCTGGAAGGGGCCCCGGGCGGGAAGCCGCACCGGCGGGGGCATACCGTGAGAAGTCGAACGCCTGAGCCGGGAGGAGACACGGATGGGCAGCCGCACCGCGCTGGTCGAGGATCTTATGGAGCGCTTTCCGCATGTGCCGCGGGAAGCCGTCTTCAAGGAGGACCTGCTCCGCGGCGGGGTGGCCTTCGACCCTCCGCACTCAGTGACAACGAGGACGGCGAGGTCAAGCCGAAGTCGTACTTCATCTTCTCCTTCGACCACGGCACCCCTGCCGGAGCTGGGCGAGGCCGCGCTGCGCCGCCCGCCCGAGGAGATCATCCTCACTGGCGGCCCCTACGACCTGCGCCGCACCGTCGTCTCGGTCCGCGTGAACCCGGCCTCCCCTACCGGGTCGCCGCGACGAGCACGGACAGCTCGGTCTCTACCTGGACGGCAAGCGGATCTCCGACGTCGGCGTGCCGCCCATGCCGGAGTACTACCGCCACAAGCTCGCCAACGGGAAGTCGGTCATGGAGGTGGCCCCGACCATCCAGTGGGGCTACCTGATCTACCTGACCGCCTTCCGGGTCTGCCAGTACTTCGGTGCCAAGGAGGAGTGCCAGTACTGCGACATCAACCACAACTGGCGCCAGCACAAGGTGGCGGGCCGCCCGTACACGGGTGTGAAGGACGTCGACGAGGTCCTCGAAGCACTGGACATCATCAACACCTACGACACGGCCAGGACGTCCACCGCCTACACCCTCACCGGCGGCGCCATCACGTCGAAGGTCCAGGGCCTGGACGAGGCGGACTTCTACGGGCGCTACGCCAAGGCCATCGAGGAGCACTTCCCCGGCCGATGGATCGGCAAGGTCGTCGCCCAGGCCCCGCCCAAGGACGACGTCCAGCGCTTCAAGGACTACGGCGTCCAGATCTACCACCCCAACTACGAGGTGTGGGACGAGTACCTGTTCAAGATGTACTGCCCCGGCAAGGAGCGGTACGTCGGCCGCGACGAGTGGCACAAGCGCATCCTGGACTCCACCGACGTCTTCGGCGCGCGCAACGTCATCCCGAACTTCGTCGCGGGCGTCGAGATGGCCGAGCCCTTCGGCTTCAAGACGGTCGACGAGGTCATCGCCTCCACCACCGAGGGCCTGCGCTTCTTCATGTCGCACGGCATCACGCCCCGCTTCACCACCTGGTGCCCCGAGCCCACCACCCCGCTCGGCAAGGCCAACCCGCAGGGCGCGCCGCTGGAGTACCACATCCGGCTGCTGGAGGCCTACCGCGCCACGATGGACGAGTTCGGCCTGTCCTCGCCCCCCGGCTACGGCCCGCCCGGCGCCGGCCGCGCGGTCTTCTCGGTCAGCTCCTTCATGGACAGCCTGCCGGAGGACGAACCCGTCGAGGTGTGAGCCGCGAGTTGAGACGTCCCGGCCCGGCTTCCGTACGACTCCTGCGGGTGCGGGGCGGCTCCGGGCCGGGGCCTCGCGCACTTCGGGCGCCGCTTGTGAACACGGCGCTTGTCAGTTGTGCCGGAGACGTGGAAGCTCTGCGCCAGCCGTGTGGCCCCGCCCCAACTCCAACGCCGGTGCGGTGAGTTGGCCTCGCCCGTGGACGGTGGATGGCGGAGCCCGATGCCCGACCTGCCGAGCCCCAGGACGCCGCCGAGGCCGCGCTGCTCGATGAGTGCTGGGACACGGTGCTCTCCTACGCCGACCTGTGCACCGCCGGCTCGAGGCCGCCGTCCGGCTCGCCACCGAGGCGTTCGCCCACGGCATGCGCGAGGTCTGCGCCCTCGACGCGGCCGAGGCGCGCAGCACCGCCCGCCGTCCGTCCCGGCTGCCCCGCATCCCGTTGCTCCTGACCGCCGTACGCACCACCGCGGCCGCCCGGGGAGGACGACGGGGGGCCACGAACTCGACTCCGAACTGCGGCTCTGGCTGGGCTCCGACCGGGCCGCCTGTTACGCCGGACTGCCGCCGCGCCGCCCGCCCGCGCTGCGCGGACTCAAGGACATGCAGACACCTGACGCGGAACTGCTGTGGCTGGCCGACGGGGAGGCCCTGCCGCTGCTCGGCCCGCCGGCTCGGCCTCGACCCGGCCACCGCGTCCGACGAACTCGCCCAGGTGCGCGAATTCTTCCGGGACCGTTGCCGCCGGGGCCACCTCGATGCGCCGCCGGACGCGCGGTGCCGCGGCTACGCCCGGCCATGCGGACGCGGTGACCAGGTCGCCCGCCGCCGACACCCCCGAAGACCTCTCCCGCCACCTCGCCACCTGCCCCGACTGCGCCGAGGCCGCCGCCTGTCTGCGCCCGCACGGTGGCGGCTCTGTCCGCGTCTCTCGCCGCCGGCGTCATCGGCTGGGGCGGCCTCGCCTACCTGAACGCCTCCGCCGCGCCGCCGAAGTACGCCTCGGCGCCGGGCGCCCCTGACTGGCCGACGACGACCGCGCCGACGAGCCGCGGGACGGCGGCCACAAGGCCCGCGTCGTCCGCGCAGCCTCCTCGCCACCGCCGTCCTGGTCTCCCTGCTGGCGCTCACCGTCTCCCCTGATGCCCTTCGGCGACACCACCGAGGACACCGCGGTGCCCACCGACACCGTGGACCGCCGTCCGCCCGCCGCCCCGGACCGCGCACAGCCGACGGCGGACGCACAGCCGTCGCCGGACGCGTCACGGCCGCCCGCCGGCAGCACTGTCCCCGCAGCCGGCAGGACCCCGGAGCGGAAGGATCCCGGCCCACCCGACCCGGAACCCCAGGGCACCGCCACGCCCACCGCCAGCACCGAGGCCTCGTCGGGCCGCGACCGGCACTCCGCCCCGGACCCACAGGCATCGGCCGCCCCCTGCCACCCGCCGCGTCCGCTACGACCTCGTCAACCAGTGGCCCGACGGCTTCAGGCCACCGTCACCGTCACCACCCGCAGCGCCTGCGCTGACTCCTGGTACGTCGCCTGACCTTCCCCGACGGCCAGCGGATCGGCCAGATGTGGGACGCGGACTACTCCCGGAGTGGCTCCCCGGGTCACCGCCACCGCCACCGCCTACAACAGCTCGGTCCCCCGCGGCGGCCGCATCACCTTCGGCTCTCGCCCCTGGCGCGGTAAGAACTCCCCGCCGGACGACTTCACACTGAACGGCGGACGTGCGAACGGGCCTGACGCCCCGGGCCCGGAAAGGCGCTGAGGCACCGCGGCCGACGGGCTACTGTGGTGGCACGTCACGCGGTGATCGCCGCGGGTGAAGAACGCAGGAGTGAGGAGGTGGTCGACCGATGGCTGTCGTTGCGGACGGGTGCCGCCCGCATCCAGGAGTCCACTGAGTCCACCTCCGTGGCCACCGGCCGACCCTCGCCCTCCTGAGTCCTTCCGCCGGGGCCGCCCCCGAAGGGTCACCCCTTGTCTTCCACGTCCTCGACGTCTTTATCCCCTTCACCGCCCACTCCGGCGCTGACTCCCCACGGCTGGGACGAGGACTGGGCCGACGTGCTCGCCCCTGTACGCCGCCGATGGGTGCTGCTGCCCGGCCGCGTGATCCGGGTCGATCCGCGATAGTGCGGACGTCGTCACCGCCCACGGAGTCCTGCGGGCCGACACCGCCTTCGTCACCCCGCACGACCCCCTGCGTGTCGTTCAGCAATTGGCGACTGGGTCGCCGTCGAACCGGACGGGAACCCGCGCTACGTACGGACGTATCTGCCGCGCCGTACGGCCTTCGTGCGCTCCACCTCCTCCAAGCGGTCCGAGGGGGCAGATCCTCGCGGCCAACGTCGACCACGCGATCGTCGCCGTGTCGCTCGCGGCCGAGCTCGACCTCGCCCGGATCGAGCGGTTCCTCGCGCTCGCCTTGGGGAGTCCGGGGCGCAGCCCTGGTGGTGCCTCACCAAGGCCGACCTCGTTCCCGACCGTGGACTCCTGGGCCACCTCGTCCAGGACGTGGAGACCACCGCCCCCGGCGTGCCGGTGCTGTCCGTCAGTGCCGAGCAGGGGAAGGGCTCGACGTCCTCGCCGCCGTCGTCGCCGGCGGCATCGGCGGTGCTGCTCGGACAGTCCGGCGCGGGCAAGTCCACCCCTCGCCAACGCGCTGCTCGGCGAGGACGTGATGGACGTCCAGGCCATCCGGGACGTCGACGGCAAGGGACGGCACACCACCACCACCCGCAACCTCCTCGTCATGCCCGGCGGGGAGTGCTGATCGACACCCCGGCCGCGCGGCGTCGGGCTCTGGGACGCGAGCAGCGGGGTCGGCCAGGTGTTCGCCGAGATCGAGGAACTGGGCCGCGACTGCCGGTTCCACGACTGCGCCCACGAGAGCGAGCTGGCTAGGCGCGTCCCGCCGCCATCGACACCGGCGAGCTGCCCGAGCGACGGCTGGAGAGCTACCGCAAGCTCATGCGGGAGAACCAGCGCATCGTCGCGAAGACCGACGCCCGGGTGCGCGCCGAGATCCGCAAGGAGTGGAAGCGCCGGGGCGCCATCGGCAAGGCGGCGATGGAGGCTTGGCGGGGCCGCGTGCGGTAGCCGCCACGGCTCCCGCCACCGCCCCGCCAACGCCATGTTTGATTTCCGCCAGCCCGGTCCTCCGGTCTGGCGGAGACTGGAGGGCGTGGATGGGGAACGGGACGAAGAGCGCAGAGCACCCGACGCACGAGGACAGCAGGTACGAGGCCGTACGCAGCCGGGACGCCCGGTTCGACGGCGCCGCTTCTTCGCCGTCGAGACGACCGGCATCTACTGCCGGCCCAGTTGCCCGGCGGTCACGCCGAAGCGGCGCAACGTGCGCCCTTCGCGACGGCCGCCGCCGCGCAGGGCTCGGGATCTGGCCTGCTGGCGGTGCCGACCCGACGCCGTGCCGGGCCCGGCGGACTGGAACGTCCGCGCCGATGTCGTCGGCCGGGCCATGCGGCTCATCGGCGACGGCGTCGTCGACCGCGAGGGCGTCGCCGGACTCGCCGGCCGGCTCGGCTACAGCGCCCGCCAGGTGCAGCGGCAGCTCACCGCCGAGCTGGGCGCCGGACCGGTGGCCCTGGTCTGCGCCCAGCGGGCGCACACCGCGCGCGTCCTGCTGCAGACCACCGGCCTGCCTGTCACGGAGATCGCCTTCGCGTCGGGGTTCGCCAGCGTGCGCCAGTTCAACGACACGATCCGGTCGCTGTACGCGGCCACCCCGAGCGGGCTGCGCGCCGCCGCCCCGGCACGCGACCGGGCCTCCTGCGCGCCGCCACCCCTCCGCCGGCATCCCCCTGCGGTCTCGCCCACCGCGCCCTACCAGGCCGGCCCTTGTTCGACCTGCTCCAGCGGAGGCCGTCGCGGGAGTCGAGGAGGTCAGCGGGTGCCGGGCTGCCGCCTCTACCGGCGCACCCTGCGCCTGCCGTACGGCACCGGGATCGTCGCCGTCGACGAACGGCCGGGCCTGCCGGGACGGGCGGCGGCTGGCTCGACGCCCGCCTCCACCTGACCGACCTGCGCGACCCGACCACGTCCGTACAGCGGCTGCGGCGGCTGTTCGACCTCGACGCCGACCCGTACGCCGTGGACGAACGGCTCGGCGCCGACCCCCGCCTCGCCCCGCTGGTCGCCGCCCGCGCCCGGGGCTCCGCTCACCGGGCGCGCCGCCGACCCCGACGAACTCGCCGTACGGGCCCTGGTCGGGCGGGAGGAGGCCGAGCGGCTGGTCCAGCGGTACGGCCAAGACGCTGGACGCGCCCTGCGGCACCCTCACCCACCTCTTCCCCGAACCGGCCGTCCTCGCCGGGGCCGAACCGACGGCACCGCGGGCGCGCTCGCCGCCGCGCCTCGCCGACGGCGCCGTACGCCTGGACCCGGGCGCCGACCGGGACGACGCCGAGCACGCGCTGCTCGCCGTGCCCGGCGTGGACGCCCGTACCGGCGCCGCCGTGGTCCGCACCCGCGCCCTCGGCGACCCGGACGTCGCACCGCCGGACCACGCGGTCCCCGACACTTCGGCGCCCTGGCGCTCGTACGCCCTGAACCACCTGCGCGCAGCGGGAGAATGGGGAACACCGATGACGACCACCAGCATGACCTCACCCACCATGACCACGACGTACTGGACCGAGACCGACAGCCCCGTCGGCACACTGCTCCTCACCGCCGACCAGGGCGGGACGCTCACCTCTCTGTCCGTGCCCGGACAGAAGGGCGGCCGGAGCGTCCAGGAGGGCTGGCGGCACGACGCCGGGCCGTTCCGCGCGGCCGAGGAGCAGCTCGCCGCCTACTTCGCCGGGGAGCTGAAGGAGTTCCGGCTGCCGCTGCGCGCCGAGGGCACCGCCTTCCGGGAGCGCGTGTGGGCCGCCCTGGACGACGTGCCCTACGGGCGACCACCACGTACGGCGAGATCGCCGCGCGCATCGGGGCCTCCGGCCCGCGGTACGCGCCGTCGGCGGCGCGATCGGCGGCAACCCGCTGCTGATCCTGCGCCCCTGCCACCGGGTGATCGGCTCCGACGGCTCCCCGACGGGCTACGCGGGCGGCCTGGAACGCAAGACGGCGCTGCTCACCCTGGAGGGCACTGCGCCGGCCCGCTAGGGCCTGTCTGACAATTCCCGCCTGCCTAGATAGGCCCTAGCCCGCCAGTACCGCGCCCAGCCACGCCCCGGTGATCAGCAGGCAGGCGAACAGTTCCGTCAGCACACTGGAACCGCCCGAGCGCATCGCCGTGCGCAGCGCCGCCATCGCCTCGCCGTGCCGGCCGAGCCGCAGCCGTTCGGCGAGGTAGATGCCGCCCATGAAGCCGGGTATCGCGCCGAGCACCGGGACCAGGATGAAGCCGAGGAACGCGCCCGCGCCCGCGTACGCCGTGACGCGGCGGGGTGGCGTCGTCCCCGCGCAGCCGCCGGGGCGGCAGTGCCCAGCGCACCGCCTGGGACAGGAGAAGGACGACCGTGGCGCCGACGAGCACGGCCCACGAGAGGGGCTGCGGATCCTTCAGCGCCCACCACAGCACCCCGGCCCACACCAGCCACGACCCGGGCATGCCGGGGAGCAGTACTCCGCACAGCCCGAGCAGGATGACCAGGCCGGACAGCAGGAGGTTCCACGCTCCCATCTGTCCAGGGTGCAGGAGTCGGGCGCGGTCCGCAGATGTCCGGCCGAGCGGGGCGGGGCGGCCTGGGGCCGGGAGCCTCGGGCCGGGCGCCGGTTCAGCGTTTCCGGGCCACCCAGTCCCGCTCGTACGCGTGCCAGCCCAGCTGGAGCCGGGTCGTGACCCCCGTCAGCTCCATCAGGCGCTTCACCCGCCGCTGTACGGTCCGCAGACCCAGGTCGAGCTGTTTGGCGACGCTCGCGTCGGTCAGGCCGGCCAGCAGCAGGGAGAGGATCTCCAGGTCGGTGGCGTCGGGCCCGTCCGGGCCGTGCTCGCTCACGCCGGCGGCGCCGAGCCGCAGCGGCAGCGCGTCCCGCCAGACCGACTCGAACAGGCCCGACAGCAGTTCCAGCAGGCCGCTGGCGTGTACGACCAGCGCGGCCGGCTCCGAGGAACGCGCCGTGAGCGGCACCAGGGCCAGGGCGCGGTCGGCGATCACCAGCTTGGTCGGCACCCGGTCCACCACCCTCACCTGCTCGTCGCGGCCCAGCGCGGCGGTCAGTTCGGTGATGCCGGTGGGCAGGTCCAGTACCGACCGCTCGACCACCACCCGGTACCCGACCCCGCGTCCGGCTGCCTGCTCCTCCGCGTCGTTCTCCATGCCGGTGACGGCGACGGGGTTGCCGGTGACCAGCGCGCACACCTCGTCGCTCGCCCCCAGCTGGAGCTGGAGGAAGCGCTGGGCGACCGCCGAGGCGCCGGTCACCACCTCCACCAGATCGTGCACGGCGGGGCTCGGCCGCCGCCGCCCGGTACTCCTCGGCCAGCAGCGCCGCCGCCAGCTCCGCCTTCTCCAGCTCGTGCCGCTGCTGGGTGAGCAGCGCGCCCAGCGCCACCCCCCGGCGGCGCGGCGACCCAGCGGCCGGGCCGGGCCGACGACTGGGCCGCGAGCCCGTTCTGTTCCAGCCGGCGCAGCGCGTGCTCCGTGTCCCGCTCGCCGAGCGCCAGCCGCCGGGCCAGGTCGGCACGTCTGCCGCGCCCAAGGACACCAGTGCCCGGTACGCCGACTCGTGCGTGTTCTCCAGCCCCAGCACTCCCAGCATCAGGCGTTGCCCCTCCCCGAGAACAAACCTCACCACCACAACGTGCGGAGCCTCCGTGGCGGGAAACGGCCACGGCGCAAACCCGCCTCCGGACATCATCGCCGTACCGCCGGTCACTCTGCCAAGGTGGCGTCGCCGAGCGGTTCTCCCCGTGGGGGTGGGACCGCTCGGCCACTCCACCTCGCAACACGCGTTCGACACGTCCCCCGACACGCCGTCCGGCGCGGTGCCGGTCGGCCGGAATTTCCGGATGCCCCGTTTTCATACGGCTCCGTCGGTGGACAATCAGGAGCATGAGTCAGCAGGGGGGAACACCCACCGGTCGTGACGACGACTGGTGGGGGCAGCTGTACGACGACTCCACCGGCGACACCGGCCCCACGGCCGCGCCCGATTCCCTGGACGACCGCTTCGCCTCCGCGGCGGGAACGGTGGGCCGCCGCCCGGACCACGACACCAGGGTCACCACGAAACCGCCCTCGCCCGCGACGGACCCCGCCCAGGCGGCGGGAGCCTCGCCCCTCGCCTGCGGTCGATCCCGTGCGGGCGGCGGGAGCCTCGCCCTCGCCTGCGGTCGATCCCGTGCGGGCGGCGGGAGCCTCGCCCTCGCCCGCGGCAGATCCCGTCCGGGCGGCGGATGACCCGCACCCGCCCCCCGGCAGGCCGTCCCTGGTCCGGGGGAGGCCGGACCCCGCCCGGGGCGCCGCACCCCTTCCGCCGAGCGGAATCCCTCTCCCGCCGCGGACCGGCCCCTCTGGTGGGCAGCCGCCGAGCCACCGAACATCCCCGCTCCCCGCACCGCGCCGTCCGCGCCGCCGCAGCCCGGAGCCTCGCCGTCCGTCCTGCCGGTGCCCGGCCCGCTGGAGTCCGGCCCCGCGCCGTCCGCCCCGCCGCAGCCCGGCGGCCCCTCCGCCCGTCTCTGCCGGTGCCCGGCCCGCTGAGTCCGGCCCCGTGCCGTCTGCCCCGCCGGTGACCGATTCCGTGCCGCCCGCCCCGCCGGTGACCGGTCTCCCGCCGTCCGTCCCGCGGAGCCCGGCCTGCCGCCGTCTGCGCGCGCCGCAGCCCGGCCCCGCGCCGTCCTCCGCCCCGGCGCAGCCCGACCCCCCGCAACCCGCCCCGCCCCAGCCCGCCCGCCGACCAGGACCGCACGGGCGTACCACCTCGGGGACCGGCCCCGCCGACCTCACGGAACCCCCGGACCCGACCCTCCCGGCCGCCCGGTCGGTCCCCGGCACACCCCCGCCCCCGCCTCGGACCGCTCCGGGCCTGCCCCCGCTTCCGCCCCCGTTCCTCCCCTCGCAACCTCGGGAGTCCCTCGCCCGGGCCGTCCCGGGACGGCGCCGGCGCGAGGCCGTCGGCCGCACGTGACTTCGTCGGCTCCGGGCCGCCCACCTATGACGCCGAGCCCACCGCGCTGCCGTCGGCGGACCCCGACGGGCTCGACGGGTTGGTGGCGGACACGGTGCTGGAGGGCGCCCGGTACGGGACCTGCACGCTGCGGGCCGTATCCGTGCGGGGGGACTCCGCGCGGTACCGGGGCGACCCGCGTCGCGACGCGCTGCTCGTGGCGCGCTTCGGCGCGGGGAGCAGGCGCTGGTCCTGGTGGCGATGGCGACCGGCGCCCGTGCGACCGCCGGGGCGCACCGTGCCGCCGCCGAGGTGTGCCAGTGGATCGGCCGGGCCGTGGGACGCAGTCACGCCCGGCTGGCCGAGGACCTGCGGGCCGCCCGGCGCGGCGAGCTGAAGTCCGGGCTGCACCGCCTCACCGACCGCAGCCTCGGCAGGCTCCGGGCCGGCGCCGCCGAGCAGGGTCTGGCCCCGGACGAGTATGCGGCCACCCTGCGCTGTTCTGCTGCTGCCCGCCGACCCCGAGTGCCGTACGCGGGTCTTCTTCGGCGCTGGCGCGGGCGGACTGCTCCGGCTGCGGGACGGCGCCTGGCAGGACATGGAGCCGGGGGTCGGCGAAGTGGCCGGCGAGCCCGTCGTCGGGTTCGGCTCGACCCCCGGGCGAAGCCGGGCGGGACGCCGGACCGGACCTCCGAGGGCGACCGGCTCACCATGGACATGGGCACCACCGCAGCACCCGGACCGTACGACGGACCGCCCGCCGAGCCGTCCCGCGAGCCCTTCCGTTTCCGGGCCTCCATAGCCCGCCCGGGTGATGTGCTGCTGATGTGCACCGCGGGCCTCGCCGAACCCTGCTGAACGAGCCCGAGCTGGGTGAACTCCTCGCGCGGCGATGGGCCGGCCGCACCCCGCCCGGTCTCGCCGAGTTCCTCACCGACAGCCGGGTCCGGGTCAAGGGTTACGCCGATGACCGTACGGCGGCCGCCGTTTGGGAGGCGTGACGCCGCTCGCTGTGCCATAGCTGGAGCCATGGCCAAACAGAACGTCGCGGAACAGTTCGTCGACATCCTCACCCGCGCCGGAGTCAAACGCCTCTACGGAGTCGTCGGCGACAGCCTCAACCCGGTCGTGGACGCCGTGCGCCGCCACTCCGGCATCGAGTGGGTGCACGTCCGGCACGAGGAGACCGCCGCCTTCGCCGCCGGGGCGGAGGCCCAGATCACCGGGAAGCTGACCGCGTGCGCCGGCTCCTGCGGCCCCGGGAACCTCCACCTCATCAACGGCCTCTACGACGCCCACCGCTCGATGGCGCCCGTCCTCGCCCTCGCCTCGCAGATCCCCTCCAGCGAGATCGGCCTCGGCTTCTTCCAGGAGACCCACCCCGACCAGCTCTTCCGCGAGTGCAGCCACTACAGCGAGCTGATCTCCAGCCCGAAGCAGATGCCCCGGCTGCTCCAGACCGCCATCCAGCACGCCGTCGGCCAGGGCGGCGTCAGCGTCGTCTCCCTGCCCGGCGACATCGCGGACGAGCCCGCGCCGGAGAAGGCCGCCGAGACGGCACTCGTCACCTCCCGGCCGACCGTCCGCCCCGGCGACGAGGAGATCGACCGGCTGGTGCGGATGATCGACGACGCCGACAAGGTCACCCTGTTCTGCGGCGCCGGCACGGCGGGCGCGCACGCGGAGGTGATGGAGTTCGCCGGGAAGATCAAGTCCCCGGTGGGGCACGCCCTGCGCGGCAAGGAGTGGATCCAGTACGACAATCCGTACGACGTCGGGATGAGCGGCCTGCTCGGGTACGGCGCCGCCTACGAGGCCGATCCCACGAGTGCGACCTGCTGATCCTGCTCGGCACGGACTTCCCGTACAACGCCTCCCTGCCCGACGACGTGAAGATCGCCCAGATCGACGTCCGGCCCGAGCATCTGGGCCGCCGCTCCAAGCTGGACCTCGCGGTGTGGGGCGACGCGAAGGAGACCCTGCGCTGCCTGATCCCGCGGGTGAAGGAGAAGAAGAGCCGCCGCTTCCTCGACCGGATGCTGAAGAAGCACGCGGACGCGCTGGAGGGCGTCGTCAAGGCGTACACGCGCAAGGTCGACAAGCACGTCCCGATCCATCCCGAGTACGTCGCCGCCGTGCTCGACGAGATGGCCGACGACGACGCGGTGTTCACCGTCGACACCGGTATGTGCAACTGTCTGGGCCGCCCGCTACATCTCACCCAACGGCCGCCGGCGCATCATCGGTTCCTTCTCGCACGGCTCGATGGCGAACGCGCTGCCGATGGCGATCGGCGCCCAGTTCACCGACCGGCGCCGGCAGGTCGTCTCCATGTCCGGTGACGGCGGGTTCACCATGCTGATGGGCGACTTCCTCACCCTCGTCCAGCACGACCTGCCGGTGAAGGTCGTCCTCTTCAACAACTCCTCGCTCGGCATGGTCGAGTTGGAGATGCTGGTCGCCGGCCTGCCCTCGCACGGCGTGGCCAACGTCAACCCCGACTTCGCCGCCGTCGCCGAAGGCCTGCGGTGCCTTCGGGGTGCGGGTGGAGAAGCCCAAGGAGCTGGCCGGTGCGCTGAAGGCCGCGTTCAAGCACAAGGGCCCTGCCCTCGTCGACATCGTCACCGACCCCAACGCCCTGTCCATCCCGCCGAAGATCAGCGCTGAGATGGTCACCGGCTTCGCCCTGTCCGCCTCGAAGATCGTGCTGGACGGCGGTGTCGGACGCATGCTCCAGATGGCCCGCTCGAACCTGCGCAACGTGCCGCGACCGTGACCGGCGGCATGGCCGCCGGGAATCCACACGATTGCCGGGGGCCCGAACGGCAAGGCTTCCCCGTGAACACGTTCGAACGGGAGGGAAGCGACATCAGCACGCGGACGGGGGACATGAAGGGACACACGGCACCACAGCTCAGGCGGCGGCTGGGGCGGGCGGACCCGTGGGCGGTGCCCGAGGCCCGGCGCGCCCTGCGTGAGCTGCTGCGGCACTGGGGCGGGCCCGGAAGATCGGATGTCGCGGAGCTGCTCACCAGTGAGCTCGTCACCAACGCGCTCGTCCACACCGACGAAGGCGCCGTCCTGACCGCCACGGTCGGACCGCGCGCGCTGCGGGTCGAGGTACGGGACTTCGTCGGCCGGCTGCCCCGGCCGCGCGGCCCCGGAGGCGGAGGAGAGCACCAATGGCAGAGGCCCGGTCCTGGTGCAGTCCCTCGCCGACGACTGGGGCGTGCACCCCTGCGAGGTGGGGAAGTCGGTCTGGTTCGAACTGGACGCCGAGGCCGCGTGAGGCGCCGGGAGCCCCCGGCGCCTCACACCTCGGCTAGCCGAACTGCTGCTCCAGATCCTTGAGCTTGCGCTCCAGGGAGTCCAGGCGCGGCAGTGCCTGGGTGTCGTCCTCCGCAGTGAGGTCGACCGTGACCTGGTCAGTTCCGTGGCGTACCGGCTGCAGGGAGGGCCGCCGGGCCGCGGGCAGGGGTTCCGGCGCGGATATGGCAGGCTCCGCGGTGGCGGCGCGCTCGGTGCCCCGCTCCACCTGCTGCACCTCGACCTCGACCTGCCGGCCGCCGCGACCGGGGGGAAGCCCCGGGGCCGCCGTGGCCCCGGCTGATCGCCTCCAAGCTGCGCCCGCTCCAGACGCCTCCTGCTCGCGCCGGCGCTGCTTGGTCTCTTCCTTCTTGCGCATGTCGTCGCGCACCTCCTCGACGGCCTCGTCGAGCGCTGCGCACGCCCTCCAGGAGCATCAGCGACCAGGCGCGGTACGTCTCCCGGGGCGCCCGCAGCCAGCGCACCATGCGGATCTGCGGGAGCGGGCGCGGCACCAGGCCCTGCTCGCGCAGGGCGGCCCGGCGGGTCTGCTTCAGGGCCCGGTCGAACAGCACCGCCGCCGACAGGGACATGCCCGCGAAGAAGTGCGGGGCACCCGCGTGACCGATGCCGCGGGGCGCGTGCACCCAGTTGAACCACGCCGCCGCGAACGCGAACGTCCACACGAGTATGCGGGAGCCGAGCGCCGCGTCACCGTGGCTGGCCTCGCGCACCGCGAGGACGGAGCAGAACATCGCCGCCCCGTCGAGGCCGAACGGGACCAGGTACTGCCAGCCGCCGCTCAGGCCGAGGTTCTGCTCGCCGAAGCCGACCAGACCGTGGAAGGAGCAGGCCGCGGCGACCGCGGCGCAGCAGAAGAGCAGGACATAGGAGAAGGTGCCGTAGAGGGCTCTCGCGCCTGCGGCGCTCCTCCATGCGCTCCCACGAGTCGTCAGCGCCCGCGTCCTTCCCTCGAGGAACGCTTGCCGCGCGCGAGCACCGCCACCGCCGCCAGCATGCCCAGGAGCAGCACGGCGCCCGGAAGCAGCCAGGTTCAGCGATATGTCGGTCAATCTCATCCTGGGGTCCCTTGCATTGGGATAGGGCGTAACGCCCGCCATGGTGGCCCAAACCCGGCGGCCCTCAGAGGGTTTCGGGGCAAGAGGCAGCCAAGGGAGTGCGAGGGTGATGCCCAGGGCGGCGTTCTGCTCGAACTGCCGCATGAGGGGCGGGAGTTGAGTTCGAATAAGACTACCCGTACGAGTGGTTCCACGGAAAGTTCCCGCGACGCGTGAGGGAGTTGTGAAACGACGCCGGTGATCTTAACCGACGATCATGGGAGTGACCGCGCGTGAGTACGCCCGGGAGGCTCAACCCGCCGTGGCGAGCAGCTTGTTGACGCGGTCCGCGTCACAGGTGCGCGGGCAGGTGGCGCAGGTGTCCTCGGGGCGCAGGGTGTAGAACATGCAGCAGCTCGCCCGGTCCCGGGTGTGCAGCGGCTCACCGTCCGGTCCGGTCAGCTCGCGGAACGCCGCCTTGCCGACGTACGGCTTGGTCGCGCCCGGCAGCAGCAGCTCCAGTTCGTGCCGCGCCCGCTCCTGCTCGCCGAGCAGATGAGCGACGTACCACAGGCCCTCGACGACCTCGTCGGTCGCCATGCCCCACAGGGCACGGCCGCGCCGTCGCATGCGTGGTCCGAACCCCCGCCAGCACCGGCTCCATGTGCTCGGCGACCGCGGTACACCTCGGCCCGCAGCGCCTCCCTCGTCGGCGACCACGCGGGCGCCGGGCAGCGCGGCGGCGGGATCGCCGGGCAGGCAGGCGAAACCGGCGGGGCGTACGGCCATGCGGCCGAGGGGGAGCCCGGCGGCGGAGCGGTCGTAGGCGACGTGGGTCGCGGGGTAGCGGGGCACCCTGCGGTGCAGGAACCACGGCACGGTGACTAGCAGGCAGGCCGGCCACGCGTACCGGTGCAGTCCGAAGCTCGCGACCACGTCCGGCCGGGCCCGTTGCCCGTAGTCCCGGACCACCTGGGCGTCGTCCCAGGCGAGGAACGCCTCCAGCTCCGCGCCGCCAGCGGCGAGCGCGCCGGCCGCGACCCATCCGCCGCCGCGCGGGACCTCGCCGGCCGTGTCCAGCTCGGTGACGCCCAGCCCCGGAAGGGCCTCGGACAGGGCGCGCGTAGGCGTCCGTGAGGGCCGAGCGGGTGACAGGCATGCGGGACCACCGATCCACGTCCGAGCAACGGGCTGCTTGAGGTAAGCCTACCTTACCCAAGATCCTTGGGATTTGAACTGGCGGCCCATGCCCTTATGGTGCTTGACGGACAGGTGACAACCCGCCGTAATGACCCCAAGTACCGACACGTCCCGCAGGAGGACCCGTGAAGCCGAGCGCGCAGGGTCCCGCGGGACGGGGACCGGACGGGTCCGCACCGCCGAGCCGACCGGATCGGCCGCGTCGCGCGGAAGCGGTCGCACCGGTGCGGGTTCCGGCGCAACCGAGTGCCTCGGACATGGACCGGGACAGGGCACGCGGCGCCGTGGAACCGGCCGGAGCCGCGCGCGGCGAGCACACGCACAGCGAACCTCCCCCGCCCCGCCCGCGCGCTCTCGTCCAGCGCTCCTCGGTGCGCGGGCAGGTACTCGACGCCCTGCGCACCGCGCTGGTCTCCGGCAAGCTGCGGCCCGGCGAGGTTTACTCGGCGCCCGCACTCGGCGAGCGCTTCGGCGTCTCGGCCACGCCCGTTCGGGAGGCCATGCAGCAGCTCGCCCTGGAGGGCGCGGTCGAGGTCGTCCCCAACCGCGGCTTCCGCGTCGTCGAGCGCGGCGACCGGGAACTGGCCGAACTCGCCGAGGTCCGGGCCCTGATCGAGGTCCCCGTCCTGCTCCGCCTGGCCCGTACGGTGCCCGCCGAGCGCTGGGCGGAACTGCGCCCCTCGCCGAGGCCACCGTCCGGGCGGCGTCGTCCGGCTGCCCGGCCACGTACGCCGAGGCCGACCGTGCCTTTCACCGCGCGGTGCTCGCGCTGGCCGGCAACGACCAGCTCGTCCGCATCGCCGGCGACCTGCACCGCCGCGCCCAGTGGCCGCCGGCCGGCGCCCCGGGCGGTGCGGGGGCGGGCCGATCTGATCGCCGACGCGCACGAGCACACGGCGCTGCTGGACGCGCTGATCGCCGGCGACCAGGATCTGGTCCGGACCCTGGTGGGGGAGCACTTCGGCGAGGCGCGCTGAGCGCGACGACGCGGGCGCGACCCCACCGACTCCTGCGAGATGGCTCGCGAGGTGGCTACGGGATGGCTACGGGGGTGGCTATGAGACCTCCCTGCCGTTCCGGGCGGCTCGCCGGCACCCGCTTCTCCGTGGGCCGCCGCCCCTTGCGACGCGCGGGACGGGGACCCGAGCCGCGGTCGTACATCTCGATGGCCAGCGGAGAGGCGGTGAACACCGACGAGTACGTGCCGACCCCCACGCCGATCAGCAGCGCGAGGGCGAAGTCGGTGAGCGAGTCGTCGGCGAGGACGGCCAGCGAGGCGAGGATGAGCACCGCGCCCATGCCCGTGTTGACCGTGCGTGGCAGGGTCTGCAGGATCGCCTGGTTCGTGAGCCGGGCGAACGACTCGCTTGCGGTCCTTGCCGCCGAGCAGCTCCCGGATGCGGTCGAAGAGGACCACCGAGTCGTTGACCGAGTAGCCGATCACGGTCAGCAGCGCGGCCAGGAACACCCCGTCGATCGGCTTGCCCAGCCAGGCGAACACCCCGACCAGGATGACCACGTCATGGGCGAGCGCGCCGACCGCCGCGGTGCCGAACAGCAACCGGAAACGGACGGCGAGATACAGCAACTGGGCGGCCAGGGCCAGGCCCAGCGCGATCAAGGCGTCCTGCGCAGCTCCTCGCCGAGACTCGGGCCGATCAGCTCGTCGCGGACCTTCTCCGTCTCGCCGCCCAGCTCGCCGATGGCCTTGGTGACGGTCTCGGCCTCGGCGTCGGTCAGCTCCTCGGTGCGCACCGTGAGGTCGCTGTCACCGGAGGACTGGACGACGGCGCGGGGAAGCCCGCGTCGGCGAGGGCGTCCCGTGCCCGGTCGGCGTCGACCGGGGTGGCCGTCGAGTACTCGATGAGCCGTCCGCCGGTGAACTCGATGCCGAAGTCGAGGCCGCGGACCAGGATGCCGGAGCCGGCCGCCACGAGCACGACCGCGCAGGCGGCCAGCCAGCGGCGCGGGCGGCGCATGAGGAACGGGTCGCGGCGCAGCAGGGCGTCACGGACCGGGCCGGTGGTCGAGATGCCGGTGATGTGCGGGCGGCGGAAGACCGAGGGGCGGCTCGCGGCGAACTCGGCGAGCACCCGGGTGATCACCAGGGCGCTGACCATGGAGGCCAGGACACCGATGCCCAGGGTGACGCCGAAGCCCTTCACCGGACCCGAGGCCAGGAAGAACAGCAGGGCGGCGGCGATCAGCGTGGTGATGTTGGAGTCGGCGATCGCGCTGAAGGCGCTGCGGAAACCCGCGGTCAGCGAGGAGCGCGTGCTCGGGCGGGTACGGGCGGCCTGTTCCTCGCGGGCGCGTTCGAACACGAGGACGTTGGCGTCCACCGCCATGCCGATGGCCAGGACGAAGCCGGCCAGGCCGGGCAGGGTCAGGGTGGCGCCGATCGCGGCCAGGGCGGCGTAGGAGATCAGAGGCCGTAGCAGAGCAGGGCCACGGTCGCGAGGGCGCCCATCAGCCGGTAGACGAAGATGATGAACAGCCCGGTCAGCGCCGTGCCGATGACGGCGGCCCAGGCGCCGGCCGAGATCGCCTCGTCGCCCAGGGGTGGCGCCGATGGTGCGCTGCTCGATGGTCTCGACCGGCACGGGCAGGGCACCGCCCTTGATGAGCAGCGCCCAGTTCGCGGGCCTCGGCGTCGTCGAAGGAGCCGGTGATCTGGGTGGAGCCACCGGCGATGCCCCGCCCCGCAGGCCACGGAGGGGTCGACCTGCGGCGAGGAGATGATCTTGTCGTCGAGCACGATGGCGACCCGGCGCTGCGGGTCGCCGGCCGGATGGCAGGCGGCTTCGCCGGTCACCTCGGCCCAGCGGTCGCTGCCCGCGTCCTTGAAGTCGACGGTGACGTGCCACCCGGCTCCGCCCTGCTGGTCGAAGCGGGCGTCGGCGCCCTTGACGTCCTGCCCGGTCAGCGTGGCGGCCTTCAGCCGGAGGGACTGACCGGACTCGTCCGGCAGGACCCGCTCGGCGTCCGTGCCGGACGGGTTCCCGGTGTCGTTCCCGGCGCTGTTCCCGGCGGCCTCGGCCGGGCCGAGGACCGAGTGGACGGTGAGCTGCGCGGTGCGGCCCAGTACGTCGGCCGCCTTCTTCGGGTCCTGTACGCCGGGCAGCTCGACGACGACGCGGTTGTCGCCGGAACGGACGATGGTCGGCTCGGCGACGCCGAGTGCGTCGATACGGCCGCGCAGCACCTCCACGGTGCGGTCGGTGGCCTCACGGTCGGCGTCGGTGGTGGCGGTGGACTTGGTCTCCAGCACGATCTGGGTGCCGCCGCGCAGGTCGAGCCCGAGGGCGGATCGGCATGGTCAGGGCGATGGCCACGGCTCCGGCCATCACGAGGAGGGCGACGAGCGCGCGCCCCTTCGTGGAGTGGGCTCGGGAGCGGGGACGAGAACGTTTCAACGGGGGCCTCCGGCGGGGCACGCAGCACGCGGCAGGCCCAGCGCGCGGCGCGCAGGATGGGTGAAAGGACGGGGCTTCTCAGGTGCCGGAGGAGACGGAGGAGCCCGCCCGCGGTCGTGGCTCGTACGGCCGGGGGAGACGGGTACGGGGCCGGCACGGCCGGGGTCCGCCCGAGGGCGGCCGGGCGGTGCCCGGACGCGCGTGGTGGTGCCGAGGCGGTCCGGTGGTGCCGGGCGCTCTCCGAGATGGTCGTGCCGGGCCCCGGCCCGGGCGGCGCACGTGGTGGCACAGCCGTCGTCGGCGTGGTGGCCGCTGTCCGGGTGCGGGACGGTCGCCGCAGCGGGCACCGGGGCCGGCCCCGGCACAGCGATGCCCGCACCGGCCGCGGGCCATGCCGGGACCAGAGCCAGCACAACGGCCAGCAGCGCGATGAGCGTCGCCGCGAGGCCGGTGCCCGGGGGTGGGAGCGGTGGCGGTGCGTCGTGCGGGGGGCGGTGCGTTGTGCGGGGCGCATGCACCGTCCCCCTTTCGTTGTGGGTGATGCGGCGGTTCGGAGCGGCCGGGCGGTCAGGACCGGTCAGGGTTCGATGAGTCCGGCCCGGATGGCGTAGCTGCAGGTCAGTTCCAGGCGGTCGCGCAGACCGAGTTTCTGCAGGAGAGTTCGCCCGGTGCCGCTGGACGGTCTTGACGCTGATGAAGAGGATCTCGGCGATCTCCTTCGAGGAGTGGCCCTCGGCGACGAGCTGAGGACCTCCTCGCTCGCGGGGCGTGAGGGATGTGGTCCGCGCTCTCCTCGCCGTGCCGGACCCGGTCGAGGTAGTTGCGGATCAGCGCGGTCACGGCGCCCGGGTAGAGGAAGGGCTCGTCGCGCATCGCGGCCCGGCAGGCGGCGACCAGATCGCGGTCGGCGACGGACTTCAGCACGTACCCGCAGGCCCCCGACTTCAGCGCCTGGAACAGGTACTGCTCGTTGTCGTGCATCGTCAGCATCAGGATGCGCAGCCCCGGCTTCAGCGCGGCCAGCTCCCGGGCGGCCTGCAGACCGGTCAGGCGGGCATCGCGATGTCCAGGACCGCGAGGTCGACGGCGTGCGCCCGCGCCATGTCGATGGCCTCCGCGCCGTCCCCGGCCTCGGCGACCACCTCGAGGTCCGGCTCCCGGTCGAGGATGAGCCGTACGCCGCGGCGTACCAGCGCGTGGTCGTCGGCGAGCAGGATGCGGATCCTCGACGGATCGGACGTGCAGGCGCCGCGGCCCGGTGGGACGGCGGTGGGGCCGGGCAGGAGGGGTCGGACATGGTCAGGGCTGCTTCCTGGGGACGGGTGCGGTGAGCCGGATCCTGGGTGCCGGCGCCGGGTGCCGAGGTGATGTCGAGGGCGGCCCCGATGAGCAGGGCCCGTTCGCGCATGCCGCGGATACCGGCGCCCTCGCACGCCGCCTCGATGCCGCGGCCGTCGTCGGCGATGCTGAGCGTCACCGCGCCGTCGGCGGGGCCGAGGCTGACCTCCAGCCGCCGGGCGTCCGCGTGCCGGGCGGCGTTGGTCAGGCTCTCCTGCGCGACGCGGTAGAGGACGAGCTCGGTCTCGGGGTCCAGGGCGGGCAGATCGGCGTCGAAACGCCGCACCACCCGCAGCCCCGTGTGGGTGGCGAAGTCGTGCGTCAGCGAGGACAGCGCGCTGATCAGGCCGAGGTCGTCCAGGACGCCGGCCGCAGCCGGCGCACCAGGCGGCGGACCTCGTCGAGGCTCTCCCGGGTGATCTCCTGCGCCTGGTAGAGCTCGTCGCGCAGCGGCTGGTCGGCGTCGTCCGCGGCGCGCCCCAGGACCAGCAGGATCGCGGTCATGCTCTGCCCGACCTCGTCGTGCAGCTCCTGCGCGATACGGCGCCGCTCCTCCTCCTGGGCGAGCAGGACGCGGGCGGTGCTCGTGGCCCGCTCGTGCTCCAGCCGGTCGAGCATGGCGTTGAAGGTGCGGATCAGCTCGAGGATCTCGCCGCCGCCGGACACCGGCAGCCGCTGGCCGGGGCGCAGCAGGTCGACGGTGGTCATCAGCTTCGTGAGCCGGTCCAGCGGTGCCAGACCCCAGCGCAGCAGGGCGCCGTTGGCCACCAGCATGACGCCCAGGCCGCCCACCAGGATGACGGCCTCGGTCAGCAGGACCAGTACGGAGACGGTCACCGGAGCCCACAGCAGCAGTGCCGTGGCGAAGCCCAGCACCACTGCGTTGAGCCCGAAGATCCGCCAGAACAGGGACACCGGGGGTACGCCTCCTTCTGCGACGCGTCGACTCGGTACGCCCTCCACTGTCGGCCATCGCGCACCCTCGGTAGGAGCCGCGGCCCAGGTCGCGACCGGGCAAGCGACCAGCTTCCCCCGTCCGCCGCCGCCGGGTCGATGGGGCCCGACCCCCATTTCCGGGTCGCGGTACACCCATACGGCCGCCCCCGAGCGCCGCCGAGTGGATCCTCCGTCCCCGGGCAAATGGGGCCTGCGCCCGATGGGTTTCCCCCCGACGGCCCGGCCATGGTTGAGGACGACCGGGTCCGATCGGCCGGCTCTCGTCATACCCTCAGAACTTCCCGAGAGAAGGACTCACCGTGTCGCTCGACGCCTCCCGCATCGAACCCCGCCCCGAGCGGCTGACCGCTCACGAGGCGCGCCAGGCGTCTCGAACACGCCCGCAACACCCGCATGACACAGCTGCGGGCCCTCGGAGAGAGCGGCCAGGCGGACGACCAGCTGATGTCCGCGCAGAAGGCCGCTCATCGAGCGGGTGCTCAAGGAGATCGAGGAGGCCTTCGCCCGCATCGACGACGGCACCTACGGCGCCTGCCTGGGCTGAGTGCGCCACCGCCGTCCCGGGGGAGCGCCTGGAGATCCTCCCGTACCGCGGTACTGCGTCGCCCGCCAGCGCCGCGCCGCCGTCTGACCACCGTCCGTCCAGTCTTCGTCTCCCGCCCCGCCCGAGGGGTGAAGTGGGTGAAGTGGTGAACAACCAGATCATCGGCGACCGCGACACGCGGCTGTCGCCCCTGTCGCCGGAGGACCTCGCCGTGCTCCGGGACAGCCTCCACGAGCAGCGGCTGTTCCGCGAGGAGCAGTTGCTTCAGATCGCGAACGTCCCGACCCGCACCGACGAGCCGGTCCGCGGCGGTCCGCCGCGCAGACCGAGGTGCGGGTCGAGCCTCGCGGCCTCCGCGCGCATGGTCCTCGCCGACGTGGAAGCGGCGCTCGAACGCATGGCCGAGGGCCGTTACGGCCCGCTGCCACCTGTGCCGGCGCCCCCATCGACCGCGAGCGACTGGTGATCGTGCCGCAGGCCCGCTACTGCGCTCGCTGCCAGCAGGTGCGGGAGGCCGGCCGATGACCGTGGTCCGCCGGCCCCGGGCCGGCCTCGCCCGGCACCGGCCGTGGCCGATGTGCCGGCAGTGCAGCGGCGTCGCCCTCGACATGGGCAGCGCCCGTGCCCGCGCCTGGGTCTCCGGGCGCGGAATGATCCTCGACGTGCCGACGGTGACCTTTCCCGGCGCCGGTGCGGTGTATCCCATCCAGCGCGGTTCCATCGTCGACACCCAGGGCACGGCCCGGATGCTCGACCGGCTGCTCGGCCACCGCCTGCCCCGCTTCGCCCGTCCTCTGGTCGTGGTGACCGCGCCAGTGCTGGACGGGTTCGCCTACCGGACCGAGCCCGTACGGCCGTGGAGGTGCTGCGCCCGCGCGGTGTGCTGACCGTCCCCAGCGCGCGGGCCGTGGCCCTGGCGGCGGGCGCGGACCTGTCGCGGCCGCTGCTCGTGATCGACATCGGCGCGCACCTCACCGAGGTGGTGCTCCTGAGTGGACGGCGCCGTCTTCGACGCGCGCCGCACCGCCGCTGGGTACGGGGGACATCGACGCACGCGGCCCCGGCCGCGCGGGTCGCCGAGGCGGTGGTCGACATGACGACCTCGATGCTGCGGCAGGACGACACGTCCCTCACCGTCGACGCCCCCTGAGCCGGGCCCGCTGCTCGCGGGCGGGGGTGCCCTGCGCCCCGACATCACCTGCCACCTCACCGCCGGGCTGCACGCACCCCTGCGGACCGTTCCGGCACCGCACACGGCCGCCGTCCGAGGCGCCGCCAAGTTCCTGGAAACCGCGCACACCCACCCGCCGACCGCGACCCCGGACTCACCGGACGAGCACCAGTACCGACCCGGGGCGCCCGGCCCCTGACGGCGGGGGGAGCCGCGCGGCCTCCCGGGCGCACCCCCGGGCTGCACCCAGGCTCACCCGTGCGGCCCACCCAGGCGCACCCGGGCGGCCCACCCAAGCGCACCCGTGCGGCCCGCCGAGGGCGCCCGTACGGATGCCCATGGGCACCAGTGCGGCCGCCGTTGGACGCCCGCCGCCCCACGACGGACGCCATCGCGCCCCCCTGGCCGCTCGTACGCCGACGCCGACGCCGCCCCCGCAGCCCTGTCCGCGCTCCTGTCCGTCCCCCAGACCCCTGGTCCGTCGCCGTATCGACAACGGGCGCCCCGTCCACTCGCACGCCGACGCCGACGCCGCCCCGCAGCCCTGTTCGCGCTCCTGTCCGTCCCCCAGGCCCCTGGTCCGTCGACGTATCGACAACGGGCGCCCCGTCCACTCGCACGCCGACGCCGACCGCCGCCCCGCAGCCCTGTTCCCGCCCCTGCCCACACCCCCGACCCCACGTCCGTTCCCGTACGGCAACGGACCCTCCCCGACCGCCCGGGGCCGCCGCCCACCCGCCCGGCGCCGGCCGTACCGCCCACCCCGCCGCCCCCCTTACCCGAGCCCTCGCGTCATCGAGCGCCCCGAGCCCCACCCCCCGACCCGCCGTCGGTGCCGGACCGGCATCGACGGTGCCGTTCCGGCTGCCCCGACCCTGGAAGGAGGCGCACCGTGGCCGGTGAGATACCGCGTGCTACACCCACCGCCCGACGTTCCCCGCCCCCGGACGACACCCGCACCTCCCTGCTGGCGGTGGCGGCGCAATCCCTGCGGCGCCGTACCGACCGGGCTGGAGGGGTGGGTGGCGCTCGGGATCCTGCTCGCCGTGCTGGTGGCGGCTCCGGCGGCGATGTTTCGCGGTCGGTGACACCGCCTATCGCCACTACCGGAGCACCGCCGAGCACGAGGTCCGGACCCGGGACCACCGCCCCGCCGTCCTCGTCCACGACGCCCCGCGCCACCCCGAGCCCGGGTCGGACGAGGCGAAGAAGACCAGGTATCCGGTCAAGGTCCGGTTCACCGGTCCGGACGGAACGGCGCGGACCGGGAGGACCGACGTCGAGCCGGGGCTGTCCGCGGACAGCACCGTTCTCGTCTGGGTGGACGCCGCGGGGAGATCACCGAGCCACCGCTGACCTCGGAGCAGATCCGCAGCCGCACGATGGGCTGGGCGATCCTCGCCTCCCTGGGCGTCGTCCTCACCGGCCTCGCCGCCCACGCGGCCACCGCATTCGTGCTGCGACGGCGCAACCTCGCCGGGTGGGACGCCGCCTGGGCCGCCACCGCCCCGCGCTGGAGCAGGTCCCCGTGAACCGACGGTCACGCCGTCGCCGCGTCCGCGGCCGGCGGGGCCAGCTGCCGCGCCAGCCACGTCGGCACACCGCCCAGCAGCCGGAACAGCCGCCGCGCCTCCTCCCGCAACCGCGACGCCTCCGGCTCCGACCCGCGTCCGCGAGCGAGGCCAGCGCGGGGGGCCGTACCGACCAGGTAGCCCAGCTCCTCGCGGATGCGCAACGACTCGGCGAAACCGTGCCGGGCCTCGGCCAACTCGCCTTCCCGCAGGGCGAGTCCGGCCAGGTGCCGCCAGGTGAAGGACTGGAGCAGCGGGTCGGCGTGCGCGGTGGCGCCGGCGTGGGCGCGCCAGGTACGCCGCTCCGGGCCGCCTGCGGTGAGCGGGTGAGGTTCTCCGCGAGCAGCCCGCGCCGGAAGTCCAGCAGCGCCCGTCCCTCCGCCCCCGGCGCGATCAGCGCCGCCGCCGCCCGGCCCAGCGCGGCCCGCGCCTCGTCGGACCGGTCGCGCACCCCGTGCACCGTGGCGGCGTACGCGAGTTGCCCGCGTTCACAGGCCGACGGCCCCGCGCTCGTCGTCGCTGTGGGCCAGCGCCTCGGCGGTGCGCAGCGCGTCCTCGGCCTCCGCCCAGCCCTGCTCGGTGTACAGACACCGCTCCACCAGCAGCGCGGTCCGCTGCAAGGCGGTGGCGCGGTGACTGGCTCCAGCAGGGCCACCGCGTCGGCCCAGCAGGCGCGCGAGCGCAACCGCCACACGGCGGTCTGGAGCGGATCGTCACCTTCGGTCGTTCCCCAACCAGAACCAGCCATGGCGGAATGCGCCACGTTGCCCTCCCCTAGCACGCCATCGAGCTCGAGTGGTGGCCGCATCTCAGCACGGATCCGGCGGCCCGGCCAAGGGGATGGGTGAAACTTTTCACAAAGTGGGGACTTCCCGGTCCGGAGGTTTGGGGGCGTCCGGGCCTTCCCGCGCCCCCGCGGCTCAGCTCATCCGCAGTGCCAGGAAGAAATCCAGCTTGTCCTCCAGGCGCGACAGGTCACGCCGCCCGTCAACTGCTCCTCGATCCGCCCCGACGCGGTAGCGCAGCGTGTTGACGTGCAGGTGGAGGCGGCTCGCGCAGCGCGTCCAGGGAGCCGTCGCTGTCGAGGAACGCCTCCAGCGTCGGGATCAGCTCGGCGCGATGGCGGCGGTCGTAGTCCCGCAGCGGGTCCAGCAGCCGGGCGGTGAAGGCCCGGCGGACGTCGTCGGGGACGAAGGGGAGGAGGAGGACGTGCGAGGCCAGGTTCCTGGTGGCCGGCCGCGCACACCCGTCCGGGGCGCGCGGCGGCCACGCGCCGCGCGTGCCGGGCCTCCTCCAGCGCCGCGCAGCCCCTCCGCCGAGTGCACGGCCGCGCTGACGCCGAGCGTGACCCGCCCGTCGCCGTCCAGTCCGCGGCAGCGGCTCCCGTACGGACTCCAGCAGCGCGTCCGCGAGGATGCCGGTCTCCGGAGCCGTCGTGCTCGCTGGAGACCGCCGGCAGCGGTACGAGGGCGACGGCCTCGTCGCCGGTGTGCGCCACGGCGATGCGGTCGGACTGCTCGGGGCCCGTGGCGAGCGGGTCGACGAGGATCTCCCTCCAGCAGGGTCTGGGCGACCGGGCCGGTCTCCGCCGAGCCGTCCTCCCACTCGACGCGGGCCACGACGACCTGCCGATCGGGGAGCCGCGCCGAGGCCCGGCAGCAGCACCGGCGCCGCCACCCGCAGGCGGGCCGCGATCTCGGCGGGCGCGGCGCCCGTCTGCACCAGTTCCAGGACCTCCTGGGCGAGCCGCCGCCGCACCGTGCGCGCCGCGTCCCGCCGGTCCCGCTCGACCGCGATCAGCTGCGTGACGCCGTAGAGCAGGTCGAGCCGCTCCTCGGCCCAGTCCCCGGCGTCCGCCTCCACGACCAGCAGCCAGTCGGACAGCACCATCTCGCGCACGTCCCGGGCGGCGCCCGCGGCTCTGCGGGGCACGCGCGCCGCCGCGCACCGGGAAGAGGCTGTACGTCGTGCCGCCCAGCGGCACCCGGTGTGGCGCGCGCCGGCCCGTGCGGGGTGGCCGCGAGGTGATCCGCCGCCAGCTTCGCGCACAGCTCGGCGGAGAGCGCGGGAGCCGCGTCCTTCGGGCCGGCGACCGGCCGCCCCGTCGGGGAGAGCACCCGCAGGCCCGCAGGTCCAGGTCGGAGCCGAGCAGGTCCAGCACCACGTCGGGACCGCCGCCCGCCGGGCCGGAGGTCATCATCCGGCGGTGCCGGTCCACCACGGCCGCGAGGTCCCCGGCCCGCTCGCCGGACACCTGGCGGACGACGTGCTCGGTGATGGTCGCGAAGGCGACCGACTCGTTCACCGCGAACAGCGGCAGACGGTGCCGCACGCACGCCGCCAGCAGGTCCTCCGGCACGCTCCCCAGCTCCGCCTCACCGGCGGCCAGCGCGGCCACCCCCGGCCTGCACCAGGAGGCGGACGAACGGCTCGAGGTCGTCGGCGTCCCGGCTGCCAGGCCGGGCCGGTGAGGACCAGCTCCCCGCCCGAGAGGTAGCGGCTCGGGTCCCGCAGGTCGGTGGTCATCACGCCCCGGACGGAGCGGTCCAGCTCGTCCTCGCCGCCGAGCAGCTCGAGGCCCAGCGCCGTCGGTGTCCAGCAGTGCGCGCAGCCCATTCTCGTCGCCGCCGATCTTTGTCTCGAAGTGTTCCAGGTCATGCGGTCGTGCCGCCCGATTTCCGGAGGGACCAGGAGGAAAGCAAGGGGGTTACTGAGGGCCTCCTTTCATACGAATCTACAAGATGCCCGCCCTGGCCAGCCAACTCCTTCATGGTTTCTGCGACTGACCCTGGTGGAGCACCGGGCGGTGTACTGATGTCACTCCACGTGAACAGCACATGAACGAGCCTGGCCCGCCGCACACGGATTGGCTCAATCTGTACGACTCACCAGACGAAGACGAAGAGAGAGCCGGTCATGGACTTCCTTCGCCCCGCCAGCTGGGAGGAGGCGCTCGCCGCGAAGGCCGAGCACCCCACCGCTGTGCCGATTGCGGGTGGCACCGACGTGATGGTCGAGATCAACCCCGACCACCGCCGGCCCGAGTACCTCATGGACCTGAACCGCATCGGTGACCTCTCCGAATGGGAGGTCGGCGAGGACTCCGCACGGCTCGGTGCCTCCGTGCCCTACACCGGGATCATGGAGAACCTGAGCACCGAGCTGCCGGGTCTCGCCCTCGCCTCGCACACGGTCGCCTCCCCGCAGATCCGTAACCGCGGCGGCGTGGGCGGGAACCTCGGCACCGCCTCCCCGGCGGGCGACGCCCACCCGGCGCTGCTCGCCGCCGGCGCGGAGGTCGAGGTCGAGTCGGTACGCGGCAAGCGACTGATCCCGATCGACGAGTTCTACACGGGCGTGAAGCGCAACGCGATGGAGCCCGACGAGCTGATCCGCGCCGTGCACGTCAAGAAGGCCGACGGGCCGCAGCAGTTCTCCAAGGTCGGCACCCGCAACGCCATGGTCATCGCCGTGTGCGCCTTCGGTCTCGCGCTGCACCCCGAGACCCGTACCGTCCCGCACCGGCATCGGCTCGGCCGCGCCCACGCCCGTCCGGGCCAAGGCCGCCGAGGAGTTCCTGAACGCGGCGCTCGCGGAGGGCGGCTTCTGGGACAACGGAAAGATCATCACGCCGTCGGTGGCCAAGCAGTTCGCGGACCTGTGCTCCGCCGCCTGCAACCCGATCGACGACGTCGGGGGCACCGCGAGCTACCGCCGCCACGCGGTCGGCGTCATGGCCCGCCGGACGCTCACCTGGACCTGGGAGTCGTACCGCGGCGCCCGCCACACCGAGGAGGAGCCGCGTATATGCGTGTCAACTTCACTGTCAACGGACGTCCGCAGGAAGCCGACGACGTGTGGGAGGGCGAGTCCCTGCTGTACGTGCTGCGCGAGCGGATGGGGCTGCCCGGCTCCAAGAACGCCTGCGAGCAGGGCGAGTGCGGCTCCCTGCACGGTCCGTCTGGACGGCGTTCCGGTGTGCTCCTGCCTGGTCGCGGCCGGTCAGGCGCAGGGCCGCGAGGTCGTCACCGTCGAGGGCCTGGCCGACTTCGCCAAGGAGCGCGCCGAGGGGCTGCGCCACCGGCGCCTGCGGCAGCGGCGCCGCCAAGGGCACCACGCTCGACGAGGCCAAGCGGTGGCAGGCCCAGGGCAACCGACTCCCAGACCGGCGAGGGCGCCGAACTGGCCCCGATCCAGCAGGCGTTCATCGACGCCGGCGCCGTCCAGTGCGGCTTCTGCACGCCCGGCCTGCTGGTCGCCGCCGACGAGATGCTGGAGCGCAACCCGAACCCGACCGACGCGGACATCCGCGAGGCGCTGTCGGGCAACCTGTGCCGCTGCACGGCTACGAGAAGATCATGGACGCGGTCCGCCTGGCCGCGGCCCGCCAGTCCGGGGGTCTGAACATGGCTGCCACCGGCGCACCCACCAAAATCACCCAGGGGTCCCAGACCAAGGGCGGCATCGGCGAGTCCACGCTCCGCCCGGACGGCACCCTCGAGGTCACCGGCGAGTTCGCCTACTCGTCCGACATGTGGCACGAGGACATGCTCTGGGGCCAGCTCCTGCGCTCCCCGGTCGCGCACGCCGAGATCGTCTCCATCGACACCGGCGAGGCCCTCGCGATGGCGGGGTGTCTACGCCGTCATGACCTACGACGACCTGCCGACCGAGGTGCGCAACTACGGCCTGGAGATCCAGGACACCCCGGTCCTCGCCCACGGCGAGGTCCGCCCACCACGGGGAGCCGGTCGCGCTCGTCGCCGCCGACCACCCGGAGACCGCGCGCCGCGCCGCCGCCAAGATCAAGGTGGAGTACCGGGAGCTGCCCGTCATCACCGACGAGGGCCTCCGCGACCGCCCCCGACGCGATCCTGGTCCACGAGGGGCCGCGACGACCACCACATCGGCCACGTCCCGCACCCCAACATCGTGCACCGCCAGCCGATCGTCCGCGGCGACGCCGACGGGGCCGCCAAGCGGGCCGACGGTGATCGTCAAGGGCGAGTACTACTTCGGCATGCAGGACCAGGCGTTCCTCGGCCCCGAGTCCGGCCTCGCGGTGCCGTCCGAGGACGGCGGCGTCGAGCTGTACGTCGCCACCCAGTGGCTGCACTCCGACCTGAAGCAGATCCCCTGGTCCTCGGCCTGCCCGAGGACAAGGTGCGGATGACGCTCTCCGGCGTCGGCGGCGCGTTCGGCGGCCGCGAGGACCTGTCGATGCAGATCCACGCCTGCCTGCTGGCGATGCGCACCGGCAAGCCCGTCAAGATCGTCTACAACCGCTTCGAGTCCTTCTTCGGCCACGTGCACCGCCACCCGGCGCGGCTGTACTACGAGCACGGCGCCACCAAGGACGGCAAGCTCACGCACATGAAGTGCCGGATCGTCCTGGACGGCGGCGCCTACGCCTCCGCCTCCCCGGCGGTCGTCGGCAACGCCTCCTCGCTGTCGGTCGGCCCGTACGTGATCGACGACGTGGACATCGAGGCCATCGCCCTCTACTCCAACAACCCGCCCTGCGGCGCGATGCGCGGCTTCGGCGCGGTCCAGGCGTGCTTCGCCTACGAGGCGCAGATGGACAAGGTGGCCGGGAACTCGGCATGGACCCGGTGGAGTTCCGCCGGATCAACGCCATGGAGCAGGGCACGATCATGCCGACCGGGCAGCCGGTCGACTCCCCGGCCCCGGTCGCCGAACTGCTGCGCCGCGTCAAGGCGATGCCGCTGCCGCCGGAGCGCCAGTGGGGAGTCCAGCGAGGGCGCCGACGTGCGGCAGTTGCCCGGCGGCCTGTCCAACACCACGCACGGCGAGGGCGTCGTCCGCGGCGTCGGCTACGCGGTCGGCATCAAGAACGTCCGGCTTCTCCGGGGGCCCCGACGACTACTCCACCGCCAAGGTCCGCATGGAGGTCGTCGGCGGCGAGCCGGTGGCCACCGTGCACACGGCCATGGCGGAGGTCGGCCAGGGCGGCGTCACCGTCCACGCGCAGATCGCCCGCACCGAGCTGGGCGTCACCCAGGTGACCATCCACCCGGCGGACACCCAGGTGGGCTCGGCCGGCTCCACCTCGGCCTCCCGGCAGACGTACGTCACCGGCGGTGCCGTGAAGAACGCCTGTGAGCTGGTGCGCGAGGAGGTCCTGGAGATCGGCCGCCGCAAGTTCGGCTCCTACCACCCGGCCTGGGCGACCGCCGAACTCCTCCTGGAGGGCGGCAAGGTCGTCACCGACGGCGGCGAGGTCCTGGGCGACCTGGTCGACGTGCTGGAGGGCGAGGCCGTCGAGGTCGAGGAGGAGTGGCGGCACCGGCCGACCGAGGCCTTCGACCTGCGCACCGGCCAGGGCAACGGCGACCGTCCAGTACTCCTTCGCCGCGCACCGCGCCGTCGTCGAGGTCGACACCGAACTCGGCCTGGTCAAGGTCATCGAACTGGCCTGCGCCCGGGACGTCGGCAAGGCGCTCAACCCACTCTCCGTCATCGGGCAGATCCAGGGCGGCACCATCCAGGGCATGGGCATCGCGGTGATGGGAGGAGATCGTCGTCGATCCCAAGACCGCGAGGTCAGAACCCCTCCTTCACGGACTACCTGCTCCCCACGATCCTCGACACGCCGACCATCCCGGTCGACGTACTCGAACTCGCCGACGACCACGCCCTCTACGGGCTGCGCGGCATCGGCGAGGGCACCCACCCTGTCGTCGACTCCGGCGGTCCCCGCGGCCGTCCGGAACGCGACCGGGCTGAAGCTCGACCGCACGCCGGTACGACCGGAGCATCTGACCGGTACGGCGTAACAGACCTCCGGGCGGCGCACGGAACGTCACACACTCCGCGCCGTCCGAGTACAGCCCAAGTCCCGCTCCGCTCGCGGTGCTTGAAATACCACCACACATGCGTTCGTCTCGGGCCGTCCCCCGGGTCGTGCATATCCCAAATCCCGCGACCGCCCCAGCGGCCGACCGGGTGCACCTATGAACCTTGGGAGACGGCCCCATGACCCAGCAGTCAGTGGAGCCCAAGACCACCGCCGATGACGCGGGCGCGGGTTCCCGCGTCCCCGCCGGACGGTCCTGGCTCGACCGGTACTTTCACATAACCCACAGAGGGTCGACGATCGCGCGTGAGGTGCGCGGTGGCACCACCACCTTCATGGCGATGGCCTACATCGTCCTGCTCAACCCCGTGATCCTGTCCGGCAAGCGACGCCGCGGGGGACACCCTCGGGCCAGAAGGCCCTGATCACCGCGACGGCGCTCGCCGCGGCGGTCACCACGCTCCTGATGGGATTCGTCGGCAGGGTGCCGCTCGCCCTGGCCGCCGGACTCTCGGTGTCCGGCGTGATCGCCGGCCAGGTCGTTCCCCAGATGACCTGGCCGCAGGCCATGGGCATGTGTGTGATGTACGGCGTGGTGATCATGCTGCTCGTGGTCACCGGGCTGCGCGAGATGATCATGAACGCCATCCCGCTCGCCCTCAAGCACGGCATCACCATGGGCATCGGCCTGTTCATCGCCATCATCGGCCTGGTCAAGGGCGGCTTCGTCCACCCGGGCAAGGCGACCCCGCTCTCGCTCGGCCCAGCCGGTGAACTCGCCGGCTGGCCCGTCCTGCTCTTCGCGGGCACCTTGCTCCTGATCTTCATGCTCCAGGCGCGCAACACCCCGGCGCGATCCTGATCGGCATCATCACCGGCACGATCGTCGCGCTGCTGCTGAACGCCTTCGAAGTCATCGACCCCAAGCAGTGGGCCAACGGAGCCCCCGAGCTGCACGGCAGCGCGGTCTCCATGCCGGACTTCTCGCTCTTCGGCGACCTGGAGTTCGGCGGCTGGGGGCGAGGTCGGCGCCATGACGGTCGGCATGATCGTCTTCACGCTGGTGCTGGCCGGGTTCTTCGACGCGATGGCCACGATCATCGGCGTCGGCACCGAGGCCAAGCTCGCCGACGACAAGGGCCGGATGCCGGGCCTGTCCAAGGCGCTCTTCGTCGACGGCGCCGGCGGCGTGATCGGCGGTGTGGCGGGCGGCTCGGCCAGACCGTGTTCGTCGAGTCCGCGACCGGCGTCGGCGAGGGTGCCCGCACCGGGCTCGCCCCAGTGATCACCGGCCTGTTCTTCGCGGCCTGCCTCTTCTTCACGCCGATCACCGCGATCGTGCCGCAGGAGGTCGCCTCCGCCGCGCTGGTCGTCATCGGCGCGATGATGATGATGAACGCCCGGCACGTGGACTGGGCCGACCGGGCCACCGCGATCCCGGTCTTCCTGACCGTCGTCCTGATGCCGTTCACGTACTCCATCACGGCGGGTGTCGCCGCCGGCGTCATCTCCTACGTCGCCATCAAGGTCGCCCAGGGCAAGGCCCGGGAGATCGGCGCGTTCATGTGGGCGCTGACGCTGATCTTCATCGTCTACTTCGCCCTCAACCCGATCGAGAGCTGGCTGGGCGTCACTAGCCGCTGCCACGGGAACCCCTTCCATATCACCGCTCTGTGAGGAGACCGACAGATGCTGGACATCGCCGAAGAGCTGAACCGGTGGGTCGAGCAGGGACGCGACTTCGCCGTGGCCACCGTGGTGGCCGTCGGCGGCAGCGCCCCCGCCAGCCCGGCGCCGCCCTCGCGGTGGACGCCGACGGCACGGCGATCGGCTCGGTCTCCGGCGGCTGTGTGGAGGGGGCCGTGTACGAGCTGTGCCGGCAGGCGCTGGACGACGGCGAAACCGTCCTGGAGCGCTTCGGCTACAGCGACGAGGACGCCTTCGCCGTGGGCCTGACCTGCGGCGGCGTCATCGACATCCTCGTCACCCCGGTACGGGCGGACGACCCCGCCCGTCCGGTCCTCGCCACCGCGCTCACCGTCGCCGCGCGAGGAGGCGGCGGCGGTGGCCCGGATCGTGAGCGGACCGGCGGAACTGACGGGCCGCGCGCTCGTCGTCCGCCCGGACGGTTCCCACACCGGCGGTTTCGGCGCCCACCCCGAACTGGACCGCACGGTGGCCGCCGAGGCGGGCGCCTTCCTGGACGCGGGCCGCACCGGCACGCTGGAGATCGGAGAGCAGGGCTCGCGTTGCGGAGCGCCGCTCACACTGTTGATCGAGTCCTCGGTCCCGGCACCCCGCATGATCGTCTTCGGCGCCATCGACTTCGCCTCGGCGCTGGTCCGCGTCGGCAAGTTCCTCGGCTACCACGTGACGGTGTGCGACGCGCGCCCCGTCTTCGCGACGAAGGTCCGCTTCCCCGGACGCGGACGAGATCGTCGTCGAGTGGCCCCACGAGTACCTCGGGCGCACCGAGGTCGACGCGCGCACGGTGCTGTGCGTCCTGACCCACGACGCCAAGTTCGACGTACCACTGCTCGAGCTGGCGCTGCGCCTTCCGGTGGCCTACGTCGGCGCGATGGGCTCCCGCCGCACCCACCTCGACCGCAACACCCGCCTGCGCGAGGTCGGCGTGACCGACCTGGAGCTGGCCCGTCTCAGGTCCCCCATCGGCCTCGACCTCGGTGCCCGCACCCCCGAGGAGACGGCCCTCTCCATCGCCGCCGAGATCGTCGCGGCCCGCCGCCGGTGGCACGGGCGCCTCGCTGACCGGCGCCCACACCCCCATCCACCACGACGGCCCGACGGCACCGGCCGGCCGCATCGGCTCGGTGGCCTGAGACCCGAGAGCCGTCTCAGGCCCCGCCCGATCCCTTCCCCGGCTTCCGTGACAGCGAGACGTCCGCGACCACCGGCCGGTGATCCGAGGTCACCGGCTCGTCCGGCACCGAGGCGCCGTGCACCCGCACGCCCCTTGCCCACGGCCACGTAGTCGATCCGCTTCACGGGCGCCGCGGCCGGATACGTGCCGCCGGTGCCCGTGCCGGCGTCGCGCAGGTCGGCCCACAGCGGTCGCAGTTCGGGGGCCGCGGGCTCGGCGTTGAAGTCGCCGAGCAGCACCTGCCGTGCCCCCGGCAGCGCCGCCCGCTCCCGATGCCATGATCCGTCGGGTGTCGGCGACCTGCGCCTCCTGACCGCCGGGTCGGAGCGGTAGTCGAGGTGGGTGACGAACACCTGGACCGGCACCCCGCGCACCTTCAGTGTGACCTCGCCGAACCCGGGCGCGGGCGCCGGCACCGGGTTCTCGTCCTGGGTGGACAGTCGCGTGATCTCGTGATTCGTCGCGGAACGGATCGGGAATCGGGACAGCACCGCCACGCCGTACTCGCGCCGCGGGCTCCCGGCCTCCACGGGGTCGAGGCTGTAGATCGGCGCGAACGACACCCGCATGCCGAGCCGCCGCGCCAAGCTCCTCGGCGACGTCGAGTCCCTGACTGCGCGACCCCCAGTGCACGTCGACCTCCTGGAGGCCGATCACATCGGCGTCGGGGGCACGCAGCGCGGCGGCCTGCCGGTCGAGGTCGAAGACGCCGTCCGACCCCATTCCGGCATGGACGTTGTACGTGGCGACGCGCAGCGGGACGGAGGTGCCCCGGTCGGCGGAGGCGGCCGGTGCCGCCACCGCCAGGCTCAACAGGGCACCGGCTACGGACAGTTGGACGAGAGTGCGCGCTCTGGCAGACATGCCGGCACGGTACGCGGGAAACGCCCGGGGCGTGGCGTACGACGCGATTCCGTCCGCGACCCGTACCTCGTGCAGCAATCCGTGGTTCACGGACGCCGCAGGAGCCGGTTGACCGCGCGGCCGAAGACGTACCGCCCCGCGCGGCCCAGGACGCCGTCGAAGACGGACGGCAGCGG
Organism: Streptomyces thinghirensis; assembly: GCA_021502835.1. Next base: position 37,227 of record JAKFGP010000019.1, read on the forward strand.
GCGGACGCGCAGATCCTCGCGCCACAGCACGCGGGTCCGGCCGCCGGGGCCCGGGTGGACCTCGATCTCCGCCCAGCCCCTCACCAGCCGGCCGCGTTTCTCCAGCCGGCACCGGCCGGGGTGTCGTCCCGAGGCGGCTCCCAGACGGTCACCTCCATCCTGTCGTCGAAGGCGAGCGGGCCGGCACCCGTGCGGGCCACGATCCACCGTGCCCCGGCGGGTGGGGCCGGGCGTGCTGACGCTGACCGGGTCGGCGGCACGGCGTCGCCGTGCCGCCGCCATTCGGTGAGCCGGCGCCAGGCCTCGTCCAGCGGGAGCGGGGCGGTGCGTTCGAGCGAGAAGGTGACCACGGGACGATCGTAGGCAACCGGCCGTGCGTGACCAGCGATGGACCTGCCCGGCTCGGCCTTGCCGAGGGCCGGCAGCCGGTTCCCAGTGCCAATCGAATGCAGGTTCGAGGTAGTGGTGGTGCTCACCGGGTTACTCAGCCGACACGCAAGTGACGGTGAGAGAGAGGAGGACCCCGTGAGCGAGAGCCCCCTGGGCGACAGCCCCGTGAGTGGACGCAGTCTGGCGCCGGGCCCTGGTGACCGGCGGCGCCGGATTCGTGGGATCCCACCTGTGCGGCCGCCTGCTCGGAAGCCGGCACCGACGTCGTGTGCCTCGACAACCTGGCCACCGGCTCCCGAGGGCAACGTGGCCGACCTGGAACGCCACCGCGGCTTCCGGTTCGTCCACGCCGACGCCACCGACCCGGCCGCCGTGCGCCGCCTGCCCGGCCGGTTCGACCTGGTCCTGCACTTCGCCTGCCCGGCCTCGCCCGCCGACTACCTCCGGTTGCCCCTGGAGACTCTCGACGTCAGCAGCACCGGCACCCGCAACGCCCTGGAGCGGGCCCGCTACCGACGGCGCCCGCTTCCTGCTCCGCCTCCACCTCGAGGTCTACGGCGACCCGCTGGAACACCCACAGCGCGGGACCCTACTGGGGCAACGTCAACGCCGACCGGCCCGCGCAGCTGCCGACGAGTCCAAGCGCTTCGCCGAGGGCGCTGGTCACCGCCCACCGTCAGGTGCACGGCACCGACGCCGCCATCGTCCGCATCTTCAACACCTACGGCCCCGCATGCGCACCGGCGACGGCCGCGCCGTGCCCACCTTCATCGCGCAGGCCCTGGACGGCATGCCGCTCACCGTCGCCGGCGACGGCGGCCGAGACCCGCTCCCTGTGCTACGTCGACGACACCGTGGACGGCGTCCTGGCCCTCGCCGCGTCCGGCGAGGACGGGCCCGATGAACATCGGCGGCGCCGACGAGATCCACCATGCTGGAACTGGCCCGCCGCGTCGTCGAGCTCACCGGCTCCGGTTCCCGCATCCGTTTCGTCGAGCGTCCCGTCGACGGCCCCGGCCGGCGCAAGCCCGGCACCACCCTGGCCCGGGAACGGCTCGGCTGGCAGCCGCCGGGTCGGGTGGGCGAGGGGCTGGAGCGGACCATCGGCTGGTTCGCGCACTCCGTCGCCGCGTAGGCATCCCGGCGGTTGAGGCACGCTCTCGTCACGGTGAGTGATTTGTGCGCTCATTTCTGGAATTCGAGTTGGCTCCAAGTGTTTGAGGCAGCCGCACCGCGGGACCCGCGAGCCGAGAGAGACCCAGAACTACCAGAGAGACCGAGCAACACCCACGAGCCGCCCGGGACAGGCGCACCCCCATGCGCATCCTTGGTATCAACGCCCTGTTCCACGACCCGGCCGCCGCACTCGTCGTCGACGGCCGGACCGTTGCGGCCGCCGAGGAAGAGCGCTTCAGCCGCCGCAAGCACGGCAAGCGCCCGGTGCCCTTCTCCGCGTGGGAGGTACCGGAACTGTCGGCGCGGTGGTGCCTGGAACACACCGGGGTGCGGCCCGGGGAACTGGACGCCGTCGCGTACTCCTTCGACCCCAAGCTCGCCCGGCCCGCCCGGGACATGGGCCTGGACGACCCCTGGGACCCGCTGCGGCTGGAGTACGCCCGCCGCGCCCCCGAGTTCCTCGCCGAGGCGCTGCCCGGACTCGACCCCGACCAGGTCATCTTCGTCCCGCACCACGTGGCGCACGCCACCTCCGCCGGAGCCGGCCTCACCGCACCCCGACAACGACGTCCTCGTCCTCGACGGACGCGGCGAGTCCGCCTCCCACCTGGCCGGCCGCTACCGCGACGGCAAGCTCGACACCCTCGCCACGCAGGCGCTCCCGCACTCGCTCGGCCTGGTCTACGAGGAACTGACCGAGCACCTCGGCTTCCTGCGCAGCAGCGACGAGTACAAGGTGATGGCCCTCGCCTCCTACGGCACCCCCCGCCACCTCGACCGCCTGCGCGAGCACTATCCACGCAACCGGCGACGGCGGCTTCCGCGCCCACGGCGTCGACTGGGCGGCCCCCCCTCGCCCCGGCCCGCGCCAAGGGCGAGGACTGGACGAAGGACCACGCCGACCTCGCCGCGAGCACCCAGGCCGTACTGGAGGAACTGCTCCTCGAACTCGTCCACTGGCTGCACCGCGGGGCCGGGGGAGAGGCCCTGACCATGGCGGGAGGCGTCGCGCTCAACTGCGTCGCCAACTCGAGGATCGCCGCCAGTGGCCCGTACCGGCACATGTGGGTGCAGCCCGCCGCCGGTGACGCGGGCACGGCCCTCGGCAGCGCCCTGCACGTCGCCGCCGCCCAGGAGGGCACCCGCTCCCGAGCCCATGCCCGGCGCCGACCTCGGCCGCGGCTGGAGCGACGAGGAGATCCGCGCCTGGCTGGAGACCGCCGCGATCCCCTACGAGGAGCCGGACGACATCGCCGAGACGGTCGCCGAGGAACTGGCCCGGGACGGCGTCGTCGCCTGGTTCCAGGGACGCAGCGAGTTTGAGCCGCGCGCCCTCTCGGCCACCGCCCCTGATGGCCCACCCGGGCCGCGCCGAGAACCTGGAGCGGCTCAACCACGTCAAGGGCCGCGAGGAGTTCCGCCCCGTCGCGCCGATGGTGCTGGCCGACCGCGCCGCCGACATCTTCACCGGCCGATCCCCAGCCCGTACATGCTCTTCGTGCACGACGTCGCCGCCGCCTGGCGCGACCGCATCCCCGTCGTGCACGTCGACGGCACCGCCCGCATCCAGACCGTGGAGGAGCGCCGCGAGCCGCTCGTCGCGCAGATGCTGAACGCCTTCGAACGGCGCACCGGACCGCCCGTCGTGGTCAACACCAGCCTCAACACCGCCGGGCGCCCCATGGTCGACGACCCGCGCGACGCGCTGGAGTGCTTCGGCTCCGCACCCGTGGACCTGCTGGCCATCGGCCCGTTCGCGGTGCGCCGGGGGAGGCGCGTTCGCATGAGCGGCGCTCCCTCGACCGGCGGCCCCATGACCGGCTACGCCGTGGTCGTCCCCACCCTCGTGCGCGACACGCTGGCCGACTGCCTGGCCGCGCTGGCCGCCGCGACCGGGCCCGGCCCCGACGAGATCATCCTCGTCGACGACCGGCCCGGCCCGGACGCCGACCCGGACGCCCTGGAACACCCTGACCGTCCTCGGCGACCTGCGCGAGCGCGCGGTGGTGCTGCGCAGCGGGGGCCGGGGCCCCCCGCCGCCGCCCGCAACACCGGCATCCGCGCGGTCACCTCGCCCTGGACCGCCTTCCTCGACGACGACGTGCAGGTCGGCCCGCACTGGTGCGACCAACTGGTCCAGGACCTCGCCGAGGCGGCCCCGACACCGGTGCCGTGCAGGGCGTGATCGCCGTGCCGCTGCCCGGCGAGCGCCGCCCCACCGACTGGGAGCGTGGCACCGCCGGTCTCGCACGGGCCCAGTGGATCACCGCCGACATGGCCTACCGCACGGACGTGCTCAAGCAGGTCGACGGCTTCGACGAACGCTTCACCCGCGCCTTCCGCGAGGACGCCGACCTCGCGCTGCGCGTCCTCGACGCGGGCTGGCGCATCCGGCGGGGCCGCCGCACCACCCGCCACCCCGTCCGCGACGCCTCCCGCTGGGCCTCCCTGAAGCAGCAGCGGGGCAACGCCGACGACGCCCTGATGCTGCGGCTGCACGGCCCCGACTGGTGGGCCAAGGCGGTGGCGCCCAAGGGGCCGGATCCGACGCCACGCGGCGATCACCGCCGCCGGCGCGGCCGCCCTCGCCCTCGCCGCCGCCGGCCGGCTCCCGCGCCGCCGCGGTCGCCGGGCTCGGGTGGGCCGCGGGCACCGCCGAGTTCGCCTGGGCCCGCATCACTCCCGGCCCGGGCACCGCCACGAGGTCACGACCATGCTGGTCACCAGCGCGCTCATCCCGCCCGCCGCGACCTGGCACCGGCTGAGCGGAATGTGGCGGCACCGCCGCGCCCCCGCCTGGCGGGGAGGTGGCCGCATGAGCCCCGTCAAGGCCGTGCTCTTCGACCGCGACGGCACCCTCGTCCACGACGTCCCCTACAACGGCGACCCCGAGCGGGTCCGGCCGGTGGAGGGAGCCCGTGAGGCGGTCGCGCTGCTGCGCGCGCACGACATCCGCACCGGCGTCGTCACCAACCAGTCCGGCGTAGCCCGCGGCCTCATCAGCGACGCCGACGTCCGCCACGTCAACCGGCGGATCGACGACCTCGTCGGCCCCTTCGACGTCTGGGCGATCTGCCCGCACGGCCCCGACGACGGCTGCCACTGCCGCAAGCCGCAGCCCGGCCTGGTCCTCTGGGCGGCCGGACGCGTCTGCACCGCCCCCCGCCGACTGCGTCGTCATCGGCGACATCGGCGCCGACACGGAGGCCGCCGAACGCGCGGGCGCCCACGGCATCCTCGTCCCCAACGCGCAGACCCGCCCGGAGGAGACGGCCACCGCGCCCATGTCGCACCGGACCTGCTGACCGCCGTACGGGCGGTACTCGCGGGCCCGCCCAAGGGCCGGATCCTCGCGGACGAACGGCCCATCGGCGCGGCCTTCCGGACCCGGACGGCACCCGTCCGCGCTCCCGAGGCGGCCCCGTCACATGCCGCCGCAGAAACCCGCGGGAGGCCGCGATGAAGGCACTCGTCACCCGGCTCGACAGCTTCGGCGACGTACTGCTCGCCGGACCCGCCGTGCGGGCCGTGGCCGCCCGGGCCGACCACGTCACCATGTTGTGCGGATCGCGCGGCGCGCCCCGCCGCCCGCCTGCTGCCCGGCGTGGACGAGGTGCTGGTGTGGGACGCGCCGTGGGGCGGGTTCCAGCCGCCCGACGTGAGCCGGGCGGACATCGACGCGCTGGTGGACCGGATCGACGCCGACACCGCGCTGATCCTCACCTCCTTCCACCAGTCGCCGCTGCCCACCGCCCTGGTCCTGCGCCTGGCCGGCGTCCGGCACATCGCCGCGGACAGCGTGGACTACCCCGGCTCCCTCCTCGACCTGCGCCACCAGCGGGCCCCGCACGCCCACGAGGCCGAGGCGGCGCTCGACCTCGCCGAGGCGGCCGGGTTCCCCCGCCCCGACGACGGCCGGCTGCGCGTGCGCACGCCGCCCCGCGCCGACGCGCTGACCGGCCCCGGCCCCTACGTCGTGCTGCACCCGGGCGCCAGCGTCCCCGCCCGCGCCTGGAGCCGCGAACGCGCAGCCGAGGCCGTGCGCGAACTCGCCGCCGCCGGGCACCGCGTGCTGGTCACCGGCGGCCCCGACGAACGCGACCTCACCGCGTACGTCGCGGGCGGACACGGCACCGACCTCGGCGGCCGCACCGAGGCCCCGGAACTGTCCGGCGTCCTCGCGGGCGCCGCCGTCGTCGTCACCGGCAACACCGCGCCCGCCCACCTCGCCGCCGCCGTCGGCACCCCGGTCGTGTCCCTGTTCGCGCCCGTCGTACCGGCCGAGCGCTGGCGGCCGTACGGCGTCCCGTACGTCCTGCTCGGCGACCAGGACGCGCCCCTGCGCGGACAGCCGGGCCCGGGACTGCCCCGTCCCCGGCCATCCCTGCCTGAACACCGTCACGGCCACCGACGTGGCGGCCGCCGTCGAGAAACTCCTGGGGGAGGCATGAGGATCCTCATCTGGCACGTGCACGGGTCGTGGACCACGGCCTTCGTGCAGGGCCCGCACACCTACCTCGTCCCCGTCACCCCGGACCGCGGACCCGACGGCCTCGGCCGCGCCCACACCTGGGACTGGCCCGACTCCGTGGTGGAAGTGCCGCCGGAGCGGCTGCGGGACGAGCACATCGACCTCGTGATCATCCAGCGCCCGCACGAACTCGCCCTGGTCGACGAGTGGCTCGGCCGCCGCCCCCCGCTGGTGTACCTGGAGCACAACGCCCCCGACGGGAACGTGCCCGACACCCGCCACCCCGCCGCGGACCTCCCCGACGTCACCACCCTCGTCCACGTCACCCACTTCAACCGGCTGGATGTGGGACGCGGGTCCGAGGGAGACGACGGTCGTCGAACACGGCATCGTCGACCCGGGCCACCGCTGGACCGGTGAGCTGGACCGGGCCGCCGTAGTCGTCAACGAGCCGATCCGGCGCGGGCGCACGACCGGGACCGACCTGCTCCCCGCCTCTCCGCGCCGCCCCGCTCGACGTCTTCGGCATGCGCACCGAGGGGCTCGCCGAGCACATCGGCGTCGACCCCGAACGCTGCCGCACACAGGACGTCCCCCAGAGCGACCTGCACACCGAACTGGCCCGCCGCCGCGTCTACGTCCACCCCGTCCGCTGGACCTCCCCTCGGCCTGTCCCTCCTGGAGGCCATGCACCTCGGCATGCCCGTGGTCGCCCTGGCCACCACCGAGGTGACCGAGGCAGTGCCCCCCGGCGCCGGAGTGGTCTCCAACCGCATCGACGTACTGACCGACGCCGTACGCGACTTCCTCGCCGACCCGCCGCACGCGCGGACGGTCGGCGACGGAGCCCGTGCGGCGGCCCTGTCCCGCTATGGGCTGTCCCGCTTCCTGGACGACTGGGAGCGGCTGCTGAAGGAGGTGACCCGATGAGGATCGCCATGGTGTCCGAGCACGCGAGCCCCCTCGCCGCGCTCGGCGGCGTCGACGCCGGTGGACAGAACGTCTACGTGGCCCGTCTCACCGAGGAGTTGGCCAAGCGCGGCCACGACGTCACGGTCTACACCCGACGGGACGCCACCGGTCTGCCCGACCGGGTGCCGCTGCCCGGCGGCGCGGTCGTCGAGCACGTGCCGGCCGGACCGCCGCGGTCGTGCCCAAGGACGAACTGTTCCCGCACATGCCCGCCTTCGGCGCACACCTGGCCCGCGCCTGGGCCCGGGAGACGCCCGACGTGGTGCACGCCCACTTCTGGATGTCCGGCATGGCCTCCCAGATCGGCGCCCGGCCGCACGGCGTCCCCCCCGTGCAGACCTTCCACGCCCTCGGCACCGTCAAGCGGCGCCACCAGGGCATGCGGGACACCAGCCCGTACGAGCGCATCGGCATCGAACGGCAGCTGGGCCGCGCCTGCGAACGGGTCCTGGCCACCTGCACCGACGAGGTCGTCGAACTCGGCGACATGGGCGTGCCGCCCCGGCAGGTGTCCGTCGTCCCCTGCGGTGTGGACGCCGAACACTTCCACCCCACCGCCGACACCGGCCGCACCCCGGCCCGACGGCAGCGGCACCGCCTGCTCGCCTGCGGCCGGCTCGTGCCCCGCAAGGGCTACGACCAGGCCATCCGCGCCCTGGCCCAGGTCCCCGACACCGAACTCCTCATCGCGGGTGGCCCGCCCGCCGGCGGCCTCGACGCCGACCCCGAGGCCCAGCGGCTGACCGCGCTCGCCCGCCGCACCGGCGTCGCCGACCGGGTCCGGCTGCTCGGCGCGGTCGACCCCGAGGACATGCCCGCCCTGCTCCGCAGCGCCGACCTGGTGCTGTGCACCCCGGTGTACGAGCCCTTCGGCATCGTGCCGCTGGAGGCGATGGCCTGCGGCGTGCCCGTCCTCGCCACCGACGTCGGCGGCCACCGCGACTCCGTGTCCGACGGGACGACGGGCCGCCTGGTCACCCGCAGGACCCCGAGGCCATCGCGGACGCCGCCCGCGAACTCCTCGCCGACGAACGGCTGCGCCGCCAGTACGGCAGGAACGGCCGCGAACGCGTCCTGCGGCACTACACCTGGGCGCGCGTCGCCGACGGCGCGGAACAGGTGTACCGCCTGACCCTCGCCGACCACGCACTGTCCGAAGGAGGTGGCGTGATGACCGTGCACCCGCCCGTCGTAGGGCACTGTGACGAACTCCAGGAGGCGCTGGGGGCGTTCCGCGCTTCCGCGCACATCACCGAACGCTGGGGTTCGCGGCTCTGCCGCCGTCCTCTCCGGCGGCGGCCGGCTGCTGGCGCGCGGGCAACGGCGGCAGCGCCGCCCAGGCGCAGCACCTGACCGCCGAACTCGTCGGCCGCTACCGCGACGACCGCCCGCCGTTCTCCGCCATCGCCCTGCACGCCGACACGTCGTCCACGACCGCCATCGCCAACGACTACGGCGTCGACGAGGTGTTCGCCCGCCAGGTCCGCGCCCACGGCCGCGACGGCGACGTGCTGATGCTGCTGTCCACCAGCGGCGCCAGCGCCAACCTGCTCTCCGCGGCCGACGCCGCCCGCGCGGCCGGCGTGCACGTGTGGGCACTCACCGGCTGCGAGCCCAACCCGCTCATGGCGGGCAGCGACGAGTCCCTGTGCGTGGCAGCCCCCTCGACGGCCACCGTCCAGGAGATCCACCTGGTCGCCGTGCACATGATCTGCGCGGCCTTCGACGCGGCCCTGGAACGGGGCGTACGGAGCGCGGGTGACAAGGGAACGCGGAGGTGACGGTACGCATGGCTGACAGGACCCCCTGGTCGTGGTCGGCGACGCCCTGCTGGACCGCGACCTGACCGGCTCCGCCGACCGGCTGGCGCCCGACGCGCCGGTCCCGGTCGTCTCGGAGTGCGCCGAGCGCGTACGCCCCGGAGGCGCCGCGCTCGCCGCGTATCTCGCCGCCCGCGACGGCCGCGAGGTCACGCTGATCGCGGGCGCGGGGAGACGACCCGGCCAGCCTGGCCCTGCGCGAACTCCTCGCCCCTGGCTGACCCTGATCGCCCTTCCCCTCACCCGGAACGCTGCCCGAGAAGACCCGCGTCCTGGCGCAGGGCCGCCCCGTGGTCCCGCCTCGACCGCGGCGGCGGGCGGGCCCGCGAGGCCACGGACGAGGCCCGCGCCGCGCTGCGCTCCGCCCGGGCCGTGCTGGTCTCCGACTACGGCCGCGGCACGGCGGACGCCCTGCGGGACGTACTGGCCGCCCGCCCGCCGCTGGTCTGGGACCCGCACCCGCGCGGCGGCCCGCCGGTCCCCGGCACCCGGCTGGTGACACCCGCCGAGAAGGAGGCGCACGGCTTCGCACCGCGCGACGGCCACCCGGGCGGGGGCTGCGCGCCGCCGCGCTCAACGCCGCCGCCCTGGTGCGGGACTGGCGGGTGGCCGCGGTGACGGTGACCCTCGGTTCCCGGGGCGCCCTCCTCTCCTACGGCGAACACCCCCTGCTCGTCCCCGCGCCCGCCGCCCACCACGGCGACTCCTGCGGCGCGGGGGACCGGTTCGCCGCCACCGCCGCCGGGCTGCTCGCCGACGGGGTGCTGGTGGGGGAGGCCGTCGAGGGCGCGGTGGGCGCCGCGACGGCGTTCGTCGCCGCGGGCGGCGCGGGCGCCCTGCCCCCCCGCCGACACGGGCCCCGTGTCCCCCTCCTCGCCCGACACCGACGACCCGCACGCCCTGGCCGCCCGCGTCCGCGCCCAGCACGGCACGGTGGTCGCCGCGGGCGGCTGCTTCGACCTGCTGCACGCCGGGCACGTCGGCCTTCTCCAGGCCGCCCGGCGGCTCGGCGACTGCCTGGTCGTCTGCGTCAACTCCGACGCCTCCGTCCAGCGCCGCAAGGGCGACGGCCGCCCCGTCAACCCCTCGCCGACCGCGTCCGCGTGCTGCGCGCCCTGGCCTGCGTCGACGCGGTCGCCGTCTTCGACGAGGACACCCCCCGAACGCCTCCTCGGCGACCTGCGCCCCGACGTCTGGGTCGAGGGCGGCGACTACGCCGGCGCGGACCTCCCCGAGGCCGCCCTCCTCCAGGAGTGGGGCGGCCAGGCGGTCCTGCTGCCGTACCTGGACGGCCGCTCCTCCACGGCCCTGATGGCCCGCGCCGCGTGAGGGCGTGCGATGACCCACGCCCCTGATGGCCCCGCGCCGCGGCGGGCGTGCGATGACCCACGCCCCCCTCGACCCCGGCGCGCGGCCGGGCCCCCGCCCCACCGCCCGCCGACGACCTGCCGACGAACGCCACCACGTCCCGTGCCTCGACGGCCGGCCCGGTGCCTTCGGTGTCGGTGGGTGGGTCCGTGGCGGGCGGTTCTGTGGTTCCGGCGTCGGTGGGTGGGCCTGTGGCGGGCGGCTCTGTGGCTCCGGCGCCCGACGGTGGGTCCGTGACGGCCGGACCCGCGCCTTCGGTGTCGGTCGGTGGGCCTGTGGCGGGCGGTCCTGTGGCTCCGGCGCCCGACGGTGGGTCCGTGACGGCCGGACCCGCGCCTTCGGTGTCCGCCGGTGGGCCCGTGACGGGCGACCCCGTGTATCCGCCGTCCGGCGGGACGACGCACCCGCCCGGCGCCGGGCCGGCGTACGCCGCCTCCGACGCGGTGCCGGACAGCGGGACGGACGGCGGGCCGGACAGCAGGCCGGACGGCGGACCGGGGCAGCACGGGGCCGGTGGCGGGCGCGGCCGCGGGTGCTCGTCCTGCGGGCCCTCGGGCTCGGGGACCTGCTGGCCGGGGTGCCTGGCTGCGCCCGCTGCGTCGCGCGTACCCGGGGCACGAACTGGTGCTGGCCACCCCCGCCGAGCTGGCGCCCGTGGTCGCGGCGACCGGCGCCGTGGACCGGCTGCTGCCCGCCGCCGAGCCCGGCCGTGCCGTCCCGCGCGCCCTCGACTGGACCGGACCGCCCCCCGACGTCGCCGTCGACCTGCACGGCAACGGGCCGCCCAGCCACCGTCTGCTGATGGGCCTCGCCCCGCTGAAGCTGCTGGCGTTCGCGCACCCGGAGACGCCGGAGGTGGACGGGCCGCCCTGGTACGCCGAGGAACACGAGCGCGACCGGTGGTGCCGGCTGCTGCGGGCGGACGGCATCGACGCCGACCCGGCCGACCTGCGGCTGCCGCGCCCGGACGTACCGTCCCCCGCTCCCGGCGCCGTCGTCCTGCACCCCGGCGCCGGCGCCCCCTCCCGCCGCTGGCCCGTGGAACGGTACGCGGCCGTGGCGGAGGCGCTGCGCGAGCGGGGGCGCCGGGTCGTCGTCACCGGGGGAGCGGACGAGGGGGACCTGTGGCCCGGCTGGCCAAGCCTCGCCGACCTGCCCGACACGGACGTGTTCGGCGGCGGCCCGCCCTCGACCGGCTCTCCGCCCTGGTGGCCGGCGCCCGCGCCGTCGTCAGCGGCGACACCGGCGTCGCCCACCTCGCCGTCGCCCACGCCACGCCCTCCGTCACCCTCTTCGGCCCGGTCCCTGCCCAGCCGCTGGGGCCCGCCCGACCACCCCCGGCACCACGCCCTGTGGCACCCGGGCCCGGACGGCGACCACGGCGACCCGCACGGCCACGAGACCGACCCCGCGCTGCTGCGGATCACCACCGACGACGTCCTGGACGCACTCGACGCCCTGGACGCCCTGGGAGAGGCACCATGAACCACGCCACGAACCGCGGCCCGTCCAGCACCCGCGAACGGCACCACGCCGACCCCACGAAACCCTCCCCCGTCGGCATCGTCATCGCCACCCGCAACCGTTCCGCGAGCCTCGCCGTCACCGTGCGGCACCTGCTCGCAGCTGCCCGAGCGGCCCGAGATCGTCGTCGTCGACAACGCCTCCACCGACGACACCCGCGCCATGCTGGCCCGCGACTTCCCAAAGGTCCGCGTGGTCTCCCTGCCGTTCAACCGCGGCGCCCTGGCCCGCACCCACGGCGTCCGCGCCCTCGACACCCCGTACGTGGCGTTCAGCGACGACGACTCCTGGTGGGCGCCCGGCGCTCCCGCCGCCGCCGCCCGGCACTTCGACGAGCATCCCCGGCTCGGCCTGCTCTCCGCCCGCACCCTCGTCGGCCCCACCGACGCCGCGGACCCCTCAACGACCTGCTCGCCGATTCCCCGCTCGGCCCGGCCACCGACCTGCCCGGCACCCAGGTGCTCGGCTTCCTCGGCTGCGCCGCCGTCGCCCGCCGCATCGGCCTACCTCGACGCGGGCGGCTACCACCCCCTGCTCTTCTTCGGCGCCGAGGAGACCCCTCCTCGCCTACGACCTGGCCGCCCGCGGCTGGGGCGTCACGCACTGCCCCGACGTGACCGCCCACCACCACCCGGACCCCGGCCCCTGCACCGACCGCCCGGCCGTCGTGCGCCGCAACGAACTGCTCACCGCCTGGCTGCGCCGCCCTCCCGCACGCGCGCTCGCCCGCACCCGCGCCCTCGCCGCCGACGCCCGCCGCGACCCGCACGCCCGGCGCGCCCTGCGCGAGACGCTCACCCGCCTGCCCGCCGCCCTGCGCGCCCGCAGGCCCCTGCCCCCGCATCGTGGAGCGCGCCGCACGCCTCCTGGACACGGCGAACGGAGGGACGTCATGACCGACACCCGGACCACGGTCGTCGTCATCACCCACAACCGGCGCCCGGAACTCCTGCGCACCCTGGACCGCCTCGCCGAACTCCCCGAGAAACCCCCGGTGATCGTCACCGACAACGCCTCCACCGACGGGACCGCCTCCGCCGTCGCCCGCCACCACCCGCGCGTACGGCTCCTGCGCCCCGGCCGCAACCTCGGCGCCGTCGGCCGCAATCTGGCGGTCCGCCAGGTCCACACGCCCTACGTCGCCTTCTGCGACGACGACTCCTGGTGGGCGCCGGGCTCCTGGCCGGAGCCGCCGACCTGCTCGACCGGTACCCGGCGGTCGGCTCGGTCACCGCCCGCATCCTCGTCGAACCCGACGGCACCGAGGACCCGATCGTCAAGGAACTGCGCGACTCGCCCGTGCCCCGCCCGGACTGGCTCCCGGGGCCGGCCCTCGGCTCCTTCCTGGCCGCCGCGACCGTACTGCGCACCGACGCCTTCGCGTGCCGCGGGCGGCTTCCACCCTAGGCTGTGGCTGGGCGGCGAGGAGGAACTGCTCGCGGCCGACCTGGCGGCGAACGGCTGGTGGCTGACGTACGCCGACGATCTGACGATCCATCACCACCCCTCCGAGGTCAGGGACTCGACGCTGCGGCGGGCGCACGGCATCCGCAACACCCTGTGGTTCACCTGGCTGCGCCGACTGGCCGGCCCGCCCTGCGCCGCACCCTCCACCTGGCCCGCACGGTCCCGCGCGACACCGCGTCCCTGCGCGCCTTCGCGGAGGCGACGGCCGCCCTGCCGTGGGTGCTGCGCGAGCGCCGGTGCTGCCGCCGGAGGTGGAGGCCCGCCTGCGCTCACTCGAACCCGCCCAACGCGACTCGACGGCCCGCAGCTACACGGGCTGACGGACGCGACACGACCGTCCGCCTCCCCGGCCCGCCGTCCCTCCTCTAACCTTCCGTCCACCGGCACAGCAACCGGAACGCCGCGAACAGCGTCACCGGCCACGCCACGGCGAAGGCCCAGATCACACCGGGCTCGGACGTGACGATGCCGGTGACCGCGAGGGTCACCGACAGCGCGAACAGCAGGAGGACGGTCAGGGTGCGCGGGCGGTACGCGGCCAGGCGGCCCAGGTCGGGGCGGCGGCCGAGCCGCAGCGTGCGCAGGCGCCTGTCCAGGCGGCGGTCGCGGCGCAGCGCCCGTTCGACCTCGTCGAGTACGCGCTGCTCGTGTTCGAGGAGTCGGCCGATGCTTACGATGTCTCCTCCTGGGGGGCGGACCGACGGCCCCCCGAGTGCCCGGTCGGCTGGGGGCTAACCGGCCGGCCGCACCCCGGCGCCCCCAGCGCCGCCACGAGACCGTCCGGCGCATCCGCGGCCGCGTCCGCCGCCCGGAACCCGGCCCCGATCCGCCGGGCCTCGTCCCGCCCGCCGGTCAGGCACCAGTCCCACCAGTGCTCCAGCACGTCCTCCGCCAGCCGCTCGGCGGCCACCAGCGCCGGCCAGCCGCAGGCACGGGCCTGCGCCGTCACCTTCGCGCCGCCCGCGACCGGGTCAACCGCCAGCGCCGGCGTCCCGGCCCGGCAGCGCCAGGACCAGCTCGTGCAGCCGGTCGGTGACGACCAGGTCCAGCCGGGCCAGTACGGCCTCCAGCTGGGCCGGCGTGCTGCACAGCCGCCAGTCGTGCGCGTCGAGCCGCGTCTCCAGTTCCAGCCGGCACAGTCCTTGCCGGCCAGCCAGCGCGTCAGCCCCGCGGCGACCTCCTCGTGCCGCCGCTGGCCCCTGCACTCGTGCTGCCCGTGGGTGAGGACCACCCCGACGACCGGCCGGGCGGGCAACGCGGGTGCGCGGGCCGCGAGATCCAGGGTCGGCGCGGCGCCGGCGGCGTCCCGGGCCAGCACGTCGTGGAAGCCCGTGACGGCCGGGGAGGCGGGGTCGACGACGGAGACGCCGACGGCGATCCGCACGCAGTGCGCGAACCGCCGGTGCAGCTCCTCGACCTGCGGCCCGTGCGCCGGCCCGCACACGAAGACCAGCCGGGAGTACGCCGCCGGGTCCACGTCCGCGAAGTGCGCACCGTCCGTCCGGAACCCGGGGCTCCATACGACGTCGTACGCGAGCCCCGCGTCCCGCAGCACCTCCTCCACCGCCGCAGCGCCAGCACGTCCCCGGCGGTCGCCTCCCCGTGCAGGAAGCTGAACCAGCCGGTCACCAGGGTCCTGTCTCGTCCGTGCACAGTGCGCACGGGTGCCCCGCCGACGGCGCGGCAACCCCGCCGGCCGGTCAGCGCTTGACCACCGACTCGAAGGCGTCGCGCACGTCGTCGTCCGAGGGCGTGACGGACTGCTGTGACGGCGGACTGCCGTAGTACGAGATGAAGTATGGGCAGCTGGTGCCGCTGATCTGCAGCTTGCGGTCGGTCACGAGCTTCCCGGTCCGCAGCACGTAGGCCTTCACCCGACCTCGACCTTGTGGAAGGTGACGCTGCGGACGCGCTCGTCGTCGTCCCGGTACTGGCAGATCTCGACGGTGTTCCCGACGCCCGCCGAGTCCACGCACACCACCAGCGCCGCCTTGGCCGGGTCGGAGGCGTGCCACCCGTCCGGCAGCTTGTCCGAGTACTCGCCGTCGCCCACGAACAGGGCGCGGTTCGTGCCTTGCGGTAGGCGGGCGCCTGCGAGTACTTCGCCGGTTCCCGGCAGTAACCGGTGCTTCATGTCGTCCGCCGCCGTCACCAGCTCCCTGACGTGATCCAGCTCGATGGCCAGACCGGCCTTCCGGATTCCCCTGCGGGCGGCCTCCGCACGGTCGTCGCCGGGGTGCTCGTCGAGCAGCCGCCGGTAGCGGTCGCGCGCGTCCGCCCACTCCTCCTCGGTCATGAGGGTGTCGGCGCACTCCATCAGCGCCTCGGGCGCTATCCGGGCCGCGGTGGCGGAGGAGGGTCCGTTCAGGCTCTTCGGCCCGCTCTCGCGCTCACGCAGCCAGTCCGCGATGCGGATGGTCCGGCAGCCGTCGTCGGTGGGCAGATCCCGGAGGAAGCGGTTCAGGGTCGTCCCGACCGTCTGCTCGTTGCCGGGCTCCTCGAGGACCGTGCCGAGCCGTCCGAAGCCGGTCTCCAGCATCTCCAGGTCACCGGTGAGCCCGCCGCTCAGATAGCCCGCCGCCGTGTCCAGGCGCTCGCACGTCTCGACCGCCGTGTCGCCGCGGGCGGCCACCGGGGCGGCGGCCAGCCGGTGGCCGGGCCCCACCCTGTCCTGCGCGGCCACCACGGCCACGCAGTCCCCGTCCTCGCGGGCCTCGGCGACGGCGTCCTCGATCCCGTGGGCGTCGAAGCGCAGCCACCCGGCGGTCGCCAGGACCGGGAGGGTGAGGGCGAGCGCGAGCACCCGCTGACCGCGCCTGGGACCCGCCGCCGGGTCGCGCCGCGCCAGCCGCAGGCCGTGCGCGACGACCGCCGCCCACCACAGCAGCAGGAGCAGCTCGCACCACGTCTCGGCCTTCGAGACGATCAGCCACACCAGCGAGCCGGTGACCACCGCGCACCCCAGAACAACCCCCGCCGCCCCAGGATCAGGTAACCCGCGCCGAGCAGCGAGGCGTTGCCGACTGCGACGGCGAGCGGATCGAGCTCCCCGGGGTTCGCGCGGCGGCGGGGGCGGCAGTGCCAGGCTCGCGCAACTCGGACTCGGGGGACTCCGGCCCGTCGTACGGCGGGTGGGTCATGCCTCGCTCCCCTCGCCGCCCTGCCGGGCGCGGACGTACGCGCCTCGGCGGCGGGCGCGTACAGCAGGAACAGCCCCGGGACCGCCAGAACCGCGGCCATGAGGAGGGTGAGGCCGCCGTACAGCGGGTCGACGAGCGCGAACGGGCCGCCAGCAGCAGGATCAGCACGGTCAGACAGGCGGCCGTGGTGCGCGCGGTCCGCCGCCCGCGGCCCGCCCGGACCGCGAACCAGACGCAGGCGAGCCAGAGCGCGGTCATCAGCGTCCGGGCCTGCGCCTGCGGGTCGGCGGTCGCGCGGCGACGGCCGTCAGGGTCCCAGTGCCAGCAGGACCACGGCCAGGGTGACGCCGGCCGGCCGACGCGTGGTGGCGGGAGTCATCGGATCACTTTCCCTCATGTGCCTTTCCCCGGAGCGGGCGAAGTGGGTGCGGGGTGGCACGGCCGCGACGGACCAGGCGTCCGCGCCGCCCCCACTCCCCCGGCCACCGATTCCACCGCGGGACAGCGCTGTTCAGCAGCCCGGAGGCGGCACTGAACAATGCGCGACCGGAGTGAAGAGGCCGTGAACTCCCCGTGCGTCCCCCGCCGATGATCACCCGTTCGCTTGCCGCGCCGTCCGGCGGCTCCCTACCGTGGGCGCCCGGGCGGAAACCGAGAGCGACAAGCGACGACGGCGTGGGCGGGGATACGTGAGCGGAAGCGGAGTGGGACGCCGGGAGCTACGGCTCGACCCGACGCCGGACCGGTGCAGCGGTTCGCCGCGGAACTCCGCGCCCTGCGGAGTCGGTGGGGCGACCGACGTACCGGGCGATGGCGCAGAAGGTCCCGTTCTCGGTGACCGCCCTGTCGCAGGCGGCGGCCGGCCGGCAGCTCCCCACCCCTCGCGGTGACCCTCGCCTACGTCGACGTCTGCGGCGGCGACCCGGAGGAATGGGAGCGGCGCTGGCGCGGAGACGAGCGCGGAGGCCGCCGCCCTCGCCGCCGCCGACGAGGACACGCGACCCCCGTGTACCGGGGCCTGGCACGGTACGAACCGGACGACGCGGCCCTGTTCTTCGGGCGTGACCGGCTGGTCGGCCGGCTGACCGAGCTGACCCGCCGGCACCGCTTCACCGCCGTCTTCGACCCTCCGGCAGCGGCAAGTCCTCCCTGCTGCGGGCCGGTCTGATCCCGCGCCTGCGCGAGCCGGGAACCGACGCGGACGCCCCCGGAGCCCCCGGCGGCCGTACGCGTCCTCACCCCCGGCGCGCACCCGCCGCGCACCCACGCGGACCGGCTGGCCCCCGTGCCGGACACCGGCGCGGACACCTGGCTGATCGTCGACCAGTTCGAGGAGCTGTACACCCTCTGCACGGACCCGGCCGAACGGAACGCCTTCGTCGACCGGCTGCTCGCCGCCACCGCCGCCGACAGCTCCCTGCGGTGGTGATCGTCGCACGCGCCGACTTCCTGGGGCGGTGCGCCGAACACCCTCGAGCTCACCGCGGCGTTGCAGGACGCGACCCTGCTCGTCGGACCCATGCGCCGGGACGAGCTGAGGGAGGCCGTCGTCCGGCCGGCCGCCGCGGCGGGACTGGTCGTCGAACGCGCCCTGGACCGCACGGCTGCTCGACGAGGTCGAGGACGCGCCGGGCGGACTGCCGCTGATGTCGCACGCGTTGCTGGAGACCTGGCGGCACCGCACCGGCCGGACCTGACCGAGTCCGCCTACGAGGCCGCCGGCGGACTGCGCGGCGCCGTCGTCCGCACCGCCGAGGAGGTGTACGGCGAACTCACCGGGCCTGAGGCCGACCTGGCCCGGCGCATCCTGCTGCGGCTCGTCGCCCCGGGCGACGGCACCCTCGACACCCGCCGGCCCGTCGAGCACGCGGAACTCGACCTCGGCGACCCCGACGGCGCCCGTGCGGTGCTGGACCGGCTGGTCCGGGCCCGGCTGCTCACCTTTGACGACGGCACCGTCGAACTGGCCCACGAGGCCTCATCACCGCCTGCGCGCTGCGCGGCTGGATCGACGCCGAACGCGACCGGCTGCGCGTCCACCGGGCACTGTCCGAGGCCGCCGGTACCTGGTTGGCCCTCGGCCGGAGAACGCCGCGCTCTACGCGGGCTCGCGGCTGTCCGCCGCCCACGACGCCTTCCCGCAGGACCACCGGAGCGCGGATCTCACGCCGGTAGGAGAGCGAGTTCCTGGCCGCGTCGATCCGCCGGCGGCGCGCGCGCGGTATGGCTCCGGCGCGGCCTGTCCGCGGCGCTCGCCCTGCTGGTCCTGGTCGCCTCGGGCACGGCCGTCGTCGCTTGCGGGCGGGCCACCGCCCAGGCCGAGCGGGACGACGCCGTCTTCAGCCGGATCACCGCGGAGGCCGACCGGCTGCGCGGCACCAACACCGCGCTGACCGCCCGGCTCGACGTCGCCGCGTTCGGCATGCGCTCCACCGCCGAGCTGCGGACCCGGCTCACCACGGACGTGGGCCGGGTGCTGTCCACCCGGCTGGCCGGACACGAGGGCATCGGCAGTGCCGTCGCGTTCGCCCCCGACGGCCGGACCCTCGCCGCGCGGCGGCCACGACGGCACCGTACGGCTGTGGGACACGGCGGGCGCGGACGAGCGGCTCGGCGAGCCGCTGCGCATCGCCGGCGGACCGGTGAGCGCCGTGGCCTACTCGCCCGACGGCGCCCTGCTGGTCGCGGCCGGGCACGGCGGCGCCATCCGGCTCTGGGACGCGCACGACCGCGCCCGGCCGCGCCCGGTCGGCCGGCTCCTGGAGAGCCACGACGGGGAATCCGTCGTCGCTGTCGCCTTCACCCCCGACGGCCGCACCCTCGCCACACGCGGGCGACGACGGCACCGTCCGCCTGCGGGACGTGGGCGACCCGGCCCGGCCCGAGCCGCTGGGCGCACCGGTCCGCGCCGACGCCTGCAGCGTCCGCGACGTCGCCTTCGCCCCCGACGGCCGCACCCTCGCCACGGCCGGCCACACCGGAACCGTCCGCCTTGGAGGCTGGACGGCGCCGACGGGGCGACCCCGCTCGGCGAGCCCCGGCGCGCACACGAGGAGGCCGTCTGGTCGGTGGCGTTCTCCCCGGACGGCGCCACCCTGGCCACCGCCGGCTACGACGAGACGGTGCGCCTGTGGGACGTGTCCGGCCCGGCGGCCCGACCCCGCTGGGCGATCCGCTCACCACGCACTCCGCCGCCGTGTGGGCGGCGGCGTTCAGCCCGGACGGACGCTGGCCACGGCCGCGCAGGACGACACCGTGGTCCTGTGGAACGTGGCCAACCCGAAGTACCCGCAGCAGATCGGCGAGCCGCTGACCGGTCACCACGGAGGGCCTGTGGGACGTGGCGTTCGCCCCGGACGGCCGCACCCTCGCCACCACCGGCGCCGACCGCAGCGTCCGCGTCTGGCACCTGCCGGAGAACGTCCTCACCGACTTCACCAACCCGCTCACCTCCGTGGCCTACGGCCCGAAGGGCCGCTCCTCGCCGCCGCCAGCACCGACGACGCCCTGGTCCGGCTCTGGGACGTCGGCCGGCCGGGACACCCCGCGCTGCCGCGGCACCTCACCGGCCACGAGGCCCCCGTCCTGACCGCGGCCTTCGCCCCCGACGGCCGCACGGTCGCGACCGGCGCCGAGGACGGAACCGTCCGTCTGTGGGACGTCTCCGAACCGGCCCGGCCCGCCCCCGTCGGCACCCTCCCCGACGCGCACCCGGGCGGTGTCCTCACCGTCGCCTTCGCCCCGGACGGCCGCACCCTCGCCACCGGCGGCGCGGACGGCCGGGCCCGGCTGTGGGACGTGCGCGGCCCGCACGACGGCCGGCCTCTCGGCGAGCCCCTGATCGGCCACACGGACTGGATCACCTCCGTGGCCTTCGCCCCGGACGACGGCCGCACCCTCGCCACCGGCAGCCAGGACAAGACGGCCCGCCTGTGGGACGTGGGCGACCGCGACCGGGCCCGCCCCGTGGGCGAACCCCTCACCGCCCACGGCGACTGGGTCAACTCGGTGGCGTTCGCCCCGGACGGCCGCACCCTCGCCACCGGCGGCCGGGACCGCACGGTACGGCTGTGGGACGCCACCGACCCCGGCCGGGTCCGCCCCCTGGGCGAGGAGCTGACCGGGCACCGCGGCGGTGTCACCTCCGTGGCCTTCGCCCCGGACGGCCGCACCCTCGCGAGCGGCGGCGAGGACCACGAGGTACGGCTGTGGAACGTCGCCGACCCCGTCCACG
Organism: Streptomyces thinghirensis; assembly: GCA_021502835.1. The sequence goes on from JAKFGP010000019.1 coordinate 57,789, forward strand.
CCGAGCCCTTCGGCAACGAACTCACCGGCCACCTGGAGACGGTCACCTCGGTCGCGTTCAGCCCCGACGGCGACACCCTCGCCTCCGCGAGCAACGACCTCACGGCACGGCTCTGGACACTCGACACGGAACGGACGGTCCGTCACATCTGCGCCCGCACCGGCGGCGACCTCACCCCCGCCACCTGGCACGAACTCCTGCCGCGGCTCGCCCACCGGCGCACCTGCGGGTGAAGCGGCGGCGCATTCACACCGCGTTGGTGACGGTCACCGTCACCTGCGCGCCGGGCGCCGTCTCCGCGAGGGCCGCGGCCACCGGGTCGCGTACGGCGCGGGCGACGGTCAGGGCGCGGTGACCGCGGTGGACGACGACCTGGACGTCCACCTCCCACGGCCCCGTCCCGGAGGCCCGGGTCGCCCGTACGCCCGCCGAGCGGTGCCCCTGCGTCCCCCGGCCGCTCGCGGACAGAAGCTGTCCGCGAGCCCCGCTACCGTGCACACCATGACGACCAAGGCACGAACGACGACGGCCCCCGTCCTCGGCACCCCCGCCCTCAACCGGGCCACCCTGGCCCGGCAGTTGCTGCTGCGCCGCGCGTCGATGTCCGCCGAGGCCGCCGTCGCCCACCTCGTGGGACTCCAGGCGCAGAACGTGAAGCCCCCGTACTACGCGCTCGCCGCCCGCCTCGACGGCTTCACGCCCGACGACCTGTCCGGGCCGATGGCCGACCGCCGGGTCGCCCGCCTCGTCACCATGCGCTCGACCATCCACACCCACACCGCCGACGACTGCTTCACCCTGCGTCCGCTGGTGCAGGCCGCCCGGGACCGGGAGCTGCGGAACTTCCGCGACGGCCTGGTGGGCGTCGACCTGGACCGGCTCACCGTCCTCGCCCGCGAACTCGTGGAGGCCGAGCCGCGCACCCTGGGCCGGCTGCGCGAGGCACTCCTCGCCGAGTGGCCGGACGCCGACCCGCAGGCGCTGTCCGTCGCCGCCCGCTGCCGGCTCCCGCTCGTGCAGGTGACGCCGCGTGGGCTGTGGGGGAGGAGCGGCCAGGTCACGCTCACCACCGCCGAGCACTGGCTCGGACGGCCCGCGCTGCCCGCGCCGGCACCGGACGACACCGTGCTGCGCTACCTCGCCGCCTTCGGTCCCGCCTCCGTGCGGGACATGCAGACCTGGGCGGGACTGACCCGTCTCCGGGACGCCTTCGAACGGCTCCGCCCCCGGCTCGTCACCTTCCGGAGCGAGGACGGCACCGAGCTGTTCGACCTCCCCGACGCGCCCCGCCCCGACCCGGGCACGCCGGCTCCGCCGCGCTTCCTCCCGGAGTTCGACAACCTGCTCCTCTCCCACGCCGACCGCACCCGCGTCGTCCCGCCCGCTCACAAGGGCCGTACCTGGAAGAAGAACCAGGCCTACCGCGTGCTGCTCGTCGACGGCTTCGTGGCCGGGCTGTGGAAGCTCGACGACGACGCGCTCGTCGTCGAGCCCTTCGACCGCCTCACCGAGGCGCACAAGGACGAGGTCGCGGCCGAGGGGGAGCGGACGCTGGCGACGATGCACCCGGGGGGCGGCGTACGACGTCCGCTTCGGGACGGTGCGCGAGTGACCGCGAGTGACATGGAGAGGGGGGCGTTGCGGGCCGCTCGTGGAGGCTCGCAACGCCCCCGGTCTTTCACCTGAGAGGTACTCAGGAGATCAGGAGAGCCGCCGGGTCAGGGCTACGAGGTGACCTGCGCGGTCACCAGGTCCGAGAACGTGGTCAGCCTGGAGTAGACACCCGGGTAACCGGCCCGGGCGCAGCCCTCGCCCCAGGAGGTGACGCCGGCCAGGACGCCCCCGACGAGCAGGGGTCCGCCGCTGTCGCCCTGGCAGGTGTCCACACCGCCGGAGGTGTATCCGGCGCACACCATGTCGCTCGCGACGAAGTCGGAGCCGTAGGAGCCGCGGCAGCTCGTGTCCGAGACGACCGGCACGGTCGCGGTCCGCAGCTGGTTGGAGGAGCTGCCGTTCTCCCGGGTGGTGCCCCAGCCGAGGACGCGGGCGGTGGTGCCGGCCGCGTAGACGGAGGTGTCCGAGGAGGAGACGTACTTCGCCGGGGTGTACGGCATCGACCTCGACAGGGTCAGCACGGCCACGTCGTCGCCGTTGGTGGCGCCGGTGTAGTCCGGGTGGATCCAGATCCTGCTGACCTGGGCGACCGTACCGTTGCTGCCGTTGAGGTAGGTGCGTCCGCCGACCACGCGCACGCTGCGGGTGGTCTCGCCGACCATGCAGTGGGCGGCGGTGACGACCTTGGTGGGACTGACCAGGGTGCCGCCGCAGAACTGGTTCTGCGAGGCGTCCGTGACCTGCATGACGAACGGATACGCGCTCGTCGTGGTGGTCGTACCGCCGACGATCGGCTGCGGTGCGGCGACGGCGGAGGGGGCGGCGAGCAGCGCGGCGGCGCCGGCGGTGGCCAGGGCGGCGGCCGATCTGGCGCGAGTGAGCCCGAACATGAGTCTCCTCAAGGGGTTGCCGGTGGGGGTCGCACGGGCGTGGGGGTAGCACGGGGGTCTCGGGACAGACCCCCGTATGCCCGGGCGAGCGGCACGTGCTCACGCTAGAACCGGCGGTACGGACCGCCCAATGAGGGAAGCCCCTAGGGGAGTCGGGCAGGAAAACCCTCGGTCCACCGTCGGTAAACCCTGCCCGTCTCAGGCTGGTGAGCCCTGCCCTCTCAGTCGGTGAACCCCGCCCGTCTCAGGTCGACGAGCCCTGCCCTTCTCAGGTCGGTGAACCCGCCCTCTCAGTCGGGGCGCCGGCCCGCCGCCAGTCTGACGATGTCGACCCGGGATCGGATCCCGAGTTTGCGGTAGACCCGGGTCAGGGTCGCCTCGACGGTCTTGACGCTGACGAACAGGCGGGCGGCGATCTCCCGGTTGGTCGCGCCCTCCATGACGAGCGCGGCCACCTGACGCTCCATCGAGGCGAGCCCCGCCAGAGCGTCCGGCACGGCGGGCGGCGCCGGTGGCGGCCCCGCCGCCTGCGCCGCGACCGCCGCCTCCACCTGCCGCAGCCAGGGCAGCGCCCGGCAGCGCCGGAACAGCCGGGCCGCCTCGTCGTACGACGCCGGTCCGGCCGCCCGCCCCGGCCGTCCGGCGTGCAGTGCCGCCAGCGCGAAGGCCGCCCGCGCCTCCTCCAGGCCGTAGCCCAGCCCGGCGAGCCGCTCCCGCGCCGAGGCCAACCGGGTGACGGCGGCCCGGTGTTCGCCCCGCGCCGCCCGTACCTGTGCCTCGGCCCGGTCCAGCACGGCGAGCACGCTCTCCCGCCCGAGCCGGAGCGCGTGCGCGCGCGTGACCTCGATGACGTCCTGGGCCTCGGCCGGCTCCCCGGTGCGCACCAGGGCCTCGGCGAGGTCGCCCTGCCACCGGCCGCGCGCCGGGTCGGTGATGCCCGCGCCGGCCTCCAGCTCCCGCACCCGGCGCAGCGCCCGCACGGCCGCCCCGGCGTCGCCCGCCACCAGGCTCGCGTGCCCGAGTGCGGCCAGCGCCCGCGACAGGTACACGGCGTCGCCGTCCTCCTCGGCCCGCCGCACCGCCTCCCGCGCCAGCGCCAGCGCCCGTTCCACGTCACCGCCGGCGGCCTCGGCGAGCGCCGCCTGCATCGCGCCCGCGCCCTCGCCGATGCCCGCGTCCCGCGCCAGCGTCAGGCTCTCCCGGGCCAGTTCGAGAGGCCCGGCCGCAGTGCTTGAGTGCAGTTCGGTCTCCGCGAGGAAACGGAGATAGTGGACCTCGCTCTCGGCCATGCCGTGCCGGCGCACCTCGCGCAGCAGGGCGGTGACGGCGGTCCGCGCCTCGGCCAGCCGGTCGCTCATCACCAGCCATCTGGAACCGCGAGGAACCGGCCCCGTTGTGATGGCACGCCACCCGGGGGTCCTGCGGCTCCTCCAGCGCCCGCCGGATGGTCGCCGGGGCGCCCGGATGCCCCATCAGCGTCTCGGCCTGGGCCTGGAACGCGAGCGCGAGCACTTCGGTGCGCCGGTCCCCGGCCCGCGCCGCCAGCCGGGCCGCGTGCGCGGCCTCCTCCCGGCCCTGCGCGAAGTCGCCCTGCACCACCAGTGAGCGCCAGGCCAGCTGGTAGTGGACCAGGCGAGCAGCCGCGGGTCGTCACCCGCGTCGGCCAGGGCCTGCGGGAAGACGGCGTCGACCTCGCCGATGGCCTGCCCGGCCGCCTCGATCACCACCATCCAGGCGCGTACCCGCTCGCCGGGCACGCCGGTCCGGGTCAGCACCTCGCGGGCGATGTCCCGGGCGAGATCCGGCTCGCCGGCGGTGATCGCGTCCTCGGCGGCCGTCAGCCGGCGCTCGTCCGGGCCGGGGGCGCTGTCCGCCGGGGTGTGCCGGGCCGCGAGCAGCCCCAGCGACGCGGCCACCGACGGCGCCCCGCGGGTCCCGGGACAGCGCGGCGGCCTCCGCAGCCGGGCCGCCACCTCGGGTCGGTGCCGGTGGTGGCCAGGGCCAGGTGCCGGGCGCGCTCGATCGGGTCGGAGGCCGCCGTGGACAGCGCGGCGTGCGCCGCCCGCCGCTCCGGCGCCGGTGCCTCGGCGTACAGCGCGGCCGAGATCAGCGGGGTGTGCGAACTGTACGGTCGGACCCTCCGGGTCGGTCGCCAGCAGCCCGAGCGTCGCCGCCTGGGCGGTCTCGGCCTCCGCGTTCTCCCGGCCGGCCGCGTGAGCAGCGCAGGGGTGGGGCGGGCACCGGCGCTCGCGACCAGGAGGGTGCGCCGCGCCTCGTCCGACAGCATCTCCAGCCGGGACAGGACCAGGGCGCGCAGCGAGGTCGGGCACCGGCAGCGGCTCGCGCCGGCCGCAGCGGGGTGGGGTCTCGGCCAGCGCCCGGCCCAGCTCCAGGGCGAACAGCGGATTGCCGCCGCTGGTGCGGTGGATGTCGCGGACCGTGGAGCGGGGCAGGCCCGCGTAGCCGCGTTCGTCGAGCAGCGTCGACACCTGGCGCGGGTCAGCGGGCCGAGGCGGACCGCGCGGGTGTCCGGCGGGGACGCGCGCAGATGGCGGTCGTACGCCGCGCCCTCGGTCTCCGGTCCTTCCGTGCGCACCGCGCACAGCAGCCGTACCGGGGTGTCGCCCAGGCGGCGGGCGGCGAAGCCGAGGAGTTCCGCGCTGGCCGGGTCGAGCCACTGCAGGTCGTCGGCGACGACGAGGACGGGCCCCGCGCCGCGAGCGCGCGCAGCGCGAGAGCACGGCCAGGCGCAGCGCGAGACCGTCGCGCTGGAGCGTGGACTCGCCGCGCCCGGTGAGCGCCGACTCCAGCGCGGTGCGCTGGGCGGCGGGCAGTCCGTCCGACACGTCGTCCAGGACCAGCCCCAGGAGGTCGGCGAGGGCCAGGAAGGGCAGATGGGATTCGGACTCGGTGGCCGAGCAGCGCAACACGGTGTGGGCGGTGCGGGCATATTCCGCGCCAGGGCCCGCAGGACGGTCGACTTTCCACCCCGCGGCCCGTAGCAGCACACTCCCCTCGGGCGAGTGCCTCACGCGCCGCGCCGAACGATTCCTCCCGCCCGATGACCAGGTCGGAACGGCACCCGCCAGACTCGCGAAGTCCCGTCGCACGGTGACCGCCCTCCGTATGTCGTGTCCCGGCCAATATAGGCATCGGTCCATTGAATTACGGGGCACGAGCAGGTGAGGCGAATAACAAACGGCGGCACCGGAAAACAAAGGCCGCGGAAAAACACCCGATTGCCCGCCCACGACAGCGGCACCGCCCACCCCCTACGGCAGCCACCCCGCCCTGCGCGCCGCGACGACCGCCTCTCCGCGCGTCCGGGCGCCGAGCTTGCGCATGGCCGAGCGCAGGTAGGCCTTGACGGTTTCCGGCTGCAGGCCGAGCGCTCCGCTGCCGCCGCGTCTCGTCGCGCCCGCCACGCAGGCCAGCACGTCCATCTCATGCGGAGCCGGCCGGGGACTCCCTGGGCGGCGGGCCTGTTCCCCACCGCGAGCAGGCCGCACGCGCGCAGCAGTTCGTCCCGCAGCGACGGGTCCGCGATTCTGGGTGCCAGTGCCCGCAGCGCCGCGTGCGCCCTCCCGCACCGTTCCCAGGCCGCGGCGCCCGCGCGTCGCCCGCTGGTTCCGGCCGGGCCGCCGCGAGCAGGTCACCCGCCTCGTCCCGCAGCACCAGCGCCTGCTCCAACGTCCCGCGCCGCCGCCACGGCCGCGCTCAACGTGCGCTCGCCCAGCGGCTGGGCCTGCGCAGGGCGCCGTACAGCACGCCGCGCACCTGGGCGCCGTACGACCACCGGTACTGCCAGTACCGAGCGCAGGTCTCGGCGGCGACCGGAGGTCGTACTCGTGGCTGATGTGCCGGGAGACGGAGTAGTCCGTCACGGCGCACGGCCGGGTGAGCTGCACGGCCTTGCCGCCCAGCCTGTTGCCCGAGACTACCGCGAGGGCGCTGGAGCGCGGTCGTGCGGTGCCGCTCAGCTCGCTGATGCGCATACCGCCGCCGCCCGGGCTCCACCAGCCCGCCGAAGGCGACCGGCAGCCCGGTCGTGCGCCGCATCCTCACCAGCGCGTTCCGATCTCCACCCCGTCGGCCGCGTCCACCGCCACTCGTTCCGCCCTTCCTAGGGAATTTCGTTTGGATCTTGCCGGGGTCGGCTGCAAGGCGCCGTTGCTCTGGAGTCGGCCTGATCCGGAACGATCCTCTAGCAGCGCCCGTCCCTGGACGCCACCCCCCGTTCGGGGGTAGCGAGACCTGCATCACGGATTACACGATGGCACAGAGCCGCCCGGCAAGGTCCGGCACGAAGGAGGACAGATGACGACGGCCACGGAGCTGTTCCGCAGCGCACGGGACTTCCTGCTGGAACACCGCGGGACTACACCGCCGCCCACGAGGGCTTCACCTGGCCCCGCCCGGCGAGCACTTCAACTGGGCGCTGGACTGGTTCGACGTCATCGCTCGACGGCAAGGCGCGCACCGCCCCACATCGTCGAGGAGGACGGCTCTGAGGTCTGGTCTCCTTCGCCGATATATCCGCCCGCTCCGACCGGGTCGCGAACCGGCTGCGCGAGTGGGGCGTCGGCCCCGAGGACCGCGTCTCGTCATGCTCGGCAACCAGGCCGAACTGTGGAGACGGCGCTCGCGGCGGCGAAACCCGCGCCGCTTCACCGGCCACCCCGCTGCTCGGCCCCGCCGAATTCCTCCGCGACTGCGTCGACCGCGAAGCCGGGTGAGCCATGTCGTCGTCCCACCGAGGGCACTGGCAAGTTCGCCGACGTACCCGGCGACTACACGCGCGTCGCGGTGGGCGGAACGACGAGCCCGGCTGGCGGCGTTACGAGGACGGTACGGCCTCCGACGCCTACCGCCCCCGACGGCCCCACTCCGCCGCCGACGGCCCGTTGATGCTGTACTTCACCTCGGGCACGACCTCCCGCCCCAAGCTGGTCGAGCACACCCACGTGTCGTACCCCGTCGGGCACCTGACGACCATGTACTGGATCGGGCTCAAGCCCGGCGCGAGCGTGCACCTGAACATCTCCTCGCCCGGGTGGGCCAAGCACGCCTGGTCGAACACTGTTCGCGCCGTGGAACGCCGAGGCGACCGTCTTCCTGTACAACTACACCCGGTTCGACGCGGCCCGGCTGATGGCCGAGATGGACCGGGCCGGTGATGACCGCCACCTTCTGCGCGCCGCCGACCGTGTGGGCGCATGCTCATCCAGGCCCCGATCTCACCCAGCTCGCCACCCCGCCGCGCGAGGTCGTCGCCGCCGGTGAGCCACCGAACCCCGAGGTGATCGAACTAGGTCCGCCGCTCTGGGGCAGGACCATCCGGGACGGCTTCCAGGAACAGACCGAGACCGCCGTCCAGGTCTCCAACAGCCCCGGCCAGGTGCTCAAGACCGGTCTCCATGGGCCGCCCCAGCCCCGGCTACCGCGTCGAGCGCTCGACCCGGTCACCGGCGCGCCCGGGCACCGGACGAGGGCGAGATCGCCCTGACCTGTCCGACCGCCCCGTCGGCCTGATGACCGGCTACCACGGCGACCCCGACCGCACCGCCGAAGGTGCCGATGGCTGGCGGCTACTACCACCGGCGACATCGGCGCCCGCGACGCCGACGGGTACCTGACGTACGTCGGCCGCAGCGACGCGACGTCTTCAAGGCCTCCGACTACAAGATCTTCCCCGTTCGAGCTGGAGAGCGCGCTGCCGCAGGCACGCCGGCGGTCGCCGAGGCCGCGGCCGTGCCCGCGCGCCGGACGAGCCGCGCCCGCGGTGCCGAAGGCGTACATCGTCCTGGCGGCCGGCTGGGGAGCCGGGCCCGGACATCGCGAAGGTGCTGTTCGAGCACTCCCACCCGGGACCCTTCGCCCCACAAGCGCGTCCGCCGCCTGGAGTTCGGCGAGCTGCCCAGACCGTCTCCCGGCAAGATCCGCCGCATCGAACTGCGCGAGGCCACGGCGGCGGGCTCGGATGCCGAGGAAGTACCGCGAGGAGGACTTCCGGTGAACTCGGCCCACACCCACGGGGTCGGCGACACCCCGCTGCTCGGTGACACCATCGGCGCCAACCTGGACCGCGCGGTCGCGGCCTGGCCGGATCGCGAAGCGCTGGTCGACGCGTGGTACCGAGGCGGCGCTGGACGTACGCCCAGTTCGCCGCCGACGTCGACGAGTTGGCGCTACGCGCTGTTCGCCAGTGGGATCTCCCGGGGCGACCGTTGTGGGCATCTGGGCGGTCAACGGCGCCTGAAGTGGGTGCTCGTCCAGTACGCGACCGCCCCGTATCGGCGCTGTCATGGTGAACATCAACCCGGCCTACCGCACCCATGGAGGCCGAGTACGTCCTCAACCAGGCCGGTGTCTCGCTCCTGGTCGCCTCCCTCAGCTACGGACGAGCGACTACCGGGCGATGGTCGAGCAAGCTGCGAGGTAGGTCCGCGGTTGCGGGAGACGGTGTTCATCGGGGACCCGGAGCTGGGAGGCGCTGACCCGCGCGCGGGACGCGCGGTGCCGTTCGAGGAGCTGTCCTGCGACGACCCCATCAACATCCAGTACACTCCGGGACGACAGCGGGCTTCCCGAAGGGCGACGCTCTCCCATCACAACATTCTCAACAACGGTTACTTCGTCGGGGAGTCGGTCGCCTACGACGAACAGGACCGACTGCATCCGGTGTCCCGTTCTACCACTGCTTCGGCATGGTGATGGGCAATCTCGCCGCCACGTCCCACGGCGCCTGCATGAGTGATCCCGGCCCGCTCGTTCGACCCGAAGGCCACGCTGAGGCCGTCCAGGAGCGCTGCACCTCTCTGTACGGCGTCCCCACCATGTTCATCGCGGAGCTGAACCTCCCCGACTTCGCCTCCTACGACTTCACCTCCCTGCGCACCGGCATCATGGCCGGCTCGCCCTGCCCGGTGGAGGTCATGAAACGGGTGGTCGCCGAGATGCACATGGAGCAGGTCTCCATCTGCTACGGCATGACCGAGACCTCCCCGGTCTCCCTCCAGACCCGGATGGACGACGAAAAAAAAAAAAAGAGAGAGAGAGAGAGAGAGACCCCCCCCCCCCCTCTCTCTCTCTCTCTCTCTCCCCCCTCGAATACCGCACCGGCACCGTCGGCCGGGTCCTGCCCCACATCGAGGTCAAGGTCGTCGACCCGGTCACCGGCGTGACCGTGCCGCGCGGCGACGCCGGCGAGCTGCGCACCCGCGGCTACAGCGTGATGCTCGGCTACTGGGAGGACCGAGAAGACCGCAGAGGCGATCGACGCCGGCCGCTGGATGCACACCGGCGACCTGGCGGTGATGCGCGAGACGGCTACGTGGAGATCGTCGGCCGCATCAAGGACATGATCATCCGGGCGGCGAGAACATCTACCCGCGCGAGGTCGAGGAGTTCCTCCACGCCCACCCGAAGATCGCGGACGTCCAGGTCGTCGGCGTACCGCACGAGCGCTACAGCGAGGAGGTCCTCGCCTGCGTCATCCCGCGCGACGCGGCCGATCCGCTCACCCTGGAGGAGCTGCGCGCCTACTGCGAGGACCAGCTGGCCCACTACAAGGTGCCCAGCCACGCCTTCTAGATCCTCGACTCCTTCCCGATGACCGTCTCCGGGAAGGTGCGCAAGATCGAGCTGCGGGAGCGGTACGGCGCGTGACCGTACGGAGGTGACACGTCAGCCGGCCGTGGCGTCCAGCGCCACGGCCGGCGCGTTGACCGGCGCGGCACACTCAAGGTTCGAGGACGAAGAGCGCGACGCCCAGCGGATCGGCGCGGGCGCGGGCCTCCTCGGCGTTACCCGGCGAGGGAGAAGTAGACGCAGGTCGCGGACTCCGCCATCGCGGTCAGCCCAGCACTCCACGTCCCGGGCCGAGGCCGGTCCCGCCGTCCGGATCCACCTGGACGACGATGCCGGGCGCGCCGGCGTCCGATGCCGGACAGCCAAGGCGCCGCTGCTCGGCGCGGCGGACGTCCCGGTGACCCAGCCCTGCGCAGATACAGGACGGCGGCGGTGACCCGCGTCGCGAGCGGTGCCGGATCGGGACGGCCCAGGTGGGCCGGAGACCCGCGTCCCGGGTGTGCGCCCCAACCGGCCGGTGGCCGCGCGGTCCACCGGCACGCACAGCACCGTCCCGCACGAGCAGCCCAGCTCCGGCCGGCCGCCATCGGCTCTCGGTCCCGCAGGCCGCGCAGCGTACGCCGATCCACTCCTCGTCCCACGTCCCGGTGGGTGACCGCGGTCGGCGACCTGCGCGGATCGAGCGCCGGGGCGACGGGCGCCCCGCACGCACAGGGATACGACGGTGCCGTGTAGCGGTGCCGGCGCCCCGCAGGCGGTGCAGCACACCGAGATGGTCTCGGATATGGCCCTATCGTCCCTCTCTTGACGACCCTCCGCTGCCCACTTACATTACTTCCAGATCGTAGAAAACAAATTTCGCTATACGGAAGTTGCTACGGAAGAGCTCACCGCGGGCGACGGGCGTGCGAATCCGAAAGCCGGAGCAGGAGTACTCGATGGCTCGTATGACCGCTGGCCCGAGCGGCAGTTGAGATCCTCAAGGCGAAGGCGTCACCGACGCGTTCGGTGTGCCGGGCGCGGCGATCAACCCCTCTACGCGGCGCTCAAGGCATCCGGCGGCGTGAACCACACCCTCGCCCGCCACGTCGAGGGGCGCCTCGCACATGGCCGAGGGCTACACCCGACCCACCCCGGCAACATCGGCGTCTGCATCGGCACCCTCCGGGCCGGCCGGCACCGACATGATCACCGGCCTCTACTCGGCGATCGGCGACTCGATCCCGATCCCTGTGCATCACCGGCCAGGCGCCGACCGCGGTGATCCACAAGGGAGGACTTCCAGGCCGTCGACATCGCCCTCCATCGCCAAGCCGGTGACCAAGATGGCCGTCACCGTCCTGGAGGCCGCGCAGGTCCCCGGCGCGTCTTCCAGCAGGCGTTCCACCTGGATGCGCTCCGCCCGGCCCGGCCCGGTCCTGATCGACCTGCCGATCGACGTCCAGATGACGGAGATCGAGTTCGACCCGGACACCTACGAGCCGCTCCCGGTCTACAAGCCGGCCGCGAGCCGCGCCCAGATCGAGAAGGCCATCGGCCTGCTCAACGCCTCCGAGCGCCCGCTGATCGTGGCCGGCGGCGGTGTCATCAACGCCGACGCCGCCGACCTGCTCGTGGAGTTCGCCGAGCTGACCGGCACCCCGGTCGTTCCCACCCTGATGGGCTGGGGCCTGCTGCCCGACGACCACGAGCTGAACGCCGGCATGGTCGGCCTCCAGACCTCGCACCGCTACGGCAACGCGACGTTCCTGGAGTCCGACTTCGTCCTCGGCATCGGCAACCGCTGGGCCAACCGCCACACCGGGCAAGCTCGACGTCTACACCGCCGGCCGCAAGTTCGTCCACGTCGACGTCGAGCCGACTTAGATCGGCAAGATCTTCGCCCCGGACTACGGCATCGCCTCCGACGCGAAGGCGGCCCTGGAGCTGTTCGTCGAGGTGGCGAAGGAGCTGAAGGCGGCCGGCAAGCTGCCCGACCGCTCCGCGTGGGGGCGGCCTCCGCCCAGGAGAAGAAGGCGACCCTCCAGCGCCGTACCCACTTCGACGACATCCCGACCGGCGCCGCAGCGCGTCTACGAGGAGATGAACAAGGCCTTCGGCCCGGAGACCTGGTACGTCTCCACCATCGGCCTCTCCCAGATCGCCGGCGCCCAGATGCTGCACGTCTACCGTCCGCGGCACTGGATCAACTGCGGCCAGGCCGGCCCGCTCGGCTGGACCGTCCCGGCCGCGCTCGGGCGTCGCCAAGGCCGACCCGGACGCGCAGGTCGTGGCGCTCTCCGGCGACTACGACTTCCAGTTCATGATCGAGGAACTGGCCGTGGGCGCGCAGCACAAGATCCCGTACGTCCACGTCCTGGTCAACAACTCGTACCTGGGCCTGATCCGCCAGGCGCAGCGGGGCGTTCGAGATCGACTTCCAGGTCAACCTGGAGTTCGAGAACATCAACTCGCCCGAGCTGGGCGTCTACGGCGTCGACCACGTCAAGGTCGCCGAGGGCCTCGGCTGCAAGGCGATCCGGGTGACGGACCCGGGCGAGCTGGGCGCGGCCCTGGAGCAGGCCAAGAAGCTCGCCGCCGAGCACCGGGTGCCGGTCGTGGTCGAGGCGATCCTGGAGCGCATCACCAACATCTCCATGTCGGGCACCAACGACATCGGCAACGTCATGGGAGTTCGAGGAGCTGGCGACCGAGCCGGGGCACGCCCCGACGGCGATCCGGACGCTGAAGGCCCGATCCGCGCGTAGCACCTCGAGAGCGGCCCTCGTTCCCGACGGACGGGCCGCTCTTCGCGTGCCCTGCCGCGCTTCCCGCTCAGTCACCGCCGCCACCACCTCCGCCCCCGCCACCGCAGTAGTACGCCATGCCGCCTCCCGAGCCGCTTCCGCGTTCGGGCGGTGAGTGCTTGAGCAGGCCCTTGTCCGCCACCTCCACCCGGTCGGTGAGCCCGGCCCGCAGAGCGAAGCGGGGCAGCAGGACGCGCAGGGCGGCCACGTCGTGCAGGGCGACGGCGAGCAGCCTGTCGTCGGCCGTCAGACCGCGTCGGCTCGCGGGCGGCGGATGCGCTCCCGCAGGGCCCGCACCCGGCGGCGGGCGGCAATGGGTCGGACCGAGCAGCGGGTAGCGCAGCAGCCCGGCCTCCGCCAGCGGGATGCGCGTCAGCGCCACCGCCAGGCGGATGTCCGGGTGCCGGGTCAGCCTCCTTGGCGTGAGGGGCTCGTGGAGGGAGCCCCACACCGCCTCCGCCAGCGGCGGGAGGGGCACCGCGCCGCCCCCGGCCCCGACGACAGGGCCCGTACGGTGCCGGGCGGGCCGGCGTCCAGGGCACCGCGCAGATACAGGTCCACCACGGCGACGGTCACGGCGGCACGGGGCCGCCCCGCAACAGCGCGACCTCGTGCGGTGCGAGCCGGACCGTCCTGTCGCCGTGACCGTCGCCGTGCCTGCCGTCGTCCCTGTCGTCGCCCATGAGACCACCCCCGAGAGCACCCCGTGTGCCTGGGGTTGTGCCCGCTGCCGGGGACGCCTACGCGCGTTCAGCCCTCGTGGTGCTCGTGGTGCTCGTGCAGTCCTGGCCAGTTGTCCGCCGCCGCCCCGCCACTCGACCAGCTCGCTCTCCGCCACGTCGGTCACGTACAGGTCGGCCAGCCGCAGCAGCTCGGCGACGTCGTCGACGTGCGAGGCGACGCCCAGCGTCTCGTCACCGGAGGTGACCCGGCGGGAACCGTCGAGTGCGGGGAGAGGACCACGATGCGCGGATGCTCGGGTGGGTGTGCCGTTGCCATGCCTTCAGGTTGCTGCGCGGACAGCCGATCCGCACTCCCGGCGAACGCCGAGAAGCGCCGGATGCGGGACCGTCCGCATCCGGCGCTTCTCAGCCGGTGAAGGTTCTTCACGTGCTGTCACGTGGTGTCCGTCCGACAGCGCGCGAGGCTGGGCGCGACAGGTCGTTCGCGCCGCCGGACGGAGTTTTCGGCCTCTTCTCGCGAAGGGGCGGGTGGTGGCTGGGACCGTGGGTGGTGCGACGGGTCCGGAACGCCGCTCCCTCGTGGTCGTAGGAGAAGCGTCCGGGCTCTTCACCACCGCACTGGCTCGCAGGCCGCCGCGTGTCCTCGCCCTGCTCGCGCCGGCACCGGGCGGCCACCCCTCATCCGGGCCGCTCCGGCGCCTGCGCGGGCCGCGCGCACGGTCCCGGCCTCCCCGCCGGGTCCGCGCGCGAGCCGGTGGATCAGTCCTCGCGCAGGGCGCGGACCGCCTCCTCCACATCGCTTGCCGTACCACAGTGTCGGCGGCGTGGAAGTGCGCGAGGTTCTTCTCGACCACGTCGTTGCGGGAGACCTGGGACAGGCCGCCGGCGATGTTCGCGATCAGGCGCTTCTTCTCGTCCTCGGACATCAGGCGGAACAACTCGCCCGCCTGGAAGAAGTCGTCGTCCTTGGTGTGCTGCGGCGCCTCGTGGGTGCCGGTGTGGCCGGACACCGCGAGCGGGGCCGCCAGCGGACGGCCGGTCTCGACCGGGCCGTCGTAGGAGTTCGGCTCGTAGTTCTTGGCGCCGCGGCCCTGCGCGTTGGCGGCCATCAGACCGTCGCGGCCGTAGTTGTCCGCGCCGCCGGGCACCGCCTTCGGGGCGTTCACCGCGAGCTGGGTGTGGTTGACGCCCAGGCGGTAGCGGTGCGCGTCCGCGTAGGCGAACAGGCGGCCCTGGAGCATCTTGTCGGGGAGGGGCCGATGCCCGGAACGAAGTTGTTCGGGGAGAACGCGGCCTGCTCGACCTCGGCGAAGACGTTGTCCGGGTTGCAGGTCCAGCACCAGCCGGCCCACGCGCTTGAGCGGGTAGTCGGCGTGCGGCCACACCTTGGTCACGTCGAACGGGTTGAAGCGGTAGTTCGCCGCCTCGGCCACCGGCATCAACTGCACGTGCAGCGTCCAGGACGGGTACACGCCCTCGCTCGATCGCCTGCACCAGGTCCGTCTGGTGCGAGGTCGGGTCCTCGCCCGCGAGCTTCGCGGCCTCGTCGGCGGTCAGGCAGCGGATGCCCTGGTCCGTCTTGAAGTGGTACTTGACGAAGAAGGACTCGCCCTTGGCGTTCGTCCACTGGTAGGTGTGCGAGCCGAAGCCGTCCATGTGGCGGTACGACGCCGGGATGCCGCGGTCGCCCATCAGCCAGGTGATCTGGTGCGTGGCCTCGCGGGGAGTGCGCCCAGAAGTCGAAGACGTTGTCCGGCTCCTGACGGCCCGAGAACGGGTCGCGCTTCTGCGAGTGGATGAAGTCGGGGAACTTGATCGGGTCCTTGATGAAGAACACCGGGGTGTTGCTGCCGACGAGGTCGTAGCGTTCTCTTCGGTGTAGAACTTCAGCGCGAAGCCGCGGCGGGTCGCGGATCGCGTCCGCGCCGCCCAGCGAGTCGGCCACGGTGGAGAAGCGCAGGAAGACCTCGGGTGCGCTTGCCGACGGTGTTCAGGAAGTCGGCGTGCGTGTAGTCGGTGACGTCGTCGGTCACCCTCGAAGTGGCCTGTAGGCGCCGGAACCGCGGCGTGCACCACGCGCTCCGGGATGCGCTCGCGGTTGAAGCGGGCCAGCTTCGATGAGGTGCTGGTCCTGGATCAGGAGGGGGCCGCCGATGCCGGCGGAGGCGGAGTTCTGCTGTTCGCGACCGGGGCGCCGGACTCCGTGGTGAGAGTCCGCGTCGTGAGCACGCGCTGCGACATCGGGGACCTTCCGTGCGAGTGGTCAGCGGAAAACTGTTTCCGCTTCGTGGAGCCTAAGTTCGGGTGACATGCACGTCAACAGTTTGTTGAAGTGGGTTCCGGGTGGCGTCGCCGCTCGGGCGCGACAGGACAGGTGTCAGCGACGGCGCCACCCGGAGGTCTCGTGAGGTGCCCGCGGTCAGACCTGGGCGCCGGACAGGCGCTCCACGGCCCGCAGCAGGGGCCGAGTGGTCCAGGCCGCCGTCACCCTGGGCGCGCAGCGAGGCGACCAGCTGGGCGACCGTGGCGCCGACCGGCAGCGCGGCGCCGACGTTGCGGGCGGCGTCGGTGACGATGCCCATGTCCTTGTGGTGCAGGTCGATGCGGAAGCCCGGCTTGAAGTCGCGGTTCAGGAAGTTGTCCTTCTTCCGCGTCAGCACGGTCGAGCCGGCCAGGCCGCCGTTGAGGACGTCGAGGGCGGCCTTCAGGTCCACGCCCCACTTCTCCAGGAAGACCACGGCCTCGGCGCACGCCTGGATGTTCACGGCGACGATCAGCTGGTTGGCGGCCTTCGGCCTGACCTGAGCCGTGCGGACCGCACAGCACGATGGTCTTGCCCAGCGCCTCCAGGAGCGGCTTGGCTCGTCGAAAGCCTCGGCCTGCTCACCGGCCGACCATATGGACAGCACGGCCTCGATGGTACCGGCCTCCGCCGGAGACGGGGGCGTCCAGGACGCGGATGCCCTTGTCCTTCGCGGCCTTCGCGAGGTCGACGGAGGTCTGCGGGGTGATCGAGGACATGTCGACCAGCAGCGCGCCGGACTTCGCGTTCTCCAGGATGCCGTCGGGGCCGTAGGCGATGGCCTCGACCTGCGGCGCTATCGCGGGCACCATGGTGACGACGACGTCCGCGTTTCGCGCACGGCCTCGGCGATGGAGCCGGCCACGAGCCGCCGGCGGCGGACAGACGGTCCAGCTTCTCCTGCTCCAGCGTGAAGCCGGTGACCTGGCAACCCGCCTTGATCAGGTTCTCCGACATGGGGGATCCCATGATGCCGAGACCGATCCAGGCGACCTTGGGAAGCGTGCTCATGATGGATGCCTCTCTGAAAATCTCTGGAAAGTTCCTGCGGTAATGTACGCTCAGCGGGCCGCGCGGCCTCGGCGGGCAGCCAGGAGAAGGCCTCGGCGCTGGGGTCGCCTCCGCCCGCTTGCGACTCCAGGCCGACCCAGCCGTCGTAACCGGTCTCCTCAGCTGGTCGAGCAGCTCGTCCGGCGGGAGGGAGCCCGCGCTCCGGCGCCTGGCGCCGGAGTTAGCTGGCGATCTGCACGTGGCCGGTCTTCGCGGCGTACCGCTCGATCACCCGGCGGCAGGTCCTCGCCGTTCATGGACAGGTGGTAGAGGTCCATGAGGGAACTTGATGTTGCCGAGTCCGGTGGCCTCGTGGACCTTGTCGACGACCTCGATCGCGGCCGGCGCCGAGACCAGCGGGTACAGCGGCGACTCGGGCTTGTTGAGCGCCTCGACCAGCGCAGGATCCCGCGCCGATCCGGTCGACCGCGCGGCGGCCAGACCAGGTTCTCCAGCGCGGCTGTCTTGCCCGGCGCCGGCCGTCCACGCCCTCGACGCGGTTGCCGTACAGGGCGTTGAGCGCCGTGCAGCCCAGCGACTTCGCGAAGTCGGCGGCCACGCGTCGATGTTGGCGCGCGGAACCGGTCCGACCTCCTCGCCGGGGACCGACAGGGCGCCGCGGCCGGGGCCCGGCAGCTTCCCGGCGTAGGTTCAGCCTCGGTGAGTTGGACGCCCGCGTCCCCGATGATGCCTCTTCTTCAGGCCGTCGAGCTCGGACTGCTCGGGGAGGGGGGAGTCGATCCAGGGCCACCACAGCTCGACCGCGGTGAAGCCGCGGCGCGGCGGCGGCCGCGACGCCCAGGAGCGGGAGTTCCGAGAAGAGGATCAGGACAGGTTGATCGTTGAAGCGCTGGTCTGGTGGCGGTGCTCAACTTAAAACCTGGCATCGTGGGTGCGCGCCCCTCCGTTTCGATCGTGTCCCGCATCCGCCGTACCGTCTCTTTTCCGCTTCATCGGAAGATTGCCGTCGGTCGGCGGAGCTTGTCAAGAGGGGGTGGCGGAAACGGTCACCGCAAGCGTTAGGTTGACCGGGTGCGATTGAGAAGGAGTTCACGACCGAGCCCTTCGACCTGGAAGAGGCACCCGCAGCACGCGGTGTGGTGGCCCGAGGTCGCCGAGCCAGCGGCGCTGACGAGGTCGACGTCGGCCTGTCGGCAAACACCGCCGGCGCGGTGCCGGACGCGGTACTTCACCGCCGTGGACGCAAGTTGCTGTGCCGGTCCCTGGAGGCGGGCGCCACCAGGATCTCGCTCCAGTGAAACGTGGTCGAGTGAGTAGCGCGGGCGGGGAGGGGTGAGCGGCAGACCGCCGGGGGAGGAGCCCTTCATCGCGGCCGTGAAACCCCTGGTCGACGCCATCGGCGGCGAGATACTCCCGCCGGACGAGGCCGGCCAGGACGACGTGGTGCCTCCTGGGAGGGCGCCGATGTCGCGTCGCCGTGCGCCTGCCGCAGCTCGCCGACTCCCTGGACCACATCCTGGCCGCCATGGAGCGACGGAGGGCAGGCCGCCGGTCGAGCTCGACCGGCGGAGTACAGGAGGTCGTGCGCACCCTGGAGGCGCGTGGCGCCTTCTCCGTGCGACACGGCGTGGAGACCGTCGTGGGCGCACTCCCGGTGTCAGCCGGTTCACCGTGTACAACTACCTCAACCGCGAGAAGGTGCCCGCGACCGAGAACCGGCGCCCGGACCAGGCACGACCTCATGAACGGCGAGCCGCCGTCCGGTTACCGGGCGGCGGCTTTCGTTACCCCGAATTTTTCACCGTGCGTTGACGGCTTGTTTCCGAGGGCGTTAGCTATCGGCACGCCCGTTCAGTTAAGGCCACGGGAGGCTCCCGTGACGTCCACTTCCGCGTCGGGCCCGGCCTGCTTCAACACCCTCGAGGAGTCCGGGCGGCACTCGCGGAACTCCAGGAGGCGTGTGCCCTCCACGGCGTGGGCCCGGCAAACGCTCGCCGCCCGCCCCTTCGCCACCCCCGAGGACCTGTACACCGCCAGTGACGCGCCGCCATGGCCGAGCTGACGGCGGACGACCTCGCGGAGGCGATGGCCGGGCATCCGCCGATCGGCCGCCCTGGGCCGGGCGACCCGACCCTCGTCCCGCGAGCAGGCGGGAATGGCCGGCGCCGCCGAGGAACTCAAGGCGGAGATGCTCGAACTCAACCTGGCCTATCAGGAGAAGTTCGGCCACGTCTTCATCTGCGCCACCGGCCGGACCGGCGAGTTGACAGGGACGCGGTCAAGGAGCGGATCGGCAACTCGCTCGAGCAGGAGCGCGAGATCGTCCGCGCCGAACCGGGAAGATCAACGGCATCCGCCTGTCCTGTTCGTCGAACAGGACGCCTGACCATGGCGGCCCAGCATCACCGCCTCCGTGTCCACGCACACTTGGACACCAGCGTCGTACGCCCCGCCGAGGTCGTATCGTCCGCCCGCGCCGCCCGCGCGGGCAGCGAGGCGGATTGGCAGACGCTCGGCGGCTCCGCGACCGACGCCGACGGCCGGCAGGACCTCCCGGCACTGCCGGAGGGCACCACACATCGCAATGGGCTGATTGAGACCGAGACGTACCTCGCCAAGAAAACGCCGCGGCCCAGCAGGACGCCCCGCGCGCCCGGGACAGCGAGAACGGCCGGCCGTTCTTCCCCGAGGTCACCATCACCTTCGCGGTGGTGCCCGGGAGCACTACCACGTTCCGCTGCTGCTCAACCCGTTCGGCCATACCTGCTTACCGAGGGAAAGCTGACCGACACATGACCCGTTTCGTCCTGGGACAGAACCAGTACGGCAAGGCAGAGAACCGCGTTGTCAAGATCACGCGTGACGGCGACACGCACCACATCAAGGACCTGAACGTCTCCGTCGCCTCTCCGGCGACATGGAGGTACACCGCAGCGGGTCCAACGCGAACCGTCCCTGTCGACCGACACCACCAAGAACACGGTGTTCGCCTTCGCCAAGGAGCACGGGATCGAGAGCGCCGAGGACCTCGGCGTCAAGCTTCTCGCCCGCCACTTTCGTGGACAACAACGAGTCCATCCACCGGCCCGCATCCGCGTCGAGGAAGTACGGCTGGGAGCGGATCGAGACTTCCAAGGGCGGCGCCCGCTTCGTCGGCTCGGAGGAGATCGCCCACTCCTTCCGTCCGCATCGGTCAGGAGACCCGCGCCGCGGAGATCACCTACGACGGCCACGGCATCCAGGTGCTCTCCGGCTTCAATGACCTGACCGTCCTGAACTCGACCAACTCCGAGTTCTTCGGCTACCTGAAGGACAAGTACACCACCCTCAAGGAGGATACGACCGATCCTTCGCCACCACCGTCTCCACCTGGTGGCGGCACAACTGGGACGGCGTCGACTCGCACGCCCCGGACTGGGACCGCTTCGTACAACGGTGTGCGCTAGCACGCGCTCCAGGGCGTTCGCCGAGACTCACTCGTACTCGCTCCAGCAGACCCTCTTCGAGATGGGTGTAGGCGAACTCCCCGCGACGAGGTCGACGAGATCCGCTTCTCGATGCCCAACAAGCACCACTTCCGCTCGACCTGTCGCCCTTCGGTCGACAACGAGGCCAAGGACGGCGCGCGTCTACTACGCCGCCGACCCCGTCCGTACGGTTTGATCGAGGCCACCATCCTGCGGGACGGTGCCGAGCAACTCATCCCGGTCGACATGACCAACCTCGGGACAGTGCGCCTCCGCCGGCCATCCGGACCTGGGGGGCGCCTGCCACACTGGAGGAAACAAATGGCACTGCCTGCGAAAGGGCCTGTCACAGGCCCGGGTTCCACCCCGCCGGTGCACACGGAGGACGCCGTCACGTCCGTGCACCCGGTGGACGAGAAGCTCCACCCCTCGCGGCTCGTCCCCGCCGCGCTCCGTTAACATCGCCGCCGCTGTACGCGGCGTTGTCACTCCTCCGCTCATCATGGCCAGGGTTGCGGACTCGACCTCGAGGGCCGCACTCGGGTTGATCGCCGGCGAGCCTGCTCATCGCGGGCGTCGCGACCCTGCTCCAGACCCTCGGCGTCAAGGGGCTTCATCGGCAACCGCCCGCCCTTCGTCAACGCCGCCTCCTCGGCCGGTATCAGTGCCCATGAAGCGGCGCACGAAAAACGCGAAAAGCGTTTCACGATAATGCGTCAAGGTTACACAAACCCTGGACAACGTTCAATCTGAGGGGCCGAACGCAAAGTACC
>JAKFGP010000002.1 GCA_021502835.1 Streptomyces thinghirensis
CGCTTCTCCGGCTCGTCCCGTGACCGGAGCCGGTCCGCGAGCGAGGGGCTGATCGGTCCTCAGCCGTGCGGTGTCGACAGTGCGCAAAGAGGCGCGTGCGGGCTGGTCCCCAGCCGAAGCCGGAGACGTCTAGTCGATCTCGGTGCGGCCCCCAGTGAGGCCGCTCGCTGCCATGGGGTGTTGGGACATAGTCACAATCCTGCCTCGTTACTGGCCTCCGAATCGGAAACCGAGTAACCATATAAAGCAGGGCCCACGACGCGGGGTGCATGGGGCCCACGGTCCGAGGGCCTGACGGATCAACAGCGAACTTCGAGGTGCACCTTGGCTTCCAGATGCCGGACCGCGCGGCGCCACGGGCCGCGTGAGTGGGCCGCCCGTCCATGCGTGTCCGAACCCCGCTGATGACACTGGCGTCCTGCTGTGCTCGCCATGGCGTTCACCATGTTCGCGGGATTCCCGGACGGACTGGCTTCGGTACGGGTCGGTCCACTTACCGTCGAAGCCCGCGACGAATCGGCGTGGACCAAGATCGGATCTTTTTCTTCGTCTTCCAGGTCGCCGATGGCGACTGCCGTCCGGATTTAACATCTGGCTCTCCCAACCAAGCTTCGGCCGCCGCTGAGCGCCATGTCGATGGAGCAGCAGAACCTCGACCGGTACCGGATGGGCATCGCCCGGTACAAGAGGTGGCTGCTGCTCGGCATCACGGCCCTGGTCGGCCTGATCGCCGGCGCCTCGGCCTCCGGTCGGTGGCAGACCTGGCGATAGTGGGTCAACGGCGTGCCCTTCGGGCAGAAGGACCCCAGTTCAAGCTGGACGTCTCCTTCTACGCCTTCGACCTGCCCTAGGTACCGGTTCCTGCTCGGCTTCGGCTACGCCGCCGTGATCATCTCAGTGATCGCCGCCGCGCTCACCCACTACCTGTGCGGCGGGCTCGCGTCACCAGCCCGGGCGCGCTGCCCACGGCGCGCCGCGGGCACCTGTCGGTGCTCATCGGCGTCTGCGTCGCCCTCAGGCGGTCGCCTACTGGCTGGACCGGTACAGGCTGGCGGTGAAGTCGCAGCGACTTCAAGGCGACCGACAGCTGGACCGGTCTCAGGTACGTCGACGCCAACGCCTATCTGCCGGCCAAGACGATCCTGTTCTGCATCGCCGTCATCTGCGCGCTGCTGTTCTTCGCCACCATCTGGCGGCGCACCTGGCAGCTGCCCGTGATCGGCCTCGGCCTGACGGTGCTCTCCGCGATCCTCATCGGCGGTCTGTACCCGGCGCTGGTCCAGAAGTTCCAGGTCCAGCCGAACGAGCAGGCCAAGGAGGCGCCGTACGTCGAGAAGAACCTCAAGGCGACGCGCGACGCCTACGGCATCGAGGGCACCCAGGTCACCGAGTACCCGGGCGTGAGCCAGACCAAGGACCAGACCAAGCTCCGTGACGCGACGTGGACGCCGCCGCGTCCATCCGGATCATGGACCCGAACGTCATCTCGCCGACGTTCCAGCAACTCCCAGCAGATGAGGAACTACTACGCGTTCCCGAACAACCTGGACGTCGACCGCTACGCCAAGGACGGCAAGGACCAGGACACGGTCATCGGTCTGCGCGAGCTGAACCTGGCCGGCATCCCGAAGAAGAACTGGATCAACAACCACTTCCGCTACACCCACGGCTACGGAGTGGTCGCGGCCAGGGGCACCGAGGTCGACTCCGGGGGCCGTCCGGTCTTCACCGAGTCCGACCTGCCGTCCAAGGGGCGACCTCGGGACGTACGAGCAGCGGATCTACTACGGCGAGAAGACCAGCACGTACTCGATCGTCGGCGGTCCCCAGAAGGAGATCGACTACTCCGACGACAACGGCGAGAAGACGTTCAGCTACAAGGGCGACGGCGGGGTGGACCTGTCCAACCCGATCAACCGGGCGGCGTACGCGGCAGCGTTCAGCGAGCCGCAGATCCTCTACTCGGTGCGATCGGAGAGGCTCGCGGATCCTGTACAACCGCACGCCCAAGGAGCGCGTCGAGGCGGTCGCCCCGTGGCTGACCATCGACGGCGACGCCTACCCGGCGGTGGTGGACGGCCGTATCCAGTGGATCGTCGACGCCTACACGACGACGAACGGCTATCCGTACGCCTCGCGTACGACGCTCGGTGGACACGACCGCGGACTCGCTGACCGCGGCCAACGACCAGCGCGCGGTGGTGGCCCAGCAGAACCAGGTCAACTACATCCGCAACTCCGTGAAGGCGACCGTCGACGCGTACAGCGGTGACGTCAAGCTCTACCAGTGGGACACCGAGGACCCGGTCCTCAAGACCTGGATGAAGGCGTTCCCGAACACGGTGCAGGACAAGAGCGAGATCTCCGACACGCTGATGGCGCATCTGCGCTACCCGCGGGATCTGTTCAGGTCCAGCGCGAGCTGCTCACGCGCTACCACGTGAAGGACGCCAACACCTTCCTCAGCGGCAGCGAGGTGTGGCAGGTGCCGGACGACCCGACCAACAAGTCGGGCGACGCGGTACCGCCGTACTACCTGAGCATGAAGATGCCCGATCAGAAGCAACAGGCGTTCTCGCTCACGACGACGTTCACGCCCAACGGACGTGACAACCTGAGCGCGTTCATGGCGGTCGACGCCGAGGCCGGGACAGAGGGCTACGGCAAGATCAGAATCCTGAAACTGCCGACCAGTACGACCGTCAACGGACCGAAACAGGTCCAGAGCCAGTTGAACTCCGGGCAGGACATCGCCGAGACCATCAGGCTGCTGAGAGGCGGCGACCCCGAGGTCGAGTACGGCAACCTGCTGACGGTGCCGCTCGACGGAGGCCTGTTGTACAGTCGAGCCGGTCTATGTGCGCGGTGGCGACCTCAAAGTACCCGCTGCTGCGCAAGGTCCTGGTGAGCTACGGGGGCAACACCGCCTTCGAGAACACGCTCGACGAGGCCCTCGCCAAGGTCTTCGGTGAGGCTGAGGGAGGCTCGACCCAGCCACCACCGGACGAGGGCGAGGACACCACCGAGCCACCGCCGACCTCCACCAACCCGACGGTCCGGGAAGCGCTCAGTGACGCGCAGAAGGCCTTCGACGCCGGCCAGAAGGCGCTGGAACAGAAGGACCTCGCCGCGTACGCGGAGGCCCAGAAGGATCTGGAGGAGGCTCTGCAACGCGCCGAGGACGCGCAGGCCCAGGCCGACGAGAGCGGCGGCAAGAACGGGGACGACAAGAACGGGGGACAAGGGCGAGGACGGCAAGGCAAGCCCGAGTCCGGACCCCACCGGCGATTCCGGTTCGGGCCAGGGCAGCGGCTGACCCCGTTGCTTCGAGCCGAGCGTTAGAGCTGGTCAAAGCCCATCCCGCGCCGTGCTAGGGTTGTGAACACAACGGCGCGGGGTGGAGCAGCTCGGTAGCTCGCTGGGCTCATAACCCAGAGGTCGCAGGTTCAAATCCTGTCCCCGCTACTGAAGTCGTGAGCTACGTGCGAACGACCACGAAGGCCCGGATTCCGAAGGATCCGGGCCTTCGTGGATGTGCGAACGCATGTGCCGGTGAGGGCTACGGCCGCGCCGCCAGGGGAGTTGGGGAGATCTGTGTTTGACTTGTCTCCCTGTGGGCATGTCGACAAAACGCTGAAGTGACCTCAATGGCTGCGGTATACCGGATGTACCCAGGTTGCAGGTGGTGCGACGATGGACGTTATGGGGGACATGGCAAATCTGTTCGGGACAGGGCGTTTTGCGCAGCCGTCCGGTCAGGAGGAAGCCACGGACGAGGCCCAGGAGGTCGCCGACGAGGCTGCCGAGGAAGTGCGCCTGCGGCTCGCCGTCGAGGCCGGCGAGGTCGAGGCGATGAGCGTCCTCGGCGCGATGCTGCTGCGCCGCGGCGACTTCGACGGTGCCGAGTCCCATCTGCGTGCGCCGCCACCGCGGCCGGTGACCGGGCCGCCGCCAACAACCTGGGCGTTCTGCTGCACCAGCGCGGATACGCCGACGAGGCCGCCGGATGGTGGCGGATCGCCGCCGTCGCCGGGTCCGCCGCGGCCGCCCACGCGCTGGGGCGGCACTTCCGCGAGCGCGGGGACGAGCCCGCCGCCGAGTACTGGCTGTGTCAGTCCGCCGAGCAGGGCCATGTGCTGGGCGCCTACGCGCTCGCCGACCTGCTGGAGCACCAGCGGCGACGACGCCGGCGCCGAGCGGTGGATGCGGCCGCGGCCGACCGAGGGCACCGGGGGGCCGCTTACCGGCTGGCCCGGACGCTGGACCGGCGCGCCGGGGCGGGGCCGGGCCGGTGACGACGGGGCAGCGGCCCCCGCGGCCGTGGAGACCGAGCAGTGGTACCGGCAGGCCGCCGCGCGCGGCCACCGGCGGGCCGCACTGCACCTCGGGACGATCCTGGAGAAGCGGGGCGAGCTCAAGGGAGGCCGGCCGCTGGTATCTGACGTCCGCCAAGGACGGCGAGGCCCGCGCCGCCTGCGCGCTCGGCTTCCTGCTGCGGGACGCCGGGGGACAGCGAGAGCGCCGCCGTGTGGTGGCTGCGGGCCGCGCAGGACGGTGACGGCAACGCCGCCAACGCGCTGGGCGCGCTGCACGCCGAGCGCGGCGAGACCCAGACCGCCGAGCGCTGGTACCGGGCGGCCATGGACGCCGGGGACGACAACGGGGCGTACAACCTCGGGCTCCTCTGCGCCGAGCAGGGGCGCACCACGCAGGCCGAGCAGTGGTACCGCCGGGCCGCGTACGCCGGACACCGGGAGGCCTCCAACGCGCTGGCCATCCTGCTGCTGCGCGGCGGGGACGAGACCGGCGCCGAGCCGTGGTTCTCCAAGGCCGCCGAGGCGGGCGGCGTCGACGCCGCCTTCAACCTCGGGATCCTGCACGCCGGACGGAGCGAGGACCGGGCGGCGCTGCGCTGGTAACGAGCGGGCCGCCGCCGCCGGGCACACCGAGGCGGCGCTGCAGGTCGGGGATGGCGCGCCTGCGCGACGGCGACGAGCGCGAGGCCGAGCGGTTCCCTGCGGTGCGCGGCGGGGGGCGGCGGCGCGGAGGCCGCGTACCGGCAGTCGGCGGCGCTGCTCGACGCCCGCCGGCCGCCCGCGCCCGCACACGAGCTGGGGGAGACGGCACAGGAGAAGTCCGAGTGCGAGGATGGTACGAGCGGGCGGCCTCCCAGGGACACCGGCGGGCCCAGGTGCGGGTCGGGATGCTGGCGCGCGCCCCGCGGTGACGTGGTGGAGGCGGCGCGTTGGTACCGGGAGGCGGCGGAGGCCGGGTCGCGCAACGGCGCGTTCAATCTCGGGCTGCTGCTGGCCCGGAGGGGAGCGAGCCGGAGGCCGTCGTGTGGTGGCGCCGGGCGGCGGACGCCGGGCACGGACGGGCGGCGCTGCGGCTGGCGCTGGTCTGCGCGCGGCGCGGGGAACTGGCCGAGGGGCAGCGGTGGGCGGACCGGGCGGTGTCTCTGGGGCGCGGAGGTGGCTGAGCGGGCGGCTCTGGTTGCGGGACGCGTTGCGGCAGGAGTTGTCGGCGTGGACGCTGCGCTGGGCTGGGGGTGCTCTTTGAGGGCGCCGGCGTTGTCGCTGGCCGGGGGCGGCGGGGTGGGTCGCGTGGTCCGGCGCTGCCCGGGTGCCGCTGCGCCCACCCGTGCCGCCCTGGCGGTACCTCCCAGGCCGTTCAGGCACTGGGGGAGGCACGACCGCCCGCAGCTACGGCGGCTGTGACTGCCCGCAGTTACGGGGCGATTTGCTTCTCGTCGTGGGGTTGACGTAATGTTCCATTCATCGACGCGGGGTGGAGCAGCTCGGTAGCTCGCTGGGCTCATAACCCAGAGGTCGCGGGTTCCAAATCCTGTCCCCGCTACTGAAGGCCGAGGGGCCGGAATCCGAAAGGGTTCCGGCCCTCGGTGCATTGGCATCCACGCGTTGGCACCCACGCGAAGAGCCCGGCGCCTGTCGGTGCCGGGGCTCTCGTGCAGAGGAGGGCTTACGCCGCCGCGCAGTTCGGGCAGGTGCCGCGGTACGTCACCTCGACGTCCGAGACGGTGAAACCGAAGCGCTCCGAGTCGGGGAGATCGGCCAGCGGGTTGCCGATCGGGTGGACGTCGCGGATCGCGCCGCACTGGGCGCAGACCAGGTGGTGGTGCGGCTGGTGCGCGTTCGGGTCGTAGCGCTTGGCGCGCTTGTCCGTCGCGACTTCCAGCACCTCACCGAGCGATACGAGTTCGCCCAGGGTGTTGTAGACGGTCGCCCGGGAGATCTCCGGGAGCTTGCCCACAGCCCTGGCGTGCACCTCGTCGGCCGTCAGGTGGACGTGTTCGCCGTCGAGGACCTCGGCCACGACGCGCCGCTGCGCGGTCATGCGCCAGCCGCGTCCACGCAGCCGTTCCAGTAGGTCACTCATACAGACCAGCCTAACAGCAAGGGGGGACCAGGTCCCGAACGTGTGTGACTTTGGAGTCTTACTTGACTTAGACATTGTCCATTGTAGGATCGGGAGCGGCATTAGCCAAGGGACAGGTTTTGCAGGATTGGCGCAGGAGGCGTACGTGACACAGGGACCGCTCACTACGGAGGCCGGGGCTCCGGTAGCCGACAACCAGAACAGTGAGACCGCGGGCATCGGCGGCCCCGTGCTCGTCCAGGACCAGCTCCTGCTGGAGAAGCTGGCCCACTTCAACCGTGAGCGCATCCCGGAGCGTGTCGTGCACGCCCGGGGCGCCGGCGCCTACGGCACCTTCACGGTCACCGCCGATGTCACCAAGTACACCCGGGCGAAGTTCCTGTCCGAGGTCGGCAAGGAGACGGAGACCTTCCTCCGCTTCTCCACCGTGGCCGGCAACCTGGGCGCGGCGGACGCCGTCCGTGACCCGCGCGGCTTCGCGCTGAAGTTCTACACCGAAGAGGGCAACTACGACCTCGTCGGCAACAACACCCCGGTGTTCTTCATCAGAGACGCCATCAAGTTCCCGGACTTCATCCACACCCAGAAGCGCGACCCCTACACGGGCTCGACGGAGATGGACAACGTCTGGGACTTCTGGAGCCTGTCGCCGGAGTCGACGCACCAGGTGACCTGGCTGTTCGGTGACCGCGGCATCCCGGCGTCGTACCGCCACATGGACGGCTTCGGCTCGCACACCTTCCAGTGGAACAACGAGGCCGGCGAGGCCTTCTGGGTCAAGTACCACTTCAAGACCGACCAGGGCATCAAGTGCCTCACGCAGGCCGAGGCCGACAAGCTCGCCGGTGAGGACCCCGACTCCCACCAGCGCGACCTGCGTCAGGCCATCGAGCGCGGCGACTTCCCGTCCTGGACCGTCGGCGTGCAGATCATGCCCGTCGCCGAGGCCGCGACGTACCGCTTCAACCCGTTCGACCTGACCAAGGTGTGGCCGCACGCGGACTACCCGATCGTCTGGTTCGGCAAGCTGGAGCTCAACCGCAACCCGGAGAACATCTTCGCCGAGGTCGAGCAGTCGATCTTCTCCCCGGCGCACTTCGTGCCCGGCATCGGCCGTCCCCGGACAAGATGCTCCAGGGCCGCCTGTTCGGCTACGGCGACGCCCACCGCTACCGCGTCGGCATCAACGCCGACCACCTGCCGGTGAACCGTCCGCACGCCACCGAGGCGCGCACCAACTCCCGTGACGGCTACCTGTACGACGGCCGCCACAAGGGGTGCGAAGAACTACGAGCCGAACAGCTTCGGCGGCCCGTTCCAGACGGACAAGCCCCTGTGGCAGCCGGTCGCCGTCTCCGGTGTCACCGGCGAGACCGCGACTCCGTCGCACGCCGAGGACAACGACTTCGTCCAGGCGGGCAACCTCTACCGGCTGATGACGGACGAGGAGAAGGAGCGGCTGATCGACAACATGGCCGGCGCCCTCTCCGACGTCTCGCGCGACGACATCATCGAGCGCGCGATCAACAATTTCCGTCAGGCCGACGGCGACCCGGCAAGCGGCTGGAGGCCGCGGTCCAGGCCCTGCGCGGCTGACGTCCAGCACTGGACCGCTTGTCGTAGCGGCGGGCCGGATCCCCGGGTACGGGGGTCCGGCCCGTTCGTCGTGTCAGCAGAGTGTCGTCGGCGAGCCGTCGTCAGGCGATCACCGCCGGTGCCTCGGGGGCGCGAGCGTTCCGGCGCCCAGCAGCGGATGATGTCGCGGACCGAGACGATGCCGCGCGGGCTCGCCGCGGTCGAGGACGATGAGGTGGCGGAAGCCGCCGTGCGCCATCGCCCGGGCCGCCTCCTCCACGGTCCAGAGGGCGCGGCGAACACGACGTCGGTGGTGGTGTGGGCGTGGGCGCGTTCGATGTCAGGGTCCTGGCCCGTGCCGACGGAGACGAGGACGTCGCGTTCGGTGAGGATGCCGATGCCGCCGGCGTCGGGGTCGTACACCACGGCCGCGCCGACGCGGCGCGCGGACATCAGCGCGGCGGCCTGGCGGAGGGTGTGGGCGGGGCCGATGGTGAGGACTACCGTGCTCATGGCTTCGCGGACGAGCATGGGTGGAGCCACCTCCTGCCGGTGATCCATGAGGTTAGTTCATGGATTCACAAGTTCACGAGTGGGGGGGACTCTCAGAGTGGCAGGCAAAGCGCGGGTCAACAAGAGGGCGGGCGGGGGGCGCGTAGGGGAGCGTCGGGAAGGCGCTCAGTAGCGCTGGTTGAGATACCCGAGAAGCTCGTCGTGGAGCCGCCCGTTCGACGCCGCCGCGTTGCCGCTGTTCGGACCGTGGCGGCCGTCGAGGCCGGTGAAGGTGCCGCCTGCCTCCGTGACGATGATCGCGGGGGCGGCCATGTCCCAGAGGGAGAGCTCGGGTTCGGCGCAGATGTCGACCGATCCCTCGGCGACCATCATGTACGGCCAGAAGTCGCCGTACGCGCGCGTGCGCCACACCTCGCGGGTCAGGTCGAGGAAACCGTCGAGCCGGCCCTGCTCCTCCCAGCCGCTGAGCGGGAGTACGCGAAGGAGGCGTCGGAGAGGGCGGAGACCTGGGAGACCTGGAGCCGGGAGGCCGAGGTCAGGGCTGCGGCCGGTGAAGGCGCCGTGGTCCTTCACCGCCCACCAGCGGCGGCCGAGGGCCGGGGCGGAGGCGAGGCCGACGACGGGCTGGTAGCCGCCCTCGCCCGCCTCCATGAGGGGAGATGAGGGTGGCCCAGACGGGGACGCCGCGCACGTAGTTCTTGGTGCCGTCGATCGGGTCGATGATCCAGCGGCGGGGACCGGTGCCCTCGACGCCGTACTCCTCGCCGAGGACCGCGTCGCGGGGGCGGGCGCGGGCGAGGTGGCCGCGGATGAGTTCCTCGGCGGCCTTGTCCGCCTCGCTCACCGGGGTCATGTCCGGCTTGGTCTCGACCTTCAGGTCAAGGGCCTTGAAGCGTTCCATCGTCGCGGCGTCGGCGGCGTCCGCGAGGACGTGGGCGAGGCGGAGGTCGTCGAGGTAGTCGGGCATGCGGTCACGGTATCTGTCGGGGGGTGGGGCGGGGCTACCAGGGGTTTGGCGGGGCGGAGTGGGATCCGGGGCTGGGTGGTGGTGACGGGCGGGTGCGCGGCCCGGTGTTGGCGGGGTGCGGGTGTGCTCGGTGCGGGGCGGAGGTGGGTGCGTGGTCCGGCGTGGCGGGGTGCGGGTGTGCAGGCGCTGGGTGGAGGTGGGTGCGCGGTCCGGTGTTGACGGGGTGCCGGGTCTGCCGGGGCTGAGTGGAGGTGGGTGCGCGGCCGGTGTTGGTGGAGTGCGGTCTGTCGGGCCCGGGCTGAGGCCGGTGCGCTGCCCGGCGTTGCGGGGTGCCTCCCCCACTCTCAGGCTTCTCCCCCACGCTCGGCTTCGCTCGCGCGGGGGGACCCCCATGAGCGGGTGGTGCCCCCACCGCCCACCCGTGCCGCCCCTGGGGGTACCTCCCGGGCCGTTCAGGCGCTGGGGGAGGCACGACTGCCCGCAGCTACGCCGGGACTGCGCCGGGAAGCGGATGCCCGTGCGAGGGCTCTTGACAGTGCTCCCATACCCGTCAAATCTGGGCACCAAGTCGCTCGGCCCGGGGAGGCGATGGTGCCTGCAGCCCGGGAGTCCCTGCTCGATGCCGCCTACACGGCGCTGGCGCGTCGGCCGTGGTCCGCTGTGCGGATGGTGGACGTGGCGGCGGCGGCCGGGGTGTCCCCGGCAGACCCTGTACAACGAGTTCGGGAGCAAGGAGGGCCTCGCCAGGGCGCTCGTCCGCAGGGGAGGCGGACGGGTATCTGGCCGGTGTGGAGCGTGCGCTCGCCGGTGGTCCCGGCGGTGCCGTCGACCTTCGTGAACGGCTCACCGCCACCGCGGAGTGGACCACGTCCGCCGCCCGTGAGAACGCGCTGGTACGGGCCATGCTCACCGGCTGCTGGAGCGAGCGGCTGCCCGCTCCGACCCTGACGGCGGTGCCGTCGGCCTCTGCGGTGCCGGCCCAGCGCCGGGCCGACGGTCCACTGCCCTCGCCCGGGGACTTCGTCGCCCTCGTACGCGACCGTGCCGTGGCGGCCCTGAACGGCGCCGGCCCGCTCCCGTCGCCGAGCACCACCGAGCTGGCCCGCTCCTGCGAACTGGCCGTGCGTCTCGCCCTGTCCTGTGTCGCGGCGCCGCCCGCCGGGGGCGGGGTGGCGGAACTCGTACGCACCGCCCTGCCGCGCCAGTTGACGGCCTAGGCCCTGTCGTCGAACTCCCGTCTGCCTCGCGACGCCATGCACGCACTCTCGCCGCACGGGGCCCTGACCCAAGTACATCCAGTACGAGGATCAGGACCCCGCGCGCCGAGAGCACACTGACGCCGCGAGGCCCGCCCTCCGGGCGGACGACGGGAGTTCGACGACAGCGTGCTAATGATGCGTCAGTGCGCCGAGCCCGACAACTGGAGCCCGATCACGCCGATGATGACGAAGCTGATCGAGACGATCTTCAGGGTCGACACCAGATCGCCGAGGAAGACCATGCCGTAGATGGCGGTGCCCGCCGCGCCGATGCCGGTCCACACCGCGTACGCCGGACCGACGTCGAGCTTCTTCAGGGCGAGGGTCAGCAGGCCGAAACTGCCCAGCGCGAAGACGCAGAAGGCAATGGTGGGCCAGAGGCGGGTGAAGCCGTGCGACAGCTTCAGGCAGACGGCGAAGCCGGTTTCGAGCACCCCGGCCACTATGACCAGCAGCCACGCCATGTCTTGTCCTCCCGTAGTCCCGTACCGTGACCGCTGCGTCGCCTGGTCTTCTTCGTATGGTCGCTTCGTCCGGCTTTGCTCAGGCTTGGATCCGGCTTGGTGCGATTATGCACTTACCGGTACCACGGCACGGCAAACAACGCGAAGGTCAGTCGCCTTCCTTCCGCTCCCGCGTCGACAGCAGCCGGCGCAGCGGTACAGCCGCGCCGGATCCGCGTGTCCCTCGGCGACCCACGTGTCCAGCGCGCAGTCGGGCTCGTCGTGACCGCACGCGCGCGGGCGGCCCTCCGTGCCGGGCACCAGGTCGGGGAAGGCGTTGATCACCCGCGACGGGTCGATGTGCGCCAGACCGAACGACCGTACGCCCGGGGTGTCGACGACCCAGCCGCCCGCCTCGGAGGACAGCGGCAGGGCGAGCGCCGAGGTCGTCGTGTGCCGGCCGCGGCCCGTCACCGCGTTGACGTGGCCCGTCACGCGGCGGCGGTCCTCCGGTACCAGCGTGTTGACGAGTGTCGTCTTGCCGACGCCGGAGTGCCCGACGAAGGCCGTGATCTTGCCGTCCAGATGTTCCCGTACGAGGTCGGCCGCGGCGCCGTTCTCCAGGCCCTCGCGGCTGGTGACGACGTAGGGGATGTCCAACGCCCCGTACAGCTCCAGGGTTCGTCCGGCGGCGCGAGGTCCGACTTGGTCATGACCAGCAGCGGGGTGAGGCCGCCGTCGAACGCCGCGACCAGGCAGCGGTCGATCAGGCGGGGACGCGGCTCGGGGTCGGCGAGGGCGGTGACGATGGCGAGCTGGTCGGCGTTGGCGACGACCACCCGCTCGTAGGGGTCGTCGTCGTCCGCCGTGCGGCGCAGGACGGAGGTGCGCTCCTCGATGCGGACGATGCGGGCGAGGGTGTCCTTCTTGCCGGACATGTCACCGACCAGCGCCACCCGGTCACCGACGATCGCGGCCTTGCGGCCCAGTTCGCGGGCCTTCATCGCCATCACGACCCGGTCCTCGACGAGGCAGGTCAGCCGGCCGCGGTCCACGGTGAGGACCAGGCCCTCGGCGGCGTCCTCGTGTTTGGGCCGGGTGTGGGTGCGCGGCCGGTTGCCCTTGCGGTTGGGGCGGGAGCGGATGTCGTCCTCGTCGGTGTGCTTGCCGTAGCGGCGCATGGCGAACCGTCCCTACGCCCCGAGCATCCCGGTCCACAGGTCGGGGAATTCGGGCAGGGTCTTCGCGGTCGTCGCCACGTTCTCGATCTGCACCCCCTCCACCCGCGAGGCCGAGGATCGCGCCGGCGGTAGCCATGCGGTGGTCCTCGTAGGTGTGGAAGACCCCGCCGTGCAGCCGGCGCGGGCGGATGTGCAGGCCGTCGGCGGTCTCGGTGACGTCGCCGCCGAGTTCGTTGATCTCCTTGGTGAGCGCGGCCAGGCGGTCCGTCTCGTGCAGGCGCAGGTGCGCCACCCCGCGCAGCGTGGACGGGGAGTCCGCGAGGGGCGGCGACGGCGGCGATGCCCGGGGTCAGTTCGCCGACCTCGCCGAGGTCGACGTCGATGCCGTGCACGGCACCCGATCCGGTGAAGACCAACCCGTAGTCGGTCAGTTCGCAGGAACCGCCCATCTCGGTGAAGATCTCGCGGAGCCGGTCGCCGGGCTGGGTGGTGCGGGACGGCCAGTCGGGGACCACGACCTTGCCGCCGGTCACCAGCGCCGCCGCCAGGAACGGCTGGGCGTTGGACAGGTCCGGCTCGATCGTCAGGTCGCGGCCGAGCAGCGCGCCCGGCGTGACCCGCCAGACGTTCGGCTCGCCGCCGGACTCCGGGGTGTCGACCTGGGCGCCGACCGAGCGCAGCATGTCGACGGTCATGCGGATGTGCGGCATGGACGGCAGCGCGGAACCGGTGTGGCGGACCTCGACACCCTGGTTGAAGCGCGGGCCGGACAGCAGCAGGGCGCTGACGAACTGCGAGGACGACGACGCGTCGATCTCGACGGGGCCGCCCTCCAGGGCGCCGCTGCCCTGCACGGTCATCGGCAGCGCGCCGCGCGCGTCGTCGTCGATGCGGGCACCCAGCACGCGCAGCGCGTCGATCACGCCGTGCAGCGGGCGCTCGTACGAACGCGGGTCGCCGTCGAAGCGGATGGCGCCGTCGGCGAGCGTGGCGACCGGCGGAAGGAAGCGCATGACCGTGCCGGCGTTGCCGACGTCGACCGTGGCCGGGCCGCGCAGGCCTGGCCGGGATGACCCGCCAGAACTCGCCGGTGCCGTCCGGACCGACACCCTCCTCGATCTCGACGCCCATCGCGCGCAGCGCACCGGCCATCAGCAGGGTGTCGCGGGAGCGCAGCGGGCGGCGCAGCCAGCCGGGCTCGGAGGCGAGCGCGGCCAGCACCAGGGCGCGGTTGGTGACCGACTTGGACCCGGGCACGTGGACGGTCGCGTCGACGGCCCCGCTCGCGTGCGGGGCGGGCCAGAGGGCGGTGTGCGTGGGGTTCACGGTCATGGGCCCCACTTTAATGGCTGAGGACGATCGGAGATCTTGATCAAAAGCGGCGAAACCTGACCGAAAGCGTGACAGCGCAAGTCGACTGTGCAATTGCCTTGCATATATGCGGGGCGTCGGGCCGGACGCGCCCCGGCTCACAGCTCCAGCAGCCAGCGCACCCCGCCGATCAGCGAGCACAGCGACACCGCGTGGAACAGGAAGAACCACACCCCCGCCGGCGCGTGGGTCAGGCGGGCCAGCTGGTCCGCGTCCGAGTCCCCGGCGCCGCCCCGTGCCCGCTTGGCCTGCAGCTCGAACGCCGGCCGCACCCCGCCGAGCAGCAGGAACCACACCACCGCGTACGCGAACGCCGCCTGCACCTGCGGCCCGGCCAGCCAGGACCACCAGGACGAACGTGGCGCCGGTGACCACCACCGTCAGCACCCCGTACGCGTTGCGGACCATCACCAGCAGGGCGACGAGCAGCGCCGTCGCCAGCCACAGCAGCAGGGTGATGCGCCCCGCGGCCAGCAGCGCGGCGCCGCCGAGACCGAGCAGCGGGGAGCGGTGTAACCGGAGACGCGGTCAGGATCATCCGAGCCCGTGCGGCTTGCCGCGGCTCACGGTCAGGCCGCTGGTGTCCGAGTGCAGCGTGATGCCGGTCAGCGTGCGCCCGGTGAGCAGGGCCACGAGCCCGTGGCCGCCCTCGTGGGCGATGGTGATGGCGTTGCGCGCTATCCGCCACAGCCCGTGCGGCACGACGACGGCGAGCGCGGCGACCAGGGTCGCGATCACCACCCACAGGTCGGGATCGGGCTGGGTGCCGGAGATCTCGTCCCAGAGGGAGGTGAGCGAGGCCGTAGCGAGGTGGTCCATGTTCGGTGAGGGCTCCTCGGATGAACGCGGGGTCTGGCAGTGTGGCACGTATGTGCGGACGGTATGCGGCGAGTCGTCGACCCGAGGATCTCGCGGGAATCTTCGAGATCGAGAAGTGGGAGCCGGAGGGAGACTCTGGAGCCCGACTACAACGTGGCTCCCACGAAGGAGGTCTACGCCGTCCTGGACCGTCCCCTGAAAGACGTCGAGGACCCGAAGCCGGTTCGCCAGCTGCGCAAGCTCAAGTGGCGGTCTCGTCCCCTCCTGGTCCAAGACGCCCGAGGGCGGCGCCCGGATGATCAACGCGCGCGCGGAGACCGTCCACGAGAAGCCGTCCTTCCGTCGTGCGTTCGCCACCCGGCGCTGCATCCTGCCCGCCGATGGCTACTACGAGTGGGTCACCGGCAAGCAGGAGCGCGACCTGGAGGTCGAGGGGCGCAAGAAGCGGCCCCGCAAGCAGCCGTACTTCGTGACCCCTGCCGACGGGTCCGTGTTCGCCATGGCGGGGCTGTACGAGTTCTGGCGGGACAAGACGCTGCCGGACGACCACCCGCGGTCCTGGTGGGTGACCTGCTCGGTGATCACCACCGAGGCGGAGACCACACAGCTCGCCGTCGCCCCGGCCGACGGCCCGCACGCCCTGGCCGACATCCACCCGCGGATGCCGCTGATGCTGACCCCGGACCGCTGGGACGACTGGCTCGACCCGGCGCGCACCGACCCCGACGAACTGACCTCGCTGCTGGCACCGCCGCCCGCCGGACTGATGCGGGCGTTCCCCGTCTCCACGGCCGTGAGCAGCGTCCGCAACAACGGACCGGAGCTGCTCAAGGAGCTCGACGCTCCGGAAGAGGGCACACTCTTCTGATGTGACCAGCGACACCACCGAGAGCATCGACACCGCAGCGGGCCCCGCCCGCGTCACCTGGCACCCGGCGAAGAAGCCCCGCCTCGTCCTCGCCGTCGGCCACGGCGCCGGCGGCGGCATCGAGGCGCGCGACCTGCGGGCGCTGGCGGCCGCACTGCCCGCGCACGGTGTGAGCGTCGCCCTCGTCGAGCAGCCGTGGCGGGTGGCCGGCAAGAAAACTGGCGCCCGCGCCGAAGACGCTGGACGTCGGCTGGCGGGGCATCTGGCCCGCGCTCGCCGCGCCGGGGCTGCCGGTGATCTCGGGTGGCCGGAGCGCCGGTGCCCGGGTCGCCTGCCGCACCGCCACCGAACTGGGGCGCCCACGCCGTCCTCGCTCTCGCCTTCCCGCTGCACCCACCCGGCAAGCCGGAGAGTCCCGCGCCGACGAGTTGCTCGGGACCGGCGTGCCCACCCTCGTCAGTACAGGGGGCAACGACCCGTTCGGCAGGCCCCCCAGGAGTTCCCCGAAGGGGCGTACGACCTGATCGAGGTCCCGCACGGCGACCACGGCTTCGCCGTGCCCAAGCGGGCGGAGACCACGCGGGAACAGGCCCTGGAACTGATCACCGAGGGTGTCGCGAAGTGGGTCGGCTCACTCGGGTGAACGCCCGGGAATGACCGGCGTGCGCCCACTGTTGTGGCGGACATACGTTGCTGAGAATCAGCACCGACGCCGTAGGAGAGGAAGTCCGCCGCATGGGTTCAGCCTTCTGCCCGAGTCGCAGCAGCCGCGCCGACCTGGACTGGACCGTGCTGCACGCCGCCAAGACCGCCCCTGTTCGGGCGGCGGGCGGACCGGATCGTCGTCTATCCTCCGATTCGGAGTGAGACCGGTCTCGGTTTCACGACAACACTGGAGGAGGTGGGTCCGGTCACTGGGACCGACGCAGGGACCGAACACGGCCAGGCGGAGCAGCCCGAGGGCCGGGGCACGGGCGCGGAGTCGACCCTGGAGCGCAGCGCGCGCTTCGAGCGGGACGCGCTCGAGTTCCTCGACCAGATGTACTCGGCCGCGCTGCGCGCGACGCGTAATCCGGCCGATGCCGAGGATCTGGTGCAGGAGACCTACGCCAAGGCGTACGCGTCCTTCCACCAGTTCCGCGAGGGCACCAACCTCAAGGCGTGGCTGTACCGCATCCTCACCAACACCTTCATCAACTCGTACCGCAAGAAGCAGCGCAACCCCAGCGCAGTGCGGCCGAGGAGATCGAGGACTGGCAGCTGGCGCGGGCCGAGTCGCACATGTCGACGGGTCTGCGCTCCGCCGAGTCGCAGGCGCTCGACCACCTGCCCGACTCGGACGTGAAGCAGGCGCTCCAGGCGATCCCCGAGGAGTTCCGCATCGCCGTGTATCTGGCGGATGTAGAGGGCTTTGCCTACAAAGGAGATCGCCGACATCATGGGGACACCCATCGGTACGGTGATGTCCCGGCTGCACCGTGGACGCCGTCAGCTGCGCGGCATGCTGGAGGACTACGCCCGCGACCGCGGCCTGGTCCCGGCCGGCGCCGGAGAGTCGAACGAAGCGAAAGGCTCGGGGTCATGAGCTGCGGAGAGCCGCACGAGACGGATTGCGGCGAAATCCTCGATCATCTCTACGAGTTCCTCGACAAAGAGATGCCGGACTCGGACTGCGTGAAGTTCGAGCACCACTTCGAGGAGTGCTCGCCCTGCCTGGAGAAGTACGGGCTCGAGCAGGCCGTCAAGAAGCTGGTCAAGCGGTGCTGCGGACAGGACGACGTGCCGGGTGACCTGCGTTCCGCGGTCATGGGGCCGGATCGACCTGATCCGCTCCGGGCAGTCCGTGCCCGAGCACGACGTCACGGCCGCGCCGCCGGCTCGCAGGAGTCCTGAGCCTCCTGAGCCGGCCCCGACCGGGCCGGCCCGTGACACATCGGCCCGTGACGCGTCACGTCACCCGTACGTGCTAATCCGCGGGTTATCTGCCCGCGTTCCCCCTGCCGCCGTCCCTAGGCTCCGGAGCCTGACAGGCATGGCCGGGGAGGGGCACATGGACGCGGTACCGGCGCGGGCACACGCGTACGTCGCCGGTGTCGTCCTCGCCGCCCCTGGTCTGCCTGCGCCCCCCTGCCCCCAGGTGCATACGCCCTGGTGGGCCGTACTGCTCCTCGCCGGGCTGTACGCGGGCTCCGAACTGGTCGCACGGTCCCGTTTCGTCGGGACCTGCTATCCCGTACTGCTCGCCGGGGCCTTCCTGCTGCCGCCCCCGCCGCCGCGCTCGTGGCGCTGCCCGGGGCCCTGCTTGTCCCCGGTGGCGCAGCGGCCCTTCGCCCTGCGGCGCGTCTGGCGGGCCGCGCAGCTGACGCTCGCCGTGTGGGCCGCCGCGCGGGTCCACTGGGGGTGCGGCGGGCGGGACGCGGTCGTCGCGCCCGACTTCCCGGCACGCGCTCGTGCCGGCCGGGGCCGCGGTACTGGCGTTCTGCCTGGTACCTGACCCTGCTGGACGGCGGCATCCGGGTGCTCGCCGACCGCGTGCCGGCCGGGCGGGGCCTGGCGGGGGCTGTTCTCCGGATCACTCGCCCCGATCGCCGTGCACGGGCTCGCCGGTCTGATGATGGCCGTCCTGTGGCGCAGCTTAGTACGGTCCCGTCGCCGCGCTGCTCGTGCTGCTGCCGATGTGCGTGGCGTGGTGGGCGTTCGCCCAGTACCACCGGGAGCGGGCCGCGCACCAGGCGACCATCCGCGCGCTCGTCCAGGCCGTCGACATCAAGGACGGCTACACGCGCGGGCACAGCGAGCGGGTCGGCCAGGCCTCGATGATGATCGCCCGCGAGCTGGGCATGGACGACGAGCGCGTCGAGACGCTCCGCTTCGCCGGCATCCTGCACGACGTCGGCAAACTCGGGGTGCCCACCCGGCTGCTGCGCAAGGACGGGCCGCTGACGCTCGAGGAGCGCCGGGTGATCGAGCTGCATCCGAGTACGGGCACGAGATGGTGCGCGGCATCCGCTTCCTGGGGGAGGCGCGGGCCGCCGTCCTCCATCACCACGAACGGCTGGACGGCAGCGGCTACCCCTACGGGCTGGTCGGCGACCGGATCCCGGAGTCGGCCCGGGTGGTGGCCGTCGCCGACGCCTTCGACGCGATGACGTCCACGCGGTCCTACAGCAGGGCCCGTCCGTCGCGGCGGCGGTGGAGGAGCTCCAGCGGTGCGCCGGGGGCGCAGTTCGACCCACGGATGGTCCGAGCGCTGGTCCGGTCCCTGGGACGCCACGGCTGGCGTCCGGCGGTGACGGCGGACGGTACGCCGGTCGTTCCCGCCGGCGTGATCCCGGGCCGGGGCGAGGGCGCGTGGGACAGCGTCGGAAGGGGGGCGTCATGACGTCGTACCAGCCCCGGCCCTGGTCCCCGTTCCAGGCCGGGCCGCGGTCCCACGTCCCGGCCCCCGGTGGCACCCTTCTCCTGGTCCCCGTCGGCGCGGGGCTCCTCGCGCTCGTCTGTCTCGCCGCCGTGCTGTGGTCGGGGCTGGCCGAGCGGCCCGTCGCTCGCCTTCGGCGTCCCTCGTCGTCCTCGGCGAGGTCATCCGGCGGGCCGGGACCGAGGCCCGGGAGGCCGCGCCGCTGGGGCCGCCGGGGCGCTGGCGTACACGCTGCTCGGGGACGTCGCCGGGCAGCCCACGCACCACGGCGTCGCCCAGACCGTCACCGTCGTGCTCGCCGGCTCGCTGCTCGGCAGCGTGCCGTACATCCGCGCGGCGGCGGGCCCGGTGCTGGACCATCTCGCGCGGCGCGTGCTCACGCGTCGCCTTCGCCGCCGTGTGCTTCCAGCCGCTGTCCAACCAGGGCGCCTTCCGCGACTGGAGCGGCCCCGCCTACGCGCTGCTGCTGATCGCGCTGCTCGCCCTGACCGCGCTGTGCGACGCCGTGCTCGCCGCGGCACCCGCGCACGCCCGCACCGGGTGGCCCTTCGGTCCGCTGCTGCGCGAGGAGCTGCGCGGCATGGTCGGGATCACGTCCGCGGTGTGCGCGACCGGGGCGGTGATGGCGCTCGCGGTGGCCGTCGCGGGGCTGTGGGCGCTCCCCGTCTTCTGCGTGCCGCTGCTGCTCACCCAGCTCTCCTACCGGCGGTACGCGGCCGTCCGGGCCACCTACCGGCAGACCATCGCCTCCCTGGCCCGCGCCACCGAGATCGCCGGGTACACCCCGGCCGGGCACGCCCGCCGTGTCGCCGAACTCAGCGGCGCCGTCGGGCGGGACCTGGGGCTGTCCGGGGCCGAGCTGACCGTGCTTGAGTACGCGGCCCTCATGCACGACATCGGCCAGCTGAGTCTGGTCGACCCGGTCCCGGCCGGGGCCACCGCCGGTCTGCCCGCCGCCGAGCAGCGGCGGATCGCCCTGCTCGGCGGGGCCGTCGTCCGCCAGACCGGGGTCGACGCGGCCGTCGCGGTGGTGGTGGAGCGGCAGGCCGACCCCTGCCGGGAGCAGCCGGTCGCCGCGCGGATCGTACGGGCCGTGAACGCCTACGAGGAGAAGGCGCGGGACGCCGGGCCGGGCGGCGGCCTCACGGCACTGGAGGAGCTGCGCCCTGGCCACCGCGGGCGACTACGCTCCGGACGTCGTGGAAGCGCTGGCCCGGGTGCTCGCACGCGGCAGTCTTACCTCGCCCGCGGCTGGGTAACCCATGGGTAATGAGCGCCCTTCCAGCCGTACGTGGTTGGATGCGAAGGAGAGGTGTCCGGGGGCGCGGGAAGGCACAGCCAGCCCACAGAACGGAACTGGCAGGCGGGAATCGTGAGGATCTTCGGCAAGGGACGGCACCGGCCCTCCGCCTCCCGGCGGCAGGCCACCGACCGCGCGTTCACGCTGATCGGCGACGGTCGCTACGAGGACGCGGGCGCTCTGCTGACGCGCGCCGCAGACCTGGAACCCTGGCTGTCGGAGTCGTGGTTCAACCTCGCCCTGCTGCACAAGTTCCGGCACGACTGGGAGCAGGCCAGGGCGGCGGGGCTGAGGGCGGTCGCGCTGCTCGACCGGGACATCGGCGCACCCGACTGGTGGAACGTCGGCATCGCCGCGACCGCCCTCCAGGACTGGCCGCTGGCCCGCAGGGCGTGGCAGGCCTACGGACTGCGCACCCCGGGGGACGCGACGGACGCCGGTGAGCCGCTCGGCATGGACCTCGGCAGCGCGGCCGTACGGCTGTCCCCGGAGGGGAGGCCGAGGTCGTGTGGGGGCGGCGGCTGGACCCCGCCCGTATCGAGGTGCTGTCCATCCCGCTGCCGTCCTCCGGCCGCCGCTGGGGCGAGGTCGTCCTGCACGACGGGGTGCCGCACGGGGAGCGGACCACCACCGCCGGGCACGCCTATCCCGTCTTCGACGAGATCGAGCTGTGGGCGCCGTCGCCCGTTCCCACCTGGGTGGTCCTCCTGGAGGCCGCCACCGAGTCCGACCGGGACGCCTTGGAGCAGCTCGCCGCGGACGCCGGTTTCGCCGCCGAGGACTGGTCGTCGTCGGTCCGGCTGCTGTGCCGGATGTGCTCGGAGTCACGGATGCCGTCCGACGAGGGCGAGGGCGAGCACCTCGACCCGCACGACCACAGCGAACCGGGACATCCGGGGCCGCTCGGCCACCGCACCGACGGGCAGCTGTGGGTGCCGGAGCGGGAGTGCGGGGGTGGCCGCGCCGGCCGCGCTGGTGAAGGGGCTGCTGGACGGTTGGGTCGCCGACAGTCCCGACTCCCCGGGACTGGCGGGACCTGGAAGAGGTCTGCTGAGCGGCCCCGTAGTCTTTACCGGGGCCTCCGCGACAGCGGTCGCCATCAGTGTCACCCCCTAAGTCGCATCACCCTTAGTTGTTCGAGGAAGGCATACGTCGGTCATGGCCCAGCAGGACACCGATCAGCAGCACGCGGGCGTGCTCCCCGTGGACGACGAGGGGTTCGTCGTCGACACCGAGGACTGCGAGGAGCGCGAGACTGCCTGGCGTGGGCGCGGCACCTCGCGTCCGATCACGGTGGTCGGCAACCCGGTGCTGCACAAGGAGTGCGCGGACGTCACCGACTTCGGTGAGGAGTTCCAGCAGCTGGTCGCGGACATGTTCGCCAGCCAGCGCACCGCCGAGGGTGTGGGTCTGGCCGCCAACCAGATCGGTGTCGGCAAGAAGGTCTTCGTCTACGACTGCCCCGACGACGAGGGCGTCCGGCACGTCGGCGTGGTCTGCAACCCGGTCCTCGTCGAACTGCGCCGCCGACCGGCGCAGCCTGGACGACAGCAACGAGGGCTGCCTGTCCGTGCCGACCGCCTACGCGCCGCTCGCCCGCCCCGACTACGCCGAGGTGACCGGGCAGGACGAGAAGGGCAACCCGATCAAGGTGCGCGGCACCGGGTACTTCGCACGGTGTCTGCAGCACGAGACGGACCACCTGTACGGATACCTCTACATCGACCGGCTCTCCAAGCGCGAACGCAAGGACGCGCTGCGGCAGATGGCCGAGAACGAGCCGCGCTACCCCGTGGTCGCGAACGACTGACGCCGCGTCACCTGTCACCCATCCTCCGTGCGTACGGCGCCCGTTCGGGTCTCACCCGAGCGGGCGGCCGTTCGTCTGCCGGAACCTGCCACACACCAGGAGAATTCCGGCACCGTGGGGTAGTGAATGGAGCAAATCCGTTCCCAGAACGGTCAGTTGTGGTGCTGAATGGGAAGTGCGGGGATACGCAACGGTGCACGCCTAGCTCAGCGAGAGGGGTGCGCCACCGGCGGCTGAGAGGGGTTTGTTCGTGCATGCTTTCTCACACGGCACCACAGCGACACCGACCGCGATCGCAGTACCGCCATCACTGCGCCTTCCGGTGATCGAGGCGGCATTTCCCCGGCAACTGCACCCGTATTGGCCGAAGCTCCAGGAGAAGACCCGTACGTGGCTGCTCGAAAAACGGCTCATGCCGGCGGACAAGGTCGAGGAATATGCCGACGGCCTGTGCTACACCGACCTCATGGCGGGCTACTACCTGGGCGCCCCCGACGAGGTCATGCAGGCGATAGCGGACTACAGCGCGTGGTTCTTCGTCTGGGACGACCGGCACGACCGGGACATCGTCCACGGCCGTCCGACCGCCTGGCGGCGACTGCGGAACCAGCTGCACGCGGCACTCGAGTCACCCCGGGACCATCTGCACCACGAGGACACGCTGGTCGCCGGGTTCGCCGACAGTGTGCGGCGGCTCTACGCCTTCCTGCCGCCGCCGGCGACGTGGAACGCCCGGTTCGCCCGGCACTTCCACGCGGTGATCGACGCCTACGACCGGGAATTCCACAACCGCACCCATGGCATCGTGCCCGGCGTCGAGGAGTACCTCGAACTGCGCCGGCTCACCTTCGCGCACTGGATTTGGACCGACCTGCTGGAGCCGAGCGCGGGGTGCGAACTGCCGGACGCCGTTCGGAAACACCCGGCATATCGCCGGGCGGCACTGCTCAGCCAGGAATTCGCCGCCTGGTACAACGACCTGTGCTCACTGCCCAAGGAAATAGCGGGCGACGAGGTCCACAATCTCGGGATCAGTCTCATCACACATCATGGACTGACCCTGGAAGAAGCCATCGGAGAAGTAAGGCGACGCGTCGAGGAATGCATCACCGATTTCCTCGCCGTGGAACAGGACGCGTTACGGTTCGCCGACGAACTCGACAACGGCACCGTACGCGGAAAGGAACTGAGCGGCGCCGTACGGGCCAACGTCGGCAATATGCGGAACTGGTTCAGTTCCGTCTACTGGTTCCACCACGAGTCCGGCCGGTACATGGTCGACAGCTGGGACGACCGGTCCACGCCCCCGTACGTCAACAACGAAGCGGCAGGTGAGAAATGACCGTCGAGTCCGTCAACCCCGAAACCCGGACCGAAACCACACCCGAGCTGCGCGAGCCGCCCGTCGCGGGTGGCGGTGTCCCGCTCCTCGGCCACGGCTGGAGGCTGGCCCGCGACCCGCTGGCCTTCATGTCCCAGCTGCGCGACCACGGTGACATCGTTCGCATCAAGCTCGGCCCGAAGACCGTCTACGCGGTCACCGCACCGGAGCTCACCGGCGCCCTGGCGC
The DNA here is from genome assembly GCA_021502835.1 of Streptomyces thinghirensis. Next base: position 23,491 of record JAKFGP010000002.1, read on the forward strand.
TGAGCCCCGACTACCACATAGCCGGCCCGCTGTGGGAGTCGCTGGAGGGCCTGCTCGGCAAGGAGGGCGTGGCGACCGCCAACGGCCCGCTCCACCGCCGCCAGCGGCGCCATCCAGCCGGCGTTCAGAGCTCGACGCGATCCCCGCCTACGGGCCGATCATGGAGGAGGAGGCGCACGCGCTCACCGAGGCGCTGGCAGCCGGGGCGGACCGTCGACGCCACCTCCGAGTCCTTCCGCGTCGCCGTGCGCGTCGCGGCCCGCTGCCTGCTGCGCGGGCAGTACATGGACGAGCGGGCCGAGCGGCTGTGCGTCGCGCTCGCCACCGTCTTCCGGGGCATGTACCGGCGCATGGTGGTCCCGCTCGGACCGCTCTACCGGCTGCCGCTCCCGGCCAACCGCGAATTCAACAACGCGCTGGCCGATCTGCACCTCCTGGTCGACGAGATCATCGCCGAGCGCCGCGCATCCGGTCAAAAGCCGGACGATTTGCTGACGGCATTGCTGGAGGCGGAGGACGACAATGGCGACCCCATCGGGGAACAGGAGATCCACGACCAGGTCGTCGCGATACTCACCCCCGGCAGTGAAACCATCGCTTCCACGATCATGTGGTTGCTGCAGGCGCTTGCCGAACACCCGGAACATGCCGACCGCATACGCGACGAAGTCGAAGCGGTCACCGGCGGACGCCCCGTGGCATTCGAGGATGTCCGGAAGCTCACGCACACCGGCAATGTCATCGTGGAGGCCATGCGTTTGCGTCCCGCCGTGTGGATTTTGACGCGGCGCGCGGTGGTCGAGACCGAACTCGGTGGCTATCGCATTCCGGCCGGGGCGGACATCATCTACAGTCCGTACGCAATCCAACGCGATGCGAAGTCGTACGCGGACAACCTGGAGTTCGACCCGGACCGGTGGATTCCGGACCGTGCGGCGGATGTGCCGAAATACGCCATGAAGCCGTTCAGTGCGGGTAAGCGCAAGTGCCCCAGCGACCACTTCTCCATGGCGCAGCTGACGCTGATCACGGCGGCGCTCGCCACGAGTACCGCTTCGAGCAGGTGGCGGGCTCGAACGACGCGGTCCGTGTCGGGATCACCCTGCGGCCGCACGACCTGCTGGTCAGGCCCGTCGCACGGTGAGCGGCGCGGTGGCGCGGCGGCTCAGGCGACGGCCTCCGGGCCCCGGAAGGCGCGCCGGTAGGCGTGCGGGGTGGTGCCCAGGGCCCGGACGAACTGGTGCCGCAGCGCCGCCGCCGTACCGAAGCCGGTGCGCCACGCGATCGCGTCCATCGTCTCGTCCGTCGCCTCCAGCAGCCGCTGGGCCAGCAGCACACGCTGGCGCAGGATCCAGCGGTAGGAGTCGTACCCGTCTCCTGCTGGAAGCGGCGGGCGAAGGTGCGCGGGGACATGTGCGCCCGGGCCGCGAGCTGCTCGACGGTGACCTCCTCGTCGAGGTGCTGTTCCATCCAGGCCAGCACCTCGCCGACGGTGTCGCAGGAGGAGCGCGGCAGCGGCCGTTCGATGTACTGCGCCTGACCGCCGTCCCGGTGCGGCGGTACGACCATGCGCCGGGCGATCCGGTTGGCGACCTCCGGCCCCCTGTTCCTTGCGGACGATGTGCAGACAGGCGTCGATGCCGGCGGCGGTGCCGGCGCTCGTGATCACGGGGTCCTCGTCCACGTAGAGCACGTCGGGCGCGACGGCGACCCGGGGGTACTGCCGGGCCAGCTCGGCCGCCTGGTGCCAGTGCACCGCGCACCGCCGCCCGTCCAGTAGCCCGGCGGCGCCCAGTACGAACACCCCGGAGCACACGCTCAGCACCCGCGCGCCCCTGTCCACCGCCCGCCGCAGGGAGTCCAGCAGCTCGGGCGGGTACTCCCCGGCGGACGTAGTCGCTCCCCGCCGGCACGGCGATCAGGTCGGCCTCCTCCAGCCGGTCCAGCCCGTACGGCGTGGAGACGGTGAGCCCGCCGACATGGGTGCTCAGCTCCGGGCCCTCCGCGGAGACCACCGCGAAGTCGTACCCCGGCAGACCCTCGTCGCTCCGGTCGATGCCGAAGACCTCGCAGACCACACCGAGTTCGAAGGGATGCGCGCCGTCCAGCAGGACCGCGGCCACGTTCTGCAGCATGCCCCCCAGTGTGCCTCGGAAGTGGCAGGAAATCGAGGTCCTACGGCAGTCCTGCCACTCCCGGTAAGGAGTCTCCGGCGCGACAGTGGTGTCATGACCGGAAACCAGATAGAAGCCCTGATCGGAATGCTCGTGACCTTCGGACTCCTGGTCCTCATGGTCCTCCCCTCGGTGATCGGCATCGTGCGCGACAAGCGCATCGACCGTCAGCTCAGGGGAGGCCCGGGAGGACCAGGGAGCGAGGAAGGAGACTCAGAAGTCCTCGGAGAGGTCGACGGTGCCCTCCACCGCCACCTGGTACGCCGAGGGGCGCCGCTCGAAGAAGTTGGTCAGCTCCTGAACGCCCTGCAGCTCCATGAAGGAGAAGGGGTTCTCGGAGCCGTACACCGGGGCGAAGCCGAGACGCGTCAGGCGCTGATCGGCCACGCACTCCAGGTACTGCCGCATCGAGTCGGTGTTCATGCCCGGGAGGCCGTCACCGCACAGGTCGCGCGCGAACTGCAGCTCGGCCTCGACGGCCTCCCGCAGCATGTCGGTGACCTCCTGCTGGAGCGCGTCGTCGAACAGCTCCGGCTCCTCCTTGCGCACGGTGTCGACGACGTCGAAGGCGAAGGACATGTGCATCGTCTCGTCCCGGAACACCCAGTTGGTGCCGGTGGCCAGTCCGTGCAGCAGGCCCCGGCTGCGGAACCGGTAGACATAGGCGAAGGCGCCGTAGAAGAACAGGCCCTCGATGCACGCGGCGAAGCAGATGAGGTTGAGCAGGAAACGGCGGCGGTCGGCCTTGGTCTCCAGGCGGTCGATCGACTCGACCGAGTCCATCCACTTGAAGCAGAACCCGGCCTTCTCGCGGATCGAGGGGATGTTCTCGACGGCGGCGAAGGCCGCGTTGCGGTCCTCGGGGTCGGGCGGGTAGGTGTCCAGCAGTGTCAGATAGAACTGGACGTGGACGGCCTCCTCGAAGAGCTGGCGGGACAGGTAGAGCCGCGCCTCGGGGAGTTGATGTGCTTGTAGAGGGTGAGCACCAGGTTGTTCGCGACGATCGAGTCGCCCGTGGCGAAGAAGGCCACCAGCCGGCCGATCAGGTGCTGTTCCTCGGGGCTGAGCTTCTCCAGGTCGGCGACGTCCGAGTGGAGGTCGACCTCCTCGACGTGCCAGGTGTTCTTGATGGCGTCCCGGTAGCGCTCGTAGAAGTCCGGGTAGCGCATGGGGCGCAGCGTCAGTTCGAAGCCCGGGTCGAGCAGGTTCTTCGAGGTGGGGGTCGCGGGGGTCTCGGTGGTCATTACTGGCAGGCCTCGCAGGACTCGGGGGTTTTCCAGGGAGCAGGCGACCGCTTCGGGGTCCGGGCCGGCCTGCACGGGGACGGTGGCTCGGGCGGCGGCGCGGGCGATGCGGGTCGCCGGGCGGGAGCGCAGGTAGTACGTGGTCTTCAGGCCCTGCTTCCAGGCGTACGCGTACATCGAGGAGAGCTTCCCGATGGTCGGCGTCTCCAGGAACAGGTTCAGCGACTGGGCCTGGTCGAGGTACGGGGTGCGGGCGGCGGCCATGTCGATCAGGCCGCGCTGCGGGATCTCCCAGGCGGTGCGGTACAGCGCGCGGACGTCCTCGGGGATCCAGGAGAAGCCCTGTACCGAGCCGTTGGCCTCGCGCAGCGCCTCGCGGGTGCGGGCGTCCCAGACGCCGAGCCGCTGAGGTCGTCCACCAGGTACGAGTTGACCTGGAGGAACTCACCGGAGAGCGTCTCGCGCTTGAACAGGTTGGACACCTGCGGCTCGATGCACTCGTAGACGCCCGCGATCGAGGCGATCGTGGCGGTCGGCGCGATGGCGAGGAGCAGGGAGTTGCGCAGGCCGGTCGTGGCCATGCGCTCGCGCAGCCCGCCCAGCGCTCCGGCCAGGTGGGCTCGACGCCGTAGTGGTCGGGGTGCAGCACACCCCGGGCCGTCCGGGTCTTCTCCCAGGCCGGCAGCGGGCCGTCGCGCTCGGCGAGATCGGCGGAGGTCTCGTACGCGGCGAGCATGATCCGCTCGGCGATGCGGGTGGAGAGGGCCTTCGCCTCGGGTGAGTCGAAGGGCAGGCGCAGCTGGAAGAAGACGTCCTGGAGGCCCATCGCGCCCAGGCCCACCGGGCGCCAGCGGGCGTTGGAGCGGCCCGCCTGCCCGGTCGGGTAGAAGTTGATGTCGACGACCCGGTCCAGGAAGGTGACGGCGGTGCGGACGGTGGCGTCCAGGCGCTCCCAGTCGATGTCGCCCTTGGCCACGTCGACCAACGCCCCGAGGTTGACCGAGCCCAGGGTTGCAGACCGCCGTCTCCCCGTCGTCCGTGACCTCCAGGATCTCCGTGCAGAGGTTGGAGGAGTGGACGACGTGACCGGGCTCGGCGGTCTGGTTGGCGGTGCGGTTGGCGGTGTCCTTGAAGGTCATCCAGCCGTTGCCGGTCTGCGCGAGGGTGCGCATCATGCGGCCGTACAGCTCACGGGCGGGGAGGGTCTTGCGGGCGAGCCCCGCCGCCTCGGCCCGCGGTACCGCCGCGTCGAACCCTCGCCCCACAGGTCGATCAGCTCGGGCGCGTCGGCGGGCGAGAACAGCGACCACTGTCCGTCGGCGTCCACCCGGCGCATGAACTCGTCCGGCACCCAGTGGGCGAGGGTTCAGGTTGTGCGTGCGGCGGGCGTCCTCACCGGTGTTGTCCCGCAGCTCCAGGAACTCCTCGACGTCCGCGTGCCAGGTCTCCAGGTAGACCGCCGCCGCGCCCTTGCGCCGGCCACCCTGGTTCACGGCGGCGACCGAGGGCGTCCAGCGTCTTCAGGAACGGGACGATGCCGTTGGAGTGCCCGTTGGTGCGCGCGGATCAGCGAACCCCGGGCGCGGACGCGGGGGTAGGCGATGCCGATGCCGCCGGCGTGCTTGGAGAGGTTGGCGACCTGGTGGAGACGGTCGTAGATGGAGTCCAGCTCGTCCTTGGGAGAGTCCAGGAGGTAGCAGGACGACATCTGGGCGTGCCGGGTGCCGGAGTTGAACAGGGTGGGGGAGGAGGGCAGGTAGTCGAGGCGGCTCATCAGCCCGTACAGCGCGGCCACCTCGTCGACCGCGCGCGTGCTGTCGTCCTCGGCGAGTCCGGCGGCCACCCGCAGCATGAAGTGCTGGGGCGTCTCGACGACCTTGCGGGTGATCGGGTGCCGGAGCAGGTAGCGGCTGTACACGGTGCGCAGGCCGAAGTAGCCGAAGCGGTCGTCGGCGGCCGGGTCGATCAGCGCGTCCAGGCGGTCCGCGTGCAGCCGTACGAACTCGGCGGTGCGGTCGGCGATCAGGCCCTCGCGGTGACCGGTGGCGACCGACCCGGTGAACGAGGTGACGCCCTGGGAGGCGGCCTCGGCGCGGATGCCGATGGTCAGCAGCCGGGCGGCCAGCCTGGGTAGACCGGATCCTCCGAGATGAGCCCGGCCGCCGCCTCCGTGGCGAGCTCCCGCAGCTCGGACTCGTCCGCACGGGCGGACCGGCCGCGCAGTGCGGCGGCGGCGACCCGGCCCGGGTCGGCGCCGGGCAGGTCGGCGGTCAGCTCGGTCAGGATCCGCAGCAACGCGGCACCGGGCCCGTCGGGCTCCTCGGTCACCGGGGTCGCTGAAGTCGTCGCCGGGGTCGCTGAAACCGGGTCGGCTGGCGCGATGGTCACGTGGGGGCACTCCCTCGCTCGGCACGGGGCCTGGGGGAGGGCATGGGCAGCTCACGAGCGCACGCGGCGTCGCGTCCACCGGCCCACTCCACGAGGCCCGGACGTCAGGCACCCGGACCGGGACGGTACGGGCGCACTGTCGGCAGGTCCTCGGACTGGACATGCGTGTGCACACGTGCGGAGACGCGCGGATACACACAAGTACACCGTTGCGGGACAGTTCCGGATTCGCACCGGATTCCCCTGCGGCGACAGCGAGCACGAGCATACATCTTGTGCCGGGTTCGGCGAGCACCCCCAGATGTTGTGTCGCGGAGGAGCCGTCGAGGGGCGGCGCTGGTGTCAGAGCGTCAGTTCATAGGCGAGGAGCGTGATGTCGTCGAGCTCCGGCAGCGGGTTCCAGTCGCGGTCGGGCGTGCGGGTGAAGCCCATCCGCTCGTAGAGGCGGTGGGCGGTGCGCATGGTGCGCTGGGTGGACAGCACGACGCGCGCGCAGCCCTCGACGGCCCGGGACCGGTCGACGCAGGACCGTACGAGAGCCTCGCCCACCCCGCGTCCGCGTGCCTCGCGGGCGACGGCGAGCATCCGTATCTCGGCCTCGCCGGGCCGGGCGATGTCGGCCATGGGACCGCCGGACGGCACGAAGGTCACGCCGCCGAGTACCCGGCCGTCCGCCGCGGCGACCAGCACCTCGGCGGCCGCCGCACGCTTGGCGACGTTCCGCAGCTCGCCGAGGTACGCGTCGCTCTCCCCGAAGTCGAGGAGGCCGTCGCGCAGATAGGCCTGCGCGGTGATCTCACCGAGGGTGCCGTACTCGTCCGTCGCCGCCGGCCGGATCACGAAGTCCATGGCGCCGAGTGTGCCGTACGGGTACGACAACGGGCCGCCGGATTTCTCCGACGGCCCGCCGCGTACCAGTCGCGTACCGGAGGTCAGTGCGAGGTGCCCGCCGTGGCCGGCGGCAGCTCCACCTCGACGCCGGGGTCGCCCGCGTCCGCCGTGTAGTCGCCGGGCTTGGTCTCGTCGACGCCGTCGGGGGCCTTCAGCGCCCGCATGACGAAGGTCAGGACCACGGTGACCAGGACGTTCAGCACGAAGGCGGTGAGGCCGATGTAGCCGATCTCGCCGATGCCCGGGATCTCCTCGGAGGAGCCGCCGAAGTGCTTCTGCGTCGGCGAGGGCGACACCGTAGGCGGCGACCGTGCCGTAGACCATGCCGACCGCCCAGCCGCCGAGCAGCGCCCAGCGGTGGAACCAGCGGGTGAACAGGCCGCCGACCAGGGCCGGGAAGGTCTGCAGGATCCAGATGCCGCCGAGCAGCTGGAAGTTGATCGCGACCGTCTTGTCCATGCCCAGGACGAAGACCAGCGCGCCCACCTTCACCAGCAGGGACGTCAGCTTGGAGACCTTCGTCTCCTGGGCCGGGGTGGCGTCCGGCTTGATGAAGTCCTTGTAGATGTTGCGGGTGAAGAGGTTCGCGGCCGCGATCGACATGATCGCCGCCGGGACCAGGGCGCCGATGCCGATCGCCGCGAAGGCCACGCCGGCGAACCAGTCCGGGAACATGTTCTCGAACAGCTGCGGGATCGCCAGCTGCCCGTTCTCCACCTTCACCCCCGCAGCGATCGCCATGAAGCCCAGCAGGGCGAGCAGGCCGAGCATCAGCGAGTACAGCGGCAGGATCGTGGTGTTGCGCCGGATCACCTCACGGCTGCGCGAGGACAGCGTCGCGGTGATCGAGTGCGGGTACATGAAGAGCGCGAGCGCCGAGCCGAGCGCCAGGGTGGCGTACGTCCACTGGCCGCCGTGGTCCGGCACCAGTCCGCCCTTGCCCGACTCGCTGAACTTGTCGCCCGCCGCGGCGAAGATGTCGTCGAACCCGCCGAGCTTGATCGGGATGTAGATGATCGCCACCGCGATCACGATGTAGATCAGCGTGTCCTTCACGAACGCGATCAGCGCGGGCGCGCGCAGTCCCGACGAGTAGGTGTACGCCGCCAGCACGCCGAAGGCGATCAGCAGCGGCAGGTCCTTGATGAACCAGTTGGTGTCCTCACCGCCGCCGACGCCCATCACGTCGAGGACGGCCTGGATGCCGACCAGCTGGAGCGCGATGTACGGCATCGTCGCCAGGATGCCGGTGACGGCGACCGCCAGCGACAGCCCCTTCGAGCCGAAGCGGCCGCGCACGAAGTCCGAGGTCGTCACGTACCCGTGCTTGTGGGAGACCGACCACAGCCGCGGCAGGAAGGTGAAGATCAGCGGGTAGACCAGGATCGTGTAAGGCACCGCGAAGAAACCGGCCGCGCCCGCCGCGTAGATCGCCGCCGGTACGGCCACGAAGGTGTACGCGGTGTACAGGTCGCCGCCCAGCAGGAACCAGGTGACCCAGGTGCCGAACGAGCGGCCGCCGAGGCCCCACTCGTCGAGGCTCTGGTCGTTCGCGGCCCGGCGCCAGCGGGCGGCCAGGAAGCCCATCGCGGTGACGAGGACGAAGAAGAAGATGAAGACGGCGAGTGCGACGCCGTTCACGCCGTCGTTCACTTGGCCCCGCCTTCCCGGCGGGCGCGCTGGTCACGCTGCCACAGCTTGTAGGCGATCACCGTGAGCACCGTGGAGATGAGCACCCACGCCATCTGGTACCAGTAGAAGAACGGGATGCCGATGAAGGCCGGGTCCGTCTTCGCGTACGAGCCGACCCACAGCATGGCGACGAACGGTGCGACAAGGCAGAGGCCGATGACGACGCGCACCGGCGTCACCGTCGGCCCTCTGCTCACTTCTGGGGCTTGTGACATGCGGTGGCTCCGTCCCCTCGCTGATCACCTCGTGCAGTGCGCACGAAATGTAGGTGACGGTGTCGATACAGCGGAAGACCTCGTCCGTATATCGGTCCTGAACTGCAACTTCGCGGTCACGCGTGCGGGGATTTGCCTGAAACGCCCCGCGGCCGGCGTCAGTCCTGGGGCCGCTTCAGCCGGGCCACGAACTTGTAGCGGTCGCCCCGGTACACCGAGCGCACCCACTCCACCGGCTGGCCCGTGCGGTCCTGCGAGTGCCGGGAGAGCATCAGCATGGGCAGGCCGACGTCGGTGCCGAGCAGGCCGGCCTCGCGCGGGGTGGCCAGGGAGGTCTCGATGGTCTCCTCGGCCTCGGCGAGATGGACGTCGTACACCTCGGCGAGCGCGGTGTAGAGGGACGTGTACTTCGCCAGGGAGCGGCGCAGCGCCGGGAAGCGCTTGGCGCTGAGGTGGGTGGTCTCGATGGCCATCGGCTCGCCGTTGGCCATGCGCAGCCGCTCGATGCGCAGCACCCGCCCGCCGGCCGTGATGTCCAGCAGCCCGGCGAGCCGGTCGTCGGCGGTGATGTAGCCGATGTCCAGCAGCTGCGAGGTGGGTTCGAGACCCTGCGCCCGCATGTCCTCGGTGTACGAGGTGAGTTGCAGCGCCTGCGACACCTTGGGCTTGGCGACGAAGGTGCCCTTGCCCTGGATGCGCTCCAGGCGGCCCTCGACGACCAGTTCCTGAAGGGCCTGGCGCACGGTGGTGCGCGAGGTGTCGAACTCCGCGGCCAGCGTGCGCTCCGGCGGGACCGGCGTACCCGGCGCCTGTGTCCGGGTCATGTCGAGCAGATGCTTCTTCAGACGGTAGTACTTGGGCACGCGCGCGGTACGGACGGTCGCCCCACCCTCGTTCTCCGCACTGCTGACGTCGGTGCTCATGCTCTGCCTTCCCGGCTCCGGGTGCCGAAGCGACCGCTATCCCTGTCGGCCACGGCTCACATCGTGGCACGGCTCCGTGCCGGGTTGGCCCCGCACGCTCCGTGATCCCTTCTGTATACCTCCGGGGCCCTCGTTGGTCTAGTCCACAGCGCCGACCGGCGTCGCTGGTACGCGCGTTCGGAACGGTACCGGCACGTCGTTCGGCGGGCGGTGGTACACCCGGTGCCGGTCCGTCCGATCTGTCGCTTGCGCAATGAAAGGTCCCTGCATATCTCGGTCGCATCACGGACGCGGGGAGGCCGGTTGAACACCCTTGACAGCCCTATTGGTCTGGGCCAAGCTCCCCGTACTGGTCTACACCATTGGTCCAGGTCCCGGCCCCATGGGCGGTCCGCGTCGACGAGCAACCGCGGGGAGGCAGGGGGGTTGTGTGGCATCCCTGGAGGAGGGTTGGCGTGAAGCGCAAGCTGATAGCCGCGATCGGTATCGCGGGCATGATGGTCTCGGTCGCGGCATGCGGGGGCGACAGCGGCGACGACGGCAAGAAGGCCGGGGCGGACGGTTACGCCGGCGAGACGCTCACCGTGTGGGTGATGGACGGTTCCTCGCCCGACGACTGGCAGGCGGACCTCGCCAAGGAGTTCGAGGCGAAGACCAAGGCCAAGGTCAAGTTCGAGATCCAGACGTGGAACGGTATCCAGCAGAAGCTGACCACCGCGCTCTCCGAGGAGAACCCCCCGACGTCTTCGAGGTCGGCAACACCCAGACCCCGGCGTACGCCAAGACCGGCGGTCTCGCGGACCTCACCGACCTCAAGCGCCGAGATCGGCAAGGACTGGACCGAGTCCATCAACGAGTCCTCCGTCTTCGAGGGCAAGCAGTACGCGGCGCCGTGGTTCGTGGTCAACCGCGTGGTCGTCTACAACAAGAAGGTGTGGGCGGACGCGGGCATCAAGGAAACGCCCAAGACCCGCGACGAGTTCTACGACGCCCTCAAGACGATCGGTGAGAAGACCGACGCCGAGCCGATCTACCTGCCGGGCCAGAACTGGTACCACTTCGTCGGTCTGGCGATCGGCGAGAGCGCCGAGCTGGTCAAGAAGGACGGCGACAAGTACGTCTCCAACCTGGACGACCCGAAGATCGCCGCCGCGATGGAGACCTACAAGAAGTTCCAGTCCCTCTCCAAGGCGCCCCAGGACAAGGACGAGGCCACCCCGCAACAGGGTGAGGTCTTCGCCAAGGGCAACGTCGGCTCCTTCATCGGCATGGGCTGGGAAGCCGCCACCGCGATCAAGGCCAACCCGAAGATCGAGAAGGACATCGGCTACTTAACCATCCCGGGTGAGACCGCCGACAAGCCCGAGGGCGTCTTCCTCGGCGGCTCCAACCTGGCCGTCGCCGCGGGCAGCAGAAGCTGGAACTCGCCAAGGAGTTCCCTGAAGATCGCGCTGTCCGACAAGTTCGAGGGCCAGCTGGCCAAGGCCAACGGCGTCACTCCGAACAAGGAGTCGCTGGTCACCAACCTGGAGGGCAACCCCGCTGCCGAGGCCGGTTCGCCGGCCGTCGCCTCCGGTGGCACCACGCCGCTGATCCCGGAGTGGGCCGCGGTCGAGAACGCGCCCAACCCGATCAAGACCTACATGACCGCCGTGCTGAAGGGGAAGTCCCCCGGCCGAGGCGGCCAAGCAGGTCGAGGAAGAGTTCAACAAGCGCCTGTCGCAGCAGCAGTAGCACCGGGTGAGCCGGGGCGGGGTGGCCGGACGACGGCTCCTGCCCCGGCGACCGTACGCGAGTCGACGCGTACGCAGGCCCTCTCGTAGGCCGAGAAGAGAGATCGCGAGCATGACCGTGCAGACCGAACGGCCGCCCTCCGGCCCGGCGGACGTCCGCAAGGCGGACGACGAGGGCAGCGGCGGGCCGAAGCAGAGAGCCGCGTCGCGCGTCGGCGCGCTCGCCCCGTACCTGTTGCTGCTGCCCGCCTGCGCGGCCACCGTGCTGCTGCTCGGCTGGCCGCTGCTGAAGGACCTCCTGCTGTCCTTCCAGAACCTCAACATGACGCAGCTGATCCAGCACGTCACCGAGTGGAACGGCGTCGACAACTACAAGGGAGACCCTCACCAGCGAGCACTTCTGGCGGGTCACCCTCCGCTCTGTCCTGTTCGCGGCGGTCAACGTCGCCCTGATCATGATCCTGGGCACCCTGGTCGGCCTGCTGCTCGCCCGTCTCGGCAAGCGGATGAGGTTCACCCTGCTGCTTGGTCTGGTGCTGGCCTGGGCCATGCCGATCGTGGCCGCCACCACCGTCTACAAGTGGCTGTTCGCCCAGCGCTTCGGCGTCGTCAACTGGGTCCTGGACAAGCTCGGCTGGCACTCCATGGCCGACTACAGCTGGACCAGCAGCCAGATGTCGACCTTCTTCGTCGTCACCCTGCTGATCGTCTGGGGATCCATCCCGTTCGTCGCGATCAACCTCTACGCGGCGACCACCACCATCCCGAAGGAGCTCTACGAGGCCGCGTCGCTCGACGGAGCCGGCGCCTGGCGGAGCTTTCACCGCGGTCACCATGCCGTTCCTGCGGCCGTTCCTCTACGCGACGACCTTCCTGGAGATCATCTGGGTCTTCAAGGCGTTCGTTCAGGTCTACACCTTCAACCAGGGCGGACCCGACCGGCTCACCGAGATCCTGCCCGTCTACGCCTACGTCGAGGGCGTCGGCAACCAGCACTACGGTATGGGCGCGGCCATTGCCGTGCTGACTATCCTGATCATGCTCCGGTCTGACCGCCTACTACCTCGAGATCGTGCTCAAGCAGGGGAGGACGAGCTGTGAAGCGCTCGCTCTTCGGCCGCCTGTGGCCCAACGCCACGGCCGTCGTCCTGTTCATCGGCTTCGTCTTCCCCGTGTACTGGATGTTCTCCACGGCCTTCAAGCCGACCGGCGACATCATCACGGAGGACCCGGTCTGGTTCCCGACCGACTTCACCTTCGATCATTTCAAGACGGCGACCGAGGCCGACCACTTCTGGTCCTTCGTCACCAACTCGCTGACCGTCACCGTCCTCGCCGTCGTCTTCTCGCTGATCATCGCGCTGGCCGGCTCCTTCGCCCTGGCGCGGATGCGGTTCAAGGGGCGGCGTGGCTTCGTCATCGGCTTCATGCTGGCCCAGGATGGCGCCCTGGGAAGTCATGATCATCGCGATGTACATGATCGTGCGCGACGCGTCGATGCTGAACAGCCTCGTGCCGCTCACGCTCTTCTACATGATGATGATCCTGCCCTTCACCATCCTGACGCTGCGCGGCTTCGTCGCCGCCGTGCCGAAGGAGCTGGAGGAGTCGGCGATGGTCGACGGCTGCACCCGCAGCCAGGCGTTCCGCCGGGTCATCCTGCCGCTGCTCGCGCCGGGTCTGATGTCGACCTCGCTGTTCGGCTTCATCACCGCCTGGAACGAGTTCGCCCTGGTCCTGGTCCTGAACAAGGACGCCGAGGCCCAGACACTGCCGGTGTGGCTGACCAGTTTCCAGACCGTCTTCGGCGACGACTGGGGCGCGACCATGGCCGCCTCCTCCCTCTTCGCCGTCCCGATCCTGATCCTCTTCGTCTACCTCCAGCGCAAGGCCGTCAGCGGCCTGACCGCCGGCGCCGTGAAGGGATAACGCGACCGATGACCACCATCGCCAGGGCCACCGACACCCTCACGCGCGACGCGCTCACCGTCCTCCAGCCCGGATTCACCGGCACCACCGCCCCCGACTGGCTGCTGCGCCGCCTCGGCGAGGGACTGGCCTCCGTCGGTCTGTTCGGGCGCAACATCGCCTCCGCCGAGCAGGTGGCCGCGCTGACCGCACAGCTGCGCGCCGAGCGCGAGGACGTGCTGGTCGCGATCGACGAGGAGAGCGGCGACGTCACCCCGGCTCGAGGTGCGCACCGGTTCCTCCTTCCCCGGCAACCTCGCCCTCGGTGCGGTGGACGACGTCGGGCTCACCCGGGAGGTGGCCGCGGAACTGGGCCGCCGGCTCGCCGCCTGCGGCGTCAACCTCAACTGGGCCCCGTCCGCCGACGTCAACTCCAACCCCGACAACCCGGTCATCGGCGTGCGCTCCTTCGGCGCCGGCACCGACCTGGTCGCCCGGCACACCGCCGCCTACGTCACCGGCATGCAGTCGGCGGGCGTGGCCGCCTGCACCAAGCACTTCCCGGGCCACGGCGACACGGGCGTCGACTCGCACCACGCCATGCCGCTCATCGACGTGGACGCCGCGGTGCTGGCGGAACGCGACCTGGTCCCGTGCCAGCGCGGCCATCGCCGCCGGCAGCCGCGCGGTGATGAGCGCCCACATCCTGGTCCCGGCCCTGGACCCGGAGTACCCGGCAACGTTGTCCCGCAGCATCCTGACCGACCTGCTCCGCGGCGAACTGGGCTACGACGGCCTGATCGTCACCGACGGCATGGAGATGCGGGCCATCGCGGGCACGTACGGCATCGAACGCGGCAGCGTCCTGGCCATCGCGGCCGGCGCCGACGCGATCTGCGTGGGCGGCGGGCTGTCCGACGAGGGGCACCGTGCGGCGGCTGTGCGACGCCCTGGTCGAGGCGGTCCGCGCGGGCGAGCTGCCCGGAGGACCGCCTGGCCGACGCGGCGGAACGCGTCCGCGCCCTGGCCCGCTGGACCGCGGCGCACCAGGCCGGCGCCGGGGCGGGGGAGTCCGAGGCCGACGACGTGGGTCTGCGCGCGGCCCGCCGCGCTCTGCGCGTCACCGTGGCCGACGACTTCGCCCCCCTCACCGAACCGCCGTACGTCGCCGCCCTCACCCCTGTCGCGAACATCGCGGTCGGCGACGAGACCCCCTGGGGCATCGCCGCCGAGCTCTTCCGCCTGCTTCCCGGCACGGAGACCGGCAGCTTCACCGGACCCGACGCCGGGCACGAGGTACTGGCGCGGCCGGTCCGCGCCGCGTCGTGGCCGTCGTCCGCGACGAGCACCGGCACCCCTGGATGTCGGCGGCCCTGGACACCCTGCTGGCGGCGCGTCCCGACACGATCGTGGTCGAGATGGGCGTCCCTCGCGCAGAGTCCCGGGGCGCCCCTCCACCTGGCCACCCACGGCGCGGCCCGAGTCTGCGGCCGGGCGGCGGCGGAGGCGATCGCGGGCGTGTAGCGGCGGGTACACCGCTTCGCCGGGCTCCGCGTTGGCCGGCTCGGAGGCCGGGGCGTTCGCACGGCCGGGCTCCGGACGGTACGACGAAGGCGCCGGTCCCTCCTGGTGGGGGACCGGCGCCTCTGGTTCGCGGTGTCGCACGTGACGGGTACGCCGGGCGGGCCCGTCCGGCGATGCGCGTGGGGCCGCCGTAAGAACACCGTGCTCCGCTCGCCGGTACGGAGAAGGCGCCGAACCCCGTGGAGGGGATCGGCGCCCTTCGCCCGCACCGGCTGTCCGTGTCCGCCGGTCAGGGCCGGGGCGGGCTCGGATCCGGGCTCAGATTCCTGCCAGTCGGGCTTGTGGGCGTAGGTGTGCCGGAAGTAGTCGGCGAGCTTCAGCTTGGAGGCGGCGGCCTCGTCGACGACCACCGTGGCGTGCGGGTGCAGTTGGAGTGCGGAAGCCGGGCACCGGCGGCGACCGGGCCCTCGACACTCGCGGCGACCGCGTCCGCCTTGCCCTCGCCGGTGGCGAGGAGCACCACGTGCCGGGCCTCCAGGATGGTGCCGATCCCCTGCGTGATCACGTGGTGGGGCACCTGCTCGATGTCACCGTCGGAAGCGCGCGTTGTCGACGCGGGTCTGCTCGGTGAGCGTCTTGATCCGGGTCCGCGAGGCGAGCGAGGAGCACGGCTCGTTGAAACCGATGTGCCCGTCGGTGCCGATGCCCAGCAGCTGGAGGTCGACCCCGCCGGTCCCGCCCAACGCCTTGTCGTACGCCTCGCACGCCCCTGCACGTCCGCGGCCGTGCCGTCGGGGCCCATGAACGCGTCCATGCCGATCCCCAACGGTTCGAGCACCTCGCGTCGCAACACCGAGCGGTACGACTCCGGGTGCTCGGCGGGCAGTCCCACGTACTCGTCGAGCTGGGCGATCCGCGCCCGCGCGGTGTCCACGACGCCCGAGCGCACCTTGGCCGCCAGGTGCCTCGTACACGGGCAGCGGCGTCGAGCCGGTGGCCACCCCGAGCAGGGCGTCGGGCTTGCGTCGGAGCAGCTGTGCCCATGGCTTCGGCTATCAGCTCGCCGCCTGCCTTGGCGTCCGGAACGATGACAACTTCCACGCTTGCCTGCCGTTTCGAAGAGAGGACTCACCCGGGGTCCGGGACTGGCTGTGTGGGGCCCTATGTGGTTTAGACCAATCTAGCAGAGCTGGGCCCGGCGAGCGCGTCGAAGCGGTCAGGTGGGTGGCGGTGTCAGGTCAGTGAACCTCCCGTCGCGTCCACCCAGCTTCCCGTGACCCACCGGCCCCCGTGCGAGGCGAGGAAGGCGACCACGTCGGCCACTTCGGCCGGCGCCCCCACCCCGCCCAGCGCGGAGAGCGCCGCCGCCCGGTCCCAGCCGTCCGGGCTCCCGTGCAGCAGCCCGGCGGTGTTGTCGGTTTCGATGATGCCGGGTGCCACCGAGTTCACCGTGATGCCGCTGGGTGCCCAGCACCTTGGAGAGATCACGCGAGAACACGTCCAGCGCGCCCTTCGTCATCGAGTACGCCATGTTGTCCGGCAATCGCGCGTGCGGGACAGCCCCGAGGAGATGTTGATGACCCGGCCGCCGTCGCGCAACCGGCCCATACCGTGCTTGAGGGATGAAGAACGGTGCCTTCACGTTGACGGTGAGACCGCGTCGTACTCCTCCTCCCCTATCTCCCGATGGGGCGCGTACTGCCGATTCCGGCGTTGTTCACCAGGACGTCCACGCCGTCGGCGTGCCGGTCGAACTCCTCCCACAGGGCCCGGCGGCCCCGGGGCGCCCAGGTCGGCCCCGATCGCGAACGTCGAGCTGCCCGCCGCCCTGATCGCGGCGACCGTCTCTTCGCCGCCGCCTCGTTCCTGCCGTAGTGCACCGCGATCCGTGCGCCGTCCCGGCCCAGTCGCCCGCTCGCGATTCCCCGCCCGATGCCCTGCTCGCCCCCGCTGACGAGAGCCGTCCTGCCCGCAAGCACGCCCCGCACGCCCATGTCGGCACCCCTTCGTATTTCTCTATCGGTTGCTACAGAAAGGACCGTACAGCACCCCGGCGACATTTCTCTAGCGCCCGCGCAAAATGCACTCCATGGTGAGCGGTGGGAAGAGCGGACAAGCGGAGGCGCCGACTCCGAGCGCCGCGCCAGGGGATGGGGCCGCCCCCGCTCCTTCGACCGGGCGACGGCCCTGGAGAAGGCGCTGATGGCGTTCTGGGAGCACGGTTACGAGGCCACGTCGGTCTCGGATCTCACGCGGGTCATGGATATCGGCGCCCCGAGCCTCGTATGCCGCCTTCGGCGACAAGCGCTCGCTCTTCGAGGAGGTCGTCCAGGAGTACGGCGTGCGGTACGGCTCGTTCGGCGGCCGCGCCCTCGCCGAGGAGCCGACCGCCCGCGCGGGGGTGGAGCGGATGCTGCGCGAGGCCGCCGTCGAGTACACGGCTCCCGGCCGGCCGCACGGCTGCCTCGTCATCCACGCGGCCGCCAACTGTTCGACCGCCGAGGTCGAGGAGTCCCTGCGGGAGCGGCGCAACGGCAACATCGCCGCGATCGAGGACCGGATCGGCGCCGACGTGGTCGCGGGCGTGCTGCCGCCGGACACCGACGCGGCCGCCCTCGCCCGGCACACCGGCGCCATGATCCAGGGCATGTCGCAGCAGGCGCGCGACGGCGCGAGCCGGGTGGAGCTGGAGGCGCTCGCGGAAATTGCCCTGGCCGTCTGGCCCCGTGTGTGAGCCAACGGGGTTAGGCTTTGGCCGGGCGTTCGGATGTCCGAGTAGTCGACGGAACGCGACAACCGCAAACACCGTCCGCCGCATGGACACGATGAGTGGTCTAGTCCACAATGGCGACTGAGACACTTGCCGTGACACTCACGCAAGGTGATCGTCAGGCTTCCGCCTTCCCCGCACAGGAGGGCGGACCGAGGAACCGGTGCTCTCTGCCCTGACTGCTCCGGGTCCTCATCCCTTCGGCCGACCGGGGACCGCACACCCCGCGGCCGTTGTTGCTCCGGGCTGCGGTGCCGGGAGGGTTGAGGGTCCCTCTCAGGCGCCGCGCCCGCGGGTATTTCGAGGGCCGGTCAGGGGCTGGACCCGAAGCGGGGACGGTGGGATCCGGCTGCTTTCGATCGCTGTCCGAACCGCCAGGTACGCTCAGCCACGTGCCCTCCATGAACGAACTCGTACGCCAGCACACAGCGCTCGACGACCCGACCTCGAGTGGCTCCACCTGCTGGTCTCGGAGTGGCAGCTCCTCTCCGACCCTCCTTCGCCGACCTGGTGCTGTGGGTTCCCACCCGCGACGGCGCCCGCTACGTCTCCGTCGCCCAGATGCGGCCCAACACCGGCCCCACCTCGTACCAGGACGACATGGTCGGCCACCTGGTCCCGCGCGGCCGGCGCCCCATGCTGGACGTCGCCCTGGACGAGGGCCGGATCGTGCGCGAGGGCGACCCGGAGTGGCGCGAGGAGGTCCCGGTCCGCGTCGAGTCCATCCCCGTACGCCGTCAGGGGCGCGTCCTGGGCGTCATCGCCCGCAACACCAACCTGCTCACCGTGCGCACTCCGAGCCGCCTGGAACTCACGTATCTGCAGAGCGCCTCGGACCTCGCGCAGATGATCGCGGCCGGCGCCTTCCCGTTCGAGAACCAGCAGGTCGACATGGACGCCTCGCCCCGCGTCGGCGACGGCCTGATCCGGCTCGACGCGGACGGCATCGTCCAGTACGCGTCCCCGGAACGCGCTGTCGGCCTACCACCACATGGGCCTCGCCGCCGACCTGGTCGGCCATCACCTTCGGACGGACCACCGCCGAACTCGCCCCGTCCCGCGGCCCGGTTGACGAGGCACTCGCCAGGGTGGCCAGCGGCTGGGCGCCGCGCGAGTTCGAGATCGAGGCGCACGACGGGGTGATCCAGTTCCGCGCCATCCCGCTCAAGCCGAAGGGCACGCGCATCGGTTCCCTGGTGCTCCTGCGCGACGTCACGGAACTGCGCCGTCGGGAGCGCGAGTTGATCACCAAGGACGCCACGATCCGGGAGATCCACCACCGGGTGAAGAACAACCTCCAGACGGTGGCGGCCCTGCTGCGCCTCCAGGCCCGGCGCATCGAGTCCGACCGGGGACGCGAGGCGCTGGAGGAGGCCGTGCGCCGGGTCGGCTCGATCGCGATCGTGCACGAGACGCTCTCCCAGAACCTGGACGAGCGCGTGGAGTTCGACGAGATCGCCGACCGAGTGCTGGCGATGGTGGCGGAGATCTCGCCGGGCAAGGTCACCGGCCGGCGCACCGGGCGCTTCGGCATTCTGGACGCCGAGGTCGCGACCCCCTTGTCGATGGTGCTGACCGAGGTGCTGCAGAACGCCCTGAGCACGGTTTCCGCGACGGCGACACCGGCACGGTAGAGGTCTCCCGCGGTCCGCGGCGGTACGACGAAGGAGGCCCGGCTCCTGGTCACCGTCCAGGACGACGGCGTCGGTCTGCCCGGAGGGCTTCGACCCGCACCCGCTCCGGCAACCTCGGCCTGCAGATCGTCCGCACCCTGGTGGAGGGCGAGTTGGGCGGGGCCTTCGACATGGTGCCGGCCCCCGGACCGCGGCACCCGGGTGATCCTGGACATCCCGGTGCCCACGGACAAGTAGCGAGCGGGGCCGGGCAGCAAGAGCGAAGCGGGGCCGGGCAGCAAAAAGCCCCCGGACCCGTGAGGGTCCGAGGCCAGTGCTCGTGCGATCCATCGTCCGATGCGCATCGGGGGGTACTGCGCGCTGCGGCTCGGGAGCGGGGTTGCGTACTCGCTGTACGCGCCGCCAAGCTCAGGCTGTCAGCAGGGGTGGATGGTCAGGCGGAGGCCTGACGAGCCCGGTTGCGGGCGGCACGGCGCTTCATTGCGCGGCGCTCGTCCTCGCTGAGACCACCCCAGACGCCGGAGTCCTGGCCGGACTCGAGCGCCCACTGCAGGCACTGCTCCATGACAGGGCAGCGACGGCAGACGGCCTTGGCTTCCTCGATCTGCAGCAGCGCGGGACCGGTGTTGCCGATGGGGAAGAAGAGCTCGGGGTCTTCCTCGCGGCAAACGGCGCGGTGACGCCAGTCCATGGCTGCTACCTCTCCTTGGTATTACATGCTGGGATGCTTGTGAATGTGAACGCTTTCACGAATCCCTCAACAAGGGAAGGGGCCTACCGTCAGGTTGCCCTGGCGTGGTCCTGTGGTTTGAAGAGGGGTTCTGGTGATCTGTGAAGGCCGGTGTTGCGGGCCGTTCCGATCGCCAAGAAGAGACTCGCAAACCTCGGCGGCGGATACAACCCCTTCCGGAAAGTTTTTTTGATTCTTCGGTGTCGACTAGGTCACAGCCGTACTTCTATGGGGGTGGACCCTGGCCTAAACGTTCGAGTGAAAGGACTTTCGCCCCTTCTGCTCACACAATCACACGCAGTGCACGGCGAACGCCTGTGAACGTCACGCTGGTCCGCAGCCCCAGGTGGTCACCGTCCATCTGGAGGGGGAGTGGGACCTTCGAATGCAAGGTGAACTCGGTCATGTCGTGCAGGGAGACGGCGTGCCTGCCCCGGGGCCCGCGCTCGGGGGACGAAGTGAGCAACTGGGTGCCATACCGGGCAACGCGGCCGTCGACAGGCGGTGGAGGCCGAAGACGTCGAGCCCGGTATCGAACGAGGCTTTAGGTGACGCGTAGATCGGGCGATTGCCGAGAAACGTCCACGGGCACGTGTTCGAGACTATGGACAGCACCAGATCGGTCACCGGATCCTCACCCGCCCGCTCCAGCGTGATCGTCCCGTTGCGGCGGTGCGGCTCGCCGATGAGCGCGCGCATCACCTGGCGGACGTAGAGGGCGTGCGTCGACTTCTTCCCGCGCTCACGGTGCTGCTCGACCCGGCCGACCACGCCGGCGTCGAAGCCCAGCCCGGCGTTGAAGGTGAACCAGCGGGCCGGGACCGCCTCGTCCTCCGTGCCCGGCGTGCCCGAGGCCAGGCCCAGCCCGACGGTCCGCTCGCTGCCCTCGCGCAGTGCGTCCAGCAGGGCGCCGGTGGCCTCCACCGCGTGGTTGGGCAGGCCGAGGGCGCGGGCGAAGACGTTGGTGGAACCGCCCGGGACCACCGCGAGACGGGGCAGCTTCTCGGGGCAGGGGCCGTCGTGCAGCAGACCGTTGACGACCTCGTTGACCGTGCCGTCGCCGCCGAGGGCCACCACCAGGTCGATGTCGTCGCTCTGTGCCGCCTGCCGGCCGAGGTCGCGCGCGTGGCCGCGGTACTCGGTGGTGACCGCCTCCAGCTTCATCTCGCTCGCGAGCGCGTGGATCAGCATCGTCGCGCGTACGCGCACTTGTGGTGGTTGCCGCCGGATTGACCACGAGAAGTGCACGCATGGTTTGCAGGGTACCTACTCAGTGGTACCCGGCCCAGACCGAGGTGGAGATCGCCGAGGGCGCACGGAGCACACGGTCGGACGCGCCCATGGGATCCAGTGCGCCGAGGGCTACCCTTCAGGGGTGAGCAGTGAGCAGACCCCCACCCCCGAAGCCGCCGAAGAGGCGGGCCCCCGTCCCGGCCGGCTGACCGCCGCGGCCGCGCTGGCCGCACTGGAGGGGCTGGCGCTCGTCGTCGGCGGCGCCTGGATGCTCGTGGGAGGTCTCGCCGGCCACCCCGACGACCGGACCTCGGCCATCACCGGCGGCGTCACCCTGATCGTCCTCGCCCTGCTGCCGCTCCTCGCCGCCCGCGGACTGATCGGCCGGCGGGGCTGGAGCCGGGGGCCCGCCGTCATCACGCAGATCATGGCGCTGCCGGTGGCCTACAACCTGCTGCAGGCCGACAGCGTGGCCATCCCGGCGGGCATCGTGCTCGGCGTCGTGGCCGTCACGGCACTGGTGCTGCTCGTGAACCCCACGACCACCCAGGCCCTCGGCATCCGGGGACCCGGCAGCGCCGAGAAGTAGCCGAGGAGCAGCGGCCGTCCGGAGGTCTCCGCC
Organism: Streptomyces thinghirensis; assembly: GCA_021502835.1. The sequence continues at coordinate 45,172 of JAKFGP010000002.1, forward strand.
GACGACCACCGACCGGTGCCCGGCCGCTACTCCTCGACCAGCAGCTTCTCCCGCAGCTGCGCCAGTGTGCGGGCCAGCAGCCGCGACACGTGCATCTGCGAGATCCCGACCTCCTGCGCGATCTGCGACTGGGTCATGTTGCCAAGAAGCGCAGCAGCAGGATCCGTTTCTCCCGCCGGCGGCAGGTCCTCCAGCAGTGGCTTGAGCGACTCCCGGTACTCGACGCCCTCCAGGGCCTCGTCCTCGGCGCCCAGGGTGTCCGCGACCGCCGGGGACTCGTCGTCGGTGTCCGGGACGTCCAGGGACAGCGTGGAGTACGCGTTGGCCGACTCCAGGCCCTCCAGGACCTCCTCCTCCGAGATCGCCAGCTTCTCGGCGAGTTCGTGGACCGTGGGGGAGCGCCCGTGCAACTGCGAGAGTTCCGCCGTGGCCGTCGTCAGGGCCAGCCGAAGCTCCTGCAGGCGCCGCGGGACGCGCACCGCCCAGCCCTTGTCCCGGAAGTGCCGCTTGATCTCGCCGACGACCGTGGGGGTCGCGTAGGTGGAGAACTCCACCCCGCGGTCCGGGTCGAAGCGGTCGACCGACTTGATCAGTCCGATGGTGGCGACCTGGGTGAGGTCGTCCAGGGGCTCGCCGCGGTTGGAAGCGGCGCGCGAGGTGCTCGACGAGCGGCAGGTGCATGCGGACCAGCCGGTTGCGCAGTTCCGCGTACGCCGGACTGTCCTTCTCCAGCGTGCGCAGCTCGGCGAACAGGAGACGTGCCCCGCTGCGGTCCTGCGGGTCGTGCCGCGTGCCCTGCGTGCCCCGTGCACCCGGAGCGCCGTCCTCGGAGTGTCGCTCGTGCTCGCTCATCGTCCCGCCCGTTGCCCTTTCCCGAGCCCCCTCGCCTCCGCTCGGACGGGCCGGACGGGGTGTCCCCGGTCCGCTGTCCGTCGTCCGGGACGACGGCCCCGGGGGAGGCCTCGTCCTCCGGATGCGGCCGGGCCCTGCTCGGGGATGCCGTCGATGCCGTCCGCCGTGCGCCGGGCCTCGTTCTCAGAACGTGCGCCCTCGGCCGGCAGCTCCCGTGTGCCGCGCTCCTCGTCCCGCACCGGCCCGTCCCCGTTCTCACGTCGGCCCGGGTCCCGCGCCGCGCTGTTTGTAGAGGCTGATCGAAACGGTTTTGTCCTCGTCCACGGCGGAGGAGACCTTGCCCGCGAGGGCGGACAGCACGGTCCAGGCGAAGGTGTCCCGCGAGGGAGCGTGGCCGTCCGTGGTCGGCGCCGGAGACGGTGACCTCGAGCGAGTCGTCGACGAGGCGGAAGACACAACTGAGCACCGAGCCGGGCACGGCCTGCTGAAGCAGGATCGCGCAGGCCTCGTCGACTGCGATGCGCAGGTTCCTCGATCTCGTCGAGGGTGAAGTCCAAACGGGCTGCGAGGCCGGCCGTCGCCGTACGCAGCACCGACAGGTAGGCACCGCGGCCGGCAGCCGGACTTCGACGAAGTCCTGGGTCGCGGGCTCGCCTGCGATCTGGGACACCCTCACCTCCAAGGTGGTACAAGCGTTACAGGGTCGAGGGCCGCCCCTCGGGGTAACGCGCTACGTGGTTCAGCGGTGACGTTATCGCGCTCCAGAGTTTCCTGTCCCCGAGACCCCAACCCTTGCTGTCACTCATAGTAAACACATGAACACGCACAGTGGCTAGGGGTTCGGCGGGCCCAAATCGGAAGAGCGCGCGCCGGGTTGACGTACCCAGGCGTCAGAGGGTCGAACCGTCCCTGGGACAGGTCACACGAGTACGTGATCGACGAAGCACCAGCGCCAGCTCTCACCCGGCTCGAAGGTCCGCATCACCGGGTGGCCGGTCGCCTCGTGATGGGCCGTCGCGTGCCGCCTCGGCGAGGAGTCGCAGCAGCCCACGTGACCGCAGACGAGGCACAGCCTCCATGCACCGGGTCCGTGCCCTCGGCCCACGAACACTCCGGGCGGGTCTCGCCGCGTGGCTCCGGTTCCGGGTGCGGCAGCGCGTCGGCGTGCGTGCACTGTTTCACGATTGCCAGGTTACGACGGGTGTGCGGATGACCGCGCGGGAAGAGGGCGGGCGAGGACCATGGACGTGATGCCGCTGCTGTTGCTGGTGGCGGGCAGCGCCGCTGGATCGCCGCGGCGGGGCGGCGCGTGCCGGTGCCGGCACCGCTGCTGCTGGTCGCGGTGGGTCTGGCGGTGAGCTACGTCCCCGGAGTGCCCGGACTGCACCCTCGACCCGCACATCGTCCTGCCCCTGCTGCTGCCCCCGCTGCTCCACACGGCGGCCACCGACAGCTCCTACCTCGACCTGCGGGCACAGCTGCGGCCCGTGGCGCTGCTGTCCGTGGGCTACGTCCTCTTCGCCACCTTCGTCGTCGGCTGCGCCGCGTGCCTAATCGTGCCCGGCCTGCCGCTGGCCGCGGCCCTGGTGCTCGGCGCGGTGGTGGCGCCGCCGGACGCCGTCGCGGCCACGGCGGTGGCGCGCCGCGTGGGGCTGCCCTCCCGGATCACCACGATCCTCCAGGGCGAGTCCCTGGTGAACGACGCCACCGCGATCACCGCCTTCAGGGTGGCGCTCGCGGCGGCGGTCGGCGAAGGGTGCCACGTGGGCCGGCGGGATCACGGAGTTCCTGATCGCGGCCATCGGTGGCGTCGGCGTCGGGCTGGTGCTGATGGTGCCGCTCCACTGGCTGCGCACGCACGTGAAGGAGGCGCTCCTCAAGAACACGCTCTCCCTGCTGATCCCGTTCGTGGCCTACGCCGTCGCCGAGCAGGTGCACGCGTCCGGGGTGCTCGCGGTGGTGGTCGTCGCGCTCTATCTCGGCCACCGCGCGTGGGAGGTCGATTTCGCCACCCGTCTCCAGGAGGAGGCGGTGTGGAAGATGGTCGCCTTCGTCCTGGAGTCGGCCGTGTTCGCCCTGATCGGACTCCAGCTGCCCGTCGTCCTCAAGGGCCTCGGGGAGTACGAGGGTGCCGACGCCGCCTGGTACGCGGTCGCCGTCTTCCTGGTGGTCGCCGTGGCCAGGTTCGTGTGGGTGTATCCGGCGACCTTCCTGCCACGGCTGTCGGCGCGCGTACGCGCGCGTGAGGGCGACCTCTCCTGGAAGGGGCCGTTCGTGATCGGCTGGGCCGGGATGCGGGGTGTGGTCTCGCTCGCGATCGCCTTCTCCATCCCGCTCACCGTGCACGGCGGCGAGCCCTTCCCGAGCGCAACCTCATTCTGTTCCTCACCTTCACCACGGTCATCGGCACGCTGGTCGTCCAGGGCGTCACCCTGCCGCCGCTGATCCGCCTGCTGAGGTTCCCCGCGCGCGACGTGCAGGCCGAGACGCTCGCGGAGGCCAACGCCCAGGCACAGGCGTCCCGGGCCGCTGAGCAGCGCCTGGACGACCTCCTCGCCGACGAAGCGCAACGCCCTGCCCGCCCCGCTCGCCGACCGCCTCCGCACGGTCCTGGAACGGCGCCGCAACGCCGTCTGGGAACGGCTCGGACAGGTCAACCCCGTCACCGGGGAGACCGTCGACGACACCTACCGGCGGCTGTCCAGGAGATGATCGGCGCGGAGCGCGAGGTCTTCGTCCGGCTCCGGGACGGCCGCTACATCGACGACGAGATGCTCCGGACGCTGCTGCGCAGGCTGGACCTGGAGGAGGCAGCGGCATACCGGGAGACGGCGTGAGCGGGAGACGGCGTGAGGGCGTCGCACGCGCGCGTGCGACGCCGGGCGCGGGCACGGGGGCACGGGGGGCGTCCGGCGTGTTCGGGTGAGGCCGTAGCGGGCGTGCGGCGCCCGTGTCGCCCGGCGGGGTCAGGTCAGGGAAAGGGGCGGCCGGTGATGACCGCCGTCAGGGTCGTGCCCCGCGGGAAGGTGCCCTCCTCGGTGAGGACGAGCAGGGCGTGGAGCATCTTGGCGACGTAGACGCGTTCCACGGGGAGGCCGTGGCGGTGTTCGAAGTCCTCGGCGAAGGAGTCGAGCTCGGGAGTGGTGCGGGCGTAGCCGCCGCAGTGGAAGCGGTCGTCGAGGCTCCAGGCGCCGCGGAGCCCGCCGAAGGCACGCGTCTGGAGCCGCCGTACGTCGTCGGCCAGGAAGCCGCCCTTGAGGACGGGTATCCCGAGCGACCGGCGGCCCGGCGGGAGGCCGGCGGCCAGCCCGGCGAGCGTGCCGCCGGTGCCGCGGGCGAGCGCGACCACGTCGGCGTGCTCGCCCAGTTCCTCGCCGAGGGCCCGGCAGCCGCGCACGGCCTCCGCGTTGCTGCCGCCCTCGGGGACGACGACGGCGTCCTCGGCGTCCACGGCGCTCAGCAGGGCCGCCAGGGTCTCCGGCTCGGTCTTGCGGCGGTACGTCGAGCGGTCGACGAAGTGCAGCCGCATGCCGTCGCCGCGCACCGGGCCAGCGAGGCGTTGAGCGGCCGTCCGGCCAGTTCCTGACCGCGCACCACGCCCACCGTGGACAGTCCGAGCAACCGGCCGGCGGCGGCCGTGGCGCGCAGGTGGTTGGAGTAGGCGCCGCCGAACGTGACGACGGTACGACCGTCGGCCATGGCGAGATTCGGTGCGAGTTTGCGCCATTTGTTGCCGACCAGCTCGGGGTGGACGAGATCGTCCCGCTTCAGCAGCAAGCGGACACCGCGACGCTCGAACCGCTCGTCGGCGGCCTCCCGCAGGGGAGAGGGCAGGCGGGGGGGCCCAGGGCGGCGAGGTCGCGGGTGTCGGTGCCGGTCACCCCGCCATTGTCCCGCCGCCGCGCGCGGCGGACACGTCACTTCAGCCGGTCCCGGATCCGCCCACGCATCGACGCCATGGTGAAACCGCGCGGGTCCACCTTCCCCGGCTGCCATTCGAGGTGGCCGATGACGGATCGTTCGTTCCACCCGTGGTGCCGGCAGACCGCGGCGGCGGCCCGCTCGATCGCCTCCAGCTGTGCCGCCGGCCAGGGATCGTCGCCGTCGCCCAGGTTCTCGCACTCGAAGCCGTAGAAGTGGCGGTTACCGTCCGTGTTCGACTCGTTGTCCCGGGGCAGCCCCCTCTCGGCGATCACCGCGCGCAGGACGTCGTCGTCGCCGAGCCCGGCGTGGTTGGCCCGGCCGTACCCGACCAGGTGGACCTTGCCGTCCTTGGTGATGACCCCGTGGCACAGCGGTCCCGGCAGGCCTTCGTAACCCTTGCGGCAGATCTCCACGGTCCGCGTGCTGCCCTTGGTGACCGTGTGGTGGATCATCACGCCGTGCACCGGCCCCCAGGGACCCTTGTGGTTGCGGTTGTGGTCCCGCCAGTCGCCGACCTGGACGACGGTGAGGCCCTCCGCCTTCAGTGCCTTGAGAAAACTGCTCGCGGACATGGGTGAGGCCACGGCCGGCTCCTTCACGCTGCGCGACGACCGCCCGACGCGGCCGCCTCGTACGGTGCTTCTACCGAAACGGAGCGCTCCCTAGTACTTGTTCGGTCCGTGTGCGATCCGATCCGGACAATCTCGTCCCGGCCAACAGCGCTGAACAGGGCGGGACAAGACGCCGAGAAGCCGAAGAAGCACCCATGTGTGCCCCGGCCGGAGGGTGATCCATTCCCGCTCTTTCGGGTAATAGCACCGGCACGCTCCGTGAGGAAGGCTGGTCCACGCACATCGATGCCGGGCGTAGCCGTCCGGCATGACCGGGAGGGCAATTCCCTATGTCGGTAGGCGAAGAGGTCCGCACCGAGCAGACCAGGCCGCAGCAGAGCCTCGGCACGGCGGCCGCGCGGAACCTGGCCACCACGACCAAGTCCGTTCCTCAGATGCAGAGATCAGCTCCGCTGGCTGCTGCGCACGCTCTATGGGTGGACATCCAGGGCGGCACGTACCGGGTGAACCGGCGCATGACCTTCGCCGTGGGCGACGGCCGGGTGACGTTCGTGAAGACCGGCGACCGGGTCGAGGTCATCCCCGCCGAACTGGGCGAGCTGCCGGCCCTGCGGTCGTACGAGGACGAGGAGGTGCTCGCGGAACTCGCGCAACGCTGTGAGCAGCGCGAATTCGGCCCCGGCGAGGTGATCGCCTCGTTCGGCGGCCAGGCCGACGAGGTCTACCTGCTGGCGCACGGCAAGGTGGAGAAGGTCGGCACCGGCCCCTACGGCGACGACGCGGTGCTCGGCGTCCTGGCCGACGGGTCCTACTTCGGCGACCAGGCGCTGCTCGACGGGGACGCCATCTGGGAGTACACCGCCCGCACGGTCACCGCCTGCACGGTGCTGGTGCTGCCCCGCCAGGAGGTGGAGCAGGTCGCGGAGCGCGCCGAATCCCTGCGCACGCACCTGGAGGAGCGGCGCTCGATCCCCCAGCAGCGCACCAACAAGCAGGGCGAGAAGGCCATCGACCTCTCCGCCGGCCACAGCGGCGAGCCGGACATCCCGCACACCTTCGTCGACTACGAGGGCCCGGCCTCGTGAGTACGAACTGAGCGTCGCCCAGACCGTGCTGCGCATCCACTCGCGCGTGGCCGACCTCTACAACCAGCCGATGAACCAGACCGAGCAGCAGCTCCGGCTGACCGTCGAGGCGCTGAAGGAGCGTCAGGAGCACGAGCTCGTCAACAACCGCGAGTTCGGCCTCCTGCACAACTGCGAGTACGACCAGCGGATCCAGCCGCACGACGGCGTGCCCGGTCCGGACGACCTGGACGAGCTGCTCAGCCGCCGGCGCGGCACCAAGCTGCTCCTCGCCCACCCGCCGGGCGATCGCCGCGATCGGACGCGAGCTCAGCAGCGCGGACTCGTCCCCGAGACCATCGACATCGCGGGCAACCGCATCCCCGACCTGGCGCGGTGTGCCGATCTACCCGTGCAACAAGATCCCGGTCACCGAGGCCCGTACGTCCTCGATCATCGCGATGCGTACCGGCGAGGCAGGACCAGGGCGTCATCGGTCTGCACGCCACCGGCATCCCGGACGAGATCGAGCCGAGTCTGTCGGCGCGCTTCATGGGCATCAACGAGCAGGCCATCATCAAGTACCTGGTCACGGCCTACTACTCGGCCGCCGTCCTCGTACCGGACGCGCTCGGCGTCCTGGAGAACGTCGAGATCGGCCGCTGGCAGTGACGCCAGTCTCCCCGAACGCCGTGTTCCCGCCCTCCCGGGCGGGTACACCCCGGGGGTACGGAGGCGGGCGTATGGGGGAGGTGAGTCCATGACGGAGGCTCGGCACGGCGCCGCCGACACGCGTCGCCCCACCGGAACGCTGGAAAGGCACGGGCCCATCGGCACACAGCGGGAGAAGGAGCCGGGGGACGTCGCCCGACGGGCAGGGGCCGGCGGGGGCCGACGGACACGAGGCGGCCGTGCTCCTGCGTGAGTCCGGGCGTCGGTCGACCCCGAACTGCGGTGCCGCCATCGCGTCCCTGCTCCGCCTCGATGCGCCGGATCGTCGCTCTACCACTTCGGCTGGCACACGCGGACGGCACGCCCGCGGCGGGCAACGCGGGCAGGCGATCCGGCCCGCGCTCGTCCTCCACCTCGGCCGCCGCGCTCGGCGGGCCCGGGAGGCCCGGACGGCGGCGGCGGGCGCGCGGCGGTGGAACTGGTCCACATCTCACGTTGCTGCGACGACGGCGTGATGGACCGTGACGCCACCCGGCGCCACCGGCCGAACCGCGTGGACCGTGTTCGGCGACGCCGACGCGATCCTCGCGGGGGACGCCCTCCAGGCACTCGCCCTGCGGCTGCTCGCCGCCGACCCGCACCGGCGTCCGCGGCGGCGGTCGCCCGGCTCGCCGACTGCGTCGTCGAACATGCGAGGGGCAGCACGCGGACACGGCGATGGAGCGGCGCGCCCCGGGCGAGGTCACCCTCGACGAGACGCTCGCCATGGCCGAGGCCAAGACGGGCACCCTGCTGGGATGCGCCTGCGCCCCTCGGCGCGCGCTGTACGCGGGGCCGCCGCCGGGGACGTCGAGGCACTGGACGCCTTCGGCCGCGAGGCGGGCCTCGCCTTCCAGCTCATCGACGACGTCATCGGCACTATGGGGCGACCCGCGCCGTACCGGCAAGCCGGCCGGCGCGGGGACCTGGGCGCCCGCAAGAAGTCCCTGCCCCCGGTGGTCGCGGCCCTGACCTCCGGCACCCCGGCCGCCGCCGAGCTCCGCCGAGTTGTACGCGGCCCGCCGTACGACGAGGGCAAGGAGGACCTGGAGCGCACCGCACTGGCCGTGGAGCGGGGCGGGCGGCCGGGACTGGGCCCAGGCCCAGGCGGCCGACCGGATGGCGAGGGCCATGCGGGGAACTGGCCCGCGCCGTGCCCGACCCGGAGGCGGCGGGCGGCCTCGCGCTGGCCGAGTTCGTGACCCGGCGCAGCACCTGACGGTCACCCGGGCCGCATCGGCGGCCGCGCGGCGACCGGCGGCCACCGCTCAGTGACCGGTGGCCGCGAAGCAAGACCGATCCGGAGCCCGTGCCGGGCCGTACGGACCCTGACCGACGTACGGCCGCACCGCCGAGGGGCTCCGGTCCGGCGGGGCCCCGCACTTCCCCACGGTGTGCGGGGCCCGCCCCTTTACCTTCCGGCGCACGACCGGGAACACCGCCCATCGGCCGAGGACCCAGCGGCTAGGCTCAACCGCCGTACCGCACGGACGGTGTTGAGTCGAAAGGGTGGAGCGGGACATGGGTTGATGGTGATCCGGACGGCGGGGGAGGGCGACCGGGAGCTGGTCGTGCGGCTGCTGGACGAGGCATTCCAGGACGATCCGGTGAGCAGCTGGGTGTTTCCCGAGGAGAGTACCGCCGCCGGACCCACCACCGGCTCATGGCGGCCTTCACCGACGCCGTGCTCGCCGACGGGCGTATCGATCTCACCGAGGACGGCGCGGCTTGCGCGCTGTGGCTGCCCGTGCCGGCGGACGGACAGACCGGCGACGAGTCCGGCGAGGACCACCGCGAGGGTGCCGACGACGGCCCCGGCCCAGGTGCGGGGAGGCCGTCGACCCGGAGGACTGAGCGCGTGGAACTGATAGCCCGGTTGACGGACGGTATCCACCCCTCCGGCCGGGCCCACGAATATCTGTGGATGATCGGCGTCACCCCGGACAGCAGGGGGCGAGGGCCTGGGCACCGCGCTCATCGAGTCGGTCCCCGACCGCTGCGACCGTGAGGAGCTGCCCGCCTGCCTGGAGGCCAGCAGCGCCGGCGGCTGGGCGCTGTACGAACGTCTCGGCTTCGAGTTCACCGGCCGCGCCCTCGACCCTGTCGGACGGCCGCGAATGTGGGCCCATGTGGCGCGAGCCGCGCCCGCCGGCGACCGCCTGACCGCCGCACGCTGCTCCGAGAATCGAAAACTCACGCCGAACCGAAAACTCACTTGAACCACTGCATGGAGTACTATAACTGGAGTGGTTGAAGCGAAGGAGACCGATTTGCGCAAGCTCACGTACTTCTCATCGCCTGCTCGATCGACGGCTTCATGGCGGCCCGGACGGCGACGCGTCCTTCATGGTCCCGTTCGTCGACGAGGAGTTCTTCGAGTTCCTGAAGTCGGAGTATCCGGAGACGCTGCCGACCCCGGCCGTCGGCACTCGGGATCGACGACCTGCCGAACAAGCGGTTCGACACGATCATCCAGGGCGGGGCCGGCTACGACCTGGCCCTGGAGGAGGGCACTCACCAGCCCGTACGCCCAGCTGCGTGAGTACGTCGCCCGCGCACGCTCACGGAGTCGCCCGACCCGAACGTCGAGATCATCCCGGCGGACCTGGTCGGCACGGTCCGCGAACTGAAGGCGGGAGGACAGCGCCTTCGGCATCTACCTGTGCGGCGGATCGGTCGTCGCCGCCGGCGAGCTGATCGACGAGATCGACGAGCTGGTCATCAAGACCTACCCGGTGGTGCTGGGCACGGGCATGCCGATGTTCGGCTCCGGGTTCCAGGTCTCGGAGTTCGTCCAGGAGTCGGTGCGGGCCTTCGGCAGCGGCGTCGTGGTCCGGACGTACAGCAGGAAGCGCTGAGCCGTCACCCGCCTCTACGCTGGGGGCATGCGGTGAGTCCGGCCCGCCGGCCACGGTACCGAAGGGGCCCGGCTGCGATGGCGGGCCGGCCCCTCGGGGCTGTTCCGTGGGCCTGCGATGTGTCGCGCACCGATCGCCGGCCCCCGAGTGCTGACCGAACGTCAGGCCTTCTTGGTCTCCCCCAGAAGATCTTGTCGATCTGGGCGATGTAGTCCAGGGCCTTCTGGCCGGTCGCCGCGTCGGTCGAGCCCTTGGCGGCCGAGAGGGCCTTCAGGGTGTCGTTGACCAGCTGGTGCAGCTCCGGGTACTTCTCGAAGTGCGGGGGCTTGAAGTAGTCGCTCCACAGCACGGACACGTGGTGCTTCGCGAGCTCGGCGCGCTGCTCCTTGATGACCGTGGCGCGGGCCTGGAAGTGCGGGTCGTCGTTGCCGGCCATCTTTTCCTGGACGGCCTTCACCGACTTCGCCTCGATGCGGGCCTCGGCCGGGTCGGCACACGCCGCAGGGCAGGTCGCAGTGGGCGCGACCGTGACCTTGGGCGCAAACAGGCGGGAAAGCATGGAGCGTTCCTTCCTCGTGATCGTCTTCTCAGGGGGACATTACTCCCTGGGAGGCTGTTTTCGCGAGTGCCCCCGTGGGCGCAGGGACAAAAGTCCGGGGTGAGACTGAGACTGGTGGAGGAAAGACCGGGGAGGTGCCGGGTCATGCCGGAGCAGCTGTCGCAGGAAGCACGAACGCGCGAGAGGGCGTTGCCCTTCGGACCCGGCCGAGGTGACCGGGCCGTCGATGGTGCCCACGCTGCACCACGGGGACGTACTCCTGGTGGCACTGGGGAGCCAGGGTCAGCCCGGTGACGTGGTCGTCCTGCGGCACCCCTTCCAGCAGGACCTGCTCGTGGTCAAGCGGGCCGTCGAGCGGCGCGGGGCCGGCTGGTGGGTGCTCGGGGACAACGCGTTCGCCGGCGGGGACAGCACCGACTACGGGGCCGTCCCCCGGAGCTCGTGCTCGGCAGGGCGCGGCTGCGGTACCGGCCGCTGAGGCCGGGTCAGCGCTCGCCGTTCGCCGTGGTCCGCTGGGCGCTGTCGGCGCTCAGGCCGGTGCTGACCGACCGGTCCGCCTCCAGGCGCTTGCGGGCGCGGTAGGCCGCCACGTTGGCGCGGGTGGCGCAGCGGTCCGAGCAGTAGCGCCGGGAGCGGTTGGTGGAGGTGTCCAGGTAGGCGTTGCGGCAGGGGGGCCGCCTCGCACAGACCCAGGCGGTCCACGCCGTACTCGGTGAGGTGGAAGGCCAGCCCCCATCGCCGCGATGGCGGCGAAAACCGGCGGTCGCGTTGGACGGGTGGTCCGCCAGGTGCATGTCCACAGCGGGCTGCCGTCGTCGTCGCGGTGGTCGTGCCCGGAGATCTGCGGGCTCACCGGGAACTCCAGCAGGAGCGAGTTCGGAGGTCCACGGCGAGGGTCTCGTCGCCGCCGTCGGCCGCCTGAAGACCGCGCGCAACCGTCCCCGGACCGAACGGAACCGGGTCACGTCGGCGTCCGTGGCGCGCCGGCCCGCCGACCTGGTTGGCGCCGAAGAGCTCGCGGACGGCCTCCACCGAGGTCAGTGAGTCCCTGTCCCCGGGCCGGTTCCTCGGTGTTGACGAGGCGTACGGCGTAATCCGAGTAATAGGCCAGTTCCACTTGTAGTCCTTACGAAGGGGCTCTATGGTCGTGCCTGCGATCAGGTAACAGCTGATCGTGGTTCCAGGGTATTACGTACGCATGCGATGGAGGGCTCGATGACGGACGTGCGGAGACCACCACTACCACCACGCCCGCCGCCGACTGGCACGCCTGGCAGGTCAGCTGGGACCGGCAACAGGAGTGGTACATGCCGGACCGCGAGGAACGCCTCCGGACCATGCTGGACATGGTCGAGGCCCTGGTCGGCCGCGCACCGCGTGTGCTCGACCTCGCCTGCGGCACCGGGACCATCACGGCCCGGCTGCTCGAACGGTTCCAGGCCACCAGCACCGGCGTGGACCTCGACCCGGCGCTCCTCGCCATCGCCGAGGAGCACCTTCGCGGGCGACCAGACGGTCTCCCTGGTCACCGCCGACCTCAAGGACCCCGACTGGACGGCGCGGCTGCCGTACGACTCCTACGACGCCGTCCTGACCGCCACGGCCCTGCACTGGCTCCACGCCGAACCCCCTCGCGGCCCTCTACGGTCGGGTCGCGGATCTGGTCCGCGACGGCGGTGTCCTATGAACGCGGACCACATGATCGACGAGACGACGCCCCCGGATCAACGCGGCCGAGCGCGCCCAGCGGCACGCGCAGATGGAGAGGGGCCAAGCGCGACGGCGCGCTCGACTGGGCCGAATGGTGGCAGCTCGCCGCCAAGGACCCGGTCCTCGCCGGACCCACGGCCCGCCGCTTCGAGATCTACGGCGAGCACGCCGACGGCGACATGCCCTCGGCGGCGTGGCACGCGCGCGTGCTGCGCGAGAAGGGCTTCGGCGAGGTGCGGCCGGTGTGGTGCTCGCCGTCGGACACCTTGCTGCTGGCGCTGAAGTAGCGGCGAACGCGGGGAGGGGGCGGTACGGGTCACCCGTACCGCCCCTCCCCGCGACCACCCCTGTCAGGAGGCTCTTCGATCAGAGAACCTTGGACAGGAACGCCTTCGTCCGCTCGTGCTGCGGGTCGGTCAGGACATCGCGCGGATTGCCCGACTCGACCACCACGCCGTCGTCCATGAAGACCAGGCTGTCGCCGACCTCGCGGGCGAAGCCCATCTCGTGGGTGACGACGACCATCGTCATACCGGACTCGGCGAGGTCGCGCATGACGTCGAGGACGTCGCCGACCAGCTCCGGGTCCAGGGCCGAGGTCGGCTCGTCGAACAGCATCAGCTTCGGGTCCATGGCGAGGGCCCAGCGCGATGGCGACCCGCTGCTGCTGGCCGCCGGAGAGCTGCGAGTAGTTGCCGGCCTTGTCGCCCAGGCCCACGCGCTCCAGGAGCTGGCGCGCGCGGTCCCTGGCCTGGGTCTTGCTCACGCCCTTGACCTGGACCGGCGCCTCCATGACGTTCTCCAGCGCCGTCATGTGCGGGGAACAGGTTGAAGCGCTGGAAGACCATGCCGATGTCCCGGCGCTTGACCGCGACCTCGCTGTCCTTCAGCTCGTAGAGCTTGTCGCCCCTTCTGGCGGTAGCCGACCAGCTGGCCGTCGACGTACAGCCGCCCGGCGTTGATCTTCTCCAGGTGGTTGATGCAGCGCAGGAAGGTCGACTTGCCCGAGCCCGAGGGGCCGATGAGGCAGAACACCTCACCCTGCTTTCACCTCCAGGTCGATGCCCTTGAGGACCTCGACCGCGCCGAAGGACTTGTGGACGCCTTCGGCCTTGACCATGGCGGTCATGCCGCACCTCCCGTCGTGCTGGAGCGGTTCGACAGGGACAGCAGGTTCGCCCTGATCTTCTGCATCGGGGTCGCCGGCAGGCTGCGGCTGGAGCCGCGCGCGTAGTAGCGCTCCAGGTAGTACTGGCCGACGCTGAAGACCGAGGTCAGCAGCAGGTACCAGGCCGCCGCCGGAACAGCATCTCGGCCGGGGCGCCGGAGGTCTGGCCGATGTCCTGGGCGACCCTGAACAACTCGGCGTACTGGACGACCGACACCAGTGAGGTCGTCTTCAGCATGTTGATGACCTCGTTGCCCGTCGGCGGCACGATCACGCGCATCGCCTGCGGCTACCACGATCCGGCGCAGCGTCTTGGTGTAGCTCATGCCGAGCGCGTGCGCCGCCTCGGTCTGGCCCTCGTCGACCGCGAGCAGACCGGCGCGGCAGATCTCCGCCATGTACGCGGCCTCGTTCAGACCGAGACCGAGCAGCGCCGTCAGGAACGGCGTCATGAAGTCCGACCACTCGTCGCGGTAGAACGGGCCGAGGTTGATGTACTCGAAGACCAGGCCGAGGTTGAACCAGACGACCAGTTGCACCAGGACGGGCGTGCCCCGGAAGAACCAGGATGTAGAACCACGCGATGGACGAGGTCACCGGATTCTTCGACAGCCGCATCACGGCGAGCAGGATGCTGCCGACGGCGCCGATCAGCATCGCCAGGACGGTGATCAGGGAGCGTCTTGCCCATGCCGGTCAGGACACGGTCGTCGAAGAAGTAGTCGGGATCGCACCCCAGTTGATCTTGCCCTGGGAGAACGCGTAGACGACGGCGGCCAGCAGCGCGATCGCGACGACCGCCGGATACGTTACCGCCCGTAGTGCCGGACCGGGATGGCCTTGATGGCTTCCGGTCCGGCCGGCGAGGTGTGGCCGGGCCGCCGCCGCCGTCTTGTCGATGTCAACAGTCACGGGTGTTGCCTGCACCAGTGCCCGCCGCGCGGTCATTCGCCGCCGTTGATGGTGGCCTCCCGTGACGGCACCTTCCGCCACGCCCCACTTGTCGAGGGACCTTCTTGTACTCGCCGTTGGCGATCACCGCGTCCAGCGCCGCCTTCCAGGGCGTCCCGCAGCTGCGTGTTGTCCTTGGCGACCGCGATGCCGTACGGCGCGGCCTCGACCTGCTCGCCGACGATCTGGAAGTCCTTGCCGCCGCCCGAGGTCTTCACCGCGTACGCGGCGACCCGGGAAGTCGGAGGGAACCGGCGTCGGCGCCGCCCGCGCGCAGGCGGGTCTGGGCCTGCTGGTCGTTGTCGAAGGCCTCCATGGAGATCTTCTGGCCGGCCGGGCACTTCTCGTTCTCGGCCTTGGCGAGGTCCTCGGAGACCGTGCCGCGCTGCAGCACGAGCTTCTTGCCGCACAGGTCGGACCAGGTCTTGATGCCCTGGTCGTCGCCCTTCTTGGTGTAGAGATCGAGACACCGGCGGTGAAGTAGTCCACGAAGTCGACGCCCTGGCCGACCTTCTTGCCGGTGTCCGAGTCGTGATGCCCTCCTGGCGGTCCTTGTGTCGTCGGTCATCGCGGACATGGCGATGTCGTACCGCTTGGAGCGCAGACCGGTGATCAGGGTGTCGAAGGTGCCGTTCTCGAACTCGAACTTCACGCCGAGCTGCTTGCCCATGGCGTCCGCGAGGTCCGGGTCGATGCCGACCGTCTCGCCGGACTTGTCCTTGAACTCGACCGGGGCGTAGGCGATGTCGGAGCCGACCTTGATGACGCCCTTGTCGCGGATGGACTGGGGCAGCTTGTCGGCCAGCGGGGCGCCCACCGCGGACTGGTTGTCGCTGCCACCGGAGTCGTTGTTCTCGGTCTGGTCGCCGCATCCGGTGAGCAGCAGGGCGCCTACGACCGCGATCGCACCGACCGCTGCTAGCCGGAGTGCGCGGCGGTCGTACGACGGGTGGAGCTTGCGGTCATGGTGGTTCCTCCGGCGGATGAAAGGAGATGCCGATGGGGACGGTGGAGTTCCGGTAAGACGGGACGCCGGCCGGGGGACCGGCAGGCGCGGTGGGTCGACGAGGCACACGCCTTCGAGTGTCGCGACCTCGTGTGATTACGGCATCTTGCCATTCGGACTCGGCCATTCAGGGGGACGTCATGTCAAAATCGGATAACGGGTGACCCCGAACCGCACCAGGTCGGTACATCACGACCGAACCTTTACGGGAATCTGCCCTTCCGGCCGAAGATCTTCGGCATTCCTCGATATACGGGCACGGTTCGGTGGCGTGCGCGGCAGCTGAAAGCCCGCTCTCCGGGTCTGTCAAGGGCTGAGGGGAAGTTGTCCGGATCCCCGGGTATGAGCCATGTCACCGGCATGCGGCGTCCGGGGTCCGACATGTGAGCTTGCCCTTATCGGACTCGTCGCGGTGGGTGTCCGTCGGGTAAGAAGGTTCTTTACACCCCTCATCAGGGGCTCAGGGCGCGTGTGCGGCGCGCCCGTCGCGCAGAGGCCCACGTGGTCCCAACGGCCATCCTCCTGCGCGGTGCCCGCCCATTCCTCACCAGGAGTGGACAAACCCTCAAACCATGAACTCTTAAGGGGTAAAGACAAAGTGGCAGCGGAGATCGTCAATCCTCGCAGCGACAGCGACGCCAGTACGGAGCAGGAGGCGGGCGCCGAGCCCCTCGACTCCTTCGACCCCGCGTTCGCGCTGCACGCGGCGGCAAGATGGCCGTGCAGGGCCACCGTGCCGGTCCGCGACAAGGACGACCTGTCCCTGGCGTACACGCCCGGCGTCGCGAAAGTGTGCAGCGCGATCGCCGAGCAGCCCGACCTCGTCCACGACTACACCTGGAAGTCGTCGGTCGTGGCGGTCGTGACGGACGGTACGGCCGTTCTGGGCCTCGGGGACATCGGGCCCGAAGCCTCCCTTCCGGTGATGGAGGGGAAGGCGATCCTGTTTAAGCAGTTCGGCGGTGTGGACGCGGTTCCGATCGCGCTGGACTGCACGGACGCCGACGAGATCGTCGAGACGGTGGTGCGGCTCGCGCCCTCCTTCGGCGGCGTGAACCTGGAGGACATCTCGGCGCCGAGGTGCTTCGAGATCGAGCGCAAGCTCCAGGAGCGCCTCGACATCCCGGTCTTCCACGACGACCAGCACGGCACGGCGGTCGTGACGCTGGCGGCGCTGCGGAACGCGGCGCGGCTGAGCGGGCGGACGCTGGGCGAGCTGCGGGCGGTGATCTCGGCGCGGGCGCGGCCGGTGTCGCCATCGCCAAGATGCTGGTCGAGGCCGGTATCGGGGACGTCGCGGTCGCCGACCGCAAGGGTGTCATCTCCGCCGACCGGGACGACCTGACCCCGGTCAAGCGGGAAGTCGCCTCCTTCACCAACAAGGCGGGGCTGTCCGGCTCCCTGGAGGCCGCCCTGTCCGGCGCCGACGTCTTCATCGGCGTCTCCGGCGGTACGGTGCCGGAGCCGGCGGTCGCCTCGATGGCGAAGGGCGCTTTCGTCTTCGCGATGGCCAACCCGAACCCCGAGGTGCACCCGGAGGTCGCCCACAAGTACGCGGCGGTCGTCGCGACGGGGCGCTCGGACTTCCCGAACCAGATCAACAACGTGCTGGCGTTCCCGGGCATCTTCGCGGGCGCGCTGCAGGTGCGGGCGTCCCGGATCACGGAGGGCATGAAGCTCGCGGCGGCGGAGGCGCTGGCCTCCGTGGTGGGGGACGACCTCGCCGCGGACTACGTCATCCCGTCGCCCTTCGACGAGCGGGTCGCGCCGGCGGTTACGGCTGCGGTGGCGGCGGCGGCTCGGGCGGAAGGGGTCGCGCGCCGGTGACGGTGTGATCGTCGCGCCGGTGACGGTGTGATGCGGTGTGTGGTGTACGGCCTCGTCCTTGGTGGGCGGGGCCGTTCGCGCTTTCGGGTGGGCGGCGTCGGTGCTGGGCGGGAGTGGGTGGCGTGGCCCGGCGTTGCGGGGTGCCTCCCCCCAACTTCTCGGCTTCTCCCCCCACGCTCGGCTTCGCTCGCGCGGGGGGACCCCCATGAGCGGGAGGGTGCCCCCCACCGCCCACCCGCGCCGCCCCTGGGGGTACCTCCCAGGCCGTTCAGGCACTGGGGAGGCACGATTGCCCGCAGCTGCGCTGCACGACTGCCCGCAGTTGCGCTGCACGACTGCCCGCAGCTGCGCGGGGCGGCGCGGTGGCAAGAGGGTGTGTGTCACAGGGCGTCGTGGTTCCGGTTGGCGGGTCGGGAACCTATCGTCAAGGTCATGTTCGCTGTCTACGCCGCCCGAATCGACCGCGACCAGCCGCTGACCGGCCTGGAGTTGGGAGAGCGTCCCGCTCCCGAGGCCCGGCCCGGCTGGAGTGTCGTCGATGTCAGGGCCGCCTCCTCAACCACCACGACCTGTGGTCCCTGCGCGGCGTCGGCCTCCCGGAGGACCGGCTGCCGATGATCCTCGGCTGTGACGCCGCCGGTGTCGACGAGGACGGCAACGAGGTCGTCCTGCACTCCGTGATCGGTCAGACCGGTCACGGCGTCGGCCCGAAGGAGCCCCCGCTCGATCCTCACGGAGCGCTACCAGGGGACGTTCGCCGAGCAGGTCGCCGTGCCGACCTGGAACATCCTGCCCAAGCCGAAGGAGCTCTCCTTCGAGGAGGCGGCCTGTCTGCCGACCGCCTGGCTGACGGCGTACCGGATGCTGTTCACCAACGCCGGGGTGCGTCCCGGTGACTCGGTGCTCGTCCAGGGCGCCGGCGGTGGGGTCGCCACGGCAGCGATCGTGCTCGGCAAGGCGGCGGGACTGCGGGTCTTCGCCACCAGCCGGGACGAGGCCAAGCGGAAGCGCGCCCTGGAGCTGGGCGCCGTGGAGGCCGTCGAGCCGGGCGCGCGGCTGCCGCAGCGGGTCGACGCCGTCATCGAGACCGTGGGCGCCGCGACCTGGTCCCACTCGGTGAAGTCGCTGCGTCCGGGGCACGCTCGTCATCTCCGGCGCCACCAGTGGCGACCGGCCCTCCACGCCGAGCTGACCCGGGTCTTCTTCCTGGAGCTCAAGATCGTCGGCTCCACGATGGGCACCAAGGACGAGTTGGAGGACCTGCTCTCCTTCTGTGCCGCGACCGGTGTACGCGTCCCGTCATCGACGAGGTGCTTCCGATGGACCGGGCCCGCGAGGGCTTCGAGCGGATGGCCTCCGGGGGGCAGTTCGGCAAGATCGTGCTCAGCGGCTCCTGACGCGTTCTCCGCGCCTCCGACACCCCGGTTCGTGTCAACCACTGTCGGCGCGAACCGGGGGTGTCAACCTATGTTGACGTCATGAGTGAAGCAACCGATCTCGCCGCGCGTGCCGGTGATCGCGACCCTCGGGTCGGGCTGCGGGCCGTCGCCGCATTGCGGATGCTGCTGGAGCAGCTGGAAGCGGTGCAGGTGCGCAGCGCGCGCAATCAGGGAGTGGTCGTGGCAGGAGATCGCCACGGAACTCGGAGTCAGCAGGCAGGCCGTGCACAAGAAGTACGGGAGGCATTGATGTTCGAGCGATTCACGAAGGATGCCCAGGCCGTGGTGCAGGGCGCGGTCGAGCACGCCCGAAGGGGCGCGGGCGCGGACCGTCGACGCCGAGCACCTGCTGCTCGCCCTGCTGGACCGTGGGAGGCAGCCGCGCCTCCTTCCACTGTCGGCGCTCGGGGCCGGCGAACGCAAGGACGCGGTACGGCAGGCCCTGGCGGAGGCGCGGCGCCGGGCCGGGCTGACGCGGGCGGAGACCGATGCCCTCGCCGGTCTGGGGATCGACGTCTCCGAGATCGTCGCCCGGGTGGAGGAGGCCCATGGCGTCGGCGCGATGTCCGGCGAACGGACGGGCAGGCGTTGGTGGTCCGGGCAGCACCGCAGCTTCAGCAAGGGTGCCAAGGAGGTGCTGGAGCAGGCTCTGCGGGCCGCCGTCGCCCGGCGCGACCGGAGGTATCGGGGACGAGCACATCCTGCTCGCCCCTGACCGTCCGCCGAGGTGTGCCCGCCGAGGTGCTCGCCGACCACGGCGTGACCCACGAGTCGCTGACCAGGTGCTGGGCGGCGGCACCCGGTGAGGCCTGCGCCTGACGTGTGCGGCCTTCCCCCGGGCCAGGGCGTTTCGGCGGTGGGCCGGGGGTGTCGCGTCCGAGGGCTCAGGCCTTCGGCGTCCGCAGTATCGCCCCGATGTGCGCCGCCGTGGTCGACAGGTGGAGGCGGGCGTCGCGGGAGCTGGTCGGCGGTGACGCCGTGGTCCCGGGCCGCGTCGCGGATGTCGTCCCGGAAGCGGTCGAGCAGCCGGTCGAGGTCGCGAGCCGGATCGCCGGTGGCCTCCGCGGCGTCCTCGTAGGCCCAGGCCGGAGCGTAACCGGCCGGAAAGTCCTCGGGGGTGGCCGGAGTACTCGGGCCGGTGGGTGGACTTGTCGGCATCAGCTGGTGCGGCGAAACCCCAGATCCTTGCCAGACCTCCTTTCGAAGTCCTTCCCGAGTCTTCGACCTCCTTGGCCAGGATTCCTCGGAGCCCTCGCTTTTAGCCCATCATCAGCCCAGTCGCCCCGCAGGAGTGGTCCTGCACCTGTTCCCTGGACCCGCTGGGCGTGCGCTGCACCTCCTCCTGTACCTGCACCCAGGCCCGCTCCTGGGCCCCTCCTTTCCCGGCCTGGCGCCGGGCCCGCTGGGCCTCGTCCGCGGCGCGGCGGCTCTCGTCCTTCGCGCGGCCGGAGCCTGCTCCTTCCACTCCTGGCCCTTGCCGCGCCGCATCTCCTCCTTGGCGGCGCGCCGAGGCCTCCTTGTCGTCGGTATCCGCCGGTGCCGGCGGCGGGATCACGCCCCCTCGTCGTGCGCTCCCGGGCCGGCGCCCCGATGGGCCACGCCGGCGCGGCCCCGCATCTCCCCGGCGCAGGATCGCCCGCGGCTACCTGCATCGGCCCGGATCTCGGCGGCGAGCTCGGCCACCGACTCCCGGATCTCCAGCTCCAGGTCGGCCAGTTCACCACTGCGGTCGGACAGCTCGGCGCGGCCGGCGTCCGTGATGGCGGCTCACCTTGCGGCCGCCTTCGGTGGTGTGGGTGACCAGGCCCTCGGCCTCCAGCTTGGCCAGGCGCGGGTACACCGTGCCCGCCGACGGCGCGTACAGCCCCTGGAAGCGCTCTTCGAGGGAGCCGGATAGGACCTCCCCAGCGTGGCGCGGGGCCTCGTCCAGGAAGCTTGAGGAGAGTGAGAGGCGGAGGCGGCCGTGGGCGGGCGGAGGGACACGCTCCATTGCACCTTCTTGTCGGTCCAGTACCGTCGGCCGGGGCGCCAGCGCGGCACGCCGTAGTCCCCGGCCGGAAGCCGGAATTATCCCGAGTCGTCTGCTTCGCATATCCGCCGGGCCCGAAGCCCGGCGGCTCCCACTCCCACGGTGTGTCCTCCGCCGCCGGACGGCGCCAGCGGGAGCGATCAGAGCCGGAGACCGTCGTGGCCTTCCAGGCGGCCGTTGCCCACCGCCAGGCCGGCCGGTGATCCGCTTGGCGCCCCACTGTCCGCCCCCCCGGAGGTCCTCGAAGGCGCTGGAGACGGTGCCGCTGGCCGTGTTCGCCTCCACCTCCGCGTCGGCCGGCTGGGGCAGCCGGATGGCGATCTCGCCCGAGACGCTGGTCAGGCTGATGTCGGTGGGCCCGCCGGCGGTGTCCAGGTCGACGATCATCGGACCGCTCACCGAGTCGGCCCGGACGGAGGAGCCCGCCTCGACCACCGTCAGGTCGCCGGAGACGGGTTGAAGCGCAGGTCTCCGGTGAGGGCCTGCGCCTCCACGCTCCCGGAGACGGTGTCGGCGCGGACCGGGCCCGCGAGGCCCACCAGTGTGGTGTCGCCGGAGACGCCCTTCACCTCCCGGCGCGCCGTCGAGCCGGAGACCACGGCCGCGGCGCTGGCCACGCCCACCTCCACCGGGTGCCGGTCGGCACGGCCAGGAGACCACCGTGCTGCGGCGCCAGCCTTGCGGTCGAGCCACCTCGGAAGCCCTTCCAGGGCAGGTCCTCGTAGGCCACCGTGAGAACGCCGTCCTGGTGGGTCGCGACCAGGGGGCGGTCCCTCGATCCTCGGAGACCTCGAGGCGGGCGGAACCCTCGTCCGTGCCCACGACGTTCACTGTTCCATTGACGATGCGTACGTGGAGCTCGTGCTCACGGACTCGTCGAAGGTGAGTCTCCTGGGCTCCGCGACGGACCACTCGGACATGGTGAGACCTCCTCGACCGAACGCGCCATATCGCGTCCTCCGTGATTCACGATATATCGCGGGCACGGAAAGTCAAGACACCCGTTCTGGTGATCTACGATCGGCCGAAGATGCTGAATTGCCCTAGCTTGAGAGCATGTCGACGGAAGAGTCCGTGTCCGATCCCGCTGCCGGTGCCCTGCTGCTGTGCCGCGCGGAGCCGGACTCCGTCGCCGCCGTCGCCCCGCTCCTGGGCGAACGCATGCCGCTGGTCCGGGCCGGCGCGGAGTGGGCGTGCTCGTCCCGGCGGGGGCGCGCCCTGGCGGCACGGCGACGAACCGGTCGACCGCGTGCTCACCGGCTGGAGCGCGGCCCTCGCCGTCGGCGCCCCGTGGCCGTACTCGCCCTGTGGTGGGACGCCGACCGGGCGGGCTACACCCTCGCGTCCCGGATTCCGCCGCCCCGTCGGCTACGTGTGGCTCGCGGACGGCACCCGGCCGGCGAGGACGAGGCCAATGCGGACCTTCGCCGCCCGTCTCGGCCTGGACCCCGTCCTGGACGTCCAGTCGCTGGACCGGCTGACGAACCCCGGACCCCGAGGTCGACGCCCGTACCAGGCTGCGCGGACTGCTCGCGGTCCTCACGCGCGCGGGAGTCGCGCTCCCCGCCGGACTCGACCCCGGCCGACCCGCCGACCGCCTCGGCGAGGCCG
The DNA here is from genome assembly GCA_021502835.1 of Streptomyces thinghirensis. The sequence goes on from JAKFGP010000002.1 coordinate 67,453, forward strand.
CCCCGCGCCCTGCCCGACGCCCGGCGGACCGAGGCGGCCGGGCGCCACCCCACCGCCGACGAGAGCCGCCTCGCCCCTGGATGCCCTGGGTGGGCGGCCCCCGGCGCCCGTGCCCTGGCCGTGGCCCAGGTGGCGGCCGGCCTGTCGCTCACCGCCTGGGGTCCTGCGACGCCGCGCCGGCGGCTGGAGCGCGGCGGGGGCGCTGCTGGTCGCGCACGGCGCGCTCGGGCTGGCGTACGGAACGGCACGGCGTCCGTGACGGCCCTCGGGGCGGCGGCGCGCCCCGGTGGAACTACCTCGTCCTCGTCGTCCTCGTCGTCCAGCCGCGCCAGCCACGTCGCCAGCCGCTCCACCGGAACCTCGAAGTCCGGGTTCAGGTCGACGAAGGTCCGCAGCTGCTCGGCGAGCCACTCGAAGGTGACCTCCTCCTCGCCGCGCCGCTTCTCCAGCTCCTCGATGCCACGGTCGGTGAAGTACATGCCGTCAAGGATAAGTGCAGGCGAAGGGCCGGGCCGCACCCCCGAAGAGGGGATGCGGCCCGGCCCGACCACGCTGCGCGGCGGTGTGCGCCGCCGCCGAAGAGCTACGCCTCGAACACCTCACGCACCAGCTGCTCCTGCTCGGCCTGGTGCCGCTTGGCGGAGCCGACGGCCGGGGACGAGCCGTGCGGACGCGAGATGCGACGCAGGCGCTCGCCGTGCGGGACGTCGGCGCCGACCGCCGGGTCCAGGTGGTCGATCAGGTTGAGCGCGATGAACGGCCAGGCACCCTGGTTCGCCGGCTCCTCCTGGGTCCACAGGTACTTCTCGGCGTTCGGGTACTTGGCGATCTCCGCCTGGAGCTCGGCACCCGGCAGCGGGTACAGGCGCTCGATGCGGATGATGGCCGTGTCCGTGATGCCGCGCTTCTTCCGCTCGGCGTCGAGGTCGTAGTAGACCTTGCCGGCGCAGAAGACGACCTTCTTGACCGCGGCCGCGTCGACCGGAGTCGTCGCCGATGACCGGGCGGAACTGGCCCGTCGTGAACTCCTCCGCCTTCGACGCCGCGCGCCTTGAGGCGCAGCATCGACTTCGGGGTGGAAGACGACCAGCGGCTTGTGGTGCGGGTTGTGCACCTGCCACCGCAGGAGGTGGAAGTAGTTCGACGGCAGGGTCGGCATCGCGACCGTCATGTTGTTCTGCGCGCAGAGCTGGAGGAAGCGCTCCGGGCGGGCCGAGGATGGTCCGGGCCCTGGCCCTCGTAGCCGTGGGGGAGCAGGAGCGTCACGCCGCTCGTCTGGTTCCACTTCTGCTCGGCCGACGAGATGAACTCGTCCACCACCGTCTGCGCGCCGTTGACGAAGTCGCCGAACTGCGCCTCCCACATCACCAGTGCGTCGGGGCGGGCGAGCGAGTAGCCGTACTCGAAGCCCATCACCGCGTACTCGGAGAGCAGGGAGTTGTAGACGTTGTACCGGGCCTGGTCCTCGGACAGGTACAGCAGCGGCGTGAACTCGTCGCCGGTCTCGCGGTTGATGAGCACCGCGTGCCGCTGGCCGAAGGTGCCGCGCTGGCGAGTCCTGGCCGGACAGCCGGACCGGGACGCCCTCAAGGAGCAGCGAGCCGACGGCGAGGGTCTCGCCCATGCCCCAGTCGATCGTGCCGTCCTCGACCATGGCCGCCCGGCGCTGGAGCTGCGGCAGCAGCCGCGGGTGCACGGTGACGTGGTCGGGGATGTTGACCTGGGACTCGGCGATCCGCTTGACGGTCTCGGCGGTGACCGCGGTGTTCACGGAGACCGGGAACTCGGCCTGCGGGTCCGAGGGCTCCGCGGCGGACGGCTGGGAAGCGGCCTCGCGGACCTCGGTGAAGACCTTCTCCAGCTGGCCCTGGTAGTCCTGGAGCGCCTGCTCGGCCTCTTCCAGGGTGATGTCGCCGCGACCGATGAGGGACTCGGTGTACAGCTTGCGCACCGAGCGCTTCTTGTCGATCAGGTCGTACATCAACGGCTGGGTGAAGGCCGGGTTGTCGGTCTCAGTTAGACCGCGGGGGGCGGTAGCAGATGAGGTCGATCACCACGTCCTTGTTGAACGCCTGGCGGAACTCGAAGGCCAGCCGCGCCACGCGGACGCAGGCCTCGGGTCGTCGCCGTTCACGTGGAAGATCGGGGCCTCGATCATGCGGGCCACGTCGGTGGCGTACATCGAGGAGCGCGACGACCCCGGGGCGGCGGTGAAGCCGACCTGGTTGTTGATGACGACGTGGACCGTGCCGCCGGTGCGGTAGCCGCGCAGCTGCGACATGTTCAGGGTCTCGGCCACCACGCCCTGGCCCGCGAGGGCCGCGTCGCCGTGGATCGCCACCGGCAGGACGGTGAAGTCCGTATCGCCCTTGTTGATGATGTCCTGCTTGGCGCGGGCGACGCCCTCGACGATCGGGTCGACGGCCTCCAGGTGGGACGGGTTCGCGACCAGGCTGACCTTGATCTGCTCGCCGTCCAGGCCGGTGAAGGTGCCCTCGGCGCCCAGGTGGTACTTCACGTCACCGGAGCCGTGCATCGACTTCCGGTCGAGGTTGCCCTCGAACTCGCGGAAGATCTGTGCGTACGACTTGCCGACGACGTTGGCCAGCACGTTCAGCCGGCCGCGGTGGGCCATGCCGACGACGACCTCGTCCAGGCGGGACTCGGCCGCCGAGTCGATGACCGCGTCGAGCAGCGGGATGACGACTCGCCGCCCTCCAGGGAGAAGCGCTTCTGGCCGACGTACTTGGTCTGCAGGAACGTCTCGAACGCCTCGGCCGCGTTCAGGCGGCGAGGATGCGCAGCTGCTCCTCGCGCTCCGGCTTGGTGTGCGAGCGCTCGATGCGGTCCTGGATCCACTTGCGCTGCTTCGGGTCCTGGATGTGCATGAACTCGACGCCGGTGGTGCGGCAGTACGAGTCGCGCAGCACGCCGAGGATGTCGCGCAGCTTCATCAGGGACTTGCCGGCGAAGCCGCCGACCGCGAACTCGCGCTCCAGGTCCCACAGGGTGAGCCCGTGCTCGGTGATGTCCAGGTCGGGGTGCTTGCGCTGCTGGTACTCCAGCGGGTCGGTGTCGGCCATGACGTGGGCGCGGACCCGGTAGGAGTGGATCAGCTCGAAGACGCGGGCGGCCTTGGTGACGTCGTCGTCGTGCGAGGCGTCGATGTCCTTGAGCCAGCGGACCGGCTCGTAGGGGATGCGCAGCGCCTCGAAGATCTCGTCGTAGAAGCCGTTCTCGCCGAGGAGCAGGTTGGCGACCTGGCGCAGGAACTCGCCGGAGGCGGCGCCCTGGATGACCCGGTGGTCGTAGGTCGACGTGAGCGTCATGACCTTCGAGATGCCGAGCTTGTTCAGGGTGTCCTGGCTGGTGCCCTGGAACTCCGCCGGGTAGTCCATCGAGCCGACGCCCATGATGACGGCCTGGCCGGGCATCCAGGCGCGGCACCGAGTGGACGGTGCCGAGGCCGCCGGGGTTGGTCAGGAGACCGTGACGCCGGAGAAGTCGTCCATCGTCAGCTTGCCGTCGCGGGCGCGGCGGACGATGTCCTCGTAGGCCTGCCAGAACTCGAAGAAGTTCAGCGTCTCGGCCTTCTTGATCGCCGCGACGACGAGCTGGCGGTCGCCGTTGGGCTTGACCAGGTCGATGGCGAGGCCGAGGTTGACGTGCGCCGGCTTGATGAGCGTCGGCTTGCCGTCCTTCTCGCCGAACGCGTAGTTCATCGACGGCATGGCCTTGATGGCCTGCACCATCGCGTAGCCGATCAGGTGCGTGAAGGAGATCTTCCCGCCCCGGGCGCGCTTGAGGTGGTTGTTGATGACGATGCGGTTGTCGAACAGCAGCTTCACCGGGACGGCGCGCACGGACGTGGCCGTGGGCAGCTCCAGCGAGGCGTTCATGTTCTTCGCGACCGCGCGGCGGCCGCGCAGCGTCACCATCTCGGGGCCCGCGGACCCTCGGCGGCGGTGGCGTCCTTGGCGGGCGCGGCAGCCTTCGCCTGCGGCTTGGCGGCGGGCTTGGCCGGAGCCGGGGCCGGCTTCGCGGCCGGAGCCGCCGGGGCGGCAGCGGCGGGCTGCGTGGCCGGCTTGGCGGTCGCGGCGGCCTGCTGGGGAGCCGCCGGGGCCTGGGCCGGGGCGGGAGCCTGTGACTGCTGCGCCTGCGCCTGCGGCACGGGGAGCGGCCTGGGCGCGCTGCCGGAGTCCGTGCCCGCGCACCGGAGGCGGACTGGCCGTGGCCGCTCCTGGCTTGTAGTCGGCGAAGAAGTCCCACCAGGCTCGGTCAACGGAATTCGGGTCCTGGAGGTACTGCTGATAGATCTCGTCGACGAGCCACTCGTTGGCACCGAACGCGGCGGCGGGGTTCTTCTCCACGCTGCCGGCTTGGTCGGTGTCGGTCGAGATGCTCGAGTTACTGGGGGACTGTGGCGACACGGCGAGAACCGCCCTCTTCCGCTTCACAAGATGGTGGACAGCGGGAATCAAGGCTACGCCTCCCGGACCCGGAAGGTCAGACCGGGCCCGTTCATCGTCGCGTAAGTCACATCGCAGACCGCGTTTCGGCGCTGGAAATGGCGGGAAACAAGCGAGGTTCTGCTGCGCGTGGGAAGGGGAGACCGGGACCCGGCGCGGAGAAAACGCGGGTCTGTGCCTGATCACACGTGTCCGTCAGCGCGGACGCCGAGTGGATCTTGAGGCTCCGCTTCGAACCCTACGTCAACTCGACGCCGACGGCAGGCCCGGAAGAGTGATGAGAATCCGGCAGCCCCGCTCGGATTCGGCCACACCGATCCGGCCGCCGTGCAGATCCACCGCCCAGCGGGCGATCGCCAGGCCGAGCCCGGTGCCGCCGTCGCTGCCAGGACCGTGCGGCCGGGACACCGAACCCCGGTTGAACCGCTCGAACACCCGGCGCCACTCCGAGCGCGGAATGCCGGGGCCCTCGTCGAGGACCTCCAGCCCAGCGACTCCGGCAGCTCCCCGCGCCGCGCCCGGACCGTCACCCGGCCGTGCGGCGGGCTGTGCTTGACCGCGTTGTCGATGAGGTTGGCGACGACCTGGTGGATGCGCTCGGGGTCGGCGTGCGCGGTCAGCTCCGGGGGGAAGACGTCGAGGGCCAGGTGCACGTCGGTGCGGGTGTGGCTGCCGGAGCCGGACGCGAGGCCCGCGCGTGCCGAAGCGACCATGTTGGCCTCCTTCAGCACGCCGGACAGGTACGGCCACACTCGAAGCGCCGCTTGCGCAGCGGTATGACGCCGTTGTCCAGGCGGGAGAGGTCCAGCAGCGTCTCCACCAGCCGGCCGAGCCGCTCCGTCTGTCCGAGCGCCGTACGCATGGTCTCCGGATCGGCCTCGGTGACCCCGTCGACGATGTTCTCCAGCACCGCGCGCAGGCCGGCGATGGGGGTGCGCAGCTCGTGCGAGACGTTCGCCACCAGCTCCTTGCGCTGGAGGTCCTGGGCCTCCAGGTCGTCGGCCATGCGGTTGATGGTGACGGCCAGGTCGCCCAGCTCGTCGCGGCGGTTCTCGCGCACCCGGCGCGTGTAGTCGCCGTGCGAGATGGACCGGGCCACGGCGTTCATCTCGTCCAGCGGGGCGGTCAGCCCGTGCGCGACGAACTGCGTGATCAGCAGCGTGGCGATCATCGAGAAGACCGTGATGAAGCGCAGCTCCGTCTTGGTGTGCACCGCTATCACCGAGAGACCGGTGGTGATCAGCACCGACGTGACGACCAGCGCGCCCAGTTTGGTCTTGATCGAGAACGGGCGTACGCCGCCCCAGGGTTCCCCGGTGCTCCGGGGGCCGGGGCTCCTCCGTGCGGCCTCCCGCCCTCGGCTCATGGCGTCGGGGTCTCCAGCGCGTAGCCCACGCCGTGCACCGTGCGGATGCGCTCGGCCCCGATCTTGCGGCGCAGCGCCTTGATGTGGCTGTCCACGGTCCGGGTGCCGGAGGCGTCCGCCCAGTCCCACACCTCGGCCAGCAGCTGCTCACGGGAGAGCACCGCGCGCGGGGGTGTTCGCCAGGCAGACCAGCAGGTCGAACTCGGTGGGGGTCAGGTGCACGTCCTCGCTGCGCACCCGCACCCGGCGCTGCGCGTGGTCGATCTCCAGTTCGCCGAGGCCGGAGGATGTAGCTGCGCGGCGTGGAGGCGGCCACCACGGCCCGTTCCACCCGGCGCAGCAGTACGTGCACGCGGGCGGCCAGCTCGCGCATCGAGAACGGCTTGGTCATGTAGTCGTGCCGGCGCCCACGCCGAGCCCGACCAGCATGTCCGTCTCGTCGTCGCGGGCCGTGAGCATCAGCACCGGCACCGGCCGCTGTGCCTGCACGCGCCGGCAGACCTCCAGACCGTCGAAGCCGGGCAGCATGATGTCGAGGATCAGCAGGTCGGGCTGCCATGCCTCGGCGGTGTCGACCGCGGACGGACCGTCGCCCGCCGTTTGCACCAGGAACCCCTCGGCGCGGAGGCGGGTCGCGATGGCGTCCACGATCGTCTGGTCGTCCTCGACCACCAGCACCCAGCCGCTGCGCGCCCGGAGTAGCCGTCGCCGTGCCGTTGTGGGAGGTCTGTGTCTGCTCCATCGCCCGCCCCTGAAGTGTGCTTTCCGGAATCCGTGGGGTGATCCCATGGCTGCGCTTGACGCTTGAATGATCCCGCGTCAGAGCAGCAGCGTACGGGGAGTCACCGCGCCTTTGCTATCCAGGCCCGACGCCGAGGTGGACGACGTCCGGAACGCCCCGGGCAACGGGGATCTCTTCGGTACGCACCTGCTGGAACCCGGCATTACGCAAGGTTTCTTCGAATTCCGGAGAGGGCTGCGCAGACCATACGGCAAGCACCCCGCCGGGCCTCAACAGCCGTGCGCAGCCCGCCAGTCCGGCCGGCGCGTACAGCCCGTCGTTGCCCTCGGTGACGGTCCAGCCGGGGCCGTTGTCGATGTCGAGGCAGAGCGCGTCGTACGTGTCGGATGTCTCATTGACGTATTCGAGGAGATCCGCTCCCACGATCTTCGTGCGCGGATCGGCCAGCGCTGCACGCGGACGAGCGCGCCAGCGGTCCGCCCCGGTGCCAGTCGATGATGGCGCGCTCGCGCTCGACGACCGCGATCCGGCCCCCAGCGGGGGTCGGCGGCCGCGTGGCGCGAGCGAGAAACCGACGCCGAGTCCCCCGATGAGGAGGTGGGGCGCACCCGCCCGCCGGACGCGGTGAGCGGCGTCGGCCGCCGCGTCGACCAGCCGCCGCTCCGAACGCCCGTCGGAGGTGTCCATTAGGAAGCAGCCGTTCGCGATGATCTGCAGCAGCGCCCCGTGCCGGCGCAGGACGACCTCGCCGTGCGGGCCCTCGCGACGGTCCAGCACTTCGGGGATGTCGTAGGAGTCGTGGGAAGTGGTGGGCATCGGCCCATCCTGGCAGGGGAATGCCGGAGCGCCCGGCCGTGCTCCCGCATACGTGGCAGCGGCACCCGGGCCCTTGATCGCTCAGAGCGAACACGTGCGGGGGAACAATCGGGGACTCCCTTTCATTGAGTCGATGTAACTCAACTTGACTGCCGAAGGGGAGATCATGGCTGCTGAGTCCGAAGCCTTCACACCGCTCACCCTGCCCGTGCTGCCGCTCGACGACGAAGTGGTCCTGCCCGGAATGGTCGTCCCCCTGGACCTGAGCGACGCCGAGGTGCGCGCCGCGGTGGAGGCCGCCCAGGCCGCCGCCAGGTCCGAGCCCGGCAAGCCCCGGTCCTCCTCGTCCCGCGCGTCGACGGCACCTACGCCAGGACCGGCGTCCTCGGCACGGTCGAGCAGGTCGGCAGGCTGGCCGACGGCGACCCGGGCGCCCTGCTGCGAGGCGTCGGCCGCGTGAAGATCGGCGCCGGCACCACCGGCCCCGGCGCCGCGCTGTGGGTCGAGGGCACGCGCGTCGACGACACCGTGCCCGGAGCCGCTGCCCGGCCAGGTCGCCGAGCTGGTGAAGGAGTACAAGGCGCTGGCCACCGCCTGGCTGCGCAAGCGCGGCGCCTGGCAGGTCGTCGACCGCGTCCAGGCCATCGACGACGTCTCCGCGCTCGCCGACAACTCCGGCTACTCGCCCTTCCTCACCACCGGGCAGAAGGTCGAGCTCCTGGAGACCGCCGACGCGGTCGCCCGCCTCAAGCTCGCCACCCAGCAGCTGCGCGGACCACCTCGCCGAGCAGGACGTCGCCGAGACCATCGCCAAGGACGTCCAGGAGGGCGTCGACAAGCAGCAACGGAGTCCCTGCTGCGCCGCCAGCTCGAAGCCGTGCGCAAGGAACTGCGCGAGATCAATGGTGAGCGCGAGGGCGAGGAGTCCGGACGACTACCGCGCCCGCGTCGAGGCCGCCGACCTGCCCGGAGAAGGTGCGCGAGGCCGCCCTCAAGGAGGTCGACAAGCTGGAGCGGTCCTCCGACCAGTCGCCGAGGGCTCCTGGATCCGCACCTGGCTCGACACCGTCCTCGAACTGCCGTGGAACGTCCGCACCGAGGACGCCTACGACATCCAGGGCGCCCGGGCCGTCCTCGACGACGAACACGCGGGCCTGGACGACGTCAAGGAGCGGATCACCGAGTACCTGGCGGTGCGCAAGCGGCGCGGCGACCGGGGCCTCGGCGTCGTCGGAGGCCGGCGCGGCGGTGCCGTACTGGCCCTGGTGGGCCCGCCCGGCGTCGGCAAGACCAGCCTCGGCGAATCCGTCGCCCACGCGATGGGCCGCAAGTTCGTCCGCGTCGCCCTCGGCGGCGTCCGCGACGAGGCCGAGATCCGCGGCCACCGGCGTACGTACGTTGGCGCGCTGCCCGGACGCATTGTGCGCGCCGTCAAGGAGGCCGGGTCCATGAACCCGGTCGTCCTCCTCGACGAGATCGACAAGGTGGGCTCCGACTTCCGGGGCGACCCGGCCGCCGCGCTGCTCGAAGTCCTCGACCCGGCCCAGAACCACACCTTCCGGGACCACTACCTGGAGGTCGAGCTGGACCTGTCCGACGTGGTATTCCTCGCCACGGCCAACGTCCTGGAAGCCATCCCGGAGGCCCTGCTCGACCGCATGGAGCTGGTCCGCCTCGACGGCTACACCGAGGACGAGAAGATCGTCATCGCCCGCGACCACCTGCTCCCGCGCCAGCTGGAGCGGGCCGGCCTGGACCCGGACGAGGTCACGGTCGACGAGGGCGCGCTGCGCAAGCTGGCCGGCGAGTACACCCGCGAGGCGGGCGTGCGCACCCTGGAGCGGTCCATCGCCCGGCTGCTGCGCAGGTGGCGGCCCAGCACGAGCTGGGCGAACGGAAGCTGCCCTTCACCGTCACCGACGGCGACCTGCGCGCCCTCATCGGCCGGCCGCACCACGTGCCCGAGTCCGCCCAGGACCCGGCCGAGCGGCGCACCTCGGTGCCCGGCGTGGCCACGGGCCTCGCGGTGACCGGCGCGGGCGGCGACGTCCTGTACGTCGAGGCGTCGCTGGCCGACCCGGAGACGGGCGCGTCGGGACCTGACCCTGACCGGTCAGCTGGGCGACGTGATGAAGGAGTCGGCGCAGATCGCGTTGAGTTTCCTGCGCAGCCCGCGGCGCCGAGCTGGAGCTGCCGGTGGCCGACCTGAAGGACCGGGGCGTGCATATCCACTTCCCGGCGGGCGCGGTCCCCAAGGACGGCCCGAGCGCCGGCATCACGATGACCACCGCGCTGGCCTCGCTGCTTTCCGGGCGGCTGGTCCGTACGGACGTGGCGATGACCGGCGAGGTCTCGCTGACCGGCCGGGTGCTGCCGATCGGCGGGGTCAAGCAGAAGCTGCTCGCGGCGCACCGGGCGGGCGTCACCACGGTGATCATCCCCAAGCGCAACGAGCCCGACCTGGACGACGTCCCGGCGGGAGGTACTGGACAAGCTCGACGTCCACGCCGTCACCGATGTCCGACAGGTCCTGGAACTGGCGCTCGCACCGGCGACGAACGGTGCGCGGTCGGAGGTTCCGGTCGCGGCGTGACGGAGGTGACCGGATGAGGTGCGGGCCCGGCCCCCTGAGAGGGCCGGGCCTTCCCGTACGCCGTGTGTCAGCCGTTCGCGAGCGCCCGGACGCGGTCCAGGGCCCCGTTGAACTTGTTGTGGTCCCCGACCGTGGGCCCGGACGAGGTGTACTGCCACATCGTGTAGTAGCCCCAGCCGGCCGGCAGCGTGCCCGCGGTCGAGGCGTACCGGGCGATCCACAGCGGGTTGTTCGCCGCGAAAGCCGCCGTAGTTGCCGGTGCACTGGGTCCACCAGCTGGTGGCCGTGTAGATCACGGCGTCGCGGCCGGTGCGCGCCTTGTAGGTGTTCAGGAAGTCACGGATCCAGGTGACCATCTGGCTCTGCGTCTTGCCGTAGCAGGTGGCCCCCGTACGGGTTCCACTCGATGTCCAGCGCGCCCGGCAGCGTCTTGCCGTCGCGGGACCAGCCGCCGCCGTGGTCGACGAAGTAGTTGGCCTGCGCGGCGCCGCTCGTCGTGTCCGGGGTGGCGAAGTGGTAGGCGCCGCGGATCATGCCGACACGTTGTACGAGCCGTTGTACTGCTGGGCGAAGTAGGGGTTGGTGTAGTACGTCCCCTCGGTGGCCTTGACGTAGGCCCACTTGACCCCGCTGTTCCACAGGGTCGACCAGGCGACGTTGCCCTGGTGGCTGGAGACGTCGACGCCCTCCGTCTGGGTGGCGTCGCCCGGAACGGGGTTGCCGTGGCGCCCGTCGTGCTCCAGGACGCCCATACCCATGTGGGCGGAACCGCGCGGCGGGATGTCGGCGGCCGACGACGCGTGGGCGGGGAGGGTGGCTACCAGGGAGAACGCGGCGAGCAGGATCCCGGTGACGGCGAAGCGCCGCCCGCGGGCCGATCCGGATCTGTGCACGAGCATGACGTGCCTCCGATGGCTCGGTGGTGCTCGGTGGGGGATGCGCGAGTGGGGAGAACCCATGGGTGGCGTGGGCATGCCATTCAGGGGGTTCGGGAAGACGCTACGCACGTAGAACGGGGGGTGGGAAGAGGGGCCGGAAGCTGCCGTTGGTCTAAGCCTGCGAAATACTTGCCAAGCTGCGGTGATGCCGGCCCGTGGCGGAAACTTTCAGGACCGGAAAAATCGAGGCAGGGGCTGACGTGCGCGAAGACGGGAACGGCGACGGTCGCGGAGGCGAATTCGACGCGTCCGGCAGTGGTGTGAACCAACCGGAGTTCCTGGCGCTGGAGCGGGAGTTGACGGTCCTGCTCCGGCGGGCGCGGGCGAACCGGGGCGAGATGGCCCGCGAAGTCCACCCCGACCTGGAGTCGTCCGCGTACGGCCTTCTCGTCCGGCTCGGCGAGTGCGGCGGGCAGCGGGCCACGGAGCTGGCCGCCTACATCGGCGTCGGCAAGGCGACGATGTCCCGTCAGCTGCGCGCGCTGGAGGAACTCGGCCTCGTCGCCCGGCAACCCGACCCCGCCGACGGCCGCGCCTGGCTGATCACCCTGACCCCGGAGGGCCGGTCGCGCGTCAGCCGGGTGCGGGAGGCGCGCCGCGCACGGTACGCCGGACGGCTCGCCGACTGGGACCCGCGCGAGGTCACGGAACTGGCCCGGCTGCTGCGGCAACTGAACCGGGGATGGAGAAGTAGGTCCGCGGTCCCCGGCGTTCACAGCTCCGCGTACACCACCGTCGCGTCGTCGTGCGCCTTGCCGCGCCCCAGGAACGCCCGGGCCCCCGCAGCGTCCGCCCGCTCCAGCTCCCGCACCCGGTCCACCAACGCCTGGGCGCCCTGCTTCCGTACCAGCGCGAGGCAGTCCGTCCAGTCGCCCTCCCCGAACCTCTCCACCCACCGTGCCGCCCCGTCCGTCAGCGCCGCCAGCGTCCGCACCTCGTCGCGCGGCAGCACGCCCGTCACCGCCCGCGCCGCCACCGCCGGGTCGGCCGCGGCCGTGAAGAAGCCGCCCTCCTTGTTGCGGAGGTTGGCGTCGACCAGCGCGTCCGTGGCGAGGGCCGAGCGGGGCAGCCGGGCCAGCCGGTCGTCCAGGACCGCCGTGACCGTGCCGTCGGGGGCCTCCACCAGCAGGGCCGAGTCCGACAGGGACCAGGTACTCGACGGCGGCGGGGGACCAGCGGGCCAGGACCACGGTTGCCTGCGGAGTCCGTGGGTGAGAAAGGTCACAGGTTTCCGTGTGTGCCGCCGAGGTACGAGCGATGGCGCGGGACAGGGCTTCGGCGAGGGGGATTTCCGGGAGTGAAACGGTCAGTTCGGTCAGAGCGCCACCGAGGTGCGCGGTGAACCAGGGCACGGAATGCAGACACCCCGTCGTACTCCGGGGCGGTGTCACGCCGTCCAGCACGACGAGCGAACCACCCTGTCCCGAGGCCGGTAGTCCGACACTCGCGAAGTCCTCGTTGGGGTGGTCGGCGAGGCCGGGTTCCGAGACCAGTTCCGTGCGCATCCAGCCAGTCTGCACGACCTCTTCACGGCATCCGCAAAAGGCTGGCAACTTCCCCGGGAACGACGCAGGGGTGCAGGTCAGGCGCCTGATTTGGGGTGGAATTCGGCACTCCGGCAACGCGTGGCGGCGCGCACATTGCCACCGCCCGTCGCAGACGTCCAACCGGCGCGCCGCGCCAGCGCGTCGTACGAGCCGGGGAGAACTTGCTCCCCAACTCCCCGTCCGGGGTTCACTCCTTCGGGTGGCGGGTCGGATGATGCACGCCCACCGCCCACCGGCACTGGGAGGGTCGGGATCCGGTGGGGTGCCTACCCTGCTCACGCGGTCTCCCCGTCCGATGCGCAGTCGGCGGCCGAGGAGCAGCTCAGAGCGTGGCGGAGGGTGCACGCGCCGACCGGCCAGTTGACGGAGCGCACCCGGGCCCACGGGTACACGAGTCAGGAATGCGAGCACCGGTGCAGAAGACGCGGCCTCGTCGCACAGGCAAGCAGACGGCCCCGCCCGAGCGACGCGGAGCGCACCCGGCACCTCCACCCGGCGCCGCCGGAGGCCCCGTCGGCAAGGGCCGTCCGACCCACGTACGCAACCGCCTCATCGCCGCCGTGGCGGTGGTGGCCGCCGCCGTCGCCGGGGCCGGAGCCCCGTCGGTCGTGGCCGCCTCCGGGCAACTGCACGACTCCCAGGAACTGGTGACGCTCGCCGAGCAGACCCAGGGCGCGCTGACCCTCGCCCACTCGCTCGCCGACGAGCGGGACGAGGTCACCCCGTACATCGCCGCCGGTCGCCCCGAGTCAAGGCGCCCTCCGAGCAGCGCAGCGCCCGCGTCGACCGGCAGGTGGAGGAACTGCGCGCCGACACCGACACGCCGGCCTCCCTGCGCGAGGACCTCGACGCCGTGGCGCGCTGCGCCGAGCGGCGCTCACCGGCAAGAGCACCGCTCTCCAGGCGCACGACGCGTACTCGGAGGCGATCGCCGAACTCCACGCCCTCGCCGAGGAGCTGGCCGAGCAAATGCCGCCCCGCGCGGTGCCGGCGCGTACGCCCTGGCCGAACTGGACACCGCCGTCCAGCAGGCTGCCGCCACCCGCGGTCTTGCTGCTCGCGGCGCTGAACGTGCCGAGCGGCACCGAGACCGTCATCGACCCGATCCACGGGCCTGCCGACCGAGACGACCACGTCCTCGGACGCCGACGCGAAGCAGCGCGACGAACTCGCCGCCGCCGCGCAGCGGCGAGCCCGGGTACGCTCGGACGCCGCCCTCGCAACTTCGCGAGGCGCGCTACGCCCGGGGCAGCTTCGACGCCACGGTCGCCGGCCGGAGGTCAACTCCGCCGACAAGTACCTCGCCGGTCTCACGGACGAGCCGACGCTCTCCGACGACGACCTCGGCACCAGCACGAAGAGGCTGGACGCCGCGCTCTCCGCCCGCGTCGACGCGCCATGCGGGGCGCCGGGAGTCCGCCCTCTACGAGAAGCGCACCACGGCCCACTGGAGAAGCTGCTGCGCGACGACGACGTCACCGCGCTGGAGGGTCCGGATCGCCGCTCTCGGCGCCCTGATCCTGCTGGCCGTCGGCATCGCCACCGCCATGGCCCGCACCCTGACGCGCCCGCTCTCGGTGCTGCGCCGCGGCTCGGCCCGGCTGGCCAGCGCGACGGACCCAGGCGGCCGAAGAGCCCGTCGCCTTCACCAGCCGCAACGACGAGTTCGCCCAGGTCGTCCAGTCCAGGTAACGCCACCTTGCACGCCGCCGCCGCTCGCCGAGCGCGTCCGGCACCCGCTGGAGGCCGACCGCAAGCACCTCGTCGGCCAGCGGCAAGGAGGACTGGCCGACGCCCGCGAGGGACTGCGCGCCGAACTCGCTGATCCGCCGCCCAGCTGGAGGTGGTGCGCAAGAGCATCGGCTCCACCTTCGTGAACCTCGCGCTGCGCACCCTCGGCCTGGTCGAGCGGCAACTCCGCGGTCATCGAGAGCCTGGAGGAGCGTGAGCAGGACCCGGACCGGCTCTCCCACCCTGTTCAAGCTCGACCACTTCGCCACGGTCATGCGCCGGCGCAGCGAGAACCTCCACGTCCTCGCCGGCACCGAGCACGTCCAGCACAGCGCCCGGACCGGTGCCGCTGGTCACCGACGTGGTCCGGAGCATGCCGGTCCAGTGAGATCGAGCGGTACGAGCTGCGTCCGCATCGCCGCGCTGCCGCGCGCGCACGTGGCCGGGTTCGCCGCCGACGACCTCTCCCACCTGCTCGCGGAGCTGATGGAGAACGCCACCTCCTTCTCGCCGCAGGACCTGCCCGTCGAGGTCTCCGGCTGGCTGCTGGAGAACGGCGAGGTGATGCTCTCCGTCCAGGACGAAGGCATCGGCATAGCCACCAGAGCGGCTCCAGCGGCTCAACGCCCGCCTCACCGACTTCGACCCGGAGGCGCCCTACGACCAGGAGGGCGGGGACGGTCTCAGTCAACACAACGTGCGTCGTGGCCCGGCTCTCGCCCGCCGGCACGGGGCGCGCGTGCGGCTGCGGGAGCAGAAGCAGGGCGGTGTCGCGGCCGTCGTGGTCCTCCCGAACGCCCTGCTCACGGCGGCCCCGCCGGCCGCACTCGCCCCGAGCGTGCCCGTGTCCGGACGGCACGGGGTCCTACTCCCTGCCGGGTGCCGACGCGGAGGCTAGCTCCAGCGTCCTGCACGGCCGCGCGGAGGAGGGCACGCGAGAGGGGCGTGGAGCCCGCTGGTCACCTCCGCGGGAACAGGCCCGTACGACGCGCGGAGGCCGACGGGGGCGGAGGGAGCAGGAGAGGGCTGGAGGCGGCACCGGCCCCGGCGCCCCGCACCCGCACCGGCCGCTCCACTGCCGGCCAGCGCGCCGGCACCGGAGTCGGAGAGGGGACGGAGGGGAGACCGAGCAGACCCGGGGGAGACGACCCGGAGTCGGACCCAGGTTGCCCCGGAGTCCGCCCGGGCAGGGAGGCCACCGGAAGTCGCCCCGCCCGGCCGCGACCTCCCCGACGACGCCACGATGGCCCTCCTGCTGCCGGCACAGGCGCAGGCGCGGGCACCGGAGGAGTCCACACGGAGCCGGCCCCCAGGAGCCCCACCGCGCCCGAGCTTCCCGGACAGCGCTCCAGGCGGCCATTGTACGCCATCGGCCCCGACGCCCACGACCGCACCCCGGACAAGAACACCGCGCGGGCCGAGGACGCCCCGGAACATCCGGGACCACCGAGGCCGGCGAGACCATCGGGACCGGGAGCACCGAGACCACCGGGCCCGGCCGGGAACCACCGAGCCCGTCACCCGAGAAGGGCCTGCCCAAGCGGACCCCGAAGCTCAGCACACCCGCGGCAGCTCCACGGCGGCTTCGCCCCTTACCGCGGGTTCCGTCGACGCGGACGCTGCTCCGCCGCCGCCTGGGAGGATTCCGCCGGGGGGCGGAGGCCGGTCGCCGCGACGTCGAGGCGGAGATCGCCGAACCGGACCGGTCGGGCCGGGGCGCCGGCCCCGCCGCAACGCGAGGACCACCGAAGAAGCCACGGGGGCACTGTCGAGGAGGCTAAGTCGGTGACCGCGCCCAGTACCTTCACGGACTCAGCAGTGAGCCGCAGTGCTGCACTGGCTGCTGACCAACCTGATCGAGGGGTGCCCGGCATCCTCTCTCGGTCGCGGTGGTCTCCTCCGACGGCCTGCTGCTGCTCTCCTCCGACCAGGACCGCATCGCCGCGGCCCGCGAAGGCCCAGGCCGTGCGCCGCCTACGCGCCCGCGCGGTTCCGCCGCCGACCTCGCCACCGTCGTCTCCGGCATCGCCAGCCTCACCGTCGCCGCGCCGGCAGATGGACTTCGGCAACGTGAAGCGCGACGAAGGTCGCCATGGACGGGGGCAGCCTGTTCGTGATGTCGATCAGCGACGGCTCGCTGCTCGGCGTGCACGGCTCGCCCGGACGCCGACACCAGTGTCATCGCCTACCACATGGCGCTCTTCGTCCGCCGCGCCGGCCGTAATCCTGACCCCCGAACTCCGTAGCGAGCTGCGGAAATCCTGGAGTCGAGTCGACCTCTGCGGGAGTACCCGATGAGCAGCAGCCCCAGGAAGCCCCGAAGAACCTCCCCGTACGCGGCGCCGAGCCGCAAGCCGGCCCGCGTACGCCCCCTCAGCTCACCGGCGGCCGCACCCGCTTCGGCCACGTCCTGCTCTGGAGACGTTCGTCGGCGCCACGGCCGGCACCACCGCGCTGGAAGCCGCCGAGGAGCGCAAGGAACTGACGAACGGTTCCCTCACCTCCCGCGTGATGCCGGAGATGCGGGCCATCGTCGAACTGTGCCGCCGTATGCGTACGGTGGCCGAGATCGCCGCGCTGCTGAAGATGCCGCTCGGCGTGGTCCGCGTGCTCCTCAGCGACCTGGCGGACCAGGGAAAGATCCGTGTGTACGGCACCGGGACCGGCCACGGCACGGGCCGCCCGGACCGCGCTCTGCTCGAAAGGGTGCTCAGTGGACTCCGTCGTCTCTGACGCCGCCGCCTACGGCGTCTCCCCACCTCGTCGACCCCGACGAGCCCATGCTGCCCTGGCAGACGGACCGCACCCGCGCGCCGATCGCCACGAAGATCGTGGTGGCGGGCGGTTTCGGTGTCGGCAAGACCACGCTGGTCACCGCCGTCTCGGAGATCACGCCCCTGCAGACCGAGGCGCTGATGACCGAGGCGAGCGAGGAGACCGACGACCTCACCGCCACCCCGGGCAAGCTCACCACCACCGTGGCCATGGACTTCGGCCGCATCACGCTCGACGACGACCTGGTGCTCTACCTGTTCGGCACGCCGGGCCAGCAGCGGTTCTGGTTCATGTGGGACGACCTGGTGCGCGGCGCGATCGGCGCCGTCGTGCCGGCCGACACCCGCCGCCTGAAGGACTGCTTCCCGGCGCTGGACTACTTCGAGAGCTGCGGACTGCCGTACGTCGTCGCCGTGAACCACTTCGACGGCAGCGAGCTGTTCGAGGCGGAGGACGATGCGGGAGGCGTTGACGATCCCCGCGCACATACCTGTAATGATCATGGATGCGCGCCGCCGGATCTCGGCCATCGAGACCCTCTTGTCCCTCGTGGGCCACGCGCTCGACGAAACCCCCGAGTAGTAGTCCTTTAGGAGCGTCCCCGCATGCGGAAGATACTCGTCGTCGGAGCCGGCCAGTCCGGTCTCCAGCTCGCCCTCGGCCTCCAGTCGCACGGCTACGAGGTCACCCTGATGTCCAACCGGACCGCGGACGAGATCCGCACGGGCCGGGTCATGTCGACGCAGTGCATGTTCCACACGGCACTCCAGCACGGAGCGCGACCTCCAGCTGAACTTCTGGGAGTCCCAGGCCCCGAAGATCGAGGACTCGGCGTCTCGGTGGCGGCCCCGGCTCCTTCGACCCGGGCCCCTCGCAGCGCGCGATCGACTGGCTGGGGCGCCTCGACGGCATCGCGCAGTCGGTCGACCAGCGGGTGAAGATGGCCGGCTGGATGGAGACCTTCGCCCAGCGCGGCGGCCAGCTGGTCATCCACGGCGCGGCCGTCGGCGACCTGGACTACTTCTCCCGCGCCTACGACCTCGTCCTCGTCTCGGCGGGCAAGGGCGAGCTGGTCCAGATGTTCGGCCGCGATCCGGAGAGGTCCCCGTACAGCGAGCCGCAGCGCGCCCCTCGCCGTCGCCTATGTCCACGGGATGGGCCCGCGCCCGGAGCACCCCGGAGACGGAGGCCGTCCGCTGCAACCTGGTCCCGGGCGTCGGCGAGATGTTCATCATGCCGACCTTCACCACCTCGGGCCGCGCCGACATCCTGTTCTGGGAGGGCATACCCGGCGGCCCGCTGGACGCCTTCAAGGACGTCAAGGACCCCTCGGAGCACCTCTCCCTGACCCTGGAACTCATGGAGAAGTTCCTCCCTGGGAGTACGCGCGGGCCACCAAGGTCGAACTGACCGACGCCGGCGGCACGCTCGCCGGCCGCTACGCCCCCACCGTCCGCAACCCGATCGGCCGCCTGCCCAGCGGCGGCCTGGTCCTCGGCGTGGCCGACGTGGTCGTCGCCAACGACCCGATCACCGGCCAGGGCTCCAACTCCGCCTCCAAGTGCGCCGCCTCCTACCTCGCCTCCATCCTGGAGCAGGGGGGAGAAGGAGTTCGACGAGGCCTGGATGCAGCAGGACCTTCGACCGCTACTGGGAGACCGCCCAGCACGTCACCAAGTGGACGAACGCCATGCTCGCCCCGCCGCCGGAGCACATCCTCAACCTGATCGGCGCCGCCGGGCAGCTCCAGCCCGTCGCCGACCGCTTCGCCAACGGCTTTAACGACCCGGCCGACTTCGAGAACTTCTTCTACGACCCCGCGAAGACCGAGGGCTACCTGATGGAGGTCTCGGGCGCGTCGGGCGCGTAGGCGGCGGCGTACCCCTCGTCGGACCCGTCCGCCGCCCCCTCGGGGAGCCTCGGCGGCGTGTACCGCCGCAGCGGCTCCCCACCGGGGGTCGGGCCGTACGGCGCCCAGGACCGGGTTGGCCGCGATCGGCGACACCTTGACCTCGGCGCCGGGGCGTGGTGCCTGGACGACCATTCCGTCGCCGAGGTACATCGCCACATGGGTGGCTTCGGGGAAGTACACGACCAGGTCACCGGGGCGCAGCTCGCCCAGCGGGACGTGGTCCAGCCGCGCCCACTGCTCCTGGCTGGTCCTCGGGATCGGTGTTCCGGCCCGGTCCCAGGCCACGGAGGTCAGGCCCGAGCAGTCGTACGACGCGGGGCCCTCCGCGCCCCATTCGTACGGCTTCCCGAGTTGCTCCACCGCGAAGCGCACCGCGCGGTCGCCCTCGGCGGAGGGCTTGGCGTCGTCGCCGAGCGCGCCGGACGCCATGAACCGCTCCTGCTGCTCGGCGATCCCGCTCTTCTCGAACTCCGCCAGCGCGGCCAGCTCCTCGGGGGTGAGCGAGGCGAGGAGCTCCTCGACGGCGTGCAGCCGCTCGCGCACGTCGTCCCGCTCCTCCTCCTGCCGCTTCGCGAGGGCGGCCTGCTCGTCCAGGGCCGCGCGCGCCCGCCCCGCCAGTTCGTCGGCCTTCTTCTCGACGCCGGTCAGGCGGCCCACCGTGTCGGCCCGCTCCCGTGCCAGCTGCCCGATCACGTGCCCCTGGTCGAGGGCGTGCCGCGGGTCGCGCGCCAGCAGCAGCCGCAGATAGGGGAGAGGTCGCCGCTGGCGCGGTACTGCTGCCGGGCCAGCCGTCCGGCCGCGCCGCGGCTGTCGTTCAGGAAAGCCGGGTCCGGGCCAGCTCGGCGTCCAGCCGCTTCACCTCGGCACGCTGCTCCTTCAGCCGCTCCTCGGTGCCGTTGAAGGTCCTCGGTGGCCTTCTCCGCCTTTTGGTACAGCCGCTGAAGGTCCGTCAGCAGCTCGGCCAGGGACCGGCCACCGCCGGTGCCGGGCTCGGTTCGCCGCCGGCGGCGGGCACGGGCGCGAGGACGATCCCGGCCGCCACCGCCGCCGTACACACCAGACGCAGAAGCCTTCCTGACACGTCATCACCTCCGTCGCGGGCGGCGGGTCCGCTCCGCACGGTGAGCATGTGACGTGTTCCTCGGGCGCGCGCGCCGAGTGTGCGCGGTTCGGCGCAACGGGGCTCACCTGTGGGCGTCGTCCGGTTTGCCACCCGGCGTGGCGTCTGGATGCGGCGGCGTCCGGCCTGGCGTCCGGCCCGACGTCCGGTCCGGCGTCCGGTTTGGACCAGGGCCACTTCCGGCCCGCGCCCTTCTCCCCTCGGGGCATACGCGTACTCCAGCGGGCGAAGCGCAGCCCGCCCCGGGCGTCCCTGGGCACCCTGCGGTACACGAGCACGGTGGGCGAGCCGCCGTCCGGGTCCGGCACGGGGGATGCGGTACGTCTTCGGCGGGTGCCCGGTCATGCCGACCAGCACGGGCAGCACCCGCCCGTCCATCGGGCCGCCCTCGAAGGGGGTCTCTTTTGCTCTTCACGGCACCAGTGTCAGTGATCCGCGCACCGGTGTCAGATGTCCGCCGCCAGCGCCCTCGACCAGCGC
This sequence comes from Streptomyces thinghirensis, assembly GCA_021502835.1. The sequence continues at coordinate 87,942 of JAKFGP010000002.1, forward strand.
CGCGTGTCTGCGGGTCGCGGCGGGCGGTGACGGTCAGCACGGCGAGGAACTGCTCCACGAGCCAGTCCTGCAGCTCGTCGACGGGCGGCTGCTTGCCCTCGTCCAGCCAGATCAGCGAGGCCGCCTCCACCGGTGATCCACATCCGGACGGTCATCCGCAGCCGCGGGCCGGGGCTCGGCGACGTCCAGGTGGCTCATGATGTGGTCGGCGGCGGCCCGGCGCACGCCGTCCACGATGGAGGAGGTTCGGGAGGTCTCCGCCACGCTGCCGCCGCGCAGCAGGGCGCTGAAGCCGGTGTCGTGCTGGTCGACGAAGGTGAGGTAGCGGTCCAGGGGCGCGGAGAGCCGGGCCAGCAGCGGCCCTCGCGGGGCTCGTCGAAGCAGAGCCGCAGCTCGTCGGCGGCGGACCTGAGCGCGGCCTCGTACAGCTGCTGCTTGCCGCCGGGGAAGTACCGGTACACCAGCGGCCGCGAGACCCCGGCCTGCTCCGCGACGTCGTCCAGGGAGACCTCCTCCGGCGGCCGGTGCGCGAAGAGGGCGAGCGCCGCGTCGAGCAACTGGACGCGGCGCTCCTCGACGCTGAGCCGGCGGTAGGCGGGGGTGGAGGCCTGCGGGGTCATGAACCGCAGCGTAACCCGCACACCCCCGCGACCTCCTACGCGAGCGGACCGGAGCCGTCCGACTACGCCAGCAGCCCCGACGACCTCCACAGCTTCCGTCCGACCCCGCGCAGCACCCCGATGTCGTCCAGGAAGTCGGTGAGGCGCTGCGCCGGTCCGCATGATCTCCCTTGTGGTGCCCGCTGGCCTTGACCTGCGCCAGGGCCTCGCGCTTGTCCAGGCCGACGTTCGTGTAGACCTCGGGGTTGATGAAGGCGATGGAGAAGACGCGGGCGAACTCGCCGGAGGTGATCCGGGTGAACTCCTGCGACCACTTCGGCGCCGTCACCATCTGGCGGCGCAGCTCCTTACGGGCGTACCGCACGTGGCGGGCCTCCTCCACGACGTGGATGCGCGTGACGCCCCGGATCAGCGGCTGGACCCGCTCGTCGGGGGAAGGTCAGCCGCTGCATCCAGTCCAGCACCTCCTCGCCGAGCAGCGTGGCGGTGAACGAGCCGGGCGTGGTGGAGATCGTCTTGAACAGGCGCCCCAGGTGCTGGTGGACCGGGCTCACCGGGTACCACGGCGTCTCGCCGCCGGATATCAGCCGGGCGAACATCTTCGAGTGCCGGCACTGTCCTCGATCTCGGTCAGCGCGTAGCGCACGTGCGCGCTCGTCGCCGCCTTGTCGTAGATGTGCCGCACCAGCAGCTGCATGAGGATCAGCTCGAACCAGATGCCGAGGGAGGCGAGCGCGGCGGCCTCGTGCTGGGAGAGCACGATGCGCTGCTCCTCGCTCATCCGCTTCCACATCGGGGTGTCGTACAGCGACACCAGCTCCGGCGGCCAGAACCACTTGCCGTCCTCGAAGGGCGCGTCCCAGTCCAGCCCCTTGTCCGGGTCGAAGGAGTGCTTGGCGGAAGAGTCGAGCAGCCGTTCGGCCACCTGCTCCCGGTCCTTGAGCAGCCCGAGCGCGTCGCGCAGGCCCTCGAGCGCGTCGGCTTCCGTCAGGGTCGTCATGGCTGTCCCACCTCGTCGTACGGTTCGAGTTACCCGCGGTTACTCTCATTCGCTTCGTCTTATGAGACTGCGTGTCAGTAAGCTCGTCAATCCCCTGCGCACGACTTGTTGACCGCGAGTAAAGAAGTGAGAGGCGCTCAGGTTCCTAGGCCGAGCAGCCCAGCCCCTCCGGCACGTCGCCCACCACCGGCGTCGACGCCCCCGCCGGGAACGACGTCCGCAGCGTGAACGCGTACGGCGTGGGCCCGTGCGCCCGCAGGTGCAGCAGCCGCGACCCGCCTCCGCGACCGTCGGCCGGTGCCCCCGCCGGGATCCACCACAGGGTGGTGACCGCCTCCGCGAGGTGCTCGAACCACCTCCCTGCGTCGCGCCAGCATCTCCCGGTGCCGCCCCTGGTACATGAACGCCGTCAGGGCGTCCGCGTCCCGCCACGACCGTCAGGTTGACGATGAGCCGAGTCGTCGCCGAAGAAGGGCACGTCCGTCGCGTTGCTCGAGTCGTCCTGGAGCCGCCATCACGAACCCCCGGCGGCGTCCGCCGCGGCAGTTCACCGGGTCGAGCGCGTCGACGAAGTCCTTCAACTGCGGTGAGTCCAGCGGGGCCTTGAGGCGGGCGATGTTGACCTGGGCGAGTTCGTACGCGGCGTCAGTCATGTACCGAACGTTAGGTCGGGCCGTCTGCGCCTCGGTACCCCCGTCTCAGGACTCGAGCACCGCCTCCATCACCGCCCGCGCGATCGGCGCCGCCATGCCGCCCCCGCTGATGTCCTCGCGGTCCGCCGCCGAACCCTCCACCACCACCGCGACCGCGACCTTCGGCTCCAGGTCGCCGTCGCCCTGCGCCCAGGAGACGAACCAGGCGTACGGCGTGCCGGAGTTGCCGACGCCGTGCTGGGCGGTGCCGGTCTTGCCGCCGACGGTGGCGCCGCGGATCGCGGCGTTCGCGCCGGTGCCCTTCTCCACTACGCCGGTCATCAGCTCCTCGAGCCGCGCCGCCGTCGAGGGGCGCATCGCCTCCCGGGTGGGCCGCGAACCGGCGGTCGCCACCAGGCTGCCGCCCGCCCGCATCGTCCGTTCCACCAGGTACGGCGAGCGCACCTGGCCGCCGTTGGCCACCGCCGCCGCCACCATCGCCATCTGCAGCGGAGTCGCCCGCGTGTTGTACTGCCCGATCGATGACAGCCCCAGCTGCGCCCGGTCCACCGAGGCGTCGAAGGTGCTGCGCGAGACGGCGAAGGGGATCCGCAGTCCGGCGTCGTTGAAGCCGAAGGCCTCCGCCGTGGCCGCCATGTCCCGCACGCCCACGTCCACGCCGAGCTTGGCGAACACCGTGTTGCAGGACCACTCGAACGCCTCCCGCAGTGAGGCGTCCCGGCAGCCGTCGGCCGCGTTCGTCAGCCGGGTCCGGGTGCCGGGGAGGGTGTACGGGTCGGGCGAGCGGGTCGGCGCGTCGAGGTCCCGGATCACGCCCGCGTCCAGGGCCGCCGCCGTGGTGACCACCTTGAAGGTGGAACCCGGCGGTAGGTCCGGCGCACGGCCCGGTTCAGCATCGGCTTGTCCGGGTCGCCGTTCAGCCGGTCCCAGGTCCGGGTGGCGGCCGTGCTGTTCCCGGAGAGCAGCTGGGGGGTCGTACGACGGCGTGGAGACCAGCGCCAGGATCCGGCCGGTCGACGGTTCGACGGCCGCCACCGCCCCTTTTGTGCCGGCCGAGCCCTCGAACGCCGCCGCTGCGCGTCCCCGTCGATCGTCGTCACCACGTCCCCGCCCGGGTTCTGGGCCCCCGTGACGTCGTTCCAGAGGGGAAGCGGCGCGGAGCATCGGGTCCGCGCCGGAGAGCAGTCCGTCCTCGGCGTGCTCCAGCAGGCTCGTCCCGTGCGCCTGCGAGGCGAAGCCGGTTTGATCGCGTGCGTACAACGGACCTGCCTGGTACGTCCGTTCGAAACGCAGATGCTCGCCGGTGTCCCGGGAGCCGGTGACCGGCTCGCCGCCGACCAGGATGTCGCCGCCCAGCGGCTGCTGGTAGCGGGCGATGTCCGGACGGCGGTTGGCCGGGTTGTCGTCGTACTCCGGGGCCTGGACGATCTGCACCCGGGCGGCGTTCACCAGCAGGGCGACCAGCAGCAGGGCGCAGAAGGCGGCGGCGTGCTGGATGTGCCGGGTCACCGGAGCCGCTCCGCTCTCACGGCGCCACCCCGCCCGTCGGCCGGACCGGCCTGTCCGGCCTGGCTAGGGCCGCGTGGCTGACCCGGATCAGCAGCGCGACGATGGCCCAGTTGGTGACGACCGAGGAGCCGCCCTGGGCCAGGAACGGCATCGCCATGCCGGTCAGCGGGATCAGCCCGGTCACCCCGCCCGCGATGACGAACACCTGGAGCGCCACGATCGAGGAGAGGCCGACCGCGAGCAGCCGGCCGAAGGGGTCGCGCGCGCCGAGCCCCGCCCGGCCAGCCGCGCTCCACCAGCAGCGCGTAGAGCAGGAAGATCGCGGTCAGACCGAGGAAGCCCAGCTCCTCGCCCGCGGTCGCCAGGATGAAGTCGGACTTGACGGCGAATCCGATCAGGATCGAGTGGCTGAGCCCGAGGCCCGTGCCGGTCACCCCGCCCGCCGCGAAGGCGAACAGCGACTGGGCCAGCTGGTTGGGCCCCTGGCCCGCCTCGATCGACGCGAAGGGATGCAGCCAGTCCTCCACCCTGCTGTGCACGTGCGGTTCCAGCCAGCCCACGGCGACCGCGCCCAGCGAGGCCAGCAGCAGGCCGACGGCGATCCAGCCGGTGCGGCCGGTGGCGACGTAGAGCAGGACCACGAACAGGCCGAAGAACAGCAGCGAGGTGCCGAGGTCGCGCTCCAGGACCAGGACGCCGACGCTGACCAGCCACACCGCCACGATCGGGCCGAGGACGCGGCCGGTGGGGAGCTGGAGGCGCCACACGCGGCGGCCCGCGTACGCCAGCGCGCTGCGGTTGGCGGCCAGGTAGGCGGCGAAGAACACGGCGAGGAGCACCTTGGCGAACTCGCCGGGCTGGATGGAGAAGCCCTCGATCCGGATCCAGATGCGGGCGCCGTTCACGGCCGGGAAGAAGATCGGCACGGTGAGCAGGACCAGAGCGGCGGCGACGCAGACGTAGGCGTAGCGCTGGAGCACGCGGTGGTCGCGCAGGAGCAGGACGACCACGATGAACAGTCCGACGCCCAGCGTCGACCACACCAGCTGGGTGGGGGCCGCCCGGTCGCCCGGCGTCTCCAGGTCGAGCCGGTAGATCAGGACCAGGCCGAGGCCGTTGAGCAGCACCCCGATGGGCAGCAGGAGCGGGTCGGCCCAGGGGGCGCAGCCAGCCGTACCGCCAGATGGGCGAGGAGCGCGAGCACGCCGAGCCCGGCGGCCGTAACCGGCGGCGCCGGGCGGGAGGGTGCCGTGCTGGGCGAGACCGACGTTGCAGTAGCCGAACACCGACAGCAGGACGGCCATGAGGATCAGCGTGAGTTCGATGCCACGGCGCCGGGGGAGACGGGTGACGGGAGCGGGCGCGTCCGCCTGTGCCACGGTGATTCCGGTTCCGGTTCCGGCCTTGGTCATGTCCGGAACTTACCTAAATGATGTGGTGTGTGAGTCGTCCAACATCAGCACCAGCGCGGCGCGGGGCCGATGTTGTCGATGTAGCGGGCCGGGCCCCAGGCCCAGGTGCCGTCCGTCAGAGGAGGTACCAGAGGGGGTTGCCCTGCACCTTGTCGCCGGGGGTCTTGCAGTAGATGTGGACGGTCTCGCCCCGGCGGGCGTACCGGATGACCTCTCCGCCGCGCGTCGGTGAGGTGCGCAGGGCGAGCCGGTCGGCGGTGACGACGCCCCGGTAGCTGCCCTGCTCCTGGCGGCCGCCGTTCCCGCCGCCGTTGCCCCCGGACGGGCCGAGGGCGGCGCTGCCGGAACCCGAGCCCCCGCCGTCCCATTCGTCGTTCGCGACGGCGGGCGTGACGGCGACGGCCGTGGCGAGCGCGCCGGCGGCGACGGCGGTGGCGAGGCCGCGCAGGAGTGGTGAGCGCCTGGAGTGTGCGGACAGCAGGGACATGGGAGTACCTCCCGGGAGCGAACGGGTCTTCAGGTGACTAACCGCCACATTAGGAGCGCCCGGTTCGGGACCGCCCGCCGCACTGAGCCATCGGGGAACCGCCCGCGCCGCCCGGGGGCCCGTCAGGGCTGCTGAGGGCAGGGTCAGGGTCGCCAGCGCCCCCGCCGCCCGGCGGGTTCGTGAACTCCAGCCGCGCGCCGAGCACCTCCGCCTGCCCCAGGGCGATCGTCAGCCCGAGGCCGTGCCCCTTCGTCCCGCCCTCGGTGCGGAACCGCTGCGGTCCGTGGGCCAGGAGGTACTCCGGATAGCCGTCCCCGTGGTCCCGTACGGTGATCACCGGCCCGTCGACGGTCAGCACCACCGGCGCCCGCCCGTGCCGGTGCGCGTTCGCGACCAGGTTGCCGAGCACCCGCTCCAGGCGCCGCCGGTCGGTCTCCACCCGCGTGTCCCGTACGAGGTCGACCCGCGTGTCGGTGCCGGAGCCCCGGACGACCCGCCCGGCCAGCGCGCCCAGCGCCTCCGGGTCCACCTCCAGCGCTCCCGTCCGCTCTCCAGCCGGGAGATCTCCAGCAGGTCCTCGGTGAGCGTGCGCAGGGCGGCCACCCGGTCCCGCACCAGCTCGGTCGGGCGGCCCGGCGGCAGCAGCTCGGCCGCCGCGTGGAGTCCGGTGAGCGGGGTGCGCAGCTCGTGCGCCACGTCCGCGGTGAACCGCTGCTCGGCGAGCAGCTTGCCGCTGCAGCGACGACGCCATCGAGTCCAGCGCGGCGGCGACCGAGGCCACCTCGTCCTGCGGGCGCGTCGGATCCTGCGCACGGGGATCGCCGACCCGCGCGTCCAGGTCGCCCGCGCTGATCCGCCGTGCCACCCGCGCCGTCGCGTGCAGCCGCCGCGTCACCCGGCGTCACCGCGAACGCGCCCACCAGCAGCGTCGCCCCGATCGCCAGCGCCGACGACCATACGATCGCGCCGTCCAGGCCGTCGATGGTGCGCTCGCCCTGGGAGTGGTCGACCCGCACCGCGAGCGCCCGGCCGCCGTCGGCGGGGCCCGCCGCCCACATCGTGGGGCGCCCGTCGTGCTCGGCGACCATGGTGCCGCGCGCCGGCCCGGAGGCGGCCAGCTCCCGCAGCCGCTCCGGCAGCCCCGGCGGATCGACGCCGGCGCCCCGCCGCAGCGGGTCCCCGGCCTCGTACGCCTCCGTCGCCTCCCCAGCCGGGACAGGGCGACGTCGCGGGCCTGGCCCACGGTCTGGTTGGTGACCGAGACGTGCACCAGGACGCCGAGCAGGGCGGCGAGGGCGCAGCACATCACGGTGATGAAGACGGCGGCCTTCACCGCGAGCGGGCCGGTCCACCCGGGGGAGGGCGAGCCTCACCGGGCGCTCGCCGACGGGGACGGGGACGCCGACGAAGACCGGGACGCCGACGGGGACGGTGAGGCGGCCGGACGCTTCGTGTGCTTTCCGCCGTCGTCCGTGCGCAGCATCTCGTCGCTCGTGAGGAGCATGGCCCGCTGGTCGGGGTCCCACGTCCACTGGAGCCGGTACTCGTAGCCCGCGACCTCCGAGGGCGACCGGACGATCACTGTCCGCCCGGCCAGCTCGACCGCGCTCACCGCGTCGTCGTAGGACATGACCCGCACGAGCCGGTCCTTCTCGACCGTGTAGACGGCGCACGGCGGTCAGTTTCTCGGGCAGCAGCCGGAAGCCCAGGGTCATCTCGGGGTGTCCGTCGCCGGTCAGGTCGCGGTAGTACGGCCTGAGCACCGGGCACCGGCCGCGCTCACCGTCCGAGGCCGCAGTCCGCCATCCGGCGGGCCGTCTCGCGGTACGGCGCCTTGTCGCCCTCGTAGTCGTCCGGGTGCGCGGTGATCTCGGCCCGTACGGCGGCCACCGGGTCGGCCTGCGGATGTCGCCGCCGGGCACGGCGACGCCCCTTGACGACCTCGTTGTCCACCTCGCCGATGTCGTAGGCCGGACTCGCCGCCGGCGTCAGGTCGGGCCAGAGCCGGGCCGGGCTCTGCGCGGCGAGGTGTCGCGCCCGCGCTCCGCAGCCCGCCCGAGTCACCGCAGGCGGTCAGCGCCCCGGCTGCCGCGGTCGCCAGGAGCAGCGCGAGGGCGGCGGGGACGCGGGCGGGGTGCCCGCGGCGGCTCGGGAGCACTGCACTCCTGGGTTTCGGTCGTCAGGTGATCGGCATCGGTGATCCGGCACACCTTATTCGGACGGAAGTCCATTTTGTGTGCGTGGAGGCGTGCCGGGCTACTCGGCGAGCTCCTCCAGCAGCCGCGCGGTGACCAGGCCGGCCCGCAGGTACTCCACGAACAGGTCGTTGTGTAGCGCCCACGGCGAGCGCCGGGACCGGATCAGCCGGACCGCCTCCTCGGCGGTGCCGCCCCGGCGCATCAGCGTGTGGGCGACGACGGAGACCGGAGCGGTTGTACCCGTGGTAGCAGCGGACCAGGACCTTGCGGCCCCTCGTCCAGCGCCTCGCCCGCGGCCTCCGCCAGCCGGATCACACCCGCGAGCTGCGTCCCGTCGAGGGGGCCGTCGGGGATCGGCCGCTCGTGGTGCTCGACACCCTCGTCCGGCCCGTGTCCGGGCAGCCGCAGCAGGGTCTGCACCAGATCGAACTCGTCCCGGACGACGGCTGACTCCCCGCCTGCCGACCGGCCCCTGGAACTCGGCCCGCCCATCCACAGGCCCGGCACGATCTCGCCCCACGGCCTGCCCGGAGCCGGAACGTCCGATCCCTTCCCACGGGTACGCAACGGTGCCTCCCCATCCCGCCCGAGGGCCTGCCCAACTCCTCCCAAAGGTAACCGGGTTCTTGCCCCCGCAGCACCCCGCCTGTTCCCATGGTCGTGGGGTGATGGTGCATGAACGGACTGCGCGTCATACCGACCTGGCGGCACGGTCAGGAACGGCTGTACGTCTGCTCCCCGGACGGCGGCGAACGCGTCGCCCTGGTATGACCGTGAGGCGGCCCGGGTGAACCTGCTGAGCGACGACCGCGAGGACGAGGTCCTCGAAGCGCTGGGTTCCTTCCTCCACCGGCCCGGTCACGGTCGGCCCCGCCCCCGGTCCCGACCCCCGCCGAGCTGGCCCGGCTCTCCCTCCACCCAAAAAAAAAAAAAAAAAAAAAAAAAAAAAAAAAAAAAAAAAAAAAAAAAAAAAAAAAAAGAGAGAGAGAGAGAGGGGGGGGGGGGGGGGGGGGGGCAGACAGACGACCTCGCCCCCAGCCGGCCCGGCGAGGCGCTCCTGGTCGCCCTGGAACGCGACCCCGGCCCGGCGCACCGGCTGCGGGCCGACCCGCGGCGCCGGGCGCTGGCGGCCGAGCAGTCGGCGGGGGCGGCCCTCGACCGCCTCGACGGCGCCGGCTGGCACACCCTGCACTCCCGTCCGCTGCCCGGCGGCGGACCGCGTCCACCACCTGGTGATCAGCCCCGGCGGTCTCTTCGCCCTCCACGTGTTGCGCCGCCCGCAGGCGGCGGGTGCACATCACCGACCCCCTGGTGGCGCCTGGGCGCTGCCGCGAACCGCTTCCCCTGCTGCGCCCGGGTCCGCGCCGACGCCGACCGGCCTCCTACGCCCTGACGGCCGAGGTGCACCCCGTCCTCGTCCTCGTCGACCCGGCGAACGTGACCGTCACCGCCCCGCCCCGCTCGGTCCGCGTGCTCACGGACGCGGAGCTGCCGGGCCTGGCCCCACCCTGGGCGGGATGCTGAAACGGCGGACGTGGAAGCCCTGCACGCCATGGCCCGGGACCGCGCCACCTGGGCCCGCGTCAGGTGCCGTCGCGCGTCAGGGCAGGGCCGCCGCCCGCCGCCGCTCGAACAGCGGCGCCAGAAGCGTCGCCGCAGTCCCGCACCCGCGGACCGACGTCCTCAGCCCGGAGAGACGAACTGCTCCCGCCCGCCGGCACCGGCCACCTCGTCCCAGGTCACCGGCGTGGAGACCGCCGGTACGGACCGGGGCCCGCATCGTGTACGGAGCGGCCGTGGTCTTGCGGGCCGCGTTCTGGCTCCAGTCGACGAACACCCTTCCCCGGCCGCAGACGCGCGTCATCCGGTGCACCACCAGCGCGGCAGGGCCCTCTCCGCCTCCATGGCCAGCGTCTTCGCGTACTCCGACACCCGCTCCGACGACGACCCCCGCACCCCCGCCAGCAGATGCAGCCCTTCGCCCCGGACGTCTTGGCGTACGTGCCTCGATCCCGTCCGCCGCCAGCCGCTCCCGCAACCACGGCGCGACCTCGCAGCGGTGCACGACGGTCGCGGGCGGTCCGAGGTCGAGGTCGAACACCAGCCGGTCGGCCTCGTCGATGGTCCGCGTCCACTGGTGCGTGTGGAACTCGGTCACCGGGTTCGCCGCCCAGCATCAGGGACGCCAGGTCCTGCACCAGCACCATCCGCGTCGGCTCCTCCGACCGGGGCACCTCGGCCGTGGTGACCCAGTCGGGCGTACCCAACGGCACGTTCGGTGAAGAACACCTGGCCGTCCGGACCGTCCGGTACCGCAGGAAGGACACCGGCCGGTCCCGCAGGTGCGGCAGCAGCACCTCGGCGGTCGTCGCGTAGTAGTGCAGCAGCTCGCCCTTGGTGAGGCCGGTCGCGGGATACAGCACCTTGTCCAGGTTGCTGAGGGCGACCCGTCGCCCCTCCACCTCTGTGATAGGCGCCATACCATGAGAATCTCACGAAACACGTAGCAAATCGCCCGACGGTCACGCGGCGGGTCGGCCGAGCGGGAAAGGGTGCTGCACGTGCGATCCATCTGGAACGGCGCCATCTCCTTCGGCCTGGTCAGCATCCCCGTCAAGCTGGTGAACGCGACCGAGAGCCACGCGGTCTCCTTCCGCCAGATCCACACGGAGGACGGCGGCCGCATCCCTACCGCGAGGTCTGCGAACTGGAGGACCGCGAGGTCGCCCAGGACGAGATCGGCAAGGCCTACGAGGACGCCGACGGCTCGATGATCCCGATCACCGACGAGGACCTGTCCCCACCTGCCGATCCCGACCGCACGGACGATCGAGATCGTGGCCTTCGTCCCCGAGGAGCGCATCGACCCGCTCCAGATGGGCTCCGCGTACTACCTCGCGGCGAGCGGCGCGCCCGCCGCCAAGCCGTGCACGCTGCTGCGCGAGGCGCTGGGGCGCAGCAACCGGGTCGCCATCGCCAAGTTCGCCCTGCGGGCCGTGAGCGCCTCGGCATGCTCCGGGTCGTCGGCGACGCCATCGCGATGCACGGCCTGCTGTGGCCGGACGAGGTGCGCGCCCCCGAGGGCGTCGCCCCGGACTCCGGTGTCACCGTCCGCGAGCAGGGAGCTGGACCTCGCGGACGCCCTGATGGACACGCTCGGCGAGATCGACCTGGACGACCTGTACGACGAGTACCGCGAGGAGCGCTGGAGCAGGTCATCGCCGCGAAGGCCGCCGGCGAGACGCCCCCGGAGACCCGCGAGGAGGCCGCGCCCGGGAAGGTGCTGGACCCTGATGGCCGCGCTGGAGAGCAGCGTGCGGGCGGCGCGGGAGTCACGGGGCGGGAAGGCGCCGGGCCGGCCGAGGAGGCCGAGGTCAGGTCCCTGCCGCAGCGCAGCGCCGTCCCGGCGGACCCCAAGGAGACCGGCGGCAGAAGTCGACCTCGACGGCGGCGAGGAAGACGGCGGCGAGGAAGACGGAAGCGAAGAAGTCGGCGGCGACGGAGTCGGGGGAAGAGGACGGAGGGAAGCGGGCGGAGGCGAAGAAGTCGACGGCCTCCGCCGCCGGGAAGTCGACGGCGAAGTCCGCCGGGGCCTGGGAAGAAGACCGCGGCCAAGCGCTGCCGCCAAGAAGACGACCGGCAAGAGCGCGCCCACCAGGAGCACCGCGAAAGCACCGCCAAGAGCACCGCCAAGAAGACGTCACCGCGCAAGCGCAGCGCCTGGACGCCGCCCGGTACGAGCGGAGCACGGTGACGCTCGGTTGACGGCTCAGGGAGGAGGACGCCCGGGGGACGGCGGACGGGTCGGGCTCGTAGACCGCGGGGGACGCGTCGCCCGAGGCCGTCGGTGCGAGCGGAGGCGGCGGTGGGCAGGACGGGGCTCTCCTCCAGGGGTGCTGCCCGATCGTGTCGGCCGGTCCGCCGCCCGGGGTGCCGGGGCCGGTGGACAGCTGCGACCACGCGGTCAGGGCGAGGGGCGACCGCGGCGGCCGTGCCGATCACCCGGCCGACCCGCCGGAGCGGGCACGGCCGTCCAGCGCACGCCAGGCCGGGCCGGTCCATGGGTCCTCCGGGTGCCACAGCTCACCGACCACGCCGGACGGACGCGCGTCCGCGTCCGTGCCGGCCGGGGGCCGGGGCGCCAGCCGGGTGTCCGGTCGCGTGCGGCGGGTTCCCTGATGAGGGGCGGAGGCGCGGATCGCGCGCTCGTCGTCCTCCAGGAACTGCCGCCAGACGTACTCCGGCACGGACGGCGTACCGCCGGGCTGTTCCGGCTGACCCGGCTGACCCGGCTGACCCGGCTGGCCTGGCTGGTCGGGCTGATCCGGCGTCGCGCCGCTGCCCGGCCCGGAAGCGGTCGCGATCCCGCTCTTCCTCTCTTCTTCGGCCCGTACGGCGGCCGGGCGGGAGTGGGAGCGGGAGGGGAGCCCGCCGACGGTCGGTGTGCCGTCCCGTGCCGCAGCACCGTTTCGGTGTCACTCCCTGGGCGCCGTACGGCGGGCGGCCGCAGGCCGGCCCCCCGTCGGATCATTGCACAGTGCAAAAGAGATCGCCAGGGGCTCCGGGCCGCCCTCTCCCGCCCGCCGCCGAGCCCGGGGCCGGTGGTCATGGCCGGCGGTCTCCGTCGGCCGCGACCAGCCGCACGAACGGGATGGCCCGTCCGGCCTCACGGAACGACGCCTCCGCCGTCCACCGCCAATCCCATGAACGCGCAAAAGACGCCGGGCGGTTCCCGGGTGCCGCCGGGCGTACTCCGCCATGATCCCGGCGCCCTCCTCGGCGGGCAGGAAGCGGGCGGTGACGGCGTGGTGGCGGTTGCCGAACTGGATGACCATCTTGGGCTGCTGACGGAGGTTCCGGTACCAGTCCGCCTTCGGGCCGAAGCCGGAGGCGATCGTCCAACTCCGCCCGTGCGGCCCACCGGAGTCGTAGGCGACCACTTCGAGGACGACCCGGCGGTCACGGCCACTGTTCCGGCCGGTGTGGGTGCAGCAGAAGCAGCCGCTTGCCGAACAAGGGAGCCAAGCCCCGCGGAAGAGGAGGATCGGCAGCCGCGCTGCGGTGCGCCGCAGGCCGACGGGCGGCCGGGGCCGACGGGGGTGTCGTGTCCGTGCGTGCCATTCCCGCCCTCCTGACTCGGGACTCCACCTCCACCTTTGCTGAGGAAAAGGTGGACGGGCGTTACCCGTGGCTTCTTTGCGCCGGTCCGGTCGCCGCGCAGCACCTCCGGTCCCGCCGTTCCGCCTGCTGATCAGGTGAGTGAGCGGGGACTTCGGCGCGGTAGAAAGGACACATGCCGGAGCATGAGATGCCCGTCGGGGGCCTGGATGATGTCGACGCGGTCACCAAGGCCGTGCTGGCCGCATCGCGACTGCTGGTGGCCGTCTCCGCGCGAGTCGCTCGCCGAGGTGGAGGAAAGGGTGACGCTGCCCCGGTTCCGGATGCTGATGGTGCTCTCCACGAGAGGCGCGACCAAGCTCGTCGCGCTCGCCGACCACCTCCAGGTCGCCCCGTCGACGGCGATGCGCATGGTCGACCGGCTGATCTCGGCCGGGCTCGCCGACCGGCGAGACCAACCCCGGCAACCGGCGCGAAGACCCTGCTCCGGCTCACCGACGAGGGCCGGCGCACCGTCGCGAACGTCAGCGCCCGGCGCCGTGCCGAGGTCGCCGCGATCGTCGAACGGCTCGCGCCGGGCCAGCGGGCGGCGCTGGTCGAGCGCTCACCGCCTTCAGCGAGGGCGGGCGGCGAGCCTCGACCCGGCGCCGGACAACCCTCGGTCGCATCCGCTCGGCTGGGCCGCGGACGTCACCGCGGCCCGGGACGCCTGACGGCTCCGGCAGTCACGGGGCCGCCGGTGCGGGGTGCGGGCGTCGGGAGGCCGTGTTCACGTTCGGGTCGGGCCCGGGCGGGCACCAGCACCCGCTCGCCCGGCTGCGGCGGGGCGGGGTGACCTTCTCCTCAGCAGCTTCGCCGGGCCGGTCTGCTGGAAGGTGAACCTGGTCGTACTCGACCAGCCCGGTCTTCTCCAGCACCGTGATATGGTCAGGACGGTGTCGTTGGCCAGGTCAGCCAGCTGGCGCACCAGCGTGTTCTTCGTGGTGGCCCGGATCCTGGCGATCGCCGGGAAGATCTGTCCGTGGGTCACCCGCATGATGTTGACCGCCGACGAGGTCGAACTCCGGCCCGCTCTTGGACTTCACCGTCGCCACGAAGTCCTCCTGCTGCCGGGGAGGCCCGGTTGGGCAGCGTGATGCCCAGCTCGGGGGAGATCTCGCGGCACATCGCGTCCAGACCGGCGTGGCCGACGACCAGGTGCTCGCCGGCCGTCTTCATCGCCTTCGACGTACCGCGCTCCATCACGATCTCGCCCAGCGGGTACTCCGCAGCCCGGCGGCCCGCACCTTGACCACGAAGTCACGGTCGGCCTCGGTGAGCGGCCCGAACTTGGTGCTGGCGATGACCCGGTCCTGGTTTTCCGTCGGCCTTGTCCAGACCGAGCATGGCCGGGAAGGCCAGCGCGGTGAGGGTCAGGGTCATCGCACCGAACGGGACGACGACTCCGATCCTGCTGCGGGACAGGCGCATGATGCCTCCAGGGGCGACGCGAGCGACTCGCACTCGACGTACTCGACTCGTACTCGTTCGCCAGGAGGTACGGAAACGGCGGGCGGATCTATCACCGCTCCGGCACAAATCTCGCGGCCCGCCGGCCGCGTCCGTTCGGCCGTCTCCGGCCACGCGTCCAGCCGATGTCGGCCCCGTACACGCGCTCCACCGTCATCGTGGGCAGCACCCGGCGGTCGGACACCATCGTCATCCGGTACTCGTCCCAGTCCGGGTGCTCCCCGGCAGCGGCCGGTAGTACTCCACCAGCGCCTCCACCTCCGGTCCTCGCGGGGTCGAGGGCCAGGCCCGGTGAGGTCGCGACGCCCTCGGCGGTGAGCCCAGGACCGGCCGTCCGGGGCGGTCACCTCCAGAGTGCCCGCGGGTCCCGGCGCGGGTTCGCCGTCTTGGCCAGTCCCTCGCGGGTGGAGACGCGGATGACGCCGGCACTCCGGGTCGTAGGCGGGCATGACGGGGGAGAGCTGCGGGCGGCCGTCCGACATGATCGTCGCGAGCACGCCGAGCCGGCTCTCCGCCAGCAGGGCGGTGGGGTCGAAACGCGGAGTGGTGGTCATGGGCCGATCATCACCCCTCGCCCCACGCACGCTGTCCCGCGAACCGTCCGCCGAACGCGCCCCCGCCGGGCGCACGACCGAGCGCTCAAGGAGCCTCGACCGGGTGCTCAGGAGACCGAGGGCCCGCCCAGGTACTCGCCCGCACGGTCGTAGGGCCAGGCGTTGGCGACGCACCCCTTGAGGCCCTTGATCTGCTGCATCATCGCCGGGGCGGGCAGTCCTGGGCCGGGGCGGGTCTCGTGACCGTGGCCGATGCGGTGGCCGACCTCGTGATTGACGATGAGTGCCCGGTAGTCGCCGATCGGGCCGTCGAACTCGGGTGAGCCCAGGACCCAGCGCTGGGGGTTCACCACGACGTCCGTGCCGACCGCGCAGTTCACCTCGCCCCGGGTGCGCAGGCCGTAGGCGCCGCAGATCTCGTCGACGGTGCCCGGCGTGGCGATCTTCACCACGAAGTCGTACGAGCCCGAGCTGACCAGCCGGAAGGAGTTGGCCCCGTCCGTGGTCCAGCCGCGGCGGTCGGCGAGCACATCGGATATCTCGGCCGCGGCGGCACTCGGCCGGATGTCGATGCCCTCCTCGACCAGGACCTTGTACCGGCGTACGCGGCTGCCGGTGCCCACGGTCGTGCCGTCGGCCTCGGCGGTGACGAAGGTGCCGGGGGCCGGTGGCGGGAATGGCGATGGTGGAGGGGAGGGCGAGGGGGAGGGGAGGCCTTCGCCGACGGCGACGCGGAGGGCTCGGCGACCCGGACGGTGTCCCGCCGGTGGCGTCCGGGGCGGCGGTGCGCTCGGCGGCGTCCAGGGCGTCGGCGACATCGGCCACCTGGTCGTCCGTCACGGGGGGCCGGGTCTCCCGCCAGTACGCGAAGGCGGCGCCCGCCGCGAGCAGTACGGCCCCCGAAGGTCAGGCCGGCCACGACGACGCGGGCGGGACCGCGGCGTTTCCGTCTCCGGGCGCGGGACCTGCGCCCGGCACCGCTCGACTCGGCTCTTCGGCTGGACCGGCGGGCTGTGGATCGGCCCACGGCGTCGCGTCCTCTCTGCTGGTCGGCGGGGGCGCACAGTGGATTCCTGTGTGCTTTTGTGCCCCCCAAGATCAAAGCGGAAGGACGTGCGAAAGCATCACAGGACCCCAGGTGGACCTTCTCACACGCGTGTTCGGTTCCGGCGGTACAACCCTTCGGTGTCCTGGAAGGTCCGCGAGCCGCGGTCGTCCGCGGTGCGGGCACACGTGCGTCGGGGTCGCCCGACGGAACGTGGGCGACCCCGACGCGGTGGGGGAGACGAGGGGCCGTCAGCCGACGGTGGTCCGCTCCCAGCGGTAGAAGCAGCGCGCCATCGCGTCCTTCCGGACCGCGCCAGGTCGCCGGGTCGTACGCCGAGACGTACGGTTCCGACGCCGCTCGCTGACCTGGCGGAACTCCGGGTGCCCGGTCAGGCTGCCGATGGTGGGGGCCGGGTCCTCGTCGCTTCTCGATGAGGTGCAGGTACACGCCGTCACCGAACTCGAAGAGACTGCGCCGGTTGACGCCCACCCCGGTGCGGCAGCTCGCCGCTGTCGGACTCGGCGAACACCTTCGCGATGTCCGGCGCCGCGCCCGGGTGCCATCCGGGCGACGATCAGGGTGTGGTGCATGGGGAGATGCCCTCCGTCGGTGTCGTTCCGGCTCGCCGGCGTCGCTCGGTTCGCCGATGCCGCTCGGTTCGCGGTGTCAGTCGGCGAGCACCGGGGCGGTCCGCCGCTCGCCCGCTGCCTGCTCGATCCGGTCCCGGATCAGGGCCATCTGCGTACGCGAGTTGCGGTTGATGTTGTCCGTCATCCAGGCGTCGCCCACGGGCGCGTCGGCCTTCCATCACCGCAAGTCCTGGATCCAGCGCATCCGCGTGGCCGTCGGCAGATCTCCGGCGTACTCGCCAGACGATGTTCATGTACTGGAAGGGGCCGATGTCCACCCCGGTGAAGCCGCGCACGGTGCGGGTCGTCGGGTCGGCGAGCGCGCTCCGGGAGACCAGCTCCGCACCTTGCCGTCCGCGTCCGGGTGCATGGTGAGCCGGAACGTGACGCGGTCGCCGTCGCGGTCGAGCACGTCCACGGAGGCGTACTCGCTGAACAGCCGGGAGCCGGGTTGCTCGATGTCGTTGGTCGTGTCCCAGACCAGCTCCATCGGCGCGGCGATGGTGATCTCGTTGTCGGTGTGGCCTGCACGTCCACCTCCCGTCTTCAGGGCGCCGTTGATCAAGCGCGGGGAAATCCGCGGGCGTCTTGCAGCGCTCGGCCTGCTCCGGCTAGACCCAGCCCGTACCGCTTCTCCAGCATCGGCCACGATGCCCAGCAGGCCGAGGGAGTCCGGGCCGAAGGTGTCGAAGCCGTCGTCGGCCTGCTGCTGGAGGGTGACCGGGTCGACACTGCACGCCGGCGGTGCGCTTCATCAGCGCGGCCAGCTCCTCGACGGTCACCTGGTAGTCCAGTTGGTCCGTCATGGGATGTCCTCCTTGACTCAGGTAGGCGCTCGCCCCGGAAGCGGCGCTCGGTCGGGGTCGGCGTTGGTCGGGGTCGGTCATCGGTCCGCGGACGGCGCAGCTCGTCGCCCCTGCCGCAGGACGAGCGCCGAGTTGGAGCCCATGAGGGCGCGGCCGAGGATCAGGGCCGTGCGCGGCTCGGCGGGGCGAGGCCCGGCCGACCACCGCGTCCAGGTCGTGGCAGCACGTCGACCACGTGCGGGGTGGGCCGGGATCGAGGCCGTGCTCCATGGCCAGCACCGCCGTCGCCACGTCCAGCACCGGCGCCGCGCGGTACGCCCGTCCGGTGCCGGTCTTGAGGCGCGGTGACCGGCACGCGCCGCGCGTGCGGTTCGAGCCGTCGGCGAGGGCCAGCGCCTCGGCCCGGTCGGCCTCCGGGACGCCGAGGGCGTCCGCGGACACCACGTCGACCTCCTCGGGCCCGGCAGCCGGCCTCGGCCAGCGCGCCCTCGATCGCGTGGGCCAGCCCCTGCCGGGACTCCGCCCAGCGGGACGGGCCGGTGAAGGTCGCCGCGTGCCCGGCCACCGTCGCGCACCTCCGCGCGGCGGTCCCGGGCCGCCTCCGCCTCCTCCACCACGAGTACGGCGCCGCCCTCGGCCGGCGCGAACCCGCAGGCCGCGCCGGTGAACGGGCGGTAGGCGCGATCGGCTTCGGTGGCCCAGCTCAACTCCGGGTGCGCCCAGCTGGCCAGACGATCGAGTACGGGGCGAGCGGCGCCTCCGTCGCTCGCAGACCACCGTGTCGGTGCCGTTCCGTGCACGGACGGCGCGGCGTGCGCCAAGGCGTCCAGGCCGCCCGCCTCGTCGCGGCCACGACCCACAGGGAGCCCTTGAAGTCGTTGCGGATGGAGATCTGGCCGGTGCTGGCCGCGTGGGAGCCAGGCGATCGACTGGTACGGGCCGACATACCTGGACCCCTGGCCCCACAGGTTCTGCAGCTCCCGCTGCCCGAACTCGCCGCCGCCCGACCCGCGCGGCGAGCGGCCACGCCGACCGAGAACGGCGACTCGACGTCGGCGCGGCCGAAACGCGCGTCGTCGAGAAGCCAGCTGGGTGGCGGTCGGGGCGAAGTACGTGAAGCGGTCGGTCTGGACAGAGGTAACGCCCCTCGGCCGTCTCGGCCGCGCGTCGAAGCCGCGCCACCTCGCCCGCGACCCGCAGCGGCATGTCCTCGCAGCCCTCCCGGGGTGACAGGACCGAGACTGCTAATTTGCCGTCCGCGACCGCCTTCCAGAACGCCTCGACCCCGATCCCGTGCGGGGAGACCACGCCCAGTCCGGTGACGACGGCACGCCTGCTTCCGTCCTGTTGATGGCGCCTGGCCCGTCGTGGTCCGCTCATCGCAGCCCTCCTTCGGAACCGCTCAGTACGACGGCGGACTGGAAGCCGCCGAAGCCGCTGCCCACCGACAGCACGTGCCGCAGCGTCCGCTCCCGTGCCTCGCGCGGCACGTAGTCCAGGTCGCACTCGGGGTCGGGGTCGTTGTAGTTGGCCGTGGGCGGCACCACCTGGTGCGCCATCGCCAGCACGCACGCGGCCAGCTCTATCGAGCCGATCGCACCGAGCAGTGGCCGACATGGACTTGATCGAGCTCATCGGTGTCGCGGGCGTGCTCGCCCAGCGAGCGTTTGACGACGCGGTCTCGTGCCGGTCGTTCTGCTGGGTGCCGGAGCCGTGGGCGTTGACGTAGTCGATGGCGGACCCGTCCAGCTCCGCCATGTCCAGCGCGGTGTCGATGGCCCGCGTATCTCCAGGCCCTCCTTGGTGGGCCCGGTCATGTGGTAGGCGTTGCCGAAGGTGGCGTAGCCGGAGATCTCGCAGTACACGTCCGCGCCACGGGCCCGGGCGTGTTCCAGGTCCTCAAGGACCAGCACCGCGGCGCCCTCGCCCATGACGAAGCCGTTGCGTTCGGCGTCGAAGGGGCGGGAGGCGTGCGCGGGGTCGTCGTTGTTGGGCGAGGTCGCCTTGATCGCGTCGAAGCAGGCCATGGTGATCGGCGATATCGGCGAGTCCGCCGCGCCCGCCAGACACACGTCGACGCGTCCCTCGGCCACGGCGTGGTAGGCGTACCCCACCGCGTCCAGGCCGGACGTGCACCCGGTGGACACCGTCTGCACCGGCCCGTGCACGCCGAACTCGTCGGCCACGGCCGACGACAGCGTCGCCGGGGTGAAGGCACGCTCCAGGTGCGGCTGGGCCCGCCGGTCGTCCACGTCCCACCGCGAGCCGCGCTCGCTGACGAGGACGTAGTCGTGCTCCAGCCGGGTGGTACCGCCGACCGCCGTGCCGAGCGTGGCGCCGGCCCCGCCAGGGGTCCTCCCGCGCCATGTCGAGGTTCGCGTCCCGCACCGCCTCGGCGGCGGCGACGAGCGCGAACTGCACGTACCGGTCGCACCGCTGGACCGTGGCGAGGTCCAGCCCGTGCTCGGACGGTTCGAAGTCGCACTCGGCGGCGATCTGCGAACGCAGCCCGGCCGGGTCGAACAGGGAGATGCGGCGCGTCGCCGTACGGCCGTCGGACAGCAGGCCCCAGAACTGGGGCACGCCGATCCCGCCCGGGGCGACGACGCCTATGCCCGTGACGGCCACCCGACGCCGGGTCATGACACCGCCTCGGCGCGGTGGCGGGACGCTCGTGCCCGGCGCATCCGCGTGGTCGTGGTCCCGCTCGTGCGGGAGGGCGTTGCCCGCCGCGTCCTCGGTATCGACGTGGCCGAGCTCCGGCAGCGGGGCCAGCGGACCCAGGTGGAAGACGAGGCGCGCCTCGACGTCACCGACGTTGCGGAAGCGGTGGCGCATGTCCTGCGGGATCAGCATTCCTGCCCGGTGGCGAGGAGTGCGGCACCCCGTCCAGGTCCACCTCAAGCCGCCCTCGGTGACGTACACGAACTCCTCCGGGTACGGGTGGTAGTGCTCGGCGATGCGGTCTCCGGGCTTGCACGATGGCCACGCCCAGGAAGCCACTGGTCGACCCGGTGGTGGTGGGCGTGAGAAGGGCGCGGAGGTCTCCCGCCGCGGCGGCGGTTCGGCGCGATGTCGCCGAGGGAGACGATGCGTACCTGCTGGTCTGTCATGTCGTTCACTCCGGGCTCACTGGAGGTGGTGGGGGAGGTCGGGGCGGTCGGGAAGTGCCGCGCAGTCCGGCGGGCGCGCCGTCGAGATTCGGTCGGCCGCGTGGTTTCGGGTGCGTGGTTCGGACGCGTGCTCGGCGCTCGGTCCGACAGAGTGCTCTCGGTTTGGGTGCTGGGTGCGAGGTGGTCGGGCCGGGCGGTCGAGCCGAGTCATCGGGGCGGGAGGTTCGGCCGAGTGGTTCGACCGTGTGGTTCAGGTGGCGGGCGAACGCCGGTCGGTCAGCGGAATGCTACGGGCCCGTGCGAGCAGCTGCGACAGCGTGCGGGTCTCCGTCAGGGGCCCGTCGATGCCGAGGGCGGCCGTGTCCAGCAGCCGCTCGGCCACGGCGACGCCCCGGCGCCTCCGGTGGCCCCGGACCCGTCGGCGGGCCCGTGCAGACCCAGGACGAACGCGAGCGCGTCGTCCGGGTCGCCGTCCATGTCGACGAGCCGTACGACCAGGTCGTCACGGTGGAACACGGTGGCGCCGGACCGGGTTGTCCGGTGCTTGCGCCGCGGCCGCGTCCTGGCGGGCCAGCAGCCGGGCCAGTTCCGGACCGGCGCCCGGGCGGACCGGGTAGAGCAGCGCGACGCGTTGCGGGCGACGCGCGTCCGCCTCGTCGGTGAACGCCACGTGGTGGACGGCCGGCATGGCGGCCCGGGTGAAGAACCGCCGGGCGTCCCGGGGGTCGCGGAGGTCCCGCTCTGCTCCAGGTACGGGTTGAGGGCCTCCTCGACGGGCCGCACCGCGGCTGCCGGGCGACGTGGCGCAGGGCGGTCTGCAGGTCGCCCTGCACCTCCACGGCTCGTACGACCCGGTTGCCGTGCAGGAACACCGAGGTGCGGAGCAGCCGGCCGGAGTCGTCGACGCGGGCGTCCGGCGGCGCGTCAGCCGGCCAGCAGCCGGGCGACCTCCTCCACTGCCGGACCGCACGGTGAAGGTCAGGGGCGTGCCGCACGACGTTGCTCCCGATCCGGGGAGCGGCCCGCAGCGGCTCACCGGCGCAGGCGGACGGGGGCTGTTCACCGGCGGTCTCCGCAGGACGCTGTAGGCGCAGGGGTGGGTGTCGCGGACGTAGTCCTGCAGCGCTCGACGGTCTCCCAGGTGCTCTTCGCGCTGTTGACCCAGGCCAGGAAGGGTTCCGCGCTCTCCCACTCGCTGAGTGAGCCACTGGGTGGGATTGTCCACCGACTGGCACAGCTGGTCGCTCACATGTCCCGGAACGGCGGCGACCCGGTCGCGGATGCCGTCGTAGGTGTCCAGGAACTCCTGCTGCATTCCGTCGTGGATGTCCAGCATCAGGACGACCCGCACGCGGGATCCGTCGAACGCGGATACCGACACGCCGACCGCGTCCCGCGGCCACGTCGGCCGATACCGCCGTGGCGTCTGTGGCGTCTGTGGTCAGGGCATCTGCCGACACGGTATCCGTCGCTACGACGGGAGAGACCGTCATCCGGCCCACCTCTTCTCCGGGAACTTCCTCGTGGACTGGGGCGATCGTCGCGGCGTGCGCCATTGCTCCGGCGTGGTGCGGCGGTCGCAGTAAGCACGATCGTGAGCCGTGCCCGCGGGGACCGCGAACCAGGAGGTTAAGCGGGTGAAGCCTGAGCCGCCGCCGGACCGCAGGGGCATGCATGAAGACCCCGGCGCACACCTGCCGCGGGGCGAGCCACGCGACGACGGTCCGACGTACGGAGCGCGCACGTCCGTCACCACCGAGGACGACGTACGTCACGACGAAGGACCACGTCCGTCACAACGGAGGACGACGTCCGTCACGACACCGGACGAACGTCCGTCACAACGGAGGACGAACAATGAACGAAAGAGCCGATCGGTCCGGCGGAGCCAGCCCCGGGGGCGGGGTCCACCGCGTCCCGGTCCCTCATCGTCGGCGGATCCCTGGTGGGCCTGTCGACCTCGGTCTTCCTGGGGCGGCTGGGCATCCGGCACACCCTGGTGGAGCGCCACGCCGGCACCTCCATCCACCCCCGCGGACGTGGCAACAACGTCCGCACGATGGAGATCTTCCGCGTGTCCGGCACCGAGCCGGACATCAGGAAGGCCGCCGCCACCCTGGCCGAGAACCACGGCATCTTCCAGACGCCCACCCTGGTCGGCGACGCGGGGAGTGGCTGTTCAAGGGAGATGGACGCGGGCGGCGGACTGGCCCGCTTCAGCCCCAGTTCCTGGTGCCTGTGCTCCCAGAACGACCTGGAGCCGGAACTCCTCACCCACGCCACGAACCTCGGCGGCGACCTGCGCCTCGGCACGGAACTGCTGTCGTTCGAGTCCGACGCCGAGGGGGTCACCGCGATCGTGAAGAGCCGGGGAGACCGGCGAGCACACCACCATCCGCGCGGACTACCTGGTCGCGGCCGACGGCCCCCCAGCCCCGTCCGCGAGCAGCTCGGCATCGGCCAGGGCGGCCCGGGCGACCTCTTCCACAACGTCAGCATCACCTTCCGCTCCCGCCGCCTCGCCGACGTCGTCGGCGACCGCCGCTTCATCGTCTGCTACCTGACCAGCGAGGACGCGGACGGCGCCCTCCTCCCCGGTCGACAACCGCGAGAACTGGGTCTTCCACGCCCCGTGGCACCCCGAACAAGGGCGAAACCGTCGAGGACTTCACCGACGAGCGCTGCGCCACCCACATCCGCCGCGCGATCGGCGACCCCGACCTCGACGTCGAGATCACCGGCAAGGCCCCCTGGCACGCCGCCCAGCGCGTCGCCCGCAGCTACCGCTCCGGCCGCGTCCTCCTGGCCGGCGACTCGGCCCACGAGATGTCCCCCACCGGCGCCTTCGGCTCCAACACCGGCATCCAGGACGCCCACAACCTCGCCTGGAAACTCGCCGCGGTCCTGGAGGGGCTGGGCCGGCGACGGTCTCCTGGACACCTACGACGCGGAACGCCGCCCGGTCGCGGAGGCCACCAGCGCCCGAGCCGCGGGCGCTCCGGTGGAGCACAGCCACCCGGGCTTCGCACCACCGCCGGGGATGGGGGGCGCGGGGCCGGCCGGCGGTCCCGGCGGTGGCCTGCAGGAGGCGGTCCTCCTGCGGGTGGTCCTGGCGGTAGCGCTGCGGGTGGTCCTCCCTGCGGGTGGATACCTGGCGGGTGGCCCTGCGGGTGGTCCTCCCTGCCCGGGTGGTCCTGGCGGTGGCGCTGCTGGCGGTCCCCCCTGCGGGTGGTCCTGAAGGTGGCCCTGCGGGTCGCCCCGGGGGTGGCGATGCGGGCCGTCCCACGGGCGGGCCAGGTGGCGGTGCCATGGGCGGGCCGGGTGGCGACCCCATGGGCGGGCCGGGTGGCGGCCCCATGGGCGGGCCGGGCGGTGGCCCCCGGCGGGAGGCCCGCAGCGCGGCATCCTCAACGTCGCCCTCGGCTACCGCTACCCCCAGGGCGCGGTGGTCGGCGCCGACCCGGGAACGCCGGTCGTACCGGAGGGCCTGGACCTCACCGGCGCCCCCGGCAGCAGGGGCCCCCACCTCTGGCTCCGCCGCAGCGGCGACAGGCGGCGCCCGCATCTCCACCCTGGACCTCTACGAGGACTCCCTGGTCCTGCTCAGCGACGCGGCACAGCCTACCGGTTGGCACGAGGCGGCGACGCGCCTGGCGGCCGACATGCGGGTCCCGCTGAAGTCGTACCGCGTGGGCGGAGACACCGAGGCCGACCTGACCCCGGACGACGACGCCACCGACTGGGCCAAGGCCCACGGAGTGACCCGCGGCGGCGCGGTCCTCGTCCGCCCCGACGGCTTCGTGGCGTGGCGCTCACCGGGCCCGGCCCCGGACCCGGAGTCGATGCTGCGCCAAGTCGTGAGGACGGTCCTGGCCCGGCCGTGACTTGACAGCCCCCGCCCGCCCCACCCCCCAAACGTGGACCACTCCCCGGTTACCTGCTGGCGTCCCGCTGGAAGATTAACCGGGGGTGCTCCCTACGTGTTGTTCGGGGAGGGGCGGGCATGGCGGACAAGGCGTTGGTGCTGGGCGGAGGAGGCCTGACCGCCTACGCGTGGCGAGATCGGCATACTGGCAGGCCTGGCCGACGCCGGGGTGGACCTCGCGGGCGCCGACGTCCTCGCCGGCACGTCGGCAGGCTCACTGCTGGCGTTGGACCTGGCGGGCGGAGCGGCCCCGGCCGACCTGCTAGCGGAACAGGTCGACGCGAACGGGCCATGCTGGACGTGGACTTCACCTTCGCGATGACGGTCAAGTACCTGTGGGCCGCACTGGAGTTCACGCGACCCGAGGACGGTGATCGGACGCATCGGCCGACTGGCCCTCACCGTGCGCGACGTCCAGGAGACCGACGTCTTAGAAGCCATCGCCCCTCAACTCCCGACCCGTACATGGCCGCGAGAGACCCGTGCGCCTCTTCGCCGTCGACGCCCTCACCGGCGAACCGACGGCCTTCACCGCAGACAGCGACGTCGACCTGCTGCACGCGATGTCCGGCCAGCTGCGCGCTGCCGCCCCTCTTCCCTCCGATCGCCATCGGCACGGGCCGCTGGATGGACGGCGGCGTACGCTCCACGACCAACGCCGACCTGGTCGACGACTGCGCGCGGGTCGTCGTACTGGCCCCCATCCCCAAGGCGGCGGAGCGAGCCCGAGCGCGGTGACCCAGGTGCGGACCCTCGCCTCGAACGGCACCCGAGCCACCCTCCTGACCCCCGACCGCCCGGCCCGCCGCGCCTTCGGCCGCAACCCCTGGACGCCACCCGCACCCCGGCCGCGGCCCGGAGGGACGACGACAGGGCAGGGCTCAGGCGGACCACATCAGGGCCATCTGGCACGACTGAAACACCCCGCCCAACAAGCCGACACCCACCGACACATACGCGAAGACCCCGGCCTCAGCGTTTCCGCTGGTGACGGGGTCTTTGAGCACCTCATACAGGGTGCCCCCGGCAGGATTCGAACCTGCGCACACGGCTCCGGAGGCCGTTGCTCTATCCCCTGAGCTACGGGGGCGTGTCAGTCGCGTTCGGTGTTGCTCGCGGCGACGGGTAGAACACTACCAGCTCCCCCGGAGTGGTCATGAACGGGTTTTCGCGGGTCGTGCCGCCTGCCGGGGCGTCAGCCGAGGGGCGTTGTCCCCCGCACGGGGTGGAAGTGGGGGAAAACCCGGACGCGGTGGCCGGTCCGGACCTACTCTCGAGTTGTGCCTAGGGCGTCTGGCCGGGTTCTTGTTGTGGACGACAACAAGGTCATCCGGCAGCTGATCAGGGTCAATCTCGAGCTGGAGGGCTTCGAGGTCGTGACCGCGGCCGATGGTGTCGAGTGTCTTGATGTCGTCCATCAGGTGCGGCCCGACGCCGTCACGCTGGACGTGGTCATGCCCCGGCTGGACGGGCTCAGGACCGCCGCCCGGCTGCGTGCCGATCCGCGTACGCGGGACCTTCCGCTCGCCATCGTCAGTGCCTGTACGCAGTACGAGGTCGAGGCCGGGTTCGATGCCGGGGTCGACGCCTTCCTCTCCAAACCCTTCGAACCCGCCGAGCTCGTCGGGCTCGTACGGCAGTTGGTCGAGCGGAGGGGCCGTGGAGTCGGTGCGGGGGTGAGGGGCGGGGTCCTCCTCGGCTTCTCGTCGCGGCGTCCTCGGCTTCGCCGGGGAGAGTGAATCGCCCGCTCAGGCCTAGTCACCCCGGGTGCCGGTATCGGACACGCTCTCAACAGTGGTCCGCTTCGTGTGGCCGCGTCCTGCGGTTTCCGTCCACATCCCGGGACTGCCACAAACCGGTTCGCTTACCCACCCCCTCCTCCCATACGCTTGACCCGTGACCCCCCGTAGAGCTCTCCCGCACCGTGCTGCACGCGGTGCGTCGCGCGCTGTCGACGCGGGTGAGCTGAACGTGACCGTTCCGGCGCGGGCCGTGGTCGCTCCGCCGGGGCCCGGAGGGTGTGGGGACTACGCCACCAGCATCGCCCTCCAGCTCGCCCGGCCGGCCGGGCAGCCGTCCCGCCGGGTCGCCGAGGTGCTGCGGCCGTACCTCGTGGCCGCCGACGGCATCACGGACGTCGTCCTCACCGGGCCGGGATTCCTCAACATCAGCCTCCACGGCACCGCGCCCGCCGACCTGGTCGCGGAGATCCTGCGGCATGGGCCCCGGTACGGGCACGGGCACGGGCGTGCCGACGGTGTCGGCACGGAAAGCGGTCGCATCGTGCAGCTGCACTGCCCCCACGATCTCCGTGCCGTCGTCGTCGCCGAGGCCGCCGCCCGCATCCTGCGCTCCCAGGGCGCCCTCGTCCGCACCAGCTGCACCGCCCCGCCCGAGCCCGAGTGGACCGCCACCCTCGGCGTGCGCGTCGACGCGGCCGGTCCGGCGCCGCGGCTCCGCCGGTCGACGTCCGGCCCGTCCCGGCCCCCGCCGACCCGCTCCGCCTCGGTCGGGACGCCGGTCGCTGGGCCCTGCTCCACCCCGCCGCCCACGACCGGCCCCGGATCGGCGACGAGCACCTCGTCCAGCGTGAGAGCAATCCGCTCTTCCGCGTGCGGTACGCCCACGCCCGCACCCGCGCCCTCTCCCGCAACGCCGCCGACCTCGGCTTCGCCGCCGAACCCGGTCCCGTGTCCGGCACGGCCCAGGACGGCACGGCGCGGGAGCTCCTCGTCGCCCTCGCCGACCACCCGCGCGTCCTCGCCGCCGCGGCGGAGCACCGCGCCCCCGACCGGCTCGCCCGGCACCTCGTCACCGTCGCCGACGCCGCGCTGCCCTTCCTTCCCCACGGTGCTGCCGCGTGGCGGGGAGAAACCCTCGGCCGCCCACCGCGCCCGGCTGGCCCTCGCCGAAGCCGTCGGGGCGGTGCTGGCCGGCGGCCTGTCCCTCCTCGGTATCGACGCACCCGACCACCTCTGAGAGAGCACAGAAGACGCCATGAGCCGTTCCGCACACCCCGCCGGGCCCCGTCACGCCGACGTCCTCCCCGAGGGGGCACTACTCGCACCGCCCGCCGACCTGAACGCCCCTCGACCCCAAGGTCTGGGCCCAGACCGTCGAGCGGGACGCCGACGGAGTCGTCACCGTCGGCGGGATGGCCGTCACACGGCTCGCCGAGGAGTACGGCACCCCGCGTACGTACTCGACGAGGCCGACTTCCGGGCCCGGGCGCGGGCCTGGCGTACCGCCTTCGGAACCGATGCCGACGCGTCTTCTACGCGGGCAAGGCCTTCCTGTCGCGCGCGGTCGTGCGGTGGCTGGACGAGGAGGGGCTGAACCTCGACGTGTGCTCGGGGGGCGAGCTGGCCACCGCGCTCTCCGCCGGGATGCCCGCCGACCGCATCGCCTTCCACGGCAACAACAAGTCGCCGGAGGAGATCGAGCGGGCCGTGCGCGCCGGGGTCGGCCGGATCGTGCTCGACTCCTTCCAGGAGATCGTGCGGGTCGCCCACATCGCCCAGTCCCTCGGGGTCCGGCAGCGGGTGCAGATCCGGATCACCGTGGGCGTCGAGGCACACGCACGAGTTCATCGCCACCGCCCACGAGGACCAGAAGTTCGGGATCCCGCTGGCCGGCGGGCAGGCGGCGGAAGCCGTGCGGCGGGCGCTCCAGCTGGACGGGCTCGAGGTGATCGGGATCCACTCGCACATCGGGTCGCAGATCTTCGACATGTCCGGCTTCGAGGTCGCCGCCCACCGGGTGGTCGGGCTGCTCAAGGACATCCGCGACGAGCACGGGGTCGAGCTGCCCGAGATCGACCTCGGCGGCGGACTCGGGATCGCGTACACGAGTGACGACGACCCCCGTGAGCCGCACGAGATCGCCAAGGCGCTGACCGAGATCGTGACGCGGGAGTGCGAGGGCGCGCGGCTGCGTACGCCCTCGTATCTCCGTCGAGCCCGGGCGCTTGCCATCGTCGGGCCCACCGCCTTCCACGCTCTACGAGGTCGGCACCGTCAAGCCCCTCGACGGGCTGCGTACGTACGTCTCCGTCGACGGCGGCATGTCCGACAGCCATCCGCGCACCGCGCTGTACGACGCCGAGTACAGCGTCGCCCTCGTCTCCTGCGCCTCGACGCCGAGTCCATGCTCGCGCGGGTCGTCGGCAAGCACTGCGAGAGCGGGGACATCGTGGTCGGGGACGCCTTCCTGCCGGGCGACCTGGCGCCCGGTGACCCTCATCGCCGTATCGGCGACCGGGGCGTACTGCCGTTCCATGGCCAGCAACTACAACCACGTGCTGCGTCCGCCCGTCGTCGCCGTCCGGGACGGCGAGGCGCGGGTCATCGTGCGGCGGGAGACCGAGGAGGATCTGCTGCGTCTCGACGTCGGATGAGGACGCGGCCGGGGCCGGGTGGCGGCCCGCCGCGGGGACGCAAGATCTTTCGTCTTCCGCCCCTGTGAAAATGAAATAAACGTCTCACGATCCGGACGAAGGCAGAAAATCCCGTCCGGTGCGTGAGACTGGTCCAACCGTAGACGGTATGAGGAAACGAGGTCCGGATGATGTACGCGTCCGCTGAAGGTGGCGCTGCTGGGCTGTGGAGTGGTCGGCTCAGAGGTGGCGCGCATCATGACGACGCACGCCGACGACCTCCGCCGCCCGGATCGGGGCCCCGGTGGAGCTCGCGGGCGTGGCCGTACGGCGGCCCGACCGGGTGCGGGAGGGCATCGACCCCGACCTCGTCACCACCGACGCCACCGCTCTGGTCAAACGCGGGGACATCGACGTCGTGGTCGAGGTCATCGGCGAGGATCGAGCCCGCCCGGACCCTCATCACCACCGCCTTCGAGCACGTGTGCCTCCGTCGTCTCCGCCAACAAGGCCCTCCTCGCCCAGGACGGCGCCGCGCTGCACGCCGGCGGACGCCAATGGCAAGGACCTGTACTACGAGGCCGCCGTCGCCGGCGCCATCCCGCTGATTCGCCCGCTGCGCGAGTCCTCGCCGGCGACCAAGGTCAACCGGGT
This sequence comes from Streptomyces thinghirensis, assembly GCA_021502835.1. Next base: position 117,552 of record JAKFGP010000002.1, read on the forward strand.
GCTCGGCATCGTCAACGGGGACGACCAACTTCATCCTCGACGCCATGGACACGACCGGCGCCGGGTACCGAGGAGGCGCTCGACGAGGCCACCGCCCTCGGGTACGCGGAGGCCGACCCGACCGCCGACGTCGAGGGCTTCGACGCCGCCGCCAAGGCCGCCATCCTCGCCGGGATCGCCTTCCACACGCGCGTGCGCCTCGACGACGTCTACCGCGAGGGCATGACCGAGGTCACCGCCGCCGACTTCGCCTCCGCCAAGGAGATGGGCTGCACCATCAAGCTCCTCGCCATCTGCGAGCGGGCCGCGGACGGGGCGTCGGTCACCGCGCGCGTGCACCCCGCGATGATCCCGCTCAGCCACCCGCTGGCGAACGTGCGCGGGGCCTACAACGCCGTCTTCGTCGAGTCCGACGCCGCCGGGCAGCTCATGTTCTACGGGCCCGGCGCCGGCGGCTCGCCGACCGCGTCCGCCGTGCTCGGCGACCTCGTCGCCGTCTGCCGCAACCGGATCGGCGGCGCGACCGGACCCGGCGAGTCCGCGTACGCCGCGCTGCCCGTCTCCCCGATGGGCGACGTCGTCACGCGGTACCACATCAGCCTCGACGTGGCCGACAAACCGGGCGTGCTCGCCCAGGTCGCGACCGTGTTCGCGGAGCACGGTGTCTCCATCGACACCGTGCGGCAGTCCGGCAAGGACGGCGAGGCCTCCCTCGTCGTCGTCACCCACCGTGCGTCCGACGCCGCCCTCGGCGGTACGGTCGAGGCGCTGCGCAAGCTCGACACCGTGCGGGGTGTCGCCAGCATCATGCGGGTTGAAGGAGAGTAACCAGCAATGACCCACCAGTGGCGCGGAATCATCGAGGAGTACCGGGACAGGCTGCCGTCTCCGACAGCACGCCTCGTCGTGACGCTCCGCGAGGGCGGCACGCCGCTCGTGCCCGCGCAGGTGCTCTCCGAGCGCACGGGCTGCGAGGTCCACCTCAAGGTAGAAGGTGCCAACCCGACCGGGTCCTTCGGGACCGCGGCATGACCATGGCCATCAGCAAGGCCAAGGAGGAGGGCGCGCAGGCCGTCATCTGCGCGTCCACCGGCAACACGTCCGCCTCCGCCGCCGCGTACGGCGTGCGGGCCGATGGTCTCCGCCGTCCTCGTGCCGCAGGGCAAGATCGCGCTCGGCAAGATGGGCCAGGCCTCGTGCACGGCGCGAAGATCCTCCAGGTCGACGGCAACTTCGACGACTGCCTCACGCTCGCCCGCGCGCTGAGCTACAACTACCCCGTGGCGCTGGTCAATTCGGTCAACCCGGTGCGTATCGAGGGGCAGAAGACGGCCGCCTTCGAGATCGTGGACATGCTCGGCGACGCCCCCGACATCCACGTCCTGCCGGTGGGCAACGCGGGCAACATCACCGCGTACTGGAAGGGGTACCGGGAGTACGCCGCCGACGGGGTCAGCACGAAGGCGCCGCGCATGTGGGGGTTCCAGGCCTCCGGCAGTGCCCCGATCGTGCGCGGCGAGGTCGTCAAGGACCCGTCGACCATCGCCACCGCCATCCGCATCGGCAACCCCGCCTCGTGGGACTTCGCGCTCGCCGCGCGGGGACGAGTCAGGCGGTGCCATCGACGAGGTGACGGACCGTGAGATCCTGCGCGCCTACCGGCTGTTGGCCTCCCAGGAGGGTGTCTTCGTGGAGCCCGCGTCCGCCGCGTCGGTGGCCGGTCTGCTGAAGGCCGCCGAGCAGGGCAAGGTCGACCCGGGGCAGCGGATCGTGTGCACCGTCACCGGCAACGGGCTCAAGGACCCGGACTGGGCCGTCGCCGGCGCCCCGCAGCCGGTCACCGTCCCGGTCGACGCGGCGACGGCGGCCGAGCGGCTCGGACTGATCTGAGTCCGCGCCGCTCCCACCGGCGTACGAGGGCGTAAGCGACGTCCAGCCGGAGAAGTCACTCAGGGGGTGCACAGGGGGCTTACGACACGCATCGTGCGCCTCCTGTGCGCCCTATGTCGCCACAGAACCTTCCTTCGATAGGCTGTACCCGAACCCGCCTGCCGCATATGCCGCTCAGCCGCGCCGGCAGCGGCGGCCACCGAGGGTTCCGCACGTCATCGATGTCAGTCGTCGAATGCCATTCGACAACCCACGCAGCTCAAGGAGAGTCATCAAGCGATGGCCGGTCCAGCGTTCCGCGCCGCCGCCGTCCGGGTGCGCGTCCCCGCCACCAGCGCCAACCTCGGTCCGGGCTTCGACGCCCTCGGGCTCGCGCTGGGTTTGTACGACGACGTGGTCGTCCGGGTGGCCGACTCAGGGCTGCACATCGACATCGCGGGTGAGGGCAGCGAGACGCTGCCGCGCGACGAGAAGCACCTCCTCGTCCGCTCCCTGCGCACCGCCTTCGACCTCCTGGGCGGACAGCCCCGCGGCCTGGAGATCGTCTGCGCCAACCGTAGTCCCGCACGGCCGCGGCCCTCGGGCTCCTCCTCCGCCGCCATCTGCGCCGGCATCGTGGCCGCGCGCGCGGTGACCATAGGCGGCGAGGCCCGCCTCGACGATGCCGCGCTGCTCGACCTCGCCACCGAGATCGAGGGCCACCCCGACAACGTGGCGGCCTGTCTGCTGGGCGGTTTCACCCTGTCCTGGATGGATTCCGGCGCCGCCCGGGCGATCAGGATGGAGCCCGCCGATTCCATCGTTCCGGTGGTTTTCGTGCCCGGAAAGCCGGTACTGACGGAGACCGCGCGCGGTCTGCTCCCGCGCAGCGTCCCGCACGTCGACGCCGCGACCAACGCCGGCCGCGCCGCGCTGCTCGTCGAGGCGCTCACCAGGCGCCCCGAGCTGCTGCTGCCGGCCACCGAGGACCGCCTGCACCAGGAGTACCGCGCCCCGGCCATGCCGGAGAGCGCGGCACCGGTGGAGCGGCTGCGCGGCGACGGCATCCCCGCGGTGATCTCGGGTGCCGGGCCCACGGTGATGGCACTCGGCCGACGCCGACACGGCCGACAAGGTCGAGGCGCTGGCCGGGACGGACTGGGCGCCAACCGCTCAGCCTCGACCAGCAGGGCGCGAGCGTCCTGCCGCTGGCAACCTCCACTGACATTTAGACGCGGACGGTTGCCGGATTTCGAGAGGGGGAATGTTTGTTGGATCCGGTAGTGTTAATCTCAAGTCTGCACCCGACCCCACCATGGCGAGGTGCCTCGTGTCCCCGTCCGGGACAGACATTCTTCCGGGAGCCCCCCAGCCGCATTGTGTACTGGATGTCGTACGTGATCAGTGAGTCAGTACGGCCGACACGGACACTGGAGCGGCCGCCGGGACACGTTTCGGAGCCGGTGCGACCACGCCGCATGACACAGACACTGGGTGCCACGGCTAGGGGAAGCGCCATCACCAGATATTCTTCCGCCGTTCAGGCGGACCCACCGCCCCGGCACGGTTCACACAGCAAGGACCGATGCCGGACAGCACTAACTCGGTCGCCGAGCCAGACAGGCCGACGTCCGCCCAGGAAGGACCACTTCGTGAGCGACACCACCGATCTGATGGGCGCACGTGTCGAGGAGACCGCTGCCGCGCCCTCCACGGACGCCTCCGCGCCTGCCACCGGTGCCGGCCCCCGGCGGCGCCAGCGGTACCGGCCTCGAGGGCATGGTGCTGGCCGAGCTGCAGCAGGTCGCATCCGGCCTCGGCATCAGGGGCACCGCGCGGATGCGCAAGAGCCAGCTGATCGAGGTCATCAAGGAGGCGCAGGCCGGGGGCGGAGCCCCCGCCAAGGCCGCGCCTGCCGCTGCGGACGCCGCCGGCGAGACCAAGCCGAAGCGCCGCAGCACCTCCCGGTCCCGTACGGGCGACGAGGCCCCCGCCGAGAAGGCGGAGAAGGCCGGCAAGGCCGAGAAGAAGGCGGACAAGACGGCCGCCGACAAGGCCGCCGCCCAGCAGCAGATCGACATCCCCGGCCAGCCGTCCCCAAGGTCTCGCCCTCGGCCGACCAGGCCGGTGCCCCCGCCGACGACGCCCTCCGAGCGCCGTCGTCGCCGGGCCACCGCCGACGGCGGGCAGCCCGTCCGCAGCCACCGAGACGGTGGCCCGTCGAGACGAAGAGCGAGCCGAAGGCCGACTCCTCCGCCCCGCAGCAGTCGCAGGGCCACCAGCAGGGCCAGGGCGACGCCCGCTCCGACGGTGAGGGCGGCGAGGGCCGCCGCCGCGACCGCCGGGACCGCGGCGACCGCGGACCGTGACCGTGGTGACCGCGACCGCGGTGACCGCGGACGTGACCGTGGTGACCGCGACCGCCGCAACAAGGGCGACGACCAGCAGAACCAGGGCGGCGGTCAGCGCCGTCAGCAGGGCGGCCAGGACCGTCAGCAGCAGCGGGCCGACGAGGACGGGGACGATTTCGAGGGCGGCCGCGCGGCCGTCGCGGCCGCTACCGGGACCGCCGTGGCCGCCGTGGGCGCGACGACATCCAGCAGGAGCCGCAGATCAACGAGGACGACGTCCTCATCCCGGTCGCCGGCATCCTCGACATCCTCGACAACTACGCGTTCATCCGGACCTCCGGCTACCTGCCCGGCCCGAACGACGTGTACGTCTCCCTCGCCCAGGTCCGCAAGAACGGCCTGCGCAAGGGTGACCACATCACCGGTGCCGTGCGCCAGCCCAAGGAGGGCGAGCGCCGCGAGAAGTTCAACGCGCTGGTGCGCCTGGACTCCCAGAACGGCATGGCGCCCGAATCCGGGCGCGGGCGGCCGGAGTTCAACAAGCTGACGCCGCTGTACCCGCAGGACCGCCTCCGCCTGGAGGGCGGACCCCGGCGTCCTCACCACCCGCATCATCGACCTCGTCGCGCCCATCGGTAAGGGGCAGCGCGGTCTGATCGTGGCCCCGCCGAAGACCGGCAAGACCATGATCATGCAGGCGATCGCCAACGCGATCACGCACAACAACCCCGAGTGCCACCTGATGGTCGTCCTGGTCGACGAGCGTCCGGAAGAGGTCACCGACATGCAGCGGTCGGTGAAGGGCGAGGTCATCTCCTCGACCTTCGACCGTCCGGCCGAGGACCACACCACGGTCGCCGAGCTCGCCATCGAGCGCGCCAAGCGCCTGGTGGAGCTGGGCCACGACGTGGTCGTCCTGCTCGACTCGATCACGCGTCTGGGCCGTGCGTACAACCTCGCCGCCCCGGCCTCCGGCCGCATCCTGTCCGGTGGTGTCGACTCGACCGCCCTGTACCCGCCGAAGCGCTTCTTCGGTGCGGCCCGCAACATCGAGGACGGCGGCTCGCTGACCATCCTCGCCACCGCTCTGGTGGACACCGGGTCCCGCATGGACGAGGTCATCTTCGAGGAGTTCAAGGGCACCGGCAACGCCGAGCTCAAGCTCGACCGGAAGCTCGCCGACAAGCGCATCTTCCCGGCGGTGGACGTCGACGCGTCCGGCACCCGCAAGGAAGAGATCCTGCTCGGCAGCGACGAGCTCGCCATCACCTGGAAGCTGCGCCGGGTGCTGCACGCGCTCGACCAGCAGCAGGCGATCGAGCTGCTCCTCGACAAGATGAAGCAGACCAAGTCGAACGCGGGAGTTCCTGCTGCAGATCCAGAAGACGACTCCGACGCCCGGCAACGGCGACTGAGTCGCAGCCGCCCCACTCAGGCGCGGCCCGAAGTCCCGCCCCGTCACACAGGTGACGGGGCGGGACTTCTGCCTTGTAGGATCAGCGCACTGCAGTGGGGGGAACGTATTTTCGGGTACGCCCACGGGCGATTCGTGCTGCCTTCACGGGCCTGCCCCTGCCGGGCTCTTCTCTCCTGCGAGCATTCACATCGACAGGAGACCTGAGTGACATCTACTCCTCGAAGAGCCCGCCTGGCTCTTCCCGCGGCCACCGCCGCACTCGCCCTGTCGGGCGCGGTCCTCGCGGCCGCCCCCGCCCAGGCGTCGGACACGACCCCGGTCCCGCCCCAGCCGACGGTCACCGAGCAGCCGGCCGCCTCCCGGGCCGAGCTGCTGCAGCGCGTCAAGGGCTCGGGGGCCGCGCTCAAGGGCGACACCGCCGCCGCGCCCGGGCAGCCGAAGCCCACGCCGAGCGCCGAGGCCCCGTCCACCGCCGTCGACCCGAAGATCATCGGCGGCAAGAACGCGACCATCTCCGAGGCGCCGTGGATGGTGCAGCTGCACTACTACGACGACAAGGGCACCGCGGACCCCGCCGACGACGATGGTTACTTCTGCGGCGGCACCCTGGTGGCCCCGGCGAAGGTCCTGACCGCCGCGCACTGCGTGTACGGCCTGGACTGGTCGGAGAACGGAGCCGTCCTCGCCGGCACGGCCGAGCTGCCCGAGGGCGACGACCTGCACGGCGGCCGGGTCGCCGGCGTGTGGCGCCAGTGGGTCAACCCCACCTACCGGCCCAGCACCATCGCGGGCGGTGACCTCGCGGTGCTGACGCTGACCGAGGCGCTGCCGTACAAGACGCTCCGGCCGACGTCGAGCAGCGACACCGCCTCCTACGCCAACGGCACCCCGGCGACCGTGTACGGCTGGGGGGCGCACCAGCTCCACCAGCGACGACATCTCGCCGACGCTGAAGAAGGCGACGGTGCCGATGCGGTCGGACGCCGCCTGCACCTCGTACTGGGGCTCCGACTTCGTGGCCGGCCAGATGGCCTGCGCCGGCGACCCGGCCTCCGGTCAGGACGCCGGCACGGTCTCCCCGTGCAACGGCGACTCCGGCGGCCCGCTCGTGGTCAACGGCCGGATCGCCGGCGTCGTGTCCTGGGGCGTCACTGGACTGCGTCGCGTCGGGCGCCTACGGCGTCTACGCCAAGACCCGCACCTACGCCGGCGAGGTCAACGCCCGCGTCGACGACACCGACCTCGACTTCGACGGTCTGGCGGACCTCTTCGTCCGCACGCCCGGCGGCAAGGCCTACGAGTACTACTCCCTCGGCAACCGGTGGCCCTACCTGGGCGGCCGCGTCGAGCTGGGCGACTGGAGCGGGCTGAGCCTGGTCCGCCAGGCCGACCTGGACCGCGACTTCTACCAGGACTACCTGTACCGCACCCCGGACGGCGTGCTGTACACCTTCGCGTTCAACGGCTCCGACCGCTACGAGTCGATCCGCGTCGGCGGCGGCTGGAACGCGATGAAGGACATCCGCGTCCCGGGCGACCTGTCCGGTGACGCCCTGCCCGACCTGGTCGCCAAGGACAAGTACGGCGTCCTGTGGCTCTACCCCGGCAAGGGCAACGGAGTGTTCGGCACCCGCGTCCGGATCGGCGGCGGCTGGGCCGAGTACACGATCACCGGCAAGGGCGACTACAACCGCGACGGCAAGTCCGACCTGCTGGCGCGGGACGGCTCCGGCGTCCTGTGGCTGTACCCGGGCACCGGCAAGGCCTCCCCGGCGCTCGGCAGCCGGAGCAGGGTCGGCGGCGGCTGGTCCGTGTACAACGCCTTCGCCACCGCCGGTGACGTCACCGGCGACGGCAGGCCCGACCTGCTGGCCCGGGACACCTCCGGGGTGCTGTGGCTGTCAAGGGCACCGGCGGTACGGGTTCGGCGACGTTCAAGGACCGCAGCAGGGTCGGCGGTGGCTGGGGGGCGTTCAACCTCTTCGGCTGATCCCGCCGGGACCGGTTTGATCCGTGCCAGGGGCCGCCTCCGTCCAGGGGGCGGCCCCCGCGCGTTGCGATCTTCACCACATGAGCGGTGCCGCCACCGTCCGTGGGTACCCGCAGGAGCGCCCGCGGATTCCCAGGTCAGCCCTGCGAGTGTGGCCACGCCGAGTACGGTCCGTGACCATTTCCCCACCCGGCCGCCACAGACCGTTGTGCAACCCTGTCCCGAGTTCCGCCGTCTCAGCTACGGAGGGACGATGGTGAGGTACCGGTGGAAACCGCCGGAGCCGACCGACCCGACCCTGAGCGCAGGGGGGTAACCGACCGGACGAACACCCGAGGAGCACATGTCCGCCGAGAGCACGCCGGATCCCGCGATACCCGGCCCCGGGGAGTCCCGCACCGCCGACTCCCGCCGCCGGGGCAAGGGCCGCCGCCGCAGGCCCCGCGCCAAGCGGCGCAAGGCACTCCTCGTCGCGGCCTGGAGCGCCGCGGGCATCGTCGTCCTGGGCGGCACCGGAGCCGGGGTCCTGTTCTTCAAGCTCAACGGCAACCTCACGAGCCTCGACATCGACCAGGCCCTCGGCACCGACCGGCCGGAGAAGGCCGACAACGGCTCCCAGAACATCCTCGTCCTGGGCTCGGACACCCGCTCCGGCGGCAACAAGAAGCTCGGCGGCGGCGCCGACGACGGCACCGCGCGCCCGACACGGCGATGGTCGTGCACGTCTACAAGGGCCCAGAAGGCCAGGCGTGGTCTCCATCCCGCGCGACACCCTCATCGACCGCCCCGAGTGCACCGACACCGACGGCGGCGAGCACCCCGCCGCCGACGAGGTCATGTTCAACTCCGCCTACTCCACCGGTGGCGCCGCCTGCGCCGTGAAGACCGTCGAGTCGATCAGCGGCCTGCGCATGGACCACTACCTGGAGGTCGACTTCAGCGGCTTCCAGAAGCTCATCGACGACCTCGGCGGCGTCGACATCACCACCGCCGAGGCGATCAAGGACCCCGACAGCCACCTCGACCTGCCGGCCGGCACCCACACGCTCGACGGCGAGCAGGCCCTCGGCCTGGTCCGCACTCGGCACGGCGTCGGCGACGGCTCCGACCTCGGCCGCATCCAGCTCCAGCAGGCCTTCGTCAAGGCCCTGGTCGACCAGGTCAAGGACATCGGCCTGCTCGGCAACCCCAAGAAGCTGTACGACGTCGCCGACACCGCCACCAAGACCGTCACCACCGACTCCGACCTGGGCTCGGTGAACTCTCTGATGTCCTTCGCGAGCGGCCTCAAGGGCATCGGCCCGGCCGGCATGAACATGGTCACCATGCCGGTCGTCCACGACCCGGCGGACCCGAACCGGGTCCTGCTGGAGGAGACCAAGGCGGACCAGGTCTGGAAGGCCCTGAAGAACGACGAGCCGATCCCGGGAGCGCCACCGAGGGAACGGCGACCGGCGGGGCCAAGGGTGTCGTGAACGCCGCGGAATAGATGACGGCGGCCCCCGGTTTTGGGAGTGGACCCCAGTCCTGGCAGACTGGGTACGTCGGCCCCGGTTCACGCTCCCGCATCCCGCGGCGGCGACCCGGCGCCCTCCCGAACAGTAGGAGACACCTTGAAGCGCGACATCCACCCCGAGTACGTCGAGACGCAGGTCAGCTGCACCTGTGGCGCGTCGTTCACCACCCGCAGCACCATCGAGTCCGGCACCATCCGGGCCGAGGTCTGCTCCGAGTGCCACCCGTTCTACACGGGCAAGCAGAAGATCCTCGACACCGGTGGCCGCGTGGCCCGCTTCGAGGCCCGCTTCGGCAAGGCTTCCGCCGGCTCCAAGAAGTAGCGAGCCCTCAATCGCCGGTCCACGGCCGCGCCCCCAGCCGGGGGAGCGCCGGGACCGGCGTTTTTGGTCGCCCGCCTTCCCCTTCCCAAGCAGTAGCAGGAGCCCAAGATGTTCGAGGCCGTCGAGGAACTCGTCGCCGAGCACGCCGACCTGGAGAAGAAGCTCGCCGACCCGTCGGTCCACTCCGACCAGGCCAACGCGCGCAAGCTGAACAAGCGTTACGCCGAGCTCACCCCGATCGTCGCCACGTTCCGCTCCTGGAAGCAGACGGGCGAGGACATGGAGACCGCGCGCGAGCTGGCCGCCGACGACCCGGACTTCGCCGCCGAGGTCAAGGAACTGGACAAGCAGCGCGACGAGCTCACCGAGAAGCTCCGCCTCCCTGCTCGTCCCGCGCGACCCCAGCGACGACAAGGACGTCATCCTGGAGGTCAAGGCGGGCGCGGGCGGCGACGAGTCGGCGCTCTTCGCCGGCGACCTGCTGCGCATGTACCTGCGCTACGCCGAGCGGGTCGGCTGGAAGACCGAGATCATCGACTCCACCGAGTCCGAGCTGGGCGGTTACAAGGACGTCCAGGTCGCCGTGAAGACCAAGGGCGGCTAGGGCGCCACCGAGCCGGGACAGGGCGTCTGGGCGCGGCTGAAGTACGAGGGCGGGGTGCACCGCGTGCAGCGGGTGCCCGCCACCGAGTCCCAGGGCCGTATCCACACCTCCGCGGCCGGCGTGCTCGTCACGCCCGAGGCCGAGGAGATCGACGTCGAGATCAACCCCAACGACCTGCGCATCGACGTCTACCGGTCCTCCGGCCCCGGCGGCCAGTCCGTCAACACCACCGACTCCGCCGTGCGCATCACGCACATTCCCACCGGAGTCGTCGCCTCCTGCCAGAACGAGAAGAGCCAGCTGCAGAACAAGGAGCAGGCGATGCGTATCCTGCGCTCCAGGCTGCTCGCGGCGGCGCAGGAGGAGGCGGAGAAGGAGGCCGCGGACGCCCGGCGCAGCCAGGTCCGCACCGTCGACCGCTCCGAGAAGATCCGTACGTACAACTTCCCGGAGAACCGCATCTCGGACCACCGCGTCGGCTTCAAGGCGTACAACCTGGACCAGGTCCTGGACGGCGACCTCGACCCGGTGATCCAGGCCTGCGTCGACGCCGACTCGGCGGCCAAGCTCGCCGCCGCGTAAACGCCCCGCACCACCCGCACCGGACAACAGCTCAGCCCCGGAGGACCAGCGTGAACCTGCTGCTCATGGAGGTGGCCCAGGCCACCCAGCGGCTGGCCGACGCCGGCGTGCCCTCGCCGCGCACCGACGCGGAGGAACTCGCCGCGTATCTGCACGGCGTCAAGCGGGGCGAGCTGCACACCGTGCCGGACGCGGACTTCGACGCCCGGTACTGGGAGGTCGTCGCCCGCCGTGAGGCGCGCGAGCCGCTCCAGCACATCACCGGCCGCGCCTACTTCCGCTACCTGGAGCTCCAGGTCGGCCCCGGCGTCTTCGTGCCCCGCCCCGAGACCGAGTCCGTCGTCGGCTGGGCCATAGACGCCGTGCGCGCCATGGACGTCGTCGAGCCCTGCATCGTCGACCTGTGCACCGGCTCGGGCGCCATCGCGCTCGCGCTCGCCCAGGAGGTGCCGCGCTCGCGCGTGTACGCCGTGGAGCTGTCCGAGGACGCCCTGGTGTGGACGCGGAAGAACATGGAGGGGTCCAGGGTCGAGCTGCGCCAGGGCGACGCCCTGACGGCGTTCCCGGACCTCGACGGCCAGGTCGACCTGGTCGTCTCCAACCCGCCGTACATCCCGCTCACCGAGTGGGAGTACGTCGCTCCCGAGGCCCGCGACCACGATCCCCAGCTGGCCCTGTTCTCCGGCGAGGACGGCCTCGACCTGATCCGCGGCCTGGAACGCACCGCGCACCGTCTGCTGCGCCCCGGCGGGGTCGTCGTCGTCGAGCACGCCGACACCCAGGGCGGCCAGGTGCCGTGGATCTTCACCGAGGAGCGGGGCTGGGCCGACGCGGCCGACCACCCCGACCTCAACAACCGCCCCCGCTTCGCGACGGCCCGCAAGGCGCTGCCGTGAGCACCGCCCTGACTTCAACCCCGCAGTACGTGTACGAGGAGGCCCGCTAAATGGCACGGCGATACGACACCAACGACGCGACCGACCGTGTGACCGGTCTGCGCGAGGCCGCGTCCGCCGTCCGCCGTGGCGAGCTCGTGGTGCTGCCGACGGACACCGTGTACGGCATCGGCGCCGACGCGTTCACCGGGGAGGCCGTCGCCGACCTGCTGGACGCCAAGGGCCGGGGGCCGCAACATGCCCACCCCCGTCCTCATCGGCTCGCCGAACACCCTGCACGGCCTGGTCACCGACTTCTCCGAGCTGGCCTGGGAGCTGGTCGACGCCTTCTGGCCGGGCGCGCTGACGCTGGTCGCCAAGCACCAGCCGTCCCTCCAGTGGGACCTCGGCGACACCCGCGGCACGGTCGCCGTCCGCATGCCGCTGCACCCCGTCGCCATCGAGCTGCTCACCGAGGTCGGCCCCATGGCCGTCTCCTCCGCCAACCTCACCGGCCACCCGGCGCCGGAGGACTGCGACGCCGCCCAGCAGATGCTCGGCGACTCCGTCTCCGTCTACCTCGACGGCGGCCCCACCCCGGGCAACGTCCCGTCGTCCATCGTCGACGTGACCCGCGAGGTGCCCGTGCTGCTGCGCGCGGGCGCGCTGTCGGCCGAGGATCTGCGCAAGGTGGTACCCGACCTCGAGGTGGCGAATTGACGGCCCCTGGGACGGGGCGTGGCATAGGCAACGGGGAACGCGCCGCGGAGATCACGACGACGTTCGTCGGCCTTCCGCGCGACAGCTTCCGCATCCTCCACGTCAGCACCGGCAACGTCTGCCGCTCGCCCATCACCGAGCGGCTGACCCGGCATTTCGTGACGGAGCGGCTCGGCGTGCTGGGCGGCGGCCTCATCGTGGAGAGCGCGGGCACCTGGGGCCACGAGGGCGCGCCCATGGAGACCAACGCGGAGACGGTCCTCGCGGACTTCGGCGCGGACGCGGCCGGCTTCACCGGGCGTGAGCTGCTGGACGAGCACGTGATCCGCGCGGACCTGGTGCTGACGGCTACGCGGGACCACCGCGCCCAGGTCATCTCCATGGGGCACTCGGCGGGGCTGCGCACCTTCACCCTCAAGGAGTTCACCCGCCTGGTGAACGCCATCGACCCGGCCACACTGCCCTCCCTGGACGAGGGCGTGGTCGCGCGTGCGCGTGCCCTGGTGCGTGCCGCGGCGGCTCTACGCGGGTGGCTGCTGGCGCCGACGGCGGAGGCGGACGAGGTGTACGACCCGTACGGGGCGCCGCTGCCCTTCTTCCGGTCGATCGGGGACGAGATACACCAGGCGCTGGATCCCGTGGTGACGGCGCTCACGGGGGTACCCACGAGGACGTGAGGGGCGCGACGGCCGAGCGCACCGCCGGTACCGGGCCTACATTGGTCGTACGTCACCGTCGACGCACGCCCGGAGCGCATCATGTCGGTCACCCACGACATCCTTGAGGCCGATGACAGCACGCTCGGGGTCCTGCTGCGCCAGGACCCCCAGCTGGCCGAGATCCTGCTCGCCGAAAGCCGCCGGCAGTCGACGACCCTCCAGCTGATCGCCGCCGAGAACTTCACGTCTCCCGCCGTGCTGGCCGCCCTCGGCTCCCCGCTGGCCAACAAGTACGCCGAGGGCTACCCGGGCGCCCGGCACCACGGCGGCTGCGAGATCGTCGACGTCGCCGAGCGGCTCGCCGTCGAGCGCGCCCAGGACCTCTTCGGCGCCGAGCACGCCAACGTGCAGTCGCACTCCGGCTCCTCCGCCGTGCTGGCCGCCTACGCCGCGCTGCTGCGCCCCGGCGACACCGTCCTCGCCCTCGGCCTGCCGTACGGCGGCCACCTCACGCACGGCTCACCGGCGAACTTCTCCGGCCGCTGGTTCGACTTCGTCGGCTACGGCGTGGACGCGGAGACCGGCCTGATCGACTACGACCAGGTGCGCACCCTGGCCCGCGCCCACCGCCCCAAGGCGATCGTGTGCGGCTCGATCGCCTACCCCCGCCACCCCGACTACGCGACCTTCCGCGACATCGCCGACGAGGTGGGCGCCTACCTCGTCGCGGACGCCGCCCACCCGATCGGTCTGGTCGCCGGGGGAGCGGCGCCCAGCCCGGTGCCGTACGCCGACGTCGTGTGCGCCACCACGCACAAGGTGCTGCGCGGGCCGCGCGGCGGCATGATCCTGTGCGGGAGCGAACTGGCCGAGCGGGTCGACCGGGCCGTGTTCCCGTTCACCCAGGGCGGCGCGCAGATGCACACCATCGCGGCCAAGGCGGTCGCGTTCGGCGAGGCGGCAACCCCGGCCTTCGCCGCGTACGCCCATCAGGTGATCGCCAACGCCCGCACCCTCGCGGCCCACCTGGCCGCCGAGGGACTGGTCGTCACCACCGGCGGCACCGACACCCACCTGATCACCGCCGACCCCGCCCCCGCTGGGCGTCGACGGGAGGACCGCGCGGGGGCCGGCTCGCGGCGGCCGGAATCGTCCTGGACTGCTGTGCGCTGCCGCACGACGACGCCCGCGCGCCTGCGCCTGGGCACGGCGGCCCCTCACCACGCAGGGCATGGGGGAGCGGGAGATGCGGGCGGTGGCCACCCTGCTCGCGGAGGTGCTCCGGGGCGGCACCGACGCCGCCGCGGCAGCGGGACGACGTACGGGATCTGGTCACGGAGTTTCCGCCGTATCCGGACTGAGGCAGGGTAGGCGCACACGCGTGCACAGCCACACGTGCAACCATCGTCGCTACCCGGAAGTCCCCAACCATATGCGCGCATCGCTAGGGTGGTGGGCCGGGAATGGCCAGCGAGATCTGTGGGGAAGCCCGTGCGTGAATACCTGCTGACGCTCTGCGTCACGGCCGCGTGACGTATCTGCTGACAGGGCCGGTACGTAAGTTCGCGATCGTGGCGGGGGCGATGCCGGAGATCCGGGCACGTGACGTGCACCGGGAGCCCACTCCGCGCCTCGGCGGGATCGCGATGTTCTTCGGCCTCTGCGCGGGCCTGCTGGTCGCCGACCACCTCACCAATCTCAGTGAGGTCTTCGAGAAGTCCAACGAGCCGCGGGCCCTGCTCTCCGGAGCCGCCCTGATCTGGCTGATCGGCGTCCTGGACGACAAGTTCGAGATCGACGCCCTGATCAAGCTGGGCGGGCAGATGATCGCCGCCGGCGTGATGGTGGTGCAGGGTCTGACGATCCTGTGGATCCCCGTCCCGGGCTTCGGCAACGTCGCGCTGACCCAGGGGCAGGGCACCCCTGCTCACGGTGGCGCTGGTCGTCATCACCATCAACGCGGTCAACTTCGTGGACGGCCTCGACGGTCTCGCGGCCGGGATGGTGTGCATCGCGGCGGCGGCGTTCTTCATGTACGCCTACCGGATCTGGTACTCGTACGGCATCGAGGCGGCGGCGCCCGCCTCGCTCTTCGCGGCCATCCTCATGGGCATGTGCCTGGGCTTCCTGCCGCACAACATGCACCCCGCCCGGATCTTCATGGGCGACTCGGGGTCGATGCTGATCGGCCTGGTGCTGGCGGCGGGCGCGATCTCGGTGACCGGGCAGGTGGACCCGGACGCGATGCGGCTGTTCTCCGGGTCCGAGCGCAACACCGTGCACCAGATGGTGCCCGTCTACATCCCGCTGCTGATGCCGCTGACCATCATCGCCATCCCGGCCGCCGACCTGATCCTGGCGATCGTCCGGCGCACCTGGCGCGGCCAGTCGCCGTTCGCCGCCGGACCGGGGGCACCTGCACCACCGGCTGCTGGAGATCGGCCACTCGCACAGCCGCGCGGTGCTGATCATGTACTTCTTCTCGGCGCTGATCGCGTTCGGCGCGCTCGCCTACCCGTGAACGCCGCTTCCATGTGGATCGTGCTGAGCGTCGTCTTCCTCAGCGCGATCGGCTTGGTCCTGCTCCTGCTGCCGCGCTTCACACCCCGCGCCCCGCGCTGGGCCGAGCGCTTCGTGCCGCCGCGCTACCGCCGCGCCGGGCCCCCGGCGGCCGCCGAGTCCGAGCCAGCCGTGGTCGAGGACGAGACGGACGAGACGGACGAGCGCGTGCCGGTCGCCGCGGGTGCCTCGGGCGTCAACGGGGCTACCGCCGTCGGTCCCCGTTCGCGCGCAAGGTAAGAATCTGACTAGAGCATTGCCAACTCGTGGGGAACGAAGTGCCCCATTACCAGACAAGTGGGCCCAGTAATTACCAGACGCGATTGTCACTCTCATGTGTGACAGTAAGCACACCCATAGGTAAAGACCTCATCAAATAGTTTGTGATACGGTTCACGAGGAACCCCGGGTAGAGCCTTAAGGACCGTAGTGCGACGGTCTCTTGGGCGTGAGGACTCCGTTCGGCCCGGGATTACGCTCGTCCATGACGACACCTGCCCCCCTGTGTGAAAGCGGAGTTGCCGCCATGCCGTCCAATGACGTCCGGATCCTGCTTCAGGCTGCCGTGCCCACGGGCTGCCGTCGGCGCTGTAGCCGCCGTCGTCAGCGCCGTGGTCGCCGGCGGCAAGGGGCGATCGGTGCCGTGGTGGGGACGCTCGTGGTGGTCCTCTTCATGGGGCTCGGTCTCTACATCCTGCAGCGCACCGCCAAATCGCTCCCGCACCTCTTCCAGGCGATGGGCCTGATGCTCTACGCGGCACAGATTCTTCTGCTGTTCATTTTCGTCGCCGCGTTTAAGAACACGACGCTGTTCAACCCCGGGCCTTCGCGCTCACCCTGGTCGCCGGCACCCTCGCCTGGATCGCCGCCCAGACGCGCGCCACTGAAGTCCAAGATTCTCTACGTCGAACCCGAATCGTCGGGCGAAAAGCCCGAAAAGACGGGGCCACTCGTCGTGAGGGGTAGGGCCGGGATAAAGAGGCATGTGAAGTCCTGCTATCGTCCGGTGCCAACTGCGGCATCGCGGGCGCGGGCATCCCAGCTGACGCCTGCTCAATCGCGAGGCGAGATGCCCCACAGCCGCCCCCACACCCGTAACACCAGTCCCGTGCCGAACTGCGGCCCCGCGCCGCGCCGACACAACGAGGTTGCCGTACCCATGCGCCACGATGAAGGAGCCCGCGGTGAGTGCTGACCCGACACAGGTGCTCGCCTTCGACACCAACTGTCACATCTTTGACGGCTGCAGGCTTCGCCGAGGTCTCCCCGGGCCTGCACTCGTTCCTGTTCCAGCCCCTTCTGGGCGATGGGGACAACGAACCTGCACTTCAACAAGACGATGTTGCGTGGCGCTGCTCGGCTCGATCATCATCGTCGGCTTCTTCTGGGCCGCCTTCCGCAAGCCGAAGGTGGTACCCGGGCAAGCTCCAGATGACGGCCGAGGCGGGGTACGACTTCATCCGGCGCGGTGTCGTCTACGAGACCATCGGCAAGAAGGAGGGCGGAAGTACGTCCCCTCGTGGTCTCGCTGTTCTTCTTCGTATGGATGATGAACCTCTGGTCGATCATTCCGGTCGCCCAGTTCCCGGTTACCTCGATCATCGCCTACCCGATGGTCCTGGCCCTGATCGTCTACGTGCTGTGGGTCTCGCTCACCTTCAAGCGGCACGGCTTCGTCGGCTTCTGGAAGAACGTCACCGGCTACGACAAGTCGCTCGGCGCGGTGCTTCCGCTGGCCATGCTGATCGAGCTCTTCTCGAACCTGCTGATCCGGCCGTTCACCCACGCCGTACGACTGTTCGCGAACATGTTCGCCAGGCACACACTGCTGCTCCTGTTCACGATCGCCAGCTGGTACCTGCTGAACGGCGTCGGTATCGCCTACGCGGGCGTCTCGTTCGTGATGGTCATCGTGATGACCGCGTTCGAGCTGTTCATCCAGGCCTGCAGGCGTCGTGTTCGTCCTGCTCACGTACACCTACATCCAGGGCGCGCTGGCCGAGCACCACTGAGCCGGCCCTCAACCCGCCCTCAACCAGTCGTCCGGTGGCCAACCCCCACCGGTCCGTAAAGGAAAAGGAAGAACTGGCATGTCCCAGACCCTGCTGCCGTCGAAGGTTCCCTCGGTTCCATCAGTTACGGTCTCGCCGCGATCGGCTTTGCGTCGGCGTCGGCATCATCTTCGGTAACGGCACCCAGGTTCTGGCCCGTCAGCCCGAGGCTGCCGGCCTCATCCGTGCCAACTAGATCCTCGGCCGCGCTTCTGGTGAGGCGCTCGCCCTCATCGGTCTGGTCGTGCCGTTCGTCTACGGCTACTGATCGCCTACACAGACCAGCCCGACTAGACGAAAGGCACCCCCATGAGCGAGCTGCTCACGATCGCGGCATCAGAGGGTGAGAACCCTCTCATTCCGCCGATCCCCGGAGCTCGTCATCGGCCTGATCGCCTTCGTCATCGTCTTCGGCTCCTCGCCAAGAAGCTGCTCCCGAACATCAACAAGGTTCTGGAAGAGCGTCGCGAGGCCATCGAGGGCGGTATCGAGAAGGCCGAGGCCGCGCAGACCGAGGCCCAGAGCGTCCTTGAGCGAGTACAAGGCCCAGCTCGCCGAGGCCCGGCACGAGGCCGCGCGCCTGCGTCAGGAGGCGCAGGAGCAGGGCGCCACGCTCATCGCCGAGATGCGCGCGGAAGGCCAGCGGCAGCGTGAGGAGATCATCGCCGCCGGTCACGCCCAGATCCAGGCCGACCGCAAGGCCGCCGCGTCCGCGCTGCGCCAGGACGTCGGACAGGCTGGCCACCTCAGCTGGCCGGCAAGCTCGTCGGCGAGTCCCCCGAGGACCACGCCCGGCAGAGCCGCGTCATCGACCGCTTCCTGGACGAGCTGGACGACAAGGCGACGAAGGCCGAGGCAACCCGATGAACGGAGCGAGCCGCGAGGCCCTTGCCGCCGCACGTGAGCGTCTCGACGCGCTGACGGACTCCACGTCCGTGGACGCCGGCTCGCTCGCCGACGAGCTGGCCGCCGTCACCGCGCTGCTCCACCGCGAGGTGTCGCTGCAGTCGGGTCCTCACCGACCCGGCGCAGGCCGGCGAGGCCAAGGCCGAGCTCGCCCAGCGCCTCCTCGGCACCCAGGTCAGCGGTCCCACCGCCGACCTGGTGGCCGGCATGGTGCGCTCCCGCTGGTCGCAGTCGCGCGACCTGGTGGACGCGCTGGAGGAGCTGGCGGACACCGCCGACCTCACCGCCGCGCAGAAGGCGGGCCGGCTCGACAACGTCGAGGACGAGCTGTTCCGGTTCGGCCGGATCGTCGCCTCGAACACCGAGCTGCGCGCCGCGCTGACCAACCGTTCGGCCACCACCTCGGCCCAGGGCGAGCTGCTGCGCAGCCTGCTCGGCGGCCGGGCGGACGTGACCACCGAGCGTCTGGTGACGCGCCTTGTCACCGTGCCGCGGGGACGTAGCCCGGAGTCGGGACTCGAATCCCTGTCCAGGCTCCGCCGCCGACCGGCGGGACCGGATGGTCGCCGTCGTCACCCTCGGCGGTGCCGCTGAGCGACACGCAGAAGCAGCGCCTCGGCGCGGCCCTCGCGAAGGTCTACGGCCGCCCGATGCACCTCAACCTCGACGTGGACCCCGGAGGTCCTCGGCGGGATCCGGGTGCAGGTCGGTGACGAGGTCATCAACGGCTCCATCGCGGACCGCCTGGAGGACGCCGGCCGCCGGATGGCGAGCTGACGGCCCCGAGACAACAGCACAACAAGCAGTACGTACTTACGACGGCCCTGGTTGGGCCGTGCAGAGGGATTCACCTCTTTTTGGGGGAGTCCCCGACTCGTGGAATACCCCCCGAGTGAAACTTCGGGCCCAACAAGGAGAGCAGGGAACTCAGATGGCGGAGCTCACGATCCGGCCGGAGGAGATCCGGGACGCGCTGGAGAACTTCGTCCAGTCGTACAAGCCGGACGCGGCCTCGCGCGAGGAAGTCGGTACGGTCACCCTTGCCGGCGACGGCATCGCGAAGGTCGAGGGTCTTCCCTCGGCCTGGCCAACTAACTGCTGGAAGTTCGAGGACGGCACCCTCGGCCTCGCCCTCAACCTCGAGGAGCGCGAGATCGGTTGCGTCGTCCTGGGTGAGTTCAGCGGAATCGAGGAGGGGCCAGCCGGTCACCCGCACCGGCGAGGTCCGTCGGTCGCCGTGGGCGAGGGCTACCTCGGCCGTGTCGTCGACCCCCTCGGCAACCCGATCGACGGCCTCGGCGAGATCGAGACGGAGGGCCGCCGTGCCCTCGAACTGCAGGGCCCCCACGGTCATGCAGCGCAAGTCGGTGCACGAGCCGATGGAGACGGGCTACAAGGCCGTCGACGCCACGACCCCGATCGGCCGTGGTCAGCGTCAGCTGGTCATCGGCGACCGCCAGACCGGCAAGACCGCGCTGGCCGTCGACACGATCATCAACCAGCGTGACAACTGGCGCACCGGCGACCCGAGCAAGCAGGTCCGCTGCATCTACGTCGCCATCGGCCAGAAGGGCTCGACGATCGCGTCGGTCCGCGGCGCGCTGGAGGAGAACGGGCGCTGGAGTACACGACCATCGTGGCCGCCCCGGCGTCCGACCCGGCCGGCTTCAAGTACTCCGGCGCCGTACACCGGCTCGGCCATCGGCCAGCAGTGGATGTACGAGGGCAAGCACGTCCTGATCATCTTCGACGACCTGTCGAAGCAGGCCGACGCCCACCGCGCCGTGTCGCTGCTGCTGCGCCGCCCGCCGGGCCGCGAGGCCTACCCCGGTGACGTCTTCTACCTGCACTCTCGTCTGCTGGAGCGCTGCGCGAAGCTCTCCGACGCCGAGGGCGCCGGTTCGATGACGGGTCTGCCGATCGTCGAGACCAAGGCCAACGACGTGTCGGCGTTCATCCCGACCAACGTCATCTCCATCACCGACGGCCAGTGCTTCCTGGAGTCCGACCTGTTCACAGCGCCGGTCAGCGTCCGGCCCTGAACGTCGGTATCTCGGTCTCCCGCGTCGGTGGCTCCGCCCAGCACAAGGCCCTGCGGCAGGTTCTCCGGCCGACTGCGCGTGGACCTCGCCCAGTTCCGTGAGATGGAGGCGTTCGCCGCCTTCGGTTCCGACCTGGACGCCGCGTCGAAGGCGCAGCTGGAGCGCGGTCAGCGCATGGTCGAGCTGCTGAAGCAGGACCAGTACCAGCCGATGTCCACCGAGGACCAGGCCGTCTCCGTCTGGGCCGGCACCACCGGCAAGATGGACGAGGTGCCGGTCGCCGACATCCGCCGCTTCGAGAAGGAGCTCCTCGAGTACCTGCACCGCCAGGAGCAGGGCCTCATGACCTCCATCCGCGAGGGCGCCAAGATGTCCGACGACACCTGCAGGCCATCGCCGAGGCGATCGCGGCATTCAAGAAGCAGTTCGAGACCTCGGACGGCAGGCTGCTCGGCGAGGACGCCCCGTCCGCCGCCAAGTGACGTAAGGAAGGGACCTGACTCATGGGAGCCCAGCTCCGGGTCTACAAGCGTCGCATCCGATCCGTCACCGCGACCAAGAAGATCACCAAGGCGATGGAGATGATCGCCGCCTCGCGCGCATCGTCAAGGCGCAGCGCAAGGTAGCGGCCTCCCACGCCGTACGCGCAGGAACTGACCCGCGCGGTCACGGCGGTCGGTACCGGTTCGAACACCAAGCACCCGCTGACCACGGAGGCGGAGAACCCGAGGCCGTGCCGCGGTCCTGCTCCTCACGAGCGACCGCGGTCTGGCCGGCGCCTTCAACTCCAACGCCATCAAGGCGGCGGAGCAGCTGACCGAGCGCCTCGAGCGTGAGGGCAGGCAGGTCGACACGTACATCGTCGGCCGGCGCGGTCTCGCCCACTACAACTTCCGCGAGCGCAAGGTCGCGGAGTCGTTCACGGGCTTCTCACCGACGAGCCCCTCGTACGCGGACGCCAAGAAGGTCGCGGCGCCGCTGATCGAGGCCATCGAGAAGGAGACGGCGGACGGCGGCGTGGACGAGCTCCACATCGTCTACACCGAGTTCGTCTCGATGATGACGCAGACGGCGGTCGATTCCCGGCTGCTGCCGCTGAGTCTCCGACGAGGTGGCCAGGGAGTCGACGACGAAGGACGAGATCCTTCCGCTGTACGACTTCGAGCCGTCGGCGGAGGACGTCCCGACGCCCTGCTGCCGCGCTATGTCGAGAGCCGCGCCTCAACGCGCTGCTGCAGTCGGCCGTTTCCGAGCACGCCGCCACGCGGCGCGCGATGAAGTCGGCCACCGACAACGCGGGCGAGCTGATCAACACGCTCTCCCGTCTCGCCAACGCGGCCCGCCAGGCCGAAATCACCCAGGAAATCAGCGAGATCGTCGGTGGCGCCAGTGCCCTGGCCGACGCGAACGCGGGGAGTGACAACCATGATCACCACTGTCGAGACCGCGACGGCCACGGGCCGCGTCGCCCGGGTCATCGGCCCGGTCGTCGACGTGGAGTTCCCCGTCGACGCGATGCCGGAGATCTACAACGCCCTCCACGTCGAGGTCGCCGACCCGGCGCAGGCGGGCGAGCTGAAGAAGCTGACCCTGGAGGTCGCCCAGCACCTGGGTGACGGCCTGGTCCGCACCATCTCGATGCAGCCGACCGACGGTCTGGTCCGCCAGGCCGCGGTGACCGACACGGCTCGGCCATCTCCGTGCCCGTCGGTGACTTCACCAAGGGCAAGGTGTTCAACACCCTCGGTGAGGTGCTGAACGTCGACGAGCAGTACACCGGTGAGCGCTGGCCGATCCACCGCAAGGGCGCCGAACTTCGACGAGCTCGAGTCGAAGACTCGAGATGTTCGAGACCGGCGTCCAAGGTCATCGACCTGCTGACCCCGTACGTCAAGGGCGGCAAGATCGGTCTGTTCGGCGGTGCCGGCGTCGGCAAGACGGTGCTCATCCAGGAGATGATCTACCGCGTCGCCAACAACCACGACGGTGTCTCCGTGTTCGCCGGTGTCGGTGAGCGCACCCGTGAGGGCAACGACCTCATCGACGAGATGAGCAGAGTCCGGCGTCATCGACAAGACCGCGCTGGTCTTCGGTCAGATGGACGAGCCGCCGGCACCCGTCTGCGCGTCGCGCTGGCCGGCCTGACCATGGCCGAGTACTTCCGTGACGTCCAGAAGCAGGACGTGCTGTTCTTCATCGATAACATCTTCCGCTTCACCCAGGCGGGCTCCGAGGTGTCGACCCTGCTCGGCCGCATGCCCTCCGCGGTGGATGCCAGCCGAACCTGGCCGGCGGGATGGGCCTCCTCCAGAGCGCATCACCTCGACCCGTGGTCACTCGATCACCTCGATGCAGGCGATCTACGTCCCCGCGGACGACCTGACCGACCCGGCCCCGGCCACCACCTTCGCCCACCTCGACGCGACGACGGTGCTCTCCGTCCGATCTCCGAGAAGGGCATCTACCCGGCCGTGGACCCGCTGGACTCGACGTCCCGCATCCTCGACCCGCGGTACATCGCGGCGGACCACTACCAGGCCGCGATGCGCGTGAAGAGCATCCTGCAGAAGTACAAGGACCTGCAGGACATCATCGCGATCCTCGGTATCGACGAGCTCGGCGAGGAGGACAAGCTCGTCGTCCACCAGTGCCCGTCGCGTGGAGCGCTTCCTGTCCCAGAACACCCACGTCGCCAAGCAGTTCACCGGCGTCGACGGGTCGGACGTCCCGCTGGACGAGTCGATCGCGGCCTTCAACTCGATCTGTGACGGCGAGTACGACCCACTTCCCGGAGCAGGCGTTCTTCAGCTGTGCGGTGGCATCGAGGACCTGAAGAAGAACGTGAAGGAGCTCGGCGTCTCCTGAGCCTCGTGCTCATCGTGAGCCCCAGGGCTCACACCGGAGGGGGCGGGCGCGTCCCGCCCCCTCCGTCACGCCGATTACATCGTACCAACTACCCCGGCTCTCCGGCCGGGTGGTGACCCGAGGAGCCATCTTGGCTGCTGATCTGC
The DNA here is from genome assembly GCA_021502835.1 of Streptomyces thinghirensis. Next base: position 141,026 of record JAKFGP010000002.1, read on the forward strand.
ACGTCGCGCTGGTCGCGGCCGACCGAGAGGTCTGGTCCGGCGAGGCCACCCTGGTCGTCGCGCGCACCACGTCCGGCGACATCGGCGTCATGCCCGGTCACCAGCCGCCGTCCGGGTGCTGGAGTCGGGCCCGGTGACCATTCGTACGAGTGACGGTGGACGGTCGTCGCCGCGGTGCACGGCGGTTCATCTCGTTCGCGGACAACAAGCTGTCGCTGCTGGCCGAGATCGCCGAGCTGTCGGACGAGATCGACGTCCAGCGCGCGGAGCGGGAGCTCGAGCGCGCGAAGGCGGAGGGCGACGCCCACGCCGAGCGTCGCGCGGACGTCCGACTGCGCGCGGCGGCGGGACGTTGATCCACAGCACTGTGCGATAGCGTCGTGCTATGACGTCACTCAGCCGCGGCTGGGACCGGAGCCATCCGGACCCGGCCGCGGCTGAGGCAGATCCGGGTGTTTTTTCCGTTCCGTTACCTAGGAGACGAGGAGGTCGGTGTCGATGGCCCTCGCTCCTGACTGTGTGCGGAATTGTCGTCGCCCTGGTGGTGATCGGGCTCTTCGTCTTCGGTCTGCGCCGCCGGCTGATCCAGCGATCGGGCGGCACCTTCGACTGCTCCCTGCGCTGGGACGCTCCCAAGGAGGGCGACGGAGCCGGCAAGGGCTGGTCCTACGGGGTGGCCTCGCTACAACGGCGACCGGGTCGAGTGAGTACCGCGTCTTCCTCCTACTCCCCCGCCCGCGCCGCGTGCTGGAGCGCGCTCCGCGATCGAGGTGGCCGGCCGCCGCGTCCCGGACGGCGAGGAGGAGCTGGGCGCTGCTCGGACGCCGTCGTGCTCGCCTGTCTCCATCGGGGCACGCGGCTCGAACTGGCGATGAGCGAAGACGCGCTGACCGGACTCCTCGCGTGGCTGGAAGCAGCCTCGCCTGGACAGCGAGTGAAATGTGGCGTAGCCACATTCACTCGCTGGGTGGGGTCCCCCGGACGAAGTCTGGGGAGCGTCAATGTCGCTTAGGCCCGTAGGCCCGTAGGGATTACTTCAGCCCGCTGTCGATGGCGCTCACCAGCTCGCCGTTCGCGGTGTCGCCGCTGAACTCCCAGAAGAAGGCGCCGCCCAGCTTCTGCTGCTCGGCCCAGTCCATCTTGGACTTGACGGTGGCCGGGGTGTCGTAGGACCACCAGTTGCTGCCGCAGTGGCGCGTACGCGGTGCCGGCGACGGTGCCGGTGGCCGGGCAGCTGTTCTTGAGGACCTTGTAGTCCTCGATGCCCGCCTCGTACGTGCCGGTCGCCGGGCCGGTCGCCGTGCCGCCGGGCGCGGGGACTGGGTGACGCCGGTCCAGCCGCGCCGTAGAAGCCGATGCCGAGGGAGCAGCTTGGCGGCCGGGACGCCGGCCGCCTTGAACTCTGGCGATCGCCTCGGCGGAGTTGAAGCCCGCTGCGGGATGCCGTCGTACGAGGTCAGCGGCGAGTGCGGAGCGGTCGGGCCGTTCTTCGCCCAGGCGCCGAAGAAGTCGTACGTCATCACGTTGTACCAGTCGATGTACTGCGCGGCGGCGCCGTAGTCGGCGGCCTCCGATCTTGCCGCCGTCGGAGGCGTCGGCGGTGACGGCCGCGGTGACCAGGTCGTCGCCGAACTCTCGCGCATGGCCTTCATCATGGTGCTGAAGGCGTTCGGCGCGCTGGTCGTGTCACAGCTGAGACCGCAGGCGTTCGGGTACTCCCAGTCCAGGTCGATGCCGTCGAAGACGTCGGCCCAGCGCGGGTCCTCGACCAGGTCGTGGCAGGACTTCGCGAAGGCGGCGGGGTTCTTCACCGCGTCGGGGAAGCCGCCGGACCAGGTCCAGCCGCCGAAGGAGAACAGCACCTTGATGTGCGGGTACTGGGCCTTCAGCTTGCGCAGCTGGTTGAAGCCGCGCAGCGGCTGGTCCCAGGTGTCGGCGACGCCGTCGACGGACTGGTCGGCGGTATACGCCTTGTCGTAGTCGGCGTAGGCGTCACCGATGGTGCACTTGCCGCCCTGGACGTTGCCGAAGGCGTAGTTGATGTGCGTGATCTTCTCGGCGGAGCCGGAGGTGACCAGGTTCTTCACGTGGTAGTTGCGCCCGTAGACGCCCCAGTTGGTGAAGTAGCCGAGCTTGACCTCTTCGCCCGGCTGCGGGTCAGGGGCCGCCGCCGCCACCGGTGGTGGTGACCTTCACCGCGCCGCTGACCGGGCCGGTCTGGTCGGCGGTGTCGCGGGCCTGGACGGTGTAGGAGTAGTCGGTGCCGGCGGTCAGGCCGGTGTTGGTGTAGGTGGTGCCGGTGACCGTGGCGACCTTGGCACCGTCGCGCAGGACGTCGTAGTTCTTGATGCCCTTGTCGTCGGTCGCCGCGACCAGGACAGTTTCACCGAGGTGTCGGTGATGCCGGAGGTGGGTGTCCCGGGCGCCGAGGGTGCCTCGTCGCCGGGGGACGGAGGTGCCGCCGCAGCTGCCGCCGTTGAGCTTGCAGTTGGACGGGGAGCCGGGGCCGCTGCCGTTGAAGCCGAAGGAGACCGACGCCCCGGGGGCGAGGGTGCCGTTCCAGCCGACGTTCTTGGCGGTCCAGTGGTCACCGGAGTTGGTGACCGTGGCGTCCCAGGCGGAGGTGACCTTGGTGCCGGAGGGAAGTCCCACTCGACGTTCCAGGAGTTGATGGTGGTGGTGCCGGTGTTCTTCACCGTCCACTTGCCGCCGAAGCCGGTGCCCCAGTCCGAGGTCTTGGCGAAGGTGGCCGTCGCACTCGTCGCGGCCTGGGCGGGACTCGCGAGGCCGACCAGGCCGGCCAGCGGGAAGCGACAGTGTCGCGACCAGTGCCGCGACTCTCAGTTCAGCGCATGCTGCGCCTCCTTATGTGGGGTTGTGTCGTGGGCATGACTGAGCCTCATGCCCGCAGTGCCGCGAGAATAGAAAGGTCTGGACCATAGGTCAATAGGGTCTGGACCAGTGCTACGGCCTGTAGTTGAGTGGGGAACTAGATCCCCAACTCCTGCGCGAGCACCGCCGCTTGCACCCGGCTGCGCAGCGCCAGCTTCCCCAGCAGGCGGCTGACGTGCGTCTTCACCGTGGCTTCCGCCATGTCCAGCCGCTCGGCGATCGCCGCGTTGGACAGCCCCTCGCCGAGACAGGACAGCACCTCACGCTCGCGCCGGGTGAGGTCCTCCAGCACTGACGGATCGGCGGTCGGCTCCCGGACCGGCTTCGCGGCGAACTCGGCGATCAGCCGCCGGGTGACGGCCGGGGCGACGATCCCCTCGCCGCCCGCCACCGTGCGCACGGCCGCGAGGAGGTCCTTCGCCTCCGTGTTCTTCAGCAGGAACCCGGAGGCCCCCGCCCGCAGCGCCCCGAAGACGTACTCGTCCAGGTCGAAGGTGGTCAGTACGAGCACGTCGGCCAGCTGCTCGGCGACCACCCGCCGGGTCGCCGACACCCCGTCCAGCCGGGGCATCTGAACGTCCATCAGCACCACGTCCGGCCGCAGCTCCCGGGCCAGCGCCACCGCCTGCTCGCCGTCCGCCGCCTCCCCGGCCACCTCGATGTCCGGGGCGCTGCCCAGGATCAGCACCAGTCCGGCGCGGACGGCGGACTGGTCCTCGGCGACGAGGACGCGGATCATGCGAGGTCTCCTTCGGTCAGGGGCAGGGTGGCGCGTACGGTCCAGATCTTGCCGCCCGTCGAGCCGGGGTCCGCCACCGGCCCGGCCTCGAACGTGCCGTGCAGCAGCGCCACCCGCTCCCGCATGCCGACCAGACCGGCACCGGAGCCGGGGCACGCGGGGCCTCCCGGTCGCCGTAGGGGCTGGTCACCAGGACGCGCAGCACGTCTTCGTGCCGGGTCAGCTCGACCCGTACCGTCCCCTCCGAGGCGTGCTTGAGCGCGTTGGTGAGCGACTCCCTGCACGATCCGGTACGCGGCCAGCTCGACCGGCGCGGGCAGCCCCTCGCCCGGTGCCGCCTCCAGGGTGACGTCGAGGCCGTTGGCGCGGGCGCCGTCGGCCAGCGCGCCGAGCCCGTCGAGGGTGGGTGCGGCGGCCGGTTCGGTGTCCTCGCCGGTGTCCCGCAGGATGCCGATCAGGCGTCGCATCTCGGCCAGTCCCTCGACGCTGTTCTCGCGGATGACGCCGAGCGCCTGCCGGGTGGTGGCCGGGTCGTCCAGGGAGAGCGCGGCCGTTGAGTGGATGGCGATCGCGGAGAGGTGGTTGGCGACCATGTCGTGCAGCTCGCGGGCCATCCGGGAACGCTCCGCGGTCACCGCCTGGACCCGGTCCATCTCGGCCAGCAGCGCGGTCTGCTCGGCGCGCAGCAGGGCGGCGTCGGCGGCCTCGCGGTGATTGCGCACGATCAGGCCGGTGGAGGCGGGCGCGAACGACACGACTCCGACGGCGACACCGATCAGCAGCGCCTCGGGCACCCGCCACAGCGCGAACGGCACGATGGTCCCGGCCACGGTGAGCAGCCCGGTGATCCACGGGATGCGGCGGGCCGAGGCGGGCGGGCCGTACAGCACGGCGGCGTACATCAGGTCGGTGTACATGATCACCGTGACCAGGCCGCTCTGCGTGAGCGTGTCCCCGATCAGCGCGGCCGTGCCGATCAGCAGACCGGTGCGCGGCGCGGAGCGGCGCAGCAACTCGCAGCCCGCGATGACGGCGAGCGGGACCAGCAGGCGGCCAGCGGCCGTCGAACAGCACGATCGGTTCGTCGGCGGGCCGCACGCCCAGGCCGATGCCCCACAGGAGCAGCCCGCCGAGCAGACCGGCCGACGCGGCGTACACGTCGAAGCGGCGCGGGCGGGGGAGTCGTACGGCCATGCCACCATCCAACACGCCCCGCGCCCCGCCCGCCTGATCCCGGGGAACGGTCCGGCACTGCATCTTTCGATGTACCGGAGGTTCGTCACCGGCGACGACGAACGAGGCGGATTCCGACGGGAGCCTGGAAGGGTGAACGAAGGGAGCACGTCATGGTCGTCGCGTTGATCATCGCCTGCGAGGTCGGCTTCTGGGTGCTGCTGGCGCTCGGACTAGCCGCCCGCTACCTGTTGGAATGGCGCCGCACCAGCGTCTTCCTGCTGCTGTGCGAGCCCGTCCTGGAACTGGTGCTGTTCGCCGCGACGGCGATCGACCTCAAGAACGGCGCCGAGCCGGGCTGGGAACACGCCTGGCGGCGCTGTACATCGGCTACACGGTCGCGTACGGCCACTACACGATCCGCTGGCTCGACGGCCACGCCGCCCACCGCCTGGGCGGCGGCCCGCCCCCGGTGAAGCCACCGCGCTACGGCAGGGCGCGGGGCCGCCCACGAGGGCCGGCTGTGGGTGCGCACCCTGTTGGGCGCGCCGCCGTGGCCTGCGCGCTGCTCCAGGGCGCGGTCTGGTACGTCGGTGACGGAGACGTGTCGTCGCTCGGCCTCCAGTGGGTGGCGATCCGGGTCGCCGCCATCCACGGGCTGGTGGCGCTCGGGTACCTGATCTGGCCGAAGAAGGACCCGGCGGGAACGTCGGAGGGCGCGGCCGGGCGCCGGCCGGAGAAGGAAGGCGCGCACCGATGAGGTACCTGCCGGAGCGGAACCTGTGGGAGGGCGGCGCCACCTGTGGTCGGCCTCGCCCTCTGGCTGTTCGCCGGGGACGTGGAGGTACTCGTCGTCGACCTGCCGAAGGTCGGGATCGTGATGATGTGCGTCGGCGGCGCGCAGACCGTCTGGGGCCTGTTCCGGTCGGCGCGCCGGCAGCACGGCTGACTAGCGCTCCCCGCCGGGCACCCACAGCACGTCCCCGACCTCCTTGTTGGCCACGCGGGCGAGGATGAAGAGCAGGTCCGAGAGGCGGTTCAGGTAGGTCGCGGTGAGCGGGTTCATCGACTCGCCGTGGACCTCCAGCGCCGCCCACGTCGAGCGCTCGGCCCGCCGGACCACCGTGCACGCCTGGTGCAGCAGGGCCGCGCCGGGCGTGCCGCCGGGCAGGATGAAGGAGCGGAGCTTCTCCACCTCGGCGAGGAAGCGGTCGCAGTCCGCCTCCAGCTTGTCGACGTAGAACTGCTCGACCCGCAGCGGCGGGAACTCCGGGTTCTCCACCACCGGCGTGGACAGGTCCGCGCCCACGTCGAACAGGTCGTTCTGGACGCGGACGGGACCTTGACGACCTCCTCGTGCAGGCCGCCGAGGGCGATCGCCGTGCCGATCACCGCGTTCGCCTCGTTGGCGTCGGCGTACGCGGAGATGCGGAGGTCGGTCTTGGGGACCCGGCTCATGTCACCGAGGGCGGTGGTGCCCTGGTCGCCGGTCCGGGTGTAGATGCGCGTCAGGTTGACCATGGGGCCAGCGTAGTTAGGCTCCGGCGGTGCGGAACACGCGTGTGCCCACCGTCACGGCCAGCGCGGTGAAGGCGAGGGCGACCAGGACGCCGTAGAGCATGTGCGGCGTCGCGTAGCCGCCGACGTACGCGTCCCGTACCGCGTCGACCAGGTAGCGGAACGGCATCAGGTGCGAGAGCACGTCCAGCCACGCCGGCCCCAGTGTCATCGGCAGCATCAGGCCGGACAGCAGCATCGACGGCATGGTCAGCGCGTTGACGGCCGGCCCGAACTCCTGCGGCGTACGGACCTTCATCGCCAGCGCGTACGACAGCGATGCCAGCGAGACCGTGAGCAGGGCGACGAACGCGAAGCCGATGAGCACGCCGGGCAGGGGCGCGCGCAGGCCCATCACGACCGCCGCCAGCACCAGCAGCACTGCCTGGAAGGCGAAGACCGTGGCGTCCCGCAGCACCCGGCCCAGCAGCAGCGCCAGGCGGCTGACGGGCGTGACCGTGCATGCGCTCGACCACCCCTGGCCGTTCTCGATGATGACCGAGAAGCCCGCGAAGGAGGTACCAAACAGGCCGAGTTGGAGCAGCAGGCCGGGGACGAGCACCTGCCAGGAGCTGCCCTGTCCGCCGAGCGGCAGATCGGTCAGCAGCGGGCCGAAGAAGAGCAGGTACAGCAGCGGCATCAGCACGCCGAAGAGCAGCGCGAAACGGGAGCGCAGGGACTGGCGCAGGTAGCGGCCGTAGATGAGGCCGGTGTCGTGGAGCAGCATCGGAGGTCGGTCCTCGGATCGTCGGGGTTCTATACGGCGACGGGGGCCGCGTCGGCCGGTGCGGCGCTGCGGCCGGTGACGGCCAGGAAGGTGTCCTGGAGGAGGCGTCGAGCGAGCCGCCGTACTCCAGCTTCAGGGCGGTCGGCGTGCCCTCGGCGGCCACCACACCCCGGTCCACGACCACCAGGCGGTCGGAGAGGGCGTCGGCCTCGGTCGAGGTAGTGGGTGGTCAGGAAGACCGTGGTGCCGTGCTCGTCGCGCAGTCGGCGGACCAGGTCCCACAGGTCGGCGCGGCTGCCCGGGTCCAGGCCGGTGGTCGGCCCGTCCAGGAAGAGCACCTTGGGGCGGTGCGTGAGCGCCATCGCGATGTCCAGCCGGCGCCGCTGACCGCCGGAGAGCGCGCCGCACCTGCGGTCGAGCAGCTCGGTGAGGCCCAGGTCGCGGGCCAGCTCCGGCGCGCTCGACGGCCCGCGCCCTGGACAGGCGGTACAGGCGGCCCTGGGTGACCAGTTCCTCCCGCACGGTGATCTGCGCGTCCACGCCGCCCGACTGCGCCACGTACCCGCACGCCGCGCGCACTCCGCCAGGGTCGGTCGCCAGGTCGTGGCCGGCGACGGTGGCCGCGCCGCCGGTGGGGGCGAGCAGCGTCGTGAGCATCCGGAGGTGGTGGTCTTGCCGGCGCCGTTGGGGCCGAGGAAGCCGAGGATCTCGCCTTCGCGGACAGTCAGGTCGATGCCGCGCACCGCCTCGACCGGGCCGTGCTTCGTCGCGAAGGTTCGGGCCAGGCCGGCCGTATTGATGATTGCCATGCGACCCAGAAAAACAGAGTCACTGGAAATTTTGCAACGACTCCGAGTTTTCAGTGGCACCAGGCAGTGGTGCCGGCGCGGCTAGGATGCGGGGATGGCCGAGGGACTCAGGGAACGGAAGAAGCGGCAGACCCGGCAGTACATCTCGGATGTCGCCACGGGCCTGTTCCTGGAACGCGGCTTCGAGGCCGTGACGGTGGCGGAGATCAGGACGCCGCGAACGTCTCCGTCAACACCGTCTACAACTACTCCCGGCCAAGGAGGACCCTCTCTCCTCGACCGGTCCAAGGGCGTGATCGACCGGCTCTCCCGCTGGTGCGCGGTCGCCGTGACGGCGAGTCGGCGGCGCGGGCCGTGCCCGCGAACTGCGCGAGGAGGTCGAGACGGTCTCGCCCCGGGTCGGTCTGATGGACGGTTACGCGAAGTTCATGAAGGCGATCCAGGACTCGCCCGCCCTGCGCTCACGGATGTGGGCGATCGGCCAGGAGGTGCTCCCTGAACCTGGAGCAGATCCTGCGCGAGGAGACCGGCAGCAGCGGACGACGACATGACCCCCGCCCTGATGGCGGGTCAGGTGAACTTGGCCGCACGGAACGGTCATCGCGGCCATCGGACAGCGCATGCTCGCGGGCGGGAAGCCGTCGGAGGTCTCCCGCGACGTCCTGCTGCTGCTGGACGAAATGGAGGAGCTGTTGAGCGAGAAGGTACTCAACTACGCCGTACGAGGCGCGGGCTGACACCCGAATGGCACCCCTCGGTGTGATGTCCGTCATCCGAGACGTGACGCGCGTTACTAACCGGTCACACAGGCCCTCACGCCCGCTAATCTCCGGCCGAGAGAAGAGAAACAGCGCGTATCAGGGGAGTCGCACAGTGGCACGGAAGCTCGCCGTCATCGGAGCCGGTCTCATGGGGTCCGGAATCGCCCAGGTCTCCGCCCAAGCGGGCTGGGACGTCGTCCTGCGCGACGTCACCGACGAGGCGCTCCGGCGCGGCACCGACGGCATCGAAGCGTCGTACGGCAAGTTCGTCGCCAAGGGGAAGCTCGCCGCCGACGACGCCGGGGCCGCCCTCGCGCGCATCACCGCCACCACCGACCTGGAGGCCGCCGCCGACGCGGATGTCGTCGTCGAGGCCGTCTTCGAGAAGCTGGAAGTCAACACGAGATCTTCCGCGCCCTCGACAAGCTGGTGAAGGACGAGGCGATCCTCGCGTCCAACACCTCCGCCATCCCGATCACACAAGATCGCGGCCGTGACGGAGCGCCTCGAACGGGTCGTCGGCGCCCACTTCTTCTCCCCGGTCCCGATGATGCAGCTGTGCGAGCTGGTGCGCGGCTACAAGACCAGCGACGAAACGCTCGCCACCGCGCGGGAGTTCGCCGAGTCCACCGGCCAAGACCTGCATCGTCGTCAACCGCGACCGTCGCCGGCTTCGTGACCACCCGCCTCATCTCCGCCCTCGTCGTCGAGGCCGCGAAGCTGTACGAGTCGGGCGTGGCCACCGCCGAGGACATCGACCTCGCCTGCAAGCTGGGCTTCGGCCACGCCATGGGACCGCTGGCCACCGCCGACCTGACGGGCGTCGACATCCTGCTGCACGCCACCGGCAACATCTACACCGAGTCCCAGGACGAGAAGTTCGCCCGCCGGAGCTGATGCGCCGGATGGTGGACGCCGGTGACATCGGCCGCAAGAGCGGGCAGGGCTTCTACAAGCACTGAGGTCGCATCGGCCCGGGAAACGTCACACGCCGGGGTGATTCGGTATCGGTTCGCTTACAGGCGGCAACCTCCGATCGTTTCGGCCAGTCACGGGTTGCAACACCTGATATCGCCGAGAGATCACGCAGAAGAATCGACGAGACGAAACAAAGACGCACGCCGGGGAGCGCATATGCACATCAGGGGGCGACCACGTCGAGGCTGGTCGTCGGGGGCCGCCTCGACGTCCGCAGCGCGGCGGACGCCCGTACGGTCCTGCACTCGGCCGTCGACGACGGAGTCGGCGACCTGGTGCTGGACCTGTCCGAACTGGACTCCTGGGACGCCACCGGACTCGGCGTGATCATGGGGGGCCCACCGGCGGCCGGGCCGCTGCGGCCGGCGGCTGGTGCTGCGCGACGTACGGCCGCAGATGCAGCGCCTGCTGGTGGCCAAGCACGGCTGCACCGGATCCTGGCCATCGAGGGCGGCATCGGCGTGGAGACCCTGCCCAGGGTGTGACACCACGGGCCGGTGCGGTCCGCTGGACCGGGGTGACCCGGACACCGCTCGGCGAAACGCCCGACTGCGCGCAATCCTCACGAGACTGTGACGTCTCGGACGGGTCAGTACCCCGGACTGTCGGAGATACTGAGCGAAGGTTTAGGGTCTGGCTGCCCGCCATCTTGCGAACCCATCTGGCGGGCCCGGACCAGAAGCGACAGCGCGGTGTGCGGCAAGGCCGGGAGAGGGGTGGTTCCCGACCGGGGCCCTGCACACGACGCTTTTGGGGGCTTGAACCTATGGACCCGAACAACCGGGGACCCGAGGAGCACGGCCAAGACGGCGACCACCAGGCGCCGCGCCCACGCCCGCCCAGGGACCCCTCACCACCGACTTCGACAGCACGCGCCCGCGCCGGCCCGCACGGTGCAGCTGGTGTCCGGCGACTTCCTGCTCACCGTCAATCCCGTCGACGGCAGCGAGATCGAGGTCCGCCCGCCCGCGGGAGCGGCCCGCCCGGCCCGAGAAGCTCACCGCGCCGAACGCGCCGAGGCGGAGCGCGCCGGAAGGCCGCCCCGTCCCGCCGGGACCCGTCCGGACCGTGCTCGGCCTGCTGGCCCGCGAGGACGAACGCGAACGCCTGGTGCGGCTGCTCGCCCATGCCGTTCCGTCCGCCTCACCGGCCCCGCCGGCTCCGGCCGCACCAGCCTCCTCGACGTCGTCGCCGAGGACTGCGCGGGCCTGGCACCCGACGGCGTGGTCCGGCTCAGCGGCTTCCGCCGCACGGCCGACGACCTCCTGTACGACCTCTTCCACGCCGTCCACCGCGCGCCGCTGCACCGCCCGGACCGGGAGGAACTGCTCGGCCATCTGCGGGAGGGTCGGCGCGGTCGTCGTCCCTGGACGACGTCGAGTTCGGCGGCACCGCCCTCGACGGCTGCTGGACGCCACCCCCGAGTGCGCCTTCCTCATCGGCGCCACCCCGGACGTGCCCGCGCCCTCCGCCGACTCGGCCGTCGAGGAGGTCTTCCTCACCGGCCTGGACCGCTCGGACGGCGTGGAGCTGCTGGAGCGCGCCGCCGGCCGGACCCTCACCGAGGAGAGAGGCCAACTGGGCCGGCGACCTCTGGTTCGAGTCCGAGGGCCTGCCGCTGCGCTTCGTCCAGGCCGGTGCCCTGCTGCGCCGGCGCGACCGGCAGCGGCCGGTGCCGACGCCGTCGACGAGTTCGGCGTCTTCGTCGACACCCGTCCGGCCGACGACACGCCCTACGACGCCGCCGAGGCCGACGAGGTGCCCCTGCCGTCCTCGGTGAGGCCGCCGCGCCCGCGCCGCTGCTCGCCTCCGGCTCAGCGCCTCGGCCCGCACCACCCTGGAGTTCGCCGTCGCGCTCGGCGGCGAGGTGCCGCACCAGGCGCACCTGCCCGCCCTGGTCGGCGACACCCACGCGGACGCCGCTCTCGGCGAGCTGACCGACTGCGGACTGGTCTCGCCGGTCGGCTCCCGCTACCGGCTCGCCGCCGGGGTGCTCACCCAGTTGGAGAGCGCCGGATACGCCGACGACGTACGGGAGAGGGCGCTCGCCGCCGCCCAGCACTACGCCTGGTGGGCCGGCCACCCCTCGGTCACCCCGGAGCGGGTCTGCGCCGAGGCCGACGCCGTGCTGACCGCCCTGGCCGTGCTGGATGCCGGCGACGACCCGCCCGCGGGCGACGAGGAGAGCACCGCCGTCCAGCTGGCCCGCACCGCGCACCGGCGTTCGCCGCCGGGCTGCACTGGAGCGCCTGGCAACGGGCGCTGCGTTCCGGCACCGAGGCCTCCCGGCTCGCCGGTGACGTCGCGGAACAGGCCTACTTCCACCACGAACTCGGTGTCCTCGCGCTGTGCGAGGGCCACCTCGACCGGGCCCGCGCCGAGCTGGAGGCCTCCATCGGGCTGCGCGGCGCGCTCTCCGACAAGCGTGGCGCCGTCGCGGGCCGCCGTGCCCTCGCACTGGTCGCCGACCGGGCGGGGACACCCCCGGCCTCGGCGCCGGCGCGTTCGGCGGGCAGGGGCCGCTGCCGGACTCGGCGTCGTCGGCCTCGGCCCCGACCGCGGGGAGGAGGTGCCCGACGCCCGGAACGAGAGTCGGCGTCGCCGCTCGCGGGCGTACCGCGCCCTTCCCCGCCCTCCAGCCGCCCCCCGCAGTCGCCCACCCTGGTCACCAGCCGGGAGGCGTCCACCGGGCCGTCTCCGCAAGGCGGGCGTCGGCATCAAGGGCTTCGCGCGAGCGCAACCTCGTCGCCGCCGGAGCGGGCGCTGCTGCTCGTCGCCGTGCTCGGCACGGTGGTGACCCTCGGAGCCACGTCGGAGAACGACGCCGGCGATCCCTCGGACCAGGTCGGTGTCAATCCGTCGGCCAGCCAGGGTGTCGACGACGGCAGCCTGGGCGCGGACCGGCCGTCCGACGACGGCGCGAACCCGGGAGACACCGGCCGGCCCACCGACCCCGGCCCGGACGGCACCGTCGGCACGTCGGACGACCCGACGCCGAGCGAGTCGGCGAGCCCGTCGGACGGCCCGAGCGACTCGGGCGAGCCCGACGACCCGAGTTCACCGGACCCGGGCGACTCGAACGAGCCGGACGACCCGTCCTCGTCGTCCAAGCCGCCCACGTCCGACAAGCCGTCGGATCCGCCTTCCTCGCCGGAGCCCAGCGACTCCGGATCGGAGAGCGCCTCCGAGTCGCCGAGCGGTGAGCCCAGCCCCTCTCAGTCATCGAGTTCAGGGACTGGGACCACCTCCCCGGAAACGTCTACGAGTGCCAGCCGCTCGAGTACCCCCTCTCCACCACCGCCGGCTCCCGCGGGCACTGCGACCGCCTCGCAGAGCCAGCACCGCGACCAGCGGCACGGGCACCAACACGGGGACGCCGAGCGGCTCGGGCCCGGCGACGGGTCAGGATCATCTGACGTTCCCCGGAACAAGCACGGAACAGCACGGAGGGCCGGGTCCCGCCACGGACCCGGCCCCTCTCAGTACGTCGTAGGCGACGCCCGTTCAGAACAGCCGCAGCTTGTCGTCCTCGATGCCCCGCGCTGGCGTTGTAGTCCAGCACCTGGCAGCCGATACCGCGGTCCGTGGCGAACGCGGGCCTGCGGCTTGATCTCCTGGGCGGCGAAGACGCCGCGCACCGAGGCGAGATGGGGATCGCGGTTCAACAGCTCCAGGTAGCGCGTGAGTTGCTCCACGCCGTCGATCTCGCCGCGCCGCTTGATCTCGACCGTGACGGTCCGGCCCTCGGCGTCCCGGCACAGGATGTCGACGGGGCCGATGGCGGTCATGTACTCGCGGCGGATGAGCGTGTAGCCCTCGCCCAGCGTCTCGATACGGTCGGCGAGCAGCTCCTGGAGGTGCGCTTCCACGCCGTCCTTGATCAGGCCCGGGTCGACGCCCAGTTCGTGCGAGGAGTCGTGGAGGATCTCCTCCATCGTGATGATGAGCTTCTCGCCCGCCTTGTTGACGACGGTCCAGACGCCCTCCTCCTCGCCCGTGCCCTCCTTCAGGGCGCAGGGCGGCGACATCCAGTTGAGGGGCTTGTAGGCCCGGTCGTCGGCGTGGATCGAGACGCTGCCGTCAGCCTTGACCAGGATCAGCCGGGGGGCCGAGGGCAGGTGGGCGGTGAGCCGCCCGGCGTAGTCGACGGAGCAGCGGGCAATGACGAGACGCATGGTCGGCAACGCTACTCGACGTGCCCGGCCCGACGCGATTCGCCCGTGCCCCGGCGGCCCTGGGCGCTGTCCCACTTCTCCCATTGGCCCCGTCTTGCGCATCTGGCCGATTGTGCGCCTACCGGATGGTGCCCATATGGGCATTCTCCTGGTGCGGTCACGATCGGTTGCTTACGGTATTGAACGGGAGGTCGCGAGGTGTGTACGCAGCGTGTTCGAAATCGCGCTCCCTTTAACTGTCCGGCAACCCCTGCCAGTCGGGGGTGCGAGAGGAGAACCCATGTCGCTCGACGTCTCACCGGCCCTACTCGAACAGGCCGAGCGAGGCGAGGTCGACGAAGCAGCCTTCGTCGACTGCGTCCGGACTTCCCTGCCTTACGCATGGGAGATGGTCAGCTCCCTGGTGGCACAGCTGAAGGTCGACGGCGGAGCGTTCGCCGACAACCAGACGCCCCCGCCGGACGACCAGGCGCGCGGCCAGCTGCTGCGTGCGCTGGCGAGTGGACGCCATCCGCGGTGCACTGCAGCGGCACTTCGGGGTGCGGCTGGCCTTCCAGAACTGCCACCGGGTGGCGGTGTTCCCGTTGGACTCCTCTGTCGACGAGAAGCTGACCCGCTTCACCTCGGTGCGCAGCCAGGTGCTGAACCAGTCGCCCGAGTTCCGCGACTGCGGACGCCAGGGGGTGTCGTTTGGATCAGGCCGGCTCCGGGCAACGGCGACTTGTGGTCAGCCCGAGCGGGGGTCTGGTGCGTGCAGCTGCAAGGCGGAGGAGCGAGTCGACGCGGAGCGTCGGCGAGTGACGACAACGCCGCAGATGTGCGTGCCGAGGCGCCGCGGCCCCGGCAAGATCCAAATGGCGCCCCCTATGTCGTCCGCTTGCCGTTCCGTACGCGGGAGGTGCAGTTCTGTACCGGAGCGGCAAGCTCCCCGCCCACGTCCTCAGCGGAGCTGGGGAGGACCTCGGCCCCGAGCCGCCGTACGTTCTCCTCGGTCGCCGCGAGGTCTCCGGACCCCTCGACGAGCAGGGCGAAGCGGTTGATGCCGGTCCGCTCGCCGGTCGCCGCGAGCCGGTCCGCGCACAGTCGGGGCGGGCCCACCGGGTGCAGTCCGCAGAGCAGTTCGGTGTACGCGTGCGGGTCGCGCATCTGCCGGGCGCGGCCGTCCACCGTGACATGGGCGCCCAGGCCCTGGCGCAGCCAGCCGGGCATCGCCTTGAGCAGGGTCTCCGCCGCGTCGAGCGCGCCGGTCCGCGATCTGGCAGACGCCGGCCGAGACATGGGCCGCGCCGTGGGACTCCCGCCGCCGGCCGCCCGGCCGCGTGCGTGCTGCCGCCACAGGGCGACCATCTCGGCCTTCTCCTCGTCGCCGACGTGCATCCCGAGCAGCATGGGCAGCCTCGCTCGGCCGCCATGCGCACGCTCGACGGGGACGTGCAGGCGACGACGACCTCGGGGCCCGCGCCTTCCGTCAGGGACTCCGAGGGGCGCGGGACTACGGGCACCTCGCGGAACCGGAAGCGTTCGCCCGAGGCGCCGACGGCCGGTTCGCGCAGCCAGCGGACCAGCAGATCGAGTGACTCCGGGAAGTCCTTCTCGTACGCCTCCAGGCCCGCGCCGAACACCTCCAGGTCCACCCACGGGCCGCCCCGGCCCACGCCCAGCGAGAACCGGCCGCCGCTCGTGACGTGGAGCAGCGCGGCCTGCTCGCCGAGGGCCACGGGTGGACGGTGGGCAGCACGCGCCGACCCCGGTGCCGACCCGATGCGACGGGTGCGGCCCAGCAGCAGCGCGGCCAGCGTCACGGCCGAAGGACACGTGCCGTACGGCACGAAGTGGTGCTCGGCCAGCCAGACCGTGTCGAGCCCCGCCTCCTCGGCGACCTCGGCCGAGCGGACCGCGCGGTGCAGCGCCTCACCCTGGCCCTGGCCCGGGAACTGGGCGCCCAACACGAAACTTCCTACGCGCATCGCTTTTCCTGCTTCCTCGGCTCCGACCCGGAGCTCCCCCCACAGGGCATAACCGTCCGACACGTGCCGAGGACACGGCCGGGCGGAGAGATTTGCGGATTGTCTGCAGAATCGGCCGTTGTGCAGGGCCTTCGACGGTCCTCGACGGCCTCCGCGGCAGCTCCGCACGGGGGGAGTCGCGGTGGTCGACGGCGTACGCGTACCCCTGTCCGTGCCGCGTAGGCTGGTCGCCGCCCGTATTCCCTGTATAGCTCCGTGAGGTGTCCTGTGTCCCCGCGTCGCAACCGACCCAAGGGAGCCGGTTCGTCCGGCCGGAGCGCCGAGGACGACGGCTCCCGGCCGCTACGGCGGCTGGCAGTCGTCGGAGAGCTGGCAGGGCGAGGACTGGAGCGTACGGCACGTGGCGGGCGCGAGCGCGCGGGGGAAGGCGTACCGCTGCCCGGGCTGCGACCAGCTGATCCCGGACGGTGTCCCGCACGTGGTGGCCTGGCCGGCGCACTCGGGCGTCGACGACCGCCGGCACTGGCACAAGTCCTGCTGGAACGCGAAGGACCGCCGCACCACGCGGGTGCAGCGGTCCCGTAACGCGCCGAAGTTCTGAACCCTCCTACACGTCCCGCTTCGCCAGCAGCGCGAACGCGCCGGCGAACGCGGCGGCCGTCACGCCGAGCATGATCCACAGAGGGTCCCAGCCGGACGGGCCGGAGTCGCTGAGCGAGTTGGCGTAGAAGATGCTCATCTGGTTGGGGATCGAGTACTCGAACAGGGCCTGCTGCACGTCCTTCAGCGACTCCGAGAACATAGAACAGCGCGATCACCAGCGGGGCGAGCAGCGTCCCGATCATGATCGTGATGGCGCCCGGCGGAGTGCCGGATGATCGAACCGATGGCGAGCGAGAGCAGCCCGAGCAGCGCGACGTAGAACGAGACACCGACCGTGGCCTTCAGCCACTCGCCTCCGGTGGGCTCGTCGGCCCCGTTGCCCTCCAGGAGCGCCACGTGCACGGGGGCGACGAGCGCGGCGGACACCAGCGTCACGACGAACGCCACCAGGAAGAAGACGATCCCCTTGGCCGCGAGGACCCGGCCACGCTCGGGCAGGCGGTCATCGTGGTCCGCACCATGCCGGTGCCGTACTACCCGACGCGGTGGTCATCACGCCGAGCGTGATGACGCAGAATGCTGCCGAGGAGCAGTCCGGAAGAAGCCCATCTCCAGCGAGTTCGAGCCGGAGAGATCGGTCGAGGAACTCGCCACCACCAGGCCGGTCAGCAGGCCGATGCCGACGACCAGCAGGACGAACACGCCCAGCGTCCACATCGTCGAACGCACCGACTTGATCTTCGTCCACTCGGAGGCGAGCGCATGCCCGAGGTGGGTGCGCACCACCGGGATCGGCGACGTATACGTGGGGTACGGCGACCCGGGCGCCGCCTGCCACCTCGGGTGCGGCCTGCTGCATCGGGGGCTGGGGCGTGCTCGATCAGGCGTCCTCGGGCTTGGTCGGGTCGGTGACGGGCGCGGGGGCGGGAGTGGGCGAGGGGGCGACGCCGGGCGGTGCGGGGACCGGAGGCGTCTAGCTGGGCCGCGTACGGGTTGACTGGGCCGCCCGCCCGGCACCGAACCGGGCGCGGCCGGGGCACCCGTACGGTCCCGCCGGAGCCTGACCCGGCGCGCCCTGGGGCGCGGGGAAGGGGCTGACCGCCCTGCTGGGGCGGCGGCGGGGCGTACCAGCCGGGCTGGCCCTGTCCGGGCACCGGCATCGGCGGCTGCGCGCCGGGCGGCAGCGGCTGCTGGAGCCCGGCCTTCTGGTCGGCGGTCGACCGGTAGTCGACGGCGCCCTGCGTCATCCGCATGTACGCCTCCTCCAGCGAGGCCTGGTGCGGCGACAGTTCGCACAGCCGTGCGTCGCTGCCGTGCGCGATGTCGCTGATCCGGGGAGCGCCAGCCCGGTCACCCGCAGCGCCCCCGGTCCTGCTCCGGACATCACGTGCCCGCCCGCCTCGGTCAGGTGCGGACGTCAGCTTCTCGCGCAGCTGCGGATCGCTGTCCGGTGTCCGCACGCGCGCGAAGTCGGCGAGTTGGCCGAGATAGAAGTCCTTCACGCTCATGTCGGAGAGCAGCTGGCCGCGCCCGATGACGATCAGGTGGTCGGCGGTCAGCGCCATCTCGCTCATCAGGTGTGAGGAGAGCGAGAGACGGTACGGCCCTCCGCCGCGAGCGCCTTCATCAGGTTGCGCACCCAGTGGATGCCCTCGGGGTCGAGGCCGTTGACCGGCTCGTCGAACAGCAGCACCTGGGGGTCGCCGAGCAGCGCGGCGGCGATGCCGAGCCGCTGACCCATGCCGAGGGAGAAGCCCTTGGAACGCCGCCGGGCCCACGTCCTGGAGGCCGACCACGCCGAGCACCTCGTCCACGCGCCGGGCCGGGGATGCCCGACAGCTGGGCCAGGCTCAGCAGGTGGTTGCGGGCGGAGCGGCCGCCGATGCACCGCCTTGGCGTCGAGGAGCGCGCCGACCCTGGCGGGCGGCGTTGGGCAGCTTGCGGTAGGGGTGGCCGCCGATGGTCACGTGTCCGGCGGTGGGGTTGTCCAGGCCGAGGATCATGCGCATCGTCGTCGACTTGCCGGAGCCGTTGGGCCCGAGGAAGCCGGTGACGGCGCCGGGCCGCACTTGGAAGGAGAGGTTGTGCACTGCGGTCTTGTCGCCGTAGCGCTTGGTCAGGCCGACAGCCTCGATCATGCTCCGCACCCATCGGAAGGTTCAGGACAGCAGGCACACGCCCCGTGCGGGTTAGGAGGATATCGAGGCAGCTGACGGTTCCGTTCAAGCCCGGGCAAAATCCGGGCTCGGACGGAACACTTCAGCGATCTGCCCGATCCTCGTCAGGCGTCCCGCCTCTTCAGCACAGCGTACCCGCCGACGAGGGGCGCGATCACCCACGGTGCCATGATCCCGGAGGCCGCCCCACGGGCCGGGGGGCGTCGTCGTCGATCGGCGCCACCACCTGCATGATCTTGCTGCCCGCCTGAGCCGGGCAGGAACCGGCCGACCTTCTCCGTCGCCGGTACGTTGCCCAGGATGTTGGAGATCAGGAAGAAGAAGGGCATCAGGATGCCCAGCGACAGCATCGGCGAGCGCAGCATCGCGGCGACGCCCATCGAGAACATCGCGATGAGCGTCATGTAGAGGCCGCCGCCGATCGCCGCGCGCAGCACGCCCGGATCGCCGATCGACGCCTTCAGGTCGCCGAGCATCGCCTGGCCGAGGAAGAAGGTGGCGAAGCTGGTGATCATGCTCACGATGAGGGCGAGAGCGGTGGCCACCGCGATCTTGCGGAACAGGAAGGTGCCGCGCCGCTGCACGGCGGCCAGCGAGGTGCGGATCATGCCGGAGCTGTACTCGTTCGCCACCACCAGCACCCCGAACACGATCATCGCCAGCTGGCCGAGGCTCGTTCCGGCGAAGCTGATGAAGGTCGGGTCGAAGGTGAGCTGGTCCCGCTCGCTCATGTTGCCGAACTCGCTCCGACAGCGCCGAGATCAGCATGCCGAGGGCGATGGTGACGACCACGGCGAGGCCCAGCGTCCACACGGTGGACGCGACCGACCGGATCTTGGTCCACTCGGACCGTACGACCTGTGTCGCCGCCATGCTCATCCCTTCCTCCAGTCGCTGCCCCACTGCTGCCGCCCCTGTTGTGGCCCTTGTCGCTGCTGGTGCGGCGGCACCGACCCGGCGGCTGCCCGTCGTGCGCGTGGTACTCCACGGACCCGCGTCAGCTGCATGAACGCCTCCTCCAGCGAGGCCCGCTGCGGGGCTCAGCTCGTGCAGCACGATCTGGTGCCGTGCCGCCAGCTCCCCCGATCGCCTCCCGACTTGTCGCCGTCCACCTCCAGGACCTCGGACCCGGTCTCCACGACCGTGATGCCGTCCCCGTGCCAGTACGTCGAGCAGTCGTCGCGCTGCGGGTGCGGATCCGGACGTAGCCGCCGAGTTCTCCTGATGGAACTCGGCCATCGAGGTGTCCGCCAGCAGCCTGCCCTGGCCGATGACCACCAGATGGTCCGCCGTCAGCGCCATCTCGCTCATCAGTGGGAGGAGACGAAGACCGTACGGCCCCTGGGAGGCCAGGGTCTTCATCAGGTTGCGGATCCAGTGGATGCCCTCGGGGTCGGGCCGTTGACCGGCTCGTCCGAACATCAGGATCCGCGGGTCGCCGAGCAGCGCGCCGGTGATGCCGAGCTGCTGGCCTATGCCGAGGGAGAAACCCTTCGTCTTCTTCCGGGCGACCGCCGAGAGCCCGACCGTGTCCAGCACCTCGCGCACCCGGTTCGCCGGGATGCCGTTGTGCCTGCGCGAGGCACAGCAGGTGGTTGTAGGCGCTGCGCCCCCTGCCAGGCCTTGGCCTCCAGCAGCGCGCCGATGTACGTCAGCGGGTCCTTGAGCTGGTCGTAGTGCTGCTCGTCGATCCGTACGTCCCCGGCGGTGGGACCGTACAGGCCCAGCACCATCCGCATGGTGGTCGACTTGCCCGCGCCGTTGGGACCCAGGAAGCCTGTGATGATGCCGGGTCTGACGGTGAAGGAGAGATTGTTGACCGCCACCTTCTCGCCGTACCGCTTGGTCAGCCCTCGAGCTCGATCATGGCGCCCACGCTAGGCCGTGACCAAGCCCTCTGCCACCCCACGTGACAGAAGGCTTCGTACTTGTTACGCTCCTTGTTGGCCGGCGTATGCCCTGGGTCAGCGGACCGCTGGGCCGGCACCCCTGCGGAGACGGGCTCGTCCTCGGCGGGCGTACCGGCGGCGGCCACCGCGCGCCCGTAGGTCGCCAGCATCTCCGCACGTTGGTCAGCTGCGCGTTGATGTAGTCGCGGCGGTTGGTGAGGGCCGCCAGCTGCGCTCCGATTCCGAACGGATCCGGTCCGCCTTGGCGTTGGCGTCGGCCACGATGTCCCCGGCCTGCGCGCTGCGCCGTCTCGACGGTCTGGCGGGCGCGGCGCTCGGCGTCCGTGCGCAGCTTCTCCGCCTCCAGGCGAAGCTGCTCCGCGCGGTGCTCGATCTCCGCGAGCGCTTCTCGGCCTCGGCCTGACGGGAGGCCAGGTCGCGCTCGGACTGCTCGCGGCGCTTGGCGAGGTTCGTCTCGAGTCGGCGGCGGCCTGCGCGGCCTTGGCGCGGGTCTCCTCGAAGAGGGCGTCCGCCTCCTCGCGCGGACTCGCGCGTCCTTCTGCGCCTCGGAACGCAGCTGCGAGGCGTCGCTCTCGGCCTTCTCGACGATCCGGACGGCCCTCGTCCTCGGACTTGGCCTTGCGCTCGGCGGCGTACGACTCCCGCGTCGTTGCGCACCTGCTGGGCCGCCGATTCGGCGAGCTCGCGGTGCTGCTCGGCCGCGCGCCGGGCCTCCTCGCGCAGGTCCTTCGCCTCTTCCTCGGCGAGGCGCAGGACCTTCGACCGGGCGCCGAGATCGGCGTACGCCGGCTCGGCGTCGTTCACCTGGGCCTGGGCGTTCTGGGGCTTAGGTGGAGCTCCCCGATGCGCTTTTCCAGAGCGGTGATGCGGGCGCGAGGCTGCTGTCACGGTCGGAGACGAGCTTGGAGATACGTTCGTCCACCTGAGCGCGGTCGTACCCACGCCGCACAAGCTCGAAGCCGTAGGGGGAAGTGTCGCTCATGGGGGTTCCCGTCGAAAGAGACCGGGTGAGGCGATAGAGGGAATCCTAGGCGCCAATGCGGTGTGTCATCGAGCGGATGCACGTTTGATACGGAGAACGACACCCTGCACGAGTGGCTGACCCACGGATGGCTTGCCAAAGTTCTGGTCAAGGGTCTGGTCAGGACTCCGGCCAAAGGTCTCCAGCAGATCATCGAATCCGCCCCGGGGCGCTAGCCGTCTGACGACTTGCCACCCGAACGTGGGGCGCCCACCGTGGCACTGGCCTTGACCCCGTTGTCCTTGCCGCCGCCCGTCGGCGCCTCGAAGGACTCCAGCGCCTCCAGCACGTCCTGCACCCGGGGAGATCTCCGCGTTGATGTCCTCGCGGCGCTGCACCAGGATCTCCAGCTCGCGCTTGCCCTCCTCGACTGTTGCCGGGCCGCCGGACCGCCTCGGCCTTGAGCTCCTCGGCCTCCCGGACCAGCGACACCTCTTCCGCTCGGCCTCCTTGAGCGCCCCTCCCCGCCTTCTTGACGGCGGCGATGCGCACCTTGCCGGCCTCGGAGCTGGCCTGACACCAGCTCCTTGGCTTCGCCTCCGCCTTGGCGAGCTGCTTCCTCGGCGGCCTCGACGAGCGCGTCGCAGCGGTCGCCGGCCGACTTCATCGTCTCGGCGGCCTCACGGCGGGCCCGCTCGTGCAACTCCTCGATCTCGAGGTGAGCCGCTCGCCGGAGCTCCTCCGCGCGCTCCCTTATGGCGGTGGCGTCCCGGCGGGTGCCGACCAGCAGCTCGTCCGCGTCCGTACGGGCCTTCTTCACCCGGGTGTTGCCCTGACCGTCGCCTGCGCGACGATCCGGTCGGCCTCCGTGCGGGCCGCGCCGACCATCGTGTCGGCCTGCGACTCGGCCTCCGCGGTGGCCTTCTGGGCCTGCTGCTGGGCCTCGGTGAGCAGCTTGTCGGCCTCGGCCGTGGTCTCCGTGATGAGCGTGTCGACCTGCTCGGCCGCCTCCGAGCGCCGCTTGTTGGCGTCCTTGCGGGCCTCGTCGAGGGTGCGCGCGGCCTCCTCGCGGGCGGCCGCGGTGACCCGCTCGGCCTCCGCCGCCGTCTCGGCCTGGAGTCGCTCCGCCTCGGTGCGGACGCGCTCGGCGTGCTGCCGCGCGGAGCCGGACCGTCTCGGCGGCCTCGGCCTGCAGCCGCTCGGCCTCGCCGGTGGCGTCCGAGACCAGCTGCTCGGCCCGGGCACTGGCCCGGCCCTGACCCGGTCCGCCTCGGCGACCGTCTCGGTCCGCAGCCGCTCCGCCTCGTCGGCCGCCTCCGTCCGGACCCGCGCGGCCTCGTTGGCCGCCTCGGTGCGGACGCGCTCCGCCTCCGCGACCGTCTCCGTCCGGATCCGGTCGGTCTCGGCCGTGTCCCCGTGGTGAGCCGCTCCGCCTCGGAGCGCGCCCTCGGTGATCAGGGGTGTCCGCCTGCGTCGCCGCGTCGGACCGGATGCGGTTGGCGTCCTCGCGGGCGTCCGCCCGGGTACGGGACGCGGACTGCTCGGCCTCGGCGATGGCGTCGGAGGCCTCCGTGCGCACCCGCTGGGCGTGTTCGGAGACGTCCGTCCGGATCCGCTCGGCTCCGTGATGGCCTCGGACACCGTCCGCTCGGCCAGTGCCTTGGCGGCCTCCGCCTCCTCCTGCGCCCTCGCGCCGCAGCCGTCCGGAGTCCTCGCTCGCCCGCTCCCGCTCCGCGTAGGCGTCGGCGCGGACCCGGTCCGCCTCCCTCCTCGGCCTCGCGCCGGGTGCGCTCCGCCGCGTGCTCGGCGGCGCTGCGCAGTCCGGTGATCTCCTCCTGGGCCTGCTCGTGCAGCCCGGCGACCGAGTCCCGTACCTGCTGGGCGTGTGCTGCTCGGCGGCCGACACCATCTCGGTGGCGCGCCGGTCGGCCTCCTCGACCAGCCGGGTCGCCTCGGCCTGCGCCTCCTCCACGCGGTTGCGCGCCGAGGCCAGCAGCTCCTCGCTCTGCTTCGCGGGCCCGCTCGCGCTCCTGGTCCGCCTGCCGGTCGCCGAGCAGTTCCTCGGCCTCGCGGCGGCGCCGGGCGGCCTCCTCCTGCGCGGCGGCCAGCGCCTCGGACGCCTCGGCCGCGATGCGCTCGGCGGCGGTCTGCGCCTCCGCCTCGCACCCGGTCGGCGCCTCTGCGCCTCCGACTTCGGCCGCCTGCGCTCGTTGGCGGCCTCGGACCGCAGGCGCGCACGGCGACGTTCTCGCCCTCCGCGCGAGAGGCGGAGGCGTCCGCGGTGGCCTCGGTGTGCAGCTGCTCGGCCTCCGTCTCGGCCTGTGGCCGCGAGCGTACGGATCCGCCCGCCGCGTCCGTCGCAGCCGCCCGTTCTCCTCGGCCGCCTCGCGGCGGATCCGCTCGCCCTCCTCACGGGCCTTGGTTAGCGCCTTGCTCGGCGGCGGGTGCGGCGCTCCTCTGCCTCGGTGTAGCCGCGTCAGCCTCGGCGGCCTCCGCCTGCCGGGCTCGACGGCGCGCTCGGTCTCCTCGCGCAGCTCGCGGGCGGCCCGCTCGGCGTCCGCCTGGAGCTCCTCGGCGCGCTCGGCGGCCTCGGCGCGGTGCCGCTCGGCCTCGGCGCGGGTGCGCTCCAGGGTCTCCTCGGCCTGCCGGCGCAGGGTCGTCGCCCGCTCGATGGCCTCGGCGCGGACCTTCTCGCCGTCGGTCGTGGCGGTCTGCCGCAGCTCGTCGGCGTCCGCCTTGGCGCTCGGCGAGCAGCTCCTCGGCGGTCTTCGCCGCCTCCTCGATCTGCGCCACGGCCTCGTGCGGGCCCGGCGCGGATCCTCGCCCTCGGCGACGGCGTCGGCGCGCAGCTGCTCGGCCTCGCCGCGCAGCCGGCGCCTCCTCCTGCAGCTCGACGGTCGTGGCGCGGTACTCCTGGTGTCGTCCTTCGCCGCGCCCCTGAGCTCGGCGGCGATGTCGTGTGCCTCGGCGCGCAGCCGGTCCGCCTCGGCCTCGGCCTCGGTGCGGATCCGCTCGGCCTCCTCGGTGGCGGCCTTCGTGGTCCGCTTGGCGTCCTCCGACGCCTTGTTCAGCACGTCCTCGGCGGTCTTGGCCGCCTTCGACAGCTGGGTGGCCGACTCCTCGGCGGTGAGCGTACGGCCTTCTCGGCCGCCTCGGCGACGATCTTCTCGGCCTCGGCGCGGGCGTCCGCGACCAGCTGCTCGGCCTCGCCTTGGTGGTCTCGGCGTCCTTAGGCTCGCCGACCAGCCGGGCGACCTGCTCCTTGGCGGTGCGGGTGCGCTGCTCGTTGGTCTGCTCGGCGCTCGCGAGGGCCTTGGCCGCGGACTCCTTGGCCTCGGCGACCACCTTCTCGGCCTCGGCCTGCTTGCGCAGCGCCTCCTGCCTCGGACATCCGCTGCTCGGCGGCCCGGCTCAGCTCCTGGACCTGGCGGCGGGTCGACTCCGACTCGGTGGCGGTGGAGCTGCGCAGCTGCTCGGCGTGGTCGGTGGCCTCCTGCGCCTGTGTGGAGGCGGCGTTCAGCAGCCGCTCGGCGTCGGTACGGGCGCGGCGCAGGATCTGCTCGGCCTCGCCGCGGCGCTCTCGGCGTCGTCCCGCAGCCGCTGCCGGGCCTCGGACGTCAGCCGCTCCCGCCTCGGCGCGGGCCGCGGCCAGGGACTTGCTCGGCCTCGGCACGGGACTCGTCGAGCAGCCGGCGGGCCTGCTGCTCGGTGCGGGCCGCGCAGCTGCTCGGCCCAGGCCACGTTCTCGTTGACGTGCGACTCGACGGTCTGCCGGCGCTCGGCCAGTTCCTGGTCCAGCTGTTGGCGGCGGGTCACCGCCTCCTGGTGCAGCTCGGCCTGGAGCCGGGCGGCCTGCTCGGCGTGCTCCTGGAGGATGCGCTGCGTCTGCGCGCGGGCCTGGCTCAGCCCCGCTCGGCGTCCGCGCGCAGCTGGTCGGCCTGCGTCTGCGCGTTGCGCAGCAACTGCTCGGCCTGGTACCCGATGTCGCCGCCGTCGAAGGCGGGCCGGGACATGATGGTGCGCCGCGCCTCGTGCAACTGGCGCGCAGCACCTCGACCTGGTAGCCGAGGTCCTCGGCGTGCTGGATCGCCTTTTCCCGCTCGGTCTTCAGCCGCTTCATCTCGGCCTCGAACCGAGAGAGGTGGTCGACGTCAGCCGCCGGCTCTCGCTCCTGGCTCTCGTAGCCCCGCACTGCGCGGTCCCATCCGTCCCCTGGTCGCAAATCTTCCCGAACGAGCTCCGTCCGTCCAACGGACGGGGCCCCC
Source organism: Streptomyces thinghirensis (assembly GCA_021502835.1). The sequence goes on from JAKFGP010000002.1 coordinate 166,720, forward strand.
GGGAATGGTGTCAGATCAACGGCGGAGCATGCGCTTCTGCCCCGGCGTTCGCCCCCGAAACACGACCCCGGCGGTCCCGCCACCACAGACGACAGGACCGGGTCACCCTGGACTGAGCGGCGACCGCACCCAACCCTACCGGCCCATATGTACGAGAGTCGAGTGCTCGAGTGACTCAACGGCCGCCGAAGTGACCAGTTCTGTCAGTACGCCATGGCAGTCCTTGGGGTGCAGGAAGGTGATCCGCGACCCCATGGAACCGCGCCGGGGCTCGTCGTACAGAACGCGTACGCCCTTGTCCCGGATGTCCGCGGCGTCGGCGTCCACGTCCGCCGTACCGAAGGCGATGTGGTGGACGCCCTCGCCGTTCTTGGCGAGCCACTTCCCGACCGCGGAGTCCTCCCGGGTCGGCTCGAGGAGCTGGAGGTACGAGGCCCCGCCGTCCGACGTATCGTTGATCTTGAGCATGGCCTCACGCACGCCCTGCTCCTCGTTGACCTCGGTGTGGAACACCTCGAAGCCATAGGTGGCACGGTAGAACTCGACGGTCGTGTCGAGGTCGCGGCAGGCGATTCCGATGTGGTCGATTCGCGTCAGCATGGATTCAGTGCAGCGCTCCGGAGGTGGTTACGCAACGTGCGCGCGATCACACCGACCGCCGGGTGACGGGCGGGATACCGCTCAGTACATTCGAGTAAACCTCGTTCACTCCTCGGCCTGTGCGGGCCGGAAAAGGGGATCGCAGCTCATGTCTTCTGGAATCTCCTGAAACATCTGGAACGAACGGCACGACCTCCGTCATCGTCGCGGGTGCCCGCACCCCGATGGGGGCGGCTCCTCGGCTCGCTGAAGTCCTTCTCCGGCGCCGACCTCGGCGGCTTCGCGATCAAGGCCGCCCTCGACCGCGCGGGCATCGGCGGCGACCAGGTCCAGTATGTGATCATGGGCCAGGTGCTCCAGGCCGGCGCCGGGCAGATCCCGGCCCGCCAGGCCGCCGTCAAGGCCGGCATCCCCATGAACGTCCCGGCGCTCACGATCAACAAGGTCTGTCTGTCGGGCCTCGACGCCATCGCGCTCGCCGACCAGCTCATTCGCGCCGGTGAATTCGACGTGGTCGTGGCCGGCGGCCAGGAGTCCATGACCAACGCCCCGCACCTGCTGCCGAAGTCCGCGAGGGCCTACAAGTACGGCGCGGTCCAGATGATCGACGCCATGGCGTACGACGGTCTGACCGACTCCTTCGAGGGCGTCGCCATGGGCGAGTCCACCGAGAAGCACAACACCCGCCTCGGCATCGAGCGCGGCGTCCAGGACGAGATCGCCGCCCTGTCCCACCAGCGGGCCGCCGCCGCCCAGAAGAACGGCGTCTACGAGGCCGAGATCACGCCGGTCGAGATCCCGCAGCGCAAGGGCGACCCGGTGCTGTTCAGCAAGGACGAGGGCATCCGCGGCGACACCACCGCCGAGTCGCTGGGCAAGCTGCGCCCGGCGTTCTCCCAGGACGGCACGATCACCGCGGGCTCGGCCTCGCAGATCTCCGACGGCGCCGCGCTCGTGGTCGTCATGAGCAAGGCCAAGGCGCAGGAGCTGGGCCTGGAGTGGATCGCGGAGATCGGCGCCCACGGCAACGTCGCCGGGCCGGACAACTCTTTGCAGTCGCAGCCGTCCAACGCCATCCGGCACGCCCTGAGAAGGAGGGCCTGGAGGTCGAGGACCTCGACCTGATCGAGATCAACGAGGCTTTCGCGGCCGTCGCCGTGCAGTCAATGAAGGACCTCGGCGTCTCCACCGAAAAGGTGAACGTCAACGGCGGTGCCATTGCCCTGGGCCACCCCATCGGCATGTCCGGCGCCCGGCTCGTGCTGCACCTGGCGCTGGAACTGAAGCGGCGCGGCGGCGGCGTCGGCGCGGCGGCGCTGTGCGGCGGCGGCGGCCAGGGTGACGCGCTGATCGTGCGGGTACCCAAGGCCTGAGCGCGCGGTACGCCTTCTCGCCTTCTCGCCTTCAACACCGAACGAAGCTGAACGGAGCTGTGATGCAGGACGTCTCCTCGCTGGTCGCCCAGGCCAGGGAAGGCCGGCCGCGGGCCGTGGCCCGGCTGATCTCCCTGGTGGAGGGGGCGTCCCTGCAGCTCCGGGAGGTCATGGCGGCCCTCGCGCCGCTGACCGGCGGGGCGTACGTGGTCGGTCTGACCGGCTCGCCGGGCGTCGGCAAGTCCACGTCGACGTCGGCGCTGGTGACGGCGTACCGCAAGCAGGGCAAGCGGGTCGGCGTGCTCGCCGTCGACCCGTCCTCCCCTTCTCCGGCGGCGCCCTGCTCGGCGACCGCGTCCGGATGTCGGAGCACGCGTCCGACCCGGGCGTCTACATCCGCTCGATGGCGACCCGCGGCCACCTCGGCGGCCTCGCCTGGGCCGCGCCGCAGGCAATCCGCGTCCTCGACGCGGCGGGCTGCGACGTGATCCTCGTCGAGACGGTCGGCGTGGGCCAGTCGGAGGTCGAGATCGCCTCCCAGGCCGACACCTCCGTCGTTCTCCTCGCCCCGGGCATGGGCGACGGCATCCAGGCGGCCAAGGCCGGAATCCTGGAGATCGGCGACGTCTACGTCGTCAACAAGGCCGACCGCGACGGCGCGGACGCGACCGCCCGCGAGCTGAACCACATGCTGGGCCTCGGCGAGGTCCCGCGGCCCCGGCGATTGGCGCCCGCCCATCGTCAAGACGGTCGCCGCGCGCGGCGAGGGCGTCGACGAGGTCGTCGAGGCCCCTGAGAAGCACCGCGCGTGGATGGAGGAACGGGACGTCTGGCCGAACGCCGCCGCACCCGCGCCGCCCGCGAGGTCAGAGACGATCGCCGTCACCACCCTGCGCGAACGCATCGGCGACCTCCACGGCGACCGCCGCCTTGGCGCGCTGGCGGAACGCATCGTGGCGGGCGAGCTGGACCCGTACCGCGCGGCCGACGAACTGGTGGCCGGGCTGACGAGCGGCTGACGCCGAAGCAGAGAAAGCCGAAGCAGAGAAACCCGGTGCGGCCGCAGCACCGCGCCGGTATGTTGACCCGCATGTTCCTCCCTCTTGGCCTAGGGCCCGCCCCGCACGCGACCGCCGCACCCGGCCGTCGCGTGCTTCGGCGTCCCCTAGTTGCCTTCCTCTGAGGAACCTTCCGTGTCCACGCACGCTCCGCGGCCCTCGTATGCCGCCGTCCTCCGTGTTCCCCCATGCCCGCCGTACCTTCGCCGCCGCTCTTGTCGGCCGGCTGTCGTACGGCACGGTCTCTCTCGCCCTGATGCTCTCCCTGACCCGGTCCACCGGGTCGTACGCCGTGGCCGGCACGGTACTGGCGATCTTCGGCGCCACGGGCGTCTTCCTCTCCCCCCTACCGCGCGGCCCTCGTCGACCGGCACGCCCGCGCCGCGCCCTGCTCCCCATGGCCCTGCTCTACGCCGCCCTGCTCTGCGCGCTGGCGGCGGTCTGCCGGGAGCCGGGCACGCCCGCGGCCGTCCTCGCGGCGACCGCCGCCTTCGCGGGCGCCTGCACGCCCCCGCTCGGGCCCACGATGCGCGCGGTGTGGGCCGAACTGCTGCCCGGCCGGGCCATGCTGCAGCTCGCCTACAGCCTGGACGGCGTCGCCGGGGAACTGCTCTTCGTCTCCGGCCCGCTCCTGGTCGGCGTGGTGATCGGGGTCGCCCCGCCGACCGTCGGCATCGTGCTCAGCGCGGTGCTGGTGGCGGTGGGCACCCTCGCCTTCGTCACGTCACCTGCGGCGGCCGTGCTGCGTCCGGCGGAGCGTTGCGAAGGACGACTCCGCGCCGTCCGGCCGAGGGGAGCGGGGCAGGGGCGTGCCCTGCTGCAGCCCGTCGCCGTCGCCGCGGGCGTCGGCATCTCGGTGAGCGCCGTCGACCTCCTGGTCGTCGCCTTCGCGGGTCAGCGCGGCCTCGGGCGGCGCCACCGTCGCCTGGGTGCTCGCGGCGCTGTCGGCGGGCAGTGCGGTCGGCGGGCTCCCTGAACGGCGCCATCGCCTGGAGCTCGTCCGCCCGCGCCCGGCTCCCGTTCCTCGCGGCCGGCCTCGGTGTCTGCCTGGTCGCCGCGGGCCTCGCGTCCGGCGTCGGCACGCTCGTCGTGGCCGTCGCCTGCGCGGGCCTGTTCGTGGCACCGGCGCTGACGACGGCGTACCTGATCGCCGACGAGAGCGCGGCGCCCGGCTTCCGGATCCGGGCGGGAGCCTGGTGCAACACGGCCGTGAACGCCGGTAGTGCCGCCGGCGCCGCGGCGGTGGGCCTGCTGGTGGAACGGCTGCCGCTGCCGGTCTGCTTCGCGGTGTCCGGCGCGGTCGCCGCGGCGGCGGCGCTGGTGCCGGGGCGCCGCCGCGGCCGGTCGCTCGTGTGGCCGGGCTGCTCAGTCGTCGTCCGAACCGGAGTCGTCCGAGCCGGAGTCGTCCGAGCCGGAGTCGTCCGAGCCGTCGGAGTCCGAGTCGTGCGAGCGGTCGGCCGTGACCTTGCCGGTCTTCGGGTCCACCCGCCAGTCCTGCTCGGCCTTGCCGGAGGACCGCGTCTCGACCTCCCAGGCCGCCTTGCCGTCGCCGTAGTGGCCGTCGTCGTCCAGCTCCACGGAGGTCACGGAGCCGTGGCCGGCCGCCGCCTTCGCGGCCTCGGCGGCGTCCACGGACGAGCCCTTCAGGGCGGCCCGCACCTCGTCGGTGTCGTCCTCGTCGTCCGTCTGCGAGCCGAGGACCTTGCCGTCGGCGGGGTCGATGCGCACGCTGTGCCAGGTGCCGTCACCGGCGAGGACGTCGACCTCCCAGGCCGCGCGCTCACCGTCGTCGTCGCCGTCCTCGTCGTCCAGTTCGGCGGCGACGGCGGTGCCCGGCGTCTTCTTCAGGGCGGAGGCGATGGCGTCGGCCGCCGTCACCTTCGCGGAGGCGGCGCGCTCACCGTCGTCGTCACGGTCGCGGGAGTCGTCCGCGTCGTCGTCCCGGTCACCGGCGTCGTCGTCCGCACGGTCGCCCGCCTCGTCGTTCGCGTCGTCGTCCGCGGCCCGGACGTCCGCCTGGCGCGTCGTACCCGGGTCGTCGTCCCCCGAGGTCGCCAGAGCCGTCGCCGTACCGCCTCCGATCAGTGCGGCGGCGGTGACGACGGCGATCACGATGTTGCGCTTCATGCGGTTCCTCCCGAGTCATGCAAGTCTCATACAGCTCGTACGAGTTCATTCGAGTCGATACGATTTCGACGCCTTCACTGTCGCGGACCGACGCTGAGGCCAGCCTGAAGCCGCCTGAAGGGATCTTCAGCTTGGCTTTGCGACTCTTGACGCATGCGCCTGTTGATCGTGGAGGACGAGAAGCGTCTCGCCGTGTCGCTCGCCAAGGGCCTCACCGCCGAGGGCTACGCCGTGGACGTCGTCCACGACGGCCTGGAGGGCCTGCACCGGGCCGGCGAGGGCACGTACGACCTGGTCATCCTCGACATCATGCTGCCCGGCCTCAACGGCTACCGGGTCTGCGCCGCCCTGCGCGCCGCCGGGCACGACGTTCCGATTCTCATGCTCACCGCCAAGGACGGCGAGTACGACGAGGCGGAGGGCCTGGACACGGGCGCGGACGACTACCTCACCAAGCCCTTCTCGTACGTCGTCCTCGTCGCCCGGGTGAAGGCCCTGCTGCGGCGCCGGGCGCAGGGCGCGGGCGCCTCGCCCGTGCACGTCCACGGCGACCTGAAGGTCGACACCGCCGCCCGCCGGGTCTTCCTGGGCGAACGCGAAGTCACCCTCACCGCAAAGGAGTTCGCCGTCCTGGAGCAGCTCGTGGTGCGGGCCGGACAGGTCGTGTCCAAGGCGGAGATCCTGGAGCACGTCTGGGACTTCGCCTACGAGGGCGACCCCAACATCGTCGAGGTGTACGTCAGCGCCCTGCGGCGCAAGCTGCGCGCCGGTCTCATCCGCACCGTGCGCGGCGCCGGCTACCGGCTGGAGGTCGAGCGATGAGCCGGCTCCTCGGGTCGGTCCGGGCCCGGGCCACGCTCGGCGCCACCCTCGTGGTCGCCGTCGCCCTCGTCGCGGCCGGCACCGCCGTCCTGCTGTCCCTGCGCTCCAACCTGCTCGGCGAGGCCGGCACCCAGGCGGAGCGCTCCGCGCGGGAGGTCGCCACCGAGCTGGCCGTCGGGACGCCGTACGCCGAACTGTCGCTGGACGTGGACGACCGCCCGGTGCAGGTCGTCGACGAGGAGGGCGGGCTGGTCGCCGCCAGCGAGGACCTGGAGCGGATCAGCGGCACCGGCGTCGACGCGGTGAAGCCGCAGCCCAGCCCCACCGGAGACGGTGACGGCGACGACGACGGCGACTCGGACGACGACGACTCCGGCGAGTCGCTGGAGCCCGGCGAGATCGGTGAGCGGACCACCGTCAGCGACGGTTCCGCGACGATCGACGGCGACACGGAGGACTACCGTTTCGCCGCCGTACCCGTGCAGAACCGGGCCGGGGACGACCTCACCGTCTACGCCGGCGCCCCGCTCTCCGCCGAACACGGCGCCGTGAACACCGCGCTGACCGTCATGCTGATCGGCTTCCCGCTGCTGCTCGCGGTCGTCGGGTGGGTGACCTGGCTGGTCACCGGGCGCGCGCTGCGCCCCGTGGCGGGCATCCGCCGGGAGATGGCCGCGATCACCGCCAGCGAGGACCTCGCGCGCCGCGTCCCGGTGCCGGACACGCACGACGAGGTGGCCCGGCTCGCCTCGACGACCAACCGGACGCTGGCCGCCCTGGAGTCCTCGGTGGAGCGGCAGCGGCGCTTCGTCGCCGACGCCTCGCACGAGCTGCGCAGCCCGATCGCCTCGCTGCGCACCCAGCTGGAGGTGGCCGCCGCCCACCCGGAGCTGCTCGACCTCGACGGCGCCGTGGAGGACACCGTACGGCTGCAGCGGCTCGCCGCCGACCTGTTGCTGCTGGCCAGGCTGGACGCGGGGAGCGGCCCGCCGACGCGCGCGTCGACCTCGCGGCGCTCGCGCGGGAGGAGGCCGGGGGCCGGAGCGGGGTGAGCGTGCGGGCCGAGGACGATGACGCGGGCGAGGTGACGGTGGCCGGGTCGCTGGGGGCAGCTGGGGCGGGTGCTGGCCAACCTGCTCGACAACGCGCAGCGGCACGCCCGCTCGGCGGTGGAGGTGTCCGTCCGGCGGGACGGCGACGCGGCCGTGGTCGCGGTGGCCGACGACGGGGAGGGCGTGCCGGCGGCCGACCGGGAGCGGATCTTCGAGAGGTTCGTATGAGCTCGACGCCGCCCGCAGCCGTGACGACGGCGGGGCGGGGCTGGGGCCCTGGCCATCGCCCGTGACGTCGCCGTGCGGCACGGCGGGCACGCTCACCGTCCACGAAGCACCCGGCAGGCGGCGCCCTGTTCGAGCCCCGCCTGCCGGGTGTCTAGGCCTGCGTGATCAGGGGCGTCCGCGCTGCCCCGCAGGTGCTCCGCGATCGGCTTGAGCGCCTTGTCGAGCTCGGTCAGGGCCTCGGGGGCCAGCAGGTCGATGAAGTGCCTGCGAACGGACGCCACGTGGTGCGGCGCGACCTTCCGCATCGTCTCCAGGCCGTGCTCGGTGAGGACGGCGTAGAGCCCGCGGCGGTCGGACTCGCAGTTCTCCCGCCGGACCAGGTCCGCGTTCTCCATGCGGGTGATCTGGTGGGGAGAGGCGGCTCTTGGACTGCATCGTGGCGGTGGCCAGGTCGCTCATCCGCATTCTGTCGCCCTCCGACTCGGAGAGGTTCACCAGGATCTCGTAGTCGTTCATTGTCAGGCCGAACGGCTGCAGGTCCTTCTCGAGCTGGTGCGTCAACAGCCTGTTGACCTCCAGGTGGGTGCGCCAAGCACACTGCTCCGTATCGGTCAGCCAGCGGGTGGCCGTCTCGGTCTCCATGAATGAAGTCTACCTAAAAGGTTGAAAGGCGAACTAGTGAGGGGTTTTCCGTGACGGTGACGGTGCGCACGCGTTCGATGTCACACTCCGCAGGTTACCGCTCACAGCCCGAAGCGGCGCTGGAGGTCCCCCAGCTGTCCGGGAAGCCCCGGTAGCCCCGGACCGGCCTCCGGCCGCTCCGGACGCGCCACCGCCGGGCACTCCCGCCTGCTGCGGAGTGGCCCCCGTGGCCTGCTCCGCCATCAGCGCCTCGCTCGACTGCAGCAGCACCGTCCCCGCCCCCGCGAACTCGAACTGGTGCTCCTCCCCGGAGGCCCCGCCGAGCCCCGTCATCGCACGTAGACCGCCCATCAGGCCGGTCATGTACCCGTGGTCGTAGTGATGGCACGGCGACGGGCAGTCGGCCCAGCCGACCAGGGCCTGGGGGTCGACCCGGATCGGGGGTTCCATGAACACCACCGGACCGTTTGACGCGGCCACGAACTTTCCGGTTCCGATGAGTGTCAGAAAACCCGGCACGATCGACTGCTTGAGGGCGAGACTTGGCTGAAAAGCAAGCAAGTTGCCCGAGCGAATGGTCAGGTTGCCGTCTTCAAGGTCATACGAATTACATCGAAGGCCCGGTCGGCGAGGAGCATCTTGCCCGAGCCCTCCGCCACGACCCAGTCGCTCGCGTGCAGAGGCGAATGGAAGGACGTGCGCATCAGACGGTCCAGCCGGCCGTGCCCGATCCCGTTGAACTCGATCGTCCCGTAGTAGGCGATCATCTTTCCCTTCTGCAGGAACCACTGGCTCCCCTTGAGCTCCACGCAGAAGGTGTACGCGTTGACGTTGTCGTCGGCCGGCAGCGTCGCCGGGTCGTGGTGGACCGTGCTCACAGCTTCTCCTCGGACGCCTGGACGAACACCGTGCCGCTGCCGCTCAGCTCCAGCTGGAACGCCTCGCCGGAGCCGCGCCCCACCATGTCCCGCCAGCCCATCGCCGTGGACAGCTTGTTGCGTACGTCGCCGTGATGGGCGACGTAGGCCTGCGGGTCGACGCGCACCGGGCGCTGCGGAGTGATGGGGATCTCGAAGACGCCCCCGTGGGCCATCACCGCCACCGAGCCGTGGCCCTTCAAGGTCGTCGTGAACAGCCCCTGACCGCTGACCTGCCCGCGCACCATGCCCATGACCCCGCCCTGCGAGCCCAGGAACACGGTGCCCCTGCTCCAGGGTGCCCTCGAAGGCGAGGAGGCGGTCCGCCTCGACGTACAAAGTGTCGCCGGCGAGGCCGATCACCTGCACGTGGTGGCCGCCGTGCCCGAAGAGCACGGTGCCGCTGCCCTCGACGGTCATCAGCGGCGTGTCCTCGTTCGCCACCCGGCGGCCGATCATCGACATGACGCCGCCCTGGCCGCCCCGCACGTTGGGGTGAAGGACACCTCGCCCTGGTAGGCGAGCATCGCGCCGCGCTGACTGAACAGCCGCTGCCCGGGCGCCACGGTCGCCTGAACCATCTTGGAGTTGATCTCCTGGAAGGCCATCTCACACATCCCCCGCGATCGTGTTCCGCTCGCTCGGCTGCACGTACACCAGGCCGTCGCCCTCGAAGCGGATCTGGAAGGCCTCGCCGCCGCCCTCCCCGAACAGCGTGCGGAACGTCACACCCGACTGGAAGGACTGCCGCAGGTTCCCCTGGTGGGCGACGTACGCCCCCCGGGTCGACCGTCAGCGGGTACTGGGCGCTGACCCGCAGCACCACCGCCGGCCCGTCCGACATGATCGCCACCTGCCCGTGGCCCTCCACGGTCGTGGTGAACAGCCCGTTGCCCTGGGAGGCACCGCGCGTTCCCGTGAAGCTGGTGCCCGTCCGCAGTCCCGCGTCGGCCGCGAGGAAGTTGCTGGACTCGACGTACAGCGTGTCGCCCTGGAGACCCACGAGGTTGATCTCCGAGGCCCGGTCCGCGAACCAGCAGGTCCCGTGCCCCTTCACCTCCATCACCGTCATCTGCTCGCCGGTGATCCGCCGGGTCACCATGCCCCGGATCCCCTCACCGCCGCCGCTCAGCTTCTTGAAGGCCATCTCACCGTCGTACGCGACCATCGAGCCGTTCTTCGCCTTCACGGCGTCCCCGGTCATGTCGACGGCGAGTACCTTGCTGTCTTGAAGTCGGAACATCGCCACGAATGCGAAGGTAGCCCGCCGGGCGGGCCCGCCAACAGGTTCCCGCCCCCCTCGCCCGGGCGCGTCGGCGGTTTGCCACAATGGACGCGCGCTTGTGCGCACGTTCACAAACCCCCAGCTCGTCGTGATGCGCGGCGACTCTCCCACCGAAGGTGACCCGTGGACCTCAAGACCGCCTCCGCCCTCCGCCGCCTCCGCCTGGTCTCCGGCCCCGAGGCGATCTCGTTCCTCCTGCTGCTGGTCTGCTCCGTCCTGAAGCGGACCACGGACTTCAACGCGGTGCCCGTGATGGGCATGGTCCACGGCGTTCTCTTCGTCCTGTATGTGATCTTCTGGGCGGACGCCTGGAACCGCGCCAAAGTGGTCCTCCGGCACCGCCGCCTTCTACTTCGTCATGTCGGTCCTGCCGACCGGCGGCTTCTTCGCCGAGCGCCGCCTCAAGCGTGAGGCCGAGAGCGCGGTCATCGCCTCCCGCGCCCGCCAGGAAGGGATCGTGGGCGCGTGATCGTCGCCTTCTCCGTGACGCCGCTCGGCGTCGGCGAGGACGTGGGGGAGTACGTCGCCGACGCCGTCCGAGTGGTCCGCGAGGGTCGGGGCTGCCGAACCGCACCGACGCGATGTTCACGTCCGTCGAGGGTGAGTGGGACGAGGTCATGGACGTCGTCCGGCGGGCCGTCGCCGCCGTCGAGGCGCGGGCGCCGCGCGTCTCCCTGGTCCTCAAGGCGGACATCCGCCCCGGTGTGACGGACGGCCTCACGTCGAAGGTCGACACCGTGGAGCGGCATCTCGCCGGGTAGCCGTGCGCGGCGGGCGGTGGTATCGAAGGCGAGACGGGGCTGACCGGCATGTGACCGGCCGGTATGGTCTGTTGCCGTGCCGAAGCCCCTCAGTCTCTCCTTCGATCCCATCGCCCGTGCCGACGAACTCTGGAAGCAGCGCTGGGGCGGCGTGCCCTCCATGTCCGCCATCACCTCGATCATGCGGGCGCACCAGATCCTGCTGGCCGAGGTGGACGCGGTGGTCAAGCCGTACGAACTGACCTTCGCGCGCTACGAGGCGCTGGTGCTGCTCACCTTCTCCAAATCGGGCGAACTGCCGATGTCCAAGATCGGTGAGCGCCTCATGGTGCACCCCACCTCCGTGACGAACACCGTCGACCGGCTGGTGAGGTCGGGCCTGGTGGACAAGCGCCCCAATCCGAACGACGGCCGCGGCGCATTTCGCCACCATCACCGACAAGGGCCGTGAGGTGGTCGAGGCGGCCACCCGCGACCTCATGGCGATGGACTTCGGCCTGGGCGCGTACGACGCCGAGGAGTGCGGCGAGATCTTCGCGATGCTCAGGCCGCTGCGGGTCGCCGCGGGGGACTTCGAGGAGGCCTGAGCGAGTCGCCGGGCCCGCCCGAAGATCGCGCGAATCGGACGGTTACGCTCGTACGCATGAAAAAGAGCGTGCTGACCCGCTACCGGGTCATGGCGTACGTCACCGGTGTGCTGCTGATCCTGCTCTGCCTCGGCATGATCGCCAAGTACGTGCTGGACATGGACGGTGCCGCCGACTTCACCCGCATCGTCAGCATCGCGCACGGCTGGCTGTACGTCGTCTACCTCGTCTTCGCCTTCGATCTGGGCGCCAAGGCGAAGTGGAAGGTCAGCAAGCAGCTGTGGGTGCTGCTGGCCGGGACCATCCCGACCGCCGCGTTCTTCGTGGAGCGCAAGGTCAGCCAGGAGCTGGAGGCCAAGGTCGCCGCGACCGAGGCACCCGCGGTCGCCAAGGCCTGAGCAGGCGCTGCCAGGTCCTGACCGGCCCTGTCAAGCCCTCTCACCGCCGTACGGGCACCCGTACGGCGGTGACCCCCATCGACATTTACTTGGACGTCCTAGTAAATTCGAGGGTATGGACGCTCACGCCATAGAGGAGGGCCGCCTTCGCTGGCAGGCCCGGTACGACGCGGCGCGCAAGCGCGACGCGGACTTCACCACGCTCTCCGGCGATCCCGTGGAGCCGGTGTACGAGCCCCGGCCCGGGGACGAGTACGAGGGCTTCGAGCGGATCGGCTGGCCGGGGAGTACCCCTTCACCCGCGGCCTGCATCCGACCGGATACCGAGGCCGGACGTGGACCATCCGGCAGTTCGCCGGGTTCGGCAACGCCGAGCAGACCAACGAGCGCTACAAGATGATCCTCCGCAACGGCGGAGGGCGGGCTCTCGGTCGCCTTCGACATGCCGACGCTGATGGGCCGCGACTCCGACGACCCCCGCTCCCTGGGCGAGGTCGGGCACTGCGGGGTGGCCATCGACTCGGCCGCCGACATGGAGGTGCTGTTCGACGACATCCCGCTCGGGGACGTGACGACCTCCATGACGATCAGCGGGCCCGCCGTGCCCGTGTTCTGCATGTACCTGGTCGCCGCGGAACGGCAGGGCGTGGACGCGTCCGTACTCAACGGCACGCTCCAGACCGACATCTTCAAGGAGTACATCGCCCAGAAGGAGTGGCTCTTCCAGCCCGAGCCGCACCTGCGCCTGATCGGCGACCTGATGGAGTACTGCGCGGCCGGCATCCCCGACTACAAGCCGCTCTCCGTCTCCGGCTACCACATCCGCGAGGCCGGCTCGACGGCCGCGCAGGAGCTGGCGTTACACGCTGGCGGACGGCTTCGGGTACGTGGAGCTGGGCCTGTCCCGCGGGCTGGACGTCGACGTCTTCGCCCCCGGCCTCTCCTTCTTCTTCGACGCGCACCTCGACTTCTTCGAGGAGATCGCCAAGTTCCGGGCGGCCCGCCGCATCTGGGCCCGCTGGATGCGGGACGTGTACGGCGCGCGGTCCGACAAGGCGCAGTGGCTGCGCTTCCACACGCAGACCGCCGGTGTCTCGCTCACCGCCCAGGCAGCCCTACAACAACGTGGTCCGTACGGCGGTGGAGGCGCTGGCGGCGGTCCTCGGCGGCACCAACTCCCTGCACACCAACGCCCTGGACGAGACCCTCGCCCTGCCCAGCGAGCAGGCCGCCGAGATCGCCCTGCGCACCCCAGCAGGTGCTGATGGAGGAGACGGGCGTCGCCAACGTCGCCGACCCGCTGGGCGGTTCCTGGTTCGTCGAGCAGCTGACGGACCGGATCGAGGCGGACGCGGAGAAGATCTTCGAGCAGATCAAGGAGCGGGGGCTCCGGGCCCACCCCGACGGGCGGCACCCCATCGGGCCGATCACCTCCGGCATCCTGCGCGGCATCGAGGACGGCTGGTTCACCGGCGAGATCGCCGAGTCCGCCTTCCGCTACCAGCAGTCCCTGGAGAAGGACGACAAGAGGGTCGTCGGCGTCAACGTCCACACGCGTTCCGTCACCGGTGACCTGGAGATCCTGCGGGTCAGTCACGAGGTCGAGCGAGAGCAGGTGCGGGTGCTCGGCGAGCGCAAGGCCGCCCGTGACGACGCGGCCGTGCGCGGTGCGCTGGACGGCATGCTGGCGCGGCGCGCAGCTCCGGCGGGAACATGATCGAGCCGATGCTGGACGCGGTGCGCGCGGAGGCGACGCTGGGGGAGATCTGTGGCGTGCTGCGGGACGAGTGGGGGGTGTGCACGGAACCGGCGGGGTTCTAGGCGCACGGCGCCGGTGCGGGCGTCACCAGGGGCTCAGCCCCCTGGGCCCCCGGCCTGTGTCCACCCACCGCCCGACTCGTCCGGTTGGGAGGCCAGCCCCACAGCAGCACCTGCGTCGGACCCCGCACCACTCCCCGTCCGCCGGTTCCGCGCTGACCAGGGTGCGGTGGACCACGGCGCCCGCCACCACGTCGAAGATGAGGTCCGCGGTGCGGGCGGCCTCGGCGGGGTCGGTCTCGGGGGGTAGCTCGCCGCGGGCCTGGGCGCGGGCCCTGCCCTCAAGGACCAGTCGCTTCTGGCGTTCCACGATCGATGTGCGGATGCGCTCGCGCAGCGCGTCGTCCCGCGTGGACTCGGCGACCACCGCCATCAGGCCGCTCTTGGCCTCCGGGCGGGCCAGGATCGCCGCGAACTGGAGCACCACGCCCTCGATGTCGGCGGCCAGGGAGCCGCGGTCGAGGAGCCGCAGTTCGTCGAACAGCTCGGCGACCGCGTCGACCACCAGCTCGTTCTTGCCCGCCCAGCGCCGGTAGAGGCGTCGTCTTGGCAACCCCGGCCCGCGTCGCCACGTCTCCCAGGGTGAGCTTCGACCAGCCCAGGTCGACCAGGGCGGCCCGGGTCGCGGCCAGGATCGCGGTGTCCGCCGCGGCGCGCTGCGAGGGCGCCCGGTACGGCCGGCGAGGGGTACTGCTCTGCATTCCCCGACCTTAACCGGCGGGTAACCCGCGAGTGACCGTGAGGAGATCACGGGGAGGGGTGTTCCGCGCGCCCGTCGTGGCAGTTACGCTACGGGTCGTAGCAAAGCACGGGCCCCGCACGCCCGTGCCCCAGCGACGACCATGGGCGCGGGTGGGGACCCGGCGCCGGCGGAACACTCAGGGCGGGCTTTCGACCCGCTTTTCACGCACGCGCGGAGTACGGGGAGGATAGACCCATGCAGCCACGGAACATGTCCATGAGCGGGGTCGTCGACCTCGCCGCGGTGAAGCAGGCCCAGGAGGCCAAGGCGAAGGCGGAGCAGGCGCGCGCCGAGGCGGCCCGGCACGGTGGGACGGGCGCCGTCTCCCCGGCCGATCTCGTCATCGACGTCGACGAGGCCGGCTTCGAGAGTGAAGTCCTGCAGCGGTCCACCGAGGTCCCGGTCGTCATCGACTTCTGGGCCGAGTGGTGCGAGCCCTGCAAGCAGTTGAGCCCCGTGCTCGAACGCCTCGCCGTCGAGTACAGCGGCCGTTTCGTCCTCGCCAAGATCGACGTCGACGCCAACCAGATGCTGATGCAGCAGTTCGGTGTCCAGGGCATCCCGGCCGTGTTCGCGGTCGTGGCCGGACAGGCGCTGCCGCTCTTCCAGGGCGCCGCCGGTGAGACGCAGATCCGCAGACCCTGGACCAGTTGGTGCAGGTCGCCGAGGAGCGCTTCGGCCTGACCGGTCTCGCCAGTCGACCCCGAGGCGGAGCCGGGCGCGCAGCCCGCCGCCGCCCCCGAGCGTCCGGCCGGTCCGCACGACGCGGCCCTGGAGGCCGCCGTGCAGGCGCTGGACGCCGGCGACCTGGCCAGGCCGTCCAGGCGTACAAGAACGTGCTCGGCGAGGACCCTGGCAACACGGAGGCCAAACTGGGCCTGGCCCAGGCCGAGTTGCTCCAGCGCGTGCAGAGCGCCGACCCGCAGCGGGTCCGTCAGGACGCGGCCGACAAGCCGGGCGACGCCCAGGCCCAGATCGCCGCCGCCGACCTGGATCTGGTGGGCGGTCACGTGGAGGACGCCTTCGGGCGCCTCATCGACACGGTGCGCGTCACGGCCGGGGACGACCGGGACGCCGTACGGCTGCGGCTGCTGGAGCTGTTCGAGGTGGTCGGCGCCGACGATCCGCGGGTTGCCGTCGCGCGCAGGGCCCTGGCCCGCGCCCTGTACTAGAAGGCGCTCCGGGCCCCTTTCGCCGACCGGTCACCGACCGTTCGTCCGGGTGGTGCCCGAGTGAAAGAGCTGTCGGCGGGACGCCAGTGCGGCCGCGCTTTGCCAAAACTTGGTAATCGCGGCCGCTGTTACCTGCCAGTAAGTCAGCGGCGTCGATCTGTCGGATTCTGTCCAGCGATCAATTGTTTTGTTCCGCCCCCATGGCGCACCGAGCGTCGCCGTTCGGAGCCGGTGTGTCGTCCCGCGGTTATCCGGCCGTTACTAGTGAGTAACGAACCCCCTTGTGTCGGCGGCGAGAATGCACCACGATCGGCGACGCTCGGTCCATTCCCGCACCCCGAAAGCCAGTCGGGTCGCGGGGGTTCCTGGGTCCCCACCGAGCAGAGCCGGCGGCAGTGGAGCCGGCTCTTGGGCAGGGGGTCTTCGTCCACCCGGCGAAGCCTGTCCAGCAGGGTTGTGCGTGATGCGTGTCAGGCGCGACCAGTGGTTGTCGCTCGGGGGTGATCGCCGGTGATTCGGGCGCGTCATACGCGCCGTCGAGTCCGGGCGCTCTCCTTCCCGAGGACGTAGCACTTCTCCCATCCCTGCCAGGCCGAGCCGCCGATCCCGGGGCGGGCCGAGGCCAGGAGATGTACGTCCGAGAAGGAGGAAATATGGAGTCCCAGGTGCGTGGCGGGACCAGATGGAAGCGGTTCGCTGTGGTGATGGTGCCCAGCGTGGCCGCCACGGCTGCGATAGGCGTCGCGCTGGGGGCAGGGTGCCCTGGCCGCGTCGTTCAGCGTCTCCGGTCAGTCGTTCAAGGTGACGGCGGACCGGCTCGACGGTACGGGCTTCTCCCAGTACGGGGCCATTGACTCGGGCTACACGCTCGACGGCAAGAAGACGGCTCACCCCGTCGCCGTCTCGGCGTTCAAGTCCGCGTCGATCAAGAACATGTGCCAGTCCGTGGTCACCCCGGACATCCCGCTGATCGGCTCGGTCAGCCTCATGTTGAAGGCCGGCGGTGGCGCCAAGCCGGTCGAGGCCCAGAACCTGTACATCGACGTCGAGGAACTCGAGGCCGATGCCACCTTCCGCCGGCATCGACATCGGCGTGGCCGCCAAGGACGCCAGCAAGGGTCCCGGCATCAAGAAGGGCGACACCGCGAACCCGTTCGGATTCGCGCAGCAGGCCGACTCGGCCACGCTGACCAACGTGAAGCAGACGGCGTGGGCCACCACTGCCGGAACCTTCAAGCTCAGCGGACTGAAGATGTCGCTGTCCAAGGGTGTCAAGGGAGTGCTACTAAGCACTCGCTGACGGGCGGGGGAGCCGGTGGCGCCCCCGCCCGTCCACTCTCCGGCCGCGCCTTCACCCGCGGCCCACATCTCCACCACAGCAAAGCCGTACCAGGGAGCTGTTTTCCATGAGCGCCGAGACTCCTGTCGCAGCCGGCCAGTTCACCCGCCGGAGGCTGCAGTTCCGTGCCTGGCGAGGCGCGCGGCCGTTCTGGGCCGGCCTGTTCGTCGCGCTCGGCGGTCTCCCCATCGCCTACTTCCCGTACGCGAATCTCCAGATCGGGCACCTGACGCTGGCGATGGCCACCACCGCGGGTGCCGGGTCCCTGATCATCGGCGTGCTGCTGGTCGTCCTGGGCGTCAGCCTGTGGTTCCAGAAGCACGTCCGGGTCTTCGCGGGCGTGGCGGCGATCCTGCTGGCGCTGGTGTCCATCCCCGTGTCCAACCTCGGCGGCTTCTTCATCGGCTTCCTGCTCTCGCTGATCGGCGGAGCGATGGCCGTGTCGTGGGTGCCGGGCGAGCCGCCGCGGGCCGAGCCGCCGCTGGAGGGCAAGGGAAGGGGCGACGCGCCGGAGGGCGTGGTGCCCGGCACCGACGCGCCCGGCACCACCGTGCCCGGAACTCCGGTGCCCGACGCCACGATTCCGCAGCCGCGGGACGGGGTGGAAGAGCCGAACGATCTGTCAGGAACGAGCCCGGCCAACGGGGCGAACGGGAGGCACAGTGCCGGCTGACGAGGTGACCCGCGGGACTGACGTGGAGTCGTCCCGTGTGGAGAACCGGGCCGCGCCACGCTGGCACCCAAGAAGCCGTTGTTCACCAGGTTCCACATGCCGGCCGGGAAGGCGATAGCCCTGGCGGCGATGCCCACGGCCGTCCTCATGGGCATGGGGTTCACGCCGACGCTGGCCCTCGCCGACGGCAACGACTCCGCGAAGCCGACCTCGAACAGCCTGACGGCCGACGAGTACAAGGACTGCGTGGCGGCCCTGGAGGACGCCGAGAAGGGCACGTCCGGAGTCGCCCACGCCGTCGCCCTCGGCGACCGACGGGGCCGACGACGACAAGGGCGACGAGACGGAGCCCGGCCCCTCGGAAACCGGCAAGGACACGGACACCGGTGAGTCCTCTTCGTCGGATTCAGGTTCCGACGACAAGGGCGCAACGGACGACACGGGCGACGCGGGCGACGAGCCCGACCCCGCCCCGAGCCCCTCCGCGTCGCAGGAGTCGCAGAGCAAGGAGCCGCAGGGCGAGGAGGCGGCCGGCGCGGGCGTCGCGGAGCCGTCCCCGTCCGAGTCCGGCGGCGGTCTGTTGGAGGGCATCGGCGACGCCATCGGGGGCATCCTCACCGGCGGCGAGAAGGACGAGGAGAGCCCGAGCCCCACGCCGACCCCGTCGGCCTCGGCGCCGGACGGCGCCGGCGACGACGCGTCCGACCCCGTGAAGGACACCACGGGCAAGGACACCGACGAGGGCACCGACAAGGCCGCCGGCAAGGTCACCGGCACGGCGGAGGACGCCGTCGAGGACACGACCGACAGGGCGTCCGAGGCGGCCGAGGACACCGAGGATTCGGTGGACGCGGCGGCCGGGGCGGCGAAGGAGGCGGCCGGTGAGGCCACCGCCTCGCCCAGCCCCACGCCCAGCGCGTCCGAGAGCGCCGGCACGGACGTGGACGACTGCCCGGTCGCCACGGACGAGGAGGGCGGCGTCGACAACGCGGTGCCGCTGCCCGACGACCCCTGGCAGCTCAACGCCAGCTCGCTGCTGCTGAAGGGCGCCTCCTACAAGGGCGTCGTCGAGGTGAAGACGGCCAACGGCACCACCAAGAAGGTGCTGAAGTACGTCATATCCAACGGCACCGACATCGGCGACCTGCACCAGACGGTGAAGGACGAGCAGGCCGGCAAGACGTACCACGTGCAGGCGGCCGAGGGCTCCACGTCCACGATCCGCGACGGCGACACGGTGATGTACACCGAGAGCATCTCGGGCAACCTGCTCGGGCTGATCCCGATCACCTTCGACCCGGAGCACCCGCCGCCGCTGGACATCCCGCTCATCTACTTCACGAAGGTGACGGTCGTCCAGGCCGGTCAGTTCGGCGGCACGCTCCACATCCCGGGGCTGCACCAGTACACGACCTGACCGAGCGCGCCCACGAGCCCGACCGGGAGCCGCGACACGACCGAGGGCGCCCCCTGTGCGCAGGGGGCGCCCTCGGCGCTCGCTACAGAAGCCGGCGGAAGCCGTGTGCGGGACCGTCAGGCGCGGCGGGTCTCGCCCAGGTGGTGCACGCGGACCATGTTGGATGGTGCCGGGCACGCCGGGGAGCGAACCGGCGGTGATCACGACGATGTCGCCGTCGTTGAACCGGCCGAGGCGGACCGTCTCCTGGTCCACCAGGTCGACCATCTCGTCGGTGCTGTTCACGAACGGCACCACGTGCGGCTCCACACCCCAGCTGAGCGCCAGCTGGTTGCGGGTGGACTCGTCGGTGGTGAAGGCGAGGATCGGCTGGGCCGCGCGGTAGCGGGACAGCCGGCGCGCGGTGTCACCGGACTGGGTGAAGGCCACCAGGCCCTTGCCGCCCAGGAAGTCGGCGATCTCGGCGGCCGCACGGGCCACCGAACCGCCCTGCGTGCGCGGCTTCTTGCCCGGCACCAGCGGCTGCAGGCCCTTGGAGAGCAGCTCCTGCTCGGCGGCGGTGACGATCTTCGACATCGTCTTGACCGTCTCGATCGGATACGCGCCCACCGACGACTCCGCCGACAGCATGACCGCGTCCGCGCCGTCCAGGATCGCGTTGGCGACGTCGGAGGCCTCGGCGCGGGTCGGACGGGAGTTGGTGATCATCGACTCCATCATCTGGGTCGCCACGATCACCGGCTTGGCGTTGCGCCGGCACAGCTCGATCAGGCGCTCTGCACCATGGGGACCTTCTCGAGCGGGTACTCGACGGCCAGGTCGCCACGGGCGACCATCACGGCGTCGAAGGCCGCGACGACGCCCTCCATGTTCTCCACCGCCTGCGGCTTCTCCACCTTGGCGATGACGGGGACCCGGCGGCCCTCCTCGTCCATCACACGGTGCACGTCGGCGACGTCCTTGGCGTCTCGGACGAAGGAGAGGCGACCAGGTCGCAGCCCATCCGCAGCGCGAACCGGAGGTCCTCGATGTCCTTCTCGCTCAGCGCGGGCACGTTCACGGCCGCGCCGGGGCAGGTTGATGCCCTTGTGGTCGGAGATGACACCGCCCTCGATGACGATCGTCCTCACCCGGGGGCCCTCGACCTCCGGTGACCTTCAGCTCGACGTTGCCGTCGTTGATGAGCACCTGGTCGCCCTTGGTGACGTCACCGGGCAGGCCCTTGTACGTCGTGCCGCAGATCGTCCGGTCGCCCGGCACGTCCTCGGTGGTGATGGTGAACTCGTCACCGCGCACCAGCTCGACGGGACCCTCCGCGAAGGTCTCCAGGCGGATCTTCGGACCCTGGAGGTCGGCGAGACACCGATGGCCCTGCCGGTCTCCTTGGCGGCGGCCCGGACACGGTCGTAACGCCCCTGGTGCTCCGCATGGGTGCCGTGGCTGGAAGTTGAAGCGGGCCACGTTCATGCCGGCCTCGATCAGCGATACGAGCTGCTCGTGGGAGTCGACCGCGGGGCCGAGAGTACAGACGATTTTCGAACGGCGCATGGGGCGATCCTATCGGTTTGTTTCGCTGCGGAATATTCCGTCTGGCGGAAGATACAAATGGGCGCCTCGGTGCTCACAGAGAGAATTATTCAACCGTCCTCGGGTGCCCTCACCTTTCCTTTTCGACCAGAGCGTAGGTCTGTGTCGCGATCTCCATTTCCTCGTCGGTCGGCACCACGGCCACCGCCACCCGCGCGTCCGCCGGGCGACACCAGCCGCGCCCCGTCCCCGCGTACGGCGTTCAGTCCGCCGTCGACCGCCAGGCCGAGCCCCTCCAGGCCCGCCACCGCGGCCTCCCGCACCGGCGCCGCGTTCTCCCCGACCCCGGCCGTGAAGGCCACGGCGTCCACCCGTCCGAGAACGGCGTAATAGGCGCCGATGTACTCTTCAGCCGGTGAATGTAGATGTCGAAGGCCAGCCGCGCCCGCTCGTCGCCGGCGTCCACACGGCGGCGGATCTCCCGCATGTCGTTGTCACCGCAGAGACCGATCAGGCCGCTCCTCTTGTTGAGAAGAGTGTCGATCTCGTCGGCGGACATTCCACCAACACGCATCAAATGGAAGATGACGGCCGGATCCATGTCACCCGAGCGCGTACCCATCACGAGCCCTCCAAGGGCGTCAGCCCCATGGAGGTGTCCACGCAGCGACCGCCCCGCACCGCCGAGGCCGACGCCCCGTTGCCCAGGTGCAGCACGATGACGTTCACGTCCTCGGGTGCCTTCCCCAGCAGCCTCGCGGTCTCCCGCGAGACGTAGGCGTGCGAGGTGCCGTGGAAGCCGTAGCGCCGGATGCGGTGCGCGTCGGCGGTCTCGACGTCGATCGCGTAGCGGGCCGCGGACTCCGGCATGGTCGTGTGGAAGGCGGTGTCGAAGACGGCGACCTGCGGCAGGTCGGGCGCAGCGTCCGCGCGGTGCGGATGCCGGTGAGGTTGGCCGGGTTGTGCAGCGGGGCGACCGGGATCCAGCCGCTCGATCTCGGCGAGCACCGCGTCGTCCACGACGGTCGGCTCGGTGAACCGCTTCCCGCCGTGCACCACCCGGTGCCCCTATCGCGGCCAGCTCGGGCGAGTCCAGGCCGAGGCCGTCCTTGGCCAGCTCCGCCGCCAGGGCCTTCAGCGCCGCGTCGTGGTCGGGAACGGTCCCGCTCCACTCCCGGCTCTCGCCGCCCACCGGGGTGTGCTTGAGCCGTGCGGTCTCCTCACCGATCCGTTCGACGAGGCCCACCGCCAGCCGGTCGCCGCCGCGCATGTCGAGCAGCTGGTACTTCACCGACGACGAGCCGGAGTTGAGGACGAGGACGCGGGACGGGGTGGGGCTCACAGGTCGGACGCCTTCTCACTGGGGGACTGCTGGGCCTGGATCGCCGTGATGGCGACGGTGTTGACGATGTCCTGGACGAGCGCGCCCCGGGACAGGTCGTTGACCGGCTTGCGCAGACCCTGGAGCACCGGGCCCACCGCGATGGCGCCGGCCGAGCGCTGCACGGCCTTGTACGTGTTGTTGCCGGTGTTCAGGTCCGGGAAGATCAGCACGCTGGCCTGCCCGGCGACCTCGAGCCGGGCAGCTTCGTCGCGGCCACCGACGGCTCGACGGCGGCGTCGTACTGGATCGGCCCCTCGATCCGCAGAGATCCGGGCGGCGCGAGCGGACCAGCTCCGTGGCCTCGCGCACCTTGTCGACGTCCGCGCCGGAACCGGACGTGCCCGTCGAGTACGACAGCATCGCGATCCGCGGATCCACCCCGAACCGCGCCGCCGTGGACGCCGACTGGGTCGCGATGTCGGCGAGCTGCTCGGCGTTCGGGTCGGGGTTGACCGCGCAGTCGCCGTAGACCAGGACCTTGTCGGCCAGGCACATGAAGAAGACCGACGAGACGATCGACGCGTCCGGCTTGGTCTTGATGATCTCGAACGCCGGACGGATCGTCGCCGCCGTCGAGTGCACCGACCCCGACACCATGCCGTCGGCGAGGCCCTCCTGCACCATCAGCGTGCCGAAGTAGTTCACGTCGGAGACCACGTCGTAGACCAGCTCCACGGTGACGCCCTTGCCGGGCGCGCAGGGCGGCGTACTTCTCGGCGAAGGTGTCGCGCAGCTCGGACACCGCGGGGTCGATCAGCTGCGCGTTCTCCAGGTCGATGCCCAGGTCGGCGGCCTTCTTGCGGATCTGCTCGACCGGGCCGAGCAGCGTCAGCTCGCACACGCCCCGGCGCAGCAGCACCTCGGCCGCGTGCAGCACCCGCTCCTCGGTGCCCTCGGGGAGTACGACCCGGCGGCAGGTCGGAACGGGCCTGCTCCAGCAGCGTGTGCTCGAACATCATCGGCGTGACGCGGTCGCTGCTCGGCGCGGAAACCGCTTGCGGGAGGTCGGCGGTGTCGACGTACCGCTCGAAGAGGCCGAGGGCGGTCTCCGCCTTGCGCGGGGTGGCCGCGTTGAGCTTGCCCTCCAGGGAGAACAGCTGCTCGGCGGTGGGGAAGCTGTTGCCGGTCACCGAGAGCACCGGCGTACCGGGGGCCAGGCGGGCGGCGAGCGTGAGGATGCCGTCGCCGGGCACCTCGTTCAGGGTCAGCAGGACGCCGGCTATCGGCGGGGTGCCGGCGCTGTGCGCGGCGAGCGTGCCGATCACCAGGTCGGCGCGGTCCCCGAGGGTGATGACCAGCAGCCCGGGGTCAGGGCGCTAGCAGGTTGGGCAGCATGGCCCCGCCGAAGACGAAGTCCAGCGCGTCGCGGGCGAGCCCCGAGTCGTCGCCGAGGACCACCTCGGCACCGAGGGCGTGCGCGATCTGCGAGACGGTCGGCGCCGACAGGGCGGGCTCGTCGGGTACGACCCAGCACGGCACCGGCAGCCGGTTCGCGAGCCGCTCGGCGATCCGGTCCCGGTCCTCGCGGGCGACCCGGTTGGTCACCATGGCCAGGACGTCGCAGCCCAGCCCGTCGTAGGCGCGGAGGCGTTGACGGTCTCGGCCAGTACGGACTCCGCGGTCTGCTTGCGGCCGCCGACGACCGGCGGTACAGAGGCGCCGAACTCGTTGGCGAGCCGGGCGTTCAGCGACAGCTCGTCCGGGAACTGGGTGTCGGCGAAGTCGGTGCCGAGGACGAGGACCACGTCGTAGTCCCGGGCCACCAGGTGGAACCGGTCGACCAGCGCGGACACCAGTTCGTCCGTGCCCTGCTCGGCCTGGAGCGCGGACGCCTCCTGGTAGTCCATGCCGTCACGGTCGCGGGGTCCTGCGCGAGCCGGTAGCGGGCGCGCAAGCAGCTCGAAGAGCCGGTCGGGCCGTCGTGGACCAGGGGACGGAAGACGCCGACCCGGTCGACCTGCCGGGTCAGGAGCTCCATGACCCCCAGTTCGACGACCTGGCGGCCGTCGCCGCGGTCGATACCGGTCACGTACGACGCTGCGCGTCACGCGTGCTCTCCGTTTCGTCTGATGGTTTCGTCCGGCGGCGGCTGTCCCGCGCGCACGAAATCGCCCACCGGGGTGAGCAGAACCCTCTTGACAATACCTCCGGCGGTGGCTAAGGCGCCCGTCGGTATCCGCCGGTGCCCGGCAGCGCTCGTCCAGTGCCCGCCGGGGTTCCGGCCGTGAAACAATTGGATCGGCTCACCGGTGTCAACAGCGAGCAGGAGACACAGCACGATGCGTATCGGAGTTCTCACCGCAGGCGGCGACTGCCCCGGCCTGAACGCAGTGATCCGGTCGGTCGTGCACCGAGCGGTCGACAACTACGGCGACGAGGTCATCGGCTTCGAGGACGGCTACGCGGGCCTGCTGGACAGCCGTTACCGCGCCCTCGACCTGAACGCGGTCAGCGGCATCCTCGCCCGCGGCGGCACCATCCTCGGCTCCTCCCGGCTGGAGCGCGACCGGCTCCGCGAGGCCTGCGAGAACGCCGGCGACATGATCCAGAGCTTCGGCATCGACGCGCTCATCCCGATCGGCGGCGAGGGCACGCTGACGGCCGCCCGGATGCTGTCGGACGCCGGCCTGCCGGTGGTCGGCGTGCCGAAGACCATCGACAACGACATCTCCTCCACCGACCGCACCTTCGGCTTCGACACGGCGGTCGGCGTGGCCACCGAGGCGATGGACCGCCTCAAGACCACCGCCGAGTCCCACCAGCGCGTGATGGTCGTCGAGGTCATGGGCCGGCACGCGGGCTGGATCGCCCTGGAGTCCGGCATGGCGGCCGGCGCCCACGGCATCTGCCTGCCCGAGCGCCCCTTCGACCCCGCCGACCTGGTCAAGATGGTCGAGGAGCGGTTCTCCCGCGGCAAGAAGTTCGCCGTCGTCTGTGTCGCCGAGGGGCGCACCCCGCCGAGGGCTCCATGGACTACGGCAAGGGCGCGATCGACAAGTTCGGTCACGAGCGCTTCCAGGGCATCGGCACGGCACTCGCCTACGAGCTGGAGCGCAGGCTCGGCAAGGAGGCCAAGCCGGTCATCCTCGGCCACGTCCAGCGCGGTGGCGTGCCGACCGCGTACGACAGGGTGCTCGCCACCCGCTTCGGCTGGCACGCGGTGGAGGCCGCGCACCGGGGCGACTTCGGCCGGATGACGGCGCTGCGCGGCACGGACGTCGTCATGGTGCCGCTGGCGGAGGCCGTGACCGAGCTGAAGACGGTGCCGAAGGACCGGATGGACGAGGCGGAGTCGGTCTTCTAGCCGCCGGACGCCGGCGTTCACGGGTGCTTCTCGACCGCCGCCCAGAAGTGCTCCACGATCCGGTCGAGGAAGTCGCGGCCCGCCTCGTGGGAGTCGCCACTGCCGCCGCCCCAGCTGAGGGTGGCGGCCATGTGCCCCTGGTAGTCCTGGTGCAGCACCTGGAGGACGTTCTCCAGGACCCGCCGGTCCAGCGGTGCCACCTTGGCGACCGGACGCACATAGGCCTGCCAGCGGGTCTTCACCGCGCTCGTCAGCAGGTCGGCGAGCTTCTCCTCGCGCCCCGTGACGGTCACGAAGTCGGGCAGGTCGAGGCCGAGCACGTCGGCGAGCGCGGCCGACTGGCGGTCGTTGCCGCGCCAGCCGTCCGTCTCCTCCATCCGCAGGTACGCCGGGAGCGGGACCCCGACGGCACGGGCCACGTCCTCCGGCGCCAGGGGAACGGGCGATGCGGTGCTCGCGCAGGGTCTGCGGCCGGCCGATCAGATCACCGGGCGAGCACCACAGCACACCCGCGAGCGCGGTCAGCTCGGGGTCCCGGGGGGAGGCGACGCCCCGCTCCCAGGCGATGACGAGATCCGGGGTGACGTACGGCAGCCCGTACGAGACCCGCATGCCGTGGGCGACGTGCTCGGGGCCCATGTTCAGGGCGGCACGGAGCCGGCGGGCGGCGAGGGCGTTGAACGGGGGACCCGACTGGTTCGGGTGAGGTGAGGGTCGGCGCACGGGCCACACCGTAGGGGTCCGGTGCGGCGCTGACTACGGGCTGTTCAGCCAGCGATACGGATTGGTACGAACCTACGGGGGTATGACAGGCGTATTGCGGGCGCAAGCGGACGCCGTCCCGCTCACCCCTTCACCGCCCCGCCCAGCGCGAACCCCCGCCCAGCCGCCGGGAGATCAGCACGTACAGCAGGATCACCGGCGTCGAGTAGACGATCGAGAACGCCGCCAGTTGCCCGTACGCCACCATGCCCCGGTTGCCGAAGAAGTCGTTGATGCTCACCGAGGCGGGCATCTGGTCCGGGGAGAGCAGCAGCATGAAGGGGACGAAGAAGTTCCCCCACATCATCACGAACGAGAACACCGTCACCACCGCCACTCCCGGCCCCATCAGCGGCAGCACGATCCGCAGCAGTGACTGGAACGACGACGCCCCGTCCGTCCAGGCCGCCTCCTCCAGCTCCCTTGGGGACGCCGTCCATGAAGTTCTTCATCAGCCAGATGGCGAAGGGCAGCTGGGAGGCGGCGAAGAAGAAGATCGTCCCCTGCATGGTGTCAGATCATGTTCACCCGCACGAAGAGGGCGTAGACCGGCACCATGATCGCGGTGATCGGCAGGCTGGTCGCGAACAGGATGGTCGGCAGGAACGGCCGGTTCAGCCGGGACCGGAAACGGGAGAGCGGATAGGCCGCGAGCGCCGCGCACACCACCGTCAGCAGGGTCGCGCCGCCGCACGGGATCAGAGCTGTTGAGCAGCGGGGTGAAGGTGATCTCCGGGGTGAGGATCGCGTCGAAGTTCTCCAGCGTCAGCCCGTCGGGGACCTTCACCTGGAGGCTCGCGCGCGGATCCAGGGCGGACAGCACCACCCAGGCCAGCGGCAGCACGAACGCGGCGGCGGCCACCAGCAGCCCGGCGTCGGCGGCCAGCCGGCGCCGGTTGCGCCGGGAGGCGGGGCGCGGCGGGACGCGAAGGTGGATGCCATGTCAGACCTCCGTCCGCAGCAGGCGCAGGTGCACGACCGAGAACAGGGAGCCGATCAGCAACAGCAGCAGCGCCACCGCCGTGCCGTAGCCGATCAGGCTGTTCTGGAAGGCCTGCTCAGTACATGAACAGCGGCAGCGTCTGGCTCTTGCCGCTCGGGCCGCCCCGCGTCATCACCCAGATCAGGCCGAAGACCGACAGGGTCTGCAGGGTGTTCAGCATCAGGTTGGTGCCGATGGAGCGCCGGATCATCGGCAGCGTGATGTGCCACATCCGGCGCCAGCCGCTTGCCCCCGTCCACCTCGGCGGCCTCGGTGACCTCTTTCGGGATCTCGTTCAGGGCGGCCGAGTACACGAGCATCGAGAACGCCGTGCCCCGCCACACGTTGGCGAAGGACACCGCCAGGATCGGCAGCGTGAACAGCCAGTTCTGGGACGGCAGATGGAGCCAGTCGAGGATGGCGTTGAGGGTGCCCTCGCGGCGGAAGAAGGCGTAGAGCAGGAAGCCCGCCACCACCTCCGGCAGCACCCACGCCGTGACAACGATGCCGCCGGTGAGCGTACGGACCGGCTTCGAGGCCCGCTGCATCAGCGAGGCCAGGGCGAGCCCCAGGGTGTTCTGCCCGATCAGCGACGACAGCACCGTGAACACCAGGGTCAGCCACACGGCGTTGAGGAACGCCTCGTCCTGGAACGCCCGACGGAAGTTCTCGAAGCCGACGAAGGACTCCTCGGCCTGCCCGGTGAGCTGGAGGTCGGTGAAGGCGATGACCACGCAGTACGCGATCGGGCCGGCGAGGAAGAGCAGCAGCAGGACGACGGCGGGGGAGACGGGCAGGGCGCGGAAGAGGACGCGGCGAGTGGTGGCGGACCTCGCGCGACGTGCCGGGTCCGGTGCGGGCGGGCCCGGCGGCGCCTTACGGACCTCCGGCCCCGGGCCGGGACCCGTGTGCTGCGGCGTGGCCGCGGTCACTCGCGGACCACCTGGTTGTCGGTGGCCTCCTTGAGCGCCTCGTCGTAGCCGCGCGCCGCCTCCTCCACCGACATGTCACCGGTCGTCACGCCCTCCATCGCCTCCTGGATGGCGACGGAGACCTTCGGGTACGCCGGGTAGGCGGGTCGGTAGTGCGTGCTCTCGACGAGGTCGGTGAAGAACTTGATGCCGGGCTGGGCGTCGACGTACGCGGGATCGTTCGCGACGTCCTCGCGGACCGCGATGCCGGAGTTGGCGATGTACCACTTCTGGGCGTTGGCCTTGGTCTGCATCGTCTTGATGAACTCGAAGGCCAGGTCGGGGTTGGCCGCCTTGGCCGGGATCGCCCACGTCCAGCCGCCGGACATGCTCACCTTGCCGGGAGCCTGGCCGTTCTGCGTCGGCATGGCCGCCAGCCCCAGCTCCTTCGACCACTCGGGCCACTTCGTGCCCGCTGCCCTCCAGCCAGTCCTGCGGCAGCCGGGAGCCGTCGAGAGCGATCCCGAGCTTGCCCTGCGGCAGCAGCTCACCGCGCACCTTGGTGCCGAAGTTGGGGTCGAGCGCGTCGGAGACCTCCGGGCCGAGCTTCTCCTTGTACACCGTCTCGACGAACGCGAGCGAGTCCGCGAAGCCCTGCCCCGCCGCGATCCACTTCTTGCTGCCCTTGTCGTACAGCGGGTCGGTGGTGCCGTCGTTCGTGCCGTACAGCAGCATCTCGAAGCCCTGCATGGTGGCCGCCTCACCGGCCGGCTTGCCCGTGTACACGTTGAGGGGGACGACGCCCGGCACCTTCTCCTTGATGGCGCGGGCCGCGGCCAGGCACCTCGTCCCAGGTCTTCGGCTGCCAGTCGGCGGGCAGGCCGGCCTTGGCGAAGACGTCCTTGCTGAACCACAGGCCCCGGGTGTCCGTCCCGTCCGGTACGCCGTACGTCTTGCCGTCCTCGCCCTTCGCCGCCGCCTTCGCGGTGTCGATGAACTGGTCCCAGTCCTTCCACTTCCCCAGGTACTCGTCGAGGGGCTTCAAGTACCCGCTGGTGATGTCGGAGTTGATGAGGAAGGTGTCCTCGTAGACCAGGTCCGGCGCGGTCTTGGGGGAGCGGAGCATCTGCTGGAGTTTGGTGTAGTACTCCGCGTCCGGGGCTTTGATGGGGACGAGTTCGACCTTCTTGCCCGGATTGGCCTTCTCGAACTGCTTCTTGATGTCGGCGAGGTAGGTGTCCATCACCTTGATGGAGTTGTCCGTCGACTGCTTGAAGGAGACCTTCACCGTGTCCGGGTCACTGCCGGAGCCGCTTCCGCAGGCGGCGAGGGTGGTGGAGGCGAGCGCGGTGAGGGTGAACAGAGCGGTGAACCGGACGGTGGGACGCACGGGCACGACCTCCTACGGGCACGACGCTGTGGCCGGGACGGCTGCTCGGCGAACGTAAGAGGAGTGGTCTAGTCAGGTCAATGCGTGTGCGGTGGACAACCTGTGTTCATCGGTGTTCAGCGGCCCCGCTCGGCCTCGCGGACCCACCGGTACACCAACTCCGGCCGCCCCACCTGCCCGTACAGCGGGCTCCGTCCCGCCCGCCCCGCGTCCACCAGATGTTCCAGGTAACGCCGGGCCGTGATCCGGGAGATGCCCACGGACTCGGCCACCCCGGCCGCCGTGAGCCCTTCCTCGGTACCGCGCAGCGCGCCCGTCACCCGCTCCAGCGTCGGCCCGCTCAGCCCCTTCGGCAGGGCGGCCGGGCCCGGAGCCCGCAGTGTGGCCAGTGCCCGGTCCACCTCGTCCTGACCGCTCGCCTCCCGGCGGCGCCCCGGAACTCGGCGTACCGCACCAGACGGTCCCGCAGGGTGGCGAAGGTGAACGGCTTCAGCACGTACTGGACGACGCCCAGCGAGACCCCCTCCCGCACGACGGTCAGGTCCCGCGCCGACGTCACCGCTATCACGTCGGTGTGATGCCCCGCCGCCCGCAGCGAACGGGCCAGCTGCAGCCCGTGCACGTCCGGGAGATGCAGGTCGAGCAGGAGCAGATCCACCGGCGTACGGTCCAGCACGCGCCGGGCCTCCGCTCCCGTGTGCGCCTTGCCGACGGCCGTGAACCCCGGCACCCGGCCGACGTACATCACGTGCGCGTCGGCGGCGACGGGGTCGTCCTCGACGACCAGGACACGGATCGGCTGCGGGGCGGTGCTCATACGGCGCCCCCGAACTCGTGTCTGCCCGCCGGGGCGTCCGGGGCCGGCGCGTGGTCCCCGGGGTCGTCCAGCGGCAGCCGGGCCTCGAAACGGGCGCCGCCGCCCTCGGCCTCCGTCACGGTCAGGGTGCCGCCGTGCCGCTGCACTGCCTGACTGACCAGCGCCAGCCCCAGGCCACGGCCGCCCTCGCCGGCCGGCTTCGTCGAGAAACCCCGCTGGAAGACCAGGTCGGCATGGGCGGGATCGACCCCGGCGCCCGTGTCCGACACCCGCAGCACCAGCTCGGAGCCACCCGCCGCCGGGTCCGCGCCGGAGACGTCCTCGTCCCCGGCCGTCCGCCGTCCGCCCCTCGCCTCGGTGTACGCCGCCACCGTCACCCGCGAGGGCACCCCGCCCTGGGCCGCGTCCACCGCGTTGTCGACCAGGTTCCCCAGGATCGTCACCAGGTCCCGGGCGGGCAGGGACGGCGGCAGCAGCCCGTCGTCCAGTCGGCTGTCCTGTGACACCACCAGCTCCACTCCCCGCTCGTTGGCCTGCGCCGTCTTGCCCAGCAGCAGCGCGGCCAGTACGGGCTCGCCGACCGCCGCCACCACCTGGTCGGTGAGCGCCTGGGCCAGCTCCAGTTCGGCCGTCGCGAAGTCCACGGCCTCCTCGGTGCGGCCCAGCTCGATCAGCGAGACGACCGTGTGCAGCCGGTTGGCCGCCTCGTGCGCCTGCGAGCGCAACGCCTGCGTGAAGCCGCGCTCGGAATCCAGCTCGCCCGTCAGCGACTGCAGCTCGGTCACGTCGCGCAGGGTCACCACCGTGCCCCGTCGCTCGCCGCCGGAGACCGGCGAGGTGTTCACCACCAGCACCCGCTCCGCCGCCAGATGCACCTCGTCCACCTCGCGGCTCCGAGGCCAGCAGCGCGCCCGTCAGCTGCGCCGGCAGCCCCAGGTCGGCGACCGAGGCGCCCACCACGTCACCGGTCACACCGAGCAGCTCCCGTCCGCCGTCGTTGATCAACGCGACACGGTACTGCCCGTCCAGCATCAGCAGACCCTCCCGCACCGCGTGCAGCGCCGCCTGATGGTAGTCGTGCATCCGGCTCAGCTCGTCCGCGTTCATACCGTGCGTGTGCCGGCGCAGTCGCGCGTTGATCACGTACGTGCCGACCGCGCCGAGCAGCAGCGCCCCGGCCGCCACCCCGAGCAGGGCCGTCAGCTGCTCCTGCGCCCGCTTGCTGATCTCCTCGACCTTGATCCCGGCGCTGACCAGGCCGACCACCCGCCCGGCGTTCTCCACGGGCGTCACCGCCCGCACCGACGGTCCCAGCGTGCCCGTGTAGGTCTCGGTGAACGTCTCGCCCCGCTGCGCGCGCTCGATGTGACCGCGAAGAGATGGCCGATTTGTTTCGGGTCCGGGTGGGTCCAGCGGATGCCCTCCGGATCCATGATCGTCACGAAGTCCACGTCGGTGTCCCGCATGACCCGCACCGCGTACGGCTGGAGCCGCGCCGTCGGGTCGGGCGTGCGGATCGCCTCCAGCACGGACGGCGAGTCGGCGATGGCCAGCGACACCGACCTGGCCTGGCGCCCGGCCGCCTCCTCCGCCTGCCGCCGGTCGCTGACGTAGGTGAACAGCGCGTACCCGGCGACCACGACCGCTATCAGCACGGCCTGCATGGCGAAGAGCTGACCGGCCAGGCTACGGGGTCCAGGGACGCGGGGGTGCATGCCGTCAGTCTCCCTCCTGGCTTGATTGTGAACGAAATGAACGCAAGGGTGACCGCGCTCACAGCGCGGGAGATAGTCACCGCATCCCCGAAACAAACTCCCGGACGTGAGCCGCACGCCGGTGATGCCGACGACGTCGTCAAGGAGGGCCGCCGTGACCAGCAAAGCCGCTACGGCAGCTACCGCACCCAAAGCCAAGCGGGATCGCACGCACTATCTCTATATCGCGGTGATCATCGCGGTCGCCCTCGGTATCGCCGTCGGTCTGATCTTCCCGGACTTCGCGACCGAGCTGAAGCCACTGGGCACCGGCTTCGTGAACCTGATCAAGATGATGATCTCGCCGATCATCTTCTGCACGATCGTGCTGGGCATCGGCTCGGTGCGCAAGGCCGCCAAGGTCGGCGCGGTGGGCGGTATCGCCCTGGTCTACTTCCTGGTGATGTCGCTGGTGGCGCTCGCCATCGGCCTGGTCGTCGGCAACATCCTGGACCCGGGCACGGGCCTCGCGGTCACCGACGCCGTCAAGGAGACCGGTCAGGCGCAGGTCGACGCGGAGGCCAAGGGCACCGTCGAGTTCCTGATGGGCATCATCCCGACCACGATCGTCTCCGCGTTCACCGCGGGCGAGGTCCTGCAGACCCTGCTGATCGCCCTGCTCTGCGGTTTCGCCCTGCAGGCCATGGGTTCCGCCGGGCAGCCCGTCCTGCGCGGCATCGAGCACATCCAGCGGCTGGTCTTCCGGGTCCTGGCGATGATCATGTGGGCCGCCCCGGTCGGTGCCTTCGGCGCCATCGCCGCGGTCACCGGCTCGGCCGGCGTCGACGCGCTCAAGAGCCTGGCCGTACTGATGCTCGGCTTCTACGTCACCTGCTTCCTCTTCGTCTTCCTGGTGCTGGGCGCGCTGCTGCGCTTCGTCGCCGGCGTCAACGTCTTCTCGCTCTTCAAGTACCTGGGCCGCGAGTTCCTGCTGATCCTGTCCACCTCCTCGTCGGAGTCGGCGCTGCCGCGCCTCATCGCGAAGATGGAGCACCTCGGCGTCAGCAAGCCGGTGGTCGGCATCACCGTCCCGACCGGCTACTCGTTCAACCTCGACGGCACCATGATCTACATGACCATGGCCTCGCTGTTCATCGCCGACGCCATGGGTACGCCGATGTCGATCGGTGAGCAGATCCCCCTGCTGCTCTTCCTGCTGGTGGCCTCGAAGGGCGCGGCCGGTGTCTCCGGTGCCGGTCTCGCCACGCTGGCCGGCGGTCTCTCCTCGCACAAGCCCGCCCTGGTGGACGGCATCGGCCTCATCGTCGGCATCGACCGCTTCATGAGCGAGGCCCGCGCCCTCACCAACTTCGCGGGCAACGCCATCGCCACGGTCCTGATCGGAACCTGGACCAAGGAGATCGACAGGGGCCGGGTGGACGAGGTGCTCGCCGGACACGCCCCGTTCGACGAGAAGACCCTCCTGGACGACCACCACGGAGCCGACGGCGTCGACGACGCGGACGGCACGCCGGAGGTGCCCGAGCAGGGCGGCGAGAAGGAGCTGGCCCGGGCCTGAGACAGGCCGGCGCGACGCCCACACACGCCGGGCGGCTGAGGTGCTCCCCCGTTGCTCAGCCGCCCGGTCCCCCGAGAAGCCCCGCGCCTTGGCGCGCGGGGCTTCTTGGCTTGACGCCCGCGTCAAGGCTTACGTTCGTCTCCATGCGAATCGGCGAGCTGGCCGCACGGGCCGGGACCACGACGCGGACGCTGCGGTACTACGAGTCGCGGGGCCTGTTGTCCGCGCGTCGTGCCGTCAACGGCTACCGGACGTACGACGAGGAAGACCTGAAGCTGCTGCGGCAGATCAGGACGCTCCAGGACTTCGGGTTCGACCTGGAGGAGACCCGCCCCTTCGTGGAGTGTCTGCGCGCCGGGCACCCCGAGGGCGACTCGTGCCCGGCCTCCCTCGTGGTCTACCGGCGCAAGCTGGCGGAGCTGGACGAGCTGATGGAGCAGCTCACGTCGGTGCGGGCGCAGGTCGGTGCGCAACTGGCGCGAGCCGAGGCGGCGGTTCCGGGGGGCCCGGAGCCCGAGTGCGAACTGGGAGGACACGCATGACGAGCAACGGGGTGCCCGAGGTGACGGACGCCGGGTTCGCCGGGGAGGTGCTGGGCAGCGAGCTGCCGGTGCTGGTGGAGTTCACCGCGGACTGGTGCCCGCCGTGCCGGCAGATGGCTCCGGTGCTCAGCGCCCTGGCCGCGGAAGAGGGCGACCGGCTGCGGGTGGTGCAGCTGAACGTCGACCGGAATCCGGCGACCACGAACGCGTACAAGGTGCTGTCGATGCCGACGTTCATGGTGTTCCGCGACGGTGAGCCGGTGAAGTCGATGGTGGGCTCCCGGCCCAGGCGGCGGCTGCTGGAGGAGCTGTCCGACGTGATCTGACCCGCGCCCGATACGAAGAAATCCCCCGAGCAATTGCGCTCGGGGGATTTCTTTGCGTATATTCGTTGATTCGTGACTTCAGAACAATGAGATCACGAAGAAGTTCAGTGAGCACAGTATATCCGGGCGGGAGTGGAATTGTCAAACACCGAATTTCCGGACGATGAATTGCGGCACGAGCAGGAATTCATCGACGGACTGTACGCACGCGTGGACGCTGCGCGGCGACACCGAGGTCTCGGTGACCCAGGCGCTCGCGCAGGGCAACACCCCCCAGCAGGCCCGGCTGGAGCGGGACATCCTGGTAGCCGAGCGCTCCGGGCTGCTCGCCGCGCTCAACGCGGTGGACGGTTCCCTCTGCTTCGGCCGGATCGACCTCACCTCCGGGGCCGGCCACCACATCGGCCGCATCGGCCTGCGTGCCGACGACGCCGAACGCACCCCGGTCCTGATCGACTGGCGGGCCGATGTCGCCCGCCCCTTCTACCTGGCCACCGGCCACACCCCGATGGGCCTGCGCCGCCGCCGGCACATCGCGAGCGAGGGCCGCACGGTCACCGCCCTGCACGACGAGATCCTCGACCTCGGCGACGAGACGCGGACCGGACACGAGGACCCGTCCGGCGACGCCGTGCTGCTCGCGGCGCTGAACTCCGCGCGCACCGGCCGCATGGGCGACATCGTGCAGACCATCCAGGCCGACCAGGACCGCATCATCCGCGCCCCGCACCGCGGCGTCCTGGTCGTCGAGGGCGGCCCCGGCACCGGCAAGACCGCCGTCGCCCTGCACCGCGCCGCCTACCTCCTCTACGAGCACCGCGAGCTGCTCGCCAAGCGGGCCGTCCTCATCGTCGGCCCCAACCCGGCCTTCCTCGGCTACATCGGCGAGGTGCTGCCGTCCCTGGGCGAGACCGGCGTGCTCCTCGCCACCGTCGGCGAGCTGTTCCCCGGCGTGAAGGCCACGGCGACGGACACGCCCGAGGCGGCGGCCGTGAAGGGCCGCGCCGACATGGCCGACGTCCTCGCCGAGGTGGTCCGCGACCGGCAGGCGCTGCCCGACCCGGTCATCGCGATCGAGCACGACCGCGAGATCCTCATGCTCGACGACGACCTGGTCAACGTCGCACGCGAGCGCACCCGCGCCGCGAAGCTGCCGCACAACGCGTCCCGCGAGCACTTCGAGGGCCACATCCTCAACACCCTCACCGACATGGTCGCCGAACGCATCGGCACCGACCCCTACGACGGCACCAACCTCCTCGACCCCAGCGACATCACCCAGATCCGCGACGAACTCGCAGAGAACCCCGAGGTCTGGTCGGCCATCGACCAGCTCTGGCCCCGGGTGACGCCGCAGCGCCTCGTCGCCGACTTCCTCGCCGCCCCCGAGGCTTTCCTCCCCGCCGGGGACGCCGCCGCCGTCCGCCGCCCGGTCACCCGGCGCTGGACCGTCGCCGACGTGCCCCTCCTCGACGAGGCGGCCGAGCTGCTCGGCGAGGACGACCGCATCGCCCGCACCCGCGCCGAACGCGAGCGGCAGCAGCAGATCGCCTACGCGCAGGGCGTGCTGGACGTGTCGTACGCGTCCCGGACCTACGAGTTCGAGGACAAGGACGAGGAGGACGCGGAGGTGCTGTCGGCGCACGACATCATCGACGCCGAGCGGTTCGCCGAGCGCCAGGAGGAGGACGACCACCGCAGCGCCGCCGAGCGCGCCGCGGCCGACCGCACCTGGGCGTTCGGGCACATCATCGTGGACGAGGCGCAGGAGCTGTCCCCGATGGCGTGGCGGCTGCTGATGCGCCGCTGCCCGACCCGCTCGATGACCCTGGTCGGCGACCCGGCGCAGACCGCGGAGGCGGCCGGCGTCGGCTCCTGGTCGAAGATCCTCGCCCCCTACGTCGAGGACCGCTGGGAGCACACCCGCCTGGGCGTCAACTACCGCACCCCGGCCGAGATCATGGACGTGGCGGCGGCCGTCGTCCGCGCCGAGGAGCCGTCCTTCGCACCCCCGAGTTCCGTACGGTCCACCGGCGTACGGCCCTGGGTCCGCGCCACCGGCGACCTCCCGGCCGCCGTCGCCGAGGCCGCCCGGGAACTGACCCCCGAGGGAGGGCCGCCTCGCCGTCATCGCCCCGCGCGAGCTGCACCAGGCGCTCGCCGCCCGGCTGGACGGCGTGACGGCGGGCGCCGAGCCGGACCTCACCCGGAGCGTCGTCCTGCTCGACCCGCGCCAGTCCAAGGGCCTGGAGTTCGACTCCGTCCTGGTCGTCGAGCCCGGCCGCTACGGCACGAGCGACCTGTACGTGGCCCTCACCCGGGCCACCCAGCGGCTCGGCGTACCGCACACCGGGCCGCTGCCGAAGGGGCTGGTGGACGCGTAGCCAACCCAGGCCCTGTCGTTTGGATCATGCCGGGGTCGCGGGGCGTGGCACGCACATCTGCGGCGTTGTCGTCGGTTGCCAGGGCTCCGCCCTGTCGCCCTCCTCCGCCTTGCAGCTGCACGCACCACGCCCCACTCCGGGTGGGCCGAGAGGCGCAGTCTCTCTCAGCCGACCTGATCCAAACGACAGGCCCTGCCCCCCCTATGCCGGGCGCAGCCACACCGTCGACAGGGGCGGCAGGGTCAGCCGGACGCTCGCCGGCCGGCCGTGCCACCCCTGCGGCTCCGGCTTGACCGGGTCGGGGTTGCCCACGTCGCCGCCGCCGTACCGCGCGGCGTCGGTGTTGAGCACCTCGTGCCAGGCGGGGGACGTCGTCGGGGACGCCGAGGCGGTAGTCGGGGCGGACCACCGGGGCGAAGTTCGACACCGCGAGCAGCGGGGTGCCGTCGGCGTCCAGCCGCAGGAACGCGAGGACGTTGTCCTCGGCGGCGTCCCCGACCACCCAGGCGAATCCCGAGGGGTGGGTGTCGCGCTGCCACAGTGCGGGCGTGACCCGGTAGACGGTGTTCAGGTCCCGCACCAGGTCGCGCATGCCCCGGTGGTCCGCCGCCGCGCCGTACTCCGGGTCGAGCAGCCACCAAGTCGGGACCGTGCTCCTCGGACCACTCGGCGCCCTGCGCGAACTCCTGCCCCATGAAGAGCAGCTGCTTGCCGGGATGGGCCCACATGAACCCCAGGTACGCCCGCTCGTTCGCGCGCTGCTGCCACCAGTCGCCGGGCATCTTCGACACCAGCGACTTCTTGCCGTGCACCACCTCGTCGTGGGATATCGGCAGCACGTAGTTCTCGCTGTACGCGTACACCATCGAGAAGGTCATCTCGCCGTGGTGGTACTTGCGGTGCACCGGCTCGTGGCTCATGTACTCGAGCGAGTCGTGCATCCAGCCCATGTTCCACTTCAGCCCGAACCCGAGCCCGCCGAACCCGCTCGGCCCCTTGTGGTGCGTGGCCCGTGTGACCCCGTCCCAGGCCGTCGACTCCTCCGCGACGGTGACGACCCCCGGCACCCGCCGGTACACCGTCGCGTTCATCTCCTGGAGGAACGCCACCGCGTCCAGGTTCGCCCGGCCGCCGTGCTCGTTCGGCGTCCACTGGCCCGGTTCGCGCGAGTAGTCCAGGTAGAGCATCGAGGCGACCGCGTCGACGCGCAGCCCGTCGATGTGGAACTCCTCGCACCAGTACACCGCGTTGGCGACGAGGAAGTTGCGCACCTCCCGGCGCCCGAAGTCGAACTCCAGCGTCCCCCAGTCCGGGTGCGCGGCCCGCAGCGGGTCGGAGTGCTCGTACCAGGGGACGCCCGTCGAACTCGGCCAGCGCCCAGTCGTCGCGCGGGAGTGCGCCGGCACCCAGTCCATCAGGACGCCGATGCCGGCCTGGTGCAGCCGGTCCACCAGGTACTTGGAAGTCGTCGGGGTCGCCGAGGCGGGCCGTGGGCGCGTAGAAGCCGGTGACCTCGTAGCCCCAGGAGCCCCGAAGGGGTGCTCGGGCGACCGGCATCAGCTCGACGTGCGTGAAGCCCAGGTCCGCGACGTACGCGGGGAGCTGCTCGGCCAGCTCGCGGTACGTCAACCCCGGCCGCCAGGAGGCCAGGTGGACCTCGTACACCGACAGCGGCGCCTCGTGCGCGGGCGCTGCCGCGCGCCGGGCCAGCCACTCCTCGTCGCCCCACGTGTAGTCCGAGGCGTGCACGACGGAGGAGGTGGCGGGCGGGACCTCCGTACACCGGGCCAGCGGGTCCGCGCGGAACGTGCGGGAACCGTCGGGCCGGGTGATCTCGAACTTGTACAGCTCGCCCGCGCCGACGCCGGGCAGGAACAGCTCCCACACGCCGGTGCCGCCCAGCGACCGCATCGGGTGGCCGGTGCCGTCCCAGAAGTTGAAGCCGCCGGCCACCCTGACCCCGCGCGCGTTCGGCGCCCACACCGTGAAGCGGGTGCCCGCGACGCCCTCGTGGGTCACCGGATGCGCGCCGAGGGCCTGCCAGAGCTGCTCGTGCCGTCCCTCGCCGATCAGATGCAGGTCCAGGTCGCCCAGCGTGGGCAGGAAGCGGTACGGGTCGTCCACCTCCTGGGCCGTCCCCCTCGTACGTCACCAGGGAGCCGGTGGACGGGGACCTCCTGGATCGGCACCAGCCCGGAGAAGAACCCGTCCCCGTCGTCGTGCAGCTCGACCCGCAGCTCCCCGGACAGGACGGTCACCGCCAGGGCGTACGGCCTGAAGGCCCGGAAGGCGACCCCGCCGGGCACGGAGTGGGCGCCGAGCACGGAGTGCGGGTCGTGGTGCGTACCGGCGAGCAGCCGCTCCCGGTCGTCGGCGTCCAGGGAGGGGGAGACGGCGACCTCGACCGGCACGGCGGCCTTCACGGCCTTCTTGGCGGCCGGTTTCCTGGCGGGCGTCCTCTTCGCGACCGTCTTCTTCCCGGCCGCCTTCTTCGCGACCGTCTTCTTGGCCACGGTCTTCTTCGCGGCCGCCGCCGTCTTCGCGGCCGTCGTCTCGGTGGCGACCGGCGCCTTGGCGGCGGCCTTCTTCGCGGTCGCCTTCTTCGCGGTCGTCTTCTTGGCCACCGCCTTCTGAGGCGGCGCCGCCTTTCTTCGCGGCGCTCTTCTCCTCGGCCGTCTTCTTCGGGTCGGGACCGCTGGACGAGGGGCGGGGGTCACGGGTGGAGCCTCCTGGACGTGGGATCGGGAGGGGTGTCATGCCGGTTCGGGCGTGGACAGGCGGCGCACCGCGGACAGGGGCACCGCCAGCCAGTCGGGACGGTGCCGGGCCTCGTACAGGACCTCGTACACCGCCTTGTCCGTCTCGTGGGCGCGCAGCATCACCGGGTCGGTGCGTGGGTCGCTGCCGGCGACCTCCGCGTACCCGGTGCAGTACGCGGCCCGGCAGGAATCGGCCCAGCCCGGCACCGAGGCGTCGGCCGAGTGCGCGGCGTAGTCGAAGGAGCGCAGCATCCCGGCGATGTCCCGCACCGGCGGCTGTGGCATCCGCCGCTCGGCCAGGGGCTTGGCGGGCTCCCCTCGAAGTCGATCAGCGACCACCGGCCGGAGGGCGAGCGCAGGCACTGGCCGAGGTGCAGGTCGCCGTGGACGCGCTGGGCGGTCCAGGTGCGGCCCTCGGCGGCCAGGTCGCCCAGCGCCGTGAACGCGGTGCGCAGCGCGGGCACGTACGGCCGGAGCAGGGGGGGGCACCGCGTGGGCGGCCTCATCAAGCCGCTCGATCATGCCGTCGGCGAGCTGCCGCAGCTGGCCGTGGCCGAGGGTGACGGTCGGCAGCGCACGAGCAAGCGCGGTGTGCACCTCGGCGGTGGCCCGTCCGAGCGCCCGGGCCTCGGCGGTGAAGTCCTCCCCCTTGGCCAGCTCGCGGAGGGCCAGCTCCCAGCCGTCGGTCGCGCCCTGCACGTACGGCTGGAGCACGCCCAGCACCCAGGACCGGCCGGCCAGGTCGGCCACCATCCACCCGGCCGGAGCCGGCACCCGGGGGCAGCCCTCGCGGGCCAGCGCCAGCGGCAGCTCCAGGTCGGGGTTGATACCCGGCACGATCCGCCGCAGCAACTTGAGAATGAACGTATCTCCATACACGACCGACGAGTTCGATTGCTCGGCGGTCATCAGCCGCGCACCAGGCCCGTGCGTATCTCCTGGTCCGGTTCCCGCTCGAAGCGAAGCCCGCCGATGCGGGCCCCGGTGCGCAGCGCCTCCAGGAGCACCTCGGCGGGCCGGGTGTCGTACAGGGCGTCGTAGGCGGTGCGGCCGGCCAGCGGGCCCTCGGCCACATGTCCGATGAGTGCGGGCGCCAGCCGGGGCGGCAGCGCCTCGCGCGCGCCTATGAGCAGCTGGTAGCAGTCGCCGGGCTCCTCGGCCGCGCCCGGCGCCGGAGCGAGCTGGTGGTGGGCGCGGACCAGCACGTGGTACAGGCCGAGACGGGCGTCGGAGGGGGAGCAGCTCGGTGGCCGCGACCAGCGAGAATCCGGTGACCGGACGGCCCTTGCCCGCGAACCAGCGTTGCCGCGGCAGCCAGTCCCGCAGCAGCGGATCAAGTGACGCTAGGAGGCCCGGCGGGCTCGTGACGGTGCGTATGACGGCTTCCGACATGGCGTCGCGTCCTTTCCCCGGGTCGTCGGGGTGTTA
Organism: Streptomyces thinghirensis; assembly: GCA_021502835.1. The sequence continues at coordinate 207,520 of JAKFGP010000002.1, forward strand.
CTGATGCGTGCCCCGGGCGGGGAGGCAGAAACCGCCCGCCCGGGGATCGGGCCGGTCCGGCCCTAGAGAGCGTCGCCGCGCAGCCGGAACCAGTAGAAGCCGTGCCCCCCCGAGAGTCAGCAGGTACGGCAGTTCGCCGACCGCCGGGAAGCGGACTCCGCCGAACAGTTCGACCGGATGGCGCCCACCGAAGGCGCTCAGGTCGAGTTCGGTGGGCTGCGCGAAGCGGGAGAAATTGTGGACGCACAGCACCAGGTCGTCCTCGTACTCCCGCAGGAAGGCGAGCACAGCGGGGTTGGAGGAGGGCAGTTCGGTGTAGGTGCCGAGGCCGAAGGCGGGGTTCTGCTTGCGGATCTCGATCATCCGGCGGGTCCAGTGCAGCAGCGACGAGGGCGAGGCCATGGACGCCTCGACGTTCGTCACCTGGTAGCCGTAGACCGGATCCATGATCGTCGGCAGGAACAGCCGCCCCGGATCGGACGACGAGAAGCCGGCGTTGCGGTCCGGGGTCCACTGCATCGGCGTACGGACCGCGTCGCGGTCGCCGAGCCAGATGTTGTCGCCCATGCCGATCTCGTCGCCGTAGTAGAGGATCGGCGAACCGGGCAGGGAGAGCAGCAGGGCCGTGAACAGCTCGATCTGGTTACGGTCGTTGTCGAGGAGCGGGCGAGCCGGCGGCGGATGCCGATGTTGGCGCGCATGCGCGGGTCCTTGGCGTACTCCGCGTACATGTAGTCGCGTTCCTCGTCGGTGACCATTTCGAGGGTCAGCTCGTCGTGGTTGCGCAGGAAGATGCCCCACTGGCAGCCGGACGGGATGGCCGGGGTCTTGGCGAGGATCTCGGAGACGGGGTAGCGGGACTCGCGGCGTACGGCCATGAAGATCCGGGGCATGACCGGGAAGTGGAACGCCATGTGGCACTCGTCGCCGCCGGCGGCGTAGTCGCCGAAGTAGTCGACGACGTCCTCCGGCCACTGGTTGGCCTCCGCCAGCACCACCGTGTCCGGGTACTGCGCGTCGATCTCCTTCCGCACCCGCTTCAGGAAGTCGTGCGTGGCCGGGAGGTTCTCGCAGTTGGTGCCCTCCTCCTGGTAGAGGTACGGCACCGCGTCCAGCCGGAACCCGTCGATGCCCAGGTCCAGCCAGAACTTCAGGGCGGAGATCATCTCCTCCTGCACGGCCGGGTTCTCGTAGTTCAGGTCCGGCTGGTGGGAGAAGAAGCGGTGCCAGTAGTACTGCTTGCGCACCGGGTCGTAGGTCCAGTTCGACGCCTCGGTGTCGACGAAGATGATCCGCGCGTCCTGGAACTGCTTGTCGTCGTCCGCCCAGACGTAGTAGTCGCCGTACGGGCCGTCGGGGTCCTTGCGGGACTCCTGGAACCACGGGTGCTGGTCGCTGGTGTGGTTCATGACGAAGTCGATGATCACGCGCATGCCGCGCTGGTGGGCGGCGTCCGCGAACTCGACGAAGTCGGCCAGGTCGCCGAACTCGGGCAGCACGGCGGTGTAGTCGGAGACGTCGTAACCGCCGTCGCGCAGCGGCGACTTGAAGAAAGGCGGGAGCCACAGGCAGTCCACGCCCAGCCATTGCAGGTAGTCCAGCTTGGCGGTGAGGCCCTTGAGGTCGCCTACGCCGTCGCCGTTGCTGTCCTGGAAGGAGCGGACGAGTACCTCGTAGAAGACGGCTCGTTTGAACCAGTCCGGGTCACGGTCCTTGGCCGGTGTGTCCTCGAAGGTGTCCGGCACGGGCTCGTTGACGATCATGTGGTGGGTGACCCTCCGATCTGCGGGTGGGACGGTCGCAGAACCGTGCAGACGTGGGCGGGCGTGACGCCCGGCTCCAGGCGCACATAGTTGGCCCTGCCCCAGTGGTAGGTCTCGCCGGTGAGCTCGTCGCGCACCGGCACCGACTCGTGCCAGTCCAGGCCGAGTTGCGGCATGTCCAACGAGACCGTCGCCTCCTGGGTGTGGTGGGGGTCGAGGTTCACGACCACCAGAACCGTGTTCGACCCCTGCCGCTTGGAGTAGGCGATCACCTCCTCCTTGTCCGTGGGATGGAAGTGCAGATCGCGCAGTTGGCGAAGGGCCGGGTTCTCCCGCCGGATGGTGTTGAGCTGGGTGATGAGGGGGGCGATGGTGGTGCCCTCGCGGGCGGCGGTGGCCCAGTCGCGTGGTTTGAGCTGGTACTTCTCGCTGTCGAGGTATTCCTCGCTGCCTTCGCGCAGGGGGGTGTTCTCGCAGAGTTCGTAGCCGCTGTAGATGCCCCAGGTGGGGGAGAGGGTGGCGGCGAGGACGGCGCGGACCTCGAAGGCGGGGCGGCCGCCGTGCTGGAGGTAGGCGTGCAGGATGTCGGGGGTGTTGGCGAAGAAGTTGGGCCGCATGTAGGAGGCGGCGTCCCCCGAGAGTTCGGTGAGGTACTCGGTCAGTTCCTGTTTGGTGTTGCGCCAGGTGAAGTAGGTGTAGGACTGCTGGAAGCCGATCTGGGCCAGGGTGTGCATCATCGCGGGGCGGGTGAAGGCCTCCGCCAGGAAGATCACGTCGGGGTCGGCGCGGTTGATCTCGCCGATCACGCGTTCCCAGAAGACGACGGGTTTGGTGTGGGGGTTGTCGACGCGGAAGATCCGCACCCCGTGGTCCATCCAGAAGCGGAGCACGCGGACCGTCTCGGTGACGAGTCCGTCGAGGTCGGCGTCGAAGGCGACGGGGTAGATGTCCTGGTACTTCTTGGGCGGGTTCTCGGCGTGGGCGATGGTGCCGTCGGGGCGGTGGTGGAACCAGTCGGGGTGTTTGTGGACCCAGGGGTGGTCGGGGGAGCACTGGAGGGCGAAGTCGAGGGCGACCTCCAGGTCCAGGCGGGCGGCTTCGGTGACGAAGTGGTCGAAGTCGTCGATCGTGCCCAGCTGGGGGTGGACGGTGTCGTGGCCGCCTTCGGGGGAGCCGATGGCCCAGGGGACGCCGACGTCGTCGGGGGTGGCGGAGAGGGTGTTGTTGCGGCCCTTGCGGTGGGTGGTGCCGATGGGGTGGACGGGAGGCAGGTAGACGACGTCGAAGCCCATCGCGGCGATGGCGGGCAGCCGGCGGGCGGCGGTGCGGAAGGTGCCGTGGGGCTGCTCGGGGGTCCCCTCGGAGCGGGGGAAGAACTCGTACCAGGCGCCGTACAGGGCGCGTTCGCGCTCCACGAGCAGGGGCAGCGGGTCGGATGTGGTGACCAGCTCCCGCAGCGGATACCGGGCCAGTACCGCGTCCACCTCCGGCGTCAACGCCGCCGCCAAACGGGACGCGGCCGCCCGGGTCTCGTCCCGCAGCGCGTCCACGGCGGTGAGCAGCTCCCGTCGGTCCACGCTCCGGGGCACGTCGGCGGCGGCGCGCTCGTACAGCCGGGCGCCCTCCTCCAGAACCAGGTCGGTGTCCATCCCCGCCGGGATCTTGATCCGCGCGTGGTGCCGCCAGGTGGTCACCGGATCGCCCCACGCCTCCACGGTGTACGACCAGAGTCCCGGCTCGCCGGCGGTGACGGTGGCCCCCCAGCGGTCCGTGCCCGGGGCCAGTTCCCGCATCGGCGTCCACGGACCCGGCCGGCCCCGTGGATCTCTGAGGACGACGTTGGCGGCGACCGCGTCGTGCCCCTCGCGGAACACGGTGGCCGATATCTCGAAGGACTCGCCGGTGACGGCCTTGGCGGGCCTGCGCCCCTGCCGGACCATCGGGCGGACGTCCAGGACGGGGATGCGTCCGACGACGGAGGTGCCGTCCGCGGGGGTGCCCCGGGTGGCGCCTGCGATGGTGCCAGCGGGGGTGCTGACGAGTGGTGCGTGGCGGGCATGACCGCTCCTGTCCGCGTCAACGAGGGTGGGCGGATGACTCTGGGGAGGTGGGTCCTGCGGGGGTGCACGTGGGGTGTACCGCAGGAGCCTTCCCACACTCTTCGGGTGGGCAATCCGGCACTTTGTTACCTACTCATGCGTATGTCGACACTCGCGACGACCTGACCGGACACCTTCCCCGCCCGGAGATCGACACGCCGGTGGTTATTAGCCCGTCCGGCGATCGAGGAGGACGCCGTTCAGGCCGAATCGGAGGTCTGAGGGCGAAGGCCCCAGCGAGGGACACATCGCGCCGGTAACGTCGTCGGGGTGAAGGCGATTCGTCGACTTACCGTCCGTCCCGTTCTCCCCGACCCCCTCCGGCCGCTCAGTGATCTGGCCCGGAATCTGCGCTGGTCCTGGCATCCGGAGACCCGCGACCTCTTCCAGTCCGTCGACCCCGGGTGCTGGGCCGCCTCCGGCCGAGACCCGGTACGGCTGCTCGGCACCGTCCCGCCCGCGCGCCTCGCGGAGCTGGCGGAGGACCGGCGCTTCCTGCGCCGGCTGACCGCGGTGGCCGACGACCTCGACCACTACATGACCGGCGACCGCTGGTACCAGGCCCAGTCCGGCCGACTCCCCGCCGCCGTCGCCTACTTCTCACCCGAGTTCGGCATCACCGCCGCCCTGCCCCAGTACTCCGGCGGCCTCGGCATCCTCGCCGGCGACCACCTGAAGGCGGCCAGTGACCTGGGCGTGCCGCTCATCGGCGTCGGCCTGCTCTACCGGCACGGCTACTTCCGGCAGTCCCTCTCCCGGGACGGCTGGCAGCAGGAGCACTACCCCGTCCTCGACCCCCACGAGCTGCCCCTCGCCCTCCTCAAGGAGACCGACGGCACCCCCGCCCACGTCGCCCTCGCGCTGCCCGGCGGCCGGGAGCTGCGCGCCCGTATCTGGCTGGCCCAGGTCGGCCGGGTGCCGCTGCTGCTGCTCGACTCGGACGTCGAGGAGAACGACCTCGGCGAACGCGGCGTCACCGACCGGCTCTACGGCGGCGGCAGCGAACACCGGCTCCTCCAGGAGATGCTGCTCGGCATAGGAGGTGTCCGGGCGGTACGGACGTACTGCCGGCTCACCGGCCACGCCGCGCCGGAGGTGTTCCACACCAACGAGGGCCACGCGGGCTTCCTCGGCCTGGAACGCATCTCCGAACTGTGCGAGAAGGGGCTGGAGTTCGGGGCCGCACTGGAAGCGGTCCGGGCCGGCACCGTCTTCACCACCCACACCCCCGTCCCGGCCGGCATCGACCGCTTCGACCGCGAGCTGGTCGCCCGCCACTTCGGCCCCGACTCCGAACTCCCGCGCATCGACGTCGAGCGCGTCCTGCGGCTCGGCATGGAGACCTACCCCGGCGGCGAGCCCAACCTGTTCAACATGGCCGTGATGGGCCTGCGCCTGGCCCAGCGCGCCAACGGCGTCTCCCTGCTGCACGGCGGGGTCAGCCGGGGGATGTTCGCCGGACTCTGGCCCGGCTTCGACGCCGAGGAGGTGCCGATCACCTCCGTCACCAACGGCGTGCACGCCCCGACCTGGGTCGCGCCGGAGGTGTTCCGGCTCGGGGCCCGGCAGATCGGCGTCCAGCGGGCCGAGGACGCGCTGACCGTCGGCGGGTCGGACCGCTGGGACTCGGTCGCCGACATCCCCGACCAGGACATCTGGGAACTGCGCCGCACCCTGCGCGAGCAGCTCGTCGAGGAGGTACGGGAGCGGCTGCGCGCCTCCTGGCGGCAGCGCGGCGCCGGCACCGCCGAGCTGGGCTGGATCGACGACGTCCTCGACCCGGACGTGCTCACCATCAGGTTCGCGCGGCGCGTCCCGTCGTACAAGCGGCTGACGCTGATGCTGCGCGACCGCGACCGCCTGATGGACCTCCTGCTGCACTCCGAGCGGCCGATCCAGATCGTCGTCGCCGGCAAGGCGCACCCGGCGGACGAGGGCGGCAAGCGGCTGGTGCAGGAGCTGGTGCGGTTCGCCGACGACCCGCGGGTGCGGCACCGCCTCGTGTTCCTGCCCGACTACGGCATGGCGATGGCGCAGAAGCTCTACCCGGGCTGCGACATCTGGCTGAACAACCCCCTCCGCCCCCTGGAGGCCTGCGGCACGTCCGGCATGAAGGCGGCGCTCAACGGCTGCCTCAACCTGTCGGTGCTGGACGGCTGGTGGGACGAGTGGTACCAGCCCGACTTCGGCTGGGCGATCCCCACCGCCGACGGCGCGGGCACCGACCCGGACCGGCGCGACGCCATAGAGGCCGCCGCCCTCTACGACCTGCTGGAGCAGCGGATCACCCCCGCTTCTACGAGCGCGGCGCGAGCGGGCTGCCCGACCGGTGGATCGAGATGGTCCGCAGGACCCTGAGCCTGCTCGGGCCGAAGGTGCTGGCCGGCCGCATGGTCCGCGAGTACGTCGAGCGGCTCTACGCCCCCGCGGCCGAGGCGCACCGCGCGATGGACCCGGACTCCGCCCGTTCGCTGGCCGAGTGGAAGGCCCGGGTGCGGGCGGCCTGGCCCGGGGTGAGCGTCGACCACGTGGAGACGTCCGCCGCGAGCGCCACGGCGGAGCTGGGCTCGACGCTCGGGCTGCGGGTCCGGGTCGACCTCGGCGACCTCGCCCCGGACGACGTGGAGGTGCAGGCGGTCTCCGGCCGGGTCGACTCCGAGGACCGGATCACCGACGCGGCGACCGTGCCGCTGAAACCGGTGGGCGGCCCCGACCTGGAGGGCCGCTGGCTGTACGAGGGCCCGCTCGCCCTGGACCGCACCGGGCCCTTCGGCTACACGGTCCGCATCCTGCCCGCGCACCGGCTGCTGGCCTCCGGCGCGGAGGCGGGACTGGTCGCGGTGCCGTCGGACGAGCTGGCGGAGGCGGCGGGGCTGCTGATGAGGTGAGACCGGCCGGAGGATGAGGTGGGTCCGGCCGGAGGACGGCGTGGGTCCGGCCGTGAAGCGCGGGTCAGTCCTCCTCGTCGCCGCCGCTCAGCCGTCGCAGGACGGTGCCGCAGCGGCGGGCGTAGGCGTGCTGGAAGGCGCGGGTGGCCGGGCCGCCGGCCCTGACGTACCACTTGGCGGGGCGGCTGAAGGCGGTCACGGTCAGCCAGACCGTGCCGTCGCCCGTCCGGTCCACCACGAAGGCCTCTTCTCCGGACTCGGGGTGGCCGGGCAGGGTGCCGTAGGCCCAGCCGGCCCGGCGGGGTTCGTCCAGGGTCCAGACCACCCGGCAGGGTGCCTTGATCATCCCGGCGAGGGTGACGGTGACGTCGACGCCGGGTGCGGCACGCTCGGCGCTCGCGTCGATGCCGACGCCCATCTCCCGGTGCATCTCCCAGGTGAGCACGGCCTCGACCGCGCGCTGGAACACCGGCTCGCCCTCCCCGAGGCGCGTGCGTACGTGCATGGGGCGGAAGCCGGGCGGGCAGTGGCCCTGCTCGCGGGTGGCGCCGACGTCGTCGTACGTGAAGGACATGGGCACCACAGTAGGGCGACACCCTGGAACCTGGCGTTCCGGGTGTCGCCGGCAGGCCATGGGGAGGACGCCGTCCCGGGGATTCGAACCACCGGGACGGCGCCCTGACCGTGGAGCCCCGCGCGGGGCCTACGGGAAGGTGAGCTTGAAGGAGTTGATGTACCCGGTGTCCCGGGACGCCACGTCCTGGACGCGCAGCTTCCAGGTGCCGTTGGCGGTCTCCGAGGAGGCGTTCACCGTGTACGTCTGGTTGACGTCGTTCGCCGAGTCGGAGGAGCTGGAGTTCTTCAGGCGGTACGCGGTCCCGTCCGGGGCCAGCAGGTCGACCACCAGGTCACCGCGCCAGGTGTGCTTGATGTCCACCGCGGCCTGGAGGTTGGCCGGCGCGTTGCCGGCCCGCCCGGTCACGGCGACCGACGAGGTGACCGCCGCGCCGTTGTCCGGGATGGCCACGTCGGCGGAGTTCTCGAAGGAGGTGCCGCCACCGCCGCCGCCCGAGCGGGCGCCGACGTTGATGCCGGCCCACGCGTCCTGCACCGCCTTGTACTCGGTGCTGTCGGTGCCGTACAGCTCACCGGTGGCCGCGAGGGTGCCGGTGCGCGCCGCCGCGTAGTTGGTGGTCGACGTGAACTTCGTGGTCAGCGCGCGGAACCAGATCTTCGCCGCCTTCTCGCGGCCGATGCCGGTGACCGGGAGGCCGTCCGAGGTGGGCGAGTCGTAGGTGACACCGTTGATGGTCTTGGTGCCGCTGCCCTCGCTCAGCAGGTAGAAGAAGTGGTTGGCCGGGCCGGACGAGTAGTGGACGTCGATGTTGCCGATCCCCGAGTACCACGAGTCCTTGGACGCGCCGTCCTTGCTGGGCTTGTCCATGTAGCGCAGCGGGGTGCCGTCGCCGTTGATGTCGATCTCCTCGCCGATGAGGTAGTCACCGACGTCCTCGGAGTTGTTGGCGTGGAACTCGACGGCCGCGCCGAAGATGTCCGAGGTGGCCTCGTTCAGCCCGCCGGACTCGCCGCTGTAGATCAGGCCCGCGGTGTTGGAGGTGACGCCGTGCGTCATCTCGTGCGCGGCCACGTCGATGGACGTCAGCGGATTGGCGTTGCCGGAGCCGTCGCCGTACGTCATGCAGAAGCAGCCGTCCGACCAGAACGCGTTGACGTAGTTGTTGCCGTAGTGGACCCGGGAGTAGGCGCCCACACCGTCGCCGCGGATACCGGACCGGCCCTGGACGTTCTTGTAGTAGTCCCAGGTCAGCGCCGCCCCGTAGTGGGCGTCGGCGGCGGCGGTCTCCGCGTTGGACGGGCTGCCGTTGCCCCACACGTCGTCGGGGCCGGAGAAGAGCGTGCCGGTGCCGGAGGTGCCCCGGTTGAGGTTGTACGTCTTGTGGTTGCCGCGCGCGGTGTCGGTCAGCGTGTACGACGACCCGGACTGCGCGGTGCCCAGCGTCACCGTGCCGCTGTACATGGTGTTGCCGGTGCCGTTGTGGATCGCCTGGTACTCGTAGAGCTTGGCGCCGGTGGCGGCGTCGGTGACGACGTGCAGCTCGTTCGGGGTGCCGTCCTCCTGGAGGCCGCCCACGACCGTCTCGTACGCCAGGACCGGGGTGCCGTTCGCCGCCCAGATCACCTTGCGCGGGGCGCGGTCGGCCTCGGCCTGCTCGGCGCCGGCGGCCTTCGCGGCGGTCACGGCCTGCTGCTCGGCCTTGCCGGCGGATATCTTCGGCGTCACGGTGGCCGGCTTGATCGCCTTCGGCGTGGCCTTCACGACCCGCTCGGTCTTCCCGGCGTCGGTGGTGACGACCAGGTCGCCGCCGAGGACGGGCAGTCCGTCGTAGGTGCGCTCGTAGCGCGTGTGCTCGGTGCCGTCGCGGTCCTTGACCACGTCGCGGACGACCAGCTTCTCCTTGGCGCCCAGGCCGAGTTCGTCGGCGGTGCGCGCCTTGGCGGCGTCGGCGTCACGGATGAGTTCGGCGCGCTGGGCCGGGGTGAGCTTGACGGACTCGGCGCCCGGAACGGGGGCCTGCCTGGGTGCCGCGGTGGCGGCGCCGGACTGGACCGCCGTGGCGATCAGCGCGGCGACACCGGCCAGGGCGACGGCGGCGGCGCGGCGGTGGGTGGTGCGGGACGCGGTGTGGGAGGTGCGTCTGTGGGGAGTGCTGCTGCTCAACACTGACTCCTTCTGCGTGGCAGCGGGTCGCGCGGCCAGGGGGAGACCGGCCGGCGGGTGGGCCGGCCGGGCAGTACTGGTTCGGTACGCAGAAACCACGTGCTAGGAGCTGACCGCCGCGCAGCGCTGGTGGGAAAGCTGTGGGGGCGCTGTGGAGCGGCCGTGGGAAGAGTGGCAGGAGAACGCGCCTTCTGTCAGGAGCGCGTCAGGAAGTTGGCCGGAAATGGTTCGTTGTCCGGGCGTTCATGTTCGATATACGGAAGGGATGCTTTCGCGGCGGTACTGACTGCCCGATCAGTCAGTAGTCGGTCCGGGTGACGGCTCCCCGTGCCAGGACCCCCACAGCGCCGCGTACGCCCCGCCGGCCGCCACCAGCTCGTCGTGCGGGCCGAGTTCGGCCAGCCGGCCGTCCTCCATCACGGCCACCCGGTCCGCGTCGTGCGCGGTGTGCAGACGGTGCGCGATGGCGATGACCGTACGGCCCTCCAGTACGGCGGCCAGGGCGCGCTCGGTGTGCCGGGCCGTCGTCGGGTCCAGCAGGGCGGTCGCCTCGTCCAGGATCAGCGTGTGCGGGTCGGCCAGCACCACCCGGGCCAGGGCGAGCTGCTGGGCCTGCGACCCGTCCGCCCGGTGACCGCCCGTGCCCAGCTCGGTGCCCAGGCCGTCGGGCAGCGCCCGCCCACTCCTCGGCGCCCACGGCGGCGAGCGCGGACCACAACGCGTCGTCCGCGGCGTCCGGTTCGGCGATGAGGAGGTTGTCGCGGACCGTGCCGAGGAAGACGTGGTGCTCCTGGGTGACCAGCACGACCTGGCGGCGCAGCCGCTCCGGCCCGAGGCCGACCACGGGCACCCCGCCCACCGTCACCGAGCCCTCGGTCGGCGCGTCGACGCCCGCCAGCAACCGGCTCAGCGTGGTCTTGCCGGCCCCGGACGGCCCGACGACCGCCAGCCGTTCACCCGGCCGCACGGTCAGGTCCACCCCGCGCAGCACCTCGCCGCCCCGGTCGTAGGCGTACCGCACCCCGGCCACGTCGATACGGTCGTCCGCCGGGACCGGCGAGTCGCCCGCCGTCACCTGCGGAGCGCGCGCCAGCCCCTCCACCCGGGAGAACGAGGCGCCGCCCGCCTGGAGCTGCTCGATCCGCATCAGTACCTCGTCGAGCGGCCCGGCCAGCTGCTGGAGGTACACGGCGCAGGCCACCACCGCCCCGAGGCTCACCGACCCGTGCGCGTGCAGGACACCGCCGAGCAGCAGCACGCCCGCCACCGGGACGACGTACGAGATCTCCACCGCCGGGAAGAACACGCTGCGCAGGTACAGCGTGCGGAACCGGGTGCGCCGCGAGACCTCCAGCGCCTCCCGGTTCGTCGCGACGCCGCCGGCCGGTCAGTCCGAACGCCTCGACCGTGCGGGCCCCGGCCACCGTGGCGGCGAGGCTCTCGGCGACGTCCGAGGTGGCCGCGCCCTCGGCGAGATAACCGGCCCGCGCCCGGCGCAGGTACCAGCGCAGCGCGAACCAGACCGGCGTCAGCCCCAGCACCCCGACCGCGCCGAGCAGCGGGTCGAGTACGAACACCGCGCCGGTGAGGAACAGCGCCTGCACGGAGTTGATCAGCAGCTCGGGTCCGGCGTCGCGCAGGGTCGTGCCGACCGTGGTCACGTCGGCGGTGCCGCGGGTCGTCAGGTCCCCGGTGCCCGCCCGCTCGACCACGGACGCCGGCAGGGCCAGCGCCCGGTCCACGAAACGCTCCCGCACCCGGGCGAGCGTCCGTTCCCCGAAACGGTGCCCCACGTAGCGCGCCCAGCGGGCCAGCAGCAGTTGCGCCAGCGAGCACAGCAGGATGGCGAGCGCCATCCGGTCCACGGCGCCGACGCCGCTCCCGGCCCGCACCTCGTCGACGATCCGGCCCAGCAGCCACGGGCCCGCGAGCCCGGCCAGGGCGGCCAGCGCGTTCAGACCGAGGACCAGGGCGAAGGCCCGTCGGTCGGCGCGGACCAGTTGGGCCACCGACCGACGGACGTCGGCGCGCTCGGCGACGGGGAGCCGCCCCGGTGTCGTCATCGGACCGGCTCCTCTTCTTCGGCCTCTTCGGCCTCTTCGGCCTCTTCGGCCTCTTCGGCCTCTTCGGCCTCTTCGGCCTCTTCGGCCTCTTCGGCCTCTTCGGCCTCTTCAGCTTCCTCGGCGTCCCGCGCGACAAGTGCCCGGTATCCCGGCTCGGCGGCCAGCAGTTCGCGGTGGCCGCCGGTGGCCATGACCTTGCCGTCGACCAGGTAGTGCACGACGTCGGCCCGGTCCAGCACCAGCGGCGAGGTGCCGGCCACCACGGTCGTACGGCCCTTGCGGGCGTCCCGCAGCCGGTCCGCCACCGTGGCCTCGGTGTGGGCGTCGAGCGCGGAGGTCGGCTCGACGGCGAGCAGGATCTCGGGATCGGCCAGCAGGGCCCGGGCCAGCCGGACGCGCTGGCGCTGGCCGCCGGAGAGAGTGCGGCCCTGGGCGGCGACGGGGGTGTCCAGGCCGTCGGGCAGGCCTCGGACGATGTCATCGGCGGCGGCCGCGTGGATGGCGTTCAGCTGCGCCTCCGAGGGTGCCTCGGCAGGCCGTCGGGCCTCCGCGGGGTCGTTGTGGCCGGTCGCGCCCACGCGGCGGGGCCGCGCGTCGACACCGCCCCTCGGGGGGCGTTTCGGCGGCGCCGATCACATGGCTCAGGGCGCCGGCGAAGAGGTCGGCCTCCGCCTCCGCGACCAGGATGCGGTCCCGCACCTGGGCGAGCGGCACCTCGGCCAGTGGCACCCCGCCCCACGTCGCGTCCGACGGGGTGTACCGGCCGAGGCGGTCGATCACGGTGGCGGCGTCGGCGGGCCGGGACCCGGCCAGCGCGGTCAGCCGGCCCGGCAGCACCCGGACCCCGGAGGCCGGGTCGTACAGGACCGAGGGCTCCGCCGGGGCGGCGCGGGTACCGTCGTCCGCCTCGGGCTCCAGCCGCAGGAAGTCGACGACGCGGCGGGCGGCCACCACGCCCCGGCTGAGCTGGTGGGCCATCTCGATGAGGAACGCCACCGGCCACCCCAGCGCCACCACATAGCCGTACACCGACACCAGTTCGCCCACGCTGATCTGCCCCTGCGCGGCCAGCCGGGCACCCAGCCAGGTCACCACCGCCAGGAACAGCATCGGCAGGCCCACCCCCAGGGCCTGGATCCAGCTGGTCACCGCCCCGACCCGGTAGCCCTGCTCGCGCAGCCGCCCGGAATCCCGGCGGAACGCGTCCGAGACCAGGCCCTTGCCACCCAGCCCGTTCAGCACCCGCAGCCCGCCCGCGAGGTCGCCGATCCGCGCGGTCAGCACGGACTGCCGCTCCCGGTACTCGGTCTCCCTGCCCTGCAACCGACCCATGAGCGGCCCCAGCAGCACGCCGAGCAGCGGCACCCCGAGCAGCACCACCAGGGCGAGCCCGGTCGACACCGACAGCATCAACCCGCCGACGGCCGCGTAGGCGACGACCGCGCCGACGCCCGGCCCCACGGCCGTCAGGGACGTGCTGATGGTCTGCACGTCACCGACCCCGATGGTGACGACCTCCCCGGCCCCGACCTGCCGGCGCAGCGCCGCACCGAGCCGCGTGGCGTGCCCGACGACCACCTTGACCGTGCGGAAGTTGGCGTCCATCCGCACCCGCGTCATCGTGCGGTGCCGCATGATGCCCAGCCAGGCGTTGAACGCCCCGACGGCGACCAGCGCGCCCGTCCAGGCCGCCAGCGCGCCCAGGTCGCCCCGCTCCAGGCCGTGGTCGATCGCCCGGGCCATCAGATACGGCGTCGCCGCCAGCAGCACCATCCAGACACTGGCGAACACGGCCCCGCCAGACACCGCGGCCACTGCCGCCGGACCAGCCACCACAAGTAGCGCCAGCCGCCCCGGCGGTCGGGCGTGCCGGGCTCCTCGTACGCGTCGATCATCGATGGCTCCCCCGCCAGTTCTCCGTACGGCTCTCCCGGCGTCCCGTCCTCACGCCAGACTGTCCCGCCAGGCGCGGTGCAGGTCCGCGAACCTGCCCGTACCGGCGATCAGTTCTCTCGGCGTGCCGTCCTCCACGATCCCGCCGTGCTCCATCACCAGCACCCGGTCGGCGATCTCCACGGTCGACAGCCGGTGCGCGATCACGACCGCCGTACGGCCCTTCAGGACCGTCGCCATCGCCCGCTGCACCGCCCGCTCACCGGGGATGTCCAGCGAGCTGGTCGCCTCGTCCAGGATCAGCACCGCCGGATCGGCGAGCAACGCCCGCGCGAACGCCACGAGTTGCCGCTGCCCGGCGGAGATGCGGCCGCCCCGCTTGCGGACGTCGGTGTCGTAGCCGTCGGGCAGCGCGGCGATGAAGTCGTGGGCGCCGATGGCCTTCGCGGCTGCCTCGATCTCCTCCCCGGGTGGCCTCCGGGCGGCCGATGGCGATGTTCTCGGCGACCGTGCCGGAGAACAGGAACGCCTCCTGCGTCACCATCACCACCCCGCGCCGCAGTTCGGGCACGGCGAGGTCGCGCAGGTCCGTGCCGTCCAGCAGTACCCGGCCGTCGGAGGGGTCGTAGAACCGGGCGAGCAGCTTGGCCAGCGTCGACTTGCCCGCGCCGGTCGAACCCACGACGGCGACCGTCTGCCCGGCCGGGATCGTCAGGTCGAAGCGGGGCAGCACCTCGCCGCCGGTGCGGTAGCCGAAGCGGACCCCGTCGAAGACGACCTCGCGGCCGGGGTGTTCGACGCCGGCGGCGGCAGCTCCTTCGGTGCGGCCGGCTCCGGCACGGACGGCGTCTGGGCCAGCAGTCCGGCGATCTTCTCCAGGAGGCCGCCGCCGACTGGTAGGAGTTCAGGAACATGCCGAGCCGGTCGATCGGGTCGTACAGCCGGCGCAGGTACAGCACCGCCGCCGCCAGCACGCCGAGGGCCAGCGTGCCGTCCGCGACGCGGTAGGCGCCCCACAGCACGATCCCCGCGACGGCCGTGTTGGCGACCAGCCGGGAACCGACGACGTAGCGGGCCATCTCCAGGAGCGCGTCGCCGTTGGTCCGCTCGTGGCGCCGGTTCAGTACGGCGAAGTCGGCGTCGTTGGCGTCCTCGCGGCGGAAGGCGCGCACCGGCCGGATGCCGTTCAGCGTCTCCACGAACTTCACGATCACCGCCGCGATCGCGGTGGACCGCCGCCGGTACACCCGTCCCGCGCGCCGCTGGTACAGCCGCACCAGCCCGTACAGCGGCACGAACGACGCCACCGCGACCGCGCCGAGGCCGAGGTCCAGCCAGAGCAGCAGCGCCGCGATGTAGACGAAGGACAGGACGACCGTCACCAGCTCCTGCAGACCCTCGTCGAGCAGTTCGCGCAGCGACTCCACGTCCGTGGTCGAGCGGGAGATCAGCCGGCCCGAGGTGTAGCGCTCGTGGAAGTCGACGCTCAGCTCCTGCGCGTGCCGGAAGATCCGGCCCCGCAGGTCCAGCAGCACGTCCTGGCTGACGCGGGCCGCCGCGGCGACGAACGCGTACTGGAGCGCGCCCGCGGCCAGCGAGCAGAGCAGATAGCCGGCGCCCACCGCGATCAGCGGACCGTGGTCGTCGTCCCGGAGCGCCGGGACGGCGCGGTCGATGGCGTACGCCACCAGCAGCGGGCCCGCCTGCACCGCCGCCTGCTGGAGCAGCAGGAGGAAGGTGGTGAGAGCGACGCGGGCCCTCATGGGCGCCAGCAGGGAACGCAGCAGCACGGCGGTCGCGCCCGGCGGACTGGGCAGGACGTCCCGGTCGAACAGGTCGTCGGCCGCGAGGGCCGGGTTCTCGGGCGCCGGCTCGCCCTCGGGCTGTTCCCTCTCCGGCGCGGTGGCCGTGGGCGCGGTCATCGGCCGTCCCCTTCCCGGGGTCCCTCGGGACGCTCGTGCGCGTCGAGACCGGACATCAGATGGGCGTACTCGGCGCTGGTGCGCAGCAGTTCCTGGTGGGTGCCGACGGCGGAGATGCGGCCGCCCGAGAGCAGCGCCACGCGGTCGGCGAGCAGTACCGTGGACGGGCGGTGCGCCACGATCAGGGCGGTGGTGTCCGCGAGGACCTGCCGCAGGGCGGCCTCCACGGCGGCCTCCGTGTGCACGTCCAGCGCGGACAGCGGGTCGTCCAGGACCAGGAACCTCGGTGTGCCGACCACCGCCCGGGCGAGCGCGAGGCGCTGCCGCTGGCCGCCGGAGAGGCTGAGGCCCTGCTCGCCGACCTGGGTGCCGGTGCCCTGGGGCAGGGCGTGGGCGAAGTCGGCCTGCGCGACGGCGAGCGCCCGCCGCAGCTCCTCCTCGCCGGCGTCGCCACCGGCCCCCATCAGCACGTTCTCGCCGACGGTCGCCGAGAACAGCGTGGGTTCCTCGAAGGCCACGGCGACCCTGGAACGCAGCTCCTCGCGGGACAGGGCGGCGATGTCCTCGCCGTCCAGCGTGATCCGTCCGGCGGTCACCTCGTGCAGGCGGGGGACGAGCGCGGTCAGCGTGGTCTTGCCACTGCCGGTGGCCCCGACCAGGGCCATGGACTCGCCGGGACGGATGTGCAGGTCTACGTCGTCGAGGAGGGGCGGGGAGTCGGAGGGCGCGTCGGGGTACCGGAAGCGAACGCCCTCGAACCGCAGACCGCCCCCGCCTGCCGCAGCCGCGGGCGGTCGTGCCGCGGGCCCGTGCGAACCCCCCGGTTCCTCCACCTCCGCATCCATCACCTCGAAGTACCGGTCCGTGGCCGTCGCCGCCTCCTGACTCATCGCCAGCAGGAAGCCGATCGACTCGACGGGCCACCGCAGGGCCAGCGCCGTGGACAGGAACGCCACCAGCGTCCCCGCCGACAGCGACCCGTCCGCCACCTGCACCGTGCCCACCACCAGCGCCGCCCCGATCGCCACCTCCGGCAGCGCCACGATGACCGCCCAGATGGCCGCCAGCAGCCGTGCCTTGCGCAGCTCGGTCCCCCGCAGCGTGTGCGACAGCTCGTGGAAGGCCCGTGCCTGGCTGCGGTGCCGGCCGAACCCCTTGATGATCCGGATGCCGAGCACGCTCTCCTCAACGACGGTCGTCAGATCCCCGACCTGGTCCTGCGCGCGCCGCGCCACCGTGGAGTACTTCTTCTCGAAGACCGCACAGGTGATCATCACGGGGACGGCGGGCCCGAGGATCACCAGCCCGAGCGTCCAGTCCTGCACCAGCATGATGCCCACGCCGACGAGGATCGTCACGCCGTTGACCAGCAGGAAGGTCAGCGGGAAGGCGAGGAACATGCGCAGCAGCATCAGGTCCGTCGTCCCGCGCGACAGCAACTGTCCCGAGGCCCACCGGTCGTGGAAGGCCACCGGCAGCCGTTGCAGATGCCGGTACAGATCCGCCCGCATCCCCGCCTCGACACCCGCCAGCGGCCGGGCCACCAGCCACCGCCGCAGCCCGAACAGCAGCGCCTCCACCAGCCCGAGGAGGGAGCAGGTACAGCGCCCCGAGCCACACGCCCGCCGGGTCCCGGTCGGCGACCGGCCCGTCCACCATCCACTTCAGGACGAGCGGGATCACCAGCCCCACGCAGGAGGCGACGATCGCCACACCCGCGGCCGTCGCCAACCGCGCCCGCACGGGCCGGACATAGGGCCACAGCCGCAACAGGGCGCGCACGGTGGACCGTTCCTCGGTGGGGGCCTTGGCCAAGGCGGGTGTAGTGGGCATCGGCAGCGAGCCTACGGTTCACCACTGACACTGCCCACCGAGTTTTCGAGCTCACGGGGGTCGTACAGGGGCATCGACCGGGTCGTACGGGGGGCATCGGCCGATCGGCTGATGCGCCTTCGAGCGCGACGGCCGATGTGCCGGACCCCGCGCCCCGGGACGCTGGTGCCATGCCCGTCATCGAAGTCACCGAACTGCGCAAGTCCTACGGCGGCCGGCCCGCCGTCGACGGTGTGTCGTTCGCCGTCGAGGAGGGCGAGATCTTCGGCATCCTCGGCCCGAACGGCGCCGGCAAGACCACCACCGTCGAGTGCGTCGAGGGCCTGCGCGTCCCCGACGCGGGCCGCGTCCGCGTCACCGGCCTCGACCCCGTCGCCGACCACAAGCAGGTCACCCGCGTGCTCGGCGCCCAGCTCCAGCAGAGCGGACTCCAGCCCAAGCTCACCGTCCGCGAGGCCCTGGAGCTGTACGCCGCCTTCTACCCGCACCCCGCCGACGGGGGCGCGCTCGCCGAACGCCTCGGCCTCACCCCGAAGCTGGACACCCGCTTCGCCAAGCTCTCCGGCGGGCAGAAGCAGCGCCTGTCCATCGCGCTCGCCCTGGTCGGCAACCCCCGGGTCGTCGTCCTGGACGAGCTGACCACCGGCCTCGACCCGCGTGCCCGCCGCGAGACCTGGCAGCTCATCGAGGACATCCGCGCGGGCGGCGTCACCGTTCTCCTCGTCACTCACTTCATGGAGGAGGCGCAGCGCCTCTGCGACCGGATCGCGGTCATCGACAAGGGCCGGGTCGCCGCCCTGGACACCCCGGCCGGACTGATCCGGCGCTCCGCGGGTGCCACCGTCGTCAGCTTCAGCCCGTCCGTGCCGCTCGACGACGCCGACCTGAACGCGCTGCCCGAACTCGCCTCGCTGGAGCACAAGGACGGCCGCGTCACCCTGTCCGGCACGGACGAGACGGTCAACGCCGTCATCACCCTCCTGGCCCGCACCCGCGTCACCGCCCACCAGCTCCGCGTCACCGACACGACGCTGGACGACGCCTTCCTGGACCTCACGGAGGCCACGGCATGAACACCGACGTCCTCGACACCGCCGTACTGAAGACGGAGATCCGCCTCTTCGGGCGCGAGCCGGGCAGCGTCTTCTGGATCCTTCTCTTCCCCACCCTGCTCCTGGCCATCATGGGCTCCGTCCCGTCCTTCCGCGAGGCCGACCCGGACCTCGGCGGTCTGCGGCCGGTCGACGCCTACGTGCCGGTGGCCGTGCTCCTCGGGCTGATCGTCGGCGGGCTCCAGGGCATGCCGCCGACGATCGCCGGCTACCGGGAGAACGGCATCCTGCGCCGGATGTCGACCACGCCGGTCCGTCCCGCCGCCCTGCTGACCGCGCAGATGCTGGTGCTCGGCGCCGGCGCGCTGCTCTCGGCCCTGGCCGCCCTCGCGGTCGGCCGGCTCGCCTTCGACGTGACGCTGCCGCGGCAGCCGCTCGGCTACCTCCCTGGCACTGCTGCTCGCCCTGTTCGCCTCCCTGGCCCTGGGGGCCCTGCTCTCCGCCCTGGCCCGCACGACCAAGATCGCCACCGCGATCGGGTCGACCGCGCTCTTCCCCGCGATGTTCTGCGCGGGTGTGTGGCTGCCGGTGGAGGCCATGCCGGACGTACTGGGCGACATCGTCGGCTGGACCCCGTTCGGTGCCGCCGCGCAGGCCCTGAAACGACGCCGCGGCGGGCGACTGGCCGGGCTGGACCCACCTCGGTGTCCTGGCGGTCTGGACGGTTCTGCTCACGGCGGCGGCCGCGCGCTGGTTCCGCTGGGAATGACCACATGGAGCGGACGCGCGGGTGTGGCCGACAATGACGCCATGACGGAGACGACGGCGCTCGACGACCGATGGGCGTTGTTCGAACGCTGGGGCCCGTACGGCCTGTTGCTCCTGAGCACCCTGATCGCCTGGGCGACCGCCGACGCGCTCGGCATGACCGCGCCGAGCGCTGGGCGTGCGGCGCGCTGATCGGCGCGGCCGTCGTCCTGCACCTGTGGTGGGCCAGGACAGCCCGTACCCGTCCCGGACCGTCCACCGCGGGTGTCCGGCACTACGCGACCCGTTGGGCGGTCGGGTTCGCGCTCACCTGGGTGAACCCGCTGTTCGCCTTCTACGCCGTCATCGGCTACTTCAGCGTCGAGCGCCTGCTGCCACGACGTCTGCGCAAGGCCGGCCTGTTCGCCACCGCCGTGACCCTGGCGGGTTCCCAGTCGGGCGGGCTGCCACCGGGCGGACGGCTGGGGTGGGTGCTCTTCGGCGCCATCCTCGCGGCCAACACCATGCTGGTCCTCCTCTTCGGCCACTTCGCCGACCTGGAGGAGGCCCGCGGCCGGGCCCGGCTGGAGACCATCGCCGAACTGGAGCGCACCAACACCGCGTTGCAGCAGGCCCTCGACGAGAACGCCGCCCTGCACGCCCAACTCCTCGTTCAGGCCCGGGAGGCCGGGGTCGCCGACGAGCGCCGGCGGCTGGCCGCCGAGATCCACGACACCCTCGCGCAGGGCCTGACCGGCATCATCGCCCAGCTCCAGGTCGTCACGGTCACCCCGGACCCGGTCCTCGGGCGTGAGCACACGGACCGGGCCATCGCCCTGGCCCGGCACAGCCTCGGCGAGGCCCGCCGCCCGTGCACAACCTCTCCCCGGTCGCCCTGGCCGACGACGGACTGCCGGACGCGCTGAAGAAGACGGTGACGGAATGGGGCGAACGTACGGGGATACGAGCGGGGTTCACCGTCACCGGCACCGCCGAGCCGCTCCACGACGAGGTGGCCGCCACTCTCCTGCGCATCGCCCAGGAGGCCCTGTCCAACACCGCCCGGCACGCCGCCGCCGGCCGAGTCGGCGTCACCCTCTCCTACATGGGCGACGAGGTCACCCTCGACATCCGCGACGACGGCAAGGGCTTCGACCGCCGCGCGGTACGGCACCGCACCCCCGTCGGCGGCTTCGGCCTGAACGGCATGCGCACCCGCGCCGAGCGCATCGCCGGGGCGCTCACCGTCGAGGCGGAGCCCGGCCAGGGAACGGCCGTGTCGGCTCGCGTACCGTTGGTCCGCCATGACCGATGACGCCGTGATCTCCCTCCTCATCGTCGACGACCACCCCGTCGTACGCGACGGCCTGCGCGGCATGTTCCGCTCCGCGCCCGGCTTCCGCGTCCTCGGCGAGGCCGCCAACGGCGTCGAGGCGCTGGAGCGGGCCGCCGCACTCGACCCGGACGTCGTCCTCATGGACCTGCGGATGCCGGGCGGCTCGGGCGTGGACGCCATCCGCGAACTGGCCCGGCGCGGCGCGCCGCCCAAGGTCCTCGTCCTCACCACGTACGACACCGACTCCGACACCCTGCCCGCGATCGAGGCGGGCGCGACCGGCTACCTCCTCAAGGACGCGCCCCGCGACGAGCTGTTCACCGCGTCCGTGCGGCGGCCCAGGGCCGGACCGTCCTCTCCCCGGCCGTCGCCACCCGCCTGGTCTCCGCGGTCCGCACCCCCCGGGCGCCGGGCGGCGAACCCTCTCCGCCCGCGAGCGCGAGGTGCTCGCCCTGGTCGCGCGGGGCGCCTCCAACAAGGAGATCGCCCGTGAACTGTTCATCAGCGAGGCGACCGTGAAGACCCACCTCACCCACGTCTACGCCAAACTCGGCGTCAACGCCGCGCGGCGGCGGTGGCGGCGGGTTACGACCGGGGCATCCTCGGCTAGCCCCGCAGGGGGCCTCAACCGACACGCAACAGCAGCACCGCCCGCGCCGGCACCGTGATCTCCACTCCCGCCGGATGCGTCCCGCCCGGTGCCTCCGTCTGCCGCTCCCGGCCGGTGTCGACGACCACCTCGTACCGCTCCGCCCAGGGCGGCCCCGGCAGCACGAACGAGACCGGCCGGTCGCCCGCGTGCAGGACGGCCAGGAAACTGTCGTCGACGATCGGGTCGCCGCGCTCGTCGCGGCCCGGGATGTCCCGCCCGGAGAGGTACATGCCGAGGGTGGCGGCGGGCGCGTACCAGTCCCGCTCCGTCATCTCCAGTGCCCCGGGCGGTGAACCAGGCCAGGTCGCGCAGGCCGTCCGCGGAGTGCGCCCGGCCGGAGAAGAACGCCCGGCGGCGCAGCACCGGGTGTTGGTGGCGCAGCGCGATCAGCCGGGAGGTCAGCTCGAACAGGGCCGCCACTCCGGGTCGTCCAGCAGGCTCCAGTCGACCCAGCTGATCTCGTTGTCCTGGCAGTAGGCGTTGTTGCTGCCGCCCTGGGTCCGGCCCAGCTCGTCGCCCGCGACCAGCATCGGCACGCCGGTCGACAGCAGCAGCGTGGTCAGCAGGTTGCGGAGCTGGCGGCGCCGGAGCGCCCGTACGTCCTCGTCGTCCGTCTCTCCCTCCGCGCCGCAGTTCCAGGACCGGTTGTCGTCGGTGCCGTCGCGGTTGCCCTCGCCGTTGGCCTCGTTGTGCTTGCGCTCGTACGACACCATGTCCCGGAGCGTGAAGCCGTCGTGCGCGGTGACGAAGTTGACCGACGCGTACGGCCGCCGCCCACCCCACGCGTACAGGTCGCTGGAGCCCGACAGGCGGTAGCCCATCTCCCGCACGTCCGGCAGCGCGTGCCGCCAGAAGTCCCGCACGGCGTTGCGGTAGCGGTCGTTCCACTCCGTCCACAGGGGCGGGAACGCGCCCACCTGGTAGCCGCCGGAGCCCACGTCCCACGGCTCGGCGATCAGCTTCACCCGCCGCAGCACCGGGTCCTGCGCGATCACCGCGAGGAACGGGGAGAGCATGTCGACGTCGTGCATCGAGCGGGCCAGCGCCGCCGCCAGGTCGAAGCGGAAGCCGTCCACGCCCATCTCCGTCACCCAATAGCGCAGCGAGTCGGTGATCAGGCGCAGGACGTGCGGCTGCACGACGTGCAGGGTGTTGCCGCAGCCGGTGTAGTCGGCGTACCGGCGGGCGTCCGGCTGGAGGCGGTAGTAGCCGCGGTTGTCGATGCCCTTGAGGGGACAGCATCGGGCCCAGCTCGCCCGCCTCCGCCGTGTGGTTGTAGACCACGTCGAGGATCACCTCGATGCCCGCCTCGTGCAGGGCGCGCACCATCCGCCTTGAACTCGCCGACCTGCTGACCGGTGGTGCCGGAGGCCGCGTAGGCCGCGTGGGGGCGAAGTAGCCGATCGAGTTGTAGCCCCAGTAGTTCTTCAGGCCGCGGTCGAGGAGATGGCTCTCGTGCGCGAACTGGTGCACCGGCAGCAGCTCCACCGCCGTCACGCCCAGCCGCGTCAGGTGCTCGATCGCCGCGGGATGCGCCAGCCCCGCGTACGTGCCGCGCAGCTCCTCGGGGATGCCGGGGTGCAGCTTGGTGAAGCCGCGCACGTGCAGCTCGTAGATGACCGAGTCCGCCCACGGCGTCTTCGGCCGCCGGTCGTACGTCCACTCGTCGTCGGGGCCGCCGTCGTGGACGACGACGCCCTTCGGGACGTACGGCGCCGAGTCGCGGTCGTCGCGCACGGTGTCCGCCACATGCTGCTGGGGCCAGTCGCGGACGTGCCCGTACACCTCGGCGGGCAGCACGAAGTCACCGTCCACCGCGCGCGCGTACGGGTCGAGCAGCAGCTTCGCCGGATTCCAGCGGGCGCCGGTCCACGGGTCCCAGCGGCCGTGCACCCGGAAGCCGTAACGCTGCCCGGGGCCCTACGCCCGGCACGAAGCCGTGCCAGATCTCGTGCGTCAGCTCGGTCAGCCGCACCCGGCTCTCCCTGCCACCGGGGCCCGGCCCGTCGAACAGGCACAGTTCCACCGCCTCCGCCCCGCCCGCCCACAGCGCGAAGTTCGTCCCCGCCACCTGGTCCGGCCCGGTCCGGAACCGGGCGCCCAGCGGCACCGGTGTGCCCGGCCAGGCCGGCACGGCGGGTGGCGACGCGGCACGCCGCGCGCCGTTCACCGCGACGGCGGGGTGCCCGTCCTCTGGCGGCCTGCTTCCCGGCCACCGCCTCCTGCTCGGCTGCGCTGGACACCTGTCAGCCTCCTGCGGCTCGTGGAACGACGTGCCAGAGACGGGAAGACGGGAGAAGGGCGCGCGGTGTCCCGACCGCTGCTCCCCGTCGCGTCGTCCTTCCCCACTGTTCTGCCCACCGCATGGCTCGCACTCACGTTTCCCAGCGCGGACCGGTCGTTACGGGTGGATGTGAGGCACGTACATGGGCGCGCACGGCGCGCGGCGACCGCTCTGGGCGCCGTACTGACATGGGCAGGACTGCTGGCCGGGGCCGCCGGATGCACCTCGGACGGTGGTGGCATCGGCGGCGGCATCGGCGGGGTGTTCGGCAAACCCCCGCAGCCGAGGACGTCATCCGCATCACCCCGGACGACGGCAGCAAGGCCGTCCGGCCGGAGGAGAAGAAGCTGTCGGTGCGGGTGCCCGGCGGGCGGCTGGAGTCGGTGAAGGTCGTCAAGTCGCAGGACGCGCAGGAGACCCCGGTACCCGGCCGGATCTCCGACGACGGCCTGCGCTGGGAACCCGACGACGACCGGCTGGCGCTCGCCGCGAAGTACACGGTCGACGCCGTCGCCCTGGACGGCCAGGGGCGCCGCTCGGCCCGGCACACCACCTTCACCACCTACGTCCCCGAGGAGCGCTTCATCGGCTACGTCGCTCCCGAGAACCGCTCGGTCGTCGGCACCGGCATGATCGTTTCGCTGGAGTTCAACCGGGAGATCACCGACCGCGCCGCCGTCGAACGCGCCGTCTCGGTGACCGCGAAGCCCGCCACCGAGGTCCGCCCCCACTGGTTCGGCAAGGACCGCCTCGACTTCCGCCCCAAGAGCTACTGGAAGCCCGGCACCAAGGTCACCGTCGACCTGCACCTGCGGGACGTCGAAGGCGCGCCGGGGGTGTACGGGCTCCAGCACAAGACGTTCTCCTTCACCGTCGGCCGCAGCCAGGTCTCCCTCGTCGACGCGGCCAAGCGGACCATGCAGGTGCGCCGGGACGGCACGCTGCTGACCACCGTGCCGATCACGGCGGGGGCGCCGAAGACCCCCACCTACAACGGCAAGATGGTGATCACCGAGATGCTGGACGTCACCTGCATGAACAGCCGCACGGTCGGCTTCGGCGGCGAGTACGACATCCCCGACGTCCCGCACGCCATCCGTCTGACCAGCTCCGGCACCTTCCTGCACGGCAATTACTGGGCACCGGAGGACACCTTCGGCCGGGCCAACGTCAGTCACGGCTGCGTGGGTCTGCGCGACGTCAAGGGCGGCGGTTCCGACACCCCGGCGGGCTGGTTCTTCGACCGCAGCCTGATCGGCGACGTCGTCGAGGTGGTCCACAGCAAGGACAAGAAGGTCGCCCCCGACAACGGGCTCGGTGGCTGGAACATGAACTGGGAGAAGTGGAAAGCGGGCAGTGCGGTGAAGTGACGCCGGCGTGATTCCGGCACCCGGCCGCCAACTCGGTACGGAACAGTGACAATTCCTCTGTCCCCTACGCCCCTGGCCTGCGGTTACGATGCGCCGGTGCGCGCGGGCGCACCGGGGCGCGGGCCCGACCAGGCCCGGCGAGGGGAGACAAGTTGAACGTGCGTCCGATATCGGGGGCGTCGCCGGCGGTGGGCCGGGGGCGGGGCGGCAGGGGACGCGGCAGGACACTGCCGGCGCTGGCACTGGGCGTGCTGCTGACGCTGACCGCGTGCGGTGGGGGGAGGGTCCGGCTCGGGAGCCGGGGCCGGGGGACGACGGCGGCAAGAACGCCAAGGACTCCACCGCGGCACAGAGCAAGCAGTCCGAGGCCGTCGTCAGCATCGCCCCGAAGAACGGGGCCGAGGCCGTCGACACCAGCGGCGACCTCAAGGTCGCCGCCGCGAAGGGCAAGCTCACGGAGGTCCTGGTCAAGGACGCCGAGGGCGCGAAGGTCGACGGGAAGATATCCGCGGACGGCGCCACCTGGACGCCGTCCACCCACCTGGCCGCCGCCACCACCTACACCGTGCACGCGGTCGCCAAGGACTCCGAGGGCCGCACGGCCGCCGAGGACTCCCGCTTCACCACCCTGACGCCGAAGAACACCTTCATCGGCACCTTCACGCCGGAGGACGGCTCGAAGGTCGGCGTCGGCATGCCGTTCTCGATCCGCTTCACGCGGGGCATCACCAACCCCGAGGACGTCGAGAAGGCCATCCGCATCAAGACCGAGCCGGCCGTCGAGGTCGCGGGCCACTGGTTCGGCAACGACCGCCTCGACTTCCGCCCGGAGAAGTACTGGAAGGCCGGCACCAAGGTCACCGTCGACCTCAACCTCGACGGCGTCGAGGGCCGCGACGGGGTCTACGGCGAGCAGGCCAAGACCGTCTCCTTCACCGTCGGCCGCAGCCAGGTCTCCGTCGTCGACGCCAAGAAGCTCACGATGAAGGTCGTGCGGGACGGCAAGACCGTCAAGACCATCCCCATCACCACCGGCGCTCCCGGCTACGAGACCTGGAACGGCCAGATGGTCATCACCGAGCGGCTCCCGGTGACCCGGATGAACGGAGAGACGGTCGGCTACGGCGGCGAGTACGACATCAAGGACGTCCCGCACGCCATGCGCCTGTCCACGTCCGGCACCTTCATCCACGGCAACTACTGGGGCGGCGACGCCTTCGGCAACCGCAACTCCAGCCACGGCTGCATAGGCCTGCGCGACGGCGCGGCGGCTGGGACGAGAAGGCGCCGGCCGCCTGGTTCTTCGAGAACTCGCTCATCGGGGACGTGGTCGTGGTGAAGAACTCCAACGACGCGACCATCGCCCCGGACAACGGCCTCAACGGCTGGAACATGTCCTGGGAGAAGTGGAAGGCGTAAGCCGGCGGTGCCCCGCGTCCCGAAGGGGCGCGGGGCACCCACAACCCCCACGGCGGTGAACGCCCGCTAACCTGCGGAGCATGACCGTACATCTGGAAGTCGCCGAAGGCATTGGCACGCTGCGCCTGGACCGTCCGCCCATGAACGCGCTGGACATCGCCACCCAGGACCGGCTCAAGGAACTCGCCGAGGAGGCCACCCGCCGCGATGACGTGCGCGCCGTGGTGATCTACGGTGGCGAGAAGGTGTTCGCGGCGGGCGCGGACATCAAGGAGATGCAGGCGATGGACCACGCGGCGATGATCCAGCGCGCCCGCGGCCTGCAGGACTCCTTCACGGCCGTGGCCCGCATCCCCAAGCCGGTGGTCGCGGCGGTCACCGGATACGCCCTCGGCGGCGGCTGCGAACTCGCGCTCTGCGCCGACTTCCGCATCGCCGGGGAGAACGCCAAGCTCGGCCAGCCCGAGATCCTGCTCGGCCTGATCCCCGGCGCGGGGCGGCACCCAGCGGCTCTCCCGGCTGGTCGGCCCCTCCAAGGCCAAGGACCTCATCTTCACCGGCCGCCAGGTGAAGGCCGACGAGGCGCTGGCACTCGGCCTGGTGGACCGCGTGGTGCCGGCCGCCGAGGTCTACGAGCAGGCGCACGCCCGGGCGGCGCGGCTCGCGAAAGGGCCCGCCATCGCGCTGCGCGCGGCGAAGGAGGCGATCGACACGGGTCTGGAGACGGGACATCGAGACCGGTCTCGCCGTCGAGCGGAACTGGTTCGCGGGTCTGTTCGCCACCGAGGACCGCGAGCGGGGGATGCGCAGCTTCGTGGAGGAGGGCCCCGGAAAGGCGAAGTTCCTCTGGAGTGCGTTCCTCAGAGTGTGTTCCTCTTAGCGCGCTCGATGAAGTGGGTCCGCATCACTCGCAGTTGACGCGGTGTCTGATTCCGGGTCCCTCGATGGGGCGGTTTATGGCAGCCTTAACGCACCATTAAGCGCGTCTTGTCGAGGAGTCCGCCGCTTGTCTCCGGCCGAGTCGTCCGCGCAGGTCAGTGGGGCTGTCACCGGCTCCGAACTGCCCGCGGCATATGCCGATCGACCGCTGTCGAGCCAGGGCTCGGCAGGGCGTATTCCCCGGGAACGGCCACGGAGCCTCCCGGGGACGGCCATGATGGGGGCATGGCGGGGCTGGAGGGTACGGAACAGCCGCGGGGAGCTGGACGGGCGACCGCGGCGCGCTGGTCGCCGGCGGTCGAGGACGAGAGCGCGCTCAAGGCGCTGGAGTTGTTCGGAAACCCGACGGAGCGCGAGGTCCCGTTACCGTCCCGCCCCGAGTCCGCCGCCACCGCCCGCCGGCTGGCCCAGGTCGTGGCCCTGCGCCAGTGGAAACTCGGCCCCAAGGTCACGGAGGACACCGTCCTGCTCGTCTCCGAGCTGGTGGGCAACGCCGTACGCCACACCGGTGCCCGTATCTTCGGCCTCCACATGCGCCGCCGCCCCGGCTGGATCCGCGTCGAGGTCCGCGACCCCTCCCGGGGACTGCCGTGTCTGATGCCGGTGCAGGAGACGGACATCAGCGGGCGCGGCCTCTTCCTCGTCGACAAGCTGTCCGACCGGTGGGGCGTCGATCTGCTGCCGCGCGGCAAGACCACCTGGTTCGAGATGCGGGTCGTGGACCGCTGAGGTCCCATCTGCCGCTGGAAGCAGCCCCGTTCGGTGGACACGCCACCTACGGGTGAAGATCCGCGCTCCGGCGCCGCGAAGCCGGGATCGTACCGGCATGATCACCACACCCCTGCGGCGACGGGCCGCTGCCGCCGTCCTGTCCTCTCCGCCGTCCTCGCCACCTCGGCCGCCACCGTCCCCGGAGCGGCGGCCCCGGCGACGGCTCCCGCCAAGGCCGCCCCCGCCTGCCCCCCAGTTCGACGACAAGCTCAAGGCCGCCGCCGATTCCGGCGTCGACGTCGCCCGCATCACGCCCGAGCCGGTCTGGCGCACCACGTGCGGCACCCTCTACCGCAGCGACAGCCGGGGCCCGCAGGTCGTCTTCGAGGAGGGCTTCCACGCCAAGGACGTTCAGAACGGCCAGTACGACGTCGAGAAGTACGTCCTGGTCAACCAGCCCTCGCCGTACGTCTCGACGACCTACGACCACGACCTCTACAAGACCTGGTACAAGTCCGGGTACAACTACTACATCGACGCCCCCGGCGGCATCGACGTCAACAAGACCATCGGCGACACCCACAAGTGGGCCGACCAGGTCGAGGTCGCCTTCCCCGGCGGCATCCAGCGGCAGTACGTCATCGGCGTCTGCCCGGTCGACCGGCAGACCAAGACCGAGATCATGAGCGAGTGCGAGAGCAACCCGTACTACAAGCCCTGGCACTGACGGCCCCGGTCCGGGGCAGGCCCCGACTCAGGGCCGGAGGAACAGCGCCTCCGACCCCACCGGCCGGTAGCCCGCCGCCTGGAACGCCCGCAGACTGCGGGCGTTCCCCGCCGACACCTGGGCCCACACCACCTCACCCCCGGCCAGCTGCCGCGCCGCCGTCACCAGGCGCCGCCCCAGCCCCCGGTGCCGTACCCCCGCCGCCACCTCCACCGCGGCCTCCAGCCGCCCGGCGACCCCGCGGCCCAGCACGAGCACCCCGCCGTCCGCCGCCCACACCCGCACGTCGTCGCGTCGCCGGCGGGCCGAGACCACCCGGGGATGCCCGGGGTCGGCGACCTCCGTCAGCGCGATCCCGGGGCGGCCCGGAAGCGGAGCACCGGTCAGCAGCACGTCGATCGTGTCGGTCGTCCGTCCCGTGCGCTCCATGAACGCGGTCAGGAACCGCGCGTTCATCGTGGCGGCGAGAGGGTCGCAGCCGAGTCCGTCCAGTGTCTCGCGCACCCACCGCGGGTCCTCGTCCGTGAAGACGACCGAGTGCGCCGTGAATGCGATCACCCCGGCATCCCGGCCGCCGTGCTGCGGCACCACGGTGGTCCCGCCGTCCGCCGCCGGGAAGACGCCCAGCGCCGCCGCGTCCAGAATGTCCCGCAGGCTCTCCGCCACACCGCGCTCCTTGAGTCTCCACCCACTGGAAGGCCCACACTCCCAGACATGATCGAAGACGGCACCGGTCTCACGACCATCGGCGAACTGGCGCGCACCACCGGACTGTCGGTGCGCACCATCCGCTACTGGTCCGACGAGGGCGCCCTGCCCCCGGTGACCGGCTCCGCGGGCGGCTACCGGCTCTACGACGCCGCCTCCGCCGCCCGCCTGGAGCTGATCCGCACCCTGCGCGAACTCGGCCTCGGCCTGGACGCCGTACGCCGCGTCCTGTCCGGCGAGACGACGGTCGCGCAGGTCGCGGCGGCGCACGTGAGCGCCCTGGACGCGCAGATCAGCTCACTGCGGGTGACCCGTGCGGTGCTGTCGACCGTGGCACGACGCGGCTCGACCGCCGAGGAGATGACCCTGATGAACAAACTGGCGCGACTGTCCACCGCCGAACGACGACGCATCATCGAGGACTTCATGGCGGAGGTCTTCGAGGGCGTCGACGCCGCGGACCCCGACATCCGCACCCGCCTGCGCTCGCCGCGCCGACCTGCCCGACGACCCCACCCCCGAGCAGGTGGACGCCTGGGTGGAGCTGGCCGAGCTGATCCAGGACCCGGAGTTCCGGGCGACGATGCGCAGGATGATCGAGTTCAACGCGACCGACCGGGGGCCGGACGTCCCCGCCGGCTCCTCCCTGTGGTTCGTGAGCCGCCTGGTGCGGCCCGCGGGCGACGCGCTGAGGGAGGGCGTCCCGCCGGACTCGCCACAGGCCGCCGACATCCTGCGCGCGCTGATCGGCGACGCTGACCCGGCCGTCGTGCGGGATCGCCTCACGTCGGTGACGAACGTCCGCCTCGTCCGCTATCGGGAGCTCTCCGCGATCGTGAACGGCGTGGAGCCTCCGTCCGCCTACGAGGAGGAGTTCGGGTGGGTGGTCGCCGCACTGGGTGCCCGGACGGGCAGCTAATCTGACCTGCGTCAGAAGGTCGGAATGACCCATGCACGAGATGAGGGGCGGATCGGTGGCGGACATCGAGGAAGCACGCAAGCAGTTCGAGCGGATCGACACGGACGGGGGACGGGTTCATCACCGCCGCCGAGTTCAAGACCGCGCTGGCCCAGGGCGGCGACTGGAACGTCACCGAGTCGGTGGCCGAGGCGATCATCGCCGGCCGTGACCTCGACGGGGACAAGCTGCTGTCGTTCGACGAGTTCTGGACGCACCTCAACAAGTGACGACGCCGTGAGGGGCGCCCGTCTGGTCACCCCCGGAGGGCGCCTCTCCGTGGAATAGCCCGCCACGGCCGGAGGTTGAGCTGATCACCGGCGCGAGCCGCCGGCTCCGCACGACATGACCTCCGAAGGGCCAGGCGAGTCAGCATCATGAAGATCGGCATCATCGGCGCGGGCAACATCGGCGGCAACCTCACCCGAAGGCTGACCGCCCTCGGACACGACGTATCAGTCGCGAACTCCCGCGGCCCGCACACGCTCACCGCACTGGCCGAGGAGACCGGCGCCACCCCGGTGCCGGTCGAGGAGGCGGCGCGTGACGCCGAGGTCGTGGTCGTCACCATCCCGCTGAAGGCGATCCCGGACCTGCCGTCCGGCGTCCTCGACGGCGCCGCCGACGGCGTGGCGGTCATCGACACGAACAACTACTACCCGCGGCAGCGCGACGGGCGGATCGCGGCCATCGAGGACGAGGGCCTCACCGAGAGCCGCTGGACCGAACGCCACCTCGGCCACCCGGTGATCAAGGCCTTCAACGGCACGTACGCCCAGGACATCCTGGAGCGCCCGCGCCCGGCCGGCGCCCCGGACCGCCTGGCCCTCCCGGTCGCCGGCGACGACGAGGCGGCCAAGGCCAAGGTCAGGGTCCCTGATCGACGACCTCGGCTTCGACACCGTGGACGCCGGTGGCATCGACGAGTCCTGGCGCCAGCAGCCCGACACCCCGGTGTACGGCCTGCGCTCGGGCGTCGAGAACGTCACCAAGGCACTGGCGGAGGCCGATCCGGAGCGGCCCGCGGGCTTCAGGGGCTGGGTCCTGCCCGCCGGACAGACCCCAGGCGCCGTCGGCCCATTGCCTCAGCGCCGCCTTGCTCGCGAAGTCCGCCACGTTGGTGTCGACCGGGTCGTCGGTGTACTGGTGGAAGCGCCACGTGGCCTGGATGCGGGGCTTGCCGGCCGTCACGTAGTCGGCGATCCAGAGACCGTCGCCCGCGTACGAGGTGGTGTCCACGTTCAGCCAGTAGTTTCTGTTCGCGTAGAGGATCACCCGGTTGTCCGGCCGCAGCGCCTTCACCTTCCGGATGAAGCTGTCCTTCTCCGCGTTGCTCGCATGGGTGCCCTCACCCGTCGTCTCCCAGTCGACGGCGAGGATGTCGCCGGCCCGGTCGGGGGCCTTGGAGACGAAGTACTCGGCCTGGGCGGTGAGGTTGCCCGGCCACAGGAGTGGTAGAAGCCGACGACGAGTCCGGCGTCGCGGGCCCGTTTCGTCTGGGCGGCGAGCTTGGGGTTGACGTACGAACGGCCCTCCGTCGCCTTCACGAAGACGAAGGAGAGGCCGTCCGTGTTGTAGGTGGAGGACTGGTAAGCGCTGACGTCGATGCCGCGCAGCATGACCACTCCCTCGGATACCGGTGGGGCTGAAAGTGCCCCATGGACCCTAGGTAGTTGTCATGCCCGGGAATCGGCCGCCGTACGCCGGTCGGATCAGGGGGCGGAGGAGGGGACCGCGGCGCGGGTGGCGTCGTCGGCGGAGACGGCCTGGCCCTCGCCCTCGGCCTCTCCCTCGTCCAGGGAGACGTCCTCGGTCTCCTTGCCGAGGAGGAGAGCGGTCAGCGTCAGCACCGCCATCGCGGAGAGGTAGACGCCGACCAGCCACGGCGAGCCGTCACCGGCTCTCCCACAGCGCCACCGCGATGAACGGGGCGACGGCCGCTCCGAGGATCGAACTGACGTTGTACGAGATACCGGAACCGGTGTAGCGCACGCTCGTCGGGAACAGCTCCGGCAGCAGCGCGCCCATCGGGCCGAACGTCATGCCCATCAGCGTGAAGCCGAGGACCAGCCACAGCACCACACCGAGCGTGCCCAGGCCGATCAGCGGCACCCACACCAGGCCGAAGACCACGATCGCGGCGGTGACCCAGATCAGGGTGGCGCGGCGGCCGTACTTGTCGGCGAGCGGGCCGGAGACCAGGGTGAACACGGCGAAGAAGAGCACGCCGAAGATCATCATCAGCACGAACGTGGTGTAGCTGTACCCCCAGACCCGGCACGGCGGCGTCCTTCGCGGTGCGCCCGTAGCTCAGCGAGAACGTGGTCATCAGGTAGAAGAGCACGTACGTCGCCAGCATGATGAAGGTGCCCAGGATCAGCTGCTTCCAGTGGCCCTGGACCACGGTGGCCAGCGGCAGCTTCCGCACCTTCCCGGCCTGCTGGGTCTTGGCGAACACCGCCGACTCCACGAGCCGCGAGCGCACCCACAGTCCGATCGCGACCATCACCGCGGAGAACAGGAACGGGATGCGCCAGCCCCAGCTCGTGAAGGCCTCGGAGGGCTGCGTGGGTCGGCGCCGAGCCGCGGACGGCAACAGCGCCCCGATGATCAGGAACAGGCCGTTGCCGATGATGAAGCCGAGCGGGGCGCCCAGCTGCGGGAAGGTCCCGTACAGGGCGCGCTTGCCGCGGGCGCGTTCTCGGTCGCGACCAGCGCGGCCCCGCTCCACTCGCCGCCGAGCGCGAAGCCCTGCGCGAGCCGCATCAGCACGAGCAGCGCGGTGGCCACCCAGCCGGCCTGTGCGTACGTCGGGAGTACGCCGATCAGGAACGTGGCGATGCCCATGGTGAGCAGCGAGACCACCAGCGTCTTCTTGCGGCCGAGCCGGTCACCGAGGTGCCCGAAGAACACGGCCCCGATCGGACGGGCCACCATCGCGGCGCCGAAGACCGCGAAGGACGACAGCAGTGCCGTGGTCGGGTCGCTGTTCGGGAAGAAGAGCGACGGGAAGACCAGGACGGCTGCGGTCGCGTAGATGTAGAAGTCGTAGAACTCGATCGTCGTGCCGATGAGGCTGGCGATGAGGACGCGGGACCGCGGATTGACGGGTGCCGGGGCTGATCCGGTGGCTGGTGCGGGCATCTCTCGGTCTTTCACGTGCGAAAAGTGCTGGCACCGTCACGATCTCAGGCGTCTCATTTTTCAGTCGTCACATGTCACGATGTGAGATGAGGCGAGAGGGGGCCGCGCCCTCAGCACTCGATGATGTTCACCGCCAGCCCGCCCCGGGCCGTCTCCTTGTACTTCACCGACATGTCCGCGCCGGTGTCCTTCATGGTCTTGATGACCTTGTCGAGGGACACCTTGTGGGACCCGTCGCCCCGCATCGCCATCCGCGCCGCCGTGACCGCCTTGACCGCGGCCATGCCGTTGCGCTCGATGCACCGGGATCTGGACGAGGCCGCCGACCGGGTCGCAGGTCAGGCCGAGATTGTGCTCCATGCCGATCTCGGCGGCGTTCTCCACCTGCTCGGGGAGCCGCCCAGCACCTCGGCGAGCGCGCCGGCCGCCATGGAGCAGGCCGAGCCGACCTCGCCCTGGCAGCCGACCTCGGCGCCGGAGATGGAGGCGTTCTCCTTGAAGAGCATGCCGATCGCGCCCGCGGCCAGGAGGAAGCGGACCACGCCCTCCTCGTCGGCACCGGGCACGAAGTTCATGTAGTAGTGCAGGACCGCCGGGATGATGCCCGCCGCGCCGTTCGTCGGGGCGGTGACGACCCGGCCGCCGGCCGCGTTCTCCTCGGTTCACGGCCATGGCGTAGAGGGTGATCCACTCCATGGAGAGGGCCTGCGGGTCGCCCTCCGAGCGCAGCTTGCGCGCGGTGTTGGCGGCGCGGCGGCGGACCCTGAGGCCGCCCGGCAGTATGCCCCTCGCGGGACATGCCGCGGCGTCGACGCACGCCTGCATCACGCGCCAGATCTCCAGCAGGCCCTCGCGGATCTCGTCCTCGTCGCGCCAGGAGCGCTCGTTCTCCAGCATCAGGGCCGAGATGGACAGGCCCGTCTCCCGGGACAGGCGCAGCAGCTCGTCGCCGGTGCGGAAGGGGTACTTCAGCACCGTGTCGTCGAGCACGATGCGGTCCGCGCCCACCGCGTCCTCGTCGACGACGAAGCCGCCGCCGACCGAGTAGTAGGTCTTCGAGAGCACTTCCGTGCCGGCCGCGTCGTACGCCCACGGGGTCATGCCGTTGGCGTGGTAGGGGGGCCTTGCGGCGGTGCAGGACCATGTCGTCGTCGTAGGCGAAGGCGATCCCGTGCTCGCCGAGGAGGCGGATGCGGCCCGAGGACTTGATCGTCTCGACGCGTTCGTCCGCCGTCTCCACGTCCACCGTGCGCGGCGAGTCGCCCTCCAGGCCGAGCAGCACCGCCTTGGGCGTGCCGTGGCCGTGGCCGGTGGCGCCGAGCGAGCCGCACAGCTCGGCGCGGACCGAGGCGACGGAGCCGAGCAGTTCCTCGTTGCGCAGACGGCGGGCGAACATGCGGGCCGCGCGCATCGGGCCGACCGTGTGGGGAGCTCGACGGGCCGATGCCGATCGAGAACAGGTCGAAGACCGAGATGGCCACGGGGGACTCCTCAGAACGGGGTGGTGCAGAGGTGGTGCTTCGGGGGACGTGGTGCCGTGCCCGCTCGTGACGGGCACGGCACCCCCGTGCACACGCGGTGTCTACTTGTTCAGACCCGGGTACAGCGGGTGCTTGTCGGCCAGGGCCTTCACCCGGGCCTTGAGGGCTTCGGCGTCGTACGACGGCTTCAGCGCCTCGGCGATCACGTCCGCGACCTCGGCGAAGTCCTCGGCCGTGAAGCCGCGGGTCGCCAGGGCCGGCGTACCGATGCGCAGACCGGAGGTCACCATCGGCGGACGCGGGTCGTTCCGGGACGGCGTTGCGGTTGACCGTGATGCCGACCTCGTGGAGGCGGTCCTCGGCCTGCTGCCCGTCCAGCTCGGAGTCGCGCAGGTCCACCAGGACCAGGTGGACGTCCGTGCCGCCGGTCAGGACCGAGACGCCCGCCGCCTCGCGTCGTCCCGCACCAGGCGCTCGGCCAGGATGCGGGCACCCTCCAGCGTACGGCCCTGGGCGCTCCTTGAAGTCCTCGCTCGCGGCGACCTTGAAGGCGACGGCCTTGGCGGCCACCACGTGCTCCAGCGGGCCACCCTGCTGACCGGGGAAGACGGCGGAGTTGATCTTCTTGGCGAGTTCGGCCGTGGAGAGGATCACACCGCCGCGGGGGCCGCCCAGCGTCTTGTGGGTCGTGGTGGTCACCACGTGGGCGTGCGGGACCGGGTTCGGGTGCAGGCCCGCCGCGACCAGACCGGCGAAGTGCGCCATGTCGACCATCAGGTACGCGCCGACCTCGTCCGCGACCTTGCGGAACGCGGCGA
Source organism: Streptomyces thinghirensis (assembly GCA_021502835.1). Next base: position 243,067 of record JAKFGP010000002.1, read on the forward strand.
AGTCCAGCTGCCTCGGGTACGCCGACCAGCCGGCCACGATCAGCTTCGGCTTGGTCTCCTTGGCGAGGCGCTCCACCTCGGCCATGTCTACCTGACCGTCTTCGCCCACGTGGTAGGGGACGACGTTGTAGAGCTTGCCGGAGAAGTTGATCTTCATGCCGTGGGTCAGGTGCCCCGCCGTGGGCGAGGTTCAGACCCATGATCGTGTCGCCGGGCTTGAGCAGCGCGAACATCGCGGCCGCGTTGGCCTGGGCGCCCGAGTGCGGCTGCACGTTGGCGTGCTCGGCGCCGAAGAGCGCCTTGACCCGGTCGATGGCGATCTGCTCGACCACGTCGACGTGCTCGCAGCCGCCGTAGTAGCGGCGGCCGGGGTAGCCCTCGGCGTACTTGTTGGTGAGGACCGAGCCCTGGGCCTCCATGACCGCGACGGGCGCGAAGTTCTCGGAGGCGATCATTTCCAGGGTGGACTGCTGGCGGTCCAGCTCGGCGTCGACGGCGGCGGCGACGTCGGGGTCGAGCTCGTGCGGGGTGTGTTCAGAAGCGACATGCGGTCGTGACTCCTCAGCCGGCGGTGAAGGCGGTGTACTCGTCGGCGGAGAGCAGGTCGGCCGGCTCGTCCGTGACGCGCACCTTGAACAGCCAGCCGCCCTCGAAGGGCGCGGAGTTCACCAGCGACGGGTCGTTGACGACGTCCTCGTTGACCTCGGTGATCTCGCCGGAGACGGGGGAGTACAGGTCGGAGACCGACTTGGTGGACTCCAGTTCGCCGCAGGTCTCGCCCGCGGTCACCGAGTCGCCGACCTCGGGGAGCTGGACGAAGACCACGTCACCGAGCGCGTTGGCCGCGTGCTCCGTGATGCCGACCGTCGAGGCGCCGTCCTCGGCGGCCGACAGCCACTCGTGCTCCTTGCTGTAACGCAGCTGCTGGGGGTTGCTCATGACCTGAATTCTCCTGTACGCGAGGAGTGCTGGTGAAGGGGGCTGCTGATGAGGGGACTGCTGACACCGCTGGTGAGCAGCGAGGACGCGCGCGGGACGACAGGGCCCCGCCGCCCGGTGTCAGTGTGCAGTGTCTACTTCTGGCGCTTGTAGAACGGCAGCGCCACGACCTCGTACGGCTCGTGGCTGCCCCGGATGTCCACGCCGACACCCGCGGTGCCCGGCGCCGCGTGCGCGGGGTCGACGTACGCCATGGCGATCGGCTTGCCCAGCGTCGGGGACGGCGCGCCGGAGGTGACCTCGCCGACGACCTCGCCGCCGGCGACGACCCGGTACCCGGCGCGCGGGACCCGGCGGCCCTCGGCGACCAGGCCGACCAGGACGCGGGGCGGGTTCTGCTCGGCCCGGGAAGCGGCCTCGGTCAGCGCGGCGCGCCCGACGAAGTCGCCCTCCTTCTCGAACTTCACCACCCGGCCGAGCCCGGCGTCGAAGGGCGTCAGCGCGGTCGTCAGCTCGTGCCCGTACAGCGGCATGCCCGCCTCCAGGCGGAGCGTGTCCCGGCAGGACAGGCCGCACGGGGCCAGCCCGGCGCCCTCCCCCGCCTTGGTCAGCGCCTGCCACAGCTCCACGGCGTGCTCCGGCTTCACGAACAGCTCGAAGCCGTCCTCGCCGGTGTAGCCGGTGCGCGCGATGAGCGCCGGGACGCCGGCCACGGTGCCGGGCAGCCCGGCGTAGTACTTCAGGCCGTCCAGGTCGGCGTCGGTGAGCGAGGCGAGGATGCCCGGGGACTCCGGGCCCCTGCACGGCGAGCAGCGCGTAGGCGTCGCGGTCGTCGCGCACCTCGGCGTCGAAGCCGGCGGCCCGCTCGGTCAGCGCGTCCAGCACGACCTGGGCGTTCGAGGCGTTGGCGACCACCATGTACTCGGTCTCGCCCAGCCGGTAGACGATCAGGTCGTCCAGGATGCCGCCGTCCTGGCGGCAGATCATGGTGTAGCGGGCGCGGCCCGGCTTCACGCTGCCGATGTTGCCGACCAGCGCGAAGTTCAGCAGCTCGGCGGCGCCCGCACCGGTGACCGTGATCTCACCCATGTGCGAGGAGGTCGAAGAGCCCGGCCCGGGTGCGCACCGCGACGTGCTCGTCGCGCTCGGAGCCGTAGCGCAGGGCATGTCCCAGCCGGCGAAGTCGGTCATCGTCGCGCCCAGCGCGCGATGCGTGGCATCGAGCGCGGTACGGCGGAGTTCTGTACTGCTCATCGGTCGGTCGTCTCCCAGGACAGGACGTGGCGAGGTCGATCCTCCCCATCTGTCATCGAAACCTGAGAGGTTCGCCACGACCACCGGAGTACGGCGGCCAGGACTTGCACCTTGGGTGGGGCAGCCCGTCGAGGGGCGGCCCGCTTTTCAGATGTGCCTCGCCCACGCGGTAACGGTGCCTGAGAGATTCAAGGGAGGGACTTGCTCCTTCGGCGCCCCGGCGCGGCCGGGACTCTCCCGCGCGGATTCAAACGGCCGGTATGCAGTTGGCGCCGCCATCATTGCACGCCCGGACGATCCATGGCAGACCGTGATCTGTAACCGGCCTGTGGCAGTAAGCGCACGAAAACGCGAGACCTGCGCATTACCTTCTCTTTACACTCGACGGGGATGGTGACTCGTGAACCGCCCCAGGGGAGGACGATCACGGTGAACAGGACCACGGCGTACGCCACGACCTCGGGTCTCGCGCTGCCCAAGCAGCCCGTCGCCCCGGCACCGGAGGCGTGCGCCGAACTGCCCGCACCCGTCGTCCGCGACCTGCGGGACCGGGACGGCCGCAGCCCGCACGCCCTGCTCTTCGGACCCCGGGACCTGGTGGTGATCACCGGCCTGCCCGGCAGCGGCAAGTCCACGCTGATGGCGCGCACCGTACGCGGACCGCGCATCGACTCCCAGGACACCCGCGACCGCTGGGACCGCCGCATGCCGCGCTTCCTGCCGTACGGGCTCTACCGCCCCTTCGTCCGCCTCGCCCACTACGCCGGACTGCGCAGGGTGCTGCGGCTCCGGCGAGGGCGTCGTCGTGCACGACTGCGGCACCCAGGCCTGGGTGCGCGGCTGGCTGGCCCGCGAGGCCCGCCGCCGTGACGGCACCCTGCACCTGCTGCTGCTCGACGTCGACGCCGGAGAGGCCCTGGCCGGCCAGCGAGAGCGCGGCCGGGGCGTGTCGCGGTACGCGTTCCTGCGCCACCGCACGGCCAACACCCGCCTGCTGCGCGCGGTGACCGAGGGCACCCTGCCCGCCGGCTGCACCTCGGCGATCCTCCTGGACCGGGCGGCGGCGGACACGCTGCGCCGCATCGCCTTCACGGGGTGACGCACCGTAGGGCGGCGGGGCCGAACGGGTTAGCCTTTTCAGCCACAGCAGCGGTACCAGGCAGGCGGTAGGTAGGCAGATGGACTTCCCGGCACAGGCGCACCCCCACCCGCACGGCGGGTGGCCCGGCAACGAGCTGAGGAGGTGCTGTCCGCCTCCCTCGGCGTGCCGGGCGCCGGCGGCCGGATCGTGGAGGTGCTCGGCCGCAGCTTGGTGTGGATACCCCTGCCGAACGGCGGCGGCCTCGAACAGCGGCCCCCTCGACCTGCCCCTCGCTGGAGATCGAGGGCCAGGCCTACGTGCCGGTGTTCAGCTCGGAGGAGCAGCTCCGGCAGGTCGCCGGCGCGCAGATGGCGTACACCATCGCCCCCGCCGCGGAGTTCGCCCGCGGCCTGCCCCCGCAGGTCGGCATCGCCGTGAACCCGGACGGCGTGGTCGGCATCCCGCTGCCGCCGCCGGCCGGTGGCCGAGCTGTGCCGGGCCGGCCGCACCCCGCTGGACGGACCCGCGTCCGGCGGCAGGGTCCGCCTCTTCGAGCCGGACTGGCAGGACGACCCGGTGGACTTCCTGGCCGCGGCCTCCGCCGAGTTCGCCGCCGTCGGCGTCGTGCGCACCGCCCGCCGCTGCCTGGCCGCCGTCGAGACGGCCGACCCCGTCATGTTCGTCGGCGTCGAACTCACCCACTGGGAGGACGACGCCCGCGCCCTCCCCCTGGACGCCCTGGAGCCGCGCCCCGACCAAGGCCCCCCTGAAGACCCAGGTCAACCTGGTCCTCCTGGAGGCAGCCCAGGACCCGGTCTGCGACTGGATGCGGGCGAACGTCCATCCCTTCTACAACCGCGACTTGTAAGGAGCGATCTACAGGACTCTCCGGGCGCCGGTCAGGGCAGCCGACCTAGGGACGCGGGGAACTGCGCGCCCAGCCACGACGAACCCGCACCCGCGAACGGACGTGGCACCCCGAGCCTCATAGGCGCCCCTCGTCCGGCGGAGCCTTAAGCTGGTTCCACAACCGGGAACTCTCGAAGGGGCGATACACGTGAGCGCCAGCGGCACCACGACCGGACAGGTCGAGCACATGCTGCGCCAGGTGACGCCCGGGCGCTACGACGCCTACGAGGGCCTGCTGCGCGCCCTCGCCACCCCCACCTCCGGCCAGGTCTGGATGCTGCTCTGGCACGGCCAGGCCGGCTCCCCGGACGCGCAGTACGGAAACATGGAGGTCGAAGGGTACGGCTACGCGCCCTGCGTCACCTCCGCCCAGGAGCTGTCGGCCAGCGGCTGGAACCGGTCGTACGAGGTGGTCGACGGCCTGGAGGTGGCCCGCGCCCTCTACCCGGACCACTACGGCCTCTGGCTCAACCCGCACGCCCCCGGCGGCGGCGTCGGCATCCCCTGGCTGGATCTGCGCCGCATCGCCTCCGGCCTGGACCGACAGCCCGCCGGACCTCTGCGCCTGTCCGAACCGGCCATCGAGGTCCCCCAGTTCTACGCCCTGCTCGCGCAGAACGCCCACCGTACCCCGGCGGTCCGCGCGCTTCGCCGCGCCTGGGTGCAGCCGGCGCTGGGCGCGCCCTATCTCGCCATCGGCCTCGACGTGTACGACACCTCGCCGCCGGCCGTCGACGCGGTGCGCGGGATGATGCAGCAGTCCGTCGGCGCGGTGCCGGACGGGCTGCCGGTGTCGACGGTGGCGATGACCGACACCCACGACCCGGTCGCCATGTGGCTGCGCGCCCACGCCCGCCCCTTCTACGACCGCGAGGCCCACGTGGCCGCCCCCGCCCAGGCACCCGCTGGGGCGGGTACGGATACCCCCCGGCCGGGGGCCGGTACTGACCGTCGCGGGACCCGTCCCGCCACCGGTGGGCGGACATCTTCGCGCGTAGACGAGGGCGTAAGGCGCCCCCCTGTCCTCGATGTCCCAACTCGCCCGCGTCCGGCCCCCGTTACCCAGTGTCCGGATAACGGAACACCTCAAACAGCATCACGGTTGCGCATCCATTCCCCGTCAAGTCTGGCTACTGATCGCCAAGCGTTGAAGACTCCCGCAACAAGGGGTGGTTGTTCGCCCCTGTGCACGACGGACTGATCACGCCGCTACAGCGGCAAGTGCGGCCGGCTACCGCCGGTTGAGAGGGGTCCCTGCCAGATGACGGCACCATTGCACGAGCCGACCGCGGAAGCGGCCCCGGAGTGCGGCCGAGGAAGCGGCGGTTGCCGGCGCCGACGCCAAGGCGGTACAGGGGCGTTCCCTGGGCCGGATCGCCTGGGAGCGACTGAAACGGGACAAGCCAGCCCTGACGGGCGGCATCGTGGTGCTCGTCCTCATCGTGATCGCGGTGCTCGCGCCGGCGATCACCTCCCTCTACGGGCAAGATCCCAACTCGTTCAACGAGGATGCGATCGATCCGCTGTTCGGCACCCCCACGGGGTCGCTGGGCGGCATCAGCGGCGAGCACTGGCTCGGTGTCGAACCGGTCAACGGCCGCGACGTCTTCGCCCGTATCGTCCACGGCGCCCGGATCTCACTGCTCGTGGGCTTCCTTTCCGCGCTCGTCGCCGTGGTCATCGGCACCGTCCTGGGTGTCCTGGCCGGCTTCTTCGGCGGCTGGGTCGACGCCCTCATCAGCCGGGTCATGGACGGCCTGCTGGCCTTCCCGCAGTTGCTGTTCATCATCGCGCTGGTCTCCGTCATGCCCGACGACATGCTGGGACTGAGCGGCACGGGCGTGCGTCTGCTCACGATGATCCTGGTCATCGGCTTCTTCGGCTGGCCCTACATCGGTCGCGTGGTCCGCGGCCAGACACTCGATGCGTGAACGGGAGTACGTCGAGGCGGCCCGGTCCCTGGGAGCCGGACGGTTCTACATCCTGTTCAAGGAACTGCCGCCCAACCTGGTGGCGCCGATCATCGTCTACACCACGATGATGATCCCCACCAACATCCCGACCGAGGCGGCACTCAGCTTCCTGGGCGTGGGCGTCAAGCCGCCCACCTCGTCCTGGGGACAGATGCTTTCGAGCGCGATCGACTACTACAAGTCGGATCCCATGTACATGGTGATCCCGGGTGTGGCGATCTTCATCACCGTTCTTGCCTTCAACCTCTTCGGGGACGGCGTACGCGACGCGCTGGACCCGAAGGGCTCCCGCTGACCTGCCGTACCGGCAAGCGACCCGTGGCACCTGCACGGGGTCTCTCATCTAATCCGGAGGATCCGAGATCGTGACTACCCAACGCACCCCGCGGGCGGCGCAAGCAGGCCTTGGCCGCTGCCGCAGTGGTCGCCGCGCTGCTGACCACCGCGGCGTGCGGCGGCGGCGGCGACGACAGCAACGGCGGTTCGAAGAACGGCGCCGCCGACTTCGACGCGGCCAACAACAAGGTCCTTCAGGCCTCCGAGGCCAAGAAGGGCGGGACGCTGAAGTTCGCCAGCACGCAGGACGCCGACTCGTGGGACACCACGCGTGGCTACTACGGCTTCATGTGGAACTTCTCCCGCTACTACAGCCGCCAGCTCGTCACGAACAAGACGGAGCCGGCTCGGCGGGTGCCGAGGTCACGCCGGACCTCGCCAACGGGCTCGCCAAGGTCTCGGACGACGGCAAGACCTACACGTACACCCTGCGTGACGGCGTCACCTGGGAGGACGGCAAGCCGATCACCTCCAAGGACGTCAAGGTACGGCATCGAGCGCGTCTGGGCGCAGGACGTGCTGTCCGGCGGCCCGGTCTACCTGAAGGACGTTCTCGACCCCAAGGGCGAGTACCAGGGCCCCTACAAGGACAAGTCCAAGGACAAGCTCGGCCTGAAGGCGATCGAGACGCCGGACGACAAGACCATCGTCTTCAAACTGCCGAAGGCCAACTCCGACTTCGAGGAGATGCTCGCGCTGACCTCGGCGTCCCCGGTCCGCCAGGACAAGGACACCAAGTCGAAGTACGGTCTGCGCCCGTTCTCCTCGGGCCCGTACAAGTTCGAGTCCTACAACCCCGGCAAGGACCTGACCCTGGTCCGCAACACCGAGTGGAAGCAGGAGTCGGACCCGGTCCGCAAGGCGTACCCGGACAAGATCACGATCAAGTTCTTCTCCAACGCCAACGACCTGGACGCCCGACTGCTCGCCGGCGACTACGACATCGACCTGGCCCAGACCGGTATGTCCCCGCAGGGCCGCACCACCGCCCTGAAGGAGCACAAGGGCAACCTGGACAACCCGGTCTCGGGTTACATCCGGTACGCCTCGTTCCCGCAGAACGTGAAGCCGTTCGACAACATCCACTGCCGCAAGGCCGTGCTCTACGGGGCCGACCACGTCTCCCTGCAGACCGCGCGCGGCGGCCCGGTCGCCGGTGGCGAGATCGGCACGAACATGCTGCCGCCGTCCGTCCCGGGCTCCGAGGGCCAGAAGTACGACCCGTACGGCATGGCGGGTGAGAACAAGAAGGGCAACGTCGAGAAGGCCAAGGAAGAGCTGAGGCCTGCGGCAAGCCCAACGGGTTCAAGACCACCATCGCCGTCCGCAACAACAAGCCGGTCGAGGTGGCCACCGCCGAGTCCCTCCAGGCGTCGCTGAAGAAGGTCGGCATCGACGTCGAGATCGACCAGTACGACGGCGCCCAGTACGCCAGCACCGTCGGCAGCCCTTCGAACGTGAAGAAGAAGGGCTACGGCATCATCATCATGGGCTGGGGCCCGGACTTCCCGTCCGTGCAGGGCTACGGTCTGCCGCTGTGGCACAGCAGCTACATCCTCGACAGCGCGAACAACAACTTCGCGATGATCGACGACAAGAAGATCGACGGTCTGTTCGCGGACTACCTCACGCAGCTGGACGACGCGGGCAAGGCCAAGATCGCCACGGAGATCAACCACAAGGTGATGGAGGGCGCGTACTACCCGCCCTTCGTCTTCGAGAAGTTCATCAACTGGCGCTCCAGCCGACTGGCGAACGTGTACACCACCGACGGCTACAGCGGTATGTACGACTTCGTCAACCTCGGTCTGAAGTCCTCGAAGTAACCGGTACACCCGCCGTACGGCACGAAAGGCAGGTGAAGGCCGGCGCGGGTGACCGGGCGGCCGCCGGAAGACCTCCGGCGGCCCGCGATCCTGCAGCGCGGGCCTCAACCCGTGCTCGCTTATCTCATCAGGCGGCTGTTCGCCGCCGCAGTGATGCTGGTGGTCATCATTCTGGTGGTCTTCGGCATCTTCTTCCTCGTCCCCAAGTGGCCGGCGTCGACGTCGCCCTGAGCTTCGTGGGCGAAGCAGGCGGACCCCGCCGCCGTCGAGGGGGTGCGACAGAAGCTGGGTCTGAGCGACCCGGTCTTCGTCCAGGCCTGGGAGTTCTTCAAGGGCATCTTCACGGGCCGCACCTACGCGGCCGGTGGTGACGTCACCCACTGCTCCGCGCCGTGCTTCGGCTACTCCTTCCGTACCGAGCAGTCCGTGTGGCCGGCGCTGACCGAGCGCTTCCCGGTGACCCTGGTCTCGCGCTCGGTGCGGCCGTCCTGTGGCTGATCTTCGGCCTCGCCGCCGGTGTGCTCTCCGCGCTCAAGGGGCACGCTAGGGACCGCGGCGCGATGGTCGTCGCGCTGGCGGGCGTCTCCTCCCCATCTACTTCACCGGCCTGCTCAGCCTGGCGATCTTCTCCTACGGACTGGGTTGGATCAACGGCGAGTTCGTGCCCCTGGAGGAGAGCCTCACCGGCTGGCTCGGCGGCATGATCCTGCCCTGGGTCACCCTGGCCTTCCTGCACGCCGCGATGTACGCCCGGATCACCCGGGCCACCATGATGGAGATCCTCGGCGAGGACTACATCCGCACCGCGCGCGCCAAGGGCCTCAAGGAGCAGGTCGTCATCCGCAAGCACGCCATGGGTCGACCCTGACCCCGCTGCTCACCATGCTCGGCATGGACCTCGGCGCCCTCATGGGCGGCGCGATCCCGACCGAGACCACGTTCAGCCTCCCCGGCCTCGGTCAGAAGGTGCTGGACGCGATCCAGAACCAGGACCTGCCCCTTTATCCCGGGCGTCGTCCTGATCACTTCTCTCGCGGTGCTGATCGCCAACCTCGTGGTGGACATCCTGTACGCCGTGATCGACCCCCGAGTGAGGCTCGCATGATCGACCTCAGCAAGAGCGGAGCCGCCGTGGGCGAGCCCACCGGTACTTCGCCCACACCGAAGGCCTTCCTGGAAGTACGCGACCTGAAGGTGTACTTCCCGACCGACGACGGCCTGGTCAAGTCCGTCGACGGGCTCAGCTCAGCTGGAGAAGGGCAAGACCCTCGGCATCGTGGGTGAGTCCGGCTCAGGCAAGTCGGTGACCTCGCTCGGCATCATGGGCCTGCACACCGCCGGCCAGTACGGCAGGCGCAAGGCGCAGATCTCGGGCGAGATCTTGCTGGACGGCACCGGAGCTGCTGTCCGCCGACCCCGACGAGGTGCGCAAGCTGCGCGGCCGGCAGATGTCGATGATCTTCCAGGACCCGCTGTCCGCGCTGCACCGTACTACATGATCGGCCAGCAGATCGTGGAGGCGTACCGCGTCCACCACGACGTGACAAGAAGACCGCCAAGCGCCGCGCCGTGGAGATGCTGACCGCGTCGGCATCCCGCAGCCGGACAAGCGGGTGGACGAGCTACCCGCACGAGTTCTCCGGCGGTATGCGCCAGCGCGCGATGATCGCGATGTCGCTGGTCAACAACCCCGAGCTGCTCATCGCGGACGAGCCGACGACCGCCCTGGACGTGACCGTCCAGGCGCAGATCCTCGACCTCATCCGCGATCTGCAGACGGAGTTCGGCTCCGCGGTCATCATCATCACCCACGACCTGGGCGTCGTCGCCGAACGGCCGACGACCTCCTGGTGATGTACGGCGGCCGGTGCGTCGAGCGGGCCCGGCGGAGAAGGTGTTCTACGAGCCCCGGCACCCCTACACCTGGGGCCTGCTCGGCTCGATGCCGCGCCGTGGCTCGACCGCGACCAGCAGGAACCTCATCCCGGTCAAGGGCTCCCGCCCTCCCAGCAACCTGCCGTCGGCTGCGCCTTCAACCCGCGCTGCCCGTACGCCGACGTGCCCAAGGACGACGTCACCCGCACGGTCCGCCCCGAGCTGGCCGAGGTCGGCAGCAGCACTGGGCCGCCTGCCACATGTCGCAGGAGCAGCGGGAGCGTATCTGGACCGAAGAGATTGCGCCGAGCTGTGAGCGAGAACGCCAAGGACGAAGCAGTGGCCATCCCCGGCGCAGAGCTACGGCACACGGAGGAGGCCGCCGGCACCGCCCACCTCACCAAGGACGCCGCCCCCGGCGAGACCCTGCTGAAGGTGACCGGGCTGCAGAAGCACTTCCCGATCAAGAAGGGCCTGCTGCAGCGCCAGGTCGGCGCGGTACGCGCCGTCGACGGCATCGACTTCGAGGTGAAGTCCGGAGAGACCCTCGGTGTCGTGGGCGAGTCGGGCTGCGGCAAGTCGACCATGGGCCGGCTGATCACCCGTCTCCTCGAACCGACCGCCGGGCAAGGTCGAGTTCGAGGGCAAGGACATCACCCACCTCGGGGTCGGCGGAAGCGCCGCCCCGGCCGCGACGTGCAGATGATCTTCCAGGACCCCTACTCGTCGCTGAACCCGCGCCACACCATCGGCACGATCATCAGCGCCCCTTCAAGCTCCAGGGCGTCGAGCCCGAGGGCGGCGTGAAGAAGGAGGTGCAGCGGCTGCTGTCGGTGGTCGGTCTCAACCCCGAGCACTACAACCGCTACCCGCACGAGTTCTCCGGCGGTCAGCGCCAGCGCATCGGCATCGCCCGCGCGCTCGCGCTGAACCCGAAGCTGGTCGTGGCCGACGAACCGGTCTCCGCCGCTCGACGTGTCGATCCAGGCCCAGGTCGTCAACCTGCTCGACGACCTCCAGACCGGAGCTGGGCCTGACGTACGTGATCATCGCGCACGACCTGTCCGTCGTCCGGCACGTCTCCGGACCGGATCGCGGTGATGTACCTCGGCAAGATCATGGAGCTGGCCGACCGCGACCTGCTCTACAAGTCGCCGATGCACCCGTACACCAAGGCGCTGATGTCGGCGGTCCGATCCGGACCCGGCCCGCAAGTCGACCAAGAGCGGAGCGCATCCTGCTACAAGGGCGACGTGCCCTCGCCGATCTCCCCGCCCAGCGGGTGCCGCTTCCACACCCGGTGCTGGAAGGCGACGGAGATCTGCAAGACGACCGAGCCGCCGCTGAAGGAGCTGCGCCCCGGTCAGCGGGTGGCCTGCCACCACCCGGAGAACTTCGAGGACCAGGCCCCGCAGGACGTCGTCCTGCTCTCCGACGCCAAGGAGGCGGCGGAGCTGGTGTCCGAGAAGGCGCTGGCGGAGTCGGCGCAGACCTCCGGCGGCGGTGGCCGCGGAGGTCGAGGCCGGCACCGATCGTGCCGAAGACGCCGCGACCGGCGACGAGGCCGGCGCCGAGGGCGCCGGGAGTGCCAGGGCGCCAAGGGCGCCGGGAGCACAGAGAGCACCGACGAGGAGCCTCCCGCCAAGGAGAAGTGACCTCGTTCCCGCCGGTGAGCCCCCGCCTTCGTTCGTGAGGCGGGGGCTCACCGGCAGGTGAGAATGTCGGGGTGTACGAGCAACTCTTCACCCCCACCGTCCAGCACACGCTCGACCTGGTCGGCATCTTCGTCTTCGCCATCTCCGGCGCGCTGCTGGCCGTACGCAAGAACCTCGACGTGTTCGGCATCGCCGTCCTCGCCGAGGTCACCGCGCTGGGCGGCGGGCTGTTCCGGGACCTGGTCATCGGCGCCGTACCGCCCGCGGCCTTCACGGACCTGGGGTACTTCATCACCCCGCTCTTCGCCACCCTGCTGGTCTTCTTCCTCCACCCCATGTGGAGCGCCTCGAACCGGCGTGAACATCTTCGACGCGGCCGGTCTCGGCCTGTTCTGCGTCGCCGGCACGACCAAGGCGTACGACTACGGGCTCGGCCTGACCGCCTCCGCCTGCCTGGGCCTGACCACCGCGGTGGGCGGCGGCGTACTGCGGGACGTGCTGGCCAACGAGGTGCCCTTGCTGCTGCGCTGGGACCGCGACCTGTACGCCGTCCCGGCGATCGTCGGTGCCACCATGGTCGCCCTGTGCATCCGCTACGACGCCCTGAGCTCGTTCACCACGGGGCTCGCGGTGGTCACGGCCTTCGTCCTGCGCCTGCTCGCCCTGCGGTTCCACTGGCGGGCGCCGCGCGCCTGGAACCGGCGGTCGACGGTGACGGAGGGGGAGTGAGGCCCCCACGTTCAGCGCCTGTCCGGGACGTCCTTGACGAACACCAACCCGTCGATCGCGGCCAGGTGGCCGGGGTCGAGCGAGGCGTAGCTGAACCAGGGGGATACGCGGGGCGCGGGCCGCGGGTCGCCGAGGGCGGCGGCCAGCCGGGAGGCGTCGACGACGCAGCGGTCCCTCGGGGAGCCCGTACAGGAGTCCTTCGACGGTGTCCGGCGGCGGGGTGTCCACTCCCTGGTGCCGGATCGTGCCGAGGGCCGTGGCGAAGAAGGCGTAATCCTCGCCGAGCCGGGCGCTGACCAGCGCACCGGCGCTCCACCACTCCACCGGCCCCTGCCACATCCGCATCGTGCTCTTCTCCCGCTGGAGATGGGAGTTCTGGGCGTGGACGAGTGCCGGGCCCCGGTCGGCGAGCGCGAGGAGGTTCTCGGCCATCATCCGGTCCCGCACGCCCAGCAGCCGGTTCATGCGGCCCGGTGAGGTGTCGGCCATCCAATGGTGGTAGGTCAGCAGGCCGGTCGCGGTGCGCCCGTACAGGTTCCGCCCGGTCCCAGTCGTCCCGCGAGGCCGCCGCGAGCAGGTGCGGCGTCTGCTCGTCGAGCAGCGACACCAGGTCGTCGGCGAGCAGCCGCAGCTCCCCGGCCTCGGCCGACCGCCCTACGGACCGGGCCGGGTCCGTCATCCGCGGCGGGCTCGGTCCACCGGTCGTCGGCGCCGAGCAGGCGGTCGAGCGTTTCCGCGGTGCACGGGAGCAGGTCCGCGTCCACCCGGGCCGCGAGGTAGCCGTGGAGCGCGGTGAGGGCCTGGCGGGGGCTCGCGGCGCCGGTGATCTCCAGCGGCCCGTCGAAACCTGCGAAGCGGAGCCGCTCGGAGGCGGGCCGGCCGTCGCGGTCGACGCGCTCGTTGTGGGCGCGCATCCAGCGCACGAGCTCGCGGTTGCCCGGGTACGCGCCCCACCCGTGGCTGAACCCGCGCTCCATGACCTCGTCGAGGGTGTCCGTGCCCGAGGTGACGTAGTCGTCCACGACCAGGCCCATCAGGCAGTCGCTCTCGATCGCGACCGTCCGGTAGCCTCCTCCTCCTCGACGAGCCGCCGGAAGAGGTCGTTGCGCACCTCGAGCAGAGCGTCCTCGCCGTGGGTGGGCTCGCCCAGGGCGAGCAGCCGGGGCCGGGCGGGGGAGCAGCCGCATGACGGCGGCGGCCTCGACGGGGTGGGCGGTGTCCTTGATGCCAGTGTTCGCCATGCCTTCAACCGTATCGTTGAACTTTCGATTGAAGCTTTGCGGCGATACCGTCGGAGGTATGGCTCAGAAGCTTCAAAGCGGTGGCAAGCTCAGCCGATCGACCTGGCACGCGGGCACCGTCTGTCCACGCAGGCCGTCCGGAACTACGAGGAGGCCCGGCATCCTCCCGGACGCCGACCGCACGGCCCACGGATACCGCACCTACACCCCACTGCACGCGCGGGCGCTGGGCGCCTTCCTCGCCCTGGTGTCCGGCCACGGCCACCAGCCGGCGGCGTCGATCATGCGGGCCGTGAACCGGGGTGCCGTGGACGAGGCGTACCGGCTCATCGACGAGAGCCACGCCCAACTGCTCGACGACCGGCGCACCCTCCGGGCCGTGGAGGGCGCGTTGCGCGACCTGGCGCCCACCACGGCGCCCTCCCGGAGGCGGCGGCGTCCGGTTTCGGCGGCATATTCGTCGGGCCGCTCGCGGCGGAGCTCGGCATCCGGCCCGCGACCCTGCGCAAGTGGGAGCAGGCCGGCCTGGTCCGCCCGCGCCGCGACCCGCTCACCGGGTACCGCGTCTACGACGAGGCGGACGTGCGGGACGCCCGGCTGGCCCACCAACTCAGGCGAGGTGGCTACCTGTTGGAGCAGATCGCCCCCGTGATCGCGCAGGTGCGGTCCGCCGGTGGGCTGGCGCCCGCTGGAGGCCACCCTGCGTGACTGGCACGACCGGGTGTCCGCCCCCGGGCGGGCGATGCTGACGGGGGCCGCCGAACTGGAGGCATACCTCGGGGAGCCGGGGCTGAGATACCGGCGTGGGGAGGGGCAGGGAAGGGAGGGGGCAGGGGGAGAGGGGTAGGGAAGGGGATCGGGAAAGCTACCGCTTAGTAGTTGTGGTGTTGTACCGTGCACCCATGTCCAGAAGCAGCCTCCGCAGCGGCCACGCGGGCCACCATCGGTGACAGCGAGTTCGACCGGGACACCACCGTCACCCGGCGTGCCCCCGGGTGTCTACGACATCGACCTCTCCGCCGGCTGGACGATCATCAACGCCGTCAACGGCGGCTACCTGCTGGCGGTCCTGGGCCGCGCCCTCGGGGACGCCCTCCCGCACCCCGACCCCTTCACCGTCTCGGCGCACTACCTCACCGCCTCCCGGCCGGGCCCGGCGGTCGTGCGCACGGAGTAGCCGTCCGCACGGGGCGTACCCTCTCCACCGGCCAGGCCTCCCTCTTCCAGTACGACGACGACGGCAACGAGGTCGAGCGCATCCGGCGTCCCCGCCTCCTACGGCGACCTCGACACGCTGCCCGACGACGTCCGGACCTCGGCGACGCCGCCCGCGATCCCGCCGATGGACCAGTGCTTCGGCCCGCAGGACGGCCCCGCCCCCGTGGAGGGCAGCTCGGCCATCGCCGACCGGCTGATGCTCAAGCTGGACCCCGCGACGCTGGGCTGGGCGCTCGGGCAGCCCTCCGGCCGGGGGCGAGATGCGGGCCTGGTTCGGGCTCGCCGACGGCCGCGACGCCGACCCCCTGTCGATGCTCCTCGCGGTGGACGCGTTGCCCCCGACCGCCTTCGAGCTGGGACTCAAGGGCTGGGTGCCGACGGTCGAGTTGACCGTGCACGTGCGGTGCCGCCCGGCGCCGGGCCCCCTGCGCGTCTCCATCGCCACCCGCAACCTCGCCGGCGGCTTCCTGGAGGAGGACGCCGAGGTCTGGGGACAGCGCCGACCGACTGGTGGCCCAGTCCCGCCAGCTCGCCCGGGCCCGGCTCGGCTGACCCACCGCCCCGGTGCAGGCTGGTGCCGTGAAGTCCGACCGCCTGCTGTCGATCCTGCTGCTCCTGCAGACCCGAGGCCGCGTGCCCGCACGCGAACTCGCCGAGCGTCTCGAGGTGTCCGTCCGCACCGTCTACCGGGACGTCGAGGCCCTGTCGGCCTCCGGCGTCCCCGTGTACGCCGAACGCGGGCGGCACGGCGGCATCGAGCTGCTCGCCGGCTTCCGTACCGACGTCACCGGCCTGACCGCCGACGAGTCGCGCGCCCTCTTCGTACTGGCCGCGCGGGCGCGCACGCCGCCCTCGGCCTGGACGCCGCCCTCGGCTCGGCGCTGCGCAAGGTGATGGCCGCACTCCCCGGAACCGCACCGGTCGGCCGCCGAGACCGCCTCCCGCCGCATCCTCGTCGACGCCACCCGCTGGAAGGGCGGGCCCGGGTCGGCCGTCGACCTGGACGCGCTGCGGGACGCGGTCTTCGCCGACCGCCGCCTGCGCCTGCGCTACCGGCACAGCGGCGAGCGGGAGACCCGGACGTACACCGTCGACCCGTACGGCCTCGTGGCCAAGGCCGGTGTCTGGTACCTCGTCGCCGACCGGCGCGGCAGGCCCCGCCTCTTCCGCGCCGACCGGACGCGCGCGGCGACCGTCCTGGACGACCCCGTACGGCGCCGGCCGGGCGTCGAACTCGCCGACGCCTGGGAGGTACTGCGCCGCGAGGTCGAGGAGCGCCCCGGCGGCCTGGACGTCACCGTCCGGGTCCGCCCCGACCGCCTCGACATGTTCCTGCGCCTCAACGCCGCGTATCTGACCGCCCCGCCCGAGGAGGTCCGCGCGGACGAGGCGGACGTGTGGCCGACCGTGCGGCTGACGTACGGCGCCCTGGTCGAGGTCCGGCAACTGCTCGCGTTCTCCGATCGGGTGGAGGTGGTCGCCCCTCCCGAGGCCGCGAGGGCTGGCCCGGGCCGTGGCGGCCGTCGCGGAACTGTACCGGCCGCCCGCCGACGGCTGACGTCTGTCAGTCCAGCCAGTGCCTGCGGCCGATGCTGATCAGCCGCATCTGCCGGGTCGCGGTGTCGGCGGCTCGCCTGCGCGCCTCCTCCTGAGCCTCGTGGGCCTCCCTGATCGCCCTGGGCCTCCAGCGCCTCCAGGAAGAGGGAGCCCGTGACGAGCATCTGGTCGACGTACAGGCCCGCGAGCATCAGCAGGTCGGCGTCGCTCCAACCGGCCGACACCGGGTCCTTGGCCAGCTCGGCCTTCACCTCCCGGGCGAACCGGGCCAGTTGCTCCCGTATGGCGTCCCGCACCGGCTGGACCCCGCCGTGCCGTTCACGGGCGATGAACCGGACGTGGGCGGGGTGCGCGGACACATGGCCGGCGATCAACTCGACCGCGCGGGCGATACGTTCGTCGCTGTCCTCGGCCGGCGACACCGTGGTCCGGATCATCGGATGCAGGCTGCCCAGCGCTTCCTCGACCAGCGCCACGCCGAGGTCGGCGACGGAGGGGAAGTGCCGGTAGAAGGCGGTCGGGGCGACGCCCACGGCGCGGGTGACCTCGCGCAGGCCCAGGCTGCTCAGGCTCTGCTCCTCCAGTAGTCCGAGGGCCGCGTCCACGAGCGCCTGCCGGGTCTTCTGCTTCTGGGCCTGCCGAACCCCGGGAGTGTGACTCATACCATGCAGTTAACAACTGTTCTCTGGAATTGAAAAGCCGTGCGGCGCGCTAGACTGGGAAGTCAGTGAACAAGTGTAACTACAGTCGTTCACCCAAGGTTGGGGGATCCGCACCATGCTGTTTCTCGTCGCCGCACTCCTGCTCCTCGGTGTGATGCTGGGCACCGTCGCCCACGCACCGCTCACCTTCTCCGTCGCCGTCGGCCTGGTCATCGCCGTCTGGCTCGGCATCTTCGCGCTCCGCGAGCGACACGGCCGCCGACGGAGCACCTCCGCCCACTGACGCACGGCAGGGAGAACACCATGCAGCTCACCGCACCGGTCACCACCCGCCGGACCGGCATCCGGGACACCGACGGCATGGCCGTCGCCTCCTTCGTCCTCGGCCTGCTCGGTCTGCTCGTCCTCAACGTCTTCCTCGGCCCGATGGCCATCGCCCTGGCGAGCGTCGCCCTGTGGCGCGGCACCGCCCGCCGCGGCCGGGCCCTCCTCGGCCTCGACTGGGCGTCGCCGACCTGTTGGTCCTGGCGGCGTTCATGGCAGCGGACGACACGATGTCGTGGAGCCTTTGAGTCGCGCCGCGGACCCTGTGACCCACCGCGGCGTGTACGGCTGGCCAAGAGGCCAACCTTGATCTGAGGCCGGGTGGCACCGCCCCCGTAGAATCGGCCGCACCATGGCTTACCTCGACCACGCCGCGACCACCCCGATGCTTCCCGAGGCAGTCGAGGCACTCACCGCGCACCTGAGCGTCACCGGCAACGCCTCCTCCCTCCACGCGTCCGGCCGCCGCGCACGGCGCACCGTCGAGGAGGCCCGCGAGACCCTCGCCGAAGCCCTCGGCGCCCGCCCCAGCGAGGTGGTCCTCACCGCCGGCGGCACGGAGGCCGACAACCTCGCCGTCAAGGGCCTGTACTGGGCCCGCCGCGACGCCGACCCGGCCCGCACCCGGGTCCTGGCCAGCCCCGTCGAGCACCACGCGGTCCTCGACGCCGTCCACTGGCTCGGCGAGCACGAGGGCGCCACGGTCGAGTACCTGCCGGTCGACGCCCACGGCCGCGTCCATCCGGAGGCGCTGCGCGAGGCCATCGCCCGCGACCCCGCCGACGTAGCCCTCGCCAGCGTGATGTGGGCCAACAACGAGATCGGCACGATCATGCCGGTCCGTGAACTCGCCGACGTGGCCGCCGAGTTCGACGTGCCGCTGCACGCCGACGCGGTCCAGGCGATCGGTCAGCTCCCGGTCGACTTCGCTGCCTCCGGGCTCGCCGCGATGACGGTTTCCGGCCACAAGATCGGCGGCCCCTACGGCATCGGCGCGCTGCTCCTGGGCCGCGAGTACAGCCCCGTACCGGTCCTGCACGGCGGCGGCCAGGAACGCCACGTCCGCTCCGGCACCCTCGACGTCCCCGCCGTCGCCTCCTTCGCGGTCGCCGGCCGCCTCGCCGCCGAGCAGCGCGAGTGGTTCGCCCGCGAGATCGGCACCCTGCGCGACGACCTGGTCGACGCGGTCCGTACGGCGGTGCCGGACGCGATCCTCGGCGGCGACCCGGCACCGGAGGGCCGCTCTCCCGGCCAACGCCCACTTCACCTTCCCCGGCTGCGAGGGCGACTCCCTGCTCCTCCTGCTCGACGCACAGGGCATCGAGTGCTCCACCGGCTCCGCCTGCACCGCGGGCGTCGCCCAGCCCAGCCACGTCCTGCTGGCCACCGGCACCGACCCCGACCTGGCCCGCGGCACGCTGCGCTTCTCCCTCGGTCACACCTCCACGGAGGCGGACGTCGAGGCGCTCGCCAAGGCCATCGGCCCCGCGGTGGAACGGGCCCGGGCGGCGGGGCTGACGTAGGGGTCAGGCGCTCTTGGAGGCGCTGGGGGAGGGGGCACTCGTGGCCGCCCGTCGCACCAGCTGAGGTACCGGTCCCAGTCCCAGTGCGGCCCCGGATCGGTGTGGTCGGTGCCCGGCACCTCCACGTGGCCGATGATGTGCTCGCGGTCCAGGGGTATCTCGTACCGCGCGCAGATCCCCGCCGTCAGACGCGCGGAGGCGGCGTACATCTCGTCGGTGAAGTCCTGCGGACGGTCGACGAAGCCCTCGTGCTCGATGCCGACACTGCGCTCGTTGTAGTCGCGGTTGCCCGCGTGGTAGGCCACGTCCAGCTCGCGGATCATCTGGGTGACGCGCCCGTCCTGCCCGACGATGTAGTGCGTGGCCGCCTTGTGCCCCGGATCCTGGAACGCCCTGACCGCGCTCGCGAAGCTACCCTGTGTGACGTGGACGATCACCATGTCGACGCCGAAGTCGTCGGGCCGGTCGGCACGCCGCCAGTTCTCGTCCGACGCCGCCACCCACCGCGCGCCGCCGTAGTCGACCGCGCCCGCCTCGCGGGGCCGCTCGACTCCCGGTACGCGCCACCACAGGCGGGCCAGCTCGTCGCGGGCCAGCGCCGCCGTGCCCACGGCCGCCGCCGTGCCGCCGACGATCAGCGCGCGACGGCCGATGCGCCGATCCGCGTCCTTGGACCCGCCGGTGGACCCGCCGGCGGGTCCCTTGCCGGAGCCACCGGTGGATGCGCTTCTGGATTCGTGCTTCGCCCCCATGCGATCTTCAACGCATACTCGCGCGCTCCGGTTCCCGCCTCCCCGTACCCTGGAAGGGTTATGACTGAGACCCCGCAGCGCACCCGTCCCCTCCGCGTCCTCGCCGCCATGTCGGGCGGAGTCGACTCCGCCGTCGCCGCCGCCCGCGCGGCCGAGGCGGGGCACGACGTGACCGGCGTCCACCTCGCTCTCTCCGCGAACCCGCAGTCCTTCCGCACGGGCGCGCGAGGCTGTTGCACCATCGAGGACTCCCGGGACGCCCGCCGCGCCGCGGACGTCATCGGCATCCCCTTCTACGTGTGGGACCTCGCCGACCGCTTCCGGGAGGACGTGGTCGAGGACTTCGTCGCCGAGTACGAGGCCGGCCGCACCCCGAACCCCTGCCTGCGCTGCAACGAGAAGATCAAGTTCGCCGCGCTGCTCGACAAGGCGCTCGCCCTCGGCTTCGACGCCGTCTGCACCGGCCACTACGCCCAGGTGATCCGGCGGGACGACGGCACACGTGAGCTGCACCGCGCCTCCGACATGGCCAAGGATCAGAGCTACGTCCTCGGCGTGCTCGACGACCGGCAGCTCGCGCACGCGATGTTCCCGCTCGGCGACACCCTCACCACCAAGGACGAGATCCGCGCGGAGGCCGAGCGCCGGAATCTGGCGGTCGCCAAGAAGCCCGACTCGCACGACATCTGCTTCATCGCCGACGGCGACACCCAGGGCTTCCTCGCCGACCGGCTGGGCCGCTCCGAGGGCGACATCGTCGACGAGGCGGGCAACCGCCTCGGCACCCACGAGGGCGCGTACGGCTACACCATCGGCCAGCGCAAGGGCCTCCGCATCGGCACCCCGGCCCCTGACGGCAAGCCCCGCTACGTCCTGGACATCTCCCCGGTGACCAACACGGTGACGGTCGGCCCCGCGGACGCCCTCGACGTCAACGGACTGCGGGCGATCAAGCCCCGCTGGTGCGGCGCCGCCCCGACCGGCCCCGGCACCTACACGGCCCAGCTCCGCGCCCACGGCGGCGAGACCGAGGTGCGGGCGGAAGTGGTCGACGGCGCCCTGGAGGTGTCGTTCCGGGAGCCGGTGCGCGGCGTCGCCCCCGGCCAGGCGATCGTGCTGTACGACGGCACCCGCGTGGTGGGCTCGGCGACCATCGCGTCCACCACGCGCGCGACTGCCGGCGTGGCCTGAGCCCACGCCTACGCCGACGCCCGACCCCGCGGACGCCGCGCAGGCCGCTGACGCCGCGCGGGCGGCCTACGTCGCGAAGAACTCCGTCAGCACCGGCGCCAGCACACCCGGCTCCACCATGTGGGTCTGGCCCGCCACGGTGCCGTACGTGCCGCCGGGGGCCGCCTCCGCGATCGCGCGGGCGGCCTCGTGCCACCACGCGTCGCTCGCGCCGCCCGCCAGGGCCAGCAGGGGAGCGGTGACCGAGGCGAGCCCGGACCGGGGCACCCGGCTGTCGCCCATCACCGCGTCGTCGTACGCCAGACTCGGCGCGACCGACTCCAGGCCGGCCCACATCGGGGACTGGCGGGCGCCCTGGATCATCTCCTCGCCCAGGCCGGTGAACCGCAGGAACAGCTCCACCGCGTCCCCGCGCCGCCCCTGCCCCAGCGCCTCGGTCAGCCGCTCGGTGTACTCCGCGGCGGCCCGCGCGGCGGCGTCGTCCATGGCGTACGGCACCTCGTACACGGCCACCCGGCGTACCGGCAGCCCGCTCGCCGCCGCCCGGAGCACCAGCGCGCCGCCCGACGACATGCCGTACAGCGACACCTCGCCGCCCACCGCCTCGATCAGCGCGGCAAGGTCCTCGACCTCGCGTTCCACCGCGTAGGGCTCCGTGTCACCGCTCGCGCCGCGGCCCCGGCGGTCGTACACGGTGACGTCGAGACGCGCCGACAGCTCCGCGGCCAGCGGCGCGACCGTGGCGCCCGTCGACATGGCGCCGCTGACGAGGACGACCGAGGGCCCCTGCCCGCTGCGTTCGTAGGCGATGCGCGTGCCGTCGCGCGAAAGAGTCTTCTTCTCCATGCCTGTGCAGACTGCCCTACGGCACGCGATTCACCGCTCAGGACACGAAGCGGTCAGGACACCTCGACTTCGTAGAAGCAGAGGTGGTCCTTGATCTCCGCCACCTCCGGCTTCGGGTCCGGGTACGCCCAGATGACGTCCGCCGCGTCCGGCAGCGACCAGTAGGACGCGTCTCCCTTGAAGGGGCAGTGCGTGTGCGTGCCGGACGGCGTCAGCAGACCGAGCCTGACGTCCTCGGACGGGATGTAGTAGCGCTCCGGACAGCCCGTCTCCCGCAGGACGAGCGCCCGGTCGCTCTCCGCCAGGAGCTGCTCGCCGTGCACCACGCGCACGTGCCGGTCGCTGCGCTCGACGGTGATGCGGTGTCCCTTGGTCACGATCGTCCTCCTCGGTAGCCGGCTCTTCTGACGCTTCTCCTGATGACAGCGCGGCCGGAAGCCGGGTTCTTCCCCGTGGCGCGCCGAACGTACCGTTGCCCCATGAACATCTGCGTCTTCCTCTCCGCCGCCGACCTCGACGAGCGCTACACGCGCCCCCGCGAAGGAGTTCGCCGAGCTGCTCGGAAAGGGCGGTCACACCCTCGTGTGGGGCGGCTCCGACGTCGGGCTGATGAAGGTGGTCGCCGACGGCGTGCAGGAGTCCGGCGGGCGGCTGCTCGGCGTCTCGGTCGACTTCCTGGCGGCCAAGGCGCGCGCGGGCGCCGACGAGATGGTGATCGCGGGGGACCTCGCCGAGCGCAAGCGGCTCCTGCTGGAGAAGGCCGACGCCGTGGTGATCATGGTGGGCGGCACCGGCACGCTGGACGAGGCGACGGAGATCCTGGAGCTGAAGAAGCACGGGCACACCGACAAGCCCGTCGTCCTGCTCAACACGGCGGGCTTCTACGACGGACTCAAGGAGCAGTTCCGCCGCATGGAGGACGAGGGGCTTCCTGCCCCGCCCCTCACCGAGCTGGTGTTCTTCGCCGAGGAGCCGGTCGGGGCGCTCGCCTACCTGGAGGAGAGCCAGGGCATCGAGTGACCCGCCGGTGATGCGAGCATGGCGGGCATGGCTACACATGTGATCACCGGAGCGGGCTCCGGCATCGGCGCGGCCGTGACCCGCCGCCTGCACGAACGCGGCGACGAGGTCGTCCTGCACGCGCGCGACGCGGGCCGGGCGAAGGAACTGGCGGCCGCGTTCCCCGGTGCGAAGACGCTGGTCGGCGACCTGGCGGACCTGGACAAGCTCTCCTGGGCCTTCGCACCAGACCCTGCCCGGGAGCGTGGACTCGCTGCTGCACATCGCCGGGGTGGTCGACCTCGGTCCGGTCGGCGACCTCACCCCGAAGGCCTGGCGCAACCAGCTCAACGTCAACCTGGTCGCGCCCGCCGAGCTGACCCGCCTCTTCCTGCCCCAGCTCCGCGTCGCCCAGGGCCACGTGCTCTTCGTCAACTCCGGCTCCGGTCTCAACGCCCACGCCGACTGGTCCGCGTACGCCGCCTCCAAGCACGGCCTGAAGGCCCTGGCCGACGCCCTGCGCCAGGAGGAGCACGCGAACGGCGTCCGCGTCACCTCGGTCTACCCCGGCCGCACCGCCAGCCCCATGCAGGCCAAGGTCCACCGGCAGGAGGGCAAGGAGTACGACCCCGCCAAGTGGATCGACCCCGAGTCGGTCGCCACGACGATCCTGATGGCCCTGGACCTGCCCAGGGACGCGGAGGTCAACGACTTGACGGTCCGCCCGGGACGGTGAGTCCCCTTCTCGGACGCCGGTCCGTGCACTCAGCCCGTCCGGCGTTTGAGGACGAGGCCGTTCAGGCCAAGAGCGGGGTCCGGGGGCGCAGCCCCCGGGGACGGGACGGGAAGGGGCGGCGGGGGCGAAACCAGCCCGCCCCGACCGACAACCGACCGGCAACCACCCCCCACCCCACCGTCGGAGACCAGCGTACGCTTCCCCCGTGAACGACAATCTCCCGCCTCGGCCCCCGCCACGGGCATCGGCTCCCTGCCGGGAACCGACGCCCGCGAGGCCGCGAAAACAAGCACCGGCACCTTCGAGGACTTCCCCTTCCTCCCCGAACTGCCCGCCCGCGGCCCCGGCGCCGACATGATCGGCCGCACCGCCGGGATGCTCGTCGAGCTGTACGCGCGCGTGGAGCCCAGCGGCTGGCGGCTCGGCGACCGGCCGGGACGGGACACCAAGCGGGCCCGGGCCTGGCTGGGGGAGGATCTCGACGCCCTGGAGGAGTTCACCCAGGGCCACGAGGGACCGCTGAAGGTTCAGGCCGTCGGCCCCTGGACGCTCGCCGCCGCCCTGGAACTGCGCAACGGCGAGGCGGTCCTCTCCGACGCCGGCGCGTCCCGCGACCTCGCCGCCTCGCTCGCCGAGGGGCTGCGCCTGCACCTCGCCGAGGTCCGGCGCCGCGTGCCCGGCGCCCGGGTCGCGCTCCAGCTCGACGAGCCGTCCCTCACCGCCGTACTGCGCGGCCAGGTACGGAGCGCCAGCGGCTACCGCACCCACCGGGCCGTCGACCGCCAGGTCGTCGAGGCCGCCCTCCGCGACGTCGCCGGGGTGCAGGGCGGCGACCCCGTCGTGGTCCACTCCTGCGCACCGGACGTGCCGTTCGCGCTGCTGCGCCGGGGCGGGCGTCACGGGTGTCTCCTTCGACTTCTCGCTCCTCACCGAGCGTGACGACGACGCGATCGGCGAAGCGGTCGAGGGCGGCACCCGGCTGTTCGCCGGTGTCGTCCCGGGCACGGACACCGCATTGTCAGACCCCTGCCGGTAGCGTCATGGGTGTCAGAACGCTGTGGCGCAGGCTGGGGCTGCGTCCGGGGCTTCTCGCGGAGGCGGTCACCGTCACGCCGACGTGCGGACTCGCGGGCGCGTCCCCGACTACGCCCGCCGGGCGCTCGCCCACTGCGTTCGGGCGGCGAGATCCCTCGCGGACAACCCAGAGTAACGGGAGGACCACACGGTGGCCGGCGACAAGCAAGCGGAGACGACGAGCGTGCCCGCCGAGGCGCGCGAGAAGCACGTGCAGCTCGCTGAGCAGATCGAGGAGCACCGCTTCCGGTACTACGTGAAGGACGCCCCCGTCGTCAGCGACGCGGACTTCGACCGGCTGCTGCGTTCCCTGGAGGAGCTGGAGGAGGAGTATCCGGAGCTGCGCACCCCGGACTCCCCGACCCAGAAGGTCGCCGGCTCCTACGAGACCGAGTTCACGGCCGTGGAACACCGGTCACGCATGCTCTCCCTCGACAACACCTTCAACGACGAAGAGCTGGCCGCCTGGACCGAGCGGATCGCCAAGGAGCTGGGCGAGCAGGAGTACCACTTCCTGTGCGAGCTGAAGGTCGACGGACTCGCAGTCAACCTCACCTACGAGCGCGGCCGTCTCGTCCGCGCGGCCACCCGCGGCGACGGCCGCACCGGCGAGGACATCACACCCAACGTCCGCACCATCGCCGACATCCCGGAGCGTCTCAAGGGGGACGAGGTCCCCGACCTCGTGGAGATCCGCGGCGAGGTCTACTTCCCGATGGAGAAGTTCCAGGAGCTCAACACCCGGTTGAACGCGGCCGGTGACAAGCCCTTCGCCAACCCGCGCAACGCGGCGGCCCGGTTCGCTGCGCCAGAAGGACCCGCGCGTCACCGCCACCCGCCCGCTGCACATGGTGGTCCACGGCATCGGCGTCCTGGAGGGCTTCAAGGGCATGACCCGCCTCTCCCAGGCCTACGACCTCCTGAAGACCTGGGGCCCGCCCACCTCCCCGCACAACAGGGTGGTCGACGGGCTCGACGGCGTACCGGACTTCATCGCGTACTACGGCGAGAACCGGCACTCCGTGGCGCACGAGATCGACGGTGTCGTCGTCAAGCTCGACGAGATCCGCCTCCAGGGACGGCTCGGCTCCACGGCCCGGGCGCCGCGCTGGGCCATCGCGTACAAGTACGCGCCGGAGGAGGTCAACACCAAGCTCGTCGACATCAAGGTGGGCGTCGGCCGCACCGGGCGCGTCACTCCGTACGCGCAGGTCGAGCCGGTCACCGTGGCGGGCAGCGAGGTCGAGTTCGCCACCCTGCACAACCAGGAGGTCGTCAAGGCCAAGGGCGTGCTCATCGGCGACACCGTGGTGCTGCGCAAGGCCGGTGACGTGATCCCGGAGATCCCTCAGGCCGGTCGCCGACCTGCGGGACGGCAGCGAGCGCGAGTTCGTCATGCCGGCCGAGTGCCCCGAGTGCGGGACGCCGCTGAAGGCGATGAAGGAGGGGGACATCGACCGGCGGTGTCCCAACGCCCGCACCTGCCCCGCCCAGTTGCGCGAGCGCGTCTCCTACCTCGCCGGCCGGGAGTGCCTGGACATCGAGCACTTCGGCGGTGTCGTGGCGGCCGCGCTGACCGGGCCGCTGGAGCCGTCCCGGCCGCCGCTGGTGGACGAGGGCGACCTCTTCGACCTCACCGTCGAGAAGCTGCTGCCCATCAAGGCGTACGTCCTCGACCCGGACAGCGGACTGCCCAAGCGCGACCCCAAGACCGGCGAGGAGAAGATCGTCACGGTCTTCGCGAACAAGGAGGGCGAGCCGAAGAAGAACACCCTCGCGCTGCTCAAGCACATCGAGGGAGGCCAAGACCCGCCCGCTCGCCCGCTTCCTCAACGGGCTCTCCATCCGGTACGTGGGGCCCGTCGCCGCTCAGGCCCTCGCCCGGGAGTTCCGCTCCCTCGACCGCATCGAGCAGGCCACCGAGGAGGAGTTGGCGCTCGCGGACGGGGTGGGCGACACCATCGCCGCCGCGGTCAAGGAGTGGTTCGCCGAGGAGTGGCACCGCGAGATCGTCCGCAAGTGGAAGGCGGCCGGAGTCCCGCTGGAGGACCGGTCGACGGGGGAGGACGAGGGGCCGCGCCCGCTCGAGGGGCTCACCGTCGTCGTCACCGGCACCCTGGAGAACTTCACCCGGGACGGGGCCAAGGACGCCCTCCAGAGCAGGGGCGCCGAAAGTGACCGGATCGGTCTCCAAGAAGACGTCCTTCGTCGTGGTCGGTGACAACCCCGGGACGAAGTACGACAAGGCGATGCAACTGAAGGTGCCGGTTCTGAACGAGGACGGATTCACCGTCCTGCTCGAACAAGGACCCGAAGCGGCGGCCGACGTCGCACTTTCGGCTGAGGAATAGCGGTTGAAGGCCACCCGATCGGCGCATACCAGATGCATACGGGTGGCCGGGACGCATTCGGGCAACCGTCGACGACCGGTGCCCCTGGAAGCCTTCCGCGGCCTACTGTTGAGGTGTGCGCCTGCCGTGCCCAGCTGCGGTCGGGGCATCCCTGCCCCCGAGGGGGCAGGGGGAAGGGTTCTCCAACGCGGAGCCGTTGATGGATGTCGGGCGTCGGGCCGCGTGGCGTGGGCACCGCCGGCCGGTGAGAGGGACGGGAATGGAACCGACCGAGAGCGCCGCCGCGGGCTCACGGCTGCGCCTGCGTCGCATGGTGGGCGCGTGGCACGTGAGCCGGTGGCCCGGGCAGCGCGGGTGCCGGCGCACCGCATCCTCGGCGGCCGCCGCGCGGCTCCGCGCCGCCGGCCAACCGCCACCCCTCCGTCCTGTCCGACAACGACACGGACGGCGAACGGCACCTGCACTGGCCGGCGTTGCCCTCGGCGGTCGTCGCGGCCGCCGCCTTCGTGCTGGGCGCCGGTTTCTACCGGGCGTTCACCGACGGCCACGCCCTCTTTCCGTCCGGCACCGCCGGCTGGTCCCTGGCCGTGCTGACCGGCATCGTCGTCGGGCACCTGGTCATGCTCGGCCGCTCCCGCTGGTGGGGCGGCACCGGCTCCGGCGCCGCCCTCACCCTCGCCGTCCTGCTGCTGTACGGCTGGGTTCCGGCCGGCATGGTCAGCCTCACCGTCGTCGTCCTGGTCGGCATAGCCCGCCGGGGCCGCTGGCGGCGAGGGCGTCCTGCACGGCGCGGTGGACATCCTCGGCATCGCCGCGGGCGCCGTGCTGCTGGGCGTCTGCGGCTCCGTACCCTCCGTCGAGGACCCCTGGGACCCCAACACCCGGGGGTGTACGCGGCGCCCAAGGTGGTGCTCGTCGCGGTCGCCTACCTCGCTGTCACCCGCGCCCTGTTGTGGTACCTGCAGACACCGCGCGTCGGCCTGCCCACCGTCGCCCGCACCGCCCTGGTCAGACAGGGCCTGGTCGCCGTCGCCCTGCTCGGGATCGCCCCGCTGGTCTGCGTGGTCGCGGTCGCCAAGCCGCTGCTGCTGCCGCTGTTCTCCATCCCGCTGATCGCCCTCGACTCCACCCTGTGGATCGCCCGTGCCCGGGCCGAGGAGCAGCTGCGCGACCCGCTCACCGGCCTGCCCAACCGGCAGTGGCTCCTCGAGCGGACCTGGGCCGCCCTGGACGACGCCGAGCGCATCGGCGCCCGCGCCGCCCTGATGCTGATCGACCTCGACCGTTTCCGGTCGGTCAACGACACACTCGGTCACCTCGCCGGCGACCGGCTGCTGCTGCAGACCGCCGACCGGCTGCGGCAGGCCCTGCCGCGCGGGGCGGAGGCCGCGCGGCTCGGTGGTGACGAGTTCGCCGTCTTACTGCCCGTCGCCGACTCCACCACGTCGGCGACCCGGATCGCCCGTGGCCTGGTCGCCGCGCTCAGCTCTCCGATGGACCTCGACGGGCTCACTCTCGTCCTGGAGGCCAGCGCCGGGGTCGCCGTCTTCCCCGACCACGCGCTGGACGCCGAAGGGCTGCTGCGCCGCGCGGACGTGGCGATGTACCAGGCGAAGCGGGACCGCACGGGCGTCGAGGTCTACGAGTCCAAGCGGGACTCCAACACCCCGGACCGCCTCGGGCTCCTGGGCGACCTGCGCCGGGCCCTGGACGCCCACGAGGTCGAGCTGCACTACCAGCCCAAGGTCCGCTTCGACGGACAGGTCGCGGGCCTTGAGGCCCTGGTCCGCTGGGTGCACCCCGAGCGCGGCAAGGTGCCGCCGGACGAGTTCATAGCGATCGCCGAGTCCTCCGGGCTGATGCCGCACCTCACCGAGTACGTGCTGGAGACGGCGCTCGGACAGGTCGCCCGCTGGCGCTCCCAGGGCCTGTTCGTGCCGGTCGCGGTCAACGTCTCCCCGCGCGACGTCCACACCCCCGGCTTCGCGGGCGCGGTGGCCGCCCGGCTGGCCCGGCACGGTGTCCCCGGCGGGAGCGCTCCAGCTGGAGATCACGGAACACGTCCTCCTGGAGGATCCGCAGCGCGCCGCCGACACCCTCAACGCGCTGACCGGTCACGGCGTGAAGATGTCCCTGGACGACTTCGGCACCGGCTACTCCTCCCTCGTACACCTGCGCAGGCTGCCCGTCAGCGAGTTGAAGATCGACCGCTCGTTCGTGGCCCGGCTGGCCATCGACACCGAGGACGCCGAGATCGTGCGCTGCACCGTCGACCTCGCCCACTCCCTCGGCCTGCTCGTCGTCGCCGAGGGCGTGGAGGACGACGAGACCTGGGAGCGGCTGCGCGACCTCGGCTGCGACGCCGTACAGGGGCTGGCTGGTCGCGGCCGCGATGCCGCCCGAGGAGACCACCGCCTGGCTGCTCGCCCGGGGATCCCGGGGCTGGGTGCGGGCCGCCGCCGCACCTGCCCGCGGCGGCGACCGACGAGTGACCCGACCGCCGGGCGGCGCTCCCCGGCCGTTCCGCTCGGCGCGCGGTGCCCCGCGGCGCGAAGCGCCCGATCAGCAGGGCGAGCCGCCGGTCATGGGCCTGCTCCGGTAGCCGGCCGCTGCGCTGACCAGAGCCCTGTCGTCGTCCTCCCGCGCGGGAGGACCCGGAACCGGGCGGTGCCGCGAGTCGGCCCCCTGGGGAAACCGTTTAACGGCCACGGGGCCCGGCCCCATAGGATTGGCCCGAACCGACTTGCCAAAGCTGATTTGCCCACACCACACACACTCACCCCAGAGGAACGCTGCATGCCTGGCATCACGCGCGAGGAGGTCGCCCACCTCGCCCGGCTGGCGCGTCTGGAGCTGAAGCCCGAAGAGCCTCGAGCACTTCGCGGGACAGCTGGACGACATCATCGGCGCGGTCGCCCGCGTCAGCGAGGTCGCCGACCAAGACGTACCGCCGACCTCGCACCCGCTCCCGCTGACGAACGTCATGCGGCCGGACGAGGTCCGGTCCGTCGCTCACGCCCGAGCAGGCGCTCTCCGGCGCCCCGGCCCAGGAGCAGCAGCGTTTTCAAGGTGCCGCAGATCCTGGGGAGGGTAACCGCCATGAGCGACATCATCAAGCTCACCGCGGCCGAGATCGCCGCGAAGATCGCCTCCGGCGAGCTGACGGCCGTCGAGGTCACCGAGGCCCACCTGGCCCGCATCGAGGCCGTCGACGAGAAGGTGCACGCCTTCCTGCACGTCGACCGCGAGGGCGCCCTCGCCCAGGCACGCGCCGTCGACGAGAAGCGCGAGCGCGGCGAGAAGCTCGGCCCGCTGGCCGGCGTCCCGCTCGCGCTCAAGGACATCTTCACCACCGAGGGCATCCCCACGACCGTCGGCTCGAAGATCCTCGAAGGCTGGATCCCGCCGTACGACGCGACCGTCACCAAGCGTCTGAAGGCCGCCGACGTCGTCATCCTCGGCAAGACCAACATGGACGAGTTCGCCATGGGGTCCTCGACGGAGAACAGCGCGTACGGCCCGACCGGCAACCCCTGGGACCTCACCAAGATCCCCGGCGGCTCCGGCGGCGGCTCCTCCGCCGCCCTCGCGGCCTTCCAGGCCCCGCTCGCCATCGGCACCGACACCGGCGGGTCCATCCGCCAGCCCGCGTCCGTCACCGGCACGGTCGGCGTCAAGCCGACGTACGGCGGCGTCTCCCGCTACGGCATGGTGGCCTTCTCCTCCTCCCTCGACCAGGGCGGCCCCTGCGCCCGCACGGTCCTGGACGCGGCCCTGCTGCACGAGGTGATCGCCGGGCACGACCCGATGGACTCCACTCCATCGACGCCCCGGTCCCCGCGGTCGTCGAGGCCGCCCGCAACGGCAGCGTCGCCGGCATGCGCGTCGGCGTCGTCAAGCAGTTCCGCGGCGAGGGCTACCAGGCCGGCGTCATCCAGCGCTTCGACGAGTCCGTCGAGCTGCTGAAGGAACTGGGCGCGGAGATCGTCGAGCTGGACTGCCCGTCCTTCGACCTCGCGCTGTCGGCGTACTACCTGATCGCGCCCTCCGAGTGCTCCTCCAACCTCGCCCGCTTCGACGGCCTGCGCTACGGCCTGCGTACCGGCGACGACGGCACGCACTCCGCCGAGGAGGTCACCTCCCTGACCCGCGAGGCCGGCTTCGGCCCCGAGGTCAAGCGCCGCATCATGCTCGGCACGTACGCCCTCAGCTCCGGCTACTACGACGCGTACTACGGCAGCGCCCAGAAGGTCCGCACCCTCATCACGCGGGACTTCGAGAAGGCCTTCGAGCAGGTCGACGTGATCGTCTCCCCGACGACCCCGACCACCGCCTTCGCGATCGGCGAGCGCGCCGACGACCCGATGGCGATGTACCTGGCCGACCTGTGCACCATCCCCACCAACCTGGCGGGCAACGCGGCCATGTCGCTGCCCTGCGGCCTCGCACCCGAGGACAACCTGCCGGTGGGTCTGCAGATCATCGCCCCCGCCATGAAGGACGACCGGCTGTACAAGGTCGGCGCCGCGGTCGAGGCCGCCTTCGTGGAAAAGTGGGGCCACCCGCTGATCGAGGAGGCACCGTCGCTGTGAGCGCACTGACCAAGGCCAAGGGCTTCAAGAGCTCCAAGTCCGGCCTGTACGTCTCGATGGCCACGTCGGCGTTCGGCGCCGTCGGGGTGTACAAGCAGATCAAGAAGGCCCGGGGCGAGAGCGACACGCTGCGGCTGCTCGACGCCGTCGTGACCGGCGCAGCGGTCGTGACCAACCTCGCCATCCTGTACCGCGAGCTGAAGCGTCTCGGCGACGACGACGTCCTGCTGGGCTGAGAGGGAAGTTTCACCGTGACCACCACGACCGACCTGGTGTCGTACGAGGACGCGCTGGCGTCGTACGACCCCGTCATGGGCCTCGAGGTCCATGTCGAACTCGGCACCCACACCAAGATGTTCTGCGGCTGTTCGACCGCACTGGGCGCCGACCCCAACACCCAGACCTGCCCCGTCTGCCTCGGCATGCCCGGTGCGCTCCCGGTCGTCAACGCGACCGGCGTCGAGTCGGCGATCAGGATCGGTCTCGCGCTGAACTGCGAGATCGCCGAGTGGTGCCGCTTCGCCCGGAAGAACTACTTCTATCCGGACATGCCGAAGAACTTCCAGACCTCCCAGTACGACGAGCCGATCGCCTTCAACGGCTACCTCGACGTGCAGCTGGAGGACGGCGAGACCTTCCGCGTGGAGATCGAGCGCGCCCACATGGAGGAGGACACCGGCAAGTCGATGCACGTCGGTGGCGCGACGGGCCGTATCCACGGCGCCTCGCACTCCCTCCTCGACTACAACCGCGCCGGCATCCCGCTCATCGAGATCGTCACCGCCGATCGAGGGCGCGGGCGAGCGGGCCCCCGAGGTCGCCGCGGGCCTACGTCCGCGAGCTGCGCGAGCTGATCCGTGCCCTCGGCGTGTCCGAGGCCCGCATGGAGATGGGCCAGATGCGCTGCGACGTGAACCTGTCGCTGCGCCCGCACGGCCGGGAGAAGTTCGGTACCCGCAGCGAGACCAAGAACGTCAACTCGCTGCGCTCCGTGGAGCGTGCCGCCCGCTTCGAGATCCAGCGGCACGCCGCCGTGCTCGACGACGGCGGCACGATCATCCAGGAGACCCGCCACTTCCACGAGGACACGGGGGTCCACGACCTCGGGCCGCGTGAAGGAGGAGGCCGAGGACTACCGGTACTTCCCGGAGCCCGACCTGGTGCCGGTCGCCCCCTCGCGCGAGTGGGTCGAGGAGATCCGCGCCACCCTGCCCGAGCTGCCGCTGGTGCGCCGCAACCGGCTCCGCGAGGAGTGGGGCATCTCCGGCAACGACATGCAGTCGATCCTCAACGCCGGCGCGCTGGACCCGATCGTCGCCACGATCGACGCCGGTGCCGACGCTGCCTCCGCCCGCAAGTGGTGGATGGGCGAGCTGGCCCGCAGCGCCAACGAGTCGGGCAAGTCGCTCGACGAGCTGGCGATCACGCCGGAGCAGGTCGCGCGGGTCGCCGAGCTGGTCACGAAGGGCGACCTGAACGACAAGCTGGCCCGCCAGGTCATCCTGGGCGTCCTCGCCGGCGAGGGCACGCCGGACGAGGTCGTCGACAAGCGCGGCCTGAAGGTCGTCTCCGACGAGGGCGCGCTGACCGCCGCCGTCGACGAGGCCATCGCCGGCAACCAGGGCGTCGTGGACAAGATCCGCGGCGGCAAGGTGGCGCGGTCGGCGCCCTGGTCGGCGCGGTCATGAAGGCGACCGCGCGGCCAGGCGGCACGCGGCCCGCGTCAAGGAGCTGATCCTGGAGAAGCTGGGCGTCAGCGAGGGCTGAGCCGGTCCGGCATCGCGTGTTGTGGGGTTGCACCCGGTCGGGTGCAACCCCTCGGGCGTTCGGCTACGAATCACTCGTAGGGAACGACACGTTCATCCGATCGTCCGGCGAATGACCTTCGCCTCTGTGAATAAGCCCACTAAATCCGCAAACGATCACTTCTGGCTGAAAGAGTGGCTTCGCGTTACTCATGCGTTCTTTGCGGGCCGTTCATTCCATGAACGACTGTTCCCGGTCAAAGATCCACAATCAGACACTCTGGGAGCACGTTCGTGGCAGCCCTTGCACGCTGGTGTGTCCAACGCCGCCTCGTCGCCGTCCTGCTCTGGCTCCCTCGCCTTCGGCGGGGTCGCCACGGCCGCCGCGGTCACCGGCTCCGCGTACTCCAACGACTACGGAGTCCCCGGCACCGACTCCGACCGTGCCTCCCAGCCTGCTCGCCTCCGGCTTCCCCGGCCTCGGGGGCGACGGCGACACGATCGTCTGGCACACGACGACCGACACCGTCCGCGCCACCGACGTCGAACAGGCCATGACCCGCACCCTGGACCGCATCGCGGACCTGCCCGGGGTGGCCTCGGTGACCAACCCCTACGACGACCCCGACTCGCCCCTGATCAGCGAGAACGCCCACCGCGTACGCCTCGGTCACCTTCGAGGACGCCTCCCAGGACATCGACGCGGCCGAGGCGCGGGCCGTGGTCGACGCCGCCGAGGCGGCCGAGACCGACGGGCTCCAGGTCGAGATGGGCGGCGGCGCCGTCGCGCTCACCGAGGCGCCGGACGGTCATCTCGCCGAGGCCCTCGGTGTGGCCGTGGCCGCGGTCGTCCTCTTCCTCGCCTTCGGCTCCTCGCCGCCGCCGTGCTGCCCATCGCCACCGCGCTGATCTCCGTCGGCACCGCCTACGCCGGCATCACCCTGCTCGGCCACGCCATGACCGTCGCCGACTTCGCGCCCATGCTGGGCACCCTCATCGGGCTCGGCGTCGGCATCGACTACGCGCTGTTCATCGTCACCAGACACCGGCGCGGCCTGAAACGCGGACTCACCGTCGCCGAGGCCGCCGAGAACGCCGTTGCGACCACGGGACGCGCGGTCGTCTTCGCGGGTGCCACCGTTTGCATCGCCCTGCTGGGCATGCTGATCCTCCGGCTGAGCTTCCTCAACGGCGTGGCCATCGCCGCCTCGCTGACCGTCGTCCTCACCGTCGCGGCGTCCGTGACCCTGCTGCCCGCGCTGCTGTCGTACATCGGCCCGCGCGCCCCTGGAGCCGGCGCGAGCGGCGCCGGCTGGCGGAGCACGGCCCCGAACCCGAGCTGCCCACCGGGTTCGCCGCCCGCTGGTCGGCGTTCGTGGAGCGCCACCCCAAGCTGCTGGGCGCCGTCGCCCTGGTCGTCATCACCGTCCTCGCGCTGCCCACCCTCGGACTGCGCCTGGGCACCTCCGACCAGGGCAACGACCCCAAGGGCAGCACCACCCGCCAGGCCTACGACCTCCTCGCCGAGGGCTTCGGACCCGGCGTCAACGGCCCCTCACCCTGGTCACCGAGGTGGGCGGGGCCGAGGACCGGCTCGCCCTGGACAACCTCGACGCCTCCTGCGCACCACCGAGGGCGTCTCCTCGGTGACACCGGTGACGTACAACTCCGGCGGCGAGACCGCGTACCTCGTCGTCGTGCCCGAGTCGGCCCCGCAGTCCCGACTACCAGCGACCTCGTCGAGCGGCTGCGCTCCGAGGTGCTGCCGCGTGCCGAGGCCGGCACCGCGCTCGACGTGCACGTCGGCGGCGTCGCGGCCGGCTACGACGACTTCGCCGACGTCATCGTCGGCTAAGCTGCCCCCTTCGTCGGCGTCGTCATCAGCCTGGGCTGCCTGCTGCTCCTGCTGGCCTTCCGCTCCGTCGGCATCCCCCTCCAGGCGGCCGCGATGAACGTCGCCGCCGTGGCCGCCTCCTTCGGCGTCGTCGTGGCGATCTTCCAATGGGGCTGGGGGAGCGAACTGCTCGGTCTGGGCAGCGCCGGCCCGATCGAACCCTTCCTGCCCGTGATCATGGTGTCGGTCCTCTTCGGGCTCTCCATGGACTACCAGGTCTTCCTGGTCAGCCGGATGTAGCCGAGGAGTGGCTGGAGACCGGCGACAACCGCCGTGCCGTGCGCGTCGGCCTCGCCGAGACCAGCCGGGTGATCAACTCCGCCGCGGTCATCATGATCTCGGTCTTCCTCGCCTTCGTCCTCAGCGGCGACCGCGTGATCGCCATGTTCGGCATCGCCCTCGCCGCCGCCGTCGCCCTGGACGCCTTCGTCCTGCGCACCCTCCTGGTGCCCGCCCTGATGCACCTGCTCGGCAGCGCCAACTGGTGGCTGCCGCGCCGGCTGGACAGGCTCCTGCCGCGCATCAGCATCGAGCCGCCCGAGTGCCGCGTCGCCCATGAGAGGCTGGC
Source organism: Streptomyces thinghirensis (assembly GCA_021502835.1). Next base: position 278,917 of record JAKFGP010000002.1, read on the forward strand.
CGGCGGCGACGGACGCCGAGGTGGCGGACGTCCTTGCGGAGGAGGAGCGGCAGCGGGATGTACGCGATATCACTGGGTGACGACGGAGCCGAACTGCGCCCCCTGGAGACCTGGCACGCCGAGGAGTTCCTCGCCCACCTGGACCGGGGCAGGGAGTTCATCACACAGCACATCCCCTTCGGGACGAAGGCCACCGACGCCGACTCCGCGCGGGAGCTGATCCAGTCCTACGCCCACCGGCGCGCCGCCGACAGCGGCTTCCTGCACGGGCTGTGGCTGGACGGCAAACTCGTCGGCGGCCTGCTCTTCCGGGTCTTCGACGCGGCCACCGGCGTCTGCGAGATCGGCTGCTGGCTGGAGCCCGCCGGCACGGGGCGCGGCCTCGTCGCACGCGGCGCCCGGGTCCTGATCGACTGGGCCTTCGACGAGCGCGGCATGCACCGCGTGGAGTGGCGCGCGTCGTCCGCGAACACCCCGAGTGTCAACGCCGCCCGGCGACTCGGCATGATGCGTGAGGGCGTGCTGCGCGAATGCTTCCCCTACCGGGGTGTCCGTCAGGACACGGAGGTGTGGGCGGTGCTCGCGCCCGAGTGGCGTGCGGCACGTGAGGCACGCGCGCGTGCCGCTCACAAGGATCATTAAGGGACCTCTCAGACAGCGTCCGTACGGTGCGAGACATGGGAACGAAGACAGTGGACGAAAGCGGCGTGAAGACCGACGAGGACAAGACGGACGAGGCGGCCAAGGCTCCTGAGAAGGCAGGGACCGAGACCGCCGACGCCGAGGCCCCGGCCGGCGACGACGCCGGGACGGACGACGCCGCGGCCGACGACGCGGCGGCCGACGACGCGGCGGCCGACGACGTCGCCAAGGACGACGTGACCGGTGCCGCCGGGAACGAGGGCCCCACGGGCGTCGGCCAGGGCGCGGGCGCCGTCGTCTCCGCCGGGCTCGGCATCGTCTCGCTGACCGGCAGCTGGGTCGGCACCGTGGCCTCCGCCCGCGAGTCGCTGATCGGCCAGCTGGAGACGTCCTCGTCCTCCGACGTCGGCATGCTGATCGAGAAGGGCTACGGCAACGCCTGGCACGCCACCGCGCTGTGGGGCGGACTCTTCGCCCTGGTCGCGCTGATCGTCGGCGTCGTGGTGCTGGCCCGTCCCGCGTTCGGCGCGCCCGGCCGCCCGCAGGCCCCGTGGATCAAGTCGGTCGCCTGGGCGGGCGTCGCCCTCGGCGTGATCGGCCTGCTCCTCGCCGTCCTGAAGTACACGGACATCCTGCTCGGGCTGCCTTCTACCGGCTGACCAAGCCCTCTGAGGGGTCTTAGGGCATCACATGCGCCCCGGCGCACGCCCTAAGACCCCTCACGCATGTCTAAGGCCCCGCCCGGTGCCGAAGATGCGGAACTTACCCGATGTGGCGCACCCCCCTGGGAGACGAAGGTTGAGGCATCGCAAGCAAGCGAAGCCGAAATCGAGGCCGAGACCGGCTCTCACCGAGGGACACGAGGGACACACCATGTTCGAGTACGAGATCCAGCAGACCCGTTCCGCCGAACTGATCCGCCGCGCCGACCAGGCCCGGCTGGCCCGCGAGGCCGTCCGCGCCCGGCGCGCCGCCCGCCGGGACGCGGCCAGGAACACCGCCGAGACCGAGAGCCATAGCTTCCGCTTCCGGCGGCACCGGTTCACCCGGGCCGCGTGAGCGGCATGAGCGGGGGGACCGGGGAGGGCGGCCGCACGGCCGCCCTCCCCGCCGTCGTCGCCACCGCCGTCCACCTCCCGAAAACCGATGCCCCACTGTCGGACCCGCGTGCGATGCTCGCTTCCGTGGAGACCAGGTCCGTCAGTCCCGTGTTCGTCGGCCGTGCCGGCGAACTGGACACGTTGAAGGACGCGCTCGTGCGCGCCGACGCCGCCGAGCCGCAGGCACTTCTGCTCGGCGGTGAGGCAGGGGGTCGGCAAGACCCGCCTCGTCGAGGAGTTCGCCACCGCCGCGCGCGGGCAGGACGCCGTCGTCGCGCTGGGCGGCTGCGTCGAGATAGGCGCCGACGGCCTGCCCTTGCACCCTTCTCCACCGCGCTGCGCGCCCTGCGCCGCCAACTCCCCGGAGAACTGGCCACCGCTGCCGCCGGACAGGAGGAGGAACTGGCCCGGCTGCTGCCCGAACTGGGCGAGAGCGCCCCGGGCGGTGGCGGCCGGCACGACGAGGAGAGCATGGCCCGCCTCTTCGAACTCACCGCCCGCCTGCTGGAACGCGTCGCCGCCCGGCACACCGTCGTCCTCGTCCTGGAGGACCTGCACTGGGCCGACGCCTCCACCCGCCACCTGATCGCGTACCTCGTCCGCACCCTGCGCACCGGCCGCCTCGTCGTCCTGGCCACCTACCGCTCCGACGACATCCACCGCCGCCACCCGCTGCGCCCCCTGCTCGCCGAACTCGACCGGCTGCGCACCGTCCGCCGCCTCGAACTCGGCCGCTTCACCCGGGACGAGGTGGGCCGCCAGATCGCCGGCATCCTCGCCCACGAACCCGACCCGCTCCAGGTCGACGAGATCTTCGAACGCTCCGACGGCAACGCCTTCTTCGTCGAGGAACTCGCCGTCGCCGCCCACGAGGGGTGCTGCACCGGCCTCACCGACTCCTGCGCGACCTGCTCCTGGTCCGCGTCGAAGCCCTGCCCGAGAGCGCGCAGCGGGTCGCCCGGATCGTCGCCGAGGGCGGCTCGACCGTCGAGTACCGGCTGCTCGCCGCCGTCGCCCGGCTCGCCGAGGACGACCTCATCGAGGCACTGCGGGCCGCCGTGAACGCCAACATCCTGCTCCCCGCGCCCCACGGCGACGGCTACCGCTTCCGCCACTCCCTGGTCCGCGAGGCGGTCGGCGACGACCTGCTCCCCGGCGAGCGCTCCCGCCTCAACCGCCGCTACGCCGAAGCCCTCGACGCCGATCCGACGCTGGTGCCCGCCGCCGAGCGGGTGATGCGCCTGGCCAGCTACTGGTACCACGCCCACGACGCGGCACAAGGCCCTGCCCGCCGTCCTGGACGCCTCCGTGGAGGCCCGGCGCCGCCACGCCTACTCCGGAGCAACTCCGGCTCCTCGAGCGCGCGATGGAACTGTGGGACTCGGTGCCCGACGACGTACGCGCGGCCCTGCGCCCAGTCGACTACACCGAGGTCTACCCGCCCTGCAGGCTGCGACCCGGCCACCAAGCCCCTGCGCTACCTGGACCTGATGGCCGAGGCCGCCGTCGCCGGGCGGCTGTGCGGGGAGCGTGAGCGCGCCATGAAGATCACCAAGCGGGCGCTGCGCCTGCTGGAGGAGGAGCAGGAAGCGGGGGCCGGGACGAGTACGAGCGGCCGGGACCCGCAGCGCGCCGCCTGGTTCTGGACACAGCGCTCGCTGCTGGTCCAGGCACAGGGCCGCGGCGACGGCTGGCGCGAGCTGGGCATCGCCCAGGAACTGGTCCGCGGCCTGCCGCCCTCCGAGGTGCACGCCGAGGTGCTCGCCATGGCCGCCAACTGGTCGATGCTGCACAATCCCGGCCCCGAGGCGGTCACCGCCGCCGAGCGGGCCGTCGAGTACGCGCGCATGGTGGGCGCCGACGACATCGAGCTGAACGCCCGGCTCACCCTGGGCGGCCTGATGGTCGACGCGGGGCACATCGACGCGGGCCTGCGCGGAGCTGTACCAGGTCAGGGACCTGGTGGTGGCGCAGGGACGGTCCGCCGTGGTGGCCCGCAGCCACATCAACCTGCCCTCCGTCCTGAGGGCGTCGGCCGCTCGAGGAGGCGGTCGGCATCCTGCGCGAGGGCGTCGAACTCACCCGGCGGATGGGCCTGCTGGAGTCCGAGGCCTGGGTGTGGGCCAACCTCTCCGAGTCGTTCATCTCCCTGGGCCGCTGGGACGAGGCGCTCGAAGCCGCGGCGCTGTCCGGGTGCCCCGGGCCGCGGTGCCGCACCTCGCGCGGGCGCCGCCCTTAGCGGGCCGTCGTCGCGCTCGCCCGCGGCGAGACGGCCGAGGCCGCCGGACAACTCGCCGAGGCGCGCTCCGCCTACGGCGTACTCGACCCCATGCCGCAGTACCGGCTGCCGCTGGCCGCCTGCGCCCTGGGTCTCGCCGCCGCCGAGGGCCGCCTTCCCGGACGCCCGTGCCGAACTGGCCCGGGTCCTGGACGAGGGCTTCCCGCCCGGCACCCAGCGCTACGCCTGGCCCCTGCTGCTGCTCGCGGCCGAGGCCGAGGCCGACGCCCGCGGCCTGCCGGCCGCCGAGGAGGGCCGCACCGAGGTCCTCGAACGCCTCACCGAGGCCGCCAAGTCGCTCACCACCGGCGCCCCTGTCTGGCTCGCCCACGAGAAGTGGGTCCGCGCCGAACTGCACCGCGCCGAGGGCCGCGACACCCCGGGCACCTGGTCGGAGGCGGTCACCGCTTTCGAACGCCCTGGAGCGGCCTCTACGAACTCGCCCGTGTCCGGCACCGGCTGGCCGGCGCCTCCTGGAGACCGGCGGCGAGGACGAGCGCGCCCGCGCGACGGAACTGCTCCGCCTGGCCTGCACGGTCGCCGACCACCTCGGTGCCCGGCCGCTGGCCGACGCGGTCGGCCGGCTCGCCCAGCGCGCCTGCCTCCCGCTAGGCCGCGCCACCGGACCGGCCACCGAACCGGCCGCCCCCGCCGACCGTGCCGAGGCCCTCGGCCTCACCAGCCGGGAACGCGACGTCCTGCGCCTGGTCTCCGACGGCCGCACCAACCGGCAGATAGCCGAGGGAACTCTTCATCTCCCCGAAGACGGCCAGCGTCCACGTCTCCAACATCCTGGCCAAGCTCGGCGTCTCCGGCCGGGGCGAGGCGGCGGCGGTGGCCCACCGGCTGGCGCTGTTCCTGGCCGGACGGCTACGTCACGTTCCACGGAGTGAGGCATACGCTGTAAGGGGACGCCGACCGACGGAGGCTCCGTGTTCAACGCATTCGAGGAACTCTTCTCCCCCGGACGCAAGCACACCAGCGACGAGCAGAACCGTCTGGAACTGACCCGCGAGGACGTCGGCGACGGCGACCCTGGCCACGGCCCGATAGACCTCACCTCGGGCAAGGTCGTCGTCCACCTCCCGCGCCCCACGGAGGCGGAGGAGAGTGACGGCGCGGGCTACGTCACCCGCAGCTCCAGGATCCGGTCGTCGCTCTCCTTCGCGTCGCCCCGGCCGTCCGTGTTGCTGGTCATGAGCCACAGCTTGTCGCCGCCCGCCGGGACCACCGTGCGCAGCCGCCCGTACTCGCCCTCCAGGAACGCCTGCGGATCGGCCGCGGCCTCCGTGCCCTTCAGCGGGACGCGCCACAGCCGCTCGCCGCGCAGACCCGCCATCCACACGGAGCCCTCGGCGTGGGCGATGCCGCTGGGGAGGCCTCGTCGGTGCTCCACTGGGCGAGCGGGTCGTGGAACTTCCGAGCCGTCGGACTCGCCCTCCGCCTCCGGCCAGCCGTAATTGTCGCCCGGCTTGATCGCGTTCAGCTGTCCCAGGTGTCCTGACCGAACTCCGCGGTGAACAGCCGCTGCTCGTCGTCCCAGGCCAGCCCCTGCACGTTCCGGTGGCCGTACGAGTACACCGCGGAGTCGGGGAAGGGGTTGCCGGGCGCCGGGTCGCCGTCCGGCGTCATCCGCAGGATCTTCCCGCCGAGGGACTCCTTGTCCTGGGACAGGCCCGTGTCACCGCTCTCGCCGGTGCCCGCGTAGAGCATCTTGTCGGGGCCGAAGGCGATCCGCCCGCCGTTGTGGACGACGCCCTTGGGGATGCCCCGGAAGACCGTGTCCGGCGCGCCCAGCTGCTCACCGGCCGGCCTCTTCTCGTCGTACCGCATGCGGACGATGCGGTTGTCGGAGGCCGAGGTGAAGTACGCGTAGACCATCCGGTCCGAGGCGTAGTCGGGGGAGAGGGCGATGCCGAGCAGGCCGCCCTCGCCGGCCGGAGACACCCCGGGCACCTCGCCCAGCTCCGTCTTCTTGCCCGTCTTCTCGTCGACCCGCGTGACCGTGGCCTCGTCGCGGGAGGAGACCAGCAGGTCACCGCCCGGCAGCGGAGCCAGGCCCCAGGGGCTCTGCAGCCCGGTGGTGACCGTACGGATCGACCTCCACGGAGCCCTTCGCGGGCGGTGTCTCCTCGTGGCCGAGCGCGAGGGCGGCGACTGCGCCGCCGTATTGCTCGGGGAGGTGCTCGCGTCCGCGCCCGACGGGTCCCCGTCGTCGGAGGAGCAGCCCGCCGTCAGCAGCAGGGCGGCGGTGGCCAACACGGCCGTCACGGCTCGACGTTGCACGATCATGGTCCCTTCGACGCGGCGGCTTCTCCTTGTCATACACCGCACGCGCCTCCGAGTTCCCGATCGCCGAATCCCGAACCCGGCAATCGCGCGCGCGTCACTCCCACGACCCCTGCGCCGCCGGCAGCTCACCCACCTCGGCCAGATCCCGCTCGGTCAGCCGCAGCCGTGCCGCCCCCGCGTTCTCGGTCACCCAGCGTTCCCGCTTGGTCCCCGGCACCGGCACCACGTGCTTTCCCTGCGCCAGCACCCAGGCCAGCGCCACCTGGGCCGGTGTGACCCCGTCACCGTGCCGGGCCGCGATCCGGCGCAGGCCGGCCACGATCGGCTGGTTGGCCGCCATCATCTCGGCGGTGAAGCGGGGGTGCCGGGCGCGCAGGTCCTCCGGCTCGAAACCCTGCCCGGGGGTCAGCGTCCCGGTCAGGAAGCCGTTGCCGAGCGGCATCGCGGCGAGGAAACCGACACCGCGCGTCACGCACCACGGCAGCAGCGTCCGCAGCGCCTCCGGCGACCACACCGACAGCTCCGCCTCCACCGCGCTCACCGGGAAGACCTGCTGCACCCGCTCCAGTTGCCGGATCGTGGCGTCGTGCAGCTGGGCACCCGGACGCCGGGCCGACCGCGCGCCGACCTCGCAGAGCCCGAGGGCCCGTACCTTCCCGGCCCGGACCAGCTCCGCCATCGCGCCCCTGGTCCCCTCGACGGGTATCTCGGGATCGGCACGGTGCAGCTGGTAGAGGTCGATGACGTCCGTCTGCAGCCGGCGCAGCGAGGCGTCGCACGGCACGTCTCACACAGCCGGGGCGGCCGTTGGCCACGATGTGCTGATCACCCACCAGCAGGCCGACCTTGGTCGACACGAAGGCGTCGGACCGCCGCTCCTTCAGCACCCGTCCCAGCAGCAGCTCGTTGGTGAACGGGCCGTACATGTCCGCCGTGTCCAGCAGGGAGACACCCAGGTCGAGGGCCCGGTGCACCGCCCTGACCGACTCTTCCCCGCTGCCGCGACGCGCTGTACGCCCAGTTCATCGGCATGCAACCCAGTCCGACGGCCCCCACCGCGAGCGCCGTCGCGCCGATCGTCCTGCGCTCCACCGGTCGTGACCTCTCCTCGTCAGGCCACCCAACCTAACCTCTGCCCTTCCGCGCCCCTGACATAGCCTCCCGACCATGACCCTGACGTGTGGCTGCCCATCCCGCCGGACGAGATCGAGGGCCTCCCCGAGGGCCCCGCCCACCGCTACTGGAACGGCGAGGAGGACTTCCCCGCCGACCCGGCCGACTGCGCGTTCTACGTCGTCCCCTACATGAAGCCCAGCGGGATCGGCATACGCCCGCTGCCGGACATGCGCGCCCGTCCAGGTCGTCCAGACGCTCTCCGCCGGCATCGACCACGTGGAGCCCGGGCTGGGGCACCTGCCCGCAGGCGTACGGCTGTGCAACGCGCGCGGCGTGCACGAGGCCAGCACCGCGAACTCACCCTGGCCCTGATCCTGGCGTCGCTGCGCGGCGTCCCCGACTTCGTCCGGGCGCAGGACCGGGGCGAGTGGCTCGGCGGGTTCCGGCCGGCGCTCGCCGACCGGAAGGTGCTGATCGTCGGGTACGGCCCGATCGGCGCCGCGATCGAGGACCGGCTCGCGCCCTTCGAGGTCGCGCCGGTGGTGCGCGTCGCGCGCTCCGCCCGCACCACGGCGCGCGGTCCGGTGCATCCGCTCACCGAACTCCCCGCCCTGCTCCCGGAGGCGGACGTCGTCGTCATCTCCACGCCGCTCACCGAGGCCACCCGCGGCCTGGCCAACGCGGACTTCCTGGCCCGGATGAAGGACGGCGCCCTGCTCGTCAACGTCGCGCGCGGCCCCGTCGTCGACACGAAGGCGTTGCTCGCCGAACTGGAGAGCGGGCGCCTCACCGCCGCCCTCGATGTGACCGACCCCGAACCGCTGCCGCCGGGCCACCCCTGTGGCATGCTCCCGGCATAGTCATCCAGCCCGCACGCCGGCGGGCCGACCTCCGCGTTCCCGCCACGCGCCAAAGCGGCTGATGGTGGACCAGTTGAGCCGTTTCGTGAACCAGGAGCCGTTGCGCAACGTGATCCTGACGACGGGCGCGTAATCCGTTTCAGGTACCCTCCGCAACTCCCCGGATGCGGTGGGTACGCGCATATCCGCTGGTCGTCTACGGAGCGTAGAGAACCTATGTCCCTGAGTGACGAGACTGGTGTATCGTCCGACAGGGGATGCGCCGCGCACGGTTCGGCGCCGGGGATGGACATCTCAGACTGTGAGGGGGCGCACGGGCGATGCACGGCCTGTGGACGAACAACCCGACGCGGCGAAGCGCCGCCGCCGGCGACCCTGGCGCACGACCACGACCAGCGCAGACGGGGTCAGCACGGCGAGCCCGGCGCCGCCACCGGCCGGTGCGGGCCTCACCACCGCCGGCCGAGCGGCCGCAAGAGGCAGGCCAGCCGCCGCACCGGGCCCGCGGACACGGGGGCGGCGGACCGGAGGCTCGGTGAGTCCGCCGCCCCCCGTGCCGACTCTGGACGGAGCGCTGCGGACGCAGCCCGCCCCGGCCGCTGCTGCCCCGCCGTCGGCCGCCGCCGGCGGACCGACCTTCGTCCGTCGCTCGTGCTGGCTCGGGTCTGCGCGGCATACGCCGTCGTTCCGCGCTCGGCTGGGGTTCGACCACGTTGCCAGATCATGGGTGACTTCGGGCTGAGCGCCGCCGCGGCGCCGCCGGCTCTCCTGCCTCCTCTACGCCCGTGGGCCCCGGGTCCGGTTCCGGCCGGCCTGGCTGCTGTTCGCCCTCTCCTCGGCGATGGCGTCCCTGGGCAACCTGGTCTGGGGTGGTACGAGGTCGTCCTGCGGCAGCCGGTGCCCAGCCCCAGCTACGCGGACCTGTTCCTTCTGTGCTTCGCGCCGCCCGCCATCGTGGGGCTGCTGGTGCTGGCCAAGCGGCCGGTGACGAAGGCGCCGGCTGGATCTGCCTGGGCCTGACGCCTGGCTGATCGGCGGTTCGCTGCCGACCCTCGGCGGGAGCCTGGCGCTCGCCCAGGCGGCGAAGGCCGGGGCGGCCACCGTGCGCGCACTCCGCGCGCTCGGTGGCCTACCCGCTGCTCGACATCGCCTTCGTCAGCATGGTGCTCGCCCTGCACTTCCGGTCGCCGGTCTGCCGGTCCGCGGTCAACACCCGCCATCGGCGCCTGCCCTGACGGCGGTCTGCGACGCCCTGTTCACCTCACCGCTGCTGCATAACAACTACCGCTCCGGCCAGTTGCTCGACGCCGGCTGGTTCGCCGGCTCACTGCTGCTCGCGTACGCCCCCTGGGCCGCGTCCCGGCACGGGCGGCCGTCGGCCGAGGAAGGACCCGGCGGGCACACGCGTGGTGCGCGAACACCTGCCCGGGCAGCGCGGCACCGGTCACCGGCCCGCGCCGGCGCCCGCGCCCGGGAGCGAGCGCGGCCGCTTTCCGGCCTCCCGGCCCATCGCCGGGTCGCTGGCCGCGCTCACGCCGTACTCGCCGCCGCGGTCTGCACCCTGGGCATCCTCTACAACGTGCTCAACGGCCGCAGCGTCGACTGCGTGGTGCTGCTGACCGGCGGCACCGTGGTGCTCGCGCTGGTCCGTTCGGTAGGGCATCATGCTGCTCGACAACATCACCCTCACCCAGGAACTGGCCCAGAAGGAGAACCACTTCCGCTCCCTGGTACAGGGCTCCAGCGACGTCATCATGATCGCCGCGCCCAACGGCATCCTCCGATACGTCTCCCCGGCCGCCGCCGGGGTCTACGGAAGCCCCGCCGAGGAACTCTGGGCAGCGAACTGGCCGGTCTCATCCACCCGGAGGACCTCGGCTGCGTGGTGCACGAGGTACGCTCGGTTCCTCGCCGCGAGCCCGGTCGAGGAGCCCACCATGCGTATCGAGTGCCGCTTCCGCCCGGGGACGGCGGCTGGCTCAACGTCGAGTCCACCGTCAACCGCCACCACGGGGGCCTGATCTTCAACAGCCGGGACGTGACCGAGAGAGTCCGCCTCCAGGCGCAGCTCCAGCACAACGCCGAACACGACCCGCTGACCGACCTGCCCAACCGCGCCCTGTTCACCCGGCGCGTCCAGCAGGCCCTGTCCGGCCGCCGTGCCTCCGACCGCGCGCGCTCCCCTGCGCGGTACGGCGGTGCTCTTCATCGACCTCGACGGCTTCAAGGCCGTCAACGACACCATCGGGCACCAGGCCGGCGACGAGTTGCTCGTGCAGGCCGCTCGCAGACTCCACGAGGCCGTCCGCAAGGGGGACACCGCCTCCCGGCTGGGCGGCGACGAGTTCGCGGCCCTGATCGTCGGGGACGGCGCCCGGGACCGGGCCGCCCGCGAGGTCACATCCTGGAACTCGCCGACCGTCTCAGGATGACGCTCTCGCAGCCCTACCTCATCGACGGCAACGATGTCCGTGTCAACGCCTCCATCGGGGTCGCCTTCGCCGAACCGGGCCTCGGCGCGGGCGAGCTGCTGCGCAACGCCGACCTCGCGATGTACCGCGCCAAGGCGGGCGGCAAGGGACGCGTCGAGCTGTACCGATTTCAGATGCAGCAGGACGTCGCGGCCGCAAGGCCGAGCTGGCCACGCGCCTGCGGGCGGCGCTGCACGACGGCGAGTTCGCGCTGCTCCACCGGCCGGTGGTCTCCCTGGACGGACGGCCGGATCACGTCGGTCTGCGCCCGGGCCGCGCTGGCGCTCCTCCCAGGGGGTGCTGTTCACCTCGCCGAGTTCCTGCGCGTGACCGAGGACGGCGACAAGACCGCCGAACTGGACCGCTGGGTGCTCCAGGAGGCCGTCGAGCAGGCCGCCGAACGCGCGGCGGCCGGGCTGTCGTCGGCCGTCGCCATACGCATCGGCGCCCGTCGGCTGCTGGACCGCTCCATGCCGCTGGGATCGGTGGAGGCCCTGCTGACCCGGCACGGACTGCCACCCGGCTCACTTGTGATCGAACTGTCGGACATCGACCCACGGGTCGGCCTGGACGGAGCTGGACCGCCGGCTGAACGCCCTGCAGAAGGGTCGGCGTCCGCATCGCCCTGGACGGCTTCGGCAACGGCTACGCGGCGATCACCGCGCTCCGGCGCCTCCCCGTGGACGTCCTCCAAGCTCGACCGCGGCCTGATCGGGGGCGTCGTGGAGTCGGCGCGGCTGCACAAGATCACCAGTGGTCTGCTGCGCATCGCCACCGACCCGGGCTGAAGTCCGTGGCCGACGGGGTGACCTGCCCGAGCAGATCGTCGCCCTGCGCGCAGTGGGCTGTACGCACGGCGTGGGCGTTCTCCGGGCCGCTGGACGAGTACCGGCTGCTGCAGAGCGCTCAAAACCGGCCACTACCCGGTGCCGCACGGACCGGCCGAACCGGCGCTTAGCGGGCGTCACCTCCGGGCTTCCGACTGTCCTGCGTGGTGGCACGTCTTTGCGCTCACATAATGAGACTCCCGTCCCACCCACTTGACAGTGGGGGCGTGCCGGGAGGAAGGTCGAGTGCCATGCGCACCCGAATTCTCGTACTTGGAAAGCGCGTCGGCTGAGCAGGTGACGTCCGGACCACCCCGGACTCCCCGCGACCCACACCCGGCGCGCTCCCCTCGCTTGCCTTATGGCACGAGGGCTTTGTTGCACCAGCACCGCTGAGCAACAGCCACACACCGCCCGAAACCTCGCAAAAAACCCTCAGCATCGAGAAGAGAATGCCGATGACCGAGCAGGCCACCGGGGCCCATCACCCGCAGCCGCGGCCCCGATCCGGAGGACAGTCCGCCCCCGAGCACGTCACGGGTGCGCAGGCCCTCATCCGCTCTCTCGAGGAGGTCGGCGCCGACACGGTATTCGGCATCCCCGGCGGGTGCATCCTTCCGGCGTACGACCCGCTATGGACTCGGCCAAGGTGCGTCACGTCCTGGTCCGCCACGAGCAGGGCGCCGGCCACGCGGCCGAGGGCTACGCGCAGGCCACCGGGAAGGTGGGCGTCTGCATGGCGACCTCGGGACCCGGCGCCACCAACCTGGTCACGCCGCTCGCCGACGCGCACATGGACTCAGTGCCGATGGTCGCGATCACCGGCCAGGTCGCCTCCAAGGCGATCGGCACGGACGCCTTCCAGGAGGCCGACATCGTCGGCATCAGCATGCCGATCACCAAGCACAACTTCCTCGTCACCAAGGCCGAGGACATCCCCCGGGTGATCGCGCAGGCGTTCCACATCGCCTCCACCGGCCGCCCGGGCCCGGTCCTGGTCGACATCGCCAAGGACGCCCTCCAGAAGACCACCTTCTCCTGGCCGCCGGTCATGGACCTCGCCCGGCTACCGCCCGGTCACCAAGCCGCACGCCAAGCAGATCCGCGAGGCCGCCAAGCTCATCACCGCCGCGAAGCGCCCGTGCTCTACGTCGGCGGCGGCGTCCTCAAGGCGCGGGCCACCGCCGAGCTGAGGTCCTCGCCGAACTCACCGGAGCGCCCGTCACCACCACCCTGATGGCGCTCGGCGCGTTCCCCGACGCCACCCGCTGCACTGGGAATGCGGGCATGCACGTGGGTCACCGCCGTCACCGCGCTGCAGAAGGCCGACCTGATCGTCGCCCTCGGAGCCCGCTCGACGACCGCGTCACCGGCAAGCTGGACAGCTTCGCCCCGTACGCCAAGATCGTCCACGCCGACATCGACCCGGCCGAGATCGGCAAGAACCGCGCCGCCACGTGCGATCGTCGGCGACGCCCGGGAGGTCATCGCCGACCTCGTGCAGGCCGTCCAGAAGGAGACAGCGAGGGCAACACCGGCGACTACAGCCCTGGTGGAAGGACCTGAAGCCGCTGGCGCGACATGTTCACCTCGGCTACGACTGTTCGAGGACGGTTCGCTCTCCCGGGAGCAGGTCATCGAGCGCATCGGGCAGCTCTGCGCCCGACGACCAGGTCGATCTTCGCGGCCGGCGTCGGCCAGCACCAGATGTGGGCTGCGTACTCGTCCAGTACGAGCGGCCCGCCAGTTGGTTGAACTCGGCGGCGCCGGAACCATGGGGTACGCCGTCCCGGCCGCCATGGGCGCCAAGGCCGGCGCGCCCGAGCAGACCGTCTGGGCGATCGACGGCGACGGCTGCTTCCAGGATGACCAACCAGGAACTCGCCACCTGCCTTTAACAACATCCCGATCAAGGTCGCCGTCATCAACAACGGCGCCCCCGGATGGTCTCGCCAGTGGTGACCCTGTTCTACAACCAGCGCTACTTCAACACGGTGCTGCACTCCGGCCCCGAGGACGTCAACCTGACGCCCGCGACCCGGGTCCCCGACTTCGTGAAGCTGTCGGAGGCCATGGGCTGCTACGCCATCCGCTGCGAGGACCCCGCCGGTCTCCGACAAGGTTATCGAAGAGGCGAACTCGATCAACGACCAGCCTGTTTGTTGCCGACTTCATCGTCCACGAGGACGCGATGGTCTGGCCTATGGTCGCCGCCGCACCTCCAACGACGAGATCATGGGCTGCCCGACGTCTCGCCTGACTTCGCGACAACGAAGACGACTGAGCGAGAGAGACCCAGAGATCATGTCCAAGCACATCGCCTGTCCTGGTGGAGAACACGCCCGGCATCCTCGCCCGGATCGCCGCCCTGTTCCTCCTCCCCGCGCCGGCTTCAACATCCGACTCGCTCGCCGTCGGCGTCACCGAGCACCCCGACATCTCCCGCATCACCATCGTGGTGAGCGTCGAGGAGTTCCGCTGGAGCAGGTCGCCCAAGCAGCTCAACAAGCTGGTCAACGTGCTCAAGATCGTCGAGCTGGGCCCACCCAGGCGGTCCAGCGCGAACTCGTCCTGGTGAAGGTGCGCGCCGACGGCCTGGGCAGACGCGCTCCCAGATCGTCGAGATCGTCCAGCTGTTCCGCGCGCCAAGACCGTCGACGCCCTCCCCGGAAGGCCGTCACCATCGAGGCCACAAACAGCTAGCGACAAGCTGTCCGCCATGCTCAAGATGCTGGAGCCGTACGGCATCAAGGAACTCGTCCAGTCCCGGCACGATCGCCATGGGCCGCAGCGCCGTTCGATCACGGGACCGCTCGCTTCGCGCACTCGACCGGTCCGCATAACGACGGAAACGGGCGGTCGCGAACACCACCGGCCGCCCGCATCCCGAGACCCCGAAACTTCCCTTCCCCTCACCGGCATACGGTGGGACGCAACACCTGCACACAAGGAGAGAACCCAGTGGCCGAGCTGTTTCTACGACGCCGACGCCGACCTGTCCATCATCCAGGGCCTAAGGTCTTGCGGTCATCGGGTGCGGCAGCCAGGGCCACCACGCCTACGCGCTGTCGCTCCGTGACTCGGGTGTCGACGTGCGCGTCGGTCTGCACGAGGGCTCAAGTCAAGGCCAAGGCCGAGGAGCAGGGCCTGCGCGTGTGAGCCCGTCCGAGGCCGCCGCCGAGGCCGACGTCATCACGATCCTCGTCCCGGACCCGATCCAGGCCCAGGTCTACGAGGAGCACATCAGGACAACCTGAAGGACGGCGACGCCCTGTTCTTCGGTCACGGCCTGAACATCCGCTACGGCTTCATCAAGCCGCCGGCCGGCATGGACGTCTGCATGGTCGCCCCGAAGGGCCCGGGCCCACCTGGTGCGCCGTCAGTACGAGGAGGGCCGCGGCAGTTCCCTGTATCGCGGCCGTCGAGCAGGACGCCACGGGCAGCGGCTTCGAGCTGGCTGGCCCTGACGTACGCCAAGGGCATCGGCGGCACCCGCGCCGGCGTCATCAAGACGACCTTCACCGAGGAGACCGAGACCGACCTCTTCGGCGAGCAGGGCCGTCCTCTGCGGTGGCACGGCCGCGCTGGTCAAGGCGGGCTTCGAGACCCTGACCGAGGCCGGTTACCAGCCGGAGATCGCCTACTTCGAGTGCCTGCACGAGCTGAAGCCTGATCGTGGACCCTGGTGTACGAGGGCGGCCTGGAGAAGATGCGCTGGTCGATCTCCGAGGTATCCGCCGAGTGGGGCGACACTACGTCACCGGCTCCGTCGATCATCACCGACGCCACCAAGGCCGAGATGAAGAAGGTCCTCGCCGAGATCCAGGACGGCACGTTCGCCAAGAACTGGATGGACGAGTACCACGGCGGTCTGAAGAGGCCACAGCCGCGAGTACAAGCGGCAGGACTCCGAGCACCTGCTGGGGCGACCGGAGAGCTGCGCAAGCTCGTGAGCTGGGTCGACGAGGGAGCGTACGAACGCTCCGCGACGGTGCCGCCAGTCCGGGCCTCGCGGGCTCCACCCGGACCGCTCTCAAACGCCGGAGCGGATTCTCGTTGGCCACCCTGTACAGCCACTTCCGGGTGATCCTTCCGCAGAGGCGCAGGACGCCCTGCACCGCGCCACTAGACTGCTGCACAACATGCGCGTCGGGCCCACGCGCGGCGTCTTCCACGCGGCCACCAACCCTCACCGCCTGCGGCCTGTCGGGACGGCCGTCCGCGACTTTGAGGACTCACGGACTCGAAACCTGTCGTACTCATCGCTGAAGAGCTCCCGCGACGTGGACGCACTGCCCGACTCGAGATCCCGCCATGCAACCGGCGCGGACCAGGCCGAACTTCCCGCCATCGCCGACGTGGACGCGATCCTGGTCCGCTCCGCGACCGAAGGTCGACGCCGAGGCCATCGCCGCCGCGAAGAAGCTAAGGTCGTCGCCCGCGCGCCGGTGTCGGCCTGGACGGCGTGGACGTCTCCGCCGCCGCAAGGCAGGCGTGATGGTGTCCAACGCCCGACCTCCAACATCGTGACCGCCGCCGAGCTGGCCTGCGGCCTGATCGTCGCCACCGCCCGCAACATCCGCAGGCCGGCGCCGCGCTCAAGAACGGCGAGTGGAACGCCAGCAGTACACCGGCGTCAACCGAGAAGACCCTCGGTGTCACGTCGGCCTCCGGCCGCAACGGCGCCCTCGTCGCGCAGCGCCTTGTCGGCCTTCGGTATGAGGTCTCGCCTACGACCCCCTACGTGCGGCCGCGCGGGCCGCAGATGGCGTCAAGGTGCTGTCGCTGGACGAGGCTGCTCGAGTCTCCGCTCCATCACCGTCCACCTGCCGAAGACCCAGCCCTCGGCCTGATCGGCGACAGGCGCGCGCGGTCAAGCCGACCGCATCGTCCAACGCGCCGCCGCGCGCGCGGCGGCGTCGTCGACGGAGGCGCGTACTCGGCGCTGAGGGAGGGCGGCGCGAGCGCCGGGCCTGGACGTGTACGCCGGAGCCGATGCCCGACTCACCGCGTTCCATCGACCCCGGTGGTCTGCACCCGCACCTCGGCGCCTCCACCGACGAGGCCCGAACCGGCATCGCCGTCATGGAATCCCGTCCGCCCCTCGCCCTCGCCGGTGAGCTGGTGCCGACGCGGTCAACGTCCAGGGCGGTGTCGCCGAGGACGTCAAGCCGGGTCTGCCGCTCGCCGAGCGCCTCGGCCGCATCTTCACCGCGCGCTGGCCAGCGGGTCGCCGTCCGCCTCGACGTCGAGGTCTACGGCGAGATCACCCAGCACGACGTGAAGGTGCTGGAGCTCTCCGCGCTCAAGGGCGTGGCGAGGACGTCGTCGACGCGGTGGCTACGTCAGCGCCCGCGTCGCGCAGGAGCGCGGCGGCGAGGTCGGCTGACCACCAGCTCGAAGGTCCCCGGAGCACCGCAACGTCGTCACCGTGCGCGGCGCCCTCTCGGACGGCGAGAGGGTGGAAGCCCGGCACGCTGGCCGGCGGGAGCGCCTCAGAAGATCGTCACCGTCGGCGAGTACGGCGTGGACCTCGCCCTCGCCGACCACATGGTCGTCCTGCGCTACGAGGACCGTCCGGCGTCGTCGGCACCGTCGGCCGCGTCATCGGCGAGGCCGGCATCAACATCGCCGGCATGCGGGTCGCCCCGCGCGCGACGGTCGGCGGCGGGCGCTGGCCGTGCTGACCGTCGACGACACGGTGCCCTCCGGGGTGCTGGCCGAAGGTCGCGGCGGAGATCGGGGCCACGTCGGCCGGTCAGTGAACCTCGTCTGACATTTACGCGTGCCCGGGGGCTCCCGCCCCGGGCCCCACGTTCGCCCTGAACGGGCTCGTCCTCAAACGCCGGACGGGCTGACTCGATCAGCCTGTTCGGCGTTTTCCGTGGGCACCTCCGGGCGCAGCCTGATGTGTCGCAGCCCCGCCGCCGCCAGCCCCGCCCGCCCCGACGAGCAGCGGCGCGCAGATCGCGGCGCCTTGCATGCCGTCGGTCGAACGCCTCGCGTGCCGCCGTCGCCAGGGCGCCCCCGCGCGCCCGGGGAGTTCGGCGGCGACGGCCAACGCGCCGCAGCCGCGTCTCCTGGGCCGGAGCCCGGGCGCGTCCGACGGCATGCCGCGCGGGGGTAGAGGGCGGTTCCGATGGAGCCGAGGGCGGCCATGCCCAGGGCGCCGCCGAACTCGGTGCCGGTCTCCAGCAGGGGAGGACGCCGCCCCCGCCTTTTCGACCGGCGCCGAGCTGACGGCCGGGTCGGTGAGCTGGGACATCACGATGACGATGCCGACGGCGAGGACGCCGGACCCGGCCAGCACCAGCCACAGCGAGTCTCCCGTGCCGGCTGGGGCCAGCAGTCCGTAGCCAGCCGCCCGCAGCGATGACGAACCCGGCCGTCACGACGTGCGCGCTCGACCCCCCGCTGGACCAGCTGGGCGGGCGACCGGTGCGCGGCGCCGATGAGCACCGACGGCAGCAGGCTCCACAGCGCCGCCTCCGGCGAGCTCTTGCCCAGGACCGACTGGGGGTACTGGGTGGTGAGTACGCCGAGCCCATCATCCCGAAGGCCGACAAAGGGTGTTGAGCGCGAGGGCCGGGGTGAAAGCCGTGCCCGCGGGAAGACGGACGGTGAGATCATCGGCGGGGTCGACGTGCGCTGGCGCTGCACGAACAGCGCCGCGAACAGCAGGCCGACGGTGATCGGCACGACGTACCGGCCATTCCAACCCTCGGCGGCCAGTTCCTTCAGTCCGTAGATCACCGGCAGGAGCCGCCGCCATCGA